>NZ_CP012266.1:0-1477022 GCF_001277235.1 Cronobacter dublinensis subsp. dublinensis LMG 23823
CGCGAGGTCATACCAACATGTTTTATCCGGATCCTTTTGACGTCATTATCATTGGCGGGGGTCATGCAGGTACCGAGGCCGCAATGGCCGCTGCACGCATGGGTCAGCAGACCCTGCTTTTGACACACAATATCGACACGCTGGGACAGATGTCCTGTAACCCGGCGATCGGCGGTATTGGTAAAGGACATCTGGTTAAGGAAGTGGATGCTCTCGGCGGGCTGATGGCGAAGGCGATCGATCAGGCCGGTATTCAGTTTAGGATACTAAACGCCAGCAAAGGCCCGGCCGTGCGCGCTACCCGCGCTCAGGCGGATCGCGTGCTGTACAAACAGGCCGTGCGTACCGCGCTGGAAAATCAGCCGAACCTGATGATCTTCCAGCAGGCCGTGGATGACCTGATCGTGGAAAACGATCGCGTCGTGGGCGCCGTCACGCAGATGGGCCTTAAATTCCGCGCCAAAGCAGTGGTGCTGACGGTCGGTACTTTCCTCGACGGCAAAATTCATATCGGGCTTGATAACTACAGCGGCGGCCGTGCAGGCGATCCGCCTTCCGTACCGCTGGCGCGTCGACTGCGTGAACTGCCGCTGCGCGTCAGTCGCCTGAAAACCGGGACGCCGCCGCGTATCGATGCGCGCACTATCGATTTCAGCGTGCTCGATCAGCAGCATGGCGACAACCCAATGCCGGTCTTTTCGTTCATGGGGTCTGCGAGTCAACATCCGCGCCAGGTGCCGTGCTACGTCACGCACACCAACGAAAAAACCCATGACGTGATCCGCAATAACCTCGATCGCAGCCCGATGTACGCAGGCGTTATCGAGGGGATCGGGCCGCGCTACTGCCCGTCGATCGAAGATAAAGTGATGCGCTTCGCCGATCGCAACGCGCACCAGATCTTCCTTGAGCCTGAAGGGCTCACCAGTAACGAAATTTATCCGAACGGCATCTCGACCAGCCTGCCGTTTGACGTGCAGATGCAAATCGTCCGTTCCATGAAGGGAATGGAGAACGCGAAAATTGTGCGTCCGGGCTATGCCATTGAGTACGATTTCTTCGACCCACGCGACCTGAAACCGACGCTTGAGAGCAAATACATCCAGGGACTGTTCTTCGCCGGCCAGATCAATGGCACCACCGGTTACGAAGAAGCTGCGGCCCAGGGGCTGCTGGCAGGCCTGAACGCCGGGCGTTACTCCGCCGATAAAGAAGGCTGGGCGCCGGGCCGTTCTCAGGCTTATCTTGGCGTGCTGGTGGATGATCTCTGCACGCTCGGCACCAAAGAGCCGTACCGCATGTTTACCTCGCGTGCCGAATATCGCCTGATGCTGCGTGAAGACAACGCCGATTTGCGTCTGACCGAAGCCGGTCGCGAAATGGGCCTGGTTGACGACGCGCGCTGGGCACGTTTCAACGAGAAGCTGGAAAACATCGAGCGCGAGCGCCAGCGTCTGAGAAGCACCTGGGTGACGCCGACCTCGGCCACCGTAGAAGCGATCAATGCGACCCTCACCGCGCCGCTCTCTCGCGAGGCCAGCGGCGAAGATCTGCTGCGCCGCCCGGAAATGACCTATGCTCAGTTGACCACGCTTGAGGCTTTCGCCCCGGCGCTGGAAGACGCGCAGGCGGCGGAGCAGGTTGAAATTCAGGTGAAATACGAAGGCTATATCGCCCGCCAGCAGGATGAGATCGAAAAACAGCAGCGCAACGAAAGCACGCTGCTGCCGGCGACGCTTGATTATCGCCAGGTGAATGGCCTCTCCAATGAGGTGATCGCCAAACTTAACGATCATAAACCGGCGTCGATTGGCCAGGCGTCCCGTATCTCCGGGATCACGCCTGCCGCCATTTCCATTTTGCTGGTCTGGCTGAAGAAACAGGGGCTACTGCGCCGCAGTGCCTGAGTACCGTCTCTTTTCGGGCCAGCCTATGTCTGGCCCTTTTTATATGGAAAAACCGTCGTGCTGAATACACTGACCCGCCTGCTGGATGACGCAGGGATTTCGCTGCCCGAACACCAGAAAGCGCAGCTGGTGGCCTATGTCGATATGCTGAACAAGTGGAACAAGGCCTATAATCTCACGTCTGTACGTGACCCGAACGAGATGCTGGTACGCCACATCATGGACAGCATCGTGGTGGAGCCGCATCTGAACGGCTCGCGTTTTATCGATGTCGGCACGGGGCCTGGCCTGCCTGGCGTGCCGCTGGCGATCGTGCGCCCTGACAGCCATTTCACCCTGCTGGACAGCCTCGGTAAGCGCGTGCGCTTTTTGCGTCAGGTGCAGCATGAGCTGAAGCTCGAAAACATCACGCCTGTGCAAAGTCGCGTTGAGACGTTCCCTGCCGAGCCGCCGTTTGACGGCGTTATCAGCCGCGCGTTCGCCTCGCTCTCCGATATGGTGAACTGGTGTCATCACTTGCCAGGAGAGCAGGGCCGTTTTTATGCGCTGAAAGGCCAGCGTCCGGATGATGAAATCACCGCGCTGCCGGCAGGTTTTGCTGTTGAAGAAATCGTCAGGCTGTCGGTTCCTCGTCTCGACGGCGAACGCCATCTGGTTATCCTTAAAGCAAACAGAACTTAATATTTATCAAAAAAAGTAGAAATAAGACGCGATTGATGCGCCGGTAAAAAAACCAGACACGATCGTAATAACAACCGCTTATTTCACTTTTTATTAACTTGTTCGCAGCTTAAACATAACGAAGCACCCTTTGCACCAAAAAACAAATAGTCACGTATGAAAATATAAGGGTGCTATATTGAGCGCGAAGCGTGATAACGGGACGTAAATTGTTTCCCGTAGATGTCAATGAAAGGTTTTTATCGTGTTTCGGGGTGTTTTAAAAAGATTAAGCTTTAAAGGTTTTTAAATACAAAGGGTTATCAGGTGCGCATTCCTAAAGGAGGTGACAAACCTTGAGCAGGAATTGTTTATAATGTGATCTCGTGCACGCTTTATTCGCAAGCTTCGCGCGCAATTCGCGTTTTTCGCTTTTGCTTTGAGGTTTGCACAAAAGTTGCAAAAACGCGGCCCTGAAAATTATTTAAACATTTATTCACCTTTTGGCTACTTATAGTTTGAAATCACGTGCTCGCCCCGTATAATTTGAGCGCTTTTTGAGGCTTGACTCAGAGCGTCAAAGAACGTTTTATACGACACGCGACATACCTCAAAGGGAGCAGTAGCGAAAATGTCTGCGTCGCTTATGAGTAAAAAAGTGGCCCGCAAGCTCCTGCTCATCCAGTTTATCGCGGTGCTGGCGGCAGGGTTGCTGTTTTGCCTCAAAGACCCTTTCTGGGGCCTCTCTGCGATATGCGGGGGGCTGGCAGTGTGGCTGCCGAATGTGCTGTTTGTGAATTTTGCCTGGCGTCATCAGGCGCATACACCCGCTAAAGGCCGCGTGGCCTGGTCTTTCGCCCTCGGCGAAGCGTTTAAGGTGGTTGCGACCTTTACCTTGCTGGTGGTGGCGCTGGCGTGTTTGAAGGCGGTTTTTTTGCCGCTGATCGTGACGTGGGTTTCGGTGCTGGTTGTGCAGATACTGGCGCCAGCTGTAATTAACAACAAAGGGTAAGAGGCATCATGTCTGCAGGAGAAATCTCGACGCCGCAGGATTACATAGGCCACCATCTGAATAACCTTCAGATTGACCTGCGTACATTCTCGCTGGTGGATCCGCATAACCCCCCGGCCACCTTCTGGACGCTCAATATCGACTCCATGTTCTTCTCGGTGGTGCTGGGCCTGTTATTCCTGGTTCTGTTCCGTAAAGTCGCGAAGCACGCGACCAGTGGCGTTCCGGGCAAATTCCAGACAGCGGTAGAGCTGGTCATCGGCTTTGTGCATGGTAGCGTGAAAGACATGTACCATGGCAAAAGCAAGCTTATTGCGCCGCTGGCCCTGACGATTTTCGTCTGGGTATTCCTGATGAACCTGATGGATTTGCTGCCTATCGACCTGCTGCCGTACATCGGCGAGCACGTATTTGGTCTGCCTGCTCTGCGCGTGGTGCCGTCTGCTGACGTGAACATCACCCTCTCCATGGCGCTGGGCGTGTTTATCCTCATTCTTTTCTACAGCATCAAAATGAAAGGCGTTGGCGGCTTTACTAAAGAGCTGACGCTGCAGCCGTTCAATCACCCGGTATTTATTCCGGTCAACCTGATCCTGGAAGGTGTTAGCCTGCTGTCCAAACCGGTTTCTCTCGGTCTGCGACTGTTCGGCAACATGTATGCCGGTGAGCTGATTTTCATTCTGATTGCGGGTCTTCTGCCGTGGTGGTCACAGTGGATTTTGAATGTGCCGTGGGCCATTTTCCACATCCTGATCATTACGTTGCAGGCCTTCATTTTCATGGTTCTGACGATTGTCTATCTGTCGATGGCATCTGAAGAGCATTGATTTTTTACTCAACACTACTGCGTTTTAACTGAAACAAACTGGAGACTGTCATGGAAAACCTGAATATGGATCTGCTGTACATGGCTGCCGCTGTGATGATGGGTCTGGCGGCAATCGGTGCTGCGATCGGTATCGGCATCCTCGGGGGCAAATTCCTGGAAGGCGCTGCGCGCCAGCCTGATCTGATTCCTCTGCTGCGTACTCAGTTCTTTATCGTAATGGGTCTGGTGGATGCTATCCCGATGATCGCTGTGGGTCTGGGTCTGTACGTGATGTTCGCCGTCGCGTAGTAAACGAAATTGTCTGACTTAACAGGCAATATCAGAACATTAACCAGATAAGAGGCATTGTGCTGTGAATCTTAACGCAACAATCCTCGGCCAGGCCATCGCGTTTGTCCTGTTCGTTCTGTTCTGTATGAAGTACGTATGGCCGCCAATTATGGCTGCCATCGAAAAACGTCAGAAAGAAATTGCTGACGGTCTGTCTTCTGCAGAACGCGCTAAAAAGGATCTGGAGCTTGCACAGTCCAACGCGACCGACCAGCTGAAAAAAGCGAAAGCGGAAGCCCAGGTGATTGTTGAGCAGGCGAACAAACGTCGCGCTCAGATCCTGGACGAAGCGAAAGCTGAAGCAGAACAGGAACGTAACAAAATCGTGGCGCAGGCCCAGGCCGAAATCGAAGCCGAGCGTAAACGTGCCCGTGAAGAGCTGCGCAAGCAGGTTGCTATCCTGGCTGTTGCTGGCGCCGAGAAGATCATTGAACGTTCCGTGGATGAAGCTGCTAACAGCGACATCGTGAATAAACTGGTCGCTGAACTGTAAGGAGGGAGGGGCTGATGTCTGAATTTGTAACGGTAGCTCGCCCCTACGCCAAAGCAGCTTTTGACTTTGCCGTCGAACACCAAAGCCTCGACCGCTGGCAGGATATGCTGGCGTTTGCCGCCGAAGTGGCCAAAAACGAACAGATGGCTGAGCTTCTCTCTGGCGCCCTGGCGCCAGAATCGCTCGCTAAGTCGTTTATCGCAATCTGTGGTGACCAGTTAGACGCCAATGGCCAGAACCTGATTCAGGTGATGGCGGAAAATGGCCGTCTGAAGGTGCTTCCTGATGTTCTTGAGCAGTTCATTCAGTTACGCGCAGCCCTTGAGGCTACCGTTGAAGTCGAAGTGACTTCTGCCAGCGCGCTGAGCGATGAACAGCTTGCGAAAATCAGCGCCGCGATGGAAAAACGTCTGTCACGCAAAGTGAAGCTGAATTGCAAAATTGATAAGTCTGTAATGGCAGGCGTTATCATCCGTGCGGGTGATACGGTCATTGACGGCAGCGTGCGCGGCCGTCTTGAACGCCTCGCAGACGTCTTGCAGTCTTAAGGGGACTGGAGCATGCAACTGAATTCCACCGAAATCAGCGAACTGATCAAGCAGCGCATTGCTCAGTTCAATGTTGTGAGTGAAGCTCACAACGAAGGTACTATCGTTTCTGTAAGTGACGGTGTTATCCGTATCCACGGCCTGGCCGATTGTATGCAGGGTGAAATGATCTCCCTGCCGGGTAACCGTTACGCTATCGCACTGAACCTGGAGCGCGACTCCGTAGGTGCGGTTGTTATGGGTCCGTACTCTGACCTCGCCGAAGGCATGAAGGTCAAATGTACTGGCCGTATTCTGGAAGTGCCGGTTGGCCGTGGCCTGCTGGGTCGCGTCGTTAACACCCTCGGCGCGCCGATCGACGGTAAAGGTCCGGTAGACAACGATGGCTTCTCGCCAATCGAAGTTATCGCACCGGGCGTTATCGACCGTCAGTCCGTAGACCAGCCTGTACAGACCGGTTATAAGTCCGTCGATGCCATGATCCCAATCGGTCGTGGTCAGCGTGAACTTATCATCGGCGACCGTCAGACCGGTAAAACCGCGATGGCTATCGACGCCATCATCAACCAGCGCGATTCCGGTATCAAATGCGTGTACGTGGCTATCGGCCAGAAAGCGTCCACCATTTCTAACGTGGTTCGTAAGCTGGAAGAGCACGGCGCGCTGTCCAACACCATCGTTGTGGTCGCGACCGCGTCTGAATCCGCAGCGCTGCAATATCTTGCGCCGTATGCCGGTTGCGCCATGGGCGAATACTTCCGTGACCGCGGCGAAGACGCGCTGATCGTTTACGATGACCTGTCTAAACAGGCTGTCGCTTACCGTCAGGTTTCCCTGCTGCTCCGTCGTCCGCCAGGACGTGAAGCGTTCCCGGGCGACGTGTTCTACCTCCACTCCCGTCTGCTGGAGCGCGCATCCCGCGTTAACGCGGAATACGTTGAGAACTTCACCAAAGGTGCAGTGAAAGGTAAAACCGGCTCCCTGACCGCGCTGCCGATCATCGAAACCCAGGCGGGTGACGTTTCCGCGTTCGTTCCGACCAACGTAATCTCCATTACCGATGGTCAGATCTTCCTGGAAACCAACCTGTTTAACTCCGGTATTCGTCCGGCGGTTAACCCGGGTATCTCCGTATCCCGTGTGGGCGGTGCTGCTCAGACCAAGATCATCAAGAAACTGTCCGGTGGTATTCGTACCGCGCTGGCGCAGTATCGTGAACTGGCGGCGTTCTCTCAGTTCGCATCCGATCTGGACGAAGCAACCCGTAAACAGCTGAGCCACGGCCAGAAAGTCACTGAACTGCTGAAGCAGAAACAGTACGCGCCGATGTCTGTTGCACAGCAGGGTCTGGTGCTGTTCGCGGCTGAACGCGGTTACCTCGAAGATGTGGAACTGGCGAAAATCGGTAGCTTCGAAGCCGCTCTGCTGGCTTACGCTGACCGTGACCACGCTCCGCTGATGCAAGAGATCAACCAGAACGGTGGCTATAACGATGAGATCGAAGGCAAGCTGAAAAGCCTCCTCGACTCCTTCAAAGCAACCCAGTCCTGGTAACGTCTGGCGGCTTGCTGTAAGGCAAGCCGCAAGGCATTGAGGAGAAGCTCATGGCCGGCGCAAAAGAGATACGTAGTAAGATCGCAAGCGTCCAGAACACGCAAAAGATCACTAAAGCGATGGAGATGGTCGCCGCTTCCAAAATGCGTAAATCGCAGGATCGCATGGCGGCCAGCCGTCCTTATGCAGATACCATGCGCAAAGTGATTGGTCACCTTGCTACCGGTAATCTGGAATATAAACACCCTTACCTGGAAGAACGCGACGTTAAACGCGTGGGCTACCTGGTGGTGTCGACTGACCGTGGTCTGTGCGGCGGCTTGAACATCAACCTGTTCAAGAAAGTGCTGGCAGATATGAAAGCATGGTCCGATAAAGGCGTTCAGTGCGATATCGCAATGATCGGCTCCAAAGGCGTTTCTTTCTTCAATTCAGTAGGCGGCAACATCGTGGCGCAGGTCACCGGCATGGGAGATAACCCTTCCCTGTCAGATCTGATTGGCCCGGTAAAAGTGATGCTGCAGGCTTATGATGAAGGCCGTCTGGACAAGCTTTACGTGGTCAGCAACAAATTTATTAATACCATGTCTCAGGCTCCGACCATCACTCAGCTGCTGCCGCTGCCGGCATCAGAAGACGATGAGTTGAAGCACAAATCCTGGGATTACCTGTACGAACCCGATCCGAAGGCGCTGCTGGATACCCTGCTGCGTCGCTATGTCGAATCGCAGGTTTATCAGGGTGTGGTTGAAAACCTGGCCAGCGAGCAGGCCGCACGAATGGTGGCGATGAAAGCCGCGACCGATAATGGCGGCAGCCTGATTAAAGAGCTGCAGTTGGTGTACAACAAAGCTCGTCAGGCCAGCATTACTCAGGAACTCACCGAGATCGTCTCGGGGGCCGCCGCGGTTTAACCAGGTTATTTCGTAGAGGATTCAAGATGGCTACTGGAAAGATTGTCCAGGTAATCGGCGCCGTGGTGGACGTCGAGTTCCCTCAGGATGCCGTACCGAAAGTGTACGATGCCCTTGAGGTAACGAATGGTAATGAGCGTCTGGTGCTGGAAGTCCAGCAGCAGCTCGGCGGCGGTATCGTACGTACCATCGCGATGGGTTCTTCCGACGGTCTGCGTCGTGGTCTGCCTGTTGCAGACCTTGAGCACCCGATCGAAGTGCCGGTAGGTAAAGCGACGCTGGGTCGTATCATGAACGTCCTGGGTCAGCCTATCGACATGAAAGGCGATATCGGCGAAGAAGAGCGTTGGGCGATTCACCGCGCGGCGCCGTCCTATGAAGAGCTGTCCAGCTCTCAGGAACTGCTGGAAACCGGCATCAAAGTAATCGACCTGATGTGTCCGTTCGCGAAGGGCGGTAAAGTCGGTCTGTTCGGTGGTGCGGGCGTGGGTAAAACCGTAAACATGATGGAGCTCATCCGTAACATCGCGATCGAGCACTCCGGTTACTCCGTGTTTGCAGGCGTGGGCGAGCGTACCCGTGAAGGTAACGACTTCTACCACGAAATGACCGACTCCAACGTTCTGGATAAAGTATCCCTGGTTTACGGCCAGATGAACGAGCCGCCGGGAAACCGTCTGCGCGTTGCGCTGACCGGTCTGACCATGGCAGAGAAATTCCGTGACGAAGGTCGTGACGTTCTGCTGTTTGTCGACAACATCTACCGTTACACCCTGGCCGGTACTGAAGTATCCGCACTGCTGGGCCGTATGCCTTCAGCGGTAGGTTATCAGCCGACGCTGGCGGAAGAGATGGGCGTTCTGCAGGAGCGTATCACCTCCACCAAAACCGGTTCTATCACCTCCGTACAGGCGGTATACGTACCGGCGGATGACTTGACTGACCCGTCACCAGCCACCACCTTTGCGCACCTTGACGCCACCGTGGTACTGAGCCGTCAGATTGCTTCTCTGGGTATCTACCCGGCAGTTGACCCGCTGGATTCCACCAGCCGTCAGCTGGACCCGCTGGTTGTTGGTCAGGAGCACTACGACACCGCGCGTGGCGTGCAGTCTATTCTGCAGCGTTACCAGGAACTGAAAGACATCATCGCCATCCTCGGTATGGACGAACTGTCTGAAGAAGACAAACTGGTGGTAGCTCGCGCGCGTAAGATCCAGCGCTTCCTGTCCCAGCCGTTCTTCGTGGCAGAAGTCTTTACCGGTGCGCCGGGCAAATACGTGTCGCTGAAAGACACCATCCGTGGCTTTAAAGGCATCATGGAAGGCGAATACGATCATCTGCCGGAGCAGGCGTTCTACATGGTTGGCTCCATTGATGAAGCCGTGGAAAAAGCCAAAAAACTTTAACGCCTTAATCGGAGGGTGACATGGCAATGACTTACCACCTGGATGTCGTCAGCGCAGAGAAACAGATGTTCTCTGGTCTGGTCGAGAAAATCCAGGTTACGGGTAGCGAAGGCGAGCTGGGGATTTACCCGGGCCACGCGCCGCTGCTCACCGCCATTAAGCCTGGTATGATCCGCATCGTGAAACAGCACGGCCACGAAGAGTACATTTATCTCTCCGGCGGCGTGATGGAAGTGCAGCCGGGCAACGTAACCGTGCTGGCTGACACCGCGATTCGCGGCCAGGATCTCGACGAAGCGCGAGCCCTGGAAGCGAAGCGTAAAGCGGAAGACCATATCCGTAGCTCCCACGGTGACGTGGACTACGCTCAGGCTTCCGCTGAGCTGGCCAAGGCGATCGCCAAACTGCGCGTTATCGAGTTGACCAAGAAAGCGATGTAACACCGGCTTGAAAGTGAAAAGCCAGCCTGGGCGACCCGGCTGGCTTTTTTATGTCCGCTATCTACGATGTGAAAAGCTGTTTTATTATTTTTGTGATTATCATCACAAAATATTGATCGGTTGATAAAAGCCGCGTAGACTTGATTTTGTGAATGAGATCACATTTAAGTGCGGAGGACACATGAAACTTATCAATAAAATCATCTCTTATTTCAACAACATGAGCGTATCTTTCGGTACTTTCAATCTGTAATATTCCTGCGTTGCCCGCGCCTTTCAGCGCGTGGCGAGCATGAAAAGGGTCGCCACAGCGCGGCCTTTTTTGTTTTTTTCAAAAGCCCCCGTCTTCTTGTCGCTGTTTTTTGCGCTCAGCTGTCCGGAAAGGATGAATTTACGCTCGTTTTCGCTACGCTTTATTCCAGACGCAAAAAAACAGCATCCCTTTGTTTTCTTAAGCGATAAAATCACACAAGACATTCTGCGCGCCCTTTTCGGCGTTCAGACATACATTCAGCGCCTGCATAACATGGTAAAACAGGCGAAAAGCGGCAATTTGCCCACAGCCCGTTTTATGCTGAAAAATATGTAGAATTTCGGGCGCTAAATCGCTTTACTTCACTCACTTTCATAAGACAGGACGACTATGTCTAGCCATGCTATGAGCGTTGTGATCCTTGCCGCCGGCAAAGGCACGCGCATGTACTCCGATCTTCCAAAAGTGCTGCACACTCTGGCCGGGAAGCCGATGGTGCAGCATGTCATTGACGCCGCGAAACATGTCGGCGCGCAAAATATTCATCTGGTTTATGGCCATGGCGGCGATCTGCTGCAAAACACCCTGAAAGACGCCTCGCTTAACTGGGTGTTGCAGGCAGAACAGCTTGGCACCGGTCACGCGATGCAGCAGGCCGCGCCGTTCTTCAGCGACGACGAAGACGTGCTGATGCTCTACGGCGATGTGCCGCTGATCTCGGTCGAGACCCTGCAACAGCTCTGCGCGGCGAAACCGCAGGGCGGCATCGGTCTGTTGACCGTGAATCTCGACGATCCGACCGGCTATGGCCGCATCACCCGTGAAAACGGCAAGGTTTCCGGCATCGTTGAGCATAAAGACGCCAGCGACGCGCAGCGTCAGATCACTGAAATCAATACCGGCATTCTGGTCGCCAACGGCGCGGATCTGAAACGCTGGCTGGGCCAGCTCGACAACAACAATGCGCAGGGCGAGTTCTACATCACCGACATCATCGCGATGGCCTGGAACGAAGGCCGTGAAATAGCCGCTGTGCATCCGCAGCGTTTAAGCGAAGTGGAAGGGGTGAACAACCGTCTCCAGCTGTCGCGTCTTGAGCGCGTTTATCAGGCCGAGCAGGCGGAAAAACTGCTGCTGGCGGGCGTGATGCTGCGCGACCCGGCGCGTTTCGACCTGCGCGGCACGCTGAAACACGGGCGCGATGTCGAAATCGACGCTAACGTGATTATTGAAGGCGATGTCGTGCTGGGCGATCGCGTGAAGATTGGCGCAGGCTGCGTGATAAAAAACAGCGTTATTGGCGATGACTGCGAGCTAAGCCCGTACAGCGTTGTGGAAGACGCGCGTCTTGACGCCGCCTGCACCATTGGGCCGTTTGCGCGTCTGCGTCCGGGGGCCGAACTGCTGGAAGGCGCGCACGTTGGTAACTTCGTTGAGATAAAAAAAGCGCGGCTGGGTAAAGGCTCAAAAGCGGGCCACCTGACCTATCTGGGTGACGCGGAGATTGGTGATAACGTCAACATCGGCGCGGGCACTATTACCTGCAACTATGACGGCGCGAACAAACACAAAACCATTATCGGCGACGACGTGTTTGTCGGCTCCGACACCCAGCTGGTGGCGCCGGTGACGGTAGCCAGAGGCGCGACCATCGCCGCAGGGACGACCGTCACGCGCAACATCGCGGAAAACGAGCTGGTGCTCACCCGCGTGCCGCAGGTCCACAAACAGGGCTGGCGTCGCCCGGTGAAGAAAAAGTAACCACGCGGCGGGTGGCGTTACGTTCACCCGCCCCACTATTGAGTCCGCCGGATAACGCATCGCGCTCATCAGGCAGACCCGGGTGAGGAGATAAAGATATATTTCCCCCCACTAGCAGTACCTATAACGATAACCCCACTCTCTACAAGGCTCGGGGCGCCCGGAAAACGGGTAAACACAGGTCGTCGACAACGCATGGCGAAATGCCATTGTCAGGAACTTAATTATGTGTGGAATTGTTGGCGCAGTCGCGCAACGTGATATTGCTGAAATCCTTCTCGAAGGTTTACGTCGTCTTGAGTACCGCGGTTATGACTCCGCTGGTCTCGCGGTCGTGGACAGCGCCGGGCATATGACCCGCCTGCGCCGTCTCGGCAAAGTCCAGATGCTGGTTCAGGCGGCGGAAGAACATCCGCTGCATGGCGGCACCGGTATTGCTCACACCCGCTGGGCGACCCACGGCGAACCTTCTGAAGGCAATGCGCACCCGCATGTCTCCGGGCATATCGTGGTGGTGCATAACGGCATTATCGAAAACCACGAACCGCTGCGCGAACTGCTGAAAACGCGCGGCTACGAATTTGTCACCGAAACTGACACCGAAGTGATCGCGCACCTGGTGCACTGGGAGCTGGAGCAGGGCGGCACGCTGCGTGAAGCGGTACTGCGCGCCATTCCTCAGCTGCGCGGCGCTTACGGCACCGTCATCATGGATAACCGCGATCCGAGCGTCCTGCTGGCCGCCCGTTCTGGCAGCCCGCTGGTGATTGGCCTTGGCATGGGCGAAAACTTTATCGCCTCCGATCAGCTGGCGCTGCTGCCGGTGACCCGCCGCTTTATCTTCCTGGAAGAGGGCGATATCGCCGAAGTCACCCGCCGCTCCGTCGCTATCTTTAATACCCAGGGCGAAAGCGTTTCCCGCCCGGAAATCGAATCTAACGTGCAGTATGACGCCGGCGATAAAGGCATCTACCGTCACTACATGCAAAAAGAGATCTACGAGCAGCCGAACGCGATTAAAAACACGCTCGCCGGGCGCATCAGCCACGGTGAAGTGGATTTAAACGAGCTTGGCCCGAATGCCGATGAACTGCTGTCTCAGGTTGAGCATATCCAGATTGTCGCCTGCGGCACCTCGTACAACTCCGGCATGGTCTCCCGCTACTGGTTTGAAGCGCTGGCAGGCGTACCGTGCGATGTCGAAATCGCCTCGGAATTCCGCTATCGCAAATCCGCCGTGCGCCGCAACAGCCTGATGATCACGCTGTCGCAGTCCGGCGAAACCGCGGATACGCTGGCGGCGCTGCGTCTGTCCAAAGAGCTGGGCTATCTCGGCTCGCTGGCCATCTGTAACGTGCCCGGCTCGTCGCTGGTGCGTGAGTCTTCGCTGGCGCTCATGACCAAAGCCGGTACGGAAATCGGCGTGGCGTCCACTAAAGCGTTCACCACGCAGCTGACCGTTCTGCTGATGCTGGTGGCGAAACTGAGCCGCCTGAAAGGCGCGGACGCGTCCATTGAGCACGATATCGTTCACGGCCTGCAGGCGCTGCCGAGCCGTATCGAGCAAATGCTCTCGCAGGACAAACGCATCGAGGCGCTGGCAGAGGATTTCTCCGACAAGCACCACGCACTGTTCCTGGGCCGCGGCGATCAGTATCCGATTGCGCTGGAAGGCGCGCTGAAGCTCAAAGAGATCTCTTACATCCACGCCGAAGCTTACGCGGCAGGCGAGCTCAAGCACGGCCCGCTGGCGCTCATTGACGCCGATATGCCGGTTATCGTCGTGGCGCCGAACAACGAACTGCTGGAAAAACTGAAATCCAACATCGAAGAAGTCCGCGCCCGTGGCGGCGTGCTCTACGTCTTCGCCGATCAGGACGCCGGTTTCAGCAGCAGCGACAACATGAACATCATCCCGATGCCGCATGTTGAAGACGTTATCGCGCCGATTTTCTACACGGTGCCGCTGCAACTGCTGGCTTATCACGTCGCGCTCATCAAAGGCACCGACGTTGACCAGCCGCGTAACCTGGCGAAGTCCGTCACCGTGGAATAAGCCCTTTGCGCACGTGTTATGCTCTGAAGAGGTTGCCGGGAGGCAGCCTCTTTTTTTTCACAACGTCATGAAACGGATAGGTTATGTCGTTTATGCAGCGCCTCGCTGACACACGGTTTTATCAGCTCATCGCTTACAGCGCCGAGGTGGATGATGATATCGCCCACCGCAGGCTGCATAAGCTCAAACTTAGAATGGCTGAGCGTCACGACTTGCCAAATGTTCGCATTATCGGCTCGCGCCGTTTCTGGCGCGTACCGGTGGGGTGCGTCTATGCCATGGTATTAAGCGCCGTACTCAATCTCGTCGCGCTGCGGCCCGCTTTTTCTGTGCTGTGGATACTCTCAGGGGTTATCTGGCTGGTCCTGCTGATCCTCGTGACGCTGATGATAGAAAAAGGGCGGCACCGCGGTTTGCGGCTGTTTCTGTATAGCGAGTTTTTTCATGCGGCGTTAAGTCTGGCGACACTGATTGCCGGATTGATAGCGTGTCCCCTTTCCGGCGCGTTCTGGCTCTGCTGGAGCGCGGGCGCGCTACTGGTGTGGGCTGCGTGGCGAATGATGAACAGTGAGGAGATGTTCAGACTGGGCCGCTGGTGTCTCGCGAACAAAATGCGCCGCTTCCATACCACAGCGCTTCAGCGCCCGTCGAAAAAACGGGCATTAAAACGGGCAAAAAATCGCGATAAGCCAGACCGATAAGTAACGGATACGCGTGAGCCGTCTGGCGCCCTTGATAGCCGGGCACATGGATCAGCTCCCTGTCTTATACCTACAGGGAGCCCATCGCTTATTTAATCTTGCGTTTTAAATCTTCCAGTTCACGGGACAACTTATCGTTTTCCTGCTCCAGCGACCTCACCCGGCTTTCCAGATCGCTGTCCTTTCTGTCGTCTGAATAACGGTTTTGTTCTTTACGTTTGTACGCGTCAACGGCTTTTTCCACATCCGAAATATCGACGTTAGAAGGTGCGATAACGCCTTCGCTGGTAAAAATCGTGACAGGCGCGCCGTGAACGCGGCCACTGTGCGCATCCAGTTGAGCTGGCGCGGCATAACTTGTTGACGTAACAAGGAACAGTGACGCGACGGAGAAAAATGACAGTTTTTTTATCATTACGGCTATCCTTATAAATGTCGGGCGGGTTGCGGAATTATAAAAGCATTATTATTCATAAAGTTAAGTAAGAGATTTCTGCATCTTTTTCATTGTCATAAAACTGTCATAATTCGTACATTTATCTGTCACCAAACTGTCCTACTTTGCTCACCGTAGCCACGAAACAATAAATTACGAACACCAGCAGGAGACATTATGAAAGTTATGCGTACCACCGTCGCAACTGTTGTCGCCGCGACCTTATCTCTGAGCGCTTTTTCCGCTTTCGCGGCAGCAAGTCTGACTGGCGCGGGCGCAACATTCCCGGCGCCGGTGTATGCCAAATGGGCGGATACCTACCAGAAAGAAACCGGTAACAAGGTGAACTATCAGGGTATCGGCTCCTCCGGTGGCGTGAAACAAATCATTGCTAACACTGTTGATTTTGGTGCTTCTGACGCGCCGCTTTCTGACGAAAAATTACAGCAAGAAGGTCTTTTCCAGTTCCCGACCGTGATCGGCGGCGTGGTGCTGGCGGTTAACCTGCCGGGCTTCAAGTCTGGCGAGCTGGTGCTCGATGGCAAAACCCTCGGCGACATCTACCTTGGCAAAATCAAGAAGTGGGATGACGAGGCTATCGCCAAACTGAACCCAGGCAAAAAACTGCCGTCGCAGAACATCGCCGTGGTACGTCGCGCTGACGGTTCCGGTACGTCTTTCGTGTTCACCAGCTACCTGGCGAAAGTGAACGACGAGTGGAAATCGAAAATCGGCTCCGGCTCTACCGTTAACTGGCCGACCGGTCTCGGCGGTAAAGGCAACGACGGTATCGCCGCGTTCGTACAGCGTCTGCCGGGCTCTATCGGCTACGTGGAATACGCCTACGCCAAGCAGAACAACCTGACCTACACCAAACTGGTTTCCGCTGACGGCAAGCCGGTCGCCCCGACGGAAGAGAGCTTCTCTAACGCCGCTAAAGGCGTGGACTGGAGCAAATCTTTCGCTCAGGACCTGACCAACCAGAAAGGCGACGACGCATGGCCTATCACCTCTACCACGTTCATTCTGGTTCACAAAGAGCAGAAGAAACCTGAGCAGGGCGCCGAAGTGCTGAAGTTCTTCGACTGGGCGTACAAGTCAGGCGCGAAACAGGCTAACGACCTGGATTACGCCTCTCTGCCGGACAGCGTGGTTGAGCAGGTTCGCGCCGCATGGAAGACCAACGTAAAAGACAGCAGTGGTAAAGCGCTGTATTGATAGAGATTTACCGAAGATGGCGGATGGCGCTTCGCTTATCCGCCCTACAAAAATCCGGTAACATGCTGTTTTTTGTAGGCCCGGTACGCATCACGCTGCCGGGCATCATTCAAAACAGAGTTTAACTGAAGAGTGAAATATGGCTGCCACCAAGCCTGTATTTAACCCCCCAGGTAAAAAGGGCGATATGATTTTCAGCGCGCTGGTCCGACTGGCTGCGCTGATTGTGCTATTGCTGCTGGGCGGAATTATCGTGTCGCTGATTTTCTCTTCCTGGCCGAGCATGGAAAAATTTGGTTTTTCCTTCCTCTGGAACAAGGAATGGGATGCGCCGAATGAAAACTTTGGCGCGCTGGTACCGATTTACGGCACCCTGGTGACCTCCTTTATTGCGTTGCTGATCGCGGTTCCTGTGAGCTTCGGCATCGCGCTGTTCCTGACCGAACTGGCTCCCGGCTGGCTGAAGCGCCCGCTGGGCATCGCTATTGAGCTGCTGGCGGCGATTCCGAGTATCGTCTACGGCATGTGGGGCCTGTTTATCTTCGCCCCGCTGTTCGCGACGTATTTCCAGGAGCCGGTCGGCAACGTGCTGTCGGCTATTCCGTTTGTCGGCGCGCTCTTCTCCGGCCCGGCGTTCGGTATCGGCATTCTGGCGGCGGGTGTGATCCTCGCTATCATGATAATTCCTTATATCGCGGCCGTAATGCGCGATGTGTTCGAACAGACCCCGGTGATGATGAAAGAGTCGGCCTACGGTATCGGCTGCACCACCTGGGAAGTTATCTGGCGCATCGTGCTGCCGTTCACCAAAAACGGCGTCATCGGCGGCGTTATGCTGGGGCTTGGCCGTGCGCTCGGCGAAACCATGGCGGTCACCTTTATCATCGGCAACACCTACCAGCTCGACAGCGCTTCCCTTTATATGCCGGGCAACAGCATTACATCTGCGCTGGCGAATGAGTTCGCCGAAGCGGAATCGGGTCTGCATGTCGCCGCCCTGATGGAGCTCGGCCTGATCCTCTTTGTGATCACCTTTATCGTGCTGGCTATCTCCCGACTCATGATTATGCGTCTGGCGAAAAACGAGGGGGCGCGCTAATGGCGACTATCGAACTGCAAAACCCCGCTCAACTTGCGCAGTCGCGCCGTAAAATGCAGGCGAAGCGGCGCATGAAAAACCGCATCGCCCTGACGCTCTCGATGGCGACGATGGCGTTCGGCCTGTTCTGGCTTATCTGGATCTTATTCTCCACGGTATCGCGCGGTTTCGACGGCATGTCGCTGGCGCTCTTTACCGAGATGACGCCGCCGCCGAACACCGCGGGCGGCGGGCTTGCGAACGCGCTTGCGGGCAGCGGCCTGCTGATCCTCTGGGCGACGGTTATCGGTACGCCGCTTGGCATCATGGCGGGGATTTATCTCGCGGAATATGGTCGCAAGTCGTTCATCGCCGAAGTCATCCGCTTTATCAACGACATTCTGCTCTCCGCGCCGTCTATCGTGGTGGGCCTGTTCGTCTACACCATCGTGGTGGCGCAGATGGAGCACTTCTCCGGCTGGGCGGGCGTCATCGCGCTGGCGCTGCTGCAGGTGCCGATTGTTATCCGCACCACTGAGAACATGCTCAAGCTGGTGCCGGACAGCCTGCGTGAAGCGGCTTACGCGCTCGGCACGCCGAAGTGGAAGATGATCTCCGCTATTACGCTTAAAGCCTCGGTGTCAGGCATTCTGACCGGCGTGCTGCTGGCGGTGGCGCGTATCGCGGGCGAAACCGCCCCGCTGCTCTTTACCGCGCTCTCTAACCAGTTCTGGAGCACGGATATGATGCAGCCTATCGCCAACCTGCCGGTGACGATTTTCAAATTCGCCATGAGCCCGTTCGCCGAGTGGCAACAATTGGCCTGGGCAGGCGTACTGATTATCACCCTTTGCGTACTGCTGCTGAATATCCTGGCGCGCGTGCTGTTCGCCAAACGTAAACACGGTTAATTTTTTGACGGCGTGGCGCATCGCGACGCCGGATAAGGAAAACGATTGAGATGAGTATGGTTAATACGACCCCGAGCAAGATTCAGGTTCGCGATTTGAACTTCTACTACGGGAAATTCCATGCCCTGAAAAACATCAGCCTGGATATTGCCAAAAACGAAGTGACCGCGTTTATCGGTCCGTCTGGCTGCGGTAAATCCACGCTGCTGCGTACCTTCAACAAAATGTTCGAGCTCTACCCGGAGCAACGCGCGGAAGGCGAAATCCTGCTGGATGGCGAAAACATTCTCAACCACGCCCAGGATATCGCGCTGCTGCGCGCCAAAGTGGGCATGGTGTTCCAGAAGCCGACGCCGTTCCCGATGTCGATTTATGACAACATCGCCTTTGGCGTGCGCCTGTTTGAGAAACTCTCCCGCGCCGATATGGACGAGCGCGTGCAGTGGGCGCTGACCAAAGCCGCATTATGGAACGAAACCAAAGATAAGCTGCACCAGAGCGGCTACTCTCTCTCCGGCGGTCAGCAGCAGCGTCTGTGCATCGCGCGCGGTATCGCGATCCGCCCGGAAGTGCTTTTGCTTGATGAGCCGTGCTCCGCGCTGGACCCAATCTCCACGGGCCGTATCGAAGAGCTCATCACCGAGCTTAAGCAGGATTACACCGTGGTTATCGTGACGCACAACATGCAGCAGGCGGCGCGCTGTTCCGATCACACGGCGTTTATGTACCTCGGCGAGCTGATCGAGTTCAGTAACACAGACGATCTCTTCACCAAGCCGAAAATGAAACAAACCGAAGACTATATTACCGGTCGCTACGGTTGATATGCCCTGATATCTCATGTGGGCCGCTTTTGAATTTATCGGGCATGTGGAGTGCTAAATGGATAATCTGAATCTGAACAAACATATTTCCGGTCAGTTCAACGCTGAGCTGGAATACATTCGCACCCAGGTGATGACCATGGGCGGGCTGGTGGAGCAGCAGCTCTCCGATGCGATCACCGCCATGCACAACCAGGACAGCGAACTGGCCAAACGCGTCATCGACGGCGACAAAAAGGTCAACATGATGGAAGTGGCGATCGATGAAGCGTGCGTGCGCATCATCGCCAAGCGCCAGCCGACGGCGAGCGATCTGCGTCTGGTGATGGCCATCATCAAAACCATCGCCGAGCTGGAGCGCATCGGCGACGTGGCGGATAAAATCTGCCGCACCGCGCTTGAGAAATTCTCCCAGCAGCATCAGCCGCTGCTGGTCAGCCTTGAATCGCTGGGCCGTCATACCGTACAGATGCTTCACGACGTGCTGGACGCTTTCGCGCGTATGGATCTCGACGAAGCGGTGCGTATTTATCGCGAAGATAAAAAAGTGGATCAAGAGTATGAAGGCATCGTGCGTCAGCTGATGACCTACATGATGGAAGATTCGCGCACCATCCCGAGCGTGCTGACCGCGCTGTTCTGCGCCCGCTCTATCGAGCGTATCGGCGACCGCTGCCAGAATATTTGCGAATACATTTTCTATTTCGTGAAAGGCCAGGATTTCCGCCACGTCGGCGGCGACGAGCTGGATAAACTGCTCGCCGGGAAAGATCCGAAAGAATAAGCCTGTCGCCCTCGCCGCGCGCGAGGGCATTTTTGGGGCGCATGTCGCCCCTTTTGCGGATTTTACTCAATACTATAAGGGGTTACCGAGCCCGTTATAAAAAGGATAAATCCGTGAAATTACCTTCCCGTACCGCTCTCGCCGCCCTGCTAGGCTGCGCCAGTTTACCCGCTTTCAGCGCGCTGCCGCTGGCAACGCCCGACCCGTCCATTCCGGTCAGCCATTACATCACGCAGGTGAACCCCGATAAATCGATCACCTTCCGCCTGTTCGCCCCTGAGGCGCAGCGCGTCGCGGTGGTGATCGGCGCGACGGCGGACAGCCAGGTATCGCACGAGATGCGCAAAGAGGCCAACGGCGTCTGGAGTTGGAAAAGCGCGCCGTTAACACCGGATCTGCATGAGTATTTCTTTAACGTCGACGGTTTTCGCTCCATCGATACCGGCAACCCGTATGTGAAGCCGCAGCGCCAGCCCAATACGTCGCTGATTCTGGTGCCGGGCAGTATTATTGATGACCGGGCGGTGCCGCACGGCGAGATGCGCACGCTGACCTACCACTCCGGCGCGCTGAAATCGGAGCGCCGGGTGTATGTCTGGACGCCGCCGGGCTACAGCCACGACAGCGAGCCGCTGCCGGTGCTCTACTTCTATCACGGTTTTGGCGATACCGGGCTTTCTGCCGTCACCCAGGGCCGTATTCCGCAGATGATGGATAATCTGCTGGCGGAGGGCAAAATCAAGCCGATGCTGGTGGTTATCCCGGATACCGAAACGGATATCGCCGACGCCGTGCCGGAGAATTTCCCGCCCGCCGAGCGACGCAAAGACTTTTACCCGCGTAACGCCCGCGCGGCGGATAAAGAGCTGATGAACGACATCATTCCGCTGATCGGGCAGCGATTTAACGTTCGCCAGGACGCGCAGGGGCGCGCGCTGGCCGGGCTGTCGCAGGGCGGCTATCAGGCGCTGGTGTCGGGGATGACGCATCTGCAGAGTTTCGGCTGGCTGGCGTCGCTGAGCGGTGTCACCACCGCGACGGTGCCGAACGACGACGTGACGAAGCAGCTGTCCCGCGCGGACGACGTGAACAGTCAACTGCGTAACTTTACGCTGGTAGTAGGCGATAAAGACAGCGTGACGGGGCGGGATATCGCCGGGCTCAAAACCGAGCTTGAGCGCGACGGCGTGAAATTCGATTATCACGTCTATCCCGGGCTCGGTCATGAGATGGCAGTATGGCGTCCGGCCTATGCCGAATGGGTGCAGAAGATCTTTTAACGAGGGCCGTCAGCCGTGGTGGGTGCGCTTCGCTTACCCACCCTACGCAAATGCCGGGGCCCCGTAGGGCGTGGTAAGCGAAGCGCACCCGCCATCAACATTAACGCGTTATCTCCCAGCCGCGCGCCCGCCACAAGGCGGGCAACTGCGCTAAATCGGTAAATACCGTCACATTCGGGTGCTCAAGCGGCGGGTTATGCGGGTCGGCGCAAAAATAAAACACCTGCATTCCGGCGGCGATGCCTGCTTTCGCGCCCGCGGCGGAATCATCCACCAGGATGCAGCGCTCCACATTTACCTGCATCGCGTCGGCGGCGAAATGCATTAACGCCGGGTCGGGCTTCCAGCGCTGGATATCGTAGCCGCTAAAGAGTTTATCGGTGAAATAGCGCAACATGCCCGTTTTGCCGAGGGACTGCTGCATTTTGCTCACCGGGCCGTTCGAAACGATGCACATCGGCACATTCATCCGGGCCAAAAGCGCCGCTGCGCCTGGGATCTCCGCAAGCTCCGCGTCAAAAAGTCGCGCCACTTCCGCGCGGTAGACCGGTTCGAGTTCAGCTTTTTGCAGGTTCACGCCATATTCGTCATTGATCGTGTCAATGATTTCGTAGAGCTTCACGCCTTTAAAACGCTTAAACACGTCGTCGAGCTCAAGGGTGATGCCAGCCCGGGCGAACATATGCACATAAGCGCGGGAGCAGATAACTTCGCTATCCACCAGCGTGCCGTCGCAGTCGAAAAATACCGCTTCAATTCGGGACATGCCGTTTCCTGTTGTTGCAAGTTGAACGTTTACTCTAAGCGCTTTGCGTCACGCAATCGATGCCGTATAAGCAAATTCAATGAAAAAAAGTGTGTGACGACCATCAACATCGCTGCGTTTTGGTATAGGATAGCGACGAATTTTTCCCCTCCTTGTACGGAATTAAAGAATGAGCCAACAACCGACGTCCCAGGCCGAAGGGCAGGGATTGCTTGAGCGCGTGTTCAAATTACGCGCGCACGGCACTACGGCCCGCACCGAGGTCATTGCCGGGGTAACCACCTTCCTGACGATGGTGTATATCGTTTTTGTTAACCCGCAGATCCTCGGCGCGGCTGGGATGGATACCAGCGCTGTCTTTGTAACCACCTGTCTTATCGCCGCTTTCGGCAGCATTCTGATGGGCCTGCTGGCGAACCTGCCAGTGGCGCTGGCGCCTGCGATGGGCCTGAACGCCTTCTTCGCGTTTGTGGTGGTTGGCGCGATGGGCCTCTCCTGGCAGGTAGGCATGGGCGCGATTTTCTGGGGCGCGGTCGGCCTGCTGTTGCTGACGATTTTCCGCGTGCGCTACTGGATGATCGCGAATATTCCGGTAAGCCTGCGTATCGGCATCACCAGCGGTATCGGCCTGTTTATCGGCATGATGGGGCTTAAAAACGCGGGCGTTATCGTCGCGAACCCGGAGACGCTGGTCACTATTGGCAACCTCACTTCCCACACCACGCTACTGGGCGTGCTGGGCTTCTTTATCATCGCCATTCTCGCCTCGCGCAATATTCACGCGGCGGTGCTGGTTTCTATCGTGGTGACCACGCTGCTGGGCCTGGCGTTTGGCGACGTCCATTTCAAAGGCGTCGTGTCAGAGCCGCCGAGCGTTATGACGGTACTCGGCCATGTTGACCTCGCAGGTTCGCTCGATATCGGCCTCGCGGGCGTGATTTTCTCGTTTATGCTGGTGAACCTGTTCGAC
Source organism: Cronobacter dublinensis subsp. dublinensis LMG 23823 (assembly GCF_001277235.1). Lineage (NCBI taxonomy): Bacteria > Pseudomonadati > Pseudomonadota > Gammaproteobacteria > Enterobacterales > Enterobacteriaceae > Cronobacter > Cronobacter dublinensis. The sequence goes on from NZ_CP012266.1 coordinate 23,135, forward strand.
TCCTCCGGCACGCTGATTGGCGTGACCGATAAAGCCGGGCTCGCGGATGAAAGCGGCAAGTTCCCGCGCATGAAGCAGGCGCTGTACGTGGACAGCATTTCGTCCGTCGCGGGCTCGTTTATCGGCACCTCTTCCGTGACCGCGTATATCGAATCCTCCTCCGGCGTCTCCATTGGCGGGCGCACCGGCCTGACCGCCGTCGTTGTCGGTCTGCTGTTCCTGCTGGTGATTTTCCTGTCGCCGCTCGCGGGCATGGTGCCGCCTTACGCCGCTGCAGGCGCGCTGATTTATGTCGGCGTGCTGATGACCTCCAGCCTGTCGCGCGTGAAGTGGGACGACCTGACCGAAGCCGTGCCGGCGTTTATCACCGCCGTTATGATGCCGTTCAGCTTCTCCATCACCGAAGGCATCGCGCTCGGCTTCATCTCCTACTGCGTGATGAAAATTTTCACCGGTCGCCTGCGCGATCTGAACGCCTGCGTGCTGGTCGTGGCGCTGCTGTTCCTGCTGAAAATCGTCTTTATCGACGCGCACTAATCAAAAAGGCCAGCGAATCGCTGGCCTTTTTTCTGTTAGCGGCGCACCCGCCGGATGTACTCCGCGAACGCGGTCAGCTGTCCGGTAAGGTGATCCCGCGTGCTCTGGTCCACCACTTCGCCCGTCTGGGTGTCGACTTTGTTCTGAATCGCCCCGCCCATAAACTCCGGCTTGTTCATCACCATCGCATCGAGGAAGACCAGGATCTGGCGCAGATGATACTGGCAGCGCGCGCCGCCGATAGCGCCCATTGAGCTGGTCTGGATAAGCACCGGTTTACCGGCGAGCGGCTGGTCCGGCAGGCGCGACAGCCAGTCGATGGCATTCTTAAGCCCACCCGGCACCGAATAGTTATACTCCGGCGTCACAATCACCACGCCGTCCGCCTGGCGGATCTGCTCGGCTATCGCTTCCACCGTCTGCGGGAATCCTTCATCCTGCTGGATATCGGCGTCGTAAATCGGGATATCACGAATGGACGGCAGCTCGGCGACCGCCATGCCGGCAGGGGCCAGTGACGGCAGCGAGCGCGCCACCATCGCGTTGAAGGAGCCTTTACGCAGGCTGCCAATCAGCGTCACGATGTTTAACGTTTCAGACATAGAAAACCTCCGGGGAAATGTTAAAGCAGATTAGTTGATAATCATCGCCTTTTCCGAGGGCAGACTGGTAAAGCGCATCAGACGCGTATCCGGGCTGGTGCTGCGTTTACGCATATCCGGCAGGCTGTGCCAGCCGTGCGCGCTGTCATATTCCCACAGGTAGAGTTTTTCGATGGCGGGCGACACCGCGACGGTCCAGATCAGCACGTCTTCGGCGTCGCAGGCCGCTTCCACCAGCGGGAACTGGGCCACGCGCAGTCTGCCGGAGCCCGGCAGGAGCTGGAACTGATGCCCGTCGTCATTCTGCTGGCCCGTCAGCTTCAGCAGGCTGCGGCGCAGCGTCACCAGCTGGGTGCGCGCCTCCATCGGGTCATGTTGATTATCTATCCAGATCGTTTCATTTTTACTGAGCGTGTGTCCGGTTTGCGGCGCGAGCGGGTGCGTAAAGGTGCGGGTGGCGGGCTGGAGTTCCATATCGAGCCCGCAACAGCCTTCCGTCGTTATCGCCACACCCAGCATATTGCCGGTATAGGCAAGGGAGAAATCGGCGAGCCCGGCGTCGGCGAAACGCGGACGTCCCTGCGCATTGACTACCACATCGGGCAGCACGGGAATGCCATAAAGCATGAAAACCAGCTCGGCCAGCAGCGAGCGCGACGCCAGGAAGCGGCTGCGGCGGTGTTCGGGCAGGTGCTGCGCGGTTTTCAGCGCGTCGGCGGAGAGCCGGGGGGAGAGGCTGAGTTCGGGGCCAAGCGTCCCTCTTGCAAAATGCGTTGCCATTTTTCGCTCCGTGATAATGGTCAGTGACTGTTAGCTATGGAAATTACGAATGCGTAATCTGCAACTAATCAGTCCGATAATGTTTAGGTTTTAATGCCTAATTCGGATGCTGAAAAGAGGGTGGCGCGGACATTTACAAAACTCTTGCACAAGGCAGGCCACGCCCTGGCAAAAAGCGGTCATGCCGGGCCGCCGGAAAGGCTGACGAGGCCAGCCGGCAGCCCCGCTTACGCGGTGAGGGGGATCTCCGGCAGATGCACGACATTGTTATAGAACGACTCCAGATCGTGCTCGGTCAGGATCGGTTCTTTCATGATCAGGTGCACATCCAGAATATCTTCAAAGCCTGGCAGAATGGTGAGGCCGTTCGCCTGCGCCAGGTCCTGAGAGATTATCCCGATGCTGCTGAAGCTTTTCATCAGCGAGACGGTAATCAGCTCGCTCCCGGAGAAAATCACGCTCGCCTCCTGAAGCAGCGGTTTATGCCGGGCGGTGAATTTATCGAAGCTCGCTGAATACGGGCACTCCGCCAGCGGCTGAACCAGCGTGGAGGCCGCCGCCGCGCTTTCTGCCGAGCAGGCGGCAATCACTTTAATATGCAGGCCGGTCAATTTAATGCTGTAAAAACCCGGCGGCACATTTGCGCCCAATACCACCGCGATATCCGTCTCGTCTTTGGCGATTTTCACCAGGTTTTCCGGCGACTCCGACGTACTGAAAATCACGCTGTAATCGCTCAGTTTGTCGATCATAAAGTTGATGATTTTCTTGTTGGTATCGACAGAAAAGGTGCTGTTTAAGGCGATGCGAATCGGCGTGGACGTACTCTTTTTCAGCTGTTCGGCTTTCAGGCGCAAATGTTCGGAGGTTTTGACGACATTCATAATATAGGGCAGCAGATGTTTCCCTTCTGGCGTCAATACGGCGCCTTTATTGGTGCGGTTGAATATTTTAAATCCGAAATATTCTTCCGCTTTGTTGAGCTGCGCCGCTAGCGCCTGAATGGTCAGGCTGGCCTCTTCTGCGGCGCAGGTTAACGATCCGAGCTGCGCGGTTTTTAGCAGATTTCTCAATACTTTAATATCCATGACCACCTCCTGACATGCCGGTCTTTCCTTTATATCAACGGCTATAAGAATTATCAATTGATGGCCCGCCGTTACGCTGGTTGAAAACACCAGCTTATCCGCTTTTTTTGGTCGGATAGTCCTCAAACACCCCTGATTAAAATGGTTATTAAGGCGCCTGAAAAAGAATTGAATATAAATAACTTAATTAGCTGGTAGGTTAAATCGAAACCAACCTAACCCCTCGGATGAATATAGAATATATGTTACAGCTCAATAAAAACATTGGCGACGACCTGAGAAAAAATAAAGCGGTAAATGTTCTGGGTTCTGATTTTTCACTTTCCGGCGGATTTAGCGATTTCGTTAAATTCACCCAAAGCTGGGAAACTATGGGCGTGGATAAATTCTACGGGCAGGCCGATCGCGGTACACGTTATCGCCGCTACAGCGACTTTGACTATAACCCGGTCACCAAAACATTAACGCCGCTTGGGCATCGCGCCTATGAGCAGTCGGTCGAGCACAATAAATATGTCGGCGGTATTGAACGTCACTTTGATGATATTACCACTGAGGTATTACATTCTCCGGTATTACGTTCGCTGGTGGAGCTGGATTTCAACGTTTATAAAGAAGTGCTGCCGCCGGAACTGCATAATGAAATCTGGCAGTGCCAGATCCACCAAATCCGTATTGAAATTAAGCCGGGCTGTGAGCTTGAGATAACGCCAGAAGGCATCCACTGCGACGGTTATCCGTTCAGCGGCGTGCATTTCTGGGGCCGGTATAACGTCGAAGGCGCCATGAGCCAGGTCTTTAAGAAAGACGGCACGCTGGTGGATTCCGGGACGTACCGCAATATTCTGGATACCACGTTCTTCCTCGATCGCGAAATGCTGCATTACGTCACGACGGCGTTTAACCCAACCGAGAATGCAATGGGCTTTCGCCAGATTATCGCGGTGTCGTTTTCAAGACCGGGGACGGAATATGATATCATCAAATAATCTCCAGCTTATTTCCTCTGACGCAGATAAAACCGCCGCGCCGGAAGGGCTGGTTATTTCCAAAGCCACATTAAATGATGCCTGCGATATCGTCAGCTTTTTAAAATTCTTTAAAGAAGTGGCGTTTTGCGAATGGCAGGATGAAGAGCATATTCGCAAAATCGTCGCGGCGGAAAACGCACGCTGTTATTTAGCCAAAGATGAAAGCGGCGCTCTGGTGGGCGCCATTATCGGCGGTATGCTCGGCACCCGCGCGACGTTAAATCACATCGCTATTTCGCCGATTTTCCGCAAAAACAAGATTGGCACCGTGCTGACGAAAACCATTCTGAATGATTTTTATCTTAGCGGTATTAAACGTGTCTTTCTGTTTATTGAAGATAAAAACCAGGTCGCGTTCAATTTCTGGCGCTCCCAGGGGTTTCAACCGACCACAGGAGAAACGACGTGCGAACTGGATCTTTAAAAAACCTGAATTACGCCGAGCGTAGCGATTTTAAAGAGAGCCTGATTAACGCCTCGCCCATTATGGCGGGGTATTTCGTCGTCGCGTTTGTTTTCGGCGTGATGTGCCTGAATGCCGGGCTGCCGGTCTGGTTCCCGGCGGCGATGTGCCTGTTTGTGTACGCGGGCACGGCGCAGTTCGCCGCGCTGGCGCTGCTCACCGCGGGCGCCTCGCTGCTGCCCATCGTGCTCTCGACGCTGCTTATTAATTCCCGCCATATTTTAATGTCGATGTATATGTCGAAGAAACTCGGCCCGGTCGGCATGTCAGGCGTGAAAAAATCGCTCTACGCGTTCGGGCTGACGGATGAATCCTTCGCGATGCACAGCCAGCGCCTGGAAAGCCGCATCGCCACCACGGCGAGCTATCTGCTGAGCTTTAACGCCTTTTGCCATCTGTCGTGGATAGCGGGCGGATTCGCGGGTGCCGTGGCCTCGGAATATCTGGCGAAATTTATCAGCTTCAAGCTCGATTACGCGCTGACGGCCATGATGCTGTTTGTGCTGGTGGCGCTGTGCAACACCACCGGTAAGCGCATCGTTGCGCTGGTCTCCATCGCGACCACCATCGGCATGAATTTTATCCATATTTCACCGCTTAACGTCTTTGTGGCGACGGCGGTCGGCTGCGGAGTGGGCGTATGTCTCAAGAAATCTTCCTCCTGATTGTCATCTTCTCAATGATGGCGGTGACGTTCGCTATCCGGTTGATTCCGCTGCACCTGAGCCCGGAGCGCACGCCGCGCTTTATTAATGCGGTAATTGAGTACATTCCGGCGGCGGTTATTTCCAGCATTACGATCCCGGCGCTGTTCTTTCCACAAAGCGGCGGGTTCAGTCTGTATAACGCCAGCGTTCTGGCGGCGGTCCCGGTCGTATTAACCGCGTGGTTTACCAAAAACTTAATTGTCAGTGTGGTGGTGGGCGTTATCTGTCAGGTACTCGCCAGCCATTTTCTCTTTGGATAATTCAGCGTTTTTTTAGCAGTGATTACGTTGTCGCCAGGTATTAACGGGCGACGGGCTCAGGCTTGCTTTACCACGGATTCAGGATAATTCCCGATGGCGAAATACATTGTGACAATCACCCCGCCTACGCCGAATGGCGATCTGCATCTGGGGCATCTTTCCGGGCCGTTTCTGGCGGCGGATGTGATGCGCAGAACGCTGCGCGACCGCGGGCACGACGTCTTATTTGTCTGCTACAGCGATGATTACCAGAGTTATTTACCCCGCAAAACCAGCGTGCTAATGCGCCAGCCGTTTGATTATGGCCGCCTGATGCGCCGCGCCATGAGCCTTTCGCTCGAGCTTGCGGATATTCACCTCGATCACTTTATGCAGGCCGCCGACAGCAGCGCTTACCGGCTTTCCGGCGAGCACTACGCTGCCTGCGTGTCGCATCAGGTCTCGCTGCGCCCGGCGAAAACGTTTCACTGCGCAGCCTGCGATCGCTATGGCTATGAAGGCTTTGGCCGCACCCACTGCAACTGGTGCGGCACCTCGTCCGACACCAGCCAGTGCGAACATTGCGCCCGCGTGCCGGATGTCGAACAGATTGAGAGCATGACGTGTATGTCCTGCCAGGGGCCGATGACGCCCGTGCGCGTGAAACTGCACGTCTGGGATATCGGGCAGAACTATCCGGCGGTCGCCGCGGCGCTGCGCCCGCGTCCGCAGCGTGCGTGCCTGACTCAGTTCCTTGACGAGGTACTGGCCGACACCCGCGCGCAGTGGCATATCACGCGCCCTGGCGACGCGGGTCTGCCGGTCGCCGCGCTCGACTATTACCCGCTCCACACCTGGTTTTTAGGCATGGCGGGCTATCGCGCGAGCGTGATGTCTTATCTTGAAGAAAACCCGGCGCGCGGCAGCTTTGCCGAGTGGTGGTCGCCGCAGACGGAGCTGGTGCACTTCCTGGGGTTCGACTGCTCATACAGCCATGCGGTCGCTTACAGCAGCCAGCTGCTGGCCGATGACACCGGGCCGCGTCCCGGCGCGTTTCTGACTAACCGCTTCCTGAAGCTGGACGGCGAAGATTTCTCCACCAGCCGCGGGCACGCCATCTGGATAAAAGATCTGACGGGCCTCTATCCCGCCGATGCGATCCGCCTCTATTGCGCGCGCTACGCGCCGGAAACCGAAGTGAAAAACTTCAGCCGCGCTGATTTCCAGCACTGGTATCAGACGCAGTTTCTGCCGCTGGCGGCGCATATCGCCGATGCCGCGCCGTTCAGCGCGTCGCTGACGCCAGCGCAGGAGGCGCAGTTGCGTGACCATCCGGCACGCCTGAAGTGGCTTGAGGCGTCGACGCTGAACGCGTTTTCCATTTCCGCGATGGCGGAAGCGCTGCTGGAACTGACGGCGTTTATCCAGACGACACCGGCGTTCGCCGCGTCCGCGCAGGCGTGGGAAATGCTGGCGGAGATGGCCTCGCCGCTCTGTCCGGGGCTTGCGCAAAACATGCAGCATTCGGTTAAGCGGAGTATCGCGGCATGAACCCGTTTCTCTATCAACCGCGCAGCGCTGTGTTTCACGGCGTGCTGGAGATCGACGACCGGCGGCTGAAAATCTATCGCATCGCGAGCCAGGAACAGGCAGGTGTGCCACTGCCCGAACGCGATCGTCAGCGCGCGCTGTTACGCGAGGCGCTGCGCGAAGACCGCTGGCCGACCGATCATCAGATTGGTTTTGCGATTTTTCACTTCGCCAACGATGGCGCTTACCTGCTGGTCAGCAGCTGGTGCGACGCCAATATGCTGCGCCACCGCGTGTTTATGATCTCGCCTCAAGGCCGCCTTGAGCCGCTGGACGCCAGCCGCATCATCGCCTGCGTCTGGGAGCTCGCGATCGTCTGGCACGAGCGCAACCTCTGGATCCAGGAGGCGATGGCACAGACGGCGTACAGCGCAGCCGGCGTCCAGCGCTACCTCACGCAAGGATATGAAGGATGGGTCTGATGATTCGCCGGTTGCAGCCGGAAGATTTAACGCAGCTGGTGGCGCTGTGCGCCGACCATGCCGCCTACGAAAAGCTCGACTATGTGCCGGACAACCAGGCGGAGCGGCTGCAGCAGGCCGTGTTCGGCGAACCGGCGCGGCTGTATGTCTGGGTGGTGGCCGACGGGCAGCAGTTGCGCGGTTATCTCTCCGCCACGCTCGATTACTCCACCTGGTCGGCAGCGCCGTTTGCCTATATGGATTGCCTCTATTTGCAGGAGCCGATGCGCGGCCAGGGGTGGGGCCGCAAGCTGTTAGCGACGCTTGCGGCATTCGCCGGTGAAAACGGCTGCCGCCAGATCCAGTGGCAAACGCCGCCGGACAATCTGTCGGGCATCGGGTTTTATCAGGCTATCGGCGCGCAGTCGCTGCCGAAACGCCGGTTTCATCTTAATCAGGGCGTCGGATTATGGGAACGCTAAGCGCGTCGCTTATCGACAACCTGCTGGAAGAGCTGACCGCCCGTGACGAGCAGGCGTTAAGCCGACTGCGTCTGTCGCTGTCGCCGGAGGATATCGATGCGGCGCTGCTGGCGCGCAGCCCGGTCATGCGCAAACTGCCTGCGCCGACGCGCAGGGAAAGTATTGAGCGCCTGCGTCTGTCGCTTCAGGGGCCGTACGGCGAGGAGATTGCCGATACGCCGCTGTTTACGCTGCTATTGGACGGCCTTGCCGACGCGCTGCTGGCGCAAGCCGGGATCACGACGCTGAAACCCGCGCCGGACGTCGCCGGTATCTCCCTGCCGCATGTACTGGAAACCGCGTTCGAGCGCCATGAGACGCCTCGCGGCGCGATATATGTCAGCAAGCAGCAGGGAACGCCGCTGGTGGTGATTGGCGCGCTGGGGATTCCGCTACAGGCCTGGCAGCGGCTGGTCGCACAGCCGCAAAGCTGGCGGCTGATCCTGCCAGAGCTGCCGTGCGGCACGCTGCTGGAAGGCGGGATGCGCAGCGAGGCGGACGTGCATGAATATGCCGATATCCTCACGGAACAGCTCGCCGCTCTGACGCTTCCCGCGCGGCCCTGGCTGCTCGGCTGGTGCAACGGCGGGCGCATCGCGCTGGAGCTGGCGCGCCGCCTGCGCGAGCGCGTCGAAGGGCTGGTTCTGCTCTGCCCGACGCTTCGCGACGCCAGCGCGCCGGAAGAGGGCAGCGCGTATGAGAACAAACTTCAACAGCTGTTCAGCCTGGTACTCGGCAACCCGAAAATGGCGCCCTCGGTCGCGGTCATGGCCAGCAAATTACTGGCCGCCCCGGACACCTCGCGCCTGCACGGCGCGGATTATCTGGCGGCGCTGCGCGGTTTGCCGCGCCGGGCGATGGCAGGCGCGCTCAGCGTGCCGATGCAGGATGCCGGGGCGCTTCTTAATTACGCCAGGCGCACCGCCAAAGACGAAGCCTTCGCCAGCGGCGGTGATTATCACCATCTGCCGATGCCGGTTTACCTGATCCAGGGCGCGGATGATCCGGTGGTATCCAACGCGCAGGCGCGGCGCTGGCTGCGTGAGCGGCTGACGACATTCGACACGTATCAGATAACCGGCGCCGGTCATGTTCCGCAGGATTTGCAGTTCCCCTGGCTGATGGCGCTACTGAACCACGCCCGGCAGGGCCAGCGCTCGCCGCTACCGCGCCGCGTTATTCACTATCATGGAGAGCATTAAGACGATGCCAGTTTCCCCTTACTGGGCTTATCAGGCGGATGCCGCGCAGACGCGCGACTACGCGCCCGGCGAGCTGTTCGCTTACGGCGTTGCCCTGCACCCCGATAAGCTCGCGATTAACGACGGCAAACGCCACTACACCTTTGCCCAGCTGGAGGCGATGGCGACGCGCCTCGCCCACTGGCTGGCGGCGCAGGGTGTCAGCGCTGGTGGGCGAGTGCCGGTGCTGTCGGAGAAACACGCGCTGATGCCGGTTATCGCCGCGGCCTGCTGGAAGCTCGGCGCGGTTTATGTGCCGCTCGACGGTCAGCTGCCGGAAAACCGCCTGCGCAAGCTGCTGGCGAGGCTTTCCGGGCGCGTCGTGCTTTCGCTGAGCCGCGCGCCGCTGGCCGACACCGGCACCTGGCTTAGCGGCGAGGCGCTGATGAACGTGTGCGAAACCGGGACGGTGGCAGCGCTTGCCTGCGTTGTTCCGCAGGACGACGACACGGCCTATATCATCTTCACCTCCGGCTCCACCGGCGAACCGAAAGGCGTTGAAATCAGCGTCGGCAGCATGAAGACCTATTTCCGCGCGCATAACGAGGTACTGCGTTTTACGCCGGACTCGCGCGTCTTCAGCTTGTCGCCGTTTCATTTCGACGTCTCCATTGAAGATACGCTGCTGCCGCTCTCGCTTGGCGCGTATGTTTACCAGTTCGCCAGCCTGCACGCCGGGCCGGTCATGCGCGCGGCGATCGCCCGCGAGCAGATAACCCATCTGATTGCCGTCTCGACGCTGCTGACGCTTATCACCGAAGGCGGAAAACAGATTTCATCCGCGCATTTCGCGTCGCTGCAAATGGTCATGACCGGCGCGGAAGTCTGCGATCCGAAAATCATTAATCTCTGGAAGCAAAATCTGCCGGGAATTCGCCTTATCAATGCTTACGGCCCGACGGAAACCACGATCGTCTGCCTCTGTTACACCATTGAGCAGGCGGATCCGCAGCGCCTCACCAGCTGGCCTATCGGTAAACCGCTGCGGGATGTCGACGGCCTGGTGCTGGGCGACGACGGCGAACCTGCGCCGCCAGAAACGCCTGGCGAACTGTGCATCGGCGGTCCGCTGGTGATGAAGGGCTATCTCGGGCAGCCGCAGGAAACCGATAAGGTAATTTTCGTGCGCGACGGCGTGCGCTACTACCGCACCGGCGACATCTGTCTGATGCAGGCGGATGGCAACGTGCGCTATATCGGGCGGCGAGATGACGAGGTGAAAATCGCCGGGCGGCGCATCCACCTTGGCGAAATCCGCCAGAAATGCCTCTCAAGCGCTGGCGTCGAGCGCGCCGCCGTGCGCGTGATGGAAGTGCGCGGCAAAGCGCATATCGCGGTGGTGCTGACCGGCAAAAACGTGGCGCGGCTACCGCATATTGAAGAGTACCTGCGAAGCGAGCTGCCGCCTTACATGCTGCCCGCTATCTGGGGCTGGGCGGATGACGTCAACCTCAGTTCAACGGGTAAAACCGATGAACGTACTCTGCTCGATCAGCTTTTCAACGCGGCGAACGCGACCCCCTGCCGCTATTTTCAGCGCCCGGAGGGCGATACTTTTATCCCGTTAAACGGAGTGGGCTATGAATCCGCAATCCCCCTTTGAACATGTCGAGCAGGCGATCCGCGCAAGCGTCGCCGCGCTGCCAGCCGTTCCGCTGCAGGCGCATACCGAGCTTTACACGCTGGGCGTCGACTCGCTCACTACCATCAACATTCTGCTGGCGCTCGCCGAAACGTACCAGGTGTCGCTGGAACAGTTTGTCGATGATATCGGCACGCTGGCGACGGTCGGCGATTTAACCGCGCTCGCCGGAAAGTTCGCGGCGGCGGCGACGCCCGCGCCGGGCGCGCAGGCGAAGTTTTTTCACGAGCAAACGCTGCATTACGAATATGGCCTTGACGGTATACGCACGTTTCCGTGGGAGGGCGTCAACACGCCGATAGGCTCCGGGTACTGCATCGTGCGGCCAATGACCGAAACGCTGCGTCATGTGAATCAGCCCGCCGATGAAGATGAGCTGTTTATCGGCATCGAGGGGCGCGCCACGGTGATTATCGATGATCAGGAGTATCCGATGACCAAAGGCGATCAGATTTTCATCCCGCGCGGCAGCAGCCATTTTGTGCGTAACGAGGGCGACGCGCCGTTCCATTTCTTCACCATCTGGTGGAACCAGGCAGGCGCGCGGGCTTACCTGGATCGCGAAACCGGCGCGGGGGCGCGTTGATGAGTCCGACGCGGGATCTCATCATCATCGGCGCGGGGCTTGCGGGCAGTGCGCTTGCGGCGAACGCCAGCCGTCTCGGCCTGCGCGTGCTGGTGCTTGATGCCACCACGCCGGGCGCAGGCGGGGCCACGGCGCATTCGCGGGGCATTGTGCGCGTCTACGATCAGCATCCGGTGCTGATGGAGATGAACCGTGACGGCGTGGCGGAGTGGGCGCGCACGGCGCAGCGCTGGCCTGGCGTCTTTACCCGCTGCGGCGTGCTCTATCTGCTGAAAGAGGAACACCGCGACAACGCCCGCAGCGCCATTGAGGATTTTTCCGGCGACGACTACCCGATGGCGCTTATCGAACCGGCGCGCGCGCGACACATGCTGCCTGCGCTGACGCCAGAGGCGGGCGACGTCATTTTATGGGAGCCGCTGGGCGGGTATGTGAATCCGCGCTTCGCCTGTCAGGCATTTATCGCCGAGGCGCGCCAGCAGGGCGCGCAGGTGCTGGAAGGCACCAGCGTCAGCGCAGTCAGCCAGACCCGGGACGGCGCGAGCGTAACGGCAGGGAGCCAGACCTTTAGCGCGCGCCTGGCCGTGGTGGCGGCAGGCGCCAGCAGCGTGACGCTCGCCGCCAACAGCGCGGTGTTCAGCCGCACCATTCCGCTCAGCAGTCTGTACAGCGCCACGGGCGACGCGCCCGGCGTCTGTCTGCTGGATGAGCGCAGCGGCGGGTATATTCGTCCGGATGGCCGCGACGTCGCGTTTGTCGGCGGCGCGCCGCAGCATGACGCCGCGAGGCCGGAGCAACTGCAATGGAGTAAAGCGAACCAGCGCTACCACCAGAAGCTGACGCAGCGTCTGCTGCCCGGCAGCGCGTTGAGCGTGGTCGACGGGCGTGATGGTTATGACGGCTATACCCAGGATCTGCTGCCGGAGATGCGCCTTGAAAAAGGCGAGGCCATTGCGCTGTTTTGCGGCTTTTCCGGGCGCGGCGCGAAATACATTCCCGCCGCCGCCCGCCGCTTTAGCGAACGGTTAAAGGAGCGACTCTATCCATGAAACGTATCGCCTGCGTGGCCTGTCTCGACCCGAAATTCTCCATCCATACGCACACGTTTTTACGCGCGGTGGTGCTGGCGCGTCACTGCCTGCTGGGGCCGCACGTACAGCTCCGGCTGTTTGACGACAGCGCCAGCCGGGAGGGCGCGTTACGCGCGGCGCGTGAGGTGCTGGCATGGGCGCCGGATGCGGTTGTCGGCCATTTCGCGTCTTCGGCGGCTGACGCTGCCGCGCCGCTATACGCTGCGCGCGGTGTGCCGCTGTTTTTACCGGCCGCGACCGCCAGTCATCTGACGCGTAACGCCACCACCTGGCGGTTATGCGACAACGACGCGGATTACGTGGCCTGGCTTGGCGAGCTGATGACGCAGGCGCAGTGGGCGGTCGCGCCGCCGGAGCATGACGGTTCGCTGCACGGCATCAGCGTCGCAGAGCAGCTGGCGGACTGGCTTGATCTGACGCCTTACGGCGCGACCCGCATTTTTTCCGGGCGCTACGCGGCCTCGGTTCGCTACGCCATTCGCTGGGCGCACTCCGACCTGCCGGGCAGGCTTATCCTCACCGATGACGCGGGCTCGACGGCGCTGGTGCCGGATCTGCTGGCGCACGGCGTCGACCCGGACCGGCACGACATTCTGATTGCAGGCATTTGTCCGCACCCGGCAGGCGAAACCGCGCGTCACGTTCGTCAGGCATGGCGGCGACGCTGGGGCGGCGAGCCGGGGACGTATCTGTGGGAAACGCTGGCGGCGCTGCAGACCGCGGCGCGCTACCCGGAACTGCCTGCCCGGACAGTGCTGGGGCCGCTGCGCTTCGACGAGCAGCGGGAAAGCCGTCCGTCCAGTTTCCGGCTCTGGCGCGTGACGCGCCACGGGCTTGTCGCCTGGCAGCCTGCCACGGAGGCGGTATGACGCAGACGCAACCGCTGGCGAAAGATTTCGCCAACCTGCTGGCCGTGCGCAACATGATGATGTCGGCCCGCGTGGCGAATGACGCCGATGATGACCGCGCGCGCGTGGCGCGCTGGATTTCGGGCCTGTCCGCGCCGCTTGCCTGCGACATGCGGGAAGAGGCGGGAGTACGGCGCTTTTATCCGGATGTGGTGCGCGATCCGCAGCCGATTTTCTATCTGCACGGCGGCGGGCTGGTCTATTACTCAACGGCAATTTTCGCGCCTTTTTTAAGCGCGCTGTGCCAGCAAACCGGGCGCGAGATTTATGCGTTCGATTACCCGAAAGCCCCGGAAACGCCGATGCAGGATTGCGTTGACGCGCTGGAAAGGCAACTGGCAGAGTGGATAACCCCTGCGCGCCCTCCGGCGCTGGTGGGTGACAGCGTCGGCGGCCTGCTGGCGCTCTGGTTCGCCAGCGGCCCGTTCGCCGGCGCATTTTCTAGCCTGCATTTGATTTATCCGGTGCTGGCCCGCCACCACGATTTCGCGTCGTTTGACGCGTTCGGCCAGGGCTATCTGCTGGACGCGCAGACGATGCGCGGATTCGCCCGCCACTGGCTGCCGTGGTGCGACGCGAAGCGGTTCGATCCGCTGGATACGGGCTTCGCCTGGCGCGCGCTGCCGCCCTGTACGGTGCATACCGCCGGATATGATGTTCTGAAGGATGAAGGCCTGGCGTTTGTCGCGAAGGCCCGCGAGCAGGGATGTTCGCTGACGCATTATCACCATCCCGCGATGCCGCATGATTTCTGTCTGTATGCGGGGAAACTACCAAGCGCACAGCGTGCTGTGGATGTTATCGCAGACGCGCTAACCAACCGAACGGAGTAAGAAAGCCATGTCAAACCTTGAACAGCTGGCGTATTACCAGAAAAAACTCTCCTTTGAAGCCGATTCATGGGATCTCTATCTCGCGCTCAAAGCCGGGGAAAATATCGTGGTCGTGGATGGCCGTAGCGAAGAGGCGTACCAGCGCGAGCATATTCCGGGCGCGATTAACCTGCCGCATAAAGCGCTGTGCTTTAACAACACCACTGAGTTGGATAAATCCAAAGTCTACATCTGCTACTGCGACGGGATCGGCTGTAACGGCTCGACCAAGACCGCGATGAAGCTGCTGACGCTGGGTTTCCAGGTGAAAGAGCTTATCGGCGGGCTGGACTGGTGGAAACGCGACGGTTACGCCACTGAAGGCCATCAGGGCCGCGACGGCACACCGGTAAGCTGCGGCTGCTGATAATCTCTCAAGGCGGATAAGCCTCGCTTTTCCGCCTCATTAAAAAATAACGCTTTTCTCAGGAATTAATGACTAATTCTGACGGGGTTGCTATGTCCGCAAATAATGCTCAGCGGGTTGCTGCGGTATGTGAAAAATTCCGCACGCTGGATATGGAAATCATTATGTCGTGTTTTACGAAGGATGTGACGGTGAATTATAACCAGCTGGATACGCTGCGCGGCAAAGCGGCGTTAAATGAATTCCTGACGCCGCGCTACCGGATACTTGGCGATTATCAGCTTGATAAAAAAATCGTTATGGAAGAAGGCGATCGCGTCTGCGTTGAAGTGCGCGCGAGCTATGTGAATAAAAATACGCAGGTCGCTTTTCAGAGTCGTATTTTTGAAATTCTGGTGTTTGAAGAAAATCTTATTTCCCACTGGGATTATATCGGCCACAGCGAAGAAGTTATTTCCTGGTCAATTTAATGGAGCGCGCAGATGACCACGCAAATGCATTACGCCGGGGATATTCCTGGTAATGAAACGGAATACGATATTATCGGCATCGGTTTTGGCCCGGCGAATATAGCGCTGGCGATTGCCTTAGAAGAGTTTGGCTTTAAAGGAAAATGCCTGTTTCTGGAGCGTCGCGACGGCCCCTGCTGGCAGCCGCAAATGCTGCTGTCGGGCAGCGATATCCAGAACCATCCGGCGCGCGATCTGGTGACGCCGCGCAACCCGCGCAGCCGCTATACCTTTCTCAACTTTTTGTTTGAGAAGAACCGTCTGTTTGAGCATCTCAACCTCGGGCTGGAATTCCCGCTGCGCCGGGAGTTTGCGGAATATGTCACCTGGGTGGCGCAGGCGTTTTCACATCAGGTGAAATACGGGCAGAACGTCACCAGAATCAGCCTTGATAAAAGCGCGACGCCGCAGCGTTATCAGATTGAAACCGCCGATGGCGCCGTGTGGCGCGCCCGCGCGCTGGTGGTGGCGCCGGGGCGCACGCCGCTTATCCCGGAGGTATTTACCCGCGCCAGCCGCGAGCGGGTTTTCCATCTGACGTCCTATCTGGAAAGCCTGGAGAAACTCAATGCGCGTCGTCCGCTGCGCCGGATTGCGGTCGTCGGCGGCAGCCAGAGCGCGGTGGAAATTCTGCTGCATCTGCGCCAGAGCTGGCCGCAGGTGGAGGTTATCAATATTCAGCGCGGCTATGGGTTTCGCCTGAAGGACACCAGCCCGTTTAGCGAACATGTTTATTTCCCGGAGTTCGTGGATTACTACTTTTCCAGCTCTGCGGCGGCGAAGCAAAACATCAACCGCCATCTGCATTACACCAACTACTCCTCGGCGGATAAAGACGTCATTCACCAGCTTTATGTGGGCCTGTACGAAGACAAACTCGCCGGCCAGCAACGGGTGCAGATCCTCGCGAACCAGCAGATAACCGGCTATCGCGAAACGGCCTCGGGCTGCACGCTGCACCTGACCGACAGCCACACTCACCGCCAGCAAACCATAAGCGACCTGGACGGCGTCGTGCTGGCGACCGGTTTTCGCAATCTCGGCAACGGCGAGAGCGAAGAGCTGTGCCCGCCGCTGTTAAGCGAGCTTTACCCGATGATTGAAACCCAGGAGAGCGGCTTTTTGAAAATCAACCGCGACTACAGCCTGAGTTCCCGGCCCGGTTGCGCGCTGCCGCCGCTGTTCCTGAACGGCCTGTGTGAGTCCTCTCACGGTTATGGCGATGCGGGGTCTTTCAGCCTGTTGTCGCTGCGTGCGAAGGATATCTGGATGTCGCTCTCGCCGCTGCTGCAGGAGCAGGAAGTGCCGGTCTGACTCTCTCTTTTCTCTCTGGAAACGGTAAAAAATATGACTACGCATGACACGGTTTTCGAGGTTTTCGCCCGCCATGAGTCCTCGGCGCGCAGCTATTGCCGCAACTTTCCGGTGGTGTTTCAGCGTGCGAGCGGAAGCTATCTGTATGACGCGCAAAATAACGCCTGGCTCGACTTTTTAAGCTGCGCCGGGGCGGTGAACTACGGCCATAACCCCGACGCCCTGAAGCAGGCGCTGCTGGAATATGTCGCTAATGACGGCATCCAGGCCGCGCTGGATCTGCATTCCGAAGCCAAGATGGCGTTTATCCTCGACTTTCACCGGCTGATCCTGGCGCCGCGCGCGCTGGATTACCGGATGCAGTTTACCTCCCCGACCGGCACCAGCGTGGTGGAGTCGGCTATCAAGCTTGCCCGCAAAACGCGCGAGCGCGC
This sequence comes from Cronobacter dublinensis subsp. dublinensis LMG 23823, assembly GCF_001277235.1. Taxonomy (NCBI): domain Bacteria; kingdom Pseudomonadati; phylum Pseudomonadota; class Gammaproteobacteria; order Enterobacterales; family Enterobacteriaceae; genus Cronobacter; species Cronobacter dublinensis. Next base: position 40,058 of record NZ_CP012266.1, read on the forward strand.
CACCATCGTGGCGTTTACCAATGGCTTTCACGGCATGTCGTCAACGGCGCTGGGGCTGACCGGCAATCGCGATAACCGCCAGCCGTGGGCCGATGCGCATGTCTTTCGTCTGCCGTATGAGGGCTATCTCGATGGCCTGGATTCTGTCGCGTATCTGGAAAAACTGCTGACGGATAACAGTTCCGGGCTCGACGTGCCCGCGGCGGTTATCCTGGAGACCGTACAGGGCGAAGGGGGCGTGAATGTCGCCTCTGCCGGGTGGCTGCAACGGCTGCGCGAGCTGACCCGTCGCCACAATATTTTGCTGATCGTGGATGATATTCAGGCGGGTTGCGGGCGTACCGGCGAGTTTTTCAGTTTTGAGTTCGCGGGTATCGAGCCGGATATCGTCTGCCTGTCTAAATCGTTAAGCGGCTACGGCCTGCCGTTTTCGCTGCTGCTCTATAAACCGGAGCTGGATCAGTGGAGCCCTGGCGAAGACAACGGCACCTTTCGCGGCAACACCACGGCATTCGTCACCGCCCGCGCCGCGCTGACCGCGTTCTGGGCCGACGACGCGCTGAGCCAGCATGTGTTTCAGCTTGAAAGCGTGGTGAAACAGTGGCTGGCGGAAATCCATCTGCGCTTTGCGCCCTTTATCAAAGCGACCCGTGGCCGCGGCCTGTTTTACGGTATTGAGTTCCACCAGCCGGAACACGCCCGCGCCATATCGCGCGCCTGTTTTGAGCAGAAGATGATTATCGAACGGGCAGGCGATCGCGATCAGGTGGTGAAACTGATGCCCGCGCTGACCATCAGCGAGGCGCAGCTGCGCGACGGGCTCGACATCCTGCAGCGTGCGATCGAAGGCGTGCTGGCCGACGCGCTGCTTGACCAGCCGATCGCCGTATAAGGAGCCGATCATGACGTATGACGTGTTAATTGTCGGCAGCGGCGTGGGCGGAAGCGCCTGCGCCATCCTGCTGCGCCAGCGGGGCATGACGGTGCGGCTTATCGAAAAAATGCCGGACGCGCAGCGCTATAAAAAGCTTTGCACCCATTTTATCCAGCCCGCCGCGATACCGGTGCTGGAGCAGCTCAACATGGCGGCGCTTGCCAGCCCGCCTTACAGCGTGCGCACCAAAGCGGCGTTTATTACCGCCGCCGGGTATATCGACCCGGAAGGCGGCTACGGCCCAGCGAGCGAAGGGTACGCGCTGAATCTTGAGCGGTCGGTGCTGGACCCGGCGCTGCGCCAGCAGGCGGAAAACGCGGGCGTGGAGAGCGGGTTTGGCGAGCATGTCACGGCGCTTGAACGCACGCCGGACGGCTGGACGCTGACCATTGAGAAAGACGCGCAGACGCGGTTGGTGCAGGGCCGGGTGCTGGTGGCCGCCGACGGTCGCACCTCCGCCATCGCCCGACTGACGGGTAACGAGGCTGTGGCGCATGAAAACCAGCGGGCGACGTTCTTCGCATATTGCGCGGGCATCACCGCGCCGGAGCAGGGGCGCTCGCTCTTTGCCCACAGCGCGGGCGGCATGGCATTTCTTTATCCGTTAACGGGCGGACGCACGCTGCTGTCGGCTTATGTGGATAAAGAGACGGCGAAACGCTGGCAGGAGGAGGGCGCAGAACAGGCGTTGCTGCGCTACTTCACGACCGTGCCGCAGATGCCGGACGTGCGAAACGCGCGCTTTGAGACGCCGGTTTACGGTTATCAGGATTATCCAAGCCTGGTGCGTCAGCCGGTGCACGCGGATATCGCCTTTATCGGCGACGCGGCGCTTTCGCTCGACCCGATGAGCGGCGTGGGATGCAGCTTTGCGCTCCAGGCGGCGTCGATGCTTGCGGCAGCGCTGGGCGAGCAGGCGAGCCTGCCTGCGGCGCTGAAGGCTTACGCGCAGCGCTTCAACGGCTATTTCCCGGCCCACGCGCGCGGCATTATCGCCGATTCGCTGATAACCAAAGACGAAGCCCGCCAGCAGCAGCTGTATCAGGCGATTCTTGCGGATCCGATGCTGCAACGGCAGTACCGCGATCTGACCGGTCGTCTGCTGTCGCCGCCGGCGTTTCAGAATGCGTATCTGGTGAGTAAAGCGCGCCAGCGTACCGCCACGGCGCGGGCAGGCGCATAAGGAGAGAAGATGTCTGAGCAATCTGTCGCCGCGCTGGAGGCGGTCATTCTGGAAAAGCTGGCGCTACAGCTGCCCGATAAAGGGCCGCTCGGCGCGCAGACCCCCTTCGCGTCGCTGGGTGTGGATTCGATAGGCGTGGTGATCCTCGTGGCGGAACTTGAGAGCGAGCTGGATTTCGTTTTCGACCCGGCTGACCTGGATATGACCCACTTTACGCATGCCGGGCGTCTCGCCTCGCTGTTGCACAGTAAATATCAGCTCACAGGAGAGTGACATGATGACGGATATTCTCTATCCGCACGATGCGCAGCTCTACGATCGCCGCTTTATGAATTGCGCCGAGCGTCACGCCGTGGTGTTTCTTAAAGAACGCCGCGCACAAACCGATCTGCTTTTTTACCGCGCGCTGGTAAGCAGCGATGAGATTTTTCGCCAGATCATTCAGCAAAAAAAGCCGAAATATAATTTTGTGAATGGCTGCTTTAACGAGCCGGACTTAAACGCGCTGGGCATTTATCCCCACGAATTACGGGGCGACGATTTTGCGCAAATTAAGCCGGATGTCGATGCGCTTATTCGCCAGTATGGATTTGTGCTTATTTCCGGTTCGGTCTTTTATTTCCCGCACTGTCCGGAATACCGGCAGAAACATTTGCATCATCTGGTAGTGCTGAACGGCGTGGATGAGGCGCGTGACCGTTATCAGGTCGCGGATGATAACCCGGCCAGCGTGCTGTGCCAGTATCAGTATGGATTACAGGAGGTAGCGGGCTTTTTTGATAATAACGGCGACCGGCTGGCGCGCTGGTTTACGCTTGATCATTACAACAGCGACGATGCAACACGCTATTTCCATCAGGCGCTGCGCGATTACCTCACCCATTATCAGGACAGCCAGCAATTTTTATCCGGCATTGAGGACTACCTGAAAGATAATTTTGAAGCACGTGAAATTAAATTGCAGTTATTACATGACGGATTCAGTTTACTATCAGGATCGCGAACGCTGTTCGCTCACTATTTATCGCTTCAGCATCCCGACCAGGACGCCATGACTGAACTGGCGCGCCAGCTCGGCCAGCAGGCCTTTATTCTGAAAAGCCTGGTGGTGAAAGCGCGCATTACCCAGCGGCTGGATATTGCCGACCTGGCGACGCGCGCCCGACAGTTTCAGGAGCAGGAAAGCGCTTTGTTACAGGCATTACGCACTCTGCTGCGAGGACATTGAGATGACCACAACGGTACAGAAAAAAGGCTACGGGGCGCTGCTGCGCGAAAAACGCTTCTTTCCGTTCTTTTACAGCCAGATCCTGACGAACCTGGGCGACGGGCTGTTTTCCGTTTCGCTTATCTATTACGCGCTGAAGATTGGCTCGTCTTCGGCGACGCTTGGGGCCATCGTGTTTGCTATTACGCTGACGCGCGGCCTGCTCGGCCCGCTGGGCGGCGTCATTAGCGACCGGCTCGACCGCCGCCGCTACGTAATTTGCCTTGAAGTGTTGCGCACCCTGAGCGTACTGGCGATCCCCGCGCTCTATTATGCGGGCTTGCTGAATATTTACGGGCTGTCGGCTATCGGCGTGTTTATCTCCACGCTGTTTGCGATTTCCGTACCGGCGGCCAAAGCGCTGATCCCGACGCTTGCCGGGACGGAACGCCTGCAGCTGGCGAACGGACTGATCCAGACCGTTACCTGGCCCGCGTTTTTCCTCGGCTCCGGCCTGCTGGCGGTACTCCAGGACCGCATTCCTTCTCAGATGCTGTTTGTGGTGACCGGCGTGGTCTTCGGCGTCTCCGGCCTGCTGTTGTGGACGATGCCGAAGAGCGCACCGCGCACCGCCCCCACGAACCGCCTGACGCCCGGCGTGTTTTTCCAGGAGCTGCGCAACGGTTATCAGGTGTTGCATGTTGACCCGGTGATGCGCACCCGCGTCTGGCTGTATGGCGCGTTTACGTTCTTCTGGCGCGGCAGCCTGCAAATTTGCATCCCGATCCTTATCCTGCGCACGCTGGAAAGCCCGCCGTGGCTCTACGGCGCGCTGATGTTTGCCAACGGGCTTGCGGAGCTGCTGGCGAATTTGTGGGTCGGGAAGCGGTTCTTCCAGCGTCCGCTGCTGTTTACCTATTCCTGCGAAGTGCTGCTCGGAAGCGGCCTGCTGCTGCTGGCGCTGAGCCTGTGGCTGCCGTTCACTTACCTCTGGCTGTTCTCGGCGGTGATTCTGATTGGCGTCGCGGCCGCGACCATTGATATCCCGCTGCTGACGGTGATTCAGAAGCAGATCCCGGCGGAACATGTCGGGAAGGTGATCAGCTACTGGTTTACTATCGGCTCGTGCGGCGGCGCGGCAGGGTCTTTGCTGCTGGGAATGCTGTTTGAGCTAGTGCCTGTCAGCAGCGGTATTGTGATAACCGGCGCGGTGTGCCTGTTTATTGGCCTGGCGTTCTATAGCTGGGCGCAAAAGCGCAATACGTTTATTGAAGAACGCAGCGTGGACGTGGTGGTATAAGGGCGTTAAAGCTCAATTAACAACGGGTTAGATGAGTGAGTGGATGCTTACTACACAAAGCCAGGGATGGCGAACATCAGCAGCGAAAGACGAGCGTAAAAGCAGGACTCATTGCTTTCGCTCCCTTCAGCTTTTCCTGAAACGTTGGTAATGACGCTAACAGGCACAATATGAAAGGCTTTTTTGTAAAGCCGGTAAGCGGTAATGTGATGTTTTTAGGGAACAATGCGTGGACGAATACGCCTCTCAGAGGCGGCATCCCGAATGTATGATGGGCGTGTATCGGACTATGAACAAATCTCTCCTGTTTTGCCTCGTTTTTGCCTTTTTTTGCCCTGTCACGCAGGCCAGTGAATGCACGAAAGAGAAAGCGCAAGCCGCAGAAAATGCCGTCGATCATCTCAATACCTGGGCTGCGGTATACGAAAGTTATGTGCGTTACTCGTCATGTGATGAGGGCAGTCCTGGCGAAGGGCAGTCGGAAGCCGTTATCCGTCTTTTAGCTGACCAGTGGCGCACGTTGCCGGCTTTAGATGCCCTCGTAAAACGCCAGCCCGCATTTGAGCAGTGGGTGCTCAGCCATATTGATTCGACGCTCGATTCTGACTCTCTGCAACAGACAGAGGATAACGCTAAAACGCAATGCCCATCGGGGCACGCCGCGCTTTGCAAAAAAATTGCCGCAGCGGCCTCTGAAGCGATAAATGAAAGCTAATCTCTACAGCGAACCCGCAGGGCTCTCTGGCATCCCGGCTGACAATAAAAACCCGCATTAACAGTTGGTTAATGCGGGTTATGATCAATGCGTTTTCATCACTACATCCATTTAATGGCAGCTCAAACAACATTCAGACTGCCTTTGACCGGGGCTTTCAATTAAGACTGAAGCTGCGAGGCTCAGTTATTCAGAACCTTCGTCAACTCAGCTTCTTTCGTGACTGTATTGAAGTACAAATAGAAAAGATCCCCCTCGGGGTGGCCTGGCTTTGACCAGATTTCCTTATCTCCAAGATGACGCTTTTCCTTTGTATATCCGAGCTGCTCCAGATAAGCGCGCAGCGGCGCTACCTCACTCACCCCTTTAAAAATAATACTATTTGAAGGTGCGTAACCATCGCCAGGATGCGCTTCGAAATGGTAGTTATTGGTGATACGCGGTGCGTTTTCAATATCCTTGTCTGTAAGCGTGTGATACTTGAAAACGTCGCTTTCAGAGTAAGTCGTCGTTTCGTTACTGCCAGATGCGACGAACCCTATAAAAAGCCATCCGAGGATAAATATCGTGATAACCAGCAGGGCGTACCCCTTGACGGCTTTTAACAGAACGTTCATTTCTTCGCTCCCATGAACGAAAGCGATGTACCTGCATTGGTCATCACCTTAACCACACCAGATGTAAAATCGTCCCAGGGCCTCATCCATCTCATGAAGTGGGGTAAATTTACTGTATATGGCTGGTGTCGGACGCACGGATCATCCGGATCAGGAAAAAGAATAGGGCGGAACCCGCGGTTCTTATAGGAGCCTATAGCTCCGTAGTAATCCCATCGCCGAATAGCTGCGCTATAACTGACGGGTCTGAGGCGATAACCATATCGACCCGGAATGATAGCCCGATAGAATCCAAACAGATCGGAAACCAAATCTTCTCCACTAAAACCGCTATCAGTGTACCAGGAAAATGACCGAAGGCTTTGTAAGCCTTCAAATACAGACGCAGTGTTCATCATCATCGCCAGCATTATTCTGTTGATATCTTCAGTGCTTCTGCCGCGTTTAATTTCCCAGTGAGAGAATTTGCCTATGCCAACGCGCGATTTGAACTTGATGATCCCCATATCCTGCCGATACATAACCCGGTAAGATGGTTTACCGCTACGCTCCCCCTTAAGAAATTGATGTCTAAGCGCAGCGACATCATTGCCTCGGGAATGTCCCATATCAAGCCAGCCTAATACCTCGGTGTAGACTATACCTCTGTCCAACACGTCAAATAAGGTCCCGTCCTTTATTTCATTTCTGGTACTCACGCTTTAATATCCCTATTAAAAGTGAGTGTTAATGTTATAGCTGTTTTTTAAACCGATCCAGCCAGGATGCAGCTTCAAACATCGTTCAAGGAAGCTGAGCCCTAAAGCTATTAAGCAGGGTTATCTCTTACCTCAATAACATATAAAAAACCCGCATTAACAGGTGATTAATGCGGGTTAGTGGAGGCTTACTGACAACGGTGGTGCGGCGTTATTTACCGATGCAGAAGCTTGAGAAAATACGGCCCAGCAGATCGTCGGAGGTGAATTCACCGGTTATCTCGCTTAACGCCTGCTGCGCCAGACGCAGCTCTTCGGCCAGCAGTTCGCCAGCCCAGGCGCCCAGCAGCTGCGCTTTGCCCTGTTGTAAGTGGTTGGCCGCCGTTTCCAGCGCCTGCAGATGGCGTCGGCGGGCCAGGAAGCCGCCTTCCATGCTGGTATCAAACCCCATGCTTTGCTTCAGGTGGTTGCGCAGCACGTCCACGCCCTCATTCGTGCGCGCCGAAAGGCGGATAAGTGAGTGACCATTCACTTCGCTTATGCCTGGCTGCTCGCCGGTAACGTCTGCTTTATTACGCACCACGGTGATCGGCAGTTTCGCGGGCAGACGGGCGATAAAATCGGGCCAGATTTGCGCCGGGTCGGTGGCGTCGGTCGTGGTGCCGTCAACCATAAACAGTACGCGGTCGGCCTGTTCGATTTCCTGCCAGGCGCGCTCAATGCCGATGCGTTCCACTTCATCGCTCGCCTCGCGCAGACCGGCGGTGTCGATGATATGCAACGGCATGCCGTCGATGTGAATATGCTCGCGCAGCACGTCACGGGTCGTGCCCGCGATATCCGTCACAATTGCCGCCTCGCGGCCCGCCAGCGCGTTCAGCAGGCTCGATTTGCCCGCGTTTGGACGACCGGCAATCACCACTTTCATCCCTTCGCGCAGCAGGCTGCCCTGACGCGCTTCGGCGCGTACCGCGTCGAGATCGCCGATGACCTCGTTAAGCTGCGCCTCGATTTTGCCGTCGGAGAGAAAGTCGATCTCTTCATCGGGGAAATCGATAGCCGCTTCGACAAAAATGCGCAGGTGCGTCAGCGCCTCGACCAGATGGTTCACGCGCGCGGAGAACGCGCCCTGTAGCGAGTTCAGCGCCGAGCGCGCCGCCTGTTCAGAGCTGGCGTCAATCAGATCGGCGATGGCTTCCGCCTGCGCGAGATCGAGCTTGTCGTTAAGAAACGCCCGCTCGGAGAATTCGCCAGGCCTTGCGATACGCACGCCAGGCAGGGTGAGGATGCGCTTTAACAGCAGATCCAGAATCACCGGGCCGCCGTGGCCCTGCAATTCCAGCACGTCTTCGCCGGTAAAGGAGTTGGGGCCCGGGAACCACAGCGCGATCCCCTGATCGAGCGCCGTGCCGTCGGCATCTTTAAACGGCAGATAATCGGCATAGCGCGCTTTCGGCAGTTTGCCCAGCACCGCCTGCGCCACGTCCCGCGCCTGCTGGCCGGAGACGCGCAGAATGCCTACGCCGCCGCGTCCGGGAGGCGTCGCCTGGGCGACAATGGTGTCGTTATGGCTCATGGTTTGTCTCGTGTCATACCAATAAAAAGGGCGGTCATCAGACCGCCCTTAACGTGATGTTTCCTTTGCCGGATGGCGGCTTCGCCTCATCCGGTTAACTACCGAATCAGGACTTTTTCTTCTCGCGGCTGTGCAGACCGCGTTTTTCCAGACCACGGTAGATCAGCTGCTGCTGAAGGATGGTGACCAGGTTGCTGACGATATAGTACAGCACCAGACCGGACGGGAACCACAGGAAGAAGACCGTAAAGATGACCGGCATAAAGGTCATAATCTTCTGCTGCATCGGGTCGGTCACGGTGGTCGGCGACATCTTCTGAATGAAGAACATGGTCGCGCCCATCAGGATCGGCAGAATGTAGTACGGGTCCTGCGCGGAAAGGTCGTGGATCCACAGCGCGAACGGCGCGTGACGCAGTTCCACAGAGCCCATCAGCATGTAATACAGCGCAAGGAAGATTGGCATCTGAATCAGCAGCGGGAAGCAGCCGCCCAGCGGGTTCACTTTCTCCGCTTTGTACAGCGCCATCATCTCCTGGCTCATACGCTGTTTATCGTCACCCAGACGCTCGCGCATTGCCTGAATCTTCGGCTGCAGCAGGCGCATTTTCGCCATGGAGGTGTACTGGGCTTTGGTCAGCGGGTACATCACGCCACGAACGATAAAGGTGATAGCGATGATAGAGAAGCCCCAGTTGCCGAGGAAGCTGTGGATCCATTTCAGCAGCTTGAACAGCGGCTGAGAGATGAACCACAACCAGCCGTAGTCAACGGTCAGGTCAAGGTGCGGCGCAACGGCGGCCATTTTGTCCTGAATCTCCGGGCCGACCCACAGGGTGCTCGCAAGCGCCGCCGTCTGGCCTGGCTGTACCTGAACCGGCGCGGATTTGTAGCCGATAGCGGCCACACCGTTACCCAGGTTCGCGGTATAGAAGTTGTTGGTGCCGTTGTTGGCCGGAACCCACGCGGTCGCGAAATACTGCTGGAGCATTGCGACCCAGCCGCCTTTGGCGCTCACGTTCAGGTTTTCATCATCGGCGATAGTATCGAACTTATATTTCTCATACTTCTCGTCCGGCGTGGAGTACGCCGCGCCGCGGAAAGTATGCAGAGCAAAGTTGTTGCTGCCGGTATCGCGATGGCTCGGCAGATCGATAGTCTGCTTCAGCTGGCCGAACGTGGCGACTTCAAGCGGCTGCGTGCCGGCGTTCTTCACGTTGTAACCCACATACACAGCGTACTGACCGCGTTTCAGGGCGAACGTTTTGGTGAAGGTGTTGCCAGCCGCATCGGTGAAGGTCATCGGGATCAGCAGTTCATTCTGACCGTCAGCCAGGACGTAGGTGTCGCTATCGACATTATAAAGCGGGCGACCCTCGTTGTTATTCGGGTTGTCCGGGCCGTTACGACCGGTCAGGCCGCTCTGTGCCTGATAAACGAAGTTCGGCGTCGTTTCCAGCAGCTGGAAAGGTTCGCTGGAGCCCAGCTCTTTCGGGTATGCCAGCAGAAGCGCCTGCTCGATGTCGCCACCACGGGTGTTGATGGTAAGAGAAAGGACATCGGTCTTAACGGTAATGAGTTTCCCCTGGCCACTGGCCGGTACGCCCTGGCTTGCGGCGCTACCCGCTGCGGTGGTCGTAGTCTGCGTGGTCTGCTGAACCTGGGGTTTTGGAGCTTTATCTTGCTCCCAGGCTTGCCAGATCATGAAAGACACGAACAACAAAGCGATGACAAAAAGATTGCGTTGCGAATCCATCGTTAGTGTTCTCTGGTATCAAAAGGTCCTGGCGGGACGGGGTCGTCTCCACCCGGGTTCAAAGGGTGGCATTTTAATACGCGTTTCACTGTCAACCAACTGCCTTTTAACACCCCAAACCTGCGCAATGCCTCAATTCCGTACTGCGAACAGGTGGGGTGAAAACGGCAATGCGGCCCGAGAAGCGGACTAATGAAGCGTTGATAGACCCGGATGAGGGCTATCAGGAGCCGCGAACCAGGCGACAATGACGACGCCATAATTTTTCCAAAGCTTCCGAAAGCTCCCGGTTATCGAGGTCGGCAATCCCGCGCTTCGCCACCACCACGAAATCCATAGGCGGAAGTTCATGCTGACGTAAACGGAAGCTTTCACGCGTCAGACGTTTAATCCGATTGCGTTCATGGGCGCGTTTGACGTTTTTCTTGGCGACTGTGAGACCGATGCGGGGATGCCCCAGCGAATTAAGGCGGCCGAGGATGGTGATTTGCGGCGTGCCAGCCCGTTGTGGCTGCTGGAAGACGAAGGTGAAATGAGCGGGAGTTAACAAACGTAACTCCCTGGGAAATGCGAGCTTAACCACTAAGGGGTTAGCTATTACTTGGAAACGGTCAGACGAGCGCGGCCTTTAGCACGACGACGTGCCAGAACCTGACGACCATTTTTAGTAGCCATACGAGCACGGAAGCCGTGAGAACGGTTGCGCTTCAGTACAGACGGTTGAAAAGTGCGTTTCATGGCGATTTCTACCTAAACTTGAATAAATTCACTGACTTTGCGTATGCGCGAACGGCCTGCCGGACGACTTACGCCAAAGTAATCGACGATTAAAGAGGCCGGATTGTAATAATTGTACACTCCGGAGTCAATTCACTTTCCTTATTTCCCGCGCTTTTCACCTCAGTTCGAGGATAAAAAACACGCAAAATTGAGGCGATAAACCGCGCTTTACGCACCGGGTGGGGAATTATACGGGCTCGCCAACAAAGCGCAAGGATCGAGCGGGATCTTCGTTAGATCGATAAAGCGAAATTTTCGCGATCGTCATTAATTTTTCCGATATGCCGGTCAAATCGTGCCGCAGCCAGGTAAGGATCGATTACACTTAAGCGTCCTGACGCAGGCCTGTGGATAAATCGGGAAGAATCTGTGAGAAACAGGAGATCTCTGTCTCGCTTTAGGCTATGATCCGCGGTCCCGATCGGGATCCCTGATCTCAGGCATCGGGTATAAAACCGCAAATAGCGGTTCGCACGCCTCCCGGCTCGGGGCTTGTCGGCGTGTGTCAACAATCATGAATGTTTCAGTCTTCGTCTTTTATCGACTTTTGTTCGAGTGGAGTCCGCCGTGTCACTTTCGCTTTGGCAGCAGTGTCTTGCCCGATTGCAGGATGAGTTACCAGCCACTGAATTCAGCATGTGGATACGCCCCCTACAGGCGGAACTGAGCGATAACACGCTGGCTTTGTATGCGCCAAACCGGTTTGTGCTCGATTGGGTAAGGGACAAATACCTCAATAATATTAACGGATTACTGAATGATTTCTGCGGCTCTGACGCGCCGTTGCTGCGCTTTGAAGTCGGTACTAAACCGCTGACGCAAACGACGCCCGCGCCCGCAAGCCAGGCGGTAAAGCCTGCGCAGGCGGCGCCCGCTGCGGCGCCCGTGCGCCCGGCGTGGGACAACGTGCCCGCGCCTGCGGAGCCGTCCTACCGCTCTAACGTCAACGTCAAACACACCTTTGATAACTTCGTTGAGGGTAAATCCAACCAGCTGGCCCGCGCGGCGGCGCGTCAGGTGGCGGATAACCCCGGCGGTGCCTATAACCCGCTTTTCCTTTATGGCGGCACCGGCCTTGGTAAAACGCACCTGCTGCATGCGGTCGGCAACGGCATCATGGCGCGCAAGCCGAATGCCAAAGTCGTCTATATGCACTCTGAGCGGTTCGTGCAGGACATGGTCAAAGCGCTGCAAAACAACGCCATTGAAGAGTTCAAACGCTACTACCGTTCGGTGGATGCGCTGCTTATTGACGATATCCAGTTCTTCGCCAATAAAGAGCGATCCCAGGAAGAGTTTTTCCACACCTTCAACGCCCTGCTGGAAGGCAATCAGCAGATCATCCTGACGTCGGATCGTTACCCGAAAGAGATCAACGGGGTTGAGGATCGTCTGAAATCGCGCTTCGGCTGGGGTCTCACGGTAGCCATTGAGCCGCCGGAGTTAGAAACTCGCGTGGCGATCCTGATGAAAAAGGCGGATGAAAACGATATCCGCCTGCCAGGCGAAGTTGCCTTTTTTATTGCCAAGCGTCTGCGATCCAACGTGCGTGAGCTGGAAGGCGCGCTGAACCGCGTGATAGCCAACGCCAACTTTACCGGTCGCGCCATTACTATTGATTTCGTGCGCGAGGCGCTGCGCGATCTGCTGGCGCTCCAGGAAAAACTGGTCACTATCGACAATATTCAAAAGACGGTGGCGGAGTACTACAAGATCAAGGTGGCGGATTTGCTCTCCAAGCGGCGTTCCCGCTCGGTTGCGCGTCCGCGCCAGATGGCGATGGCGCTCGCCAAAGAGCTGACCAACCACAGCCTGCCGGAAATCGGCGATGCGTTTGGCGGCCGCGACCACACCACGGTGCTGCACGCCTGTCGCAAGATAGAGCAGCTGCGTGAGGAAAGCCACGATATCAAAGAAGATTTCTCCAATTTAATCAGAACATTATCTTCGTGACGCTATGAAATTTACCGTTGAACGTGAACATTTATTAAAGCCGCTCCAGCAGGTCAGCGGCCCGCTGGGTGGCCGTCCGACGCTGCCTATTCTCGGCAACCTGTTGCTCCAGGTCGCGGACGGCGCGCTGTCGCTGACCGGCACCGATCTGGAAATGGAGATGGTGGCGCGCGTCGCGTTAGTGCAACCGCATGAGCCGGGTGCCACCACCGTACCGGCCCGTAAATTCTTTGATATCTGCCGCGGCCTGCCGGAAGGCGCGGAAATCGCCGTTCAGCTGGATGGCGACCGCATGCGCGTGAGCTCGGGACGCAGCCGCTTCTCGCTCTCTACGCTGCCCGCGGCGGATTTCCCGAACCTGGACGACTGGCAGAGCGAAGTGGAATTTACGCTTGCGCAGGCGACTATGAAACGTCTGATTGAAGCCACGCAATTTTCGATGGCGCATCAGGATGTGCGTTACTACTTAAACGGCATGCTGTTTGAAACCGAAGGCGAAGATCTGCGTACCGTCGCGACCGACGGCCACCGTCTGGCGGTCTGTTCGATGCCGGTTGGTCAGCCGTTGCCGAACCATTCGGTGATCGTGCCGCGTAAAGGCGTGCTGGAGCTGATGCGTATGCTCGACGGCGGCGACGCCCCGCTGCGTATTCAGATTGGCAGCAACAATATTCGCGCGCATGTCGGTGATTTCATCTTTACTTCGAAGCTGGTCGATGGCCGCTTCCCGGATTACCGTCGCGTCCTGCCGAAAAACCCGGACAAAACGCTGGAAGCCGGCTGCGATATCCTCAAGCAGGCCTTTGCCCGCGCGGCGATCCTCTCGAATGAGAAATTCCGCGGCGTGCGTCTGTATGTGAGCGAAAACCAGCTGAAAATCACCGCCAATAACCCGGAACAGGAAGAAGCGGAAGAGATCCTCGACGTCACCTACGCGGGCACGGAGATGGAAATCGGCTTTAACGTCAGTTACGTGCTGGATGTGCTTAACGCGCTGAAGTGCGAGAACGTGCGCATTCTGCTGACGGATTCGGTGTCGAGCGTGCAGATTGAAGACGCGGCGAGTAGTTCCGCAGCCTATGTTGTTATGCCCATGCGTCTGTAGAGTTTGCAAAAGGGGCTGGTTTACTTGCCATTTCGCCTCCCGGCAGTGCTCGAAATGCTCACGTACTATGTGTACGCTCCGCTTTCTGCGCGCTGGCGGTAGCCGAACTGGCTGCGACACCAACGCCCCCCTGTCTCTGAGAGTATGCACGCCCTGGACCGGAAAAGTTCTTAATGTCACTGACGCGTCTCCTTATCAAAGATTTCCGCAATATTGAAAATGCGGATCTCGCGCTCTCTCCTGGTTTCAACTTTCTGGTTGGCGCGAACGGCAGCGGGAAAACCAGCGTGCTGGAAGCGATTTACACGCTGGGCCACGGACGCGCGTTTCGCAGCCTGCAAATCGGGCGCGTGATTCGCCACGAACAGGATGCCTTTATTCTTCATGGGCGGCTGCAGGGCGACGAACGCGAAGTCTCGGTCGGCTTGACGAAAGATCGCAACGGCGACAGCACGGTGCGTATCGACGGTAGCGACGGTCATAAAGTGGCCGAACTGGCGCAACTGATGCCGATGCAATTAATTACCCCTGAGGGGTTTACTTTGCTCGGCGGCGGCCCCAAATACAGAAGAGCGTTCCTCGACTGGGGATGCTTCCATAACGAACCGGGCTTTTTTGTCGCCTGGAGCAACTTAAAGCGCCTGCTCAAACAGCGCAACGCCGCGCTGCGACAGGTGACCCGCTATGAACAACTGCGCCCGTGGGACCGTGAACTGGTTCCGCTGGCCGAACAGATAAGTCAGTGGCGCGCCAGCTACAGCGAGGCGATCGCCAGCGATATGGCCGATACCTGCGCTCAGTTTTTGCCGGAATTTACGCTCACCTTTTCTTTCCAGCGCGGCTGGGAGAAAGAGAGCGATTACGCCGACGTGCTGGAGCGCGGCTTTGAACGCGACCGGATGCTGACCTATACCGCGCATGGCCCACACAAGGCCGATTTCCGCATTCGCGCCGACGGCGCGCCGGTGGAAGATACGCTGTCGCGCGGGCAGCTCAAGCTCCTGATGTGCGCGCTGCGTCTGGCGCAGGGTGAGTTTCTCACCCGCGAAAGCGGACGACGCTGTCTTTATCTGATAGATGATTTTGCCTCTGAACTCGACGACGCCCGACGTGGGCTTCTGGCGCAGCGCCTGAAGGCCACGCAGTCGCAAGTCTTTGTTAGCGCGATTAGCGCCGAACATATTCTCGACATGACGGACAAAAATTCGAAGATGTTCGCTGTCGATCAGGGTAAAATAACGGATTAACCCAAGTTAAAATGAGCGAGAAACGTTGATGTCGAATTCTTATGACTCCTCCAGTATCAAAGTCCTGAAAGGGCTGGATGCGGTGCGTAAGCGCCCGGGTATGTATATCGGCGATACGGATGACGGCACCGGTCTGCACCACATGGTATTCGAGGTGGTAGATAACGCTATCGACGAAGCGCTCGCGGGTCACTGTAAAGATATCGTCGTGACCATCCATGCCGACAACTCTGTCTCGGTATCGGATGACGGGCGCGGCATTCCGACCGGTATTCACCCGGAAGAAGGCGTTTCGGCGGCGGAAGTTATCATGACCGTTCTGCACGCGGGCGGTAAATTTGACGATAACTCCTATAAAGTCTCCGGCGGTCTGCACGGCGTAGGCGTATCCGTAGTGAACGCCCTGTCGCAGAAACTGGAACTGGTGATTCGCCGCGAAGGCAAGATCCACCAGCAGACTTACGTGCACGGCGTGCCGCAAGCGCCACTGGCCGTGACCGGCGATACCGAACAGACCGGTACGCAGGTTCGCTTCTGGCCAAGCCACGAAACCTTTACCAACGTCACTGAATTTGAATATGAAATCCTGGCGAAGCGCCTGCGCGAGCTCTCGTTCCTGAACTCCGGCGTCTCGATTCGTCTTGTGGATAAACGCGACGGCAAACAGGATCACTTCCATTACGAAGGCGGCATCAAGGCGTTTGTTGAGTACCTCAACAAGAACAAAACGCCTATCCACCCGAACATTTTCTATTTCTCCACCGAGAAAGATGGTATTGGCGTGGAAGTGGCGCTGCAGTGGAATGACGGTTTCCAGGAAAACATCTACTGCTTTACCAACAACATTCCGCAGCGCGACGGCGGTACGCACCTCGCGGGTTTCCGCGCAGCGATGACCCGTACGCTGAACGCGTATATGGATAAAGAAGGCTACAGCAAAAAAGCGAAAGTCAGCGCCACCGGCGATGATGCGCGCGAAGGGCTGATTGCCGTGGTATCCGTGAAAGTGCCGGACCCGAAATTCTCCTCCCAGACCAAAGACAAACTGGTCTCCTCCGAGGTGAAATCGGCGGTTGAGCAACAGATGAACGAACTGCTGGCGGAATACCTGCTGGAGAACCCGTCTGATGCGAAAATCGTGGTCGGCAAAATTATCGACGCCGCGCGCGCCCGTGAAGCGGCACGCAAAGCCCGTGAGATGACCCGTCGTAAAGGCGCGCTGGATCTCGCCGGCCTGCCGGGCAAGCTAGCGGATTGCCAGGAGCGCGACCCGGCTCACTCTGAACTCTACCTGGTGGAAGGGGACTCCGCGGGCGGTTCTGCAAAACAGGGCCGTAACCGTAAGAATCAGGCGATCCTGCCGCTGAAAGGGAAAATCCTGAACGTGGAGAAAGCGCGCTTTGACAAAATGCTCTCTTCCCAGGAAGTCGCGACGCTGATTACCGCGCTTGGCTGCGGCATCGGCCGTGACGAATACAACCCGGATAAGCTGCGCTATCACAGCATCATCATCATGACCGATGCGGACGTCGACGGCTCGCACATCCGTACGCTGCTGTTGACCTTCTTCTATCGTCAGATGCCGGAAATCATCGAGCGCGGCCACGTCTATATCGCTCAGCCGCCGCTGTATAAAGTGAAGAAAGGCAAGCAGGAACAGTATATTAAAGACGACGAGGCGATGGATCAGTATCAGATAGCCATCGCGCTGGACGGCGCGACGCTGCATACGAATGCGAGCGCGCCAGCTATCGCCGGCGAAGTGCTGGAGAAACTGGTGTCTGAGTACAACGGCGCGCAGAAGATGATCAACCGTATGGAGCGTCGCTACCCGCGCGCGCTGCTGAAAGAGCTGGTCTATCAGCCGACGCTGACGGAAGAGACGCTGGCCGATGAAGCGAACGTGACCCGCTGGGTTTCCGCGCTTATCACCACGCTCAATGAAAACGAGCAGCATGGCAGCGTCTGGAAATACGACATCCGCGAAAACGCCGAAACGCGTCGTTTCGAGCCGGTAGTGCGCGTGCGTACCCACGGCGTCGACACCGATTACGTGCTTGATCACGAGTTCGTGACCGGCGGCGAATACCGTCGTCTCTGCACGCTCGGCGAGAAGCTGCGCGGCCTGATTGAAGAAGATGCGTTTATCGAGCGCGGCGAACGTCGTCAGCCGGTGGCGAGCTTCGAGCAGGCGCTGGACTGGCTGGTGAAAGAGTCCCGTCGTGGTCTCGCTATCCAGCGTTATAAAGGTCTCGGCGAGATGAACCCGGAGCAGCTTTGGGAAACCACAATGGATCCGGAAAGCCGTCGTATGCTGCGCGTCACCGTCAAAGACGCGATTGCCGCCGACCAGCTTTTCACCACGCTGATGGGCGATGCCGTTGAGCCGCGCCGCGCCTTTATCGAAGAAAACGCCCTGAAAGCGGCGAATATCGATATCTGATAACGCCTGATGGCGGGTAGCGCGTTGCTGACCCGCCTGGCGTACGACGCAGAATGTCGTTTTGTAAGGTGGGTGCGTGCAGCGTACCCACCTTTTCTTTTAATCATCCCTGACGGCGGGGGGCGCTTTGCTTATCCGGCCTGCATGCGACGTAGAATGTTATGTCGTAGAGAATAAGCGCAGCGCATCCACCCTGACATGCGCCTGCATTAACCGGCATTTTCCCTGCGGATCCATCCCCTTTTCTCGCCCCGGCTGCTACTGTTTTTTGAGCAGAATCGCGTTAGCATGCCAAAAGGCTTATTTATGCAGGGGAACTCATGGCTATCAAACTTATCGCAATCGACATGGATGGCACTTTACTGCTACCCGATCACACCATTTCACCGGGCGTGAAAAACGCCATCGCCGCGGCTCGTGAACAGGGCATCAACGTAGTGCTGACCACTGGACGTCCTTATGCTGGCGTGGAGAGCTATCTGCGCGAGCTGCAGATGGATAAACCCGGCGATTACTGCATCACCTATAACGGCGCGCTGGTGCAAAAGGCGAGCGACGGTAGCACCGTGGCGCAAACCCCGCTTAACTATGACGATTACCGCTATCTGGAGCAGCTCTCCCGCGAAGTCGGCTCGCACTTCCACGCGCTGGACCGCACCACGCTCTACACCGCGAACCGCGATATCAGCCGCTATACCGTTCATGAATCTTTTGTCGCCACTATTCCGCTGGTGTTCTGTGAGGCGGAAAAAATGGACCCGAACATGACCTTCCTGAAGGTGATGATGATTGACGAGCCGGACATCCTCGATAAAGCCATCACGCGCATTCCGCAGGAAGTGAAAGAGAAATATACGGTGCTGAAAAGCGCGCCGTACTTCCTGGAAATTCTTGATAAACGCGTTACCAAAGGCACCGGCGTCAAATCACTGGCTGAGGTCTTAAACATTCAGCCGGAAGAGGTGATGGCGATAGGGGACCAGGAAAATGACATTGCGATGCTGGAGTATGCGGGCATCGGCGTGGCGATGGAAAATGCCATCGATGCCGTGAAAGAGGCCGCCAACGTCGTGACCCGCTCGAACCTGGAAGATGGCGTCGCATACGCTATTGAGAAATTCGCACTGCGTTAACAGGGTGACGCGCCGCACGTTAATCGGCGGACGGCGCGTCAGAAATGTAAACATTAACAACGTGATACAGAGCGTTAATACGCATCAGAACAGGGTACTTCGCAGCAGTTTCATGGCTTTCTTCTTTCTGCCTCACCACATTTTGCATTTCTGCTGACCGCAGGAGGCAAAAAGCCTCAAGCGCCGCCGCCATTATAAATCGCCTTTTCTGCGCTAACCTATCGAAACCCTACGGGCGTTTTGCTGAATCTTTGCGCCTTTTCCCTGCTGCCTTTCTGTCATTCGCGTTATTTCCTACCATTATCAGCTCACTTGATGAATCCCGCTCAGCTATCACTCCCGATATATCCTTTTGTCGTTTTTGTGATCTAAATTGTAGTACAACGAATATAGATTGTACTACATTGAACCCATCAGCACGGCCACCCGCGTCACGGTTGTACTTCAAAAATGCGGCGAAATTCGGCGGTCAGGGTAAAGTAAGCGAAGAAACCTCGCGTGAAAGGAACCCAAAGCATGACCAAAACCGACCGCATCATCGTTACGCTGGGCCGCCAGATTGTCGGCGGGAAATATGTACCGGGCGCCGCGCTCCCCGCCGAAGCGGAGCTGTGTGAAGAGTTTGAAACCTCGCGCAATATCATCCGCGAGGTATATCGCTCGCTGATGGCGAAGCGGCTGATAGAGATGAAACGCTATCGCGGGGCCTTTGTTGCGCCGCGTAACCAGTGGAACTACCTCGACACCGAGGTGTTGCAGTGGGTGCTGGAGCACGACGACGACCCGCGTCTTATCGCCTCTATGAGCGAAGTGCGCAATCTGGTCGAACCCGCCATTGCCCGCTGGGCGGCGGAGCGCGCCACCTCAAACGATCTGGCGCGCATTGAGGCGGCGCTCAACGACATGATTGCCAACAACCAGGATCGTGACGCGTTTAACGAAGCAGACATCCGCTATCACGAAGCGGTGCTGGAGGCGGTGCACAACCCGGTGTTGCAACAGCTCAGCGTGGCTATCAGCTCTTTGCAACGGGCCGTGTTTGAGCGCACCTGGATGGGCGATGAGGCCAACATGCCGAAAACGCTCCAGGAACATAAGGCGCTGTTCGATGCGATACGGCATCAGGATGGCGAGGCGGCGGAGCAGGCGGCGTTAACCATGATCGCAAGCTCCACAAAAAGGCTTAAGGAAATCACATGACATCTCGCTACATCGCTATCGACTGGGGTTCCACGAATCTTCGCGCCTGGCTTTTTCAGGACGAGCAATGCCTGGAGAGCAGGCAATCGGAGGCGGGCGTCACCCGCCTTAACGGCAGAACCCCCGACGCGGTGTTAGCGCAGGTGACCGAAGGCTGGCGCGACGCCACCACGCCCGTCGTCATGGCCGGGATGGTGGGCAGCAACGCGGGCTGGATCATCGCTCCTTATCTCCCTTGCCCGGCGCGTTTCGCCGATATCGCCAGCCAGCTCACCACCGTCGCGCCCGACGTTTTTATCATTCCCGGTCTGTGCGTGACGCGTGACGATAACCTCAACGTCATGCGTGGCGAAGAAACCCAACTGCTGGGTGCCCGCGAACTTGCCCCCGCGCCGCTCTATATTATGCCCGGCACGCACTGCAAATGGGTGCAGGCCGATAACGCGCAGGTCAGCGACTTTCGCACCGTCATGACCGGCGAACTGCACCATCTTCTCTTGACCCATTCGCTTATCGGCGCGGGCCTGCCTGAACAGCAGCCGGACGCCGACGCCTTTCAGGCGGGCCTTGAGCAGGGCGTGGCTACCGATGCGCCGCTGGCGCGCCTGTTCGAAGTGCGCGCCGCCCATGTCCTGGGCACGCTTGCGCGCGAACACGTCTCTGAATTCCTTTCCGGGTTGCTGATTGGCAATGAAGTGGCAAGCCAGGTTCGCCACTGGCAGCCAGACCGCAAGCAACCTCTCACGCTGGTCGCCAGTCCTTCGCTTGCGAGCCGTTACCAGCACGCGCTGACGCTGCTGGGGTACACGGCCCGGACGCTTGAGGGCGACCACGCATTTCAGGCAGGCATAAGGAGTCTCGCTCATGCAGTGGCACACTGATCTCCCTCTTATCGCAATCTTACGTGGCATTACCCCGCCGGAAGCTGAAGCGCATGTCGCCGCGGTGCTCGACGCTGGTTTTGACGCGGTAGAGGTCCCGCTTAACTCGCCGCAGTGGCAGGAGAGCTTGCCGATGCTGGTGAAGGCATTCGGCGAGCGTGCGCTGATTGGCGCGGGCACGGTGCTGAAGCCGGAGCAGGTCGACGAGCTGGCGCAAATGGGCTGCAAGCTTATCGTCACACCGAACATTCAGCCTGACGTCATCAAACGCGCGGTGGGTTACGGCATGACCGTCTGCCCCGGCTGCGCCACGGCGACCGAGGCGTTCACCGCCATTGAGGCAGGCGCGCAGGCGCTGAAAATCTTCCCGTCCGCCGCCTTCGGCCCTGATTACATCAAAGCGTTAAAAGCCGTACTGCCGCCGGACATCCCGGTCTTCGCGGTCGGCGGCGTCACGCCGGAAAACCTGGCGGTGTGGCTGAAAGCGGGCTGCGTGGGCGCCGGGCTTGGCAGCGATCTTTACCGCGCCGGACAGCCGGTTGAGCGCACGGCCGCGCAGGCGAAAGCATTTGTTAAGGCGTATCGAGAGGCAGTGCAATGAAAATTACCAAACTAACGACGTACCGTTTACCGCCCCGCTGGATGTTTCTCAAGATTGAGACGGATGAAGGCGTGGTCGGATGGGGCGAGCCGGTTATTGAGGGGCGTGCCCGCACGGTCGAGGCGGCGGTGCATGAGCTTGGCGAATACCTGATTGGCCAGGATCCGGCCCGCATCAACGACTTATGGCAGGTGATGTATCGCGGCGGTTTCTATCGCGGCGGCCCCATTCTGATGAGCGCCATCGCGGGTATCGACCAGGCGCTGTGGGATATTAAAGGTAAAGTGCTGAACGCGCCGGTCTGGCAGCTGATGGGCGGCCTGGTGCGCGACAAAATTAAAGCCTACAGCTGGGTTGGCGGCGACCGTCCGGCGGAAGTGATCGCCGGTATTAAAACGCTGCGCCAGATAGGTTTCGACACCTTTAAATTAAATGGCTGCGAAGAGTTAGGGATTATTGATGACTCGCGCAAAGTGGACGCCGCGGTAAATACCGTTGCGCAGATCCGTGAGGAATTTGGCAGCGAAATCGAGTTCGGTCTGGATTTCCACGGACGCGTCAGCGCGCCAATGGCGAAAATATTAATTAAAGAACTTGAACCTTATCGTCCTTTATTTATTGAAGAGCCGGTATTAGCCGAGCAGGCGGAATATTATCCGCGTCTCGCCGCGCAAACGCATATTCCGATCGCGGCAGGCGAACGCATGTTCTCGCGCTTTGAATTTAAACGCGTGCTCGAAGCAGGCGGCCTCGCCATTCTCCAGCCCGATTTATCGCACGCGGGCGGTATTACCGAATGCGCGAAAATCGCCGCGATGGCGGAAGCCTATGACGTTGGCCTCGCGCCGCACTGCCCGTTGGGCCCTGTTGCCCTGGCGGCCTGCCTGCATGTGGATTTCATCTCGCGCAACGCGGTATTCCAGGAGCAGAGCATGGGCATCCACTATAACCAGGGCGCAGAGCTGCTTGATTTCGTTAAAAATAAAGACGATTTCAAAATGGAAGGCGGCTACTTCCAGCCGTTGATGAAGCCGGGCCTGGGTGTCGAGATCGATGAAGAGCAGGTCGTTGAGCGCAGCAAACAGTGCGCAGACTGGCGTAATCCTTTGTGGCGGCATGCCGATGGCTCCGTCGCCGAATGGTAATGCCCGTCCTATTTCGCGCTGCAACGGCGTTGGCTGCGTTAATTCGCCGTCTTGTTGCAATACGAACTATTCAGGACATCGCGCGTTATTACCACGTGAATATTTAGCGCGCTGCGCGTAATCATTAAATAAAAAGTCTGTTGTAGGCCCGGTCAGCGACGCGCCGCCGGGCGGTAAACCCAATATAAAAACACACCCTCTGTATTTTACAGGGCATGGTGAGGTGCCTCGCTATGCCTTATTCTGGAGACAGAACGTGATGGATATTTCTGTAACGGCTGCAAAACCCGGACGTCGTCGTTATCTGACGCTCGCGATGATATTTATTACCGTGGTGATTTGTTATGTCGACCGCGCTAATTTAGCGGTAGCGTCGGCGCATATTCAGGAAGAATTCGGCATCAGCAAAGCGGAAATGGGCTACGTCTTTTCCGCCTTCGCCTGGCTCTATACGCTCTGCCAGATCCCCGGCGGCTGGTTTTTAGACCGTATCGGCTCGCGCCTGACCTACTTCATCGCGATTTTCGGCTGGTCAGTGGCGACGCTCTTTCAGGGCTTCGCGACCGGACTGCTCTCGCTGATTGGTCTTCGTGCCATCACCGGCGTGTTCGAAGCGCCCGCATTCCCGACCAATAACCGCATGGTCACCAGCTGGTTCCCGGAACATGAGCGCGCCTCGGCGGTTGGCTTTTATACCTCCGGGCAGTTCGTCGGGCTCGCGTTCCTCACGCCGCTACTTATCTGGATCCAGGAGCTGCTGAGCTGGCACTGGGTGTTTATCGTCACCGGCGGTATTGGGATCCTCTGGTCGCTGGTCTGGTTTAAAGTGTACCAGCCGCCGCGCCTTACTAAAGGCATCAGCCAGGCGGAGCTCGATTACATTCGCGACGGCGGCGGTCTCGTGGACGGCGACGCGCCCGCAACGAAAGCCGAACGCCAGCCGCTCTCCCGCGCCGACTGGAAACTGGTGTTTCATCGCAAACTGATTGGCGTCTACCTCGGCCAGTTTGCAGTCACGTCCACGCTCTGGTTCTTCCTCACCTGGTTTCCGAACTATTTAACCCAGGAAAAGGGCATCACGGCGCTCAAGGCGGGCTTTATGACCACCGTGCCGTTCCTCGCCGCGTTCTTCGGCGTGCTGCTCTCAGGCTGGCTCGCGGATAAGCTGGTGAAAAAAGGGTTTTCGCTTGGCGTGGCGCGTAAAACGCCGATTATCTGCGGCCTGTTAATCTCCACCTGCATCATGGGCGCCAACTACACCAACGATCCGACCTGGATTGTCGTGCTGATGGCGCTGGCGTTCTTCGGCAACGGTTTTGCATCGATCACCTGGTCGCTGGTCTCGTCGCTGGCCCCGATGCGCCTGATTGGCCTGACCGGCGGCATGTTTAACTTCGTGGGCGGGCTGGGTGGCATCACCGTACCGCTGGTGATCGGCTATCTGGCGCAGGATTACGGCTTCGGCCCGGCGCTGGTATACATCTCGGTCGTCGCGCTTATCGGCGCGCTCTCTTACATCCTGCTGGTGGGCGAAGTGAAACGCGTGGGCTGAGGCCCGTCATGGAGGGCAGGGACGCCTGCGACGGAATGCACAGCGCGCGCCGCCTTCACCGGCGCGTAGAGTATCGACTGATAACAATCATAAACCTGCCGGGTTTACCACGGCAGGAAACGAGGGTTCTGCTATGCATACCGATCTGTACTCGACCACCCTGCGGCAGCTCAACGCGAAGATAATCCCGTTTATTATCCTCTGCTACTTTGTCGCTAATCTCGATAAAACCAACATCTCCATCGCGGCGCTGCAAATGAACGCCGACCTCGGCCTGAGCGCCAGCATGTATGGCCTCGGCGTCGGCATGTTCTACATCTCCTACATCATTTTTGAAATCCCGAGCAACGTCATCATGACGAAGGTGGGCGCGCGCGTCTGGATTGCACGCATCATGATTACCTGGGGCATCGTCAGCGCCGGGATGTCGCTGGTGCAGACGCCGACGCAGCTTTACGTGATGCGCTTTTTGCTTGGCATGGCCGAGGCGGGCTTTACGCCAGGCATCATCTACTACATCTCCTGCTGGTTTCCCAAAAGCAACCGCGCGCGGGCGATGTCGTTTTTCTATATGGGCTCGGTGATGGCCTCGATAATCGGCCTGCCGATTTCCGGCTCTATCCTTAACATGCACGGCATCGCGGATATCGCGGGCTGGCGCTGGCTCTTCGCCATCGAAGGCATTCCGGCCATCGTGCTCGGCATCATGGTGCTGTGGCGGCTGCCGCAGTCGCCGGATCACGCGCCGTGGCTCTCCGGCGAGCAGAAAAGCTGGCTGAAGGCGCAGCTCGCGCGCGATAACATTGGTGTGGAAGTTGGCAGTAATCACAGCTGGCTTAGCGCGCTCAAAAACAAAACCGTGCTGCTGCTGAGCCTGGTCTGGTTTCTGCAGGCGTTCGGGTCTATCGGCATTACGCTGTTTCTGCCGCTTATCATCAAAAGCATGGCGAGCGAGCAGAGCAACATCGTGATAAGCCTGCTCTCGGCCGTACCGTTTATCGCCGCTTGTCTGTTTATGTATCTCAACGGTCGCCATTCGGACACCACGCGTGAGCGCGCCTGGCATCTCGGCTTACCGTTGATTATCTCCGGCGTGTCGCTCGCCATCGCTATTTACACCAGCAACCTGCTGGTGGCGTATGGCCTGCTGGTGCTGACCGTGGGCTTTAATTTCGCGCTGACGCCGATTTTCTGGGCGGTAACGACCGAGAAACTGGCGGGCGTGGCGGCAGCGGCATCCATCGCGTTTATCAACACCGTGGCGAATTTCGTCGGTCTCGGCCTGCCGCCGGTGCTTGGCAAAATCAAAGATGCGACGGACAGCTACCACTACGGGCTGTTGATTGTGGCGGTGGCGCTGATCCTGGGCGGCATTATCGGTGTGCTGGTGTCACGCCCAGCCCGCCCCGGCGCGCCGCAGCAACCGGCCTCACTGAAACAGGAGTCACGATGAAACAGACCGTTCTGAAACACGCTTATCTGCCGGATGCGCTTACCGACGCATTGCGCGAGCGGTATACGCTTTGCGAGTACGCCAGCATGACAAACCGCGAATTTGCCACGATAGCGGGGGAGGTCACGGTACTGGTGACCAACGGCGAGGCCGTGGTGACGCGTGAGTTTATCGCGACGCTGCCTGCGCTCAGACTGATTGCGGTGTTTGGCGTCGGCTATGACGGGGTGGACGTGGCGGCGGCGCGCGATCGCGGCGTGCAGGTGACCCACACGCCGGGCGTGCTGACTGACGATGTCGCCGACCTCGCCATCGGCCTGATGCTGGCGACGTCGCGCCGGATCGTGGCGGCGCAGCGGTTTATCGAACAGGGCGGCTGGCGGCAGGGCGGTTTTCCGTGGACGCGCAAAGTCTCCGGCGCGCGGCTCGGTATCTTCGGCATGGGCCGCATCGGCCAGGCCATCGCCCGTCGCGCGCAGGCGTTCGATATGACAATCCGCTATACCAGCCGCCATGCGCAGCCTGCATTGCCGTACCCTTTTGTGCCGGATTTACGCGAGCTGGCGCAGGAGAGCGATTTCCTGATGCTCTGCGCGCCTGGCGGCGACGCGACACGCGGCGTGGTCAATGCGGCGGTGCTGGCGGCGCTCGGGCCGCAGGGCATGCTGATAAACGTTGGGCGCGGCAGCGTGGTGGATGAGACCGCGCTGATGGCGGCGCTGGACAGCGGCACGATTGCGGGCGCGGGGCTGGATGTCTTCACGGATGAGCCGAACGTGCCCGCCGCCCTGCAACAGCGCGACAACGTGGTCATCACGCCGCATATGGCGAGCGCGACGTGGGAAACGCGGCGGGAGATGTCGCGGCTGGTGCTGGAGAACGTCAACGCCTGTTTTGCCGGCGAGCCGCTCATTACGCCGGTGCCGTGATAGGCTTTTTTCGCGGAATCTTTTACCCTGAGGCCTTCTTTGGCTTCAGGGTTTTCTCTTGATGAAACAGCTCACGTTCGCCCCGCGTCACCATCAGCTCACCAATATCAACGTCTGGACCCCGGACAGCCGCTGGCTCGCCTTTGACGTGCGTCCGTCCGGCGCGTCGTTTACCGGCGAAACCATTGAGCGCGTCAATGTGGAAACCGGCGAAGTCGAGGTGATTTATCGCGGCCGCGAGGGCGCGCATGTGGGCGTGGTGACGGTGAGCCCGACGGCGGAGCGGTACGTATTCATTCACGGGCCGGAAAACCCGGATGACGCCTGGCGCTACGATTTTCACCATCGTCGCGGCGTGGTGGTGGAAAACGGCGTGGCGCGGAATCTCGATGCGATGGCGATTACGCCGCCGTTCACCCCCGGCGCGCTGCGCGGCGGCAGCCATGTGCATGTCTTCAGTCCGGACGGCGCGTGGCTGAGCTTTACCTATAACGACCACGTGCTGCATGAACGCGATCCGGCGCTCGATTTGCGCAACGTCGGCGTGGCGCTGCCGTTCGGCCCGGTGACGCCTGAAATACATCATCCGCGTGAATATGCTGGCAGCCACTGGTGCGCGCTGGTGAGCCGCACCACGCCTGCGCCGCGCCCCGGCAGCGATGAGATCAACCGCGCCTATGAAGAGGGCTGGGTGGGCCATCACGGTTATCAAAAAGCGGACGGCAGCTGGCAGCCGCGCGCGCTGGCGTTTATTGGCGATACGCTGACGCTGGCGGGTGTCAAAGCGCCGGAGCTGTTTATCGTTGATTTACCGCAAGAAGAGGCAGTATGGAAGCAGGCATTTCCCGGCAGCGAAACCACCATGCCCGCGCCGCCAGCGGGCGTTACGCAGCGCCGACTCACCTTCACCCATGACCGCCGCTATCCGGGGCTTGCCACCACGCCGCGCCATTGGGTGCGCAGCAACCCGCAGGGCACCGCGATTGCGTTTCTGATGAAGGATGATAACGGCGTGGCGCAGCTGTGGCTGATATCGCCGCAGGGCGGCGAGCCGCGTCAGGTGACGCATGACGCGTATGGCGTGGGCTCGGCGTTTAGCTGGCACCCGTCGGGCGACGCGCTCGGGTTTATGCAGCGCAACCGGATTGTGCTGTGCGATGCGCAAACGGGGGCGTTAACGGCGCTGACGCCGCCACAAACCGACCCTATCTCCGCCGATGCCGTGGTGATATCGCCGGACGGCAGGCGCATCGCCTGGATGCAGGAGACAGACGGCTTGCGCCAGCTGTGGATGACGGAAACGGGGCGCTGATCAGGGCGCGGGCGGGATCACGGCGTTAATCGCGAAGGACTTCTTTTCGCTCTCTTCCACCTGCGATTTCACCGATTTATCGGTACGGAAGGCATCCCACGGGATCAGGAGCGTATCCATCACCGCCGTGAAGGGGAGATCGAGCGCCACCAGCGGCTTTAAGCCCCAACTGGTGTCGTCGTCGCCCAGCATCGTCGCGCTGGCGCGCGTGCCGGGGTAATACCCCTGCTCGCCGCCGCCGGTGTGCGACATGACGCTGGAGCAGCCGCAAAGCAGCATTACGCCGCCGCCAAAAAGCACTTTCCCGAGAGTATTGTTCATTTTCATTCTTCTTTTATGTTGTCGCACCGCAGGCGTCAGCCATGAGATATAACGCCCCTGAATCAGAATGAATAGCGCGCCTTAGCCGTCCTGTGGCAGCGCTCGCAGTTTAGCATTAGTTGCTGTTATTCCCAGTCTACGCAAAGAAATGTAAATCGCCAAAAAAAGGCCGATTTCGGCCCTTGAAAAGCCGCAGACCGCACCCATTTTTTGGAATGTGGAGACAGGAAGCACGCCGAACGGGTCTTCCGCCACAGCCGCCTGTCCTTTGAGGAGGGCGATGTTAAACCTCGCTGATTTCAGGAGTATGTATGCGTAACTTTGATTTATCTCCGCTGTATCGTTCCGCCATCGGTTTTGACCGTCTTTTCAACCTGCTTGAGAACAACCAGAGCCAGAGCAACGGCGGCTACCCTCCGTACAACGTCGAGCTGGTGGATGAAAACCACTACCGTATCGCCATTGCCGTGGCAGGCTTTGCCGAAAGCGAGCTGGAGATCACCGCACAGGACAACCTGCTGGTGGTGAAAGGCTCCCATGCGCCTGAGCAGAAAGAGCGTACCTATCTCTACCAGGGGATTGCCGAGCGCAACTTCGAACGCAAATTCCAGCTGGCCGAAAACATCTTCGTGCGTGGCGCTAACCTCGTGAACGGCCTGCTCTACATCGAGCTTGAGCGCGTGATCCCGGAAGCGAAAAAACCGCGCCGTATCGAAATCGGTAACTAATTTCCTGGGGCCGCTGCGGCGGCCTTAACTGTCGTCTCGTGCTCGCCGAACGGGAGCACAGCCAGTACACGCACTGGCGTTTTCACTCGCTTCAATGAAGGAGAGATACTATGCGTAACTATGATTTATCCCCGTTTTTCCGTCAGTGGATCGGTTTTGACAAACTGGCCAACGCGCTGATGAACACCGCCGAAAGCCAGACCTTCCCGCCCTATAACATCGAAAAAAGCGACGATAACCACTATCGCATCACGCTTGCGTTAGCCGGGTTCCGTCAGGAAGATCTGGAGATCGAACTGGAGCACACGGTACTGCGCGTGAAAGGCACGCCGGTGAAACCGGAAACGGAACCGAAATGGCTCCATCAGGGCCTGGTTATCCAGCCTTTCAACCTGAGCTTCACGCTTGCTGAGCATATGGAAGTGTCCGGCGCCAGCTTCACCAACGGCCTGCTGCACATCGATCTGGTGCGCAACATCCCGGAAGCCCTGGCCCCGCAGCGTATCGCCATCGGCCAGCCGCGTGCTCAGGAGGATGAACGCGTTATCGAGGGCGAACGCCCGGCGCTGAGCCACAGCGACAGCAACACCGATAGCCAGTAATGGCGTGACGAGAAAAGGCCCCCGCAGCGGGGCCTTTTTTATGCCTGTCGTGCGGGCATTACACCATGGACGGGCGAACGCGGTGCAGGTGGTAGTCCACCTGATAATCGCTGGTATTGCGAAACATGACGGAGTAATTGAGGAATTCGCCGTTGTCGCTGTAAGAGAGCGAGGTAATGCGCAGCAGCGGCGTCTGCTCCTGCACGTTCATCAGCGCGGCCATCTGTTTATCGGCCAGCACCGGCGTCAGGCTTTCATAATTGCCGCTGATGGTTATCCCGCACTCCTTTTCGATATAGTCAAACTTCGAGCCTTCCAGATGCGCCAGCGACAGGGTGCGAAACAGCTTCACCGGCATATAGCTGTCTTCCAGCATCAGCGGCTTTCCTTCGACATACCGCACCCGGCGGGAGAAATAGATACGCTCGTTAATCTGTATTCGCAACTGGCTGGCGATGGCAGGCGGCGCGGGCATCACCTCAAACAGCAACACCTTGCTTTGCACCTCTTTCCCTTGCTGGCGTAACACCTCCACCAGCCCGGTCAGGCTGGTGGTTTCATGATGCACGTCCTTGCGCGCGACATAGGTGCCGCTGCCGTGGCGGCGGATCACCA
This sequence comes from Cronobacter dublinensis subsp. dublinensis LMG 23823, assembly GCF_001277235.1. Classification (NCBI taxonomy): domain Bacteria; kingdom Pseudomonadati; phylum Pseudomonadota; class Gammaproteobacteria; order Enterobacterales; family Enterobacteriaceae; genus Cronobacter; species Cronobacter dublinensis. The sequence goes on from NZ_CP012266.1 coordinate 70,044, forward strand.
ACCCCCAGGCGACCAGCAGATCAATGGCTTTGCGAATAGTCATTCGCGCCACGCCAAATTCCCGCGCCAGCGCTATCTCGCCCGGCAGCGGGCTACCGACACTGAAATCTGACGAATTCAGGCGCAGACGCAACCTGTCGGCAATGGATTTGTAGATCACCTGTAGACCTCTTTACGCCTGTTACCAGGAGGAATGCCCCTGAAGATGTCCATATTTAAGACAAAAAGTAGACCTGACTGTGCAAATTAAAACCATGAAAGCGATCACGAATCGCAGCGCGGCGGCATGTCCGCGCCAGGGTTAATTTTTATTCTCGCCTCAGGCCAGTAAAAAAACATCAAGGCCTCAAACCCCTACAGGTTGTTACATGAGGATTTAAAAATGCTCAGTCAAATACAACGATTTGGCGGTGCCATGTTTACCCCGGTGTTACTGTTCCCTTTCGCCGGCATCGTGGTAGGCATCGCCATCATGCTGCGCAATCCGCTTTTTGTCGGCGAGGCGTTAACCGCGCCCGATAACCTTTTCGCTCAGATTGTTCACATTATTGAAGAAGGCGGCTGGGCGGTGTTTCGCAATATGCCGCTGATTTTCGCGGTCGGCTTACCGATTGGCCTTGCGAAACAGGCGCAGGGCCGGGCCTGTCTCGCCGTGCTGATTAGCTTTCTCACCTGGAACTATTTCATTAACGCGATGGGAATGACCTGGGGCCATTTCTTCGGCGTCGATTTCAACGCGGAGCCCGCCGCCGGCAGCGGCCTGACCCTGATTGCCGGGATTAAAACCCTCGATACCAGCATCATCGGCGCGATTGTTATCTCCGGGATCGTGACGGCCCTGCATAACCGCTACTTTGAAAAACCGTTGCCGGTCTTTCTCGGGATTTTCCAGGGCACCTCGTTTGTGGTGATCATTGCGTTCTTCGTGATGATCCCCTGCGCCTGGCTCACGCTGCTGGGCTGGCCGAAAGTACAGATGGGCATCGAATCACTACAGGCGTTTTTACGCTCTGCGGGGGCGCTGGGCGTCTGGCTCTACACCTTCCTGGAACGCATTCTGATCCCGACCGGCCTGCACCACTTCGTCTACGGTCCGTTTATCTTCGGCCCGGCGGTCGTGGAAGGCGGCATTCAGGTCTACTGGGCGCAGCATTTACAGGAGTTCAGCCAAAGCACGGCATCGCTGAAATCCCTCTTCCCGGAAGGCGGTTTCGCGCTGCACGGCAACTCGAAAGTGTTTGGCTCCGTCGGTATCGCGCTGGCTATCTGGCGCACCGCCGCGCCGGAAAATCGGGTCAAAGTGGCGGGTTTGCTGATACCGGCAACCTTAACGGCGGTGCTGGTCGGCATCACCGAGCCGCTGGAGTTCACCTTCCTGTTTATTTCGCCGCTGCTGTTCGCGGTGCATGCGGTACTGGCGGCCACGATGGCGACCGTCATGTATATCTTCGGCGTCGTGGGCAACATGGGCGGCGGTCTGCTCGATCAATTCCTGCCGCAGAACTGGATCCCCATGTTCCATAACCACGCCGGCACGGTGTTCACGCAGATTGGCATCGGCGTGTGCTTTACCGCGCTCTACTTCGTGATTTTCAGAACGCTCATCCTGCGCTTTGACCTCAAAACGCCGGGCCGTGCGGAAAGCGACATCAAGCTCTACAGCAAAGCCGATTACCGCGCCGCGCGTGGGCAGGGCACGGTCGCGGCAGACACCCAGGCAGGCCAGGCCGCAGGCTTCCTTCAGGCGCTGGGCGGCGCGGGCAATATCGACAGCATTAACAACTGCGCCACCCGGTTGCGCATCACGCTCATCGACATGGCGCACACCCAGAGCGACGACGTCTTTAAAGCCCTCGGCGCGCACGGCGTGGTGCGTCACGGCAACAGTATTCAGGTGATTGTCGGGCTGCACGTTCCGCTGGTGCGCGACCAGCTTGAATCACTGATGAAAACCCCTTCAACGACCCCACTATCCCCCATGACGGAGGCTGTATCATGAAAAAATTCTCGGTTGTCATTGCCGGCGGCGGCAGCACCTTTACGCCTGGTATCGTTCTGATGTTACTGGCCAACCGCGATCGCTTCCCGCTGCGCGCGCTGAAGTTCTATGACAACGACGGCGCGCGTCAGGAGATTATCGCCGAAGCCTGCAAAGTCATTCTTCAGGAGCAGGCGCCGGAGATCGATTTTAGCTACACCACCGACCCGCAAACGGCCTTTACCGATGTCGATTTTGTGATGGCGCATATTCGCGTCGGCAAATACCCGATGCGTGAGCAGGATGAAAAAATCCCGCTGCGTCACGGCGTGGTGGGCCAGGAAACCTGCGGTCCGGGCGGGATCGCCTACGGGATGCGCTCTATCGGCGGCGTGCTCGAACTGGTGGATTATATGGAGCGCTATTCGCCCAACGCCTGGATGCTCAACTATTCCAACCCGGCGGCCATTGTGGCCGAGGCCACGCGTCGCCTGCGTCCGAACGCCCGTATTCTCAACATCTGCGATATGCCGATTGGCATTGAAGGGCGGATGGCGAAAATCGTTGGCCTGAAAGACCGCAAAGAGATGCGCGTGCGCTATTACGGGCTTAACCACTTCGGCTGGTGGACCTCGATTGAAGATCTGGAGGGGAACGATCTGATGCCCCGGCTGCGCGAGTATGTGGCGAAGCATGGCTATGTGCCGCCTTCAGAAGACAGCCATACCGAGGCCAGCTGGAACGACACGTTCGCGAAGGCGAAAGATGTGCAGGCGCTGGACCCGGACACCATGCCGAACACCTACCTGAAATACTATCTCTTTCCGGATTACGTCGTGGCGCATTCCAACCCGGCGCACACCCGCGCCAATGAAGTCATGGAGCACCGCGAAAAACAGGTGTTCGACGCGTGCCGCGCCATTATCACCGCAGGCCACTCGTCTGCAGGCGAGCTGGAGATTGACGAACATGCGTCGTATATCGTCGATCTGGCGACCGCCATCGCCTTTAACACCCAGGCGCGGATGCTGCTGATTGTGCCGAATAACGGGGCTATCCATAACTTCGACGCCGATGCGATGGTCGAGATCCCGTGTCTGGTCGGTAAAAACGGCCCGGAACCGCTCACCGTCGGTGATATTCCGCACTTCCAGAAAGGGCTGATGAGCCAGCAGGTGGCGGTGGAAAAACTGGTGGTGGACGCCTGGGAACATCGCTCCCGGCAGAAGCTGTGGCAGGCTATCACGTTGTCGAAAACCGTCCCCAGCGCGTCGGTCGCCAGCGCTATACTCGACGATCTGATTGAGGCCAACAAAGACTACTGGCCGGAACTGCATTAACGCCCCCGACCGGCATCCACCGGGTGCCGGTCATCCGCGTCTCTCCCGTTTATCGCGTTTTACGTTATGCTGGGGCCTGCCTGCAGGAAAAGAGAGGGCCTCATGAAAATTTCCCGTCTCGGCGAAGCGCCGGACTATCGCTTTTCACTCGCTAACGAACGCACGTTTCTGGCCTGGGTGCGCACCGCGCTGGGGTTTCTGGCGGCCGGCGTCGGGCTTGATCAGCTGGCCCCGGATTTCGCGACGCCCGTCGTGCGCGAAGCGGTGTCGCTGCTGCTGTGCTTTTTCGCCGGCGCGCTCGCCATTTACGGCTATCTGCGCTGGTTGCGCAACGAAAAGGCGATGCGCCTGAAACAGACGCTGCCCTACACGCGCATGCTGGCGTTTATCAGCGGCGTGATGGCAGTCGTCGCGCTGGCGGTGATGCTGGTGGTGCTTTATGCCGGTTAGCCCGCGCGATCCGGGCCTGCAACCGGAGCGCACGTCGCTTGCGTGGGTGCGCACGCTGCTCGGCTACGGCGCGCTGCTGGCGCTGGCGTTACGTCACGCGTGGAGCAACGCGGGCCTGCTGTTATGGCTGGCGGCAGGCTGCCTCGCTCTGGTTACCGGGGTGATTTACGCGTATGCCCGTACACGACACCTGACCACGCTTGTGCGTGAGGATTTCGCGGCGCCCGGCCAGGTTCGCGCGAAACTGCTTATCGCGCTGGCGGTTTGCGCGCTGGCGCTGCTATTTGTGGTGACGCACGTACGCGCGCTCGCGCAATTGCTCTGTGGATAACACCGGCGGCCTACCCGGCCTGCGTCAATCCGTGCTACATATTTCTGATTCTTCTTTCCGATACGATAGCCATGAACAAGCTGCCTGCGCTCGCTCTCTTGCTTATCTTTACCACCGCTCACGCCGCGCCGCCTGCCCGTGCTGACGAGCCGCTAACGGCCCAGCGCTATGCCGCCGAACTCGGCGTGGGGATGGACGTCGACTGGGCGCGCACCGATCGCGGCATCCGCGAGTTCGACCCGCTGGCGGTACGCGATTTTCAGCAGCGGGGCATTCGCCATGTGCGGGTGAGGGTGGCGGGTGACGCCACCGAGGAGCGGCTCATCCATTTGCGCAAAATCGTCGAGGCGTGCGAGCGTTACAACATCATCCCGATAATCTCCTACCAGGCGGACGCCTTTAAGGCTGATCCGAGCGCGCAAAACGCCGCCAAAGTGGTCGCCTGGTGGAGCGCGGTGGCCAACTATTTCGGCGAGCAGCATCCGCTGCTGGGGTTTGATGTCATCTACGAGCCTGCAGAGCGGCTCAACCATAATCCGCAGCAGCTCAACCGGCTCTACAGCGACGTGATTAAAACCCTTCACCACGCGGATGCGCAGCGGATGATTTTTATTGCGCCGCGCTTTCGCGCCGTGCCGGAAGATCTGCCGATACTGAAACTGCCGCCGCAGAGCAGCCATTACGTGCTGGCGCAGTGGCATATTTTCCCGTGGGGGCCGCTGCGCGCCAACGGCAAATACCCGTGGACGTCCGGCACGTCGGCGGAGAAGGCGGCCATTCGCGAGCGCATTAACAGCGCGCGCCGCTGGCAGCAGAAGACCGGGCATGTAAGCTGGGTCGGGGGATGGTCGGCGGCGCAGACGCTGAAAACCACGCCGTCGGCGGCCACGCTCGCGTTCGCCAGTTTTATGGCCTGCGAGCTGAAAAAAGCGGGTATTCCGTATGCGCTGAACGCCGCGAATCAGTTTTACGATGGGGAAGAGGGCGCGTGGCGCCCTGTGCAGGCGCCGCTGCTTGACGCCATGATCAACCCGACGTGCGTCACCGAGAGCACGCCGGGCCACGGCCACGTTAAACCGTCTGCTCCGGCATCCGCTCACGGTGCGCCAGCGGCAGCCAGCACGCCAGCATCAGCACACCCATCGCCGTCATCAGCATCCCGAGGCTAAACTGCCCGTTCTGCGGCAGCAGCGCGGACGACCACGCCAGCAGCCCGGAACCGCAGTTTTGCAGCCCGCCTACCAGCGCGCCGGCGGTGCCGGCCAGAAACGGAAACGGCTCCATCGCGCCGCTGGTAGCGAGCGGGAACAGCATTCCCGCCCCGAAGAAAAAGAGCGCGGCGGGGATAAGCAGCGTCCAGATATTCATGATGCCAAGCCAGCCCGGCAGCCACATCAGCACGCCCGCCGAAAGACAGCTCAGCACCGCCTGCCACATCAGCGTGGTAAAGCGCTTATGGGTGCGTCCTGCAAACCAGGCCCCGAAAAACGCCGCCGGGATAGGCAGGATAAACAGCACGCTCACCGCGAGGCTGCTGAGCCCGAGGCCTGCGCCCATCAGCACGCCGGAGCACGCCTCAAACACCGCGACGCCCGCGAGCGCGGCCACCAGCATAATCAGGTAGCAGTTAAAGCTGGCGGTGCCGAACAGCAGTTTGTAGCTCGCGAGCAGGCGAGGGCGCTGCGCCTGCACCGGCCGGGTTTCTGGCATCCAGCGGAACATGCAGAACAGCACGATGACCGCCAGCGCCAGCAGAAACGCGAAGCAGGCGCGCCAGCCCCACCAGGTATCCAGCAGGCCGCCGAGCAGCGGGGCCACCAGCGGGCTTACCAGAATCCCCATGTTCAGCAGGCTGTTGGCCTGGCGCAGCGCCGGGCCTTCACAGAGATCGCGCGGCAGGGTTCGCGCCATCACGCCGCCCACGCCGGTGCCCATGCCCTGTAAACAACCCGCCAGAATCAGCACCGGCAGGCTGCGCGCCTCCAGCGCCACCAGCGTCGCGAGAATAAAAATGACCAGCCCGGTCAGGATCACCGGACGGCGGCCGATGCGGTCAGATATCGGCCCGTAAATCAGCTGCGACACGCCATAGGTCAACAGATACGCCGCCATCACGCTTTGCACCGCCCCTTCGCGCACGTTCATCTCCAGCGCGATATCGGCGATAGCCGGAATATAAATCGTCTGCGCCATCTGCCCGACGGCGACAAGCAGAATCAACATCATTAACAAATGACGGTTAGCCAACATTCTCATCATGATTATTCGATACGCACAGGTGAAGAAACAGGATATATCTCTGCATGGAGATTAAATGCGAGAGAAATATACCGCATGCGCAGGGATTATCCAGTCAGCTATCACGTCATCGGAAACGGCGGCAGGCAGCTTTTACGGACACTTTTCGGAAAGATTTATTGCCACTCGTGACGCCCGACGCACGACGCTGCGCGATACGGCTCAGGCCCGCGCAGGCAGCGTCAGCCGGTGCGTGATGTGCGGTTCATGCGTTACCGGCAAAAAGCCCGCCTGTAAATAAAAGCTGAACGCGGATTCCGGCGCGCGAATGTTGAGGTAATCAAACGCGTGATGGGCGTGATGCGTGATGGTTTTCAACAGCTGATTGCCAACGCCGACGCGGCGTACCGCATGGCTGACATAGAGATGGCGCACGCGTCCGGCGCGCGGATGGGTATCAAAAGGGTCGCGGTTCAGCCCGCCGACGCCGACCAGCGCTTCGCCAAGAAACGCGCCGAACAGCCGTTCGCCGGGGGCCGAGAAGGCGTTGCTGCCGTCCATCCAGTGGACGGCGAGCCTGTCGAGCATAGCAAAGCCGAGCGCCTGACTCTCTTCACGCAGCCGGTCAAAATCGATGCCGACCGGGGTAACAGACCTGATAGCGATGATTCCTGACATCGTTCCCTCCTGGTGGATGTACCGTGTTAAAGAGGGGCGGTTGCCCGCCCCTCTTTGGTGCGGCCTGAACCTGAGTTACCGAAGGAACTTCAGGACAGCATCAAGCAGTTGCAGGACTGCAACAATGAGTTTCAGGATAAGGATAAACAAATCCACTCCGCTCATACGCGTCTCCTCTGGTAAAGGAGCACCAACTGGCGTACCTCTCCGCTGCCTGTTGCCAGTTGTTTTGTTGGCGTAACACAGTGTGCTCTCTCGGGGTTAAGGCACTGACGGCACCACCCGTTTCAGCCAGGACTCTTTATTGCGCCCGTTTAAATGCGGCCCCGTATCGCACGCTGTGACAGCAACATCATTATAGAGAGATACTGTATAAATGAACAGTATTTTCTGGACAAGAAGTGAAGGGCTGGACCATACTGACTAAAAGCCACTGCTGCGCCGCGCGCCAATTGCGGGTGCGCGCATTTCGTCGTATAGTTACAGCGTTGACGTAACACAGTGTGCTTTGCGGCTACCAACCGCAACAGTAGCTGAAAAAAACCTCGCCCCTGGCGGGGTTTTTTTGTTTCTGCGCCCGCCTGCCGCGCCTCTGCCTTTTTCGCAGCGCCGCGGCACAACATAATAGTCACGCTAAATAATATTCACTTCTGTAGCAAACCGGCAGGCTGAAAAAGCGACACATACGCCATTATTCGTACTGTTTGTAAGGAAAATCTGATGACAAAAAAGGGCAATCCACTGCCATCATGCTTTTCAACAAATATGATTTTTGAAAATCACAAATGCATTAGCACTATTCGCTGCCATCATTAATTAAAGAAATTTTACTTAAGATCCTGTAGTGTCATTTTTAGCGTTAAATTTAACACCCACTAAATATGGTAGCTGGATATATACATGCCCGCTTAATAATCTGTTTTCAGATTAATCCTAATGTATCACAACCCTGCTGTTTCCCGCTTCGAAAGCCCGTTAACTCGTTACGCTTTCCTGTTAATTGTTATTGTAAATCAATCGTTTAATATAATTACTGGAAATATTTTTCCCGTAATTCATGCGTTCTTTTCATGATTATTTCGTGCTCTGAAGGGCGGAAAATTCCTAAAAGTACGCTATTCAATTAAACAGGCGGTCGTTTTCACCAGAATGCCCGCCAGACCTGGTGTTGAATTGTCATCAGGGTTATGTAGAATTTTCTCGCTCTGCCTCAGAAATATGCGTAAAACGTCCGGGTTTACTTCGGTAAAGCCCGTGCGGTAGCTATCTCTGAAGAAAATGAAATTCCTTCACCGAAATGGCATAATCTTCCCTGGCAATGACAGACTTTTAGTCATAGCCTGAATCCAGAAGCCGTTATTTCTTTGTATACAGAATATATTTGCAACGGAAACCATCGATGAATATGCGAATCGTATTAGCCCTGCTGTTTGTGTTAGGCGTAGCTGGTTGTAAAGCGCCGCCTCCTGCCGTTACGGATGACACTATCGTGACCAGTGTGGTTAATGGCGTCACGCTCACCCACCGCCACGCGGTGACTCCGCCACAAGAGTTCGAGCCTGTTAACGAAGAGTACCGCGCGATGTACCCGGCGTCGGTCATGACCCGCCCTGATTTCGGCGGCAAAGTCGTTCGTCAGCTGGAAACCGGCAAAACCTATAACGTACTGGGCCAGGTCGAAGGCCATTGGCTGGCGCTGGCCGATCAGGGCGAAGAGCAACTGATTGGTTATGTTCCGCTGCGTGCGGCAGTGAAAAGCGATCTTTATGACGCGACCGTCAATAAACAGATCCCGAAACTGCGCCGTAAAACAGCCAAAGCCAACTGCGTGACGGTGGATGGCAACAGCAAAGCCTGTAAAAACACCAAAAGCGGAACCTGGGTTATCGATTAATCCTGATTCAATGAGCCACACCTCATGAAAAACCGTACCGTTTTACGCCAGGGCTTCCTGGCGTTTTTGCTTGCCGCTCTCACCTTGCTGAGCGGCTGTTTATCATCTTCACGCAGCGTTCCTTCCCAGTACAGCCTGCATTTTCAGGCTCACCCACAAATCAATAATTCCGCACCGCTAAAAGTTCGGGTGCTGCTTTTGAAATCCGACGCTGACTTTATGTCCGCCGATTTCTTTTCGCTGCAAAACAATGCTCAGACCGTGCTGGGAGCCAACCTGCTCAACAGCGACGAGTTCTTCCTGATGCCGGGCCAGCTGGATAAAACCCTCAGCGGGCAGAGCTCGCTTGACGCGCGCTATATCGGCGTGATGGCGGAATATCAGGCGCTCGACGGTAAAAAGTGGCGTATCTCGCTCCCGCTCCCCGCACCCAGTGACTCCAGCATTTACAAATTCTGGAAATGGTCATCCGACGAACTCGAGGCAAAAGTGTTTCTTGACGTCAACGGGATCCGCGTCATCAACGAATAATCAGCGCCCTTACAGGACACCAGTATGAACAAAGCAGAAAAAGTGGTCTGGACCGAAGGGATGTTCCTGCGTCCGCATCACTTCCAGCGCGCGGAAAGTTTCCTGCAAAACCACATCCGCGAATGGGGTTCACTGCAACGCCCGTATCTCTGGGGGTTTCTCGATCTGGAATTTGACGAGGCGATGCTGCGTCAGGGACGCGTGGCGCTGAGCTACGCCAGCGGTCTGCTGCCGGATGGCACGCCGTTCGCCTTTCGCGACCCGCGCCACGGCCCGGCGCCGCTCGCTATTCCCGACAACCTGACGCACGAGCGCGTGGTGCTCGCGCTGCCCGCCCGCCGCGCCGGACGTGAAGAGGTCATTTTCAGCGAGGCGGCCGATTCGCTCGCCCGCTACGCCACGTTTGAAGAAGAAGTGGAAGATGACAACGCGATGTCGGTCGGCGCCGCGACGGTCCAGTTTGGCCGCCTGCGTCTTAAGCTGATGCTGGAGAGCGAACTGACCGCCGAATGGACCGCGATTGGCGTCGCGCAGGTGATTGAAAAACGCAACGACAACCAGGTGCGTCTCGATACCAGCTACATTCCGCCGATGCTTAACGCCATCAACAGCGGGCAGCTCTACAGCATGCTGAACGACCTGCACGGCCTGCTTGGCCAGCGCAGCCAGCAGATAAGCCAGCGTCTGCGCCAGCCGGGGCGTTTTAACACCTCCGAGATGGTGGAGTTCATGCTCCTGTCGCTGATTAACCATCATCTGGGCCACGTCACGCATTTAAAAACGCTGCCGTTGCTGCACCCGGAAACGCTGTGGCGCGACTGGCTCGCCTTCGCCTGCGAGCTCGCCACCTGGACTGCGCAGCGCGCGCCCGACGCGACGCTGCCGGTCTATGACCATGACAACCTGGCGGGCTGCTTTAGCAAACTGACGATGATGCTGCGCCAGGGCCTGTCGCTGGTGATGGAAGAGAGCGCCATTCAGCTGCCGCTGACCGAGCGCTCCCACGGGCTCAACGTCGCCACCGTGCCGGAAAGCAATATGGTGCGCGAGTTCGGTTTCGTGCTGGCGGTCAAAGCCAACGTGCCGGGCGAGGCCCTGCAAACGCACTTCCCGGCGCAGATGAAAGTCGCGCCGGTCACCAAAATTCGCGATCTGGTGCAGCTGCAACTGCCGGGCATGGTGCTGCGCGCCATGCCGGTTGCGCCGCCGCAGATCCCGTGGCATGCCGGCTACAGCTATTTCGAACTGGAAAAGGGCGGCGAACTCTGGAAAGAGATGGAAAAATCCGGCGCCTTTGCGCTGCATCTCGCCGGTGAGTTCCCGGGCCTTGATATGGAGTTTTGGGCCATTCGCAGTACGAATGAATAACACGACGAGCGCTCACTATGGAACCACAAGCCACCGGCAGCGATGCCATTCTTTCCGGCGCCAGCAGTAATAATCCGCTGGTCGCGGCGGCCAACCCGCTGCTTAACGCGATCCCGCAGATTCGTCATTCTGTATCGCATGAAGATCAGGCCGGGCTGCGTCAGCGTCTGATTGACGAGATCCGCCGCTTTGAAGTGCGCTGCCAGCAGGCGGCGCTGCCTTACGAAGTCATCGTCGGCGCGCGCTACTGTCTGTGTACGGCGCTCGATGAAGCCGCGGCGCTGACCCCGTGGGGGAGCCGCGGCGTCTGGTCTGGCAGCGGTCTGCTGGTGACGTTCCACAACGAAACCTGGGGCGGTGAGAAATTCTTCCAGCTGCTGGCGCGACTGTCGCAAAACCCGCGTGAGCACATCTTCCTGCTGGAGATGATCAACTACTGCCTGCTGCTCGGTTTTGAAGGGCGCTACCGCGTCATGGACAACGGCCGCACACAGCTTGAGACCATCAAACAGCGCCTGTGGCAGATGATCCGCAGCGTGCGCGGCAGCTACCCGCCGCCGCTCTCGCCGCACCCGGAAGATCAGCCGGTCATGCGCAAGCTCTGGCGTCCTGTGGTGCCGCTGTGGGCCTGCGTGGCGCTGGCCGGTTTCCTGGCCTGCCTGTTCTTTATCGTGCTCAACTGGCGGCTTGGCGACAGCACCAGCCCGGTGCTGGCGAAGATTTACCAGACGCCGCTGCCGGAAGTCACCGTCCAGCAGCCCGCGCGCCAGGCGCCGCCGGTGCTTAACCTGCGCGGGTTCCTGCGTCCGGAAATTGACGCGGGCCTGGTGGCGGTGCGCGACGAAGCCGATCGCAGCGTCGTTATCCTCAAAGGCGACGGCCTGTTCGCGTCAGCCTCGACCGTGGTGCGCGACCGTTACGAATCGGTTATCGACCGCGTGGCGCAGGCGATGAACAACGTCAGCGGAAAAATCCTCGTGGTGGGTTACAGCGACAACGTGCCTATCCGCAGCGCGCGTTTCGCCTCGAACTACGAGCTGTCGCTCTCGCGCGCCGAATCGGTACAGAAAATGCTCCAGGCGCACCTCGCCGACCCGAGCCGCGTCAGAGCGCAGGGCCGCGGTGAGATGGACCCTATCGCTCCGAACAATACGCCGGAAAACCGCGCCCGCAACCGCCGTGTAGAGATTACTCTGCTGGTGTCGCCGGATAACACCCTGGCCGAGCTGAACGGATTGCCGCAAGGAAACTAAGGATGCTGAATATTCTCCTTTCAATAGTGACCAACCGCATCTTGTGGGGGTTCATGGGCGTTACCGCGCTGTCGGCGGTCGTCTGGATGATAGGGCCGCTGCTGTCCATCGTCGACAGTCGCCCGCTGGAGTCGGAAACCAACCGTATCATCAGCATTGCGCTTATCTACCTGATCTGGGTGCATAGCCACATCGTGCCGCGGCTTTACAACGCCTGGCTGAACCGCAAGCTGATGGACAAACTCAACGACGGGAAACCGGCGGAAGAGGGCGGGGATTTCAAACGCCTGGGCAACGACGATCAGGTGCTGGCGGACCGTTTCGACGAAGCCGCGCAGATCCTGAAAAAAGCGCACTTCAACGCGCCCGGCCAGCGCGGCCAGTGGACGCAGCGCTTCAGCACGCAATATCTCTATCAGCTGCCGTGGTATGTGATTATCGGCGCGCCCGGCTCCGGGAAAACCACGGCGCTGGTTAACTCCGGCCTGCAATTCCCGCTGGCGGATCGCTTCGGTAAAACAGCGCTGCGCGGCATCGGCGGCACCCGTAACTGCGACTGGTGGTTTACTAACGAGGCGGTGCTGCTTGATACCGCAGGCCGTTACACCACTCAGGAGAGCGAGCAGGCGCAGGACGCGGGCGAATGGCTGCGTTTTGTCGATCTGCTGCGTAAGTATCGTCGTCGCCAGCCGATTAACGGCGTCATCATCACGATCAGCGTCTCCGACCTGCTGACCCAGTCAGCCGAGGCGACGCAACAGCAGGCCGTCAACCTGCGCCAGCGTCTGGCGGAGCTGCATGAGCAGCTCGGCATTCGCTTCCCGGTTTACGTGCTCGTCACCAAAGCGGACCTGCTGAAAGGCTTTCGTTCTTACTTCGGGCGCTTTGATAAAGCGCAGCGCGATCAGATCTGGGGCTTCACGTTCCCGTGGGATCGTTCAAAGCAGGCCGATTTCGACCTGCTGGGGGCGTTCACGCAGGAGTTCGCGCTGCTGCAACAGCGTCTGGACGCGGGCCTGCCGGATACCCTGCTGGCGGAAAGCGACCCGAAAGCGCGCGCCGAATGTTATCTGTTCCCGCAGGAGTTCGCGGCGCTGCGTCCGCTGCTGGCGGATTACCTCAGCACCGTGTTTGCGCGCTCCAACTTTGAAACCGAATTCTCGCCGCGCGGTATTTATCTCGCGAGCGGCACCCAGGAAGGGCTGCCGTTTGACCGCGTGATGGGCGAGCTCAACCGCGCGCTGTCGCTGCCGACAGGCGGTAAAGAAGGCGACAACTGGGATTCGGTCAGCAAAGAGGCGCCGATCCCCGGTGGCAAAGGGCAGAGCTTCTTTATTAAAAACCTGCTCCAGAATGTGATTTTCCAGGAAGCGGGCATCGCCGGTCAGAACCGCTGGTGGGAACTGCGCAACCGCGCGGTGATTTGGTCTGGCTATGCGGCGCTCACCGCGCTGTTAGTGGTTCTCGGCGGCCTGTGGTTTACCAGCTACGGCAACAACAAAGAGTACCTCGCGGAAGTGGACGGCAAAGTCCCGGGCGTCGAGCGTCAGAGCAAGGCGCTGCAAACCACGACCGGGCGCGATCTCTTCAGTATGCTGCCGTTCTTCAACAGTTTGGTTGACCTGCCGAAGAGCAAAGCGTTTGATCTGAACTCGCCGCCGGTGACGTATCGCATGGGGCTGTATCGCGGCGATGACGTGAACGACGCCTCGCAGGCGCTCTACCAGAAAGCGCTGCAGGAGATGCTGATGCCCGCCGTGGCGCAGCTCATCACCGGCTGGGTGCGCAGCGATAACGGCAGCGACGTGGAATACAGCTACGAAGCGCTGAAGGCGTACCAGATGCTCTACCAGCCGAAGCATTACGACGGCAAATTCCTGCACTCCTGGGTGATGCTCAACCTTGAGCGCAACCTGCCGCAGAACGTCACTCAGGCGCAGCTGAATCAGCTCGAATGGCACCTGACGCAGTTGCTGGAGCCGCAAATCCAGACCTCGCCGTATGCCAAAGACGAGTCGCTGATTAGCCGCCAGCAGGCGATGATCAACCAGAAGCCGCTGTCGCTGCGCGTGTATGGCCGCCTTAAGCGTCTGCTGGAGCGCGACGAGAACTTAAAGCCGGTGTCGCTGGCGACCCTCGGCGGCCCGCAGAGCGAGCTGGTCTTTTCGCGTAAAAGCGGCAAGCCGGTAAGTGATGGCGTGCCGGGGCTCTATACCCCGAAAGGCTACTGGGAAAGCTTTAACGGTCAGATAGATAACGTCACCGCCTCGCTTCATGACGACGACGCCTGGGTGCTGGGCCTCACCACCGCGCAGGAAGATAAAGAGCAGACCGACAACGCGGTGCGCCAGCTCTATATGCGCGATTTTATCAGCCAGTGGGACAGCTACCTGGCGGATATCCAGCTCAATAACAGCGCCGACCTGAACCAGCGCATCAACTCCGCGCGCGTCCTCTCCAGCAGCAACTCGCCGCTGCGTCGCCTGGTGATGAACTTAAGCCAGGTGCTGACGCTCTCCCGCGCCGAGCCGCAGGCGGGCGAAGCGCAGGCGAAAGAGCAGGGCAACCGCGCCACCCGCACGCTGGAAGCGCTATTCAGCGACCGCGAAAGCGGGGCGACGACCGCCGCCGCCGCGCCGCAAACGCCGGAACAAGTGGTGACCGATCACTACGCGCCAATCATCGAACTGGCGCAGCCGCTGGAGAAAGGCGGCAAAGCCATCGTGTTTGATGACTTTATCAAGCAGATCGATGAGCTCTACCGTTACCTGACCGCCGTGCAGGACGCCGCGAACAGCGGTATGCCGCCGCCGGGGGGCGAGGCAATTAGCCGCTTACAGGCCAGCGCAGGGCGTCTGCCGGGCGGGCTGCAAAACATGTTCAGCCGCATGGCCGTCGGTGCCAGCAGCGATACCCAGCAGCGCGAACTGGAAAACGTGCGTAAGCGTATCAGCGTGGAAGTTGGCAGCTTCTGCCGCCAGGCGATCGCGGGCCGTTATCCGCTGGTGCGCTCCGCCAGCAGCGAAGTGACGCCGGACGATCTGGCGCGCATGTTTGCGCCGGGCACGGGCCTGATGGACAGCTTCTTTCGCGACAACCTGACCAACAAAGTCGACACCACCCAGCAGCGCTGGCGCTTTACGCCGGGTATCGACGGGAAAACGCTGCCGGGCAGCGAAGGGGTGCTGCGTCCGTTCCAGCAGGCGCAATACATTCGCGACGCGTTCTTCGCCAATGGCGCGACGACACCGTCCTACCGCGTGACGGTGCGCACCGTGCGCATGGATAACGACATTCTGACGCTGTCGCTGGACGTTGATGGTCAGCTGCTGCGTTACAGCCACGGCCCGCAGGCGGTGCAGCTGATGAGCTGGCCGGGCAGCGGCGGCACGAATCAGGTGCGCATGCAGCTTGGTCTTGCCAATGGCACCACCTCGACGCTTGTCACTAACGGTGCCTGGGCGCTGAACCGCTTTTTCGATCGCGCCCGCATTGCGCCGGGCGCAGGAAGCCTGAGCCGCCAGGCGACGTTTTCGGTTGACGGACACAGCGTGACGCTGGAATTCACGCCGAACAGTATCCGCAACCCATTCCAGCTCCCTGGCTTCGCATGCCCTTAACCGCAAGGAACGGATAATGAGTCATTACCCTGCGATTAGCTGGTACGGGAAACTGCCCAGTGCCGGCGACTTTCTCCAGCGCCGTTTTCCGGATGCCCTGCAACGCCAGTGGTCGCACTGGTTTCAGGTCGGGCTGCTGAACTGGCAAAAAGAGGACGAACAGCGCGACACGGGCAACCGCCAGTTTGCGAGCGCGCCGGTCTGGAACTTCGTGGTGCCTCCGATGCTCGGCAGTCAGCAGGTGCAGATGGGCTGTCTGATGCCGGGGCGCGACAGCGTCGGGCGTCAGTATCCGCTTCTTGCGACGGTGGCGTTCAGCCCCGCCGAGTGGACGCCGCAGCATCTGGCGATGGCGGAGGCCTGGTATCAGCAACTCGGGCGCATACTGCATCACGCGGTGCGTAACGCCTTCTCCGCCGAGCAGCTCGACCAGGCGGTGCTGGCCATTCCGTCACCGGCGCTGCCGGCCCCGGAGAATCGCTCGGAAATTCTCGATGTCATCGGCTATGAAGAGACGCCGGTGACGCTGAGCTGGCGGCAGGCGGCGGAGTGTTTCGACCCGCAGCGCCAGACCAGCTTCTGGTGGACCAACCGCAGCGACGGTTATCCGCTCTACACGCACGTTCACAGCGGCAATTTTACCGGGCAGCTCTTTTCGCTGTTGTTTGATCCGGCGGGCGGTGCGCGTCCGGGTCGCCACGGGCTCTACCCGCCCATGTTCGAATAAGGCAGTTCGATGGATATTGAAACCCTTCTCGCTCCGGTGAGCCCGGAGCAGCCGTGCGGCGACAACCTGGAGTACGACGCCGACTATCAGGCGATGGAACAGGCAAGTCAGGGCAAAGCGGAACAGCAGTTTGGCGACACCATTATTCCGGCAGAGCCGGCGGACTGGACTAAAGTTGAAAAGCTGGCCCTGGCGCTGCTTGAGCGCACCAAAGATTTGCGCGTCATGCTGGCGCTCACCCACGCGTGGACCAAACGCCGCGGGCTGCCGGGCTACGCCGACGGGCTGTTGCTTATCCAGGAAGCGCTGGCGCGCTACTGGGAGCCGCTCTATCCGCTGCTGGAAGAGTACGGCGAAAAAGATCCGTTCTACCGTATTAACGCGCTGGCGGGGCTCGGCGATAAATCCGCGCTGACCAGCACGCTGCGCGGCGCTACCTTGCTGCGCAGCAGCGGTGATGAAATTACGCTGCGCGACGCGCAGTCGCTGCTGGATAACAGCAAAAGCGAATGCGCAGGCTATCCGGGCGGCCGTCCGCGGCTGGTGGATGAACTCGCGCGCGGCGACCAGCCGGGCGTCGAGGCGATACTGCAAATTCATGAGCGTCTGGAAACCATTCGCACCACGCTGGTCAGCCACCTCGGCGAAAGCGGCGTGCCGGAGATGGAGCAGCTCCAGAAGCTCACCAGCATTGTGGCGCTGGCCTGTCAGCCCGGCGGCGCATCCGCGCCGCAGGCGGTAGAAGAAACCCAGACGCAGGCGGAAAACGCGCCTGCCGCCGTCAGCGCAGGCGCGCCGGCGCGCGTGGTGGAAACCGACTGGCGTAACGTGCAGCTGCAAACGCGCGACGACGCCCAGTTGATGCTTGAGAAAGTGAAGCAATATTTTGCCCGGCATGAGCCGAGCCATCCCGCGCCGCTGATGATTGAGCGCGTGCAGCGACTGATTGAAATGAATTTCATGGATCTTATTCGCGACCTGGCGCCCGACGGCGTGCATCAGGTGGAAAACATTATCGGACGCCGCGACTAACGGCGTTTCTCTATACGGCGGCAGGCATGAGGCCCGTCGCCCGAAATTCACCGCGCATCTTTGATGGAGAACATCATGCCAATGAGTAACAGTGGGCAGAAATTTATCGCCCGTAACCGCGCGCCGCGCGTGCAGATCGAGTACGACGTGGAAATCTACGGCGCGGAACGCAAAATTCAGCTCCCGTTCGTAATGGGCGTGTTTGCTGACCTGGTCGGGAAGCCGGTCGATCCGCAGCCTGCGGTAGACGAGCGTAAATTCCTTGAAATTGACATCGATAACTTCGATGAGCGTATGAAAGCGCTCAAGCCGCGCGTGGCATTCCAGGTGGACAACACCCTGACCGGCGAAGGCAAACTGAGCATCGATCTTACTTTCGACAGCATGGACGACTTCCTGCCGGACGCCGTCGCACGTAAGGTCGAGCCGCTGAACAAGCTGCTGGAAGCCCGTACCCAGCTCTCTAACCTGCTGACCTACATGGACGGTAAAAACGGCGCCGAAGAGCTTATCGCGAAAGTGCTTCAGGATCCGACGCTGCTCAAATCGCTGAGCCAGATGCCGAAAAATGACGATGGCACGAAAGGTAACGAGGAGTAATCGATGAGCAATCCTTCTCAACAGCAAGAGCTGCAATCGCAGCAGGCGTTCAGCCAGGACGAATTCAGCGCGCTGCTCAGCAAAGAGTTCCGCCCGAAAACCGACCAGGCCCGTTCGGCCGTTGAAAACGCGGTGAAAACCCTGGCGCAGCAGGCGCTGGAAAACACCGTTACCTTCTCGAACGACACCTACCGCACCATTCAGAACCTGATTGCCGGTATCGACGAGAAGCTGTCTCAGCAGGTTAACCAGATTATTCACCACGACGAGTTCCAGAAGCTGGAAAGCGCCTGGCGTGGCCTGAACTATCTGGTCAACAACACTGAAACGGACGAGATGCTCAAAATCCGCTTTATGAGCATCACCAAGCAGGAGCTGGGCCGCACCCTGAAACGCTTTAAGGGCGTGGGCTGGGACCAGAGCCCTATCTTCAAAAAAATCTACGAAGAAGAGTATGGCCAGTTCGGCGGCGAGCCGTTCGGCTGCCTGGTGGGCGACTACTACTTCGACCACAGCCCGCAGGATGTTGAACTGCTGAGCGAAATGGCGCGCATCGGCGCGGCGGCGCACTGCCCGTTCATCACCGGCACCGCGCCGAGCGTGATGCAGATGGAATCCTGGCAGGAGCTGGCGAACCCGCGCGACCTGACCAAAATCTTCCAGAACACCGAGTACGCTGCCTGGCGCAGCCTGCGCGAGTCTGAAGACGCGCGCTACCTGGGCCTGGTGATGCCGCGCTTCCTGTCGCGTCTGCCGTATGGCATTCGCACCAACCCGGTGGACAGCTTCGACTTCGAAGAAGAGACCGACGGCGCGAACCACGCCAACTACAACTGGTCCAACGCGGCCTACGCGATGGCGGCCAACATCAACCGTTCCTTTAAAGAGTACGGCTGGTGTACCTCGATTCGCGGCGTGGAATCGGGCGGCGCGGTGGAAAACCTGCCGTGTCACACCTTCCCGAGCGACGACGGCGGCGTGGACATGAAGTGCCCGACCGAAATCGCCATCAGCGACCGTCGTGAAGCGGAACTGGCGAAAAACGGCTTTATGCCGCTGATCCACCGCAAAAACTCCGACTTCGCCGCCTTTATCGGCGCGCAGTCGCTGCAAAAACCGGCGGAGTACCACGATCCGGACGCTACCGCGAACGCCCGTCTGGCGGCGCGTCTGCCGTACCTGTTCGCCTGCTGCCGTTTCGCGCACTACCTCAAGTGCATCGTTCGCGACAAGATTGGTTCTTTCCGCGAGCGCGACGAAATGGAACGCTGGCTGAACGACTGGGTCATGAACTACGTGGACGGCGACCCGGCGAACTCCTCTCAGGAAACCAAATCCCGTAAGCCGCTGGCGGCTGCCGAGGTGCAGGTTCAGGAGATCGAGGACAACCCGGGTTACTACGCGGCCAAGTTCTTCCTGCGTCCGCACTACCAGCTGGAAG
Organism: Cronobacter dublinensis subsp. dublinensis LMG 23823; assembly: GCF_001277235.1. Taxonomy (NCBI): domain Bacteria; kingdom Pseudomonadati; phylum Pseudomonadota; class Gammaproteobacteria; order Enterobacterales; family Enterobacteriaceae; genus Cronobacter; species Cronobacter dublinensis. The sequence continues at coordinate 89,525 of NZ_CP012266.1, forward strand.
GCCTGACTGTTTCTCTGCGTCTGGTCTCCAAACTGCCGTCGCTGAAGAGCAACGAGGCGTAAGTCTGGTTCAGGCCGTAAGGGTGCTCCTTACGGCCTGGCACTGACTTCGCAATCACAGGGAGACGTGATGAAAATGCTTAAGATACTGGCTGTCGGTTTGCTGGCGTGGTCGACACTGGCAGGCGCGCAGACCACCGTCTATGAATATCCACGGGCAGAGGATTTTCCCGAGGACGGCATAACGTTTTTCACGCGCGACCCGGCGCTGCTAAACGCCTTTGACAACCATCTGTCCGCCGCGCGTTTTTTTACGGCATGGAGCAACAGGCAGAACGAGCGCGAGCGTATCAAAGCCGATATGTATTTCATCGGCGTGATGGATGCGACCGAAGGCATATTATGGTGCCCTGAACGACCGTCGAAACCCGGCACGTTGCGCAGTATCGCCTACGACTATTTTGATAAAGCATCGCCTGAGCGGCTTAAAAACGCACAAGCCAAAACGCTTATCGTTGAGGCGTTAAAAGAAAATCATGCCTGTAAGTAAACGCTCATGAAAATCCCTTTTTCGCTGTTGCTGTTTATCTGCACAAGCGCGTTAGCGAATTCTGCTCAGGAGTCAGCCGCGTTTTATAAGGTCTTACCTTATAAACAGGTTTTTAAAGACATGGTGCTGGCCCGCTGTCTGGCGCAGGTTTCCACTGATGACAGCGCTTTTAGTACCGATGCGGGCTTCAGCGCTTATGCCTTAATGCAATGGATCCCTTTAGACATCGACACAGGGAATGAAAAGGTCAATGCGCTCATCCTGAAATATCGCGACCAGCGAAATGGTTTTTCGCCGGAAGCATTAGCAGGGCGTTCTATTAAGGGCGTGACGCTTAACTGTTTGCGCCTCTATCACAGCCCGGCACTGGAACAGTTAAGTAAGGAAGTCCTTATTGGTGATTCGAGCCAGAGCTGGATGCAAGACAATCCCTCCTGGTAGCGCGAGCGGACCTTTAAGGAAATAACGAATAAGGACATTCATGAAAGGTTCTGTTTTTGTTCTGGCATGCGTGCTGAGTGCAGTCATGCTGAGTGCGCCGGTGCTGGCAGGAGTATGGGTTATCGACCCCGACGAGAGTCAGAAAAACCGGTTTGATCCAGACAGAGGCAACGTGACAGGCGAGCAACTCTTAAACGCCTGGAATGACAGAGCAGATAACGAAGCCTCGCTACAGGCGCAAATCTATTTGCTGGGTCTGTTTGATGCGACAGAAGGCATGGGCTGGTGCAAAAGTAAAACCACGATGCCTTCCGCGCTTCGCGAATGGACTTACGGTTACTTTAAAAAATTACCGCCCGAACGGCTTAAAGAGAAAGCCAGCGTGCTGATGCTCGAAGCGCTAAAGCACTATTTCCCTTGTCGCAATAACGCTGACAAATAAGACCGTTATATCAGCAGTAATCAATCACCTATTTTAGCGGCTCGCGTTGGGCGGGCCGCTGAGATCGCCTGACGGAATAAACATGCTGTCAGGCTGAGAGGCAGAGGTAAAATATGGATGGTTTTATTCAGCCCCATGCTTTCCTGTTTGCCATATTAAGCGCTTTTTCGAAAGCAATAATCGTCATTAACGAAGAGTAGATATTATGGCTATTGATATGTTCCTGAAAGTAGACGGTGTAACCGGCGAATCTAAAGATTCCAACCACACCGGCTGGACCGACATCACCTCTTTTTCCTGGGGCGCATCCCAGCCGGGTAACATGAGCGTGGGCGGCGGCGGCGGTGCCGGTAAAGTGAATTTCAACGATCTGCACGTTAACGCGCTGATCGACAAATCCACCACCGCTATCCTGAAGCACTGCTCCAGCGGTAAGCACCTGACCAAAGTTGAGCTGTCTGTCTGCAAAGCTGGCGGCCAGCAGGTTGAATACGCGCGCATCACCCTGGAAGACGTGCTGGTAACGTCCGTACAGTACACCGGCGCAGACAACGGCGACACCGTAGGTGTTACCTATGCATTCCAGGCTGCTAAAGTGAAACAGCAGTACTGGGAGCAGACGTCTTCTGGTGGTAAAGGCGCAGAAACCAGCGCTGGCTGGAACATCAAAGAAAACAAAGAAGCGTAATCATAGTGAGCCCGTAAGGGCTCACTTTACCTTTTACAGGGCGCAGGGATGGCGACGAGATTTACCTTGTCACCGTATGGCAGCCAGTCAGGCGAGCCGATGACCCTCGCAAAGGGTATCGATTTTATTCATAGCGACGAACTGGCCGCGCTCATTCGTCGTTATAAAGGTCAGCCGGACAGGTAAACGGGCCGCGAGAAGGACGCTCATCATGTTAAAAACATCCATCGCGGCGTTGTCCGTTCTGGCGTTCTCTTTCCACGCCGCGCTGGCGCAGCCGCTGGCGTCCATCAGCGAAGTGTCCCAGCCGCAGAGGTTTACCCAGTGGGTGCAAAGCCGCTGCATCGCCAGTATCGCAGACAGCGCCGCGCTGAAAGCGGACGCTAACGCCAGCGCCGCTGCCTGGCTGGAAGCGAGCGAGTTACCGGTTGAGGCGTTTAACGCGGCGGATACCGTTATCGCGCAGGCGCTGAAAACGCGCGTCGGCGGAACGGCGAAAACCGATTACCGCGTGCTGAAATGCGCGTTGATTGCGCAAAGTACGGATGTCCAGGCGCTGTATCAGCAATTCGCGCGGCAGAAGGCGCAGTGAGTCACGGCGGGCGTGAGGATAGCTTACCCGCCCGACATTCTTTCATAAGCAGTGATGATGTTAATAGCGCTGATATACCTATTATCAATAGAATAAACCCGTCCGGTTGTGAGGCGCGAGGCTTAACGACAGGCAGTCACGGGCGGCGCGCAGGCGCGGCTCTGTTCCTTAGCTCTCAAACGTCGGGCGTCTGATGAGACCCGCGACGTTTGAGCGCTAATAACCCCAGGCAGGAATACGCTATGCGATTCACGATTATCACCAATAAGCCCGGCCACCAGCCTCCTCAGAGCAGCTGTGACTTCTACCCGCCGGGCGGCACGATTGGCCGTGGTACGGATAATAATCTGGTACTGCCGGACGACGAAAGAACGATTTCCCGACTGCAGGCGATTGTCCATATCTCCGCCGACGGCGAGTGCCGCATTACCAACCGCGGCAACGTCACCCGTGTCGTGCTGAACGATATTCCCCTGGAGCGCGGCCGTCAGGTTGAGTTACAGGATGGCGACGTGCTGGGCATCGATGAATATCGCGTGCAGGTCAGCGATCTGGCGCTGAACGCGCAGCCGGTCATCGCCATGGCCGCGCCGAAACCGAACGTCGCGCCGCAGCCGCAGGTGCAACCGCAGGCCGCTCAGCCAGCCAAAGCCGCGCAGGCGCAGCCGTCGTCGCCGTCGAACGCGGGCGCACAGGAGCCGACCGCGGTGCCGACCGAAATCTGGGACAGCCTGATGGAGGAGTTTTCAATCTCCGACAGCATCAGCCAGGGGCAGAGCCAGAGCCAGACCGCGCGCCCGAAAGCGCCGGAAGCGCAGCCGTTCAACCCGTTCAACGCCCCGAAAGAGGCGGACCGCAACCCGGAAGATCCGCTGGCGCACTTCACCGGCGGCGGCAACGAGCCGCTGTTCGGCAATGAAAGGGTTAACCCGGACAGCCTGTTCAAAGACGACACGCCGTTCGATAAAGACAGCATTTTTAATGATGTGACGCCGACCACGCTGGTGCCGCCGTCTGACAATCGTCAGGCCGCGAAACCGCAGGCGCCGCATGAAGAGAACGAAGAAGAGCTCGATCCGCTGGCGCTGTTCGGCGGCGTGGGCTCGACGCCGGTTCAGAGCCGCAGCGACGATCCGCTCGGCCTGATGATGGGTGGCGCGGTGCCGCTGACGCCGCCGGATGAACTCTCCGCAGGCGCGGCCCCGCTGACGCCGCCGCCATCCGTGACACCGGACGTGGAGCCTGTAAAACCGCAGACGCCGCCGGAAAAACCGCAGCCGGAGATGACCTCGCCGCTGGCGCCGAACGCGGACGATAATCTGGATCTGGCCTCGCTCGCCGGTTCGCCGCTGTTCCCGGAGGAAGTGCCGGAAGAACCGCCGGTCACGCGGGTGGAAGTGCAGCCGGAGCCGCCGGAAGTTCAGGATTACGCGGGCATTACGCTGCCGACGCCGCAGACCGTGGCGCGCAGTACCGCGCAGACGCCGAAAGGCCGCCTGCGCATCGACCCGGTGCAGTCGCCGAGCCAGGGTGGCGTGCCAACCGCCTCCAACGGCGACGTGCTGAACGGCGAACTGCTGGAAGCGCTGCTTGAGGGCATGGGCCTTGGCGAGCTGCAACCGACGCCGCAGTTCGACCGCGACAATATGCGCCAGCTCGGCCAGATGCTCAGTATGTTCTCGCAGGGCACCGTGGCGCTGCTCTCCTCGCGCTCCATTCTCAAGCGCGGCGTGAAAGCCGATATGACGATGGTGCTCGACGACGCCAACAACCCGTTCAAGCTGCTGCCGTCCGGTAAAACCGTGCTGATGCAGATGTTCGGCACCCGTATGCCAGGCTTTATGCCGCCGAAAAAATCGGTGCGCGACGCGCTTATCGATCTCCAGGCGCACCAGCTCGGGATGATAGCCGGTATCCGCGCCATTATCGCCGCCATGCTGCAATCCTTTAACCCGGAGCAGCTGGAAGAAGAGGCGCGTCGCGACGGCGTGGTCTCCCGCCTGGCGCTGCCGGCGAGCCGCAAAGCGGCGCTGTGGGACTATTTTGTCCGTCACTACAGCGATACCGCGGGCGAAATCGAGGACGATTTCCATACGCTGTTTGGCGAAGCCTTCCTGCACGCTTATGACATGGAAGTGAATCAATACAAAGACTCACAAAGCGGATCGGAAGAAGAATGAATATCAGCACGGCTTCACTCTCCAGACAGGGAGAGCGCGCCAGCAACCAGGATCAGACGGGAGAGAGCGTTGGCGAACGCGCCGCCTGCTTCGTGGTGTGCGACGGGATAGCCGGCCTGCCGGGTGGCGACGTCGCCGCGGCGCTTGCGCGCAACGCCATTCTCTCGCGTTTTGACGGGGAGCAGCATCTCAACGCGCAGTACATTCGCGAGTACGTGAACCAGGCCAACAAGGCTATCCGCGCCGAGCAGAAGGCGGTGCAGGATTATCACCGCATGGGCACGACGCTGGTGAGCCTGTTTATCGACCGCGATTATCATCTGGCCTACTGGGCGCACGCGGGCGACAGCCGCCTGTATCTGTTTCGTCGCGGCTGGCTCTATCACGTCACCACCGATCACAGCCTGGTGCAGCAGATGAAAGACGCAGGTCACCAGACGGAAGGGGTGAACGGCAACCTGCTGTACTTCGCGCTCGGCATGGGCGATGAAGGCCGCGAGCCGAGCTACAGCGACGTGGTGCCCATTGAAGACGGCGACGCGTTTTTACTCTGCACCGACGGCTTCTGGCACGGTGTGAGCGAAGAGCAGATGAAAAAATCCCTTCATATGGTGAATACTCCAGATGAATGGCTCACTTTGATGAATCAAATACTGTTGAAAAATGGTGAGCAGGGGCATGATAAGCAGGATAATTACAGCGCCGTTGCGGTCTGGGTAGGATCGCCCCAGGAGACGACGCTGCTGCATACGCTCTCTGACGCGGCGCAGTTTTTCCCCCTTCGAGATTAAAGGCTAACAAGGACTTTTATGAAACTTTGGCTTCCGGGTCTGGCTCTGCTTGCGGCGTCATCCAGCGTCTGGGCAGATAATTACCGTATCGTTCAGTCAAATACCCTGAAACTGGATGTCTGGGTAGACAACATTAAAGACAACACGCCGCAAAGCTGGTGCGGCCCTGAGCTGCCGCTGCGCATCGTCAGCAGCGGCGACAAAACGCCGAAGGTGCTGGAAAACTTTATGCCGCGTCTGGGTTCGCTGCTGGAAAGCCAGTGCGGCAAACTGAAAACGGTTCGCTGGCAGATGATAGACACCCAGGGCAAACCGCTGGCGCACGGCACGGCCACCAAAAGCGGTGACTGGAACCCGGTCGTGACGCCCGCCGCCGCGCCGGAGCAGAACCTGACTGAAACCACCACCGCTGCGACATCGACGCCTGCCGAGACGCTGCCGCAGGGCCGCCCGGAAGACCTTTCGCCGCCTGCGGACCGCACCCCGTGGCTGGAATTTAACCTCCAGGACGGCTGCCACCTGCGCACCTTCTGGAAAGGTGGTGCCGACGCGCAGGCCCTGTTTATTCCGGCAAAAGACGACGGCATCTGCGAAAAAGGCGGCTGGCTGAATGGCCGCAGCGAAGTCACCCAGATGGGCGAAGCGGGCGAGAAAAAAGTCGCGGTAACCTTCGTGCACGGCTTCCCGATTGTCGGCATTAACGCCAGCGTCGACGCCGATCGCCTGCTTATCACCAGCGTTAACAACGAGCGCATGGTGGTCAGCGATGGCCGCTCCGCCCAGAGCTGGATGATCCTGCCTTATAACAGCGAGCAGAACGTCTGGCAGGCGCAGGGCACCGTCGCGGTAGAGATCTCCCGCGAGCAGGCCAGCGACGACGCGCGTCTGCGCGCGCGCCTCGATGAAGTTCGCAAAGTCTGGTCCGCGTATCTGGCACCGGGCGCTACGCTCAATATTCTGCTGGTCGAAGCGCTGCACCCGCAGCTGCGCGACCCTGCGGCGGGCGCTTACCGCGCGCTGTAATTACCGTTAACCGCCAGGAGCCGTTATGAATACGCTGTATCAACAACTGGCCGGCGCGAGCGTCAGCGACGCGCTGACCCGTCTTGAGGGCGATATCAAAGCCCAGCCGGGCAACGCCGATCGCCGCGCCGCGTTTGTGCAGTTTCTCTGCCTCAACGCCAACTGGACCCGCGCGCTGACGCAACTGAAAAGCTGGGCCGCGCTGGCCCCGCAGGCGCAGCCTACCGTGACGCTGCTGCAACAGGCTATCGAAGGCGAGCAGCAGCGCGCCGAGGTGATGGCGGGCCGCGCGCGTCCGCGTATGCCGGGCGAACAGTGGCCGTGGCTGGATCTGCTGCTGCAGGCGCTGGCCGAAACCGACCCGGCGCGCGCCAGCGAATTGCGCAGCGAGGCGCTGGAACAGGCCGAGGCCAATCCGGGCGAGCTGACGCTTGCGACGGGTGATGAAAGCGAGCCGGGCGAACCGGTGCGCTTCGACTGGCTGATGGACGGCGACGCCCGTCTGGGGCCGGTGTGCGAGCTTATCGTCAACGGCAACTACTTCTGGGTGCCGTTCAGCGCTATCGCCTCCATTCGCTTCCAGGCTCCGGCGAGCGTCACCGATCTGGTATGGCGTCACGCGATGGTTCAGCTGGTGGACGGCACCGAACAGGTCTGCCAGATCCCGGCGCGTTACCCGCTGGAAACCGGCGCGGAAGATCGCTTCCTGCTGGCACGCACCACCGAGTGGCAGCCGCTGGACGCCGAAGGCATTCACTATCTCGGCGCGGGTCAGAAAGTCTGGCTGAGCGGCGAACAGGAGTTCGCGCTGCTGACGCTGGATATGCTCGCATTCGGGCTGCCGGACGACGCCGCGCATGAATAAACCGTATCAGGACGACAGCGGCGATATACTGCGCCACGGCTACCGTTCGCGCCGCAACGCCGCAACCATCAGCGCGCGCGACAAAATGCAGCCGTCGCTGCTCGACCGCCTGACCGACGACGCGCCGGACAAGCGCCAGGAGCCGGCGAACAGCAATCTCGTCTCCCACAGCGCGCTGCGCCGCCATGTTCTGCGCGATTTGCAGTGGCTGTTTAACACTATCAACAACGAAGCGCAGCAGGATCTCAGCCGGGTGGACCACGTGCGCCGCTCGGTCTGGAACTTCGGCGTGTCGCCGCTCGCGGGCCAGCGGATGTCGGAAATCGAATGGACCGACATTCAGCAGCGGCTCACCGAGGCGATTCTGAACTTCGAGCCGCGCATCATGCCGCAGGGCTTACAGGTGCGCTGCGTCTGCGATACCAAATCGCTCGACCTGCACAACGTATTATCGATTGAGATCAAAGGCCGCCTGTGGTGCGTGCCCTGGCCGCTGGAATTTCTGTTCCGCACCAATGTGGATCTGGAAAACGGCCATTTTGAGCTGAAAGACGCGGGGTAAACATGGACAGTAAACTGCTCGAATACTACAACCGAGAGCTGGCGTATCTGCGCGAAATGGGCGCGGAGTTCGCCGAACGCTACCCGAAAGTGGCGGGCAGGCTCGGTATGCGCGGGATAGAAGTCGCGGACCCGTACGTCGAGCGCCTGATGGAAGGCTTCGCCTTTCTCACCTCCCGCGTACAACTCAAAATGGACGCCGAGTTTCCGCGTTTCTCCCAGCGTCTGCTGGAGATGCTCGCGCCTAACTACCTGGCGCCGACGCCCTCGATGGCCATCGCCGAGCTGCACCCGGACAGCGCCAAAGGGGATCTGAGCAACGGGTTCGTGGTGCCGCGCGGCACCATGATGGACAGCCAGCTTCTGAAAAAGAACGGCGTCACCTGTAGCTACGCCACGGCGCACGACGTTCGGCTGCTGCCGCTGCACATCAGTCTGGTGGAGCTTGGCGGCGTACCGGCGGATGCGCCGTTAAGCCAGCTTGGGTTAAGCCAGCGCGGCGCGGTCAGCGCCCTGCGCGTGCGTATCGCCTGCGACGGCCCGGTATTGCTTAACCATCTCGATTTTGACCGCCTCGATTTCTTCCTGAGCGGTCCGGATATTCAGGCGCTGCAATTGCTGGAGCTCCTGATGGAGCACCGCGTCGGCATCTTCTGCCAGACCGTCGGCCCGAAACCGGCGCGCGTGGTGCTTGGCGACGACGCGCTGCGTCAGGAGGGCTTTGAGGCCGACCAGGCGCTGTTGCCAGACGATCTGCGCAACTTCGACGGCTACCGCCTGTTGCAGGAATATTTCGCCTTCCCGGCGCGCTTCCAGTTCTTGAGCCTGAGCGGCATCAAGAAACTGCTGGCCCAGAGCGGCCAGGCGAACGCGTTCGATATCATCATTCTGCTGGATAAAACCGACACGCCGCTGGAGCGCGTGGTGGATAAAAGCCACCTTGCGATGCACTGCACGCCGGTTATCAACCTGTTCCCAAAAATCGCCGAGCGTCAGAAACTTACTGAAGGCTTAAGCGAATATCACCTGGTGGTGGATAACATCCGCCCGCTCGATTACGAGATTTTCTCGGTCAGTAAAATTTACGCCAGCGAAGACGGCCAGCGCGACGATCAGGTGTTTCGCCCGTTCTGGAGCACCTGGAGCCGCGACGGCGGCAACTACGGCGCGTATTTCTCGCTGCGCCGCGAACAGCGCGCGCTGTCGGAACACGCGCTGCGCTACGGCACGCGTACCGGCTATGTCGGCTCGGAGGCGTTTGTCTCGCTGGTGGATGCAAGCCACGCGCCGTGGCGCGACGAGCTGCGCTATATCACCGCGGAAGTGATGTGCACCAGCCGTGACCTGCCGCTGATGCTGGCGCAGGATATGGGCCAGTTCGTCCTGCCGGATTCCATGCCGGTGCGTGCGCTTACCATGCGCAAAGGGCCGACGCCGCCGCGCCCGGCGCTGGCGGAAGGCTTCAGCACCTGGCGGCTTATCAGCCAGCTGCAAATGAACTATTTAAGCCTGATGGACGCCGAAGACGGCGAGGGCGCCGCGGCGCTGCGTCAGCTGCTCGGGCTGTACGCGCGTCTTGCGGAGGCGCCCGTGGCGCGCCAGATCGACGGCATTCGCCACTGCGTGCTGGAGCCGGTACACCGGCGCGTACCGGAGCCGGGGCCGATTGTCTTCGCGCGCGGGGTCGGGATTTCGATGACCGTCGACGAACAGGCGTTTTCCGGCTCCAGCCCGTGGCTGCTTGGCAGCGTGCTGGAGCGCGTCTTCGCGCGGCTGGTCTCCATGAACAGCTTTACCGAATTCACCCTCAAGAGCCAGCAGCGCGGCGACGTCGGCTACTGGGGGCCGCGGATGGGTAAAAGGGCGTTGTTATGAGTGAGACGCTGCCACAGAACGCGCCGGTAAAACGCGCGTCCCGGCTGCCGGAGGGCTACTGGCAACAGATGATGGCGGCGCCCTGGCGCTACGACCTGTTCCATATGCTGCGCCGTCTCGACGCGCAGGGCGGCGAGCGTTACCGTTTAGGCCGCGCGCCGCTGCCGCGTTTTGAGCCGCTGCGTATCGGTCAGCAACCGTCGATGGCGTTCGCGCCGTCCACGCTTGCGACCGTAAAGCCGCGCGAGAATACGCCGCTATACGATGTGTCGATTTTAAGTTTCGGTCTGTTTGGCCCGAACGGCCCGCTGCCGGTACACCTTACCGAATATGCGCGCGAGCGGCTGTATCATCATCAGGATGACAGCATGAGCGCCTTCGCGGACCTGTTCCACCACCGCCTGACGCTGCTGTTTTACCGCGCCTGGGCCGACGCCCAGCCGACCGCGTCGCTCGACCGCCCCGACGGGCCGCGCATCGAAAAATATCTCGCCTCGCTTATCGGCATGGGCCAGCCGGGGCAGATGGAAAAGGGCAGTCTGAGCCATCACGCCCGCTATTCGCTGCTCGGCCACCTGACGCGCAACGGGCGCGACGCCGAGGGGCTTGAGAAGATCCTGCGCCACTACTTCCGCGTGCCGGTGAACATTGTGCAGAACATCCCGCAGTGGATGCCGCTGACCGAGCGAGAAAAAGCGCGGCTCGGCGCGGGCCGCCGGTTGCCGCGTCTGGGTGAAGCGGCGTTTCTGGGCGTGGCGGTGCGCGACGTACAGCATAAATTCCGCATTGAAATCGGCCCGCTGGATGAAGAGACGTACCAGCGTTTTCTGCCCGGCGAGCCGTGGGTCGCGGAGCTGCGCGACTGGGTGCGCCAGTATATGGGCATTGAGTACGAGTGGGAGGTGCGCGTCATCCTGCGCGCCGACGCGGTAAAAGGCGTCACGCCGGGCGGCACTGGCCGCCTGGGCTACAGCGCCTGGCTTGGCAAACAGCCCACGCCGCAACCCCGCGGCGATCTGGTTTTTCGCCCGGAAAGATAATCACCCCTTGCCCCGTTTTTTCTCTGAAATCTTCGGGGTGAGGCGGAATAAAATTTAACGCATGTTCGCCTGCGTTTTTCTGAAAAAAACCGGGCGTAAAGTAAGCCAGACACCAGAATTCATGCCTGTCCTGTCATCCGCCTTTTCCTGAACGGAAACTGGCCGGGGAGGGCATTGTTATCTGACACACACTTCATCATCTTCAAACGGAACCGATCATGTCAGAAATCAGCCGTGCCGTACTGTTCGGCAAACTGGATACGCTGTTGTTTACCTCGCTGGAAAGCGCCACCTCCTTCTGCAAGCTGCGCGGCAACCCGTATGTGGAGCTGGCGCACTGGCTGCATCAGCTGATGCAGCAGCAGGACGGCGACTTACAACATCTGATCCGCCATTTTTCACTGGATGAAGAGGCGCTGAGCCGGGATATCGTGGCGGCGCTGGATCGCCTGCCGCGCGGCGCGAGTTCCGTTTCCGATCTCTCGGAGCATATCGACAGCGCGGTTGAGCGCGCGTGGGTGTATGGCTCGCTGAAATTCGGCGTGACGCGCATTCGCGGCGGGCATCTGCTGATCGGCATTCTGAAAACCTTTAACCTCGCGAATGTGCTGAAAGGCATCTCCAGCCAGTTCAACCGCATCAGCGCCGATCTGCTGGTGGAGCAGTTCGACGCCATTTTCTCGGGCAGCAAAGAGGCCCAGCAGGCGGTCGCGGCCGCCCCTGACGCCGCCGGCAGCGCGCCGGTGCAGCAGGGGACGCTGGCGCAGTACGGCCAGGATCTCACCGCGCGTGCGCGCGAAGGCAAAATCGACCCGGTTGTCGGGCGTGATGAAGAGATCCGCCAGATGGTGGATATCCTGATGCGTCGTCGTCAGAACAACCCGCTGCTGACCGGCGAGGCGGGCGTGGGTAAAACCGCGGTCGTCGAAGGGCTCGCGCTGCGTATCGCCGCAGGCGACGTACCGGAGCCGCTGCAAAACGTTCAGCTGTGGCTTCTGGATATCGGGATGTTGCAGGCGGGCGCAGGCATGAAGGGCGAGTTCGAAGCGCGCCTGCAGGGGCTGATTAACGAAGTGCAGTCCAGCGCCACGCCGATTGTGCTGTTTATCGATGAAATCCACACGCTTATCGGCGCAGGCGGCCAGCAGGGTACCGGCGACGCCGCCAACCTGCTGAAACCGGCGCTGGCACGCGGCCAGCTGCGTACCATCGGCGCGACCACCTGGGCGGAATATAAAAAATACATTGAGAAAGACCCGGCGCTGACCCGCCGCTTCCAGACCGTGCAGGTGCACGAGCCGGACGAAGAAAAAGCCGTGCTGATGCTGCGCAGCACCGTATCACCGCTCGAAAAACATCACCGCGTGCTGCTGCTCGATGAAGCGGTCAGCGCGGCGGTGAAACTGTCTCACCGTTACATCCCCGCGCGTCAGCTGCCGGATAAAGCCGTCGCGCTGCTGGATACCGCCTGCGCCCGCGTTGCCGTCAGCCAGAGCGCGCCGCCGCCGCAGTTAGAAGATTGCCTGCACCGTATCGCGGCGCTGGATGTCGAAGCGGAAATCGCCGAGCGCGAAGCCCGTGTCGCCGTGGGCGACAGCGATCGCGTGGCGCGTCTGAAAGCCGAGCGTGACGCGCTGGAAGCCGAACGCGACGCGCTCACCGCCCGCTGGGAAGAAGAGCGTGCGCTGGTGGATGCCATCATCGCCCTGCGCGCCGAGCTGCATATGGCTGATGAAGAAGCCCAGCCTGCGCTGCGTGAGACGCTGGCGGAGCGCCAGAACGCGCTCGCAGCCGTTCAGGGCGACGCGCCGCTGCTGTTCGCCGCGGTGGACGCCAACGTGGTGGCGGCCGTGGTTTCCGACTGGACCGGCATCCCGCTGGGCCGCATGGTGAAAAACGAAATCGACGCGGTGCTGAACCTCGCCGACACGCTGAACCAGCGCGTCATCGGCCAGCGTCATGGGCTTGAGCTTATCGCTAAACGCGTGCGCACCTCCCGCGCGCGTCTCGATGACCCGAACAAACCGGTCGGCGTGTTTATGCTCTGCGGGCCTTCCGGCGTCGGTAAAACCGAAACCGCGCTGGCGCTGGCCGAGTCGCTGTACGGCGGTGAGCAGAACGTCATTACCATCAACATGAGCGAGTTCCAGGAAGCGCACACCGTCTCGACGCTCAAAGGCGCGCCTCCGGGCTACGTGGGTTACGGCGAAGGCGGTGTACTGACCGAAGCAGTTCGTCGTCGTCCTTACAGCGTAGTACTGCTCGATGAAATCGAAAAAGCGCACCCGGATGTGCATGAGATTTTCTTCCAGGTGTTCGATAAAGGCTGGATGGAAGATGGCGAAGGCCGCCATATCGACTTCCGTAATACGATTATCATTCTGACCTCGAACGTCGGGACCGATCTTATCAGCGCCATGTGCGCCGACCCGGAGCTGATGCCGGAGCCGGATGCGCTGAGCGGCGCGCTGCGTCAGCCGCTTTTGCAGGTTTTTCCGCCTGCACTGCTGGGCCGATTGCTGGTTGTGCCGTATTATCCGTTAAGCGACGCGATGCTGGCCGAGATTGTGAAATTGCAGCTTAAGCGGATCCAGCGTCGTCTTTCGGAAAATCACGGTATTATTTCCGAATTCGACGACAGCGTGATTACCCAGATTGTGGCGCGTTGCACCGAGGTGGAGTCCGGCGGCCGTATGGTCGATGCGATTCTTACCAACACCCTGCTGCCGCAGATGAGCCAGATATTGCTCACCGCCAGCGCGCAAGACGAGAAATATCGCCGTCTGCGCGTCACCTTTGAGCAGGGTGAGTTTCAGTGTCAGTTTGCGGCGTAACGCCATCATCAAGCAGAGAGTTTTCCAAACATGACGGATTACGAAAACAACCGGACTGTACCCAACGCCCTGCCGATTGGTTACCGTTTCAATGAGTTTGAAATTAAGGAAGTGATTGGTGGTGGCGGTTTCGGCATTGTCTATCGCGCCTGGGACCATCAGCTTGAGCGTACCATTGCGATTAAAGAGTTTATGCCGTCGTCGCTGGCGGTGCGTAATGACGACATGCGTCTGGTGTTGCGCAGCGACCGCTTCAGCAAGGCGTTTACCGCGGGCCTGAACAGCTTTATCCAGGAGGCGCGCCTGCTGGCGCGCTTCAACCACCCGAACCTGCTGCACGTGCTGCGCTTCTGGGTGCAAAACGACACCGCCTACATGGGCACCGTGTTCTACAGCGGCACGACGCTCTCGCGCCTGAGCAAGCAGCATCCGGAGATGATCAACGAGGCGTGGATCCGCCGCATGCTGCCGATGCTGTTCGGGGCTATCAAAACGATTCATGACGAAGGCTACCTGCACCGCGATATTTCCCTGGATAACATCCAGATCCAGGACAACGGCCTGCCGGTGCTGCTCGATTTCGGCTCCGCGCGCCGCAGTATCGGTAATATCTCCGACGAGACCGAGACCATGCTGCGTCCGGGCTTCGCGCCGATTGAGCAGTACACCGACGACAACGAAAGCGAGCAGGGCCCGTGGACGGATATCTACGCGCTCGGCGCGGTGCTGCATACGCTGATCATGGGCTCGCCGCCGCCGGTGAGCGTGGTGCGCAGCATCGCCGACAGCTATCGTCCGCTCGCCGAACTGCGCCCGGAAGGCTATTCGCAGCCGCTGTTGCAGGCTATTGACCGCGCGCTGTCGCTGAAAATGGAAGACCGCCCGCAGTCGATTGACGAGTTCGCCGTGCTGATTGAAATGTCGGTCGCGGGGCTCGACGACGTGATGAGCGTGAAAAAGCCGGGCACGATGCTGGTGCCGGTGGAAGAAGACACCGCGGAGCCTGCGGCTGAAACCGGCTGGCGCCGCTATAAAGTGCCGGGGCTGATTGCCGCGGGCGTGCTGGTGGGCCTGATTGCGGGTGGACTGCTGTTCAGCGGCGGCGCGGATAACCCGGCCCCGGAAACGGCCAGCAACGACAGCGCTCCGCGCGAGCAGGAGCCGGTTTCGCCGCCGGCGCAGAACACCACGACTGCGCCTGCGACCACGACCACACAGGAAGCCGCGCCCGCGCAGAACGCGCCGGTGCAGGGCGCGCTGGTGGCGCAGATCTACGTGCGCATGAACGACGGCGAACAGCTGTCGCTTAACGGCAAAACGCAGACCGTGACGCCTGCCGAGAACGGCTTCGCCTCGCTGCAACTGCCGACCGGCGAATTCCAGCTGGTCATTAAAGGGCGCGGGCAGTCGCGCAGCCAGACGATTAATGTTTCCCGTCCAGGCACCTGGCTTGTGAACCCATAAGGATGCCGGGAGGCGTTCAGGGCTGCGCTTACGCAGCCCTCCCCGCAACGCCTCCCGTCCTGACTCCGGCTTGCTCTCTCCTCTTAATGCCGGCAGGCGAATACCCGCTACAGGACAAAGCGTATGTACCACATCAAAATTGTCTCTATTTTCCGTGAAAACGTCCCTCCCGCGCAGTTTGAAAGGATCATGCGTCCTGATATCGCCGCGCAGTGGGTAAACTCGGTCCCGGATAACACCGTGCGCTCGTTGTTTTCGCGTTACGATCAGTTTCAACCGACGACCCGTTCCAGCCCGTATCAAACCGGACGCGATCTGCGCAAGCTGGTGGCGCAGGAGTTCTGGTATGGCAACCTGGTGGCGATTGATGAAAGTTCGCGGCCCTGGTCGTCCACGACCGAACTCTATTATATCAATCAGAAAGGGGAACTGACGCCCACCTACGCGCCGCGATCCCTGTCGTTCCCGTTAGGCAGTATCATCGTTCGTTATGGCTCGATGGTGCGTGTCTATCGGACGCTTCCGCCGCCGACCGTCAGACCGGCGCAGGTGGTGAAATCGAAAGCTGCAGCGGGCCCTGAGCTGGCGACGCCGGGCAAAGACATGAAACAGACCGCCGCGCAGCTTAAAGCGATGACCAAGGCGGAACGCTGGCAGGCGCGTAAGGATCTCATCAGCAAGGGCAACGCCAGTATCTACCCCGATGCGCAGATTGCCGCGAAGCGTCTTGCCGATAACAACATCGCCGTCGAAAAAGCCAAGCTTGCGGGAAATGTTTATAAGACAGTTAACCCGCTGGAAGCCACACCCGGTGTGCCGGAGGGATGGTCAGATATCAGTAATGACGCTGAGGCCCTGAATAAGCTCGGCCTGAAAAGCAGCATGCTGTATGACAATCCCGCTTCACCGGATTTTCTGGCGCGTGTTTATAAGCCGGATCCTGCCGTCTTTGGCAGCGACATGAATCCGACGGTGGTCTTCAGGGGCTCAAGGGAGCCGGAATTTGCCTCTGTGGGCGATAACCTCTCTTCGCTGTGGAATAAAGGTGAGCTGGCACCCGTCAAAAACGGCGCGGACTGGTCAAACAACTTTGCGCAAGGGGTGGGCAAAAATTCCACCTATTACCAGAGTGCGGTGGGCATTGGCGATACGCTGGCGAAATCGGGCCAGAACGTGGATATCGCTGGTCACTCGCTCGGCGGCGGTCTGGCCTCCGCCACGGCCATGGCCAGCGGCAAACCGGCCTGGACCTTTAACGCCGCAGGGCTCAACAGCGGCACCGTGGAAAAATATGGCGGCAGTGTTCTTGGTAAAGCTGATGATATCCAGGCCTATCGCGTTGAGGGCGAGCTGCTGACGAAAGTGCAGGAAGTGAATGTCTGGGAAGACCTTAAGACAATGAAAGGCCTCCCCGTACCGACTCTGCTCAAAGAAGGGGTCTCTGCGCTCAGTCCAAACGCTGCGGGCATTCCGCATGATCTCCCCGGTGGCACCGGCAGCGCGCTGGAGCGCCACGGTATTGACCAGGCTATTAACTGTATCGAGCAGCAAAAAGATGAAGATATCGCCATCATCGGGAGTCGCCTGTGAGAAAACTTTTTGTAGGCTGCCTCGCGCTGTGTTTTACCTTCATGATTCAGGGGTGTAAGAAAGATATGGATTTAAATCCGCAGGATTATTTTAGCGGCCAGCAACTGACGCTTGCGAAGGCTATCGAAGCTGGCGATGTCAGCGAAGTGGACAAACAGGCGCCGCAAACCGATCTGAATACCCCCGGCCAGCAGGAAATGACATTACTGTTCTGGGCACTGGGAAATGCTATTGATGATAAAACCTCTGCCCGGTTAAAAATCATTACCGCACTGGTTAAAGCGGGGGCCGATCCGCTTCAGCCGCGTCCTAAGGGACAAAGCAGCCCCGCGGTATTTGTTCTTAATGCGGACAGCGGTGAATGGATCAAGGCGATGCTTGACGGCGGTTTATCGCCGGATGCGAAAGACAAAACGTTCCATGAGCCGATTATTTTTGAAACCATCAAAGCCAAAAACACTGAAACGTTAAAAGCCATGCTGGATGCGGGCGCGAATATCAACATCACCGATTCGCTAGGCAATACCGTGCTTATCGAGGCGCTGGATTTTCACGCCTACGATCATGTTATGTTGCTGCTCGAACGCGGCGCCGACCCGGAGATCCACGGTAAATTCGGCTGGACGATGGGCAACCAGCTTGAGCGTTTCCTGAAGCGGGCAAAAGCGGGCAGCGACGAATATAAGACACTGACCGAAATAAAAAACAAGCTCATCGAGCATGGCGGGAAGTGGCCGCCTGCGCCGGTTAAATAATTCCCGCACTGCCTTACCCGCTGACGCGCGCCTGCATGATTTCTGATCATGCAGGCGGTGTCGTCTCTGATGGCGCGGGTTTTATCCCTTCTGCTTTGCCGCTACCTACGCAATAGCATAAAACATTACGGAATGAAGATTATGCTTAACCGAATCACCGTTCAGCTCCCGGTCGAGGGGCTGCTTTTCTGGAAACTCTCCGGGCGCGAGTCGCTGTCGGAGCCGTTCATGTTCACCCTGACGCTGCTCGGCACGGATGCGCGCGCCGAGCGCAGCGCGCTGCTGGGCCAGCCGGTGACGGTGACCATCCCGACGCAGGCGCTGATGACGCCGCGCTACCTCAACGGCAAGGTGACCCGCGTGGCGGTGACCGCCGTGGAGATGTCGGGCACCCGCTACGCGGCGTATGAGCTGACGGTGGAGCCGGACCTGTGGCCGATGCAGCGCGACCGCAACCTGCGTATTTTCCAGGGCCAGACGGTGCCGCAGATAGTGAAGACGCTGCTGGGCGAGAGCCGGGTGAACGTCGAGGAGCGGCTGTCGGGGAGTTACCGGGTGTGGGAGTACTGCGTGCAGTACCAGGAGAGCAGCCTCGATTTCATGAGCCGCCTGCTGGAGCTGGAGGGCATCACCTACCACTTCCGCCACGAGCAGGACCGCCACACGCTGATTCTCACCGACGCGCCGGGCCAGTACGAGCCGTTCCCCGGCTACGAGACGATTCCGTACCACGTGACGCCGTCGGGCGGCACCACGGATGAAGAGGGCATCAGCCAGTGGGCGCTGGAAGACAGCGTGACGCCGGGCATCTACAGCCTGGACGACTACGACTTCCGCAAGCCGAACGCGTGGCTGTTCCAGGCACGCCAGAACCCGAAATCGCCGCAGCCGGGAAGCATCGACGTCTACGACTGGCCGGGCCGGTTTGTGGAGCACGGCCACGGGGAGTTCTACGCCCGCATCCGCCAGGAGCGGTGGCAGGTGGAGCACCGCCAGACGCAGGGCAGCGGGACGGCGCTGGGCATCGCGCCGGGGCACACGTTTGTGCTGCGCAACGCGCCGTTCTTCGGCGACAACGGCGAGTACCTGACTACCGTTGCGCACTACCACTTCGAGGAGAACCGCTACGCGAGCGGGGCGGACAGCAACACCATCCACGAGACGCGCTTTGAGGTGATACCGGCGGACGTGCCGTACCGCCCGTCGCAGAAGACGCCGTGGCCGCGCACGTACGGCCCGCAGACGGCGAAGGTGGTGGGTCCGCAGGGCGAGAGTATCTGGACGGACAAATACGGCCGTGTGAAGGTGAAATTCCACTGGGACCGTCTGTCGAAGGGCGACGACACCAGCTCGGGCTGGGTGCGTGTCTCCAGCGCGTGGGCGGGCCAGGGGTTCGGTGGCGTGCAGATACCGCGCGTGGGTGATGAAGTGGTGGTGGACTTCATCAACGGCGACCCGGACCGTCCGCTGATAACGGGGCGCGTGTACAACGAGGCGAGCATGCCGCCGTGGGAGTTACCCGGTGATGCCACACGCATGGGCTTTATGACACGCAGTAAAGACGGGCATCGCGACAATGCCAGCTATCTTTTCTTTGAAGACAAGATGGGCGATGAGTTGCTGGATATGCATGCCGAGAAAAACATGAATATCTCGGTAGAAAACGACAAAACGGTCGCGATTGATGGCTGTCGCACCACCACTATCGGACGCGATCAAAAAGATGAAGTGACGGGCGATGCTTCGTTTTACTATAAGCAAAAGCGTACGACTGTAGTCGATCAGCGTGAAACCAGGACGTTTAATAATGGCGAAGAAACCACTATAACTAATGGTAAGACGTTAATGGTCACTAGCGGTGGGTTCAAAAGTGAGATAACCGATCTTAAAAAAGATATTATTCATGGGAATCGCTCAACTACCATTGATACGGGTGACTATTTAACCATCAATGATGGTGGGCAAGAGCAAAGCATCAAAGGGAATGTCAACGTTAATATTGATGGTAATTGGGTCCAGAAAATTACTAATGGTCATATTCATATTTCATCTCCTGATAAAATCACTATCAAAAGCGATACGGAAGTTAATGTTGATTCGCCTTATTTATCAAGTAATGCGCACTTTCATCAGGAGACATATAGCGCTGCTTCAACCGCCTTTAATATTTTTAATTTGGGTCTGAATTTAACTAACATTGGTTATAGTATTACCGAGTATAGCGGTAAGAAATTCGATTGGGCAAACTCTGTAGTAAGGGGTGAACATATAGCAGGCGCAAAAATAATGATGCATGGTATTATGCTGCATGCAGCACGGCTTTCAACTTTCTTATGATTTAACAAGGAAATAAATATGGTTATCACGGAGCATTTTGGATTACTGGTTATGGCTGGCGCTTTGTGCTTTATGGTTTATGTAGGTGTCCAATCATACCGAGAGCAATCTGATTTTAAAGAAAACGGAATAAGAACTGTAGCAACCGTTACCAAAATAAAACAGGTCGGTTCGTCTGGTGCCGGTTCACCAAAGTGCGTTATCTCATTGACCTTTAAAGATGTAAGTGGTCAAGAGGTTGTAACGCAAAAAACTCAGGTTGTTTCAGCACTGGATCTTATGCCGGTTGAGCGGGATAAGGTTGTAGATATTTATTATAAAAAAGAGAACCCTAAAAAGGTATGGCTTATTTTTCAGAGTGAAAAAGATAGTAAATATCTTTAATGGTTGGGGGGTTAAATTATAGGATGTTCTAAATTAGAAAATGGTCTTTTATTAAAATATAAAGATGCATTTTAAAAAGGCTGTGGCTTTGTTTAGATAAAAAAGGAGTTGTATGTCTGGCTCATTTGAAATTACCATAATCGTCATGGTGGCTGTAATAGTCGGCATGTTCCTTTACGTGTATAACACTGGCGTTTCTTATGAGAAGTTCCAAAAAGAAGGTATTCGCACAGAAGCTAAAATACTCAGCATGGAGAAAATCGGTGCTAGTGGAACAGGTAATACAAAGATGAAAATGAAGCTTCAGTTTGAATCAGAACAAGGTCCCGTAACAGTGACAGCGAAAGAATATATATCTCCACAAAACCTGATAAAAATTATGCGGAATAATACAATATTTATATATTACATGCCAAAAGATCCTAGGCAAGTTTTCCTGGTTCCGTTTGAAATGGAATGATTGTTTATAAATGAAGGGCTTGTGAATGGATTTCACTGAATATTTTGGTCTTATTATTACGCTGGGAGTTACAGGGTTTATTGTATATTTGGTTTTTCATACAGGCGCAGTACATGATGACTTCAAAAGAAATGGTATTAAAACTGAGGCGTTAGTGACTAATATCAGGCAAATAGGCTCATCAGGGGCTGGTTCTCCAAAATGCATTTTTTCACTAAAATTCTTTACAAAAAATAATATTGAAATCAACACTGATCATACTGAGTTCGTTTCAGTTTTGGATCTTACTGTCCTTGAGAGAGAGCGGAAGGTCGAGATTTATTATAAAGAAAGCGATCCAAACAAGGTATGGATGATTTTAAGCGAAGAAAAAGAGCGCGGACTATAAATTAATATTAAACTTAAGGACATCCATAATAACTTTATGGAGGCCTTTTGAAATGAAAAATTTTAATGAGATGGTGATTTAAATGATGTGATAGAACATATTGGATGGCTGGTAATAACCGATGCTTTATCTTTTATGGTGTATCCAAACGTGCATTCACGCCGAGAATAAGATGATTTTAAGTAAATGAAATAAAAAATAAATGCCTTTAATCTCTTGCTAAGAATACAGTAAAGGATTCATTGACTTTGCATCGGTTCACTCTTCTTTTGTGGTTTAATTCTTGCTGTGATCTTTTATTATGTTTGATTCGTCTTCTTTTGCTAAAGGCTATGCGATTGTATTTCTGTCTGTTATTGCGATAATAATATTAACTGTAATTGTTAAGGATATTAGAAGCAAAAAAAACAAAGATAATATTCGTCGTAATGGTATTCATGTATTGGCTGAAATCATTAACGTAGAAAGCTATACTGGAAAGATTTCACAGTATACAAATATTAAATTACATTACCGTTATAAAACTTATCAAGGACGCGATATTTTAAATGAGGGTACTGCGGTGATATTTACTTCTGATTTGAAAAAATATAGCCTTGGCGAGACCTTCCCTATTGTATATAGCAAAGATAATCCAGAGTTGGTCATCATTGAAATTGAAAACCCCTCTATCAAAATGAAGTAAGGTTTACTGTGAAGGATGGTTGATTACTCTATAACATCAGGGCAAGAAATGTCATGAGTTTTTAAATTGAGGCGATGAGTTAGATGCGCGCAGTTAAATCACAAGAGTTAATATGCCAAAGGAAATTATTGTCGGGATACTGTTGGTTGGGATTGCTATTTATACTGTTGGAAAGTCCTTTTATGATAATGCATCGATAGAAAAAAAGGAACGACTGTTACGGCAGTGGTTTTAAAATCTGTACAGCTAAGCAGTAATGAAACCGGTAGTATAAACGGTGATTTTATCGTGAAATTTGATACTGCTGATATGGGAGAGGAAACAATCAGGTTCAAATCTACTATCCGCAACTTTATGCTTCTCGTATCCAGCCTGGGTGCGTGGTTCAGGTAAGGTATTTAGATAAAGGTGATAAGATAAAAGCTTATTTCATTTTTGACTAAGAGCGAAAGTAAAAAGTGGACATTATGGGCAGGGTAGGCAGACATATTGAGAGTCTCAGTTAATAGTCCGAAGTTAAGAGTGGAGCCGCCGCATTGAAATGCATAGGTGGTAAATTTCAAGTGCATATGTGAGATACAGAAAAATTCCCCATTCTCGCATAATATGTTGCTGTTTTAACCAATTTTAGTTAATCGAAGGATTATGAATACTTTATCTTATATCATGCCTAAGCTTGCATGGATTATTCCTTTATTTATTTTGATGTTTGTTGCCTATGTTTTTATTAAAAATAGAGAGTCAGATAAACTTGATGACTATATAAAAGAAAACGGTGTCGATGTTGAGGCGACGATGACAGTGATCAAGCCCGACGCTGCTCAAAGAATAAATAATAAAATAGTTGCTGTAATTACAGTGCAGTATGAGTTTAAAGGGAAAAGCATAACCTCTAAACGTGGCCTTAGCTTTTATATAACGGACAAAGATAAGTTTGAAGTTGGAAAAAAAATAAGAATAAGAATAAATCCTGTCAATCCGACACAATTTTACTACCCTGATTACAGGACGTACTAAATAGAAGAATAAGCGCTATTATAAATACCTGGCTAGTTTTTTGGTGGCTGGGTAACTTTCAAGTATATTTTTCAAGAAAAATGACGATTAAAAGTTATATATAAATCAATCTCTAAGCACGATTGGGTGCAGAAAATAGCAAATGGAAATATTTATATTTTGGCTTTTGATAAATATTATTAAAAGCAATACGGAAATTAATGTTGATTCACCTTATTTATCAAGTAATACGCATGTGCATCAGAAGACGTATAGTACAGTGTGTTATCCTTTGCTTTATTTAATTTAGGGATTAAGTTAACTAACTTTGGATACACTATTGCTGAGTATAGTAATAAGAATTTTGGCTTAATTAAGGATTATGTCAGAGCAGAGTTTATCATTGGTTGGAGCAAAAATCATAATGCATGGTATAATGTTACATGCTGCAAAATTATCTTCCTTTTTATAATTATTAAAAACAAATAAGAATGGCTATTACTGAATATTTTGGACTATTAATTAGTGTAGGAATACTGTGCTTTATGATATTCCTTGTGGTTAACACAGGGCGGGAGCATGACGATTTCAAAAAGAATGGTATCAGAACGGTGGCAACTGTCACTAAGATAAAGCAAATTGGCTCTTCTGGTGCGGGCTCGCCAAAATGTGTGATCTCTTTGACTTTTCATAGCCAGGAGGGTGAAAAGATTACGACCGAGAAAACAGAAGTTATTAGTGCATTAAATCTTATGCCGATAGAACGAGACCGCAAGGTTGATATTTATTATAAAAAAGATAAGCCTCAAAAAGTGTGGCTTATATTGCAGAGCCAAAAAGATAGAGAAGGTCTGTAATTTTTTTTGTTTAATTGTTGGCTGGTTAAATATCAGCCTGATCTCGCCAGCTTTGGGAGCTAATATGACAATGGATGTTATTGTCGTATTGTTGTTGATTGGTATTCCTGCATATATTATTGGCAAGTCCTTTTATAACGATGCATTGATCCGAAAAAAAGGAAAGACTGTTACGGCAGTGGTTTTAAAATCGGAGCAGTTAAGCAGTAACGAAACTGGCAGTATAAATGGAGCCTTTATTGTAAAATTTAATGATGCCGAAAAAGGACCGACGATAATAGGATTTGAATCGACAATTCCACAGCTATACGCACCTCGTGTTCAGCCTGGATGTGAAGTACAATTAAGATATCTCGGTGACGGCGATATAGTGAAGGCGAATTTCATTTTTGAATAAGGGATGAAGATAAAAAGTGCATTGGATTTTGTACGTTGTTTACGGCATTCCGATTGGGTTGTTTAGTTTTCTGATTGGTTATTTATTGATTCGGGACCGGAAGAGAAATCGCATTAAGCAGAACATCCTGCGCAATGGTGTTGATACCACGGCGGTCATCACCAAAGCCCGGAGTCGTTCAGGTGGTGCGGGATGTCTCAACATTACGCTTGAAATTACCTACCGCACTGAAACAGGAGAAGAGGTTCGTAACCAGGCCGATGCAGTAATTAATGCTATGAATACGGCGAATTACCAGCCCGGAAAGACCGTTGCGTTGCGCTATCTGAAAAGCGATCCGTTAAAGGTAATTTTGGATATCCCTCATCCCTTGCGCCGTTGATTTACCGTTGCCGCCAGCGCGTACGGAGGCTAAGAAAGACCTCATCCTCTGGTTAACGCATTTATAAAAATAAGGCGTCAGTCATTTTCCTTCAGGGCCGTTGAGCTCTGTCTCTGCTTTCTTTGTCGTTCATAAAGGACACATGGCATGAAAATCGTTAAGCCCCTGCGCCTGAGCGTACTGAACCGGCCTTTTCGCTGGGAGGGGAAAAACTATCTGGGCGTATCGGTTATTGCGCTCGCGGACATGGGGCCCAGCCCAAAACTGCGACCGGAGGTAGAACTCTGGCAACTGGCGGCGAGTGAACTGCAAACCAGCGGTGGGATTATCGACATGGCCATCCCGAAAGTGCGCGCCGAGTTTCTGGCGACCGGCCATGCCTACACCCACCATCAGCAGGAAAAAACCGCCTGCGCAGTGCGTATAGATGTGGAGAACCTCAGTAAAACGCTGGCTGTCTTCGGCGATCGCTACTGGGCGGGCAGCAAAATGACGATGCCCCGGCCTTTTGATGAGATGCGTCTCGACTGGAGCCGCGCCTACGGCGGCGAAGGTTATGAAGAAAACCCGCACGGCGTCGGGTTCCGCCCGGAAATCCATCAGGGGCATGAGTTTCGTCGTCTGCCGAATATCGAGCCTTTCGAAGGGCGCATGATATCGCCCAAACAGAACCCGGAGCCTGCAAGCTTCGGGCCGCTGGATATTCTCTGGCCGCGCCGGTTCGGCCGCATGGGCAAAAAGTATGACACCAGCTGGCTGCAGAACGATTTCCCTGGCTTTGCGAAAGATATCGACTGGAAAGTGTTTAACGCCGCAAGCTCTGACCAGTGGTGGCAGGATCGGGATACGCTGCCGCCGCAGGCAAAATGGCGCATCTGGAATATGCACCCTGAAAAACCGCTCCAGGAAGGTACGCTGCCGCCGTGGCAGGCGCGCTGCTTTATCAATCGCCAGCGCGGCGATGAAACCCTGTTTGAAGAGGTGGCGCTGCGAGCGACCACCGTCTGGTTCTTCCCGCATCTCGAACAGATGATGCTGATCTGGCAGGGGCACATCCGCATTAATGAGGATGATGCGGCTGATGTGCTACAACTCCTGCCAGCGATGGAAAAGATGGGCGCGTCCCGTTCGGTGAATCACTACCGTAAGGTACTGGCGCAGCGCATGGATAAAGAGAAAGGGGCGCTGTTCGCCTTTCGCGAGAAGGATTTGGTGCCGGAGGATGCTATCGGTCCCTGGATCGACAGCGAAGTGGAAGAGTCCGCCAGCCCGATGCGCGACAACATGAATAATCGCGCCAGTCAGCTTCGCGAGCAGCACCGCGCCCGTATTGAAGCCAGCGGCGGCGAGGTAAACGATCTGCTGGGAGATTTCGAAGAGCCGGAAATGCCGAAGCTGGATGAACTCCCCGAGTTTATCGAAAAGATGGAAAAGCAGGCCGCAGAGATGCAGGCGAAAGCCGAAGCGCGTAAGCGTGAAATGGAAGCGCGTTTTCCGCAGGGAAATAACGAAGATAACCAGCCGCGCGGCCCGGAAGCGATGCACCGTATGCAGGAGATGCTGTATCGCAACCGCGACAGCCTCGGTGAGAAGAAGCTGGCGCAAAGTCGCGACGCGCTGCATCGGATGTACCTGATGTCCGTTCAGCACCAGCCGCCAGCACGACGCCTGAAAGGCGATCTGGCGCAGATTATTCGTCAGCGCGCCGAACGCACGCTGGCGCAGGGCGGTGATTTCAGCGGTATGGATCTGACGGGCGTGGATTTCTCCGGTATGGATTTGCGTGGTGCGAATTTCAGTAAGGCGCTGCTGGAATGCGCCGACCTCAGTCAGTGCCAGCTGGTCGGGGCGAATTTCCACGGTGCGGTACTGGCGCGGGCCGAGCTGCATCATGCCTCACTGCGTGAGTGCAATTTCGAAGGCGCAAGCCTGTCGCTGGCCCAGTGCTGCCACAGCGATTTTAGCGGCGCACGTTTTAAAGACACGCAGTTGCAGGAGACGCTGCTGGATGACTGCACGTTCGATGACGCCACGCTGGAAGGGCTTCTGTTCCGGGAAACCTGGTTTACCCGCTGCCGGTTCCACCGGGCGACGCTTGATGGCTGCGTTTTTCTTGAATTGACGCTGCCGGGTCTCGATTTCCGCCATGCTCGGCTGAATAAAACGACATTTGTGAAATCCACATTAGAAGCAGCGGACTTCAGCGATGCGACGCTCGACAGTTGCTCCTTTGTGGAAACGAACGCCGACGAGGCCCGCTTTGTCAGCGCGACCTGGATAACCTGCGCGGCGGCGTCGGAAAGCACGTTCAACCATGCCGATTTCACCCATGCGACGCTGCGGCAAAGCAACCTGCGCCAGACGGCGCTGTGTGGCGCGCGTTTTGAGCTGGCAAAACTTGAGAACACCGATCTCAGCGAAGCCAACTGCCGTGGCGCCAGTTTTCAGCGCGCCTGTATGGTGGGCAGCATGTTTATTCGTACGGATTTCCGTGGGGTGGATTTTACCAACGCCAACCTGATGGGGGCGTTGCTGCAAAAAAGCCAGCTGGGCGGGGCGGATTTTAACGGCGCTAATCTGTTCCGCGCGGATCTTTCCCAGTCGTTCACGAGTGATGAGACCCGCATGAACGGCGCGTTTACCAAACGCGTAAAAACCCTGCCGAAGCGTGACGGAGAAGTGGTATGACAACGCTCAGCGCAGCGGAGCTGCAACAGAAAATCAAAAACGGCGAAGCCATTATCGAACTCACACTGGATGGGCTCGATTTACAGGGTTGCGATCTGTCCGGCGGCATGTTTCAGGAAGTGTCGTTCACCGGGGCTAACCTTCGCGGCGCAAAGCTGCATGAAACGCTCTTTACCGAATGCTCGATGAATCAGGTGGATCTCAGCGGTGCGCATCTGGAGCAGACGGTCTTTAACCAGTGTGAGCTTAATAATATTCACGTGCGTGAAACGACGCTTAAAGAGTGTGTGTTCAACCAGTGCGCACTCAGTGGCAGCGATTTTTCACATAGCGCGCTGTTAAGCACGCAGTTTATGAACTGTACGCTTAACGACAGTCACTTCACGCAGGTGCAACTCGACCGTAGCGTCTTTTTTGAATCACCACTGGAAAACGTCGTACTTAGCGGCTGCCAGAGTTTGATGGCCACGTTTTATGGCATCGATTTGCGTACCACGTCGCTGGAGAACGGCACGTTTGAGCGAACCGTCTTTTTTGACTGCGACCAGCGCGGCAAAAACTATTCGCAGCAGCAGTTTGTCGGTTGCCAGTTTACGGACTGCCAACTGGAAGGCGCGCGGTTTGAAGGCGCGCAACTGCCGCAGTGCAACTTCAAAGGCGCAACGCTTAAAGGTGCACAGCTTCAACGCGTTAACGCCAGCCAGGCGCTGTTTATGGAAGCCGATCTGAGCGAGGCGCAATGCCAGAACAGCGTGTTTGATCAGGCGATTTTCGTGGGGGCGTTGCTGCAACAGACAGACTTCAGCCACAGCCGGTTGTTCCAGTGCATTTTCCAGCAGGCGAATGCGACGGGTGCCCGGTTTATCCAGAGTGACCTGACCTACAGCGACTTTTCCGGCGCCGATCTGCGTCTTGCCGATTTGCGCGGCGCCACTTTTTCCCGCACCCGTTTACACCGGGCGCGCCAGGACAATGCCCTGTTTTCCAATCGTCAGGGCATTCTGGAATATGACGAAGAATTATTGACGGCTGAAGCCTGGAGCGCGCAGCGCCAGAGCCGTATCTAAGGAGAGAACATGAGCAATATTAACCACAAGCTGGCCCAGACGATTACACCGCCTGTTCAGGCCTCCGGTACCGTTACCCACTGTTTCGCCGACGGCAGTCTGATGGTGGAAAGCGAAGGCCGCGGCTGGCACTGCCGCCGCGCCGCCAGTTGCGTTATCGCGCCGCAGGCGGGCGATACGGCGCTGATTGCCAGCGTCGATAATCAGCTTTGGTTGCTGGCGGTGCTGGAGCGCGCCAATCCACAAAGCGCGGAGCTTAGCGTACCGGGCGATCTGCATATCCGCAGCGCAGGTGAACTCAGCCTCAGCGGCGAGGCGCTACGCGTCAGCGCGCAACAGGGCGACTGCCACATCAGCGAGATGAAATATAGCGGTGATAAGCTCTCGGCATGGGTAAGCCTTTCGCGCATCGTTGGCAAGCGCGCGGAGTCAGTCTGGCAGACGGTAACGCAGATAAGTCATAACCTGTTTCGCTCCACACGGCAGACAGAGCAGGTGCGCGCAGGCCAGCTGGATATGAAAGCTGAAGATTTCGCACGACTGCATGCGCACAATACGGTGATTACGTCCAAAGCGATCACCAAAGTCGATTCTGAACAGATCCACATGGGGTAATCACTATGTTTGCTAACTGCCAGCTGTTTGGCATGGATTTGGCGTTTCCGGACGTGTGCCTGACGCCAATGCCTGCACCAACGCCGATCCCTTACCCTGATATCGCACTCGGCCCAACGGCCATCCCCAATGCGCTGAATATTCTCTTTATGGGTATGCCCGCGCATAACATGGCAACGGTCACGCCGCTCACCAATGGTGATAACCCAGGTGTAGCGACGGGTGTCGCCTCAGGTACGGTCATGGGACCGTCACGCCACCTGACGGGCGCGTTTACCGTGCTGCTTAAAGGTACGCCCGCCACGCGCCTGACCAGCGTCAGCCTGCAAAACTCAACCAACGCTGTGGGGATGCGTATTGTCCCCAGCCAGTTCAAGGTATTAATGCTCGCCCCCTGATTCGGCGACTGGTCGCTCAGAGAAAAGTCCCCGGAGCCGGGCTTTTGCCGCAGGCAGGAGCCCGGCTTTTCTGCCTGAAGCCTGCGCAGAGCGCTGTTTTAAGACGTAAAAAAGCGCGGGTGACGCGTGCCTTTATACAATTTACTGGCGGTGACTTACGCTATAAGAGGCAACGGAATGTTCTTTGCAGTATTTGTTTTTTTCATGGCGTGTGCGCTGTACATCATCTGGAAAGGTAAAATGTCCTTTACCCGCAGGCAGTGGCTTTTCTTTGGTCTTAAGCTTGTCGGTATTTTCATTCTTTTCGGCGTCGTCTCTTTTGTTTTTCTCGCGATGGCGCTCGTCTGGAATATCTTCTCGCCTGCCGCAGCTGAACATTATTCATGCACTGTGTTTCTGTCAGCCATTGTGCTGTGGGGATTACAGTTTGTTGCGGTGGGCATAAACACGCAGTTTTTTCTTATTATGAAATTTCATGAGAATTTCAATCGGGATAATTATAAGACAATACAGTCAGCCGTTAAAAATGCCCGCCCGGCAGCACCATTAATCCTCAGAGTAGCGCTTTCGCTGGGCGCCGCGCTGATTTATTACGGGATATGGCTTGCCCCGTTTCATCCACAATGACAGGGTACACAAATGGCCCTGGCAAAAGAAAAAGTAATCGTCTCTTAACGTCATCACGCTAAACAGGTAGCGCCTGGTTACTGGCCATGCGCGTATTCGCCAGTAAACCCCCTGGCGGACCTGTCATGTTCCCCTGTTATATGGACTGAAGTTATGCTCAACCGAATCACCGTTCAGCTCCCGGTCGAGGGGCTGCTTTTCTGGAAACTCTCCGGGCGCGAGTCGCTGTCGGAGCCGTTCATGTTCACCCTGACGCTGCTCGGCACGGATGCGCGCGCCGAGCGCAGCGCGCTGCTGGGCCAGCCGGTGACGGTGACCATCCCGACGCAGGCGCTGATGACGCCGCGCTACCTCAACGGCAAGGTGACCCGCGTGGCGGTGACCGCCGTGGAGATGTCGGGCACGCGCTACGCGGCGTACGAGCTGACGGTGGAGCCGGACCTGTGGCCGATGCAGCGCGACCGCAACCTGCGTATTTTTCAGGGCCAGACGGTGCCGCAGATAGTGAAGACGCTGCTGGGCGAGAGCCGGGTGAACGTCGAGGAGCGGCTGTCGGGCAGTTACCGGGTGTGGGAGTACTGCGTGCAGTACCAGGAGAGCAGTCTCGACTTCATGAGCCGCCTGCTGGAGCTGGAGGGCATCACCTACCACTTCCGCCACGAGCAGGACCGCCACACGCTGATTCTCACCGACGCCCCCGGCCAGTACGAGCCGTTCCCGGGCTACGAGACGATTCCGTACCACGTGACGCCGTCGGGCGGCACCACGGATGAAGAGGGCATCAGCCAGTGGGCGCTGGAAGACAGCGTGACGCCGGGCATCTACAGCCTGGACGACTACGACTTCCGCAAGCCGAACGCGTGGCTGTTCCAGGCGCGGCAGAACCCGAAATCGCCGCAGCCGGGAAGCATCGACGTCTACGACTGGCCGGGCCGGTTTGTGGAGCACGGCCACGGTGAGTTCTACGCCCGCATCCGTCAGGAGCGGTGGCAGGTGGAGCACCGCCAGACCCAGGGCAGCGGGACGGCGCTGGGCATCGCGCCGGGGCACACCTTTGTGCTGCGCAACGCCCCGTTCTTCGGCGACAACGGCGAGTACCTCACTACGGTCGCTCACTACCACTTCGAGGAAAACCGCTACGCGAGTGGCGCAGACAGCAACACCATCCACGAGACGCGCTTTGAGGTGATACCGGCGGACGTGCCGTACCGCCCGTCGCAGAAGACGCCGTGGCCGCGCACGTACGGCCCGCAGACGGCGAAGGTGGTGGGCCCGCAGGGGGAGAGCATCTGGACGGACAAATACGGTCGCGTGAAGGTGAAGTTCCACTGGGACCGTCTGTCGAAGGGCGACGACACCAGCTCGGGCTGGGTGCGCGTGTCGAGCGCGTGGGCGGGCCAGGGCTTTGGTGGCGTGCAGATACCGCGCGTGGGTGATGAAGTGGTGGTGGACTTCATCAACGGCGACCCGGACCGCCCGCTGATAACGGGGCGGGTGTACAACGAGGCGAGCATGCCGCCGTGGGCGCTGCCGGCGGCGGCGACGCAGATGGGCTTCTTGAGCCGGTCGAAGGACGGCTCGCCGGACAACGCCAACGCCCTGCGCTTTGAGGATAAAGCCGGGGCCGAGCAGGTGTGGCTGCACGCGGAAAGAAATATGGATACCGAGGTGGAGAATGATGAAACCCATTCGGTCGGCAGCAACCGCACTAAAACGATTGGCGCGAATGAAACCACGACGGTGAAGAAAAACCGGACGGAAACGGTCGTCGAAAATGAAACGATCACGGTGCATCAGAACCGCACCGAGACGGTGGACGGCAATGAAACCATCACTGTCCATTCCAACCGGACCGAAACGGTCGATCAAAATGAAACCGTGCGTATCGGCCAGAACCAGAGCGTGACCGTCAACGGCGCGCAGACGCTGCGCGTCGATAAGACCAAAACGGAGACGATAGCGCTCGCCTCCATGCTCAACGTCGGGCTCGCGCAAAATACCAACATCGGCGCGGCGTATGTCCTGAACGTCGGGGCGGGCTGGATGACCAACGTCGGCGCCATGCAGATGCACAATGTGGCGCTCAAATACTCGGTGAATTCAGGCAAAGATCTCAGCCTGTCGGCGGGGACGACGGCGGATTTCAGCGCGGAAGAGAAAATAACGCTGGTCTGCGGGGAGTCGATGATTGTGCTGGAGCAGAACGGCACCATCACGCTGAGCGCCAATAAGATCAAGCTCGTCGGTGAAAAAGTCATCGATATCGACGGCACGGAAATCAACATCAACTGATATGGAAAACTTTACTAATCTCAGCGCCTTTCCGGCCATGTTGTTCGATTCGTTCGACCAGAACGACCACGGCTTCAGTACGGTGGTCGCCCGCGTCAGTTACGATCTTGATATCGCCACGGGCGCGCTGACGCTCTGTGACGATCAGGGCGAACTGGTTGAGCAGGATATGCATTACGGCGAGCCGGGCTACAGCAGCGTAAGGTTTGAAAGCGATCTGGCGCCCTATAAGCCCTGGATGGATGTCGTGATAAACGCGAGCGCCTTTGCGCCGCAGGATAAACCGGCGCGCAGCTTTACCGTCGGCGCGCAAATTGGCGACACGACGCGCCTGCTGCGTATCCACGGGCCGCGCGAATGGTGGAAGGTCGTGGCGGGCTGGCGGCTGACGGAGCCTGAGCCCATCGGAACGCTCGAGCTACGCTACGAATACGCCGCCGGGGGGTTATACACGCTGCCTGACGGTAACGTTATCGCCGCCCAGGAGAATACGACCGGCATGGGATGGTACCCGCGCGAGGTCAGAAAGCAGCTGAAAAAAGACCGGCTGCCCGCCCCGCAGATTGAATGGGTCACGCAGCCGGTGAAGAAAATCGATGAGGCCGGGCTTGCCGCCGGGTTTGGCTTTTATGGCCGCGGCTGGCAGGGACGCATCGAACATGCGGGCACCTATGACGAAGAGTGGAAACAGCACCGGCACCCTTTTTTACCGAAGGATTTTCGCTTTGATTACTGGTGCGGCGCGCATCCGTTATTGCAGTTTCCTCTGCCTGCGCCGTTAAGCGCGGTGCCGGTGACGCTGAAATACCTCATCTCCGCCCGTGACAAAGCCGATCAGGAGATTCGTTTTCAGGTGCCGGTGGAGAGCCTGTTCGTTTTTATCATGACGCAGAAAGGCGCCGGGGTCGCGCAGGATATGGCGCTCGATACGCTGGTCGTGGATGTGCCTGCGCGTAAAGTGCACTGCAGCTACCGGACCGTTATTTCGGAGCTGATGGAGCCGGTCATGACCGAGCTGCGCTTTATCGCCCGTGATGAGCGCGCAGGTCAGGTGACGCGCGCGCGTCACCTGAACCAGGATCGCGCATCGGCGGAATTTATCCCGCTGCCCCCGTCGTTATTGAATCTGAAAGAGAGAGGCGCGCATGGCTGAGAACTTTGCCGCCCGTAAAAACGGGAAATATAAGCTGGTTGGCCTGGCGCCCGATTTATGTTTTACGCCCGGCATCCAGCCGCCGGTGCCGTACCCGGTCACGGCGACGCTGGAGCCTGCCAAAAGCACCGTTAACTCGGTGAACTTCGGCGGCAAACCCGCGTTTGTGTATGACCAGAGCTTTGTGCCGACCACTATTGGCGATGCGGCAGGGCGCAATAAGGGTGTGGTCAGCGGTACGGTGGAGGGCGACTGCTGGTCTATTGAACACAGCCCGGATACCAACGTCGGCGGGCACCCGCTTAACCGCGTGCAGGATACGTTCGCCATGAACGGTAAAGCCAACGGCGGGCGCGGCGGTGACTTCACCAAGAAAGAGACCTGGGAGCGGCGTAAGGCGCTTATCGCGAAGGGCAAGCAAAGCAGCGACCCTAAAGCGCAGGCCGCGGCGCAGCGCCTTGAGCAGAACAACGTCGCGGTGGAAAAGGCACGTCTCGCCGATTACGTCTACGAACCGCGCGACCCGTCAAAACCCACGCCGGAAATCCCGACGGGCTGGAAAGATATCTCTAACGACCCGCAGGCGCTCGCGAAATATAACCTGTCGCCTAATGATTTACGCGAGAACGGCGCACCGCAGTTTCGCGCGCGGATGTATGAGCCAGACGAAGCCGTGTTTGGCAAAGATATGTCGCCCTCGGTGGTTTTCCGTGGCACGCAGTCGGGGCCGGACTGGGGCGTCAATGCCAAACAGGCGTTTGGGGTCAGCAATCCGTACTACAAAAAGGCGGTTGAGATTGGCACCTCGTTAAAAAGGGCGAAGACGCCTGTCGACTGTGTCGGGCACTCGCTGGGCGGCGGGCTCGCCTCCGCCTGTTCGCGCGCCAGCAACAAGCCGGGCTGGACCTTCAACGCGGCGGGCCTTAACGGCGGAACGGTGGAGAAATACGGCGGCAAAGTGCTCGAGAAGAGCGTGACGTCAGAGAACATCAACGCTTACCGCGTTAAAGGGGAAGTGTTAACCGGCCTGCAGGAGCCCGGCGTGCTGGGCACTCTGGGTCTCGTGGGCGGGCTTGGCGCGCTGGGCGCAAAATTTGGCGGCCTGTTTGGCGGGCTCATTGGTGCCGGGCTCGGGCTGGTTATCGCCGCACTCCCGGCGGCGGTGGGTAAAAAACATGATATGTCGGGCGGTAAAGGCAACCCGGTGAATCGCCACTTTATGAGCGAGGTCATCCCCTGTATCGAGGCCGAAAAGGCAGAGGATGAGGCTATACTAATGGCTTTATAAGGAGAGCAGAATGAAGACGTTTCGCAGGCTAATTTGCAGTCTCCTCGCTGGGCTGGCACTCTTTTCGGTTGTAATACCTGGTCACGGAAGCACGAATATGAAACAAGCAGCGCCGGAAGTTTATTTTAGCGGTACGCAATTACAGCTTGCTCAGGCTATCGCTGAGCATAATCTTTCCGAAGTAAAAGCCTTAGCCAAAAGCACGGATTTAAATAAACCCGGCAGTCAGAGCATGACCTTGCTGATGTACGCGCTGCTGGAGGCGACCAATGGCGATACGACATCGCTGGAGATTGTGACAGCGCTTGTGAAAGCGGGCGCGGATCCGCTACAGGATATCCCGGATTTCGGCAGCCCTGCGGCGGTGATGGCAAGCTCTAACAACCCTGCTTATATCAAAGCGCTGATTGACGGCGGCCTTAGCCCGAACGCTATGACCAACTACCAGCCGTTAATTTTCAACGCCGCTTCAGACAATTCGTTTGCCGTCCTGAAGTATTTATTATCAGCGGGTGCCGATGTTAATAAAACCGACAGTGCCGGTAAAACGGTATTAATGTCTGCACTGGCTGGCATGGAACTGGATCAGGTTGAGTATTTGCTGAATTATGGCGCTAACCCCAATATTGAAAATCAAAATGGCTTGAATTTTGGGAAGATGCTGTCAGATGTTATCGAGCGCGAAAAAGACAGTAATAAAAGAACCATCGATAAATTAGAAGAGATCCGTCAGCTTGCCATTCGCAAAGGGTTACACTGGCCCCCCGCTGATGACTGAATAAAACATCACAATGATTATCGCTCCTGTCCGGGGCGATAATTTCATTTCTGACTTATCTCTACGCTTTATTGCCTTTAATCGTGAATGTGCCTTTTTCTATAGCGCAAAATAAAGTTATTACGGTCAGCTTCTGAAAATAAAGCATTACCTTTATTTTCCACGGCGATAAATATTTAAATATTCTGTTAAGAACACGCAATCCATCGCAGGGAATTTATATGGCGACAGGAAATACTATCGGAAAATTGCAATATGCGCCCGCGCCGAAAAGCAGCGTAAAAGCGGGCAGCGCCAACCCCCCGAAAAAGAAAAGCTGGTGGGGCGACTGGGGCGATATTGTTCATACCGGACTGGATATCATAGGCGCGGTGCCGGTACTGGGCGTTGTCGCCGATGGCGCGAACGCGGCGATTTATGCCGCCGAAGGCGATTACGGCAACGCGGCGTTATCGGCAGCGTCGGCGGCAGCGAACTTCGTGCCGGGCGGCGGCGCGGCGTTTAAAGCCGGGAAAATGGCGGCCAAAGCAGGCAAAGCGTTAGAAGCCGCCAGCGCGACGAAAGGGCTGGTCAAAGAGACCGCGAAACTCGCCGAGAAATCCGCGTTTAAAGCGGAAAAAGCGGCCGTGAAAGCCGAGGGCAAAGCTGCCAAAGAAGGCGCGGAAGACGCGGTAAAAGCGAAAAAAGCGGGCAGCGAGAAGGGCGGCAGCGATAAAGGCAAAGCCAAAAAAGAGACCGAGCCGTGCAAAATCCCGAATACCGCAGGCGTGACGCCGCTCGTCGGGAGCCCGGTCAACGCCATTCTCGGCATTAAAATTCTTTTTGGCGATGAGGATAACGACTTCGCCTTTCCGGCGTCGGTCCCGCTCAACTGGCAGCGCTATTACTTCTCTGATGAAACCGGCAATGGCTGGCTCGGGCAGGGGTGGTTTTTACCGCTGTCGCTGGAGGTGCGCGCGCAGGATGACGTGCTGCTGTTTATCGACGAACAGGGCCGTGAAATCGAATTCCCGTGGCCGGAGCCTGGCCACCCGCCGAAACTGCACCGCTACGAACAGCTTTCGCTTTCGCAACCACTGCCGGGCGAGTTCTGCATCGCGACCGCCGATGAAGCGAGACGCTGGCATTTTACGCATCAGGCGCAGCCGGGCCGCTGGCTGCTCTCAGCGATAAGCGACCGCCACGATAACCGCTTAACGCTGCACTACAACGCGCATCATCAGCCCGAGCAGGTTATCGACAGCGCCGGGCGGCGGTTCATTATTCATTTCACCCGGCTCGCGCTTGCCGGTGACGACACGGCAGACCGCATCACGGGCGTCAGCGTCTGTCACCCTTCCGACCCGCTCCATGCCGAAAGCCTCTGCCGTTATGACTACTCGCCGCAGGGCGATCTCATCGCCGTCAGGAATGGTCAGGGCGAGGTGCTGCGCGAGTTTCGCTACCGCAACCACATCATGGTGGCGCACCGCCTCGCGGGCGAGATGGAGTGTTTCTACCACTACGACAAACACGACCCTTCCGGCAAAGTGCTGGCGCATCGCGACAGCCTGGGCGGTGAATGGCGGTTTGAATATGGCGCCGACAGCACGACGGTGACCGACGCGCTGGGGCGCGTCACGCGCTACGAATTCGACGATAACCATGAGCTGCTGGGCTACAAAGACGCCGCGGGCGGCTACACCCGGTTTCGTCGCAACGTGCGCGGGCAGATGACCCACTTCACCGATCCGGCAGGCAGAACCACGCGTTACCGCTACGATGAGCGCGGCAACTGCACCGCCGTTACCGGGCCGGACGGGCAGATGACGCGCATCGACTACCACGAACACTGGAACCTGCCGGTGCGCGTCACCGATATGCAGGGCGGCACGCGGGAGTTCGCCTATGACGTGGCGGGCAACCTGATCCGCGAGATGGATGAGCTTGGCCGCATTACGGAATATAACCATGACGATCGCGGGAACCTGGTGCGCGTGCGCGATGCGGCGGCGGGCATTCAGCGCCTCTCCTGGAACAGCGCCGACTTTCTTATCAGTCACACCGATTGCTCCGGGCGTACCACCACCTTCGGCTATGACAAATATGGCTGGCTGAAAGAGCAGACGGACGCGGCGGGCAACCGTACGCTGATAAACAACCGGCAGGATGGCCTGCCGCGCAGCATTGTTCACCCCGACGGTGCGACGGAGACGTTTGAGTTTGACCGCTGGCAGCGTCTTACCGCCTGGCGCGACGCGCAGGGGCAGATGACGCAATGGCAACTGGCACCGGATGGCCTGCCGCTGGCGCGTACCGATGCGCTGGGCCACCAGGTGAAGTATGAATACGATCTGGCGCGCCGCCTGATCACGCTGGTTAACGAAAACGGCGCGCGCTACGAGATGGAATATGACGTGCGCGATTATCTGATCCGCGAAACCGGGTTTGATGGCTGCACCACGCGCTACCGTTACGATGCGGGCGGGTTCCCGACGGCGCGGGAGGAAGAAGGCAACGGAGACGGCAGCATCATCCGCACGCATTATCAGCGTGACGACGCCGGGCGGCTGGTGGAAAAACTGGTGGCGCGCGGCGGCGAGGCGCAGTGGCAGCGCACGCGTTACCGGTATGATTCACTTGGGCGGCTGATTGCGGGCGTCAACCACGGCGGGCGCGTGGAGCTGGAGTGGGACGCCGCCGGGCAGCTCACGCTTGAGCGCAACCTCATTCGCGGCGTCAGCCATGAGCTTCGTCATCAGTATGACGAGCTCGGCAACCGCA
This sequence comes from Cronobacter dublinensis subsp. dublinensis LMG 23823, assembly GCF_001277235.1. Lineage (NCBI taxonomy): Bacteria > Pseudomonadati > Pseudomonadota > Gammaproteobacteria > Enterobacterales > Enterobacteriaceae > Cronobacter > Cronobacter dublinensis. The sequence goes on from NZ_CP012266.1 coordinate 127,770, forward strand.
CCGTCACCACGCTGCCGGACGGCCGCGAGCTGAAAAACTTCTACTACGGCAGCGGGCACCGTATTCAGGTGAACCTCGGCAGCCGGGTTATCAGCGAAAGCGAGCGCGACGTGCTGCACAGAGAAGTTCGCCGCACGCAGGGCACCCTCAGCAGCGAGTATGTCCATGATGAGATGGGGCGGCTGGTCAGCCAGCGCGCGGGGCGCAACGGGAAAATCGCGGTGGCGCGTGATTACGCCTGGCGGCGCGACGGGCAGCTGTTGCAGATGGTGGATAAATACACCGGCGAGCATCGCTACGACTACGATGCGCTGGGCCGCCTGACCCGCGCCCGCGACGAGCATTTCGCCTTCGACCCGGCCCATAACCTGCTGAGCGACACCGGCGCGGCGCCGCTGCACGACAACCGCCTGCGGGTTTATGAAGACAAACGCTGGGAGTATGACAACTTCGGCAACGTCACCACCAAACTGACGGCGCAGCACACGCAGCAGCAGTTCCGCTGGAACGCGGAGCATCAGCTGGCGGAAGCCGTCACGGTGCGTAACGGCGCAGAGCAGCGCACCACCTACGGCTATGACGCCTTCGGCAGACGCAGCTGGAAGCAGGATGCCTTCGGCGTGACGACCTTTGTGTGGGACGGCAACCGCCTGCTGAGTGAAACGCGCGGCGGGCGCAGTCATCTGTGGATTTACGAAGACGACAGCTTCGCGCCGCTGGCGCAAATCAGCCTGCGTAAGGGCGACACCGAACACGATGCGGAGGTGTACTGGTATCACAACGATGTGTCCGGCATGCCGCGCGAGCTGACGGGTGCGGGCGGAGAAATCGCCTGGCGGGCCGAATACCGCGCGTGGGGCAATACGCTACGCGTGGAGCATATCGCAACCCGCACCGGCGAGCCGGTGTATCAGCCGTTACGCTATCAGGGGCAGTATTTCGATGCCGAGACGGGTTTGCACTATAACCGTTTCCGCTACTATGATCCGGATGCGGGGCGCTTTATCAGTCAGGACCCGATTGGGCTCGCGGGCGGGATAAACCTTTACCAGTATGCGCCGAACCCGCTGGTATGGGTGGATCCGCTGGGGTTGGCTTCAAGATCTTGGTTAGCGAAAGCTTTAGCAAATGGTCACGTTATACCCGCAGGGATGACAAACCCTCATGGCCATCATATTGTTTTTAAAGGACAATATCAAGGGACATCTCTGGCTCCGCATTTATCAAGATCGAAAGCTATTCTTAAAAGATACGGTATTGATCCTGTAAACGACCCTGCGAATCTTATGATCGCCAATAACGGAGAAGGGGTTCATACCGAAAAAAATGCAAAAAAAGTTGCAGACGCACTGGTTAAAGCTGATAAAGAAATTAAGGAAATAAGTAAATGCAAAAAATTGACAGGCAGCGATAGAACAAATCTTCTTAAACAGAAGTTACAAGAAATCGGTCATGATGTATTTGGAGGATATAGGTAATGGGAAATTGGCATAGCATGCAATTGGATAAATTAAACAAATTAATCCAAGAGGAGTTTTTAGGGTTATATAAGAAATATAATAAAGAAAATAATATTTATGGGGTCGTTTTGGTACTGGACGATGACGGTTTATCTAGTTATATGGCCATATCCACAAAGGAAAGCCTTGAAAAAATTCATAAGGGAATAGAGTGGGAGGGATATTCTTGGGTTCTCGGATTTTTTGACGATAATGATGATGTCGGTGTACGTTCTTTCACCACTATAATGATGGAACATTATAATGAAAGCATCCTGCCTTTACTGCCAGAAGGCTATAATTTTGATGAGGAAAGAGAAAGGAACATTAATCTATATATAAGTGCTATGAAAAAGGCAAAAGAACAACTATGTGATACTATCGGCAATGATGTGAATAATATTGTCTTTTATATTACTATTCCTGGTGAGCCGGAAATTGATCATGCCTCTGCCATAGAGATTAATGAACCTTCAGAGAACCTGAACTGGTTTTTAGAAACGTACAAATATTTTTTATAAAATTTCAAAAGGCCGTTAACGGCCTTTTTCTTTACTTGATATCACTCTAATTTTGGCAACGTCACCACGGAGCTGACGGCGCGGCACACGCAGCAGCAGTTCCGCTGGAACGCGGAGCATCAGCTGGCGGAGGCCGTCACGGTGCGTAACGGCGCAGAGCAGCGCACCACGTATGGCTATGACGCCTTCGGCAGACGCAGCTGGAAGCAGGATGCCTTCGGCGTGACGACCTTTGTGTGGGACGGCAACCGCCTGCTGAGTGAAACGCGCGGCGGGCGCAGCCACCTGTGGATTTACGAAGACGACAGCTTCGCGCCGCTGGCGCAAATCAGTCTTCACAGGGGCGACACCGAACACGACGCAGAGGTGTACTGGTATCACAATGATGTGTCCGGCATGCCGCGCGAGCTGACGGGCGCGGGCGGTGAAATCGCCTGGCGGGCCGAATACCGCGCCTGGGGCAATACGCTACGCGTGGAGCATATCGCAACCCGCACCGGCGAGCCGGTGTATCAGCCGTTACGCTATCAGGGGCAGTATTTCGATGCCGAGACGGGTTTGCACTACAACCGTTTCCGCTACTATGATCCGGATGCGGGGCGCTTTATCAGTCAGGACCCGATTGGGCTCGCGGGCGGGATAAACCTTTACCAGTATGCGCCGAACCCGCTGGTATGGGTGGATCCGCTGGGGTTGGCCTTTAGACATGTACCTTTGACAGAAGGCGTGGTTTACAGGCAAGGTAGTAATACGCCTGCTAACATGACTCCCAGACCAGGAAAAGATACGAACCCGTTAAAAAAACCTGGGTTGAGCACAACAATAGAAAAACCCTCTGGTAAATCGATACCTCTTGATGTGGCTAAATTAAATGAAGCCGGTTTCGATGTGATACAAGATGATATCGATCATGCATCCGTTAGGCCTAAAGGTGATGCTGATTTGAACAAACTAAATGATTGGGCGAACAGCCGCCCCGGAATAGTCGATGGCGGTAGTGGACCCATTCATGAAAACACTAATAAAGTCAGGAAGTGTATTTTATGAGAAAAGAACTCTATCAATCCGTAGTTAATATAATTCTTCAAAAGTTGTCTTTTTATGACTTCGTTTTTAGCTCTTATGATGAAGTGTGTTTAATAGATATAGGGTGTAGATCAAAATCAGATAATCGCACTTTGTATTTTAGCTTATTATTGAAATCTGATTTGGTTGTGGATGATAAACCGGATGAAATTGTATACGAAATAATGTGTATTAAGGATAATTTACACTGCATTCGTATATCTGCTGATTTAACCTATGGTGATGGCGCTTATCATAAAAAGTGGAATGAAATTTTGATAGATGAATCGGGCAATATAAATAATGTTTTTGATGATTTTTTTTCGGGGATAGAAAGTGAAATCACCATGATGATTTCTTCTGTTACAAAAATCTAAATAGCCTTGTTAAACCTGTATTTTTTCTATAGAGGTTATTACGTGTTTATTTAAAAGAGGTGTAATGTGTTGTTAACTATTTTTAATTTCATTACTTTTAAAATAAACACATACATTAATAATAATTTTTAACAACTAAATTCAACTGGCGTGGATTGCCCGAAACATGAAACTTTCAGAACAAGAAATTAAAGCTTTATTAAACAAAAATGCCAAGGAACGATATGTATATTTCATAAAAAAAGTGGTTGACTGGGAGTGTGCATGGTCTTTAGGCGATGAATCAGGTTATGCAACCACAGAAGATAACAAAGCACAAACATCACTGCCTCTTTGGCCAGCGAAAGAGTACGCTCAGGAATGTGCAATAAATGAATGGAAAAACCTTTCAGTGAAGAAGGTTCACCTGAACGAACTTCTTGATGAGCTGCTTCCCCAATTAATTGATGATGAGATTGATATAGTGGTTTTTATGGCACCCAATGAAACCTGCGTACCTGTGCTATCAGCAATGAATGTATTAACCGATTTATTGAAAGAGTTTGAGAAATATAAATAATTAGAAAGGTAAGTAGTCCAATAATCTTGATGCGAGAGCAGTAAAAATGCGTAGGCTTAATAATATGTTAATTAACAGGATGTCAGGATGATTTCACGAAATTATTCGAATGCTATTAGTTCTCTTCTATCGCTTTGCTCCGAATCTACTTTAAACTCTTGGTCGTTCCAGCAGCAAAATTTAATTGTTAATCTAACAACTTATAATGATGAGGAACTGATTGTTACAATAAAAACTGATACAGTTCAATCCGCGTACTTATCGACAAATACTATTTTAAATACATGCATGCTAAAGATAACTGATATGCAAGAGATACTTGAAACCAGTAATGGTTACTATATTCCACCAAAAAGATTCTGTGATTTAATGAAACAGTGTGAAAGCAGTTACTCTCTGTTTTACGGCAGGAACAAGACCTTTCGATATCATCTTGCATTTATAGGTAGCATCATTTTTCTAAGTTGCCCTGTAAGTTCTTTAGAGCATTCTATAAATTGGGTGTCAATATAACTCCAGCAGTTTTTAAAGTTATTATTTGACCGTTGATATTCATTTGTGCTTCTTCCTCACTTGAATAAGCGGGATGACTCTCTTCGTATAGTCAGTATAAAAATAGAGGTTCTATATGTCTATGGATTTTTTTGCAAGCGAGCACCAGAGGTTGATTAGTAAAGACACGCCTTGTTATTGCATGGATGAAAAGATTCATAAAGAAATATTTTCCTCACTCAAGGCTAACGAATCATATAAAATAATTTCCAGATTCAAAGATTATTATCATGATTGTATTATTCTTTTTAACCAGCTGGATACATTTTTGATAGAATTAAAAGATGTTAATGTCGATAATGATTTGGCTCATGAACAAATCATTAACTTTATTGATTTTATAAATAGTGCGAAGAAACACCGGCATAACATATATGCATATAGCAACTAGTAAAGTTATTACGGCTGTTAATGCAAATATTATTATAAAATGGAGCATATAACTTTATACCCAGGCCATATTTAATCTTAGCCCTCATGAAAGATGGTTTATGAACAATGAAACGGATTTCGCTTTTTATTTATCTATCGTTAATGGTTTGTTACATGGAGAAAATAACCTTTCCACTAAATTCGACTATTTTTGTTGCAATGATGGAACAGTCCAACTCTTCTTCAAAAAAAGTGAGGATGAAACTTTTTGCGAGTGGGATTTGAATCTTCAACCTGAAGATCTCCATTATAAATTCAACCCTGATTCGAGCATAATTTTAAAAGATAAATTCCCTCTGTTGGACGTCTGTGATGAACAGGTTTTTCATCATATGATTTTTGCGATTAACTCGATTACAACGGTGCCGAAATTAACAAAATATAATTCTATAAATGCATTTATGAAGTTATATTGTTTTTTTCAATTATCAAACAGCAGAAGAGATGAAAGTAATTCGGCCCAAAGGATAAGTAATAATAACTTCTTATTCCGGTTATTCATGTTCACACACCCTGTGAATGAAGAAACTTTAAATGCCTTTACATTAGATAATTCAGGTGAGATGGTTCATATCCCCTCAGGCATAACGTTAAGAGATTATGCATCAGCTTATTACGATTACTTTTTAGAACACTATGACCAACTATCTTCACAGATAGTAATTGAAGCCAGTGAGATCGAAGCGGCTAAGATACTCCATCTTTCTCTGGTAGATATGATTGAAAAGGGGAGCTTTGACCTGAAAATACCCGCCCCAGCACTGCCGGTTGACATGATATTAATCAATGACGCGGTTTATTTTACAAAGGTTTACTCTGACGACAGAGAACATATAATGCGTACAATTACCACCTTTCTACAAGGAAAGAATATTCACGAGGAGACGTGCCTGAATTTCCTCTTGCAAAACTTCGTGCTTTATATTCTACGTGTGGATTTTAAGGAAACATATAACCTGTTAAATTCATTCCCGCAGGCAGAGCAAAAACAGATAATTATCAATCAACTCTTCAAGCGAGCTACATTCATTAAATGGATAATGGATGAGAAAGGTATTTCTTTCGATAGGATTAAAGATATAACCTGCTTTTTTGATGACGAAGCGAAGAAGATGTACAGGATCTAATTTTCAGGTTATAAAATCATTAACGACGTCCACTATGTTAATGTTTGGAAAAGCTGGAAGCGTGTCTATGGAGGCGTATTTGACAAGCAAAAGTGAATTCATAAAAGTCACGTTTCGTCTTATTCAGGATGAAGACGGCTACCCGCCGGTACCTTATGAATCGGTTTGGTTGAAAAGAAATGGTAATGGCGAGTATGAACTTGATAACATACCCCTCTATATCTATGGCGTCAGTAAAGGCGATGTGATTACTTTTCAAAAAAGCAATGATGAATATGTGGTTGGTGGAATAGCCAAGCGAAAAGGGCACTCTACACTGCGTATATATATTAATGAGGCGCAGCAGAAAGAGAGCGTGATTTCTGCGTTACAGAGCCTGGGTGGACATATTGGCACTTCAGCATCCGCCGCATTATTTAGCCTCGATATACCCAGTGACATTCCCTTTTTACGTATTGATGCATTTTTGAAAAGTAAATATGACGACGGAATTCTTGATTACGAGGACGCCTGCCTTCAGCATGGCGATATAGATCCAATAAGAGTGAGCGAATGCGAGAGTGTGTTTAACATCGCCTGTACAATGCCCTGACGGACAAGGCGACGGGTAGCCAGAGATTTTAAAGCCATTTGTATCACTCACGTGCGAGCGTAAAGATGCAACAGTGGTATGCTTCTCAGATAAACATTTTAAGCAAATTGCTTCAGGAAGCACTTCCAGCGCTATATGCAGATTTACGGCATGGTTTTAATGCCGGATGACGACGCGCTGTTCAGGCTATTCAGCGATGCGCCACCGTGAGACATACAGAGTAATCATGAGAATAAATAGAACTACCGCTGCCTTCGCCCTCCTGGTGGCGTTGAGCTCTGCCAGTGCCGTGGCTGATATGCACCCGGCTTCGCTGTGGGACTTTATTACCGTCATGCGTTCATCCTTAGCGGATATCAGGGCCGCGACGCTTCACCGCGCGCCTTTAAAATTTCATCTCACCTCGCAGAACGAGTACATCAATTTTTACGGCGCTGAAGACGTCGCGTTTACTGCGGCGGGAAGGGCTACGGATATTGAATTAAGGCTCAGCAGAGATCCGCAGGAGAAAACGCTGCTATGGATATCGCACTGGCAGGGCCCGTGCCTGACGCTTAACGAAGTCAAAAAGCACTATCCGACACTTACCATAACCGACACGCCACGCGGCCACTCGGAAAATGAAGTGACCAGCTACACCACGCCTGCCGGTGCGTCTGGCGAGGCCGTGACGTTTAGCTTCACCGTCAAAGCGCCGGATTGCCTGAGTGACGTCATTATTAGTCGGGAGGAGTAACACCGCGCTTGCCCGCCACGCCGCAGGCGGTGGTGGTTCGACGCCCGGCATGCGCATTCCCCCTCAACACCCATCGCTGCACACGTATCCGTCTCACCGCTCCAAAACGCGCATCGCCATACAAATCGCCATACAATGAGTGGCAAAATAACCTGTTATTTTCCCGACCCACCATAATTAGGGGTTCCCCTAAGTCAAATATTATTCTTTCTTATAAAGAATCCTTTCATCACGCGGTATTACAAAGCCAAACCTCTTTCCTTTATGAATATTTCAGCGCGTTATTAGTGACGCCCTCCATAAAAATACCCCGCCCTTATTCTGTTTTTATCCCAACTTTCAACCCGACCACATATTGGAATAGGAATAGTCTGCTTATCAAAAACAATGACGGTTTTTTGCCGGGCGACTTATTGGTATATTTACACAGCGAGCGCGCGTCGGTTTGTATAACCCCTAATAGCCGCTTCGTTATCTGACATTTCCTGATACGACTGGCCGCAGGCGACGTGTACGACACGAGCGTACCTGCGTCGGCGGTAGCCGTAGCCGTATTATGAAATTTCATGCAACCTGCGACGTGAATTAACTAAAACTGCAAAGTGTTTCTGGCAGAGTACTGGCTGCGCTGTCAGAGCCCTGAAAATAGTGCGTCATTTGCTGCTGTGCTGTGATTTATGGATCATAGCCTGCTGGATCTCCGGCTCTGGTTTGCACCGCACAGACACATAGGGATGGAAGTTATGCTCAACCGAATCACCGTTCAGCTCCCGGTCGAGGGGCTGCTTTTCTGGAAACTCTCCGGGCGCGAGTCGCTGTCGGAGCCGTTCATGTTCACCCTGACGCTGCTCGGCACGGATGCGCGCGCCGAGCGCAGCGCGCTGCTGGGCCAGCCGGTGACGGTGACCATCCCGACGCAGGCGCTGATGACGCCGCGCTACCTCAACGGCAAGGTGACCCGCGTGGCGGTGACCGCCGTGGAGATGTCGGGCACCCGCTACGCGGCGTACGAGCTGACGGTGGAGCCGGACCTGTGGCCGATGCAGCGCGACCGCAACCTGCGTATTTTCCAGGGCCAGACGGTGCCGCAGATAGTGAAGACGCTGCTGGGCGAGAGCCGGGTGAACGTCGAGGAGCGGCTGTCGGGCAGTTACCGGGTGTGGGAGTACTGCGTGCAGTACCAGGAGAGCAGTCTCGACTTCATGAGCCGCCTGCTGGAGCTGGAGGGCATCACCTACCACTTCCGCCACGAGCAGGACCGCCACACGCTGATTCTCACCGACGCCCCCGGCCAGTACGAGCCGTTCCCGGGCTACGAGACGATTCCGTACCACGTGACGCCGTCGGGCGGCACCACGGATGAAGAGGGCATCAGCCAGTGGGCGCTGGAAGACAGCGTGACGCCGGGCATCTACAGCCTGGACGACTACGACTTCCGCAAGCCGAACGCGTGGCTGTTCCAGGCGCGGCAGAACCCGAAATCGCCGCAGCCGGGAAGCATCGACGTCTACGACTGGCCGGGCCGGTTTGTGGAGCACGGCCACGGTGAGTTCTACGCCCGCATCCGTCAGGAGCGGTGGCAGGTGGAGCACCGCCAGACCCAGGGCAGCGGGACGGCGCTGGGCATCGCGCCGGGGCACACCTTTGTGCTGCGCAACGCCCCGTTCTTCGGCGACAACGGCGAGTACCTCACTACGGTCGCTCACTACCACTTCGAGGAAAACCGCTACGCGAGTGGCGCAGACAGCAACACCATCCACGAGACGCGCTTTGAGGTGATACCGGCGGACGTGCCGTACCGCCCGTCGCAGAAGACGCCGTGGCCGCGCACGTACGGCCCGCAGACGGCGAAGGTGGTGGGCCCGCAGGGGGAGAGCATCTGGACGGACAAATACGGTCGCGTGAAGGTGAAGTTCCACTGGGACCGTCTGTCGAAGGGCGACGACACCAGCTCGGGCTGGGTGCGCGTGTCGAGCGCGTGGGCGGGCCAGGGCTTTGGTGGCGTGCAGATACCGCGCGTGGGTGATGAAGTGGTGGTGGACTTCATCAACGGCGACCCGGACCGCCCGCTGATAACGGGGCGGGTGTATAACGAGGCGAGCATGCCGCCGTGGGCGCTGCCGGCGGCGGCGACGCAGATGGGCTTCTTGAGCCGGTCGAAGGACGGCTCGCCGGACAACGCCAACGCCCTGCGCTTTGAGGATAAAGCCGGCGAGGAGCAGGTATGGCTCCAGGCCGAGCGCAACCTCGATACGAAAGTGAAAAAAGATGAGACCCACAGCGTGGGCGGTTCACAGGTGCTGGCCATCAAGCAGGATTACACCGGTAAGGTGGAAGGCAAACACGAACACGCCATCCAGATGACGCGCAACGAACTGGTGGGCGCGCAGTACGACATCAAAGGCCAGGGCATGGTGACCATCTCCTCCGCGACCGGCATCCGCCTGGTGACGGGCGATTCCATACTGGAGATGGGCGCGAACGGCCAGGTAAACCTTTACTGTACCAAGTTTGCGATCAACGCCAGCGGTACGGGGCAAATCAACACCGGCGGCACGCTCGATCTGAACCTCAAGGATCCAGACAAAGCGTCAAACGTCGCGCCGACGCCCGCTGACATTCAGAACGAAGTGGCAAAAACATTTACATCCGACGGAGAAGGGCAGGCATGAGCGACGTGAAATATACGCTATCAGAAGGGACGCTGACGCTGCCGGAAGCCGTACAGGATCGCAGCATGACAATATTGTCACTGCCGAAAGCGGGCGCGTCGCTGGTGCTGACCCGCGCATGGGACGTGAAGCCTGGTGACGAAGAGGCGTACCTGAAAAGCCAGGTCGCCAAAATCAAACGCGACATGAAGAAGTTTACCGGCGGTGAGGCGCAGGACACCCAGGTCGGTGGTCGGCCCGCGCAGGAAGTCGCGTTGCGTTTTGAAAACCACGGCGTGACGGTTCATGAACAGCTGGCGACCACGATGCTGGATGACCATCTGCTGGTGATGGCCATGAGCCGCACCGCGCCGTTTGATGAAGATGCGCTGGCGTTATGGGAATCCATTAAAGCGGGTCTGGAGTTTACGCCTGGGGAAGGAGCATAAGCGTGTCCGAACCGTTAGCTGCCCGTTACCAGGACCCGCTCATCCACAGCTCTCTGCTCGCCGATGTTGTCAGCGGTGCGGTCGAAGGGGCCATCTGTCTTGCCGCCTTAACGGCGGGTATGGCGATGATGACGACCGGGCTTGGCACGTTCGCGGGCGTTGCATTGATTGCCGTTGTCTTCGGCAGTGGCGTCGCGGAAGACGCAGGCGATCTGGTCGGCCAGGGTGTCGATGCCGTGCTGGATTTCTTCGGCTGGCGTGGACCGCCGGATGCCATTATCACGAGTGGCTCGCACAACGTTCATATCATGGATCTCCCTGCCGCCCGTGCGGCGGGCACGGTCGATCATGATTATCTCAATACGCCTATCCCGGAAGAGAGCTTTCCCGATAAGGCGAAAGCGTTCGCGATAAACACGGCGGTGACCATTCTCGAAGTGGCGCAGTTTACGCTGCACCCGCTTGATAATCTGGCGGCGGGCGCCAACGCGATTGCCAGCAGCGGCTGGCAGGGCGTGAAAAATTTTGCGGGCAGCGTCTGGGATAACTTAACCCAGCCGGTCGTGGCGGGGGCCAGCCCTTTTGCTAAAGAAGCGCCGCTGGATACCGTTGAGTGTACCAAAGGCCATACGGTCACCGGCGGTAACTTCCTGGCGGAAGGCTCGAAAAAAGTGCTGATCAACGGTCAGCCCGCGTGCCGTGACGGCGATCGCAGCACCTGCGAAGCAAAGATAAAAGTTAAAGAGAACACGCGCGTGCGCATCGGCGGCGAGAGCATTGTGGTGCGCGATATCCGCAGCGGTAAAAATTTCTGGGCGCGGCTTATTGGTAACGCCATCGGCAGCCTCGGGCCGGGAATTATTCGCAACCTCAGCGCAGGCTTACTGAAGACGATTTTCAGCCGCCAGATACTCAAAGCGTTTTGCTGTCAGCTCGCCGCCGATCTCGCGATGGGATTAACCACGCTCGGGCTGATCCAGGCCGGGAAAGTCGGCAGTGAAGCGCGCCATACGCAGCACCCTGTCGATATCGCCAGCGGCGCGAAAATCCTCGCGGGCGGCGAAGACCGTGATTTCACGCTGGAAGACCGTATTCCGCTCATCTGGCAGCGCATCTACAACAGCCGTAATCTCGCGACCGGTATGCTCGGCACTGGCTGGCTGCTGCCGTTTGAGACCCGCTTCTTCCGCCTTGAGGACAATACGTTTATCTGGCGCGACATGTCGGGCCGCGACCTGGGCTTTGGCGAGCTGAACCCCGGCGACGTGGTGGATTATCTCGAAGACGGTATCACGCTCTATTACACCGTGACCGGCACGCTGATGCTCCAGATGGCGAACGGCGAATACCATGTCTACGAGCCAGACCCGACGAACCCCGGCGAATGGCGACTGTTTCGCATCTACGATCGTCACGAGAACTGCCAGTACTACAACTGGGACGAGCACGGCAGGCTGGTGCGGATTTCCAGCGACAACGAGGCGCTGGATGTCGAGCTTGCCTATGAGACCGCGCATGGCCGTCTCGCCAGCGTGCATCAGGTTTGCGCGGGCGAGCGCCGCCTGCTGGTGACTTACGGCTATAACGAACACGGCCAGCTAACCGACGTGACCGACGCCGACGGCATCGTCACGCGCCGCTTCGGCTGGGACCGCGCCAGCGACATGATGGGCTGGCACAGCTACTCCACTAACCTCAGCGTGCATTATCAGTGGCAGCCCGCCGCCGATGCGCCCAACTGGCGCGTGTGCAGTTATCAGGTGCTGGATGACCAGGATAACGTGCTGGAGCGCTGGCGCATCGACGCCGACGAGGCGAAACGCTGCGCGACGGTGAGCTGCGACGCGGGCTTCTCAACGCGCCACTGCTGGGATTTCCTCTACCGCATCACCGAGTTCACCGACCGCAACGGCGGCGTGTGGCGCTACGAGTGGGCGGACTACGCCGAACTGCTGAAGGCGGCCACCACGCCGGACGGCAGCCGCTGGGAATACGGCTACGACGAGCACGGCAACCTGACGCAAGTGCGCGACCCGCTCGGCAACAGCACGTTCACCACCTGGCACCCGGTTTTCGCGTTCCCGCTGAAGGAGGTGCTGCCGGACGGCGGCACCTGGCAGTATGAGTACAACGCGCGCGGCGACGTGGTCTCGCTCACCGACCCCAAAGGCGGCGTGACGCGCTTTGAGTGGAACGAGCAGGGCGACCTCGTTAAGCAGACGGACGCGCTGGAGAACACGCACCGTTTCTGGTGGAACGAGCGCGGGCTGCTGGTGCGCGACGAGGACTGCTCGGGCAACCAGAGCCACCGGCTGTACGACGCGGCGGGACGACCGCTGAGCGCGGGCGACGCCGAAGGCAACACCGACCGCTGGACGCTGAGCGCGGCGGGGCGTCTGCAGACCTGGCGGCGGGCGGACGGCCGCGAGACGCACTACGAATATGACAGCGCCGGGCTGCTGTGCGGGCAGGACGACGACGGGCTGCGCGAGCGCAAAGTCACGCGCAACGCGCGCGGGCAGGTGGTGAGCGCCGCCGACCCGGCGGGCCATCTCACGCACCTGCGCTATGACCGCCTGGGCCGCCTGACGACGCTGGTGAACCCGAACCGCGAAAGCTGGCGCTTTGAGTATGACGCCACGGGCCGGCTGACGGGCCAGCGGGATTACGCGGGCCGCCTGACGGAGTACCGCCACGACGCGCTGGGCCAGGTGACGGAGGTGATTCGCCATCCGCTGCCGGGCAGCGGGGAGGCGCCGCTGGTCACCGCGTTTGAATATGACGTGCTGGGGCGCCTGACGGCGCGGGAAACCGCCGACCACCGCACCGAGTACCGTCACGACACGCTGTCGCTGGAAATCCGCCGCGCCACCCGCGCCGAGTGGCGGACAGCGCTGCTGGAAGAGCGCGAACCCGAGTGGGACGCCGTACTGGTCTTCACCCGCAATGCCGCAGGCGAGCTGGTGAGCGAGGAGAACCACGGCGGGAAATTTGAGTACGAGTACGACGCGCTCGGCAACCTCAGCAGCACGCGGTTCCCGGACGGTCGCGAGCTGGCAAGCCTGCGATACGGCACCGGTCACCTGCTGGAGATGCAGCTGCGCCACGGCGGGGCGACGCACACGCTGGCAGCTTACGGTCGCGACCGCCTGCACCGTGAAACGTCCCGCAGCCAGGGCGTGCTCTCGCAGGAAACCCATTACGACACCGCGGGGCGCGTCACCCAGCGCACGGTGCTGGACGCGCGACGCGAACTGGTGTTCGAACGCCGCTATCGCTGGGACCGCACCGACCAGATAGTCCAGCAGATACACACCGACGCGACGCCCGCGACGCCGGGCGAGAAGTACAGCCAGTACCTGTGGGGCTACGACGCGGCCGGTCAGGTCACAAAAGCCGTCGAGCCGCAGAAGGAAGAGCGCTTCTTCTGGGACGCCGCAGGCAACCGCACGGAGGAACACCGCAACCCGGTGTGGCACAACCTGCTGCTGCGTCTCGACGGGCTGAAGCTCGATTACGACGGGTTCGGGCGGCTCACGCGGCGTCAGGATAAAAACGGCGTGGTGCAGCATTTTGCCTATGATGATGAGCAGCGGGTAAAAGAAATACGCTTTGAGGGGAACAGCGAGTTCCGCAAAGTGGAATACCGCTACGACCCGCTGGGGCGCAGGACGCACAAGATTCTGTGGCGCTATAACGACCCGCAGCCGGAAACCATCCGCTTCGACTGGCAGGGACTGCAACTGGCGGGCGAGCAGAGCGACAAGGAACCCGACCACTACGTTCAGTATGTCTATACAGAGGGCAGTTACGAGCCGCTTGCGCGCATCGACAGCGTCTTCGACGACTGCGAAATTTACTGGTACCACACCGAACTCAACGGCCTGCCGGAGCGGGTGACGGACGCCGACGGCCAGACCGTCTGGCGCGGACAGTTCAGTACGTGGGGCAAAACGGAGCGCGAACTCAGCGTGCCGCAGTGGCAGGTGCCGCAGAACTTACGCTTCCAGGGCCAGTATCTCGACCGCGAAAGCGGGCTCCACTACAACCTGTTCCGCTACTACGACCCGGTCGCTGGTCGTTACACCCAGATGGACCCGATTGGGTTAGCGGGCGGGATAAATACCTACAGCTATGTGGGTGATCCGCTGACGTGGGTGGATCCGTGGGGGTTGGCAGGTAATGATATATTTATTCATTATACTGATAAATTCGGCTTTGATCGTATAATGGAAACAGGTGTGATTGAAGCAAACTCTAAAGGGAAAGTTTATATTACTGACATATTGATGTCTCCAGAAGATGCAATGAGGGACATATTTATTAACGATCCTATTCATACTGGGCGTGGCGATTATGCCATTATTTTTAAAGCCGATGCAGAACAAATGAGTAAAATCAGCCAAAGTGCCGAATTGGAGTATATCCATTCTGGTAGGCTAAAAATCGGCGAGATTGTACATGCTGGTAAAAACCCGTATGCAACATTGACTCACTTATCATATGAGCAGAGACTAGGTATGACGCAAGAGCAAATGAAATCGAGAGGAGTAAGGTGTGGCTGAAATTAAAGATAAAATATTAAATTTGGATCAGGGGGAAATAATTGCTTTAAAAAAAGCAATTATGTATTTGAAATTTTCATGTGAAGAAACTGAATCGTTGTTGTTTTCCGGAAGTCCTTCGATCAACTCGGTTTTGGCAAAGTTACTTAGCATTGATGACTTAGGTGAGCAGTCATTAAATTTTTATAATAAAAGTCACCCAGAAAATGAAAAATTTGTTTTGTCAAAGATACAAAAATATGAAAGTGAGTCAGGGCGGAGTCTGAACGAGAGCGTAAAAGAGGAATCTTTTAGAAACTGCCTGTATCCTTTTTCAAAAAAATAGAAAAATCATGCCGGGCATGCTTCGACCCGGCTGCTCATTTTCCAAGCTTTTTCTGCTCATATTGTTTATCTACTTTGAGAGATTTTTTTCTTAAAAAGTAGCATAATATTTTTTTCGATTTATTTTTGTGGCTTGCTTTATTGTTAATATTTTAGGGATCTGTTTTTTTTTGAGGTTATTATGACAAATAACCTTGATAATTATATTCAATTGGCTTTCAATAAATTATATAAGGATTAGCATTTAAAGGTTATGAGATTGATATAATAGCATATTTGTAACTTTGCTATTAGTGGCTGTAATAATCAATAGCGTTATTCTTTATTATTCTATTATTAAATCCTATTAGCAATAAAAGATGAGAAGTTACACGGGCGCAATGTGATGCGCTAGCGTTATAAGCTTTTCCGCCAACTCAGGCTCTGTTTAACTAAAACCAAAAGAGTTGACGATTTAACTATGACATTTGCAAACGCCTAGTGAGTTAGCGAGATTAAAGGCTATACATGTTATTAATTCTACAGATCCTACACGATGTAGTGAAGCATCGTGGCGAAATCGCAACTAATAGATGATTATCATGACCGAAATCTTAAATTTCAACTCGCCGATAGCCGATGAAGCTATTTCTGACTTTGAAAAAAAGGTTGATTTACTTTTACCTGATGATTATAAAGAATTTTTGAAAACCTATAATGGGGGGCAACCAGTCCCGAATGCATTTAGATTTTATGCAGAACGTGATGATGGTTCTTCAGTTGATTGGTTTTTGAGCTTGGGTAAAGAGAAATATAGTAATCTGCAAAAATATTATCAAAATTTTAAGGAAAGGATCCCTGCTGACTTTCTTCCAATAGCACATGATGCTGGTGGTAACCTAATAATTTTGGCTAACAATGAAGAAAATACAGGTATTTATTTTTGGGACCATGAATATGAAGCTGATGAGGGTGAAGTTCCAACTATGGATAACGTATATTTCATTGCTAAAAGCTTTAGTGATTTTTTAAAAAATCTTCATGAAACAGAGCTTTAGTCTTTAATGGTAATGGCTGGCAATATATCTGTGCCAGCCATGTCAGGTCTAGTCAAATAATTCTTACTGTCCACTCTGTTCCATGTGAAAGTAAATTATAAAAGCTTGTCTGTTTTTTATTTAGAGCCTAATCAAGCGCAATGTTATTCACCCATTGAAATATTATAATCATCAGTGGAGATGTTCGTGTTCTTATTAATATAACAAACTCATCGTAGGGTTATCACCAGAAAG
Organism: Cronobacter dublinensis subsp. dublinensis LMG 23823; assembly: GCF_001277235.1. Classification (NCBI taxonomy): domain Bacteria; kingdom Pseudomonadati; phylum Pseudomonadota; class Gammaproteobacteria; order Enterobacterales; family Enterobacteriaceae; genus Cronobacter; species Cronobacter dublinensis. The sequence continues at coordinate 144,490 of NZ_CP012266.1, forward strand.
TAATACTGGATACGCGACGCGAACTGGTGTTCGAACGCCGCTACCGCTGGGACCGCACCGACCAGATAGTCCAGCAGATACACACCGACGCGACGCCTGCGACGCCGGGCGAAAAGTACAGCCAGTACCTGTGGGGCTACGACGCGGCGGGCCAGGTGACGAAAGCCGTCGAGCCGCAGAAAGAAGAGCGCTTCTTCTGGGACCCGGCGGGCAACCGCACCGAAGAACACCGCAACCCGGTGTGGCACAACCTGCTTCTGCGCCTCGACGGGCTGAAGCTGGATTATGACGGGTTCGGGCGGCTTGTTCAGCGGCGGGACAAGTCTGGCGTTATTCAGCATTTCACCTATGACGATGAACAGCGGGTGAAGGAAATCACCTTCACCGGTCATGCCGAATTCAGAAAGGTGGAATACCGCTACGACCCGCTGGGGCGACGCACGCATAAGGTGCTCTGGCGTTATAACGACCCGCAGCCGGAAACCATCCGCTTCGACTGGCAGGGATTACAGCTCGCCGGTGAGCAGAGCGACAGGGAGCCGGACCACTACGTCCAGTACGTCTATACCGAGGGCAGCTACGAGCCGCTGGCGCGCGTCGACAGCGTCTTCGACGACTGCGACATTTACTGGTACCACACCGAACTCAACGGCCTGCCGGAGCGGGTGACGGACGCCGACGGCCACACCGTCTGGCGCGGGCAGTTCAGCGTCTGGGGCAAAACGGAGCGCGAACTCAGCGTGCCGCAGTGGCAGGTGCCGCAGAACCTGCGCTTCCAGGGCCAGTATCTCGACCGCGAAAGCGGACTGCACTACAACCTGTTCCGTTATTACGACCCTGTGGCAGGTCGTTACACCCAGATGGACCCGATTGGGTTGCTCGGTGGGATTAATACCTACAGCTATGTGGGTGATCCGCTGACGTGGGTGGATCCGTTGGGGTTGAAAGCATGTGGTATTAAATATGGTGAACTGGACAGTTTAGGCCGCCCAACGGGGGTACAAGCGAGATTGAATGCTAGCCATGTAAATACCGGAACACATGCTAATCCTAGTATACAACCACCAGGGTTTATTACAGGTGCTGGGTCTAACCGAGCTAGAGGTCACTTACTGGGTCGCCAATTAGGTGGTTCTGGTGATGATGTCCGGAATCTCATTACTATTCAACAGCGGCCCGCTAATACTCCTGTTATGAGCGGTATAGAAGGTCGTATAAGAAAAGCGTTAGAACAGGGGGAGATCATAGATTTAAACATAACTCCTATATATCATGGCCCATCCAGAATCCCTGCCGGAATTACGATTAAAGCAGAAGGTTCTGGTGGATTCTTTGAGCATGTGACAGTACTCAATCCTCCAGGAATGTAATGATTATGATCAATAAATTAACTCAAATACTACCCCCCCCAGCGTTCCCTTCAGATTCAGGGAAGGGTAAAACTTGGCCATTGATTCCAGGCTCAATAAAATTCCCGTCTGATTATGTTGATTTTATCAATACCTATGGCTCTGGTCGGATAGCAGATTTTATTATTATTTTTAACCCTTTCAGTAATGATGAAAATGTAAATTTCTTTGACCAATATAATTATATTTCAGAAGATCTAGGTTACCTCATCGAATCTGATAGCGATTATTATAAATACAAAATTTATCCGGACGATAACGGACTTATACCAGTAGGAGTAACTGATAATGGGGATTATATATTTTGGGTTGTAACCTCAAAGGAAAACAGTGACCTATGGGGAACTGCTGTTATCCCTTCGAGATCACCAGACGTTGAATATTTCGAATGCAACTTAGTAAGTTTGATAGAGCAAATATTAGATAAAAGCCTTAAAGCGAGTTCTTTACCTGATGGTTTTCCATCCAAATCTCTTATTTTTGAAACTTTATAAGTTATGAATAGATATGCTTTGTAGACTAGATGGCTTATATGATGCCATTGATTTTTAAAATTTCTCATAGATCCGAAATCTCGGCTGTAGGGAATTATTTCGGAACATATTTGATACGCCTCGTGTAACTATCGGAACTAGTCACAGGGATGTGCTGAGTAATACGGCCTATACTACCTTTTTCGCTATTACGGCCAAGCTGTCGGATGTTATACGTCGATTAATCCGTTGGGTTAGCGGGCGGGCTGAATACCTACAGCTATGTGGGTGATCCGCTGGTGTGGGTGGATCCGTTTGGGCTTGCTGTCGATCCATTGGTTAAATTAGAAGAACGTGGCTATAGCGGCGTAGTTAAAACACCTGGTGGAGGGTTAGATTATTCAAATAGCAATGCGCTTTATGATAAAAAGCCGGGTGTGAACCCTATTGTGAAAATAGAGTATTCTGGTGATTATGCAATTGACTTTGAACAGGCTAACTATGAGGCTGGCTTAAATCAAAAAACCACCCCAAGTGGTTATGTCTGGCATCATCTTGATGACTATGATGCTGAAACTAATAAAGGCACAATGCAGCTTGTTGAAAAACCGTCACACCGTGGTATTAATCATAATGGCGGATTGAGTCAGTATAAAGCTGCAACGGGTAAACAATATGCAACTTATTATAGTAGCTTCAGAAATAGGTTTGACGCAAGAAGACTTTGTAGAGGTTGAAAAAAAATTCAACTGGAAATTCCCGAGGGCTTTTAAAGAATTTTATCTCCATCACAACGGAGGGGAACTAGCGGATGAATATGCTGATAATGATTTTTTGCTAAGTGGCTTTATTCCTTTCAAATATGGTTCTGCACCAATAGAAAGAACGTATAAGGATTTGGTTGATGATTTTCCAGCGCTAAAGGAGTTTGTTCCATTTGCTGATGATCAAGGCGGGAATTGTTTTCTGATTTCAATGTGCAAAAAGGACTATGGTAAAGTGTATCTATGGTTAATGGATGAAAAAGAGCTAGCATTCGTTATTGACTCATTTGACATGTTAATTAATGAAATAAAATAATTAATCCAGCCTAGGTATTGCCATTCCTAGGCTTAGCTATATAGCGCATTATAATTAAAGGTGTTACTTATATTTCATCAATATATAATAAAGGTAATTTCGGTTAACTGTACTACAGTCTATTAAACAACTTTCGTTCGGCTAAATACAATGAATTTGAATAAAGCTAATATTTTAGATGTTCTTAAAGAAGAAGTTACTCATTCTGTTTATCCATTAAAAATGGGAGGGCACATCAATTCTGAGGCTTTTAATGATTTAATATTAGTTGCGGAAGAAGCAACGAGATTATTCAGGGATGAAGAGTTGGTCCCGAAGAAGTTATTGTCAGAATTGCATCTTGTTGCGATAGGGATTGATCTGGAAAATGAATTCTACAAAAATGAAGAACTATCTTTAATCTCTAAAAGAATAATGAAATGCTTCAATTTGATACTAGCCGGAAAGTCCGTTGATGATAAAGAGCCAAGTGGGCCAAGGATTATTTAATATGATTGAAGATGTTTATTTTTATAGGGTAAATGAGCCATATGGTGTTTTTTCAAACTTCCATAGCACGGGATTTGATGTCGATGGTATATGGTGGCCTACAGCAGAGCATTATTTTCAGGCACAAAAATTTTATGATGCAAAACTAAAAGAAAAAATTCGTTCATTATCATTTCCCATGGAGGCAGCTAAGGCCGGAAGAAATAGAGAATATCCTTTGCGAGATGATTGGGAGTTTATAAAGGACGATATTATGCGCTTTGCTGTCCTGGAAAAATTTTCTCAGAACATTGACGCGAGGAGGCTATTGTTGTCGACTGGGAATGCGGAGTTAATAGAACACACTAAGAATGATCGATATTGGGCAGATGGTGGTGATGGGACTGGAAAGAATATGCTAGGTAAAATATTAATGGAAACACGGGATTTTTTTAATAAAAAGGCTTTGTGAGGTCGCTCGAAGTATTTTTTTCAAGCGGCCCGTTCTGTGGGGGGGTAATGCCTGAACATATTGATATAAAAGTATTTTACCTCATATGAGCGAATGAGTTACTAATCTTCAGCCGCGACCGCCTGCACCGGGAAATCTCCCGCAGCCAGGCGTGCTCTCACAGGAAACCCATTACGACACCGCAGGGCGCGTCACCCAGCGCACGGTGCTGGACGCCCGCCGGGAGCTGGTGTTCGAACGCCGCTACCGCTGGGACCGCACCGACCAGATAGTCCAGCAGATACACACGGACGCGACGCCCGCGACGCCGGGTGAAAAGTACAGCCAGTACCTGTGGGGCTACGATGCGGCAGGCCAGGTGACAAAGGCCGTCGAGCCGCAGAAGGAAGAGCGCTTCTTCTGGGACGCCGCAGGCAACCGCACCGAAGAACACCGTAACCCGGTGTGGCACAACCTGCTGCTGCGTCTCGACGGGCTGAAGCTGGACTACGACGGGTTCGGGCGGCTTATGCGTCGTCAGGATAAAAACGGCGTGGTGCAGCACTTTGCCTATGACGATGAGCAGCGGGTAAAGGAAATCCGCTTTGAGGGGAACAGCGAGTTCCGCAGGGTGGAATACCGCTACGACCCGCTGGGGCGCAGGACGCACAAGGTGCTGTGGCGTTATAACGACCCGCAGCCGGAAACCATCCGCTTCGACTGGCAGGGGTTACAGCTGGCGGGTGAACAGAGCGACCGCGAGCCGGACCACTACGTCCAGTACGTCTATACCGAGGGCAGCTACGAGCCGCTGGCGCGCGTCGATAGTGTGTATGACGACTGCGAAATTTACTGGTACCACACCGAACTCAACGGCCTGCCGGAGCGGGTAACGGAGGCCGACGGCCAGACCGTCTGGCGCGGACAGTTCAGCACGTGGGGTAAAACGGAGCGCGAACTCAGCGTGCCGCAGTGGCAGGTGCCGCAGAACTTACGCTTCCAGGGCCAGTATCTCGACCGCGAAAGCGGCCTGCACTACAACCTGTTCCGTTATTACGACCCGGTGGCTGGTCGTTACACGCAGATGGACCCGATTGGGTTAGCGGGCGGGATGAATACCTACAGCTATGTGGGCGACCCGCTGGTGTGGGTAGATCCGTTGGGGTTGAATGCGTGCAAACCTGATAGCAGTATAGCTAGAGGTGACAATCCTTACCAAACTCGTGTTGATCCGCGTTTTCCAGAAAGGCCTGATCCGGCATATTCTATTGACACTACAACTTTTAATAGCGGAACCCCCACATCAAAAGGTGGCATAAGAAATAACAAAGAATTCTGGCAACAGTGGAGCGAGTTACAACCTGATTCTTTAAGTAAAAACAATCTGTACAGGATTCAGGAGTTAGGGCTTTCGCCGAAAATCGACGATACTTGGATAAAAGTATTCCCCGAGCATGTCAACTATAAGGGTGATACACTGATTCATCATCATGTGGATTTTGGTCCCTATGCTATACCTGTACCTGGCAAGACGCATGTCGGTAGTGGTGGTGTGTGGCATACTAAATAGTAGGAGATGAAATGTTATTAACAATTCCTGAGATTGAAAAAAAATTACATGAGAAGTTCGATCCGTTTCAAGGTGAAATGGATGATTTAATTCTGAAAAAAAGAACTAGTGCTCTTGCTAACATTACAATATTTGAGGCAAAGCTTAATATTAAAATATGCAATGACTTTCTGTCATTTTTAAAAACCTACGATCTTGATAACTTTTCTCTCGGGAATGTTGCTTTTGGTTCCGGCGATAATTATATCAACACCTTGATTGAACTAAATGAAGACGATGATTTTAATCATTGGTGGGTTGGTAACAAAAGGCCTGAAGGTGTCATTTTAATTGCGATTTCTGACCCCTACAGCATTTTATTAAATAATAACGATAATAAGGTTTATGGTATTACTGGAGAATCCTATCAATATCAGGAAAATGAGATTTCAATAAATTTTGAATTATTTGTAAGAGGGGTCGGCACACTCTTTTTGAAAGAAGGTACTGTTTCAGAGGTTGCCGCTGCAGTTGGTGCCGTAAATCTAGATTTTTGGCAGAGTCTGTAAAATTGCAACTGCCATCATAAAGTATGGCAGTTATAGATTTTTGATATAAAAACATTTTCAAAGGGTTGATGTGTTTTTTTATATTTTTTTGTTTTCACTCTTTTTAAGAAAATTAATCTTTCGGCAATTTTTTTAATAAAGTTGGTGACAATAAATTTGTCTGGGCCAAGACGCCGACGGCCAGACCGTCTGGCGCGGACAGTTCAGCACCTGGGGCAAAACGGAGCGCGAGCTCAGCGTGCCGCAGTGGCAGGTGCCGCAGAACCTGCGATTCCAGGGCCAGTACCTCGACCGCGAAAGCGGCCTGCACTACAACCTGTTCCGCTATTACGACCCGGTGGCTGGTCGTTATACCCAGATGGACCCGATTGGGTTGCTCGGTGGGATTAATACTTACGGATATGTGCCGGACCCATTAATATGGATCGACCCGCTTGGCCTGTGCTTTAGTAAGCGCTTGGGGGATTTTGGCGAATCCCATGCGAAATCTCAGCTCGAAGCGTCGGGTAATTATGCAGATGTTTTTTCGGTGCAAAATAAATCTAATAATGGCATTGATTTAGTCGGTTAGAGGCATGACGGGAAATATGATTTCTTTGAAGTAAAAACAAATACAACTGGGTCGGTCGGAAAATTAAGCGATCGGCAGCTAAGTTCAAAAGATTTCATTAAAACTGTTCTTGGAACAGATGTCCGGAAGGGAGGCTATGACCTTAACGGGTACAGAGTCAATGATATGTTGGATAATATAGGCGACACTTACGTTATTGACGTCTTCGTTGGAAGGGCCGCTAATGGGCGCTGGTTTGTTTCAAAATATTTGATGAGCATTTGGGAGTAACGGAGTCGATAAATGAAGAAATTAATTAAAGAAATTGACGGTATTGTTAATTATGTCACTAAGGAGGAGGGGCAATATTATGAAGATCTTAACGAGAGACTGGCTCGTTATTTGGAGGGCGAAACAGATCTTTCTTATAAGTATTTTGTAAATGAAAAAGTAGGATATCGTGTTGTTCAAGAGGACATAGCTTCTGCACTTTCGAGGAAGTTTGATGAGTTCGCTATATATGCGAAGGATTTCTACGCCAATAAAGACGAAGATAGCTTCAATAAGTTAATTAATATTTATTACGTTCAGCTACTCGCAGTAACATCAGCTCTGTTTATGAAAAAGAGATTGCCTGCGTATCTGGATTCCAATATTAGTTCTTTAGGTTTACTATCTTTTACTTTTTTCACAAAAGAAGATCAGCTTAATGTCATGGAATACCTTGACTTTTTCCTTGAAAATAAAGCAAATGAGGCTAAAAGCAAAAGCAATCCGAATTTGGCTCGCTGTGAGGCAGGACATAGTATTCTCCCGTTATTTGTTATAATTGGTAATGATTTTTTTGGGGTGGAAGAGCATGTTACTTCTTTTGAAGGGCTAGTGGATGGTAGCAGCGTACCACTTAATATAGACCTCAAAAACAACCTCAATGAGGTTTACAGTTTCGCTTATAACAATTTTTTAAGTGATGAACCTGAAGTTGTGAGTAAGGTGTTTACTTCTTTGGGTGATTTTCACGCTGAGAACTGCCGTAAGGATTCCAAAAAGTTTTATGTCTTTGATGCTACGGAATGGCAGTTTTTACCGAGTGAGATTTTATGTTTATTGAAAATAAGAGCAAATGCTGGAAAGGATATTAATTGTATTTCTCATCCGATTATTGATATGTTTAAGCCGTTCATAAAAAAAAGCGAGTTTACCTTAAGTAGTGAAAATATAAAATTTAGAGAGATGATTTATAAGAATCTCCTAGATTAATATTTTCTTTGTTTTATAGCTTTGATTTTCCTTAACCTTACCGCCATTTAAGCCTGCCGCGCGGCAAAAAGCCGCGCCGAGTGGCGCAGCGCGCTGCTGGAAGAGCGCGAACCCGAGTGGGACGCCGTACTCATTTTCACCCGCAATGCGGCGGGCGAGCTGGTGAGCGAGGAGAACCACGGCGGGAAATTTGAGTACGAGTACGACGCGCTCGGCAACCTCTTTTAATGTACTGAGGCAACAATGAATTCAGAGCAAAAGAAGTTAGTGCTTTCTGTGGTTAATAATAAGCCACTCCGAGCTGAAAAAATAACAGATGAGGAATTTCTAAAACTTTTTCCGTGTACTCAGGGAAATGTTGAGGATTTTATAGATGACATTTTAAAAAATGCGCATTTTTCTAAAGACCTGAAAGAAGTTGAATATGCGTTATATATTGGCTTTCACTTTGGATTTACAGGCAAGCATGAAGATATCTTGATACATCTTTTGGGTGATGATTTTCATTATAAACATGATGATGTTGTGCGGGCTTTAGTTAAGATAAATTCTAAAAGCGACGATGCAGTAAATGCACTATATAACTGTGCCTTATCTGAGTACGACTATCTGGCTGATGACAGAGAGGATGATAATTACATGTTGACATGGAACTGTATATACGCTTTAGCGAAAATAGGTTCACATTGCGCTCTTGAAAAACTAAAGCTATTATCACATAACACCATCCCGGAAATAAAAGATAAAGCAATGCAAGTTAGAGAGTCTCACGGTTTCGTTAGTTAGAGAGTTGTTTTTAATTAATTGAACTATAAAGTTATCCTTCTGGTTTTTTATGTAAAAAGAAAGTGGATTATTAATCCAACCATATCATATGCTATTTCCCTATACTAATTGCACTCTCAACAAAAGCCATTGTTTGACGGTAAAAATTTTTAATAAAAGAGGTTAGTGTTGAATAATAAATATGTGTTAGAACCACTTTGTTTTTTATTCTCAGATCAATTATTTAAAGGGGTAGAGAAGAAAACTGCGAGTGGTTTTTTACTTGTTAATCGCAAAGAAGATGCGTTTATTTTTGCTTTTGAGCAAAACCTTCCACCCACTTATAAAATTTGGCAAGATGTTGTGTCCGAATATGAACAAACATTACGTCTGAAAGGCTCATTTTTAGCTGCACAAGCTTTTGTTTCCAATGAATTAGAACAGCGTCAGAAGCAAAACTCATCTTTACTTTTAGAATACAGAAAAAAGAAGCTTAAAAAAACAAACTCTGAATATGATGATTTTATATTTTCTGAAGCCAGGCAGGATGCTTTTGCCATTTTATCTCTTGTATGCATCAACCGGTATCTTGACAGTCCTGTAAAAGATGGTTTTTTTGAAAAGGTTTATGAGCTTTATAAAATTGGTGGTTGGGTATGTGGTATGAAAAAAGATCAGTTTTTGTTGTTTAACCCCAAACAAGAAAGATGAAATATTGCCGATTAACTTACAACATATCAGCCTATCTAAAATTTTTAGAAGTTGCCGACTGGCCTCTCACCAGATATAGCTAGTCACAATATCACCGGATAATCGATGCAAGAGGTCACATCTATAAAATGTAAAATAAGAATAAGTTTAGCGTAATAAATAAAATTTTGGTCGGTAGCATGCATATATAATTTTGACTGATATAGGGATTTGAGTATGCAAGTAAATGAAGCTGTTTTTATGGAGCCGATGCTCTTCACCCGCAAGCCAAAATTCCTTGCGGGTCACGGCAATAATAATTTTAAAGTAGATTATATCAATGACAAAAAGCTAGCTTTACATCTCTTGTTTGATCAGGGCTTGCCAAAAGAGTTTATGGTCTGGAGTGATTTTTTTTGCTGAGATCACCTCTGCACTTATTTTACATCCAATGTATAAAGAATCTCAAAAAACCATCAATGATAATATGCTTCTTTCAAAAGGTGATGCTATTAAAGAAAACATAAGGAAAAGGAAAGCTTACCTTTTAAAGAAACAGATGGGCTTAGCTGAGAATAAGGAATATGCAGATTTTACGTGCGAGGTTAGTGATGAGGCAATATATATGCTTAACATGGTTTCAACGCAGAGGTATATTAAAGGGATTATGCCTTCCTCTATCCTCGAAGTAATATATGGCATATACAAAGAGGTTGTATACCTTGCGGTGTAAAAAAGGATATGAATATAGTTATCTTTAATCCTGCTATTCTTAAATAAATATTTTGAAATTGTCTTTTCAGCTATGATCCGATAGGAGAAAATATCGATAATTTTATCGAAGGTTACTCCAGTCGTTGATAATATACTTAAGCGATTTTTCTTAGATAAACACGTTATAGCAGCAGGGTTATTTCAGATATGACCTTCCTCAGGAGTAAAACATTATGGTTGAATTAGTCGACGCTGAAAAGCACATTGATGAAAACGAATTTATCGAATTTGCAAAGGGCTTTGCTAGGCCATTACCTGACTCCTTCAAAGACCATTATTTAAGGATTAACGGTGGTTGTTTAGGCGAAGAGGATGTTGAAGCAGACCGGTGGGGAATACCGATCGGGGGTTTTAATCCCATAAAATATGGTCAGCTCACCATTGAGGAACTCATTACTGATATCGACACTATTGCTCCTGCTGAGAGCGAGTATGGCCCGTGGCATGCAAAGGCGTTCGTTCCGTTCGCTTACGATAATGGCGGCAACACGGTTTTTATGTCGTTAAAAGAATGTGACTACGGCTGTGTTTATATCTATGCCCAGGACGGAGATGACCTTTTTGAAGTGGCCGATTCCTTTGATGACTTTCTGGACGCGCTCTATAAGCGCTGAACGTCATCGCACAGGGGGTGATGCCACCGGGGAGGCTCTCCCGGTTTGGTATGCCGTTCGCTCAGGTGATTATGGCGCGGTTACGCAGCAATAGAGTGTGACCCTCGATGATGACGTGTAAGCGTCAAATTATCATCTTAATAAGACTGAGACGCTGGGTTTTTAACACGCGTAACAGAGCTTTGCTATTGTGGGTCATATTTTACAAGCGGCGTGTCTGATATCTGTGCCCACAATTTATCAATTAATGCTTACTTGCCGCCGTATCGCTTGTATCCCCTGATCGTATGCACAGTAAAACGCCGCAAAAAGCTGAGCGGCGGCTGCTTCTGTAAACAGAAATATTAAGTAACTTGCTGTCTATAAACGATAAATTTTAGATAAGGCAGGAAATTAGCGTCGGGTCTTTTAATTGCCTGACGAAACGCGTTATCCTCTGCCGGAAATCAGGTTTTCCTGACACAAATTTACCCTTATAAATGTGCGCTTTTATTATGGCGGTCACCCGTGCGGTGTCGCTTATTCTTTTTTCACAGGTAGCAGAGCGTGTTACGCCCAAAATAGATAAAGACTGAGTTATGAATTTATTCCCCGTTAGTGACAGTAACGTAAGTGAATTAAGTTTTATGGTTTCCCGAGCCTCTGCCAATGCGGATGACAAAGTCCATGCTGTCGCCGCCCGCATCGTCAGAGAAATGGAATCCTCCCTGCCGGAATTCCGTCTGGTCTCTACGGAGATGACTGACGTGGACGGTGAACCTGCGGTCGATATGTTTTACCAGTATATGGAAGACAATACGCCGGTGTATCAGCGCCAGACGGTCATCCTGTTAAACGATCCGCCGGAAGGAAAAAAGATGGTGTGCTATATCGGCACCTGCGTCGGCGGGTTTCTGGAGTCGCACCACTGGCAGTATCAGGAAATTATGCAGAGTATTAAATTTCACCGTCAGCAGAAGCGCGCCTGAGGCGAGAGAAATGTTGCGGAAGGAATAAAAAGAGCGCCGCCCGAAAGAGCGGCGCGGTGTATTACGCTTTTTTCGCTTCTTCAGCGGCTTTCACGATGACCGCAAAAGCGTCTGCCTTCAGCGAGGCGCCGCCAACCAGCGCGCCGTCGATGTCCGGCTGGGTGAAGAGCTCTGCCGCGTTGGACGCGTTCACGGAGCCGCCGTACTGAATAATCACCTGCTCGGCGATTTTCGCATCGGCTTTAGCAATGTGGTCACGGATGAATTTGTGAACCGCCTGCGCCTGCGCCGGGGTCGCGGATTTGCCGGTACCGATAGCCCATACCGGTTCGTAAGCAATCACTGCGCCTTCAAAAGCAGCGGCACCCTGAGTTTTCAGGACAGCGTCAATCTGGCGTGCGCACACTTCTTCAGTTTTGCCCGCTTCGTTTTCTGCTTCGGTTTCACCAATGCACAGTACCGGGATCAGACCCTGCTCTTTCAGCACGGCGAATTTCTTCGCGATCAGCTCGTCAGATTCCGCGTGATAAGTACGACGCTCGGAGTGGCCGATGATGATGTATTTCGCGCCGATGTCTTTCAGCATTTCAGCGGAAGTTTCACCGGTGAAGGCGCCAGAGAGGTTAACGTCGACGTTCTGGGCGCCCAGAATGATGTGGCTGCCTGCGGCGGCATGGTGAGCCAGATCCAGATACATTGCCGGCGGGGCGATAGCGACGCCACAGCCGGTCACGCCAGCCAGTTCTTTACGCAGGTTAGCTACCAGCTCGTTCACCATGTGGCGGCTGCCGTTCAGTTTCCAGTTACCCATCACTAAAGGATGTCGCATTTTCATTCTCCACGCGCTAAGCGAATTAAGGAATATTGCTGCCCCGTGGGCAGCGCGGTCTGTGAAACAGTATAGAGATTCGAACCCGGAAAGGCTTTGCTTTTTGTCATTTATTGCTCCCTTCCAGCGTTGCCGATAAGGCGAGCTTAATCGGTTCAACAGCGAAGGTCAGCCCCTTTTCGCCGCTGTCCGCCACCACATAGCGGATCGCGCCTTCGGCCTGACTGAAGTAGCGTTTGCCCTTGCCTTCGGTGAGCAGTCGCGTCAGCCGCTGCTGGCTCTGCGCTTTGCCCATCTTCGGCGTAAAGCTCCTGAGCAGGGCGGCCATATACTCCAGCGCTTTGGCTTTGGCGGCCTTCTGTTCCGGTCCCTGAATGGGCAGCCAGGTCATCTGGATGCTTTTGATTTTCAGCGTGCCGCGCTCCAGCGCCGTCGAGGCGTAGAGGTTTTCGTTGATCTTGCTGGCTGCGCGCGTCAGGTTGACCTTGTCGCCTTTCACGTCGATAGCGCGAAATTCGTTGAGCGGCAGCGTGGGGTTATCGGCGTTGAACTGCTCGCGGAACTGCGAGATAGAGAGATCAAACGTGGGTGAACCGGGCAGGAGATAGGGCGCGGTCGGCGTCAGGGTCTCCGGGTCGGTTTCGGCATCGGCGAAGCGCGCGGCCAGCGGCAGCGTCAGAAAAAGAAGATAAAACAGCGGCTTCATGATTCACCTTTCCCGGTTAGGTATCACAGGGATTAAAACGATATCGGGCTGGCTTGTCAAAACCCGTCCGCCCCAGGGTAAACTATGCGCCACGCACACAGTAAGGTTTAGGCTATGACCCTTCAGCAGTGGTTGTTCTCATTTAAAGGCCGTATTGGCCGTCGTGATTTCTGGGCCTGGATGGCGCTCTGGGTGGCGTTGATGATTCTTCTTTTCACCCTGACCGGCAACGATTTACTCAATACCCAGACGGCAGCATTCATGCTGGTCTGCCTGCTGTGGCCGACGGCGGCGGTGGTGGTGAAGCGCCTTCATGACCGCGGCAAATCGGGCGCCTGGGCGCTGCTGATGATCCTCGCCTGGATGCTGCTCGCCGGAAACTGGGCGGTACTTGGCGGCGTCTGGCAATGGGCGGTGGGGCGCTTCATCCCGACGCTTATCATGGTGATGATCGTGCTGGACCTGGGCGCGTTTCTCGGCACCCAGGGTGAAAACAAATACGGGAAAGACACCGGCGAGGTGAAGTACCGCTGATTACCAGTAGTGCTCCGCCGTCATATGACCCGGACGGCGGCGCAAATGCTTCGCCATCTGGCGTGTATCTTTCAGCAGTTGCTGGGTATCGCGCACCATTTGCGGGTTGCCGCACAGCATCACATGGCTGGTGGCGGTGTCCATCGGCAGCCCGACAGCCGCTTCCAGCGCGCCGCTCTCAATAAGCGCCGGTACACGCCCGGTAAGCGAGCCGGAGACGGTTTCACGGCTCACCACGGTCTGTATCCGCAGCTTACCTTCATAGCGCTGTTGCAGCTCCAGCATCAGCGGCAGATAGCTTAAATCCCGGGCGTAGCGCACCGCGTGCACCAGCACGATGTTTTTGAAACGCTCAAGATCTTTCCCTTCCTGGAGAATCGACAGATACGGGCCGATGGCGGTGCCGGTCGCCAGCATCCATAACGTCTCGCACTCGGGGATTTCCTCCAGCACGAAAAAGCCTGCCGCGTCGCTGACGACCATCACCTCATCGCCGGGCTGCATGGTGTGCAGCCGCGGGCTGAGTTTGCCCTCCGGCACCGTCACCAGATAAAACTCCAGATCCGGGTTGCCCGGCGCGTTGACGTAGGAGTAAGCGCGCTGCACGCGCTCGCCGTCTATCTCAAGGCCAAGCTTGGTGAATTGTCCGGCGGTGAACGGCGCGACAGGGGCGTTAACGATGAGACTGAAGAGAGAATCGGTCCAGTGCTGAACCCGAACCACTTTACCTGTAACCCAATCCGCCATGTTTCGCTCCTGTGTTAACTGTTGCTTTATCTTCGCCAGAGAAGCGCGCCATTTCCAGCCCGCGCGGGCTGGAAAGCTCATTCAGACAAACTTTCAGAGGATATGCGTCTGGATCTCCGGGTCTTTGCGATCGAGGTAGTGAATCGACTGAATGCGGCGAATGGTGCGCGATTTACCGCGAATAAGCAGCGTCTCGGTGGTGGCGATATTGCCCTTGCGGGTAATGCCGTCCAGCAGATCGCCTTTGGTGATGCCGGTGGCCGAGAAAATCACGTTATCGTTACGCGCCATCTCATCCAGCTTCAGCACGTTGCCCGCTTCGATGCCCATCGCCTGGCAGCGCGCCAGCTCCTGTTCGCCGATGCGGCGGTTTTCCGGCGTATCGCCTTTCACCACATGACGTGCCAGCAGACGGCCGTGCATGTCGCCATCCAGCGCGCGGATCACCGCGGCGGAGACCACGCCCTCCGGCGCGCCGCCGATGCCGTACAGTACATCGACCTCGCTGTCCGGCATACAGGTCAGAATAGACGCCGCCACGTCGCCGTCGGGAATGGCGAAAACGCGCACGCCAAGCTGCTGCATTTGGGCGATAACGGCATCATGGCGCGGTTTGGCGAGAATAGTCACGGTGAGATCGTGGAGCGGTTTATTGAGCGCGGCGGCGATATTCACGAGGTTCTGCTCAAGCGGCAGGTTCAGGTCGATAACGCCTTTCGCGCCGGGGCCGACAATCAGCTTTTCCATATACATATCGGGCGCGTTCAGGAAGCTGCCTTTATCGCCTACCGCCAGCACGGCCAGCGCGTTGGCCTGACCCATCGCGGTCATGCGCGTGCCTTCGATAGGATCGACCGCGATATCCACCGCATCGCCGGTGCCTGTGCCGACCTTCTCGCCGATGTAGAGCATCGGCGCTTCATCGATTTCCCCTTCGCCAATCACAATCTGCCCGTCGATATCGACTTTATTGAGCATAATGCGCATGGCGTTGACGGCAGCGCCGTCGGCAAGGTTTTTATCGCCGCGTCCCAGCCACTTGTACCCGGCCAGCGCCGCCGCTTCGGTAACGCGTGAAAATTCGATGGCAAGTTCTCGTTTCATGACTCTTTTCCGCAAAATTAACTGCGTCGCAGTGTAGCACAGAGCGGATGGCGGCGGTGACGGGCGGGGAGCTCAGAGGAGAGAGGCAAAAGCGCTGTTCGGCCCTTGTGGCTACTTCTGGAAGGCTTTTTTTAAGCTGATTTTCGAGAGTAGCTCGGTCAGGGATAGCACCATCGTGGAGCGTACCACCTGCTGGTAACGCTGTTTTTGCATCTGGAGCAGTTGCGGATCGCTGCTCTCCAGCGCGGGCGGCGCAGGCGGCAGCGCAACGACGCAATGCAGCTCGCCGAAGGGGCCGAGGATTTCATCGTCGGTAAAGGCGTAGTCGTTGCCGTCGTGGTTGAGCTCTTCGCGCAGCGCCATCAGCAGCTCGCAGTCTTCATACTCGGCGCGGCTGATAACGCCAAGCCCGTAAATCAGCTTCAGGCGCACGGAGAGATCGCCCAGCGGGCCGCTTCCGTCGAGCAACGGCTCAACGGCATATTTCACCGCGTAGTCGTCTTTACGAAACACCTGCAATACCAGAATGTTGACCGCCTCGGCGAGGAGCTCAACGGCGGCGATCAACAGGCTTCTTACGGTTTTGCCAGCATTCAGACGCTCAAGCACACGGTTTTCAAAGGCCTGGGTTTCTTCCATCATTGCCTGCATATCTGACAAGTCATCAGCGGGCGCAGACTCAGCCGCGCCCGTTAGTTATTACGCTGTTGCGTTATACGCGTTTACCGCCCCGGCGACGACGTCGCTGTTCGCATCCAGACCAGAGATCTGCGCCAGCGCGGCCTGTGGGCCTTTATCGGCGATAAGCTGCGCGAGCTCCTGCGCCTGTGGGTCGTCTGCGCTGCGAAAATGCATCGCGGCGGCGATGCCCAGTACCAGGTTCTGGTGCGGCAGGCCATATTCCAGCGTGCCCAGCAGCGGTTTAATCAGACGGTCGCCCGCGCTCAGTTTACGCAGCGGCTGGCGGCCCACGCGCTCCACGTCATCTTTCAGATACGGGTTTTCAAAGCGGCCAAGGATTTTCTCGATGTAAGCGGCATGCTTCGCGTCGTCAAAGCCGTAGCGTTTAATCAGCACCGCGCCGCTCTCTTCCATCGCGCCGCGCACCACCAGACGAATTTTCTCATCCAGAATGGCGTCGCGAATGGTCTGATGACCGGCCTGTTTTCCGAGGTAGGCGGTTATAGCATGCCCGGTGTTCAGGGTGAAGAGCTTACGTTCAACAAACGCCATCAGGTTGTCGGTGAGTTCCATGCCAGGAATGGTCGGCAGCTCGCCTTTAAACTGGGTTTTGTCGACGATCCACTCGCTGAAGGTCTCAACGGTCACTTCCAGCGGATCGTTCGCGGCGGATTCCGACGGCGGCACGATACGGTCGACGGCGGAATCCACGAAGCCGACGTGGCTTTCCACCCAGGCGTTATCGTCTTGCGCCAGCGCGTTAAAGACATGCGTTTTCAGCTGGCTGGTGCCGCGCACCATGTTTTCGCAGGCGATGATATTGAGCGGGCGCTCGTTGCCCTGCGCTTTACGCAGCGCCAGGCCTTTGGCAATCGCCGGGGCGATACGTTCCAGCACGACCGGGCCGACGGCGGTGGTCACGAGGTCGACCTGCGCGATAAGCGTCACCACGTCGTCGCTGGTGCTGTTGACCGCGTCGACGCCTGAGACGGTATCAATCTGCTCTTGTTCGCCCACCACGCGCACCTGGTAGCTGTGGCGCGCGTTTAACGCGTCCAGCACCGTCTGGTTAACGTCGGCGAATGTCAGGCCGATGCCTGCGTCCGCGAGGAGTTTGCCAATAAAGCCACGACCAATATTACCTGCGCCAAAATGTAATGCTTTCATGGGAATACCTTCTTACTTAAAGCGGAAACGGTGTCACCCGAGAGGGCGGGGGAAAGGGTGCTGCGTGCGACCTCCCTTTCCCTTGCCCTCTCCCGAAGTGGGAGAGGTAAGGTTGCCCTGGTGGAGCACAAACATCTCAATAACGACTCAAGCACTTCTCAATAGCACAAAGCAAAGAGAGGGACAGCGTCCCTCTCTGGATGGCGTTACGCCACGTTTTTACCCGACAGCAGCGCCAACACTTCATCAACGCTCTGGGTCTGCGCCAGGCGCGCAATCACGCTTTCATCATCCAGCGCGTTGGTGAGGCTGGTGATAACCTGAATGTGCTCGTTGTTGCGAGCGGCGATACCAATCACCAGACGAGCGATATCGTCTTCTTCTTCGCCGAAACGCACGCCCTGCGGATACTGGCAGAACACGACGCCGGTTTTCAGCACGCGGTCTTTCGCTTCAACGGTGCCGTGCGGAACCGCGATGGACTCGCCGAGATAGGTCGGGGTGAGTTTTTCGCGCTCCAGCATCGCGTCCACATACTCCGGTTGCACGTAGCCGCCTTTTACCAGCTGCTCACCGGCAAAGCGAATCGCCTCTTCTTTATTGCTCGCCTGACGGCCGAGGAAGATGTTCTCCGCGCCGAGCTTAAACAGATGGCTGTCGCTGGCATCGAAGCTGTCATGCAGGCTGGTGCGCACTTTATCTTCGTTCTGGCTGTGGCGCTGCGCGGCGACCAGACGTTCGGTCAGGCCCGCGTACAGGCCGCTGTCCAGGAAGTTGGTCAGCGAAATATGCTGCGCGTGCGGCGCCTGGCGCATCGCGCGCTCGGTGAGGTCGCGGTGGGTGATCACCAGATCCACGTCGCCCGGCAGGCTGTTGATGGCGCTGTTAGTCACGGAGATATGGCTTAAGCCCGCGTCCTGCACTTTCTTACGCAGTACGCCTGCGCCCATCGCGCTGGAACCCATACCGGCGTCGCAGGCGACGATGATTTTACGCACGTGGCTCAGGTCGTTGCTCAGATCCGCGCTCGCGGCAGTTGCCGTCGCGCCTTTAGACTGCGCTTTCATGTCCTGCATACGACGGTTTGCCGCGTCGATATCGTCTTCTTCTTTCACTTTGCTGGTTTTCAGCAGGATAGCCGCCACCACGAAGGAGACCGCCATCGCGGCGAAAATCGCCACCAGGTTTGCGAAGTACGCGCCTTTCGGGGTCATCGCCAGCACCGCGAGGATAGAGCCCGGAGATGCCGGAGAGACCAGGCCGCCGTTCAGGATGGTCAGGCAGAACACGCCGGTCATACCGCCCAGGATAACGGCGATAATCAGACGCGGGTTCATCAGCACATACGGGAAGTAAATCTCGTGGATACCGCCCAGGAAGTGGATGATAGCCGCGCCGCCCGCAGACTGTTTCGCGCTGCCGCGGCCAAAGAACATGTACGCCAGCAGGATGCCCATGCCCGGACCGGGGTTGGCTTCAATCAGGAAGAAGATAGATTTGCCAAGCTCATGAGACTGCTGAATGCCCAGCGGCGAGAAGATGCCGTGGTTGATGGCGTTATTCAGGAACAGGATTTTCGCCGGTTCAACGAAAATCGACGCCAGCGGCAGCATGTCGTGAACCACCATGAAGTTCACGCCAGCGGCCAGCACTTTGGAGAGCACTTCTACCGCCGGGCCAATGCCGAGGAACGCCAGAATCGCGAGGATCATACCGATGATGCCCGCGGAGAAGTTGTTCACCAGCATTTCAAAGCCGGATTTGATTTTGCCATCGACCGAGGCGTCGAATTTCTTGATGCAGAAGCCGCCCAGCGGGCCTGCGATCATCGCGCCGAGGAACATCGGGATGTCCGCGCCGACGATAACGCCCATCGTGGTAATCGCGCCCACCACGCCGCCGCGCTCGCCGCCGACCAGTTTACCGCCGGTGTAACCGATAAGCAGCGGCAGCAGGTAGGTGATCATCGGGCCGACCAGCTTCGCCAGCGTCTCGTTGGGCCACCATCCTGTGGGAATAAATAACGCGGTGATAATACCCCAGGCGATAAACGCGCCGATGTTAGGCATTACCATATTGCTGAGAAAGCGACCAAAGCTTTGCACTTTGATCTTGATATCGGATGACATAGAACACCCCTTCTTATGTTTACGCGCAGGCTTGCGGCCCGAGGTTTATTGTTAACGTGGCGGCAGAGGTAGCCGGACCCATGCTCTGATGACGCGAAATCTGGCACTGAATCGCGATGGTGTCCAGACAGGTGGTTTAAGTGTGATCCTGATCACGTGAAGCCGGGGTGTCAGGGGTGCTATAGCGTGACTTATTTCACAAAAATAGCGTGTAAAAAAAAGACAATGCGCAAAATGTCAGCGCCGATCGCCTATAAATGTGAATAAAATCACATTTCTCTGCGGGATCTTTGTTATTCATTTGTGATGTAAATCACAAATTATTTTCCAGGAAAAATCCGAACGGCTGCCGTTCATTTTTTATTCACGTGATAAAGAATAGCCTGTAAGAAAGTTACAGCAGGCAGATGACAGAAAAAGACGTTCGTTGAAGGCTGCCCGCGTGTGTTTTAGCGCGCCGCCGCGCCGCCTTTTCGCGTATTCTGACCCATACTTATCCTCTCGTTGGCGTTAACGTAAAAGGACCCGGTCATGAAACTCATCGGTAGTTACACCAGCCCGTTCGTGCGCAAAATCTCCGTGATGCTGCTCGAAAAAGGCATCACGTTTGAATTCATCAATGAATCGCCCTATGCCGAAGAAAACGGCATGGCGCAGTACAATCCGCTCGGGAAAGTACCGGCGCTGGTGACCGAAAAAGGCGAGACCTGGTTCGATTCGCCGATCATCGCGCAATATATCGAGCTGTTGGATACCCCTCCGGCGCTGGTGCCGCAGGAGCCGCTCGCGGCGCTGAAAGTGCGCCAGCTGGAAGCGCTGGCGGACGGCGTGATGGACGCGGCGCTGGTGTCGGTGCGCGAACAGGCGCGCCCGGCGGCGCAGCAGTCGGAAAATGAACTGCTGCGCCAGCGTGAGAAAATCAACCGCAGCCTCGATGCGCTGGAAGGCTACGCCGCCGACGGCACGCTGAAAGCCGATGAACTGACGCTCGCCACTATCGCGGTCGGCTGCGCCATCGGTTACCTTAATTTCCGCCGCGTGGCGCCGGGCTGGTGCGCGCAGCGCCCGCATCTGGTGAAGCTGGTGGAATCACTCTTCGCCCGCGAAAGCTTCGCGCGCACCGAACCGCCGACCGCCTGACCGTCGCGCAGGGGCGGCGAAACCGCCCTTTGTTGCGCTTACCGCGAGCGGGGACTGAACTGCCCCGCGATTCCTGCTAAATTATCGCCACGTTTTATCCAGGTTTATGCACGCCATGACGACCGATTCCCGTCTGCTTTACAGCCAGCTTCCCGCCACCGACCGCCTGTTGCGCGACAGCGCTTTCCAGCCGCTGCTGGATACCTACGGCCATACGCGCGTGGTCCATACGCTTCGCGCGATGCAGGACGAGGCGCGCGCCGCTATCCGCGAGCATCAGGCGCTGCCGTCGTGGGGCGACGGCTGGCCCACGGAGGCCGCAGCACGGCTCAGCCGCGCCGCGCAAAGCGCGCTGCGCCCGGTCTTTAACCTCACCGGCACCGTGCTGCACACCAATCTTGGCCGCGCGTTACAGGCGCAGGAGGCGGTGGACGCGGTGGTTCGCGCCATGCGCTCGCCCGTGACGCTGGAGTATGACGCCGAAGGCGGCGAGCGCGGCCACCGCGACCGCGCGCTGGCGGAGGTACTTTGCGAGCTGACCGGCGCGGAAGATGCCTGCATCGTCAATAACAATGCCGCGGCGGTGCTGCTGATGCTGGCGGCGCTGGGCGCGGGCAAAGAGGTGATTGTCTCGCGCGGCGAGCTGGTGGAAATCGGCGGCGCGTTTCGCATTCCCGATGTGATGCGCCAGGCGGGCTGTCAGCTGGTGGAAGTCGGCACCACTAACCGCACGCACCTGAAAGATTATCTTGAGGCTGTCAACGAGCAGACGGCGCTGCTGATGAAAGTGCATACCAGCAATTACCAGATAGAAGGCTTTACCAAAGCCGTGGAGGCGGGCGAGCTGGCGCAGGCGTCGACGGTTCCGGTGATTATCGATCTGGGCAGCGGCTCGCTGGTCGATCTCAGCCAGTACGGCCTGCCGAAAGAGCCGATGCCGCAGGAGGCGCTCGCCGCTGGCGCGAGTCTGGTGAGTTTCTCCGGCGATAAACTGCCGGGCGGGCCGCAGGCGGGGATTATCGTCGGCAAAAAAGCACTCATCGCCGCGCTGCAAAAGCACCCGCTCAAACGCGCCCTGCGCGCCGATAAAATGACGCTCGCCGCGCTCGACGCGACGCTGCGCCTCTATCTGCACCCGGAAAAACTCGCGCAACGCCTGCCGACGCTGCGGCTGCTAACGCGTCAGGCGGATGACATCAGCGCGCAAGCGCAGCGCCTGCGACCGGCGCTCGAGGCCCGCTATGGCGACGAATTTCTGGTTGAGGTGATGCCCTGCCTGTCGCAGATAGGCAGCGGCTCGCTGCCGGTTGACCGGCTTCCCGGCGCGGCGCTGACGTTCACCCCGCGCGACGGGCGCGGCAGCCGTCTTGAGGCGCTGGCGGCCCGCTGGCGTCGGCTGCCCGTGCCGGTGATTGGCCGCGTGGGCGAGGGGCGCTTATGGCTCGATTTACGCTGTCTTGAAGATGAAGCAGGACTGATGGAGATGTTGTTGCAATGATTATCGCCACCGCCGGTCATGTGGACCACGGCAAAACCACGCTGCTCGAAGCGCTTACCGGCATCAACGCTGACCGTCTGCCGGAAGAGAAAAAACGCGGCATGACGATTGACCTCGGCTACGCCTACTGGCCGCAGCCGGACGGGCGCGTCATCGGTTTTATCGACGTGCCGGGCCATGAAAAATTTCTCGCCAATATGCTGGCGGGCGTCGGCGGTATCGACCACGCGCTGCTGGTGGTGGCGTGCGACGACGGCGTGATGGCCCAGACGCGCGAGCATCTGGCTATCCTGCAACTGACCGGCCAGCCGACGCTGACCGTGGCGCTGACCAAAGCCGACCGGGTGGACGATGCCCGCGTGGCGCAGGTGCGGGAAGCGGTACAGGCGACGCTGCGGGAGCACGGCTGGAACGACGCGTCTCTCTTCGTCACCGCGGCGACCGAGGGCGCGGGCGTGGACGCGCTGCGCGATCATCTGCGCCAGCTGCCGGCGCGCGCGCACACCGGCGGGCAGCGTTTTCGTCTGGCGGTCGATCGCGCCTTTACCGTTAAGGGCGCAGGCCTGGTCGTCACCGGTACGGCGCTCTCCGGCGAGGTAAACGTCGGCGATACGCTGTTTTTAACCGGCGCGAATACCCCCATGCGCGTGCGCGGCCTGCATGCGCAGAACCAGCCGACAGAGCGCGCGTTCGCTGGGCAGCGTATCGCGCTGAATATCAGCGGCGACGCGCAGAAAGCCGATATCCGGCGCGGCGACTGGCTGCTGACCGACGCGCCGCCGCAGGCCGTGGAGCGGGCCATCGTCACGCTGGAGCGCCACGCGCCGCTCCAGCAGTGGCAGCCGCTGCATATTCACCATGCCGCAAGCCACGTTACCGGGCGCGTCTCGCTGCTTGAGGATAACCTCGCGGAGCTGGTGCTCGACACGCCGCTGTATCTGGCCGACAACGACCGGCTGGTGCTGCGCGATATCAGCGCCCGGCAGACGCTGGCGGGGGCGCGCGTCGTGACGCTGGAAACGCCGCGACGCGGCAAACGCCAGCCCGAGTTTCTCGCGTTCCTGGCGCAGCTTGCCAGGGCGCAGACCGACGCCGACGCGCTGCGGCTTCATGCGGCGCGCGGCGCGGTGGCGCTCGCGACATTCGGCTGGGCGCGCCAGCTTTCCACGCCTGCCCTCGACGCGCTGGCGGGCGGCGCGGCGTATCTCCAGGCGAGCGGGTATCTGCTGAGCGACGAACTGGCCGCGCGCTGGCAGGAGAAACTCCTCATGACGCTCGCCCGCTACCATGAAACCCACGGCGAAGAGCCGGGCCCTGGCCGCGAGCGCCTGCGGCGCATGGCGCTTCCTTCCGAGCCGGAGCCGCTGGTGCTGGCGCTGATAGAGAAAATGCGGCGCGACGGACAGCTCGCGAGCCGCGAAGGCTGGCTGCATCTGCCGGGCCACAAGGCGGGCTTCAGCGAGGCGCAGCAGGTGCTGTGGGAGAAAATCCAGGGGCTGTTCGGCGATGAGCCCTGGTGGGTGCGCGATCTGGCGCGCGAAGCAGGCACCGATGAGCAGGCGATGCGCCAGCTGTTGCGGCTCGCCGCCCAGCAGGGCTTTATCACCGCGATCGTGAAAGATCGCTACTACCGCCACGATCGCATCGTGGCGTTTGCCGATCTGATCCGCGCGCTCGATCAGGAAAAAGGCGCGACCGTCGCCGCCGATTTTCGCGACAGTCTGAACGTGGGCCGTAAACTGGCGATCCAGATACTGGAATATTTCGACCGCATCGGTTTTACGCGTCGGCGCGGTAATGAGCATCTGCTGCGCGACAGCGCGCTGTTTAATTCCGCGTTGTAACGCGTTAAATAGCGCACTTTCCCGGGAATATATATTGGCTAAATATATATTCCCTTTCTTTTAGTTATCACCTGAATAATTATTAGCGGTTTCAGTAACGCTTTTATTTTATGGTGCTTTTTGCCCGTGAATTCCTGTTAATTCGCGGCGGTTCGCTTTTTTCACGCTGGCGTGGGGTGTATTTTCAGAGGCTCATTTCATTCATTAAGGATAATGAGTATGACGGCGTCTGTGTTTTATATTCCCTCAGTTAATATGATTGGCACAAATAGTCTCGACGAGGCTCTGAAAGCCGCCAGCGAATATGGTTATCGCAACGCGCTGGTGGTGACAGACGGTATGTTGTCGGCGCTCGGCATGGCGGGCCAGCTTAAAGAGCTGCTGGCGCAGAAAGGCATTCAGAGCGTGATTTTCGACGGCACGCACCCAAACCCGACAACCGAGAACGTGGAAGCGGGCTTAACCCTGCTGCGCGCGCACCGCTGCGACTGCGTTATCTCGCTCGGCGGCGGCTCGCCGCACGACTGCGCCAAAGGCATCGCGCTGGTGGCCGCTAACGGCGGCGATATCCGTGATTACGAAGGCGTCGACCGCTCCCGCAAACCGCAGCTGCCGATGATTGCCATCAACACCACGGCGGGCACCGCATCGGAGATGACGCGTTTTTGCATTATCACCGACCCGGATCGCCACGTAAAAATGGCGATTGTCGATAAACACGTGACGCCGGTGCTGTCGGTTAACGATCCGGCGCTGATGATGGGTATGCC
Source organism: Cronobacter dublinensis subsp. dublinensis LMG 23823 (assembly GCF_001277235.1). NCBI lineage: Bacteria > Pseudomonadati > Pseudomonadota > Gammaproteobacteria > Enterobacterales > Enterobacteriaceae > Cronobacter > Cronobacter dublinensis. The sequence continues at coordinate 169,259 of NZ_CP012266.1, forward strand.
GAAATCGCTGACCGCCGCGACAGGCATGGACGCGCTGACCCACGCCATCGAAGCTTATGTCTCTACCGCCGCGACGCCTGTCACCGACGCCTGCGCGCTGAAAGCCATCACCATGATTACACGCGCGCTGCCGCAGGCTGTGGAGGAGGGCGATAACGTCGGGGCGCGCGAAGCGATGGCCTGGGCGCAGTTTATGGCGGGCATGGCGTTTAACAACGCGTCGCTGGGGTATGTCCACGCGATGGCGCATCAACTGGGCGGCTTTTACGATCTGCCGCACGGCGTTTGCAACGCGGTGCTCCTGCCGCACGTGCAGCGCTTTAACAGCAGCGTGGCGGCGCATCGCCTGCGTGACTGCGCGGCGGCTATGGGGGTCGACGTGCGTCGTCTCGGCGACGCCGAAGGAGCCGACGCCTGTATCGCCGCCATCTGCGAGCTGGCCCGTCAGGTGAATATTCCCGCGGGCTTACGAGAGCTGAAAGTCCGTGAAGAGGATATTTCGCAGCTGGCGCACAACGCGCTGAAAGACGCCTGCGGGTTAACGAACCCGGTCCAGGCGAGCCACGCGGAGATCATGGCGATTTACCGCGCGGCGATGTAACGCTTACGCCCCGCTGCGGCGGGGCTACTGTTTCTGCTTCGCCAGAAACACCGCGCCGAGCCGCCCGGCCTGATTACCAAGCTGGCATGGCTGAATCGGCACTTGCAATGCCTCCCAGAATTTATATTTCTCAAGGCTGCGTTCGAGCATCGGGTAGAGCTCTTTTTGCTGGCTGATGCCGCCGCCAATCAGCACCACCTGCGGATCGTAGAGCGACACCACGCTGTAGACGCCGCGCGCCAGATAACCGACCCATCGTTCCACCACGTCGCGCAGATGCACATCGTGAGCCATGCGCTCGAAAATCGCTTTGCCGTGCAGCGGGGCGTCGGACGGCAGCGCCAGCGCCCGGCGGCTCGCCTCCGTCAGCCCGCGCGCGGAGGCGACCTGATGCATGTTTTCGCCGTTATCGCCCACCGGGATCACGCCGAACTCGCCCGCGCGAAAGTGCGCGCCGCGCAGCAGTTCGCGGTTCAGGATAAGCCCGCCGCCAATACCGGTGCCGATAGTCATGCAGATGAAGGAGTCGTAGCGCTGGCCCGCGCCGCGCCACATCTCGCCGAGCGCCGCGCAGTTGGCGTCATTCTCCACCGTGACCGGCAGCGACGTCAGCTCGCCGAAAAGCGCCAGCAGATTACAGCCGTCGAGAAACTCAAGCGCGCCCGCTTTCGGCACATGGCCGGTGCCGGGGTTGATATAGCCGGGGAAACTGACGCCGATGCCCGCAATCTCCTCCTGCTGCTGATACTGTTCGACTACCGCGCGCCAGGCGTTTTTAAAGGCTTCAGGATCGTAGTCAGTGTCATATTCGTCGCTGGAAAGTTCTTCGCCCTCTTCGGTTATCAGGCCGTGTTTGATATGGGTGCCGCCTACGTCGAAGCCAATAAATTTACGCATGGGTTTTCCTTGTGTGACCAACCGGGTTCCATCGTTGAGTATGGCGCAGCTGGCAAAACGCAACGTAAAGGAAAGTAATCCACCGCAATTTCTGGTGAATGTCGGGGGTGCCGCGATTGTGGTTAAGTAAGGGGGAATGTGAACAGAGGCGGACGTGTGGATATTTCAGGTTTTGTGCTGGCGATTGCGCCGGTGGCGCTCTCTCCCGGTGCCAGCTTTACACTTGCGATGAACAACGTGATCCACCGGGGGCTGACCGGCGTGTTCAGCGTGATAGTGGGGACGATGATTGGCATCTACATCCACGCGTCGCTGGTGGGGCTTGGCGTGACGCAGCTGCTGGTGCGCTACCCGCCGGTGATGAAAGCGCTACAGGTGACAGGCACGCTCTACCTGCTCTGGCTGGCGTTGCGGCTTATCGCAAGCGGTATTCAGGCCTGGCGGCGTCCTCAGCACGCCGTGGAGAGCCGTGGCGCGGGCATTAAAGAGGCGCTGTTCGCGAACCTGTTCAACATCAAGGCCGTCCTGCTCTGGCTGACCGTGGTGCCTGCTTTCGCTGGCACGGCCTTTGCGCATTATCTGCTGCTCGCCAGCGTACATGTCGCCATTATGGCAGCCTGGCTGCTGCTGTGCGGCGGGGCTATCGTATTGACCACCCGCCGCTTTTCGGTGCGCTGGCTGAAAGTGGTCGTCGATACCGGCGGCGGCCTGTTTCTGTTTATCCTCACGCTCTCTTCCGCGCTCGCGCTGCTAACGTAAGCGGGCGGGCATATCGCTAAGTATTTATCCTACTGATGTAACAGGAAAAACCATTACGGAAGGCGGCTCGCAGAAGGGAAATCTTCCCCTGTGGGGCGTTGCCGCGCACCTGTCATCACGCTAGCGTATTCCCCTCAGGGTACGCCATTGACGTACCTTTCTGCTGTGTTAACATCGTTCACTGGCGTAGGGATATGTTATTTATTGAAACGGAAATCTTCACCCGGGCCGTGACCGCCCTCCTGAGTGATGACGAATACGGAGAGTTTCAGCGATTTCTGGCGACACAACCCTGCTCCGGCGACGTGATCCCCGAGACCGGCGGGCTTCGCAAAGCGCGCTGGCAGGCGAATGGTCGGGGTAAGCGAGGCGGCGTCAGGGTAATCTATTTCTACCGTTCGCAGACGGATGAAATTCGACTCCTGCTGATTTATCGCAAGGGGATAAAAGACGCGCTCTCGCCTCAGGAAAAAACAGTGCTCAGAATGCTCAACGCGAGGTGGTGATGGACAAGGCGCTTTTTGAACAGTTAGCAGCAAGTATGCGGCAGATGAATGAAATCGATGAAGGCAGCCGCGAGCCTTCACGAACTTTCACCATTGATGCGCTGAAAATAAAAGAAATCAGACAGGCATCCGGGCTCTCGCAAACGAAATTCGCCAGCCTGATTGCCGTGAGCGTTGATACATTACGCAACTGGGAGCAGGGCCGACGCTCTCCTACCGGGCCTGCGCGTGCGCTGCTGCGAGCCATCGCCCGGGACCCGCAGCACGTGATTCCGGCGCTGGCTTCGTAACATTAAGCCAATAATATTCAATGGGTTGTGAAATAAGCCCGCCCTTTCAGGCGGGCTACAGACAGGTTATTCACCCTCTCCGGGGAACAGGAACGGGTTGATAGAGCTTCGGGCGAAGCCTTCCTGCTCCATACGGGCGTCAAGCACCAGCGAGGCCAGGTCGTCCGCCACCGCTTCAACGTTCGGGTCTTTTTCCTGATAGAGAATTTTCAGGTAAGTGCCGCAGTCGCCGCAGCTTTCGGTTTTGATCGCCGCCTGCTCGCTTTCCAGCGACCAGTAATGCAGATCGCGGGTCTGCTCGCAGTTGCTGCATTTGATGCGCACCACGTGCCACTCGGTTTCACACAGGTTGCAGTGCAGGTAGCGCAGGCCCTGGCTTGAACCGATATGCACCATGCTGGAAACCGGGATGCTGCCGCAGACCGGGCAGAACTGGCGCGCTTCGCCATACTCCGCGCGGGCTTTGCCGGGGATGAGGCTTGCCATCTGCGCCCAGTAAAGCGAGAGCGCCGCCCAGATGAACGGCGCTTTATCGCTGCTCACCGCGCTGAAATCCGCGCTGAACAGCGCGCTTGCCATCGTTTCCAGCTCCTGCGCGGAGGCTTTTTCGAGATTCTCGATAACCGCCAGCGCCGGGCCGCTCATCTCTGGCTTCAGTTCGGCAATCAGCGACTGCAACAGCTTCTGCCAGTGACCGTCACGCGGGAGCACGTGAATATCGAGCGGGGGCTTGCCCTGGTCTGCCGCCTCTTTAATGCGAGCCGTTAAATCCATCTCCAGCGGGTGGTCATACAGCACCACTTCCTGGGCATGGGCTATCAGCGCGGCAAAACGCAGGTAATCGCCCAGCGGATTGTTTTCAGCCAGCTCGCGCAGACGTGCGGCGCGGCGGTTATACAGGTTTTTCAGTCTGGGGAACAATAACGGCGGAATCACTTCCGCCGTGCGTTTATCGCTCTTCTCCAGCTGGTCTTGCGGGATGATGCGAATACTCATTCAGTCGATTTTTCCTGTTTCTCGCGCACTTCGCGATACCAGCGCGGGTGGTGTTTCTTCGCCCAGGTTTTGGTAACCCAGCCTTCCACCATGGCGGTAATGGTGCCTTTGACCCACAGGGCCGCGTAAATATGCACCATGATAACCACAATCAAGGCCACCGCGGCAAATGAATGCGCCAGCAGCGCCAGGCGAATCACCGGGATGGGGAACATCGGCGCGAACCACGGACGCCAGATAACCACGCCGCTTGCCAGTAACAGCAGCAGCAGCAGGATAGCCGCCCAGAAGACGCACTTCTGACCGAAATTATAGCGCCCGGTATCGCCCACTTCCTCGTTCATGGCGATTTTGTGGATATTTTTCGCCCACAGGATATCGTCACGGTTAATGAGGTTGTGGTGCCAGTAACGGAAAAACATCAGCATGAACGAGGCGAACATCACCACCCCAACGAAGGGGTGGAGAATGCGCGCCAGCTGCGGCGTACCGAGAATATTCATCAGCCAGTTGAAGGAGGGGAAAAAGAACCCCAGCCCGCTCACCGCCGCCAGCACGAAGGCGAAGGCGGTGATCCAGTGGTTGATGCGTTCCGGCGCGCTGTAGCGCACGATGGTGTCACGTCTTTTCATTTACGCACCTCATCATCGTCATGGTGCAGGTTCTCGTCATCTTCCTCGGCGCGGTTTGGACCGATACCGACGTAGTGGAAGACGCTGGCTGCGAAGGTCGCCGCAAAGCCGATGGCCGCGAGCGGTTTCCAGATGCCTTTCCAGAACTTAACGGCTTCGCTGATTTCCGGGTTCTCCGGCAGGCCGTGGTACAGATTCGGCTTGTCGTTGTGGTGCAACACGTACATGACGTGTGTACCGCCAACGCCTGCCGGATCGTACAGGCCCGCGTTTTCATAACCACGGGTTTTCAGCTCCGCCACGCGCTCGCCCGCCAGCTGTTTCATATCCTCTTTGGAGCCAAAGTGGATAGCGCCAGTTGGGCAGGTTTTCACGCACGCCGGCTCCTGGCCCACGGTCACGCGGTCTACGCACAGGGTGCATTTGTAGACGCGGTTATCTTCCGGGTTCAGGCGAGGCACATCGAACGGACAGCCCGCGATGCAGTAGCCGCAGCCGATGCACTGTTCAGACTGAAAATCGACGATGCCGTTGGCATACTGAATGATAGCCCCTTCCGACGGACACGCCTTCAGGCAGCCCGGATCGGCGCAGTGCATACAGCCATCCTTGCGGATAAGCCATTCCAGCTTGTCGTTCTGCTCGACTTCCGAGAAGCGCATCACGGTCCACGACTTGGCGGTCAGGTCTGCAGGGTTGTCATACACCCCGACGTTATGACCGACCTCGTCACGCAGATCGTTCCACTCCGAGCACGCCACCTGACAGGCTTTACAGCCGATACAGGTGGTCACGTCGATAAGCTTCGCCACTTCCTGTTGGTGGTCCCGCGCCTGAGGCGCGGGCGTGAAACCGTTAGTCGCGGAACGACGGATAATATCCTGAGATTGATAAGCCATAATTCGTCTCCGCTATACCTTTTCCACGTTCACCAGGAACGCCTTAAATTCCGGCGTCTGGGTGTTGGCGTCGCCCACAAACGGCGTCAGCGTGTTGGCGATAAAGCCTTTCTTCGCGACACCTTCGTACCCCCAGTGGATCGGAATGCCGATGGTATCCACCTGCTTGCCGTCCACGTTGAGCGTGCGAATACGCTTGGTCACCACCGCCTTGGCTTTGATGTAGCCACGGTTGGAGGAGACCTTCACGGTGTCGCCCTGCGCGATGCCGAGCTTGCCGGCGAGTTTCTCGCCGATCTCCACAAACTGCTCCGGCTGCGCGATGGAGTTCAACAGCGCGTGCTTGGTCCAGTAGTGGAAATGCTCGGTCAGACGGTACGTTGTGCCGACATACGGGAACTTGTCCGCTTTGCCCATCGCTTCCAGATCGCCTTTGAACACGCGCGCCGCCGGGTTAGACACCACGTTCGGGTGCAGCGGGTTGGTGCCAATCGGCGTCTCAAACGGCTCGTAGTGTTCCGGGAACGGGCCCTCCGCCATTTTGTCGATGGCGAACAGGCGGCCCATGCCTTCCGGCTGCATGATAAACGGACCGACATCGCTGCCCGGAGGCGCGGTGCTGTAGTCCGGGATATCGGCGCCGACCCACTTGCCGTTGGCGTAAGACAGGAGCTGACGTTTCGGATCCCACGGTTTGCCCTGCGGATCCGCGGAGGCGCGGTTATACAGGATGCGGCGGTTAAGCGGCCACGCCCATGCCCAGCCCAGCGTATTGCCAAGGCCTGACGGGTCGGCGTTGTCGCGACGCGCCATCTGGTTGCCGTCCGGCGTCCAGCTGCCTGCGAAGATCCAGCAGCCGCTTGACGTGGTGCCGTCGTCGCGCAGGTGCGCGAAGGTGCTAAGCTGATCGCCTTTTTTCGCAAGGACCTTGCCGGTGACCGGGTCGATGATGTCTTTCAGCGCTTTACCGTTGCTCTCCATGGCCACTTCTTCCGGCGACGGGTTTTCCGGCGTCGAATAGTTCCAGGTCATGTTGAGCACCTGTTCCGGGCAGGCGCCGCCCTCCTGGGCATACATCTTGCGCAGGCGCAGGAAGATACCGGCCAGGATTTCGCCGTCGTTCAGCGCTTCGCCCGGCGCGTCCTGTCCTTTCCAGTGCCACTGCAGCCAGCGGCCGGAGTTCACGATAGAACCGTTCTCTTCGGCAAAGCAGGTCGATGGCAGGCGGAACACTTCGGTCTGAATGCTCGCGGTATCGACATCGTTCTGCTCGCCGTGGTTCTGCCAGAAGGTGGCGGTTTCGGTGTTGAGCGGATCGATGGTGACCAGGAATTTCAGCTTCGACAGCGAAGCGATCACTTTGTTTTTATTCGGGAACGACGCGACCGGGTTAAAGCCCTGGCAAAGATAGCCGTTGACCTTGCCCTGATGCATCATCTCGAAATATTGCAGGACGTCGTAGCCTTTGTCCCACTTCGGCAGCCAGTCGAAGCCCCAGTTATTCTCGGCCGTCGCGTTATCGCCATAGAAGGCTTTCATCAGCGAGACGAAGAATTTCGGGTAGTTGCCCCAGTAGTTCACCTGGCCTTCCAGCAGCGGTTTCGGCGTGTTGGCGGTCAGGTACGTTTGCAGATCGGCTTGTTTTTCGCTTGGCAGCGTCATGTAGCCGGTCAGGCTCTGGGTCAGTAGGCCGAGGTCGGTCAGACCCTGAATGTTGGAGTGCCCGCGCAGCGCATTCACGCCGCCACCCGCCATCCCCATGTTACCCAACAGCAGCTGGATCATGGCCATGGTACGGATGTTCTGCGCACCAACAGAGTGCTGCGTCCAGCCGAGCGCATACAGGAACGACGCGGTTTTGTCGTGCACGCTGGTTTCGGCGATGTATTCGCACACTTTCAGGAAGTCGGCTTTCGGCGTACCGCAGATATTCTCCACCACCTCTGGCGTATAGCGGGAGACGTGCGTTTTCAGCAGGTTCCAGACGCAGCGCGGGTGAGAGAGCGTGGTATCGCGTTTGGCGAAGCCTTTTTCGTCCAGCTCATAGTGCCAGCTGGTTTTGTCATATTTGCGTTTTTCCGCGTCGTAGCCAGTAAACAGGCCGTCATCGAAACCGTAATCCTCACGCACGATCAGGCTGGCGTTGGTATAGGCCTCGACATATTCGCGGTTAAATTTGTTGTTGTTCAGCAGGTACAGCAGTACGCCTGACAGGAAGGCAATGTCAGTACCGGAACGGATAGGCGTATAGAAATCGGCCACCGACGCCGTGCGCGTAAAGCGCGGGTCAATCACGATAAGCTTCGCGCCATTGTGGATCTTGGCTTCCATCGCCCAGCGGAAACCCACCGGATGCGCTTCTGCCGCGTTCCCACCCATCACGACGATGAGGTTGGCGTTCTTCATATCAACCCAGTGGTTGGTCATCGCACCGCGACCAAATGTTGGAGCAAGACTTGCTACCGTTGGTCCGTGTCAGACACGCGCCTGGTTATCCACGGCTAACATGCCGAGGGCGCGAGTAAATTTCTGGGTTAAATAGCCGGTTTCGTTACTGGACGCGGAAGCACACAGCATACCGGTGGAGAGCCAACGGTTGACGGTGGTGCCTTCGGCGTTCTGCGCGATAAAGTTAGCGTCGCGGTCTTCTTTCATCAGCTTAGCGATACGCTCGAACGCGTCTTCCCAGCTGATGCGCTGCCATTTGTCGGAGCCTGGCGCGCGGTATTCCGGGTACTTCAGACGAGACTCAGAATGGATAAAATCCACCAGACCTGCGCCTTTCGGGCAAAGCGCCCCGCGGTTTACCGGATGATCCGGGTCCCCTTCGATGTGGAAAATCGTGGATTTTGCGTTTTTCGCGCCGTCGCCGAGGCTATACATCAAAAGCCCACAGCCAACGGAGCAGTACGTACAGGTATTACGGGTTTCGCGGGTGCGCAGCAGTTTATATTGCCGTGTTTCCGCCAGCGCGACGCTGGGAGCGAATCCCAGTGCGGCTGCCGTGGTGCCTGCCATACCGCCAGCGCAGATCTTAAAGAACTGCCTTCTGCTGACCTGCATGGATTGCTCCTTGTTCAGACATTGTCACAAAGTAAGTCGTATGGTTTTTCTTTTGCGGATGCCGCCGCAACGGTTCACAATCATCATTCCCTTCTAAACGCGGAGGGATTAGGCGCAACAGAATACCACAATGTTGCTGAGGCTGTTTCAGACGGTTAATAAAAAGTGAATAAGAACCATCCAGAACTGTTGCAAAACGTGACCGACGTCACCGCCGCTCGTTCCCTTCCGCTCTGGAAAAGAGAGAATCTCACCACCACGCAGCCGGACTGGCTGGCGGAAGAAGTGCCGGTAGCACTGGTCTACAACGGGATATCCCACGTCGTGATGATGGCATCTCCCAAAGATTTGGAAAATTTTGCCCTTGGATTTTCTTTATCGGAAGGAATTGTCGAATCTTCACACGAAATTTACGGCATGGATATTATCCATGGGTGTAATGGTATCGAAATTCAGGTGGAACTTTCCAGCCGTCGCTTTATGGGCCTGAAGGAGCGTCGGCGCAACCTGGCCGGGCGCACCGGCTGCGGCGTCTGCGGCGTGGAACAGCTCAATGATATCGTGCGGCCCCTGGCGCCGCTGCCGTTTACGCAGACCTTCTCGCTTGCGCACCTGGACGGCGCGCTGCGTCAACTTGCCAGCGTCCAGCCCGTGGGCGAGCTGACCGGTTGCACCCATGCCGCTGCCTGGCTGACGCCGCAGGGCGAGATAGCGGGCGGGCATGAAGATGTCGGGCGTCACGTCGCGCTCGATAAACTGCTGGGCCGCCGCGCGCGCGAAGGCTGGCAGCAGGGCGCTGTGCTGGTTTCAAGCCGCGCCAGCTATGAAATGGTGCAGAAAGCCGCCACCTGTGGTGTTGAGATCCTCTTTGCGGTCTCTGCCGCCACCACGCTTGCGGTGGAGGTCGCCGCGCGCTGTAACCTGACGCTGGTGGGCTTCTCGCGCCCTGGTCGCGCCACGATTTATACGCACCCGCAGCGGCTGATGGCAGGCGATACTAACGCATAATTATTGTTCAGTTTTTCTGAAAGAGAATGGCAAATCCTTCCGCTTTTGGTTTCCGGTTTGCAGGTCTACTATTACACACATCGAAGGCACTGCGCCTTCCCACTTAAACCAGACCTGAAGGAATCTTGCCATGAAAACTATCAAATCTTTTGTTGCAGTTATGACCCTTGCTACCGCTTTCGGCGCCTTCGCTGGCCAGTCCGTGACCGCGACCGACACCACGCTCTCGGGGGCTGAAGCCAAAATCGCCGCACAGGCAGAACAGCTCGGCGCGACCTACACCATCACCGAAGCGTTCACCGGCAACCAGGTTCACATGACCGCCGAACTGAATAAATAAACCAGAAGTTGTCGAAAGAGCGCCTGAGGGCGCTTTTTTTATGGCATTCCCGCGAGACGCAGCAGCGCCGTCACCACCGCCGCGGCGACAATCACTGCAATTAAGGGGGCCTTGCGCCAGACCAGGAAGAGCGCGAACGCCACGCCCAGCACTCTCGCCATCCCTGCAAAGTTTTCGCCTTCATAAAAAGTGGCCGCCAGCGCCACGGCAAACAGTAACGTCGTTGCCGCATCGGAGAGCAGCGCCTGCGCGCGTTCGCTCAGCGCCAGCTTGTTGCCAAGCTTCGCTCCGCCAAAGCGCATCAGATAGGTGCCAACGGAGAGCACGGCGATACCGGAAAGGATAGTTATGGTGCTTGCCATTATTTCCTCCTCGTCAGTAAACCGGCCAGAGAAAGTAGCACCGGCAGCCCCACCGGGGCAAACGGCACGGCGGCAAGCGAGAGCGCCGCACCGCTGCCGGCGCGAATAAGCGTGGTTTTATTCTTCAGCGCAGGCAGCACCAGCGCCAGCAGGATCGCCGGGAACACGGCGTCCAGACCGATGGTCTCCGGGGCGGGCAGCAGCGTGCCCATCGCCACGCCGATAACCACGCCAAGCGGCCAGGCCAGCGCCACCCCAAGCCCGCACAGCCAGTAGGCGGCCTTGCGCGTCTCGGGTGTGGCCTGCGACAGCCCGAACACCACGCTTTCGTCATTCATGATGTGCGAGCCCAGCAGCCTTTTCACGCCGCGGCCCACCAGATCCCGCACGGTGATGCCGAACGGCAGATGGCGGGCATTGACCAGCAAACCTGCTGCCGCCGCTGCAAGCGGGCTGCCGCCGCTCGCCACAATGCCGATAAAAATGAATTCAGATGCGCCCGCCAGCACGGAGACTGACAGCAGCAGCGGCACCCACAGCGCAAAGCCGTAAGCCATCGCCAGCGTGCCGTAAGAAACACCGACCACGCCAACCGCCAGACAGACCAGCGCAATAGCCTTTATAATGTCGCCTTTCAGGCAGGCGAAACGTTGCATTACCATACTTTTCACCCATAACGAACGAATGACCATTATAATGAACACGCCGCCGCCGATTTTCAACACGAACGTTCGTTCATTTTAACGAACGAGGGAAACGCAATGACACAGCCAATCAGCGTGATCGCTAAAAGCCTGGTGCGCGAACGCACGCGCGCCGGACTCTCGCTGGCCGAAGTGGCCCGCCGCGCGGGGATCGCCAAATCCACGCTCTCCCAGCTGGAAGCCGGTAACGGCAACCCAAGCCTTGAGACGCTCTGGGCGCTCTGCGTGGCGCTGGATATTCCCTTCGCGCGCCTGATGGAGCCGCAGGTGAATAACACGCAGGTCATCCGCCGCGGCGAAGGGCCGAAGGTCGTGGCGGAGCTCGCTAACTATCAGGCGATCCTGCTCGCGACCTGTCCGCCAGGCGCGCGCCGCGACATCTACTTACTGCTCACCCAGCCGGAAGGCGAGCGGTTTTCGCATCCGCACCCGACGGGCTCGGTGGAACATATCATCGTGACCCAGGGGCGGGCGCTGGTGGGCCTTGTCGACGCGCCCGAAGAGCTTAACGCCGGGGATTACATCTGTTATCCCGCCGATCAGGCGCATATTTTCCGCGCGCTGGAACCGGATACTCAGGCGATTCTGGTAGCGGAACAGAATTAAGCCTTAGAAAATCTGTGGGCGTCTGGTTAACCCAGGCGTCCCTTTTATGCACTTTGCAATCAGGCACCTAATGTATGTCGCTTAAAGCTATCGCCGCCCAACTTGGCCTCTCCGTCACGACCGTCAGCCGCGCGCTGAACGGCTATGACGACGTCTCTCAGGAAACCCGCGCGCGGGTAGAGGCTGAGGCGCAGCGCCGCGGCTATCGGCCCAACACCTTCGCGCGTCGCTTAAAGATGGGCAAAATCGACGCCGTGGGGCTGGTCTTCCCGGTGCATCCGGTGCCGCTCAATAACAGCGTCTTTATGGAGATGGTGGGCGAGATCAGCCGCGAACTGGCGCAACACGAGGTCGATTTACTGCTGATTGCCGATGACGATCTCTCTGACAGCCACAGCTATATGCGGCTGGTGCAAAGCCGCCGCGTGGATGCGCTGATTGTGGCGCATACGCTCGATAACGACCCGCGATTACAGCAGCTACAGGCCGCGAACTTTCCTTTTCTGGCGCTCGGGCGCAGCCAGCTGCCGCAGCCTTACGCCTGGTTCGATTTCGACAACCACGCCGGCACCCACCAGGCCACGCAGCGTTTGATAGCGCTTGGCCACCGGCGCATCGCGATGCTCGGCGAGCACAACAGCCAGGCGTTTATCACCCAGCGCCGGGAAGGCTGGCGCGACGCCTTACGCGCGCATCAGCTGGATGAGAGCGGGCTGCGGATGCTGCCGCCCACCCGCCGCGCGGGCTACAAAGCGGTGCTGGAACTGATGGCGCAGCCTGCGCCGCCCTCGGCCATCGTGACCGACTGCAACTCGCTTGGCGACGGCGCGGCGATGGCGCTCCAGACGCTTGACCGGCTGCACGGTAAAGACGCCGTCTCGCTGGTGGTGTATGACGGTCTGCCGCCCGACAGCATTGTGGAGACCGACGTGGCCGCCGTTATCCAGTCCACCCGCGAAGGCGTCGGACGCCAGATTGCCGATATGGTGCAGCGGTTAATTGCCGGTGAGCCCGTGGCGCAGCTCCAGGTGCTGTGGCAACCCGACTTTCTGCCGGGCTCCACGCTCCGTGCCGCGCCCTGAAGCAGGGCAAATTCCCAAGCAAAAATCCTAAGTAAAATTCCGACCAGATCACACATCCGAAACGTTTTGGTTGGCATCCGAAACGTTTCGGATCAACAGTAAAAGCATTCCTGTTACCACAGAGGCTTTTATGGAAACCCACCTTCATCGTCTGACGAGTCCCACCACTGACGTCATTATCAAAACGCAGCCGTTCGCCGAAATTATTTACTGGGGACCACATCTTGCCCACTTTTCGGCGCAGGATTGCGCCAGCCTGATACGCCCGGTCGCCAACGGGCGTCTGGATGCCGATTCGCCCGTCACGCTGATGGCGGAACAGGGTCATGGCCTGTTCGGCGCGCCGGGGCTCGAAGGGCACCGCAACGGGCTCGACGCCTCGCCGCTCTTTACCACGCGTGACGTGACGCAGGACGGACAGACGCTGACTCTCGTCAGCGAAGACGCCACCGCCGGGCTGCGGCTCGTCAGCGAGCTGGCGCTCAGCAACAGCGGCGTGCTGAAGGTGCGCCACGGGCTGACCAATCTGCGCGCGGGCGCCTGGCAGGTGGATCGCTTCGCCGTCACGCTGCCGGTGGCGGAGCGCGCGTTCGAGGTGATGGCGTTTCATGGCCGCTGGACGCGTGAATTCCAGCCGCACCGCGTCACGTTAAGCCATGACGGCTTTGTGCTGGAAAACCGTCGCGGACGCACCTCGCACGAGCATTTTCCGGCGCTCATCGCCGGGACGGCGGGCTTTGGCGAGCAGCACGGCGACGTCTGGGGCGTGCATCTTGGCTGGAGCGGCAACCACCGGCTCAAGTGCGAGGCGAAAACCGACGGGCGTCGCTACCTGCAGGCCGAGGCGCTCTATCTGCCGGGTGAGATGGCGCTGCAGGAAGGCGAAACGCTCCACACCCCCTGGCTCTTCGCCAGCCACTCCACGCGCGGACTCAACGGCATGAGCCAGCAGTTCCACCGCTTCCTGCGTGATGAGGTCATCCGTTTTCCCGGCAACAAGCCGCGCCCGGTGCATCTCAACACCTGGGAGGGGATCTACTTCGACCACCAGCCGGAATACATCATGCAGATGGCAAGCCAGGCGGCCGCGCTTGGCGTGGAGCGTTTTATTATCGACGACGGCTGGTTTAAGGGTCGCAACGACGACCATGCGGCGCTTGGCGACTGGTATCTCGACGCGCAGAAATACCCGGATGGTCTGATGCCGGTCATCAACCACGTTAAAGCGCTCGGTATGGAGTTTGGCATCTGGGTAGAGCCGGAGATGATCAATCCCGATTCCGACCTGTACCGCGCGCACCCGGACTGGGTGCTGGCGCTGCCGGGCTACCCGAAAACAACGGGCCGCCATCAGTGGGTGCTTAACCTGAATATTCCCGACGCGTTCGACTACCTGCTGGCGCGCATGAGCTGGCTGCTCGGCGAGCACCCGGTGGATTACGTGAAGTGGGATATGAACCGCGAGCTGGTGCAGCCGGGGCACGAGGGTAGGGCGGCGGCGGATGCCCAGACGCGTCAGTTCTATCGCCTGCTGGATACACTGCGCGCGCGCTTCCCGCACGTTGAATTTGAATCCTGCGCCTCCGGCGGCGGGCGTATCGATTATGAAGTGCTGACGCGCACGCACCGCTTCTGGGCGTCTGACAACAACGACGCGCTGGAGCGCAACACGATCCAGCGCGGCATGAGCTATTTCTTCCCGCCGGAAGTCATGGGCGCGCATATCGGCAACCCGCGCTGCCACGCCACTTTCCGCCAGCACAGCATTGAGTTTCGTGGCCTGACGGCGCTGTTCGGCCATATGGGACTGGAGCTCGACCCGGTCGCCGCCGGCGCCGACGAGGCCGCGGGCTACCAGCGCTACGCCGCGCTCTATAAGCAGTGGCGCGGGCTTATCCACACCGGCAATTTGTGGCGCGTGGAGATGCCGGACGCCGCCACCCAGGTGCAGGGCGTGGTAAGCCAGGACAAGACGCAGGGCCTGTTTCTGGTCAGCCAGCTGGCGATGCCGGACTACACGCTGCCGGGCGCGCTGCGCGTGCCGGGGCTGGAGCCGCAGGCGCGCTACCAGGTGCGGCTGGTGGATCATCCGAATATTCAGCTCACCGGGGCAGGCGGCCACACCATGCGCCAGCTGCCGGGCTGGATGAACGAACCGGTGAGCGCGACGGGGGAGTGGCTGGCGCAGGCCGGTCTACAACTGCCGGTGCTGGACCCGGAAACCGCCATATTGATTGCTTTTGAACGCGTGTGATGGTGGAGGCGCCGCGCGTGCGGCGCCGTAATGGTGTGCCTTGCGAGGATACGATAATGACAACAACCGCCTGTACCTACAAAAATAACGCTAACTTCTGGATTTTCGGTCTCTTTTTCTTTTTCTATTTCTTCATTATGGCCACCTGCTTTCCGTTTCTGCCTATCTGGCTGTCGGACGTAATTGGCCTGAATAAAACCGATACCGGCATTGTTTTCTCCTGCATGTCGCTGTTTGCTATCGCGTTCCAGCCGGTGCTGGGCGTGATTTCCGACAAGCTGGGGCTAAAAAAGCATCTGCTGTGGATCATCACTACCCTGCTGGTGCTGTTCGCGCCGTTCTTCCTGTGGGTGTTCGGCCCGCTGTTGAAGGTGAATATCTGGCTCGGCGCGCTGGCGGGCGGGCTGTATATCGGCTTCTGTTTCTCGTCCGGCTCCGGGGCAATTGAGGCGTATATCGAGCGCGTGAGCCGCAGCAGCGCGTTTGAATATGGCAAGGCGCGTATGTTCGGCTGCCTCGGCTGGGGGCTGTGCGCTTCGACGGCGGGGATGTTGTTTAACGTAAACCCGGCGATGGTGTTCTGGATGGGCTCCGGCGCGGCGCTGGTGCTGATGGGGCTGCTGTTTATCGCTCGCCCGCGCGTCAACCCGACGGCGCAGGTGATGAACGCGCTTGGCGCGAACCAGCCGCAGGTGACGGCAAAGATGGCGCTCGGCCTGTTTCGCTTGCCGAAGCTGTGGATGTTCATTCTCTATGTGGTAGGCGTGGCCTGCGTTTATGACGTTTTCGACCAGCAGTTCGCCACGTTTTTTAAATCGTTCTTCCCGACGCCGCAGGCGGGCACTCAGGCGTTCGGTTTCGCCACCACGGCGGGGGAGATGTGCAACGCTATCATCATGTTCTGCTCGCCGTGGATAATTAACCGCATCGGCGCGAAGAACACGCTGCTGATTGCGGGCACGATTATGACGACGCGCATTATCGGCTCGGCGTTTGCGACATCGGTATATGAAATTATCGCGCTGAAAATGCTGCACGCGCTGGAGGTGCCGTTCCTGCTGGTGGGGGCGTTTAAATACATTACCGGCGTGTTCGACACGCGGCTTTCGGCGACCATTTACCTGATTGGTTTTCAGTTCGCCAAACAGATGGCGGCAATTTTCCTCTCGGCCTTCGCCGGCAATATGTATGACCGCATCGGTTTTCAGGACACCTATCTGATCCTCGGTAGCATCGTGCTGAGCATCACCGTGGTCTCCGCGTTTACGCTCTCCAGCCACCGGCCCGGCGTGGCATTGAAGGAGACGGTGAAAGCGTGAGGTAAGCGGCACGTAAATAATAGGGCGTGGATAACGGCGGGGGTTGGGCTGGGCGGCGTAGGGCGGGTAAGCGCCAGCGCACCCGCCATCCCCATAACTCGCCATCCCAATCACTCACCCCCACGCACCCGCTTAATCAAGGTAAAACACTGCTTTTAATTCCCGGCTCACCGGGCTGTTGTCCGGGTTGGTCGGCATAATATCGCGCATGTGTCGCCACCAGCGCTGGCACACCTCGGTTCGCGCAACCGCGTCCCAGCGCGCCTCGCTTTCGATGTCCACGGTGGCGAACAGCAGGTGTCGCTCTGTGTCGAGGTAAATGGCGTAATGGTGCGCGCCGTGCTCCTTAAGCACCGCCTCCAGCTCCGGCCAGATGGGCGAATGACGGCGTTCGTACTCGTCGTGGGCGTCAGGGTTTACCTGCATTACAAACGCTTTGCGGATCATAATGCCTCCGCCAGCATAACGGTCATGTGAATTCTCCTTGTTTGGCGGTGACGGCGGGTGCGCTACGCTTACCCGCCCTACGTGCTGCTCCGGAAATACCGAGGTAGGGTGGGTAAGCGCAGCGCACCCACCATGCAATCCATGTAACCCATGCAACCGCGCGTTAAAGCGCGATCGCACCGGCGTGCGGGGTCACGCCGAAACGTTCGCCGAGCGCGATTAACTCGTCACGCGTAATGGTCTGTTTCATGCCTCCCATGGAAAGCACTTTGACCAGGATCTCCGCCGATTTCTCAGCGGTGTCGATAAGCCCGAACGCCTCGTCGAGCGTCGGCCCGGTGCCGAAAATGCCGTGATGCGGCCACAGCACCAGGGTGTGGGTTTTCATCTGCTCTGCGGTCGCGGTGCCGATGCCGTCGGTGCCCGGCACCATCCACGGCACGATACCGACGCCGTCCGGGAAGACGACCAGACACTCGGTGCTGCCTTCCCACAGCAGACGTGTAAAGCGCGATTCATCAAGCTCCAGCACAAAGCTCAGGGCGATCAGGTTGGTGGCGTGGCAGTGCATGATCACGCGGTCTTTGTCGCCGGAGACCGCCTTGCGCACCGCGTGCGACTGCAAATGCGACGCCAGTTCAGACGTCGGCAGACCGCCGTTAGCG
The DNA here is from genome assembly GCF_001277235.1 of Cronobacter dublinensis subsp. dublinensis LMG 23823. Classification (NCBI taxonomy): domain Bacteria; kingdom Pseudomonadati; phylum Pseudomonadota; class Gammaproteobacteria; order Enterobacterales; family Enterobacteriaceae; genus Cronobacter; species Cronobacter dublinensis. The sequence goes on from NZ_CP012266.1 coordinate 186,689, forward strand.
AGCCCCCAGTGAATGTGATACGCCATGCCGTCGTCGGTGATGCGCAGGAGCGCCAGCGTATCCGCCGGGTCGAGCTGTACGTTGCGGAAAAATTTCCCTGAGCCGGTGACCAGAAACCAGCAGCCCGCGAGCTCCGCGCGGGGCTGGCTCAGCTCCACGCAGCGCGGCTGCGGGTAAAACGTATCGCGGTACGGCTCCACGTCGGCGGCGTCAAGGCGCAGGCTCACGTTGCCGCCGTTACGTTCATCCCAGCCTTTCAGCCACATATCGCTGGTGGCTTTCACCATACCCTGGACAAACCAGGAAGAAAGAATGCGTTGCATGCGTGCTCCTTAGCGCTGGCTTAATACATGTTGTTCATACTGACGGACGGCGGAGAGCCACGAGGCGTCAGCCGGGGTATCGTGGCGCAGGCAGTACATTTCCCACACCGCCTGCCACGGCAGCGATTTTTGCTCTTCAAGCAGCGCCAGCCGGGCGGTGTAATCGCCTTCGAGCTCAAGCTGGCGGAGCTGTGCGGTCGGCTCCAGCAGCGCGCGCAGTAGCGCTTTTTTCATGTTGCGGGTGCCAATCACCCATGCCGCGATGCGGTTGATGGAGGCGTCGAAGAAGTCGAGGCCGATATGCACGCGGTCGAACAGGTCGTGGCGAATGATTTCACCGGCGATGGCCTGGGTTTCGTCATCCAGCAGCACGACATGATCGCTGTCCCAGCGTACCGGGCGGCTGACGTGCAGCAGCAGACGTGGCACGTAGAGCATCGCGCTGGAGATTTTGTCGGAAATCACTTCGGTCGGGTGGAAATGCCCGGCGTCGAGGCAGAGCGCGGTCTGGCGGCTCGCGGCGTAGCCGAGATAAAACTCGTTCGAGCCCACGGTGTAGCTCTCCGCGCCGATACCGAACAGCTTGCTCTCTACCGCGTCGATATGGTGCGCGGGGTTGAGTTTTTCGCTTATCACGTCATCAAGCGCCGCCAGCAGGCGCTGGCGCGGCGCGAGGCGGTCTACCGGCGTATCTTTCATGCCGTCCGGGATCCAGATATTCATTACCGAGGGCGTGCCGAGCTGTTCGCCGAACGATGCCGAGACGCGGCGGCTCGCCTGGCAGTGCTCAATCCAGAACTGGCGGATTTCCGGGTTGGCGTGAGAGAGCGTAAAGCCGTCGGCGCTTAACGGGTGCGAGAAGCAGGACGGGTTGAAGTCGAGCCCCAGCTGGTGGTCACGCGCCCAGGCGACCCAACCGGCGAAATGTTCCGGTTTTATCTCGTTACGCGCGACCGGCGCGTCAGATTCCAGATAGATGGCGTGCAGGTTCACGCGTTTTGGGCCGGGGATGAGGCGCAGCGCCTGGCCGAGATCCGCCCGCAGCTCTTCGGCGTTACGCGCCTTGCCCGGATAGTTGCCGGTGGCCTGAATGCCGCCGGTCAGTTGCCCCTGCGGATTTTCAAACCCGGCCACGTCGTCGCCCTGCCAGCAGTGCATCGATACCGGCAGGCGGTCGAGCTGGCGCAGCGCGGCGTCAGCATCGACGCCCACGGCGGCGAAGCGCTGCTTCGCCAGTTCCCATGCCTGGTTGATTTGAGTGGTCATGCGTAAAGCTCCTTCCTGGTTTGACGACACGACGACACCCGCGCCGCATGGCGGGCAATCTCACTGTCGGTCTGAGGGTGAAAATGGGTCAGCGGCTGGCTGGCGGTCACCACACGGCGAAATGCGTCGACATCGGTTATCTCGTCGAGCGCCATCAGCTGGCAGCCGATATTGCCGAGCGTGGAGGCTTCCACCGGTCCCGCCAGCACCGGAATGCCGCAGGCATCGGCGCAGAGCTGATTGAGAAACGCGTTCTGGCTACCGCCGCCGACGATATGCAGCACCGTGAAAGGCCGCTCGCGCAGGGCAGTCAGCTCATCCAGCACGCGGGCGTAGAGCAGCGCCAGGCTGTCGAAGATGCAGCGCGCCAGCTGTGCCGCGCTTTGTGGCGCAGGCTGGCCGTTTTCACGGCACGCGGCTTGCAGCGCGCGGCTCATGTTGTCTGGATTGATAAAGCGGTCGTCGTTAGGGTTGACGACAAACCGACAGGCGGGCAGCGCGCGCGCTTCGTCAATCAGCGCGGGCAGGTCGGTAATCTGTTGCTCCTGGCAGACACGCTGCAACAGCCACAGCCCCATAATATTTTTCAGCACCCGATAGCGCCCTTCGGCGCCGCCTTCGTTGGTGATGTTAGCGGCCAGCGCCCGGTCGTCGGTGTAAGGAGTTTTGCTCTCAAAGCCCATCAGCGACCAGGTGCCGGAGGAGAGATACGCCGCGTCCGGGCTCGCCAGCGGGGCGGCGATCACGGCGCTGGCGGTGTCGTGCGTTGCGACTGACACCACCGGAACCTCGACGCCCTGCGCGCTGCGCCAGTGGCCGATGACGTTGCCCGGATGCGTCGGCGTCCCCAGCCAGCGTTTCGGCACGCCCGCCCAGTCGAGCAGCGTCTCGTCCCAGTTATCGGTGTCGATATTCATCAGCTGCGTGGTGGTGGCGTTGGTGTAATCCCAGTTCAGCGCGCCGGTCAGCCGGTAGCAGAGGTAGTCCGGGATGAGCAGCGCATGCGCCACCCGTCCGACCAGTTCCGGCTGCTGATCTGCCAGCGCGCGGAACTGATAAAGCGTGTTGAACGGCAGGAACTGAATGCCGGTGCGGCGGTAGATAGCCTCCCGACCCATCTGCTGCTGCGCGCGAGTCATGACGCCGTCGGTACGGCTGTCGCGGTATGACACCGGCAGGCCGACACGCTCGCCGCGTTCATCCAGCAGTACAAAATCGACGCCCCAGGTGTCGATGCCGATACTGTCGATGGCGACGCCGCTCGCGCAGGCTTTTTCGAGCCCGAGGCACACGTCACGCTCCAGCGCGTCCACATCCCAGGTGTCGAAACCGTCCACGCGGCGCAGGCCGTTGGCGAAACGGTGGATTTCCTGAAGGGTCAGGCGCTGTCCCTCGCGGTCGTAGCGGGCCAGCATCACGCGGCCGCTGGAGGCGCCCAGGTCGACCGCGACGCTATGGCGAATAGTCATGATGGGGTCCTTGTTGGAATCTCTGACGCTAGTCTAGGGAGCGGCGCGGCGGCGCACCTTCATCCCACTGACAGCGCGTTACCGGCGCTGGCAAGGAGGTAAAGATGAACGTGAGGAAGGTCACAGAATGGCGTTTGCAGGGCGAATGAGGACGCATGTGAGCCGTGCCGCATTTCCAGAAATTTCACGACGTTTCTTAAAAAACCGACGGGCTTTGCGCGTTTTGGCGTCGAAAATTTAAGGTGTAAGTGAGAACCGTTATCTACTATCAGGCAGGTTTGACTGAACGCGGGGGCGATGATGACGGTACTACAGTGCGTTGATTTTTTCCCAACCGGTGCGGCGTCGGTGACCATTGAGCCGCGTCTGCCGCAGGCGGCTTTTCCTGAGCATCATCATGATTTCTATGAAATTGTCATCGTCGAGCACGGCACGGGCACGCATGTCTTCAACGGCCAGCCGTATACCTTAAGCGGCGGCTCCATCTGCTTTGTGCGCGACCACGATCGGCATCTGTATGAACACACTGAAAACCTCTGCCTGACCAACGTGCTGTACCGTTCTCCGCAGGCGTTCAGTTTCCTGTCAGGGCTGGAAAAGCTCCTGCCGCAGGAGCAGGACGGTCACTACCCCTCGCACTGGCGCGTCAGCCAACAGACGCTGCATCAGGCCCGTCCGCTCGTTGATCAACTGGAGGCGCTGCGCGAAAGCAGCGACGTCCACGCCATCGCCAGTATGGAAATCCTGTTTATGCAGCTGCTGATTTTGCTGCGTCGTGCAAGCCAGGTACAGGACGGTGGCCACGCCGATGAACGGCTGAATCAACTGATTGCCTGGCTTGAAGAGCACTATGCGGAAGATGTTTGTTGGGAAGCGCTCGCCGACCGGCACCGGCTCTCGCTGCGCACGCTGCATCGCCAGCTGAAGCAGCGCACCGGCCTGACGCCGCAGCGCTATCTCAACCGCTTACGCTTAATGAAAGCGCGCCATCTGCTGCGCCACAGCGAAGAGAGCGTGACGGATATCGCCTACCAGTGCGGCTTTGGCGACAGCAATCATTTCTCCACGCTGTTCCGGCGCGAGTTTTCCTGGTCGCCGCGCGATATTCGTCTCGGGCGCGACGGACAAAGGCCGTAACGCGAACAAAATCACCGTTTTCTGCGGCGAAAAATGGCATACTTTGCAGCCATTTCCCCCGGAGACGCCCAGTGGCCCCTCAGGTAGTACTCAGGAAAGCGGACTTCTTCGCCACGTCCACCCAGCCGGTGGTGGTGGCGGATCGCTACCCGCAGAATGTCTTTGCCGAGCATACCCACGAGTTCTGCGAACTGGTGCTGGTGTGGCGCGGTAACGGGCTGCATGTGCTGAATGACCGGCCTTACCGCATTACCTGCGGCGATCTCTTTTATATTCGCGCCGAAGACCGCCACAGTTACGAGTCGGTCAACGATCTGGTGCTCCATAACATTATTTATTGCCCGGAAAGGCTGAAACTGAACGTGAACTGGCGCGAGCTGCTGGAGAGCCCGCGCGGCGATCCGCGCTGGCGGCTCAGCAGCCAGGGCATGGTGCAGGCGCGACAGATTATCGACCAGCTGGAGCATGAGAGCCCAAAGCATGACGCGCTGTCGCACTGTCTGGCCGAAAGTCTGTTTTTACAGCTGGCGATTACGCTGCGCCGTCACCGCTACCAGGCCGCGAACGGCGCCGGGCCGGGCGAGGGGGAAAAGCTCGATCTGCTGATGGCGGCGCTCGGCAACAGCCTTGATGTACCGTTCGATTTGCAGCATTTTTGCAGCCACTACCAGATTGCCGAACGCCCGCTGCGCCAGCTCTTTCGCCAGCAGACCGGCATGACCATCAGCCAGTATCTGCGCCAGCTGCGGCTCTGCCAGGCGCAGTATCTGCTGCGCCACTCCGATCTGTTGATTAGCGAGATCGCCGCGCGCTGCGGCTTTGAAGACAGCAACTATTTCTCGGTCGTGTTTACCCGCGAAACGGGCGTGACGCCACGGGTGTGGCGTCAGCAGTGCGGCGTGATGACCGGTTAGTTGCTCGCCATCCCCAGCCCGACGATATTCGCCGCCACGATAATCACCACGCAGCCCAGGCTCAGCACGCTCACCGGCCGGCGGCCCGCCGCTTTCCATTCGCGCAGCACCAGCCCGACCAGCCCGCCGCACAGCACGTAGAAGCTCATGTGCAGCATCCAGCTGATGTAGTCATACTGCGCCGGAATGCGCGCGTGGCCCCAGGCGTAGAAGAAAAACTGCAAATACCACATCAGCCCGCCCAGCGCGGAGAGCAGGACGTTGGTGATGAGCAGCGGTTTCGCGAGCGAGAAGTCGGCTTTCAATGACAGCGTTGGCACTTTCGCGAGGCGGATAAAGCAGAAGCCGAGATTAACCAGCGCGCCGCCGCCCATGATGACGACGTAGCTCGGCAGGGCGACGTAAAGCGGGTCGACGCCGAGCGCGGCGGCGGCCTCATGCATCGGCTTTGCGGCGTCCATCGCAAACGACATGCCCGCCGAGAACACGCCGCACATCACCGCCAGCAGCAGCCCTTTTTTCAGGTTAAAGTCTTCGGCCTTGATGCCCATCTGGCGCTCTTTGAGCTGACCGGCGCGGGTCACGATGCCCACCCCAATCAGCGCCACGAAGACGCCAAGCAGCGTCATCCGCCCGCCTGGCGTGCCGATGAGCAGCCCAAATTTGCCGTTCAGCAGCGGCGTCATCAGCGTGCCGACAATCAGCGTAATGCCGATAGCGATGCCGATGCCCATCGACATGCCGAGATAGCGCATGGTCAGGCCATAGTTGATGTTGCCGATGCCCCACATCGCGCCGAACAGAAATACCGGCAGCAACGTCGAGGCGCTAAAAGAAGCGTAATAGGCCCAGAAATTGGGTAGCAGGAGGGCGCTCACCGCCCAGGGCAACAGCAGCCACGAGACAATGCCGCCCACCGACCACATCGTCTCCCATGACCAGTGCCGTACCTTCTTAAACGGCGCGTAAAAGCAGGCGGCGCTCGCTGCGCCAATCAGGTGCCACAGTATTCCCATGGTTATCGCGTTACTCATGCTTATCGTCCTCGTTTCCATCGGATGGCCAGGCGGGAGCGAAAGCCGCCCCCTAACCGAAACGAGTCTATTGAGATGTATACTTTTTCACCTTCGGGGCGCTGCCGTGAAGCGCAGGCGGGTGGCAAAAAACAGCGGGTGAGCCGAACGAGGATCACACTTTGCGGCGAATTCGGACGATGCTTAAGGTTCGGAAAAGTGTGCGAAAATCGCCGTGAGGCGTCCTTTTTTAGCCATTATTGCGTTAAGTTATAACCATATAAAAACTGCGGCATTGATAAACATTTTCAATATCATTTAATTAACTATAATGAACCCACTGCTTACGCGGCGTTAACACCTCTGCCGCCCGACAATAATGGAGATGATGAACATGAGCTATACACTGCCATCCCTGCCGTACGCTTACGACGCCCTGGAACCGCATTTCGACAAGCAGACGATGGAAATCCATCACACCAAACATCACCAGACTTACGTCAACAACGCCAACGCGGCGCTGGAAAGCCTGCCTGAACTGGCGAACCTGCCGGTTGAAGAGCTGATCACCAAACTGGATCAGGTTCCGGCTGACAAGAAAACCGTTCTGCGCAACAACGCAGGTGGCCACGCGAACCACAGCCTGTTCTGGAAAGGCCTGAAAAAAGGCACTACCCTGCAGGGCGACCTGAAAGCTGCTATCGAGCGCGATTTCGGCTCCGTTGAGAAATTCAAAGAAGAGTTCGAGAAAGCTGCTGCGACCCGTTTCGGCTCCGGCTGGGCGTGGCTGGTGCTGAAAGGCGACAAACTGGCTGTCGTTTCCACCGCTAACCAGGATTCCCCGCTGATGGGCGAGGCTGTCGCTGGCGCTTCCGGCTACCCGATCCTGGGCCTGGACGTGTGGGAGCACGCGTACTACCTGAAATTCCAGAACCGCCGCCCGGACTACATCAAAGAGTTCTGGAACGTGGTTAACTGGGACGAAGCCGCAGCGCGTTTCGCTTCCCAGAAATAAGGTTGCAACCTGACCTGTAAAAAGCGAGCCTGACGGCTCGCTTTTTTTATATCCGCAAAAGGAGGCGCGCATGCTTTTTCCGGTTCAGGTTTATCTTGGCAAAATCCGCGATTACGAAGGCAGCCGGCCCAGCGCCATCGGCAAAGTGCAGGTGGAAGGGGAACTGTCGCTCACCAGCCGCGGGCTGGTCGGCGATCAGCAGGCGGAGAAGAAAATTCACGGCGGGCCGGATCGCGCGCTCTGCCACTATCCGCGCGAGCATTACGCCGTCTGGGCGCGGGAATACCCGGAACAGGGGGCGTGGTTTGCGCCGCCGGCGTTCGGCGAGAATCTCTCGACGCTGGGGCTGACGGAAGAAAACGCGTTTATTGGCGATATCTTCCGCTGGGGCGAAGCGCTTATCCAGATTACCCAGCCACGCTCGCCCTGTTTTAAGGTAAATTTTCACGCAGGTATCAGCGAGCTTTCCGGGCGGATGCAGGATACCGCGCGCTGCGGATGGCTGTATCGGGTGATTGGCGAAGGCAAGGTCTTTACCGACGCGCCGCTGGAGCTGGTATCGCGCGTCAGCGCAGTTTCGGTGCGCGAGGCTGCCGCTATCGCCTGGCATACGCCGTTCGATGACGAGCAGTATCACCGGCTGTTAAGCGCCGCCGGGCTTTCCGCCAGCTGGGCGAAAACCCTGCAAAACCGCCGTTTAAACGGGAAGATCGAGAGCTTTTCCCGCAGGTTGTGGGGGCGAGGGTAGTAACGTGGTGGGTGCGCTGCGCTTACCCACCCTACAAAAGCACTATGACGACGTTGACGTGGTGGGGACGCGCACCCGCCATCAACCATTATTAACCCACCGTTTACGCCGCATCGTCCTGTTTGGTTTTCGCGCTGGCGGCGGGCAGATCCGCTAACACGGACGTGAATTCCGGTGACGGCACCAGCGATTCGCGGGTTATCTCTTTAATCGATTTCGCGCCGGTCAGGGTCATCGCCACCCGCATCTCTTTTTCAATTAAATTCAACAGATTCGCCACGCCTTTCTCGCCGTGGGTCGCAAGCGCGTACAGATAGGCGCGGCCCAGCAAAACGCTGTCGGCGCCGAGCGCAATCATGCGCACCACGTCAAGGCCGTTGCGGATACCGCTGTCGGCGAGGATCGTAATATCGCCTTTCACCGCGTCGGCGATGGCGGGGAGGGCGCGGGCCGAGGAGAGCACGCCGTCCAACTGACGACCACCGTGGTTCGACACCACAATGCCGTCAGCGCCAAAGCGCACCGCGTCGCGCGCGTCTTCCGGGTCGAGGATGCCTTTAATCACCATCGGGCCATCCCAGAATTCGCGGATCCACTCCAGGTCTTCCCATGAAATAGACGGGTCGAAATTGTTCGCGAGCCAGCCGATGTAATCTTCAAGACCGGTCGGTTTGCCAAGGTAGGCCGAAATATTGCCGAGATCGTGCGGACGGCCATTCAGCCCGACATCCCAGGCCCACTGCGGGTGGGTGACGGCCTGCCAGTAGCGGCGCATGGCGGCATTGGCGCCGCTCATGCCGGAGTGGGCGTCGCGGTAACGCGCCCCGGGCGTCGGCATATCCACGGTAAACACCAGCGTTGAACAGCCCGCCGCTTTGGCGCGCTCCAGCGCGTTGCGCATAAAGCCGCGGTCGCGCAGCACGTAGAGCTGAAACCACATCGGGCGGTTGATGGCGGGGGCGACTTCTTCTATCGGGCAGACCGACACCGTAGAGAGCGTAAACGGAATGCCCTTCGCCGCCGCCGCCCGCGCGGCCTGCACTTCACCGCGCCGCGCGTACATACCGCACAGTCCGACCGGCCCGAGCGCCACCGGCATCGAGAGCGTCTCGTTAAAGAGCGTTGTCTCAAGGCTTAAATCCGCCATGTTTTTCAGCACGCGCTGGCGCAGCGCGACCTGCGAGAGATCGTCCACGTTGCGCCTGAGGGTGTATTCAGCGTAAGCGCCGCCGTCGATATAGTGGAACAGAAACGGCGGCAGGATACGCTGGGCCGCCGCGCGGTAGTCGCTGGCTGCGGAAATAATCATCAATCATTCTCCCTGGAAGGTTTCATTACATCGTCGGGCAGGCGGGTGACGCGCGCCTGGCGGGCGACATCTTCGTCAAGTTGTTTAATGGTGGCGTGGACAAAGCCGAGGTGGCGCAGCGCTGCTTTGCGGGCGCGCTCGGCATCGCCCGCCTCGATGGCCTCCAGCATCTCGCGGTGCTGGCCGGTGAGCTGGGCGAAAATGGGTTGCTGCTGATACATGCGCTGGCGGCTTTCCATCACCGACGACTGCAACAGATCGAAAAAGCCGCGCATGGTCTGCAGCAGCACGACGTTATGCGAGGCTTCGGCAATGGCCAGATGAAAGCGCACGTCGGCCTGCGAGGCGAGATCCGGGTCGTCGCGCTCGGTAAATTGCAGCATCGCGTCAAAGCAGTAGCGCAGCTTTTCTTTGTCCTGGGCGGTGGCGCGTAGCGCCGCGTACCAGGCGGTGCTGGCCTCGATGGCGTGCCGCGCTTCTAAAATGTCGTAGCGATAACCCGGATCGTCGGCCATCAGGTTGCGGATGGGCTGAACGATGCGCTGTTCCGACCACGGCTCCAGCTGATAGCGCACAAAGGTGCCGCCGCCGCGACGGCTTATCAGCAGCCCGTCGCGGATAAGTATTTGCAACGCCTCGCGCAGCGAGTTGCGCGAGACGCCAAGCTCCTGCGCCAGCTGCCGCTCCGCAGGCAGGCGCATTCCCGCTTCCAGGCCGCGCTCGGTGATAAGCGCGCGAATGCGCTCCACCAGATGGTCGGCCAGCCGTCGGGTCATTAATGTCATGGGATCATCCAGGTAAAGTAGTAAGCCTGCAGCAGCGTAATCAGCCCCACCATGCAGGTAAACGCCAGGCTGTGCTTCACGGTGAAGCGGAACAGATCGGACTCTTTACCGACCAGCCCCACCGCTGCGCAGGCGATAGCGATAGACTGCGGCGAGATCATCTTGCCGGTTACGCCGCCGGTGGTGTTCGCCGCCACCATTAAAATATCCGAGACGCCGGTCTGCTGCGCGGCCGTCGCCTGAAGCGCCGCGAAGAGCGCGTTTGACGAGGTATCCGAGCCAGTCAGGAACACGCCGAGCCAGCCGAGGAACGGCGAGAAGAACGGAAACGCGCTGCCGGTGTGGGCGAGCGCCAGCGCCAGCGTTGACGACAGGCCGGAGTAGTTAGAAATAAACGCGAAGGCCAGTACCATGCCGATGGAGTAAATCGGCAGCGCCAGCTCTTTCATCGTCTGGCCGAAGGTTTCTACAGCGGCTTTCGGCTTCATGCGCAGCCAGATAATCGAGATGATGGCCGCCACGAAAATCGCGGTTCCGGTGGCGGAGAGCCAGTCGAATTTATACACGGCGGCATAAGAGGTGGCCTTCGCCACCACCGGCGGCATACGCGCCACCAGGCCATCCAGGTAGGGCACCTGGACGTTAAACACCAGGTCTGCGAGCGGGCCGCCTTTAGCGAACAGCGCTTTAAACGGCGGGATGCTCCAGAGCGTAACCGTGGCGGTCAGGAACAGGAACGGCGACCAGGCGCGCACCACCTGGCCTGGCGTGTAATTTTTGCGCGCCAGCGTCTGATCCACCACCGAGGCGCCCATATCGCCGAAGCGGAAAATGCGCACCGGCTTCCAGCGTTTGAGAAACAGCGTCAGACAGACCAGCGACACCAGCGACGAAATAATGTCCGGCAGCTCGGGGCCGATAAAGTTCGAGCTTAAATACTGGGCGATGGCGAACGAGCCGCCCGCCACCAGCACCGCAGGCCAGGTCTCTTTAATGCCGCGCCAGCCGTCCATAATCGCCATGATCCAGAACAGCACGATAATGGTCAGGAACGGCAACTGACGGCCCACCATCTGTCCAATCGCGAAGCTGTCGAGACCGGTCACCTGGCCTGCCACCAGAATCGGAATGCCCATCGCGCCAAACGCCACCGGCGCGGTATTCACAATCAGGCACAGGCCCGCGGCGTAGAGCGGGTTAAAGCCGAGCCCCACCAGCAGCGCGGCGGTGATCGCTACCGGCGCGCCGAAACCTGCTGCCCCTTCGAGAAATGCGCCGAATGAGAAGCCGACGATGAGCATTTGCAGGCGCTGGTCAGGCGTGATGGAAAGGATTGACGAGCGGATAATGTCGAACTGCCCGGTTTTCACCGAGATTTTATAGACAAAGACCGCGGCGATAATAATCCAGGCAATCGGCCACAGGCCGTAGAAGAAGCCGTAGATGACGGACGCGAACGCGCGTTCCACCGGCATCTTATAGAAAAAGAGCGCCACCAGCAGCGCGATGACGACGGTGATTGTCGCCGCCATGTAGCCTTTCAGCTTGAGCTTAATGAGCGCGAAAAAGAAAAACAGGATCGGCAAAGCGGCTATCAGGCTTGAGAGCCAGATATTCCCTGCGGGATCGTAATTCTGCTGCCAGAGCTGCATAGCGAGTCTCCTGCGGGCCGCAAAGCGTGCCGGAAGTCTGTGCTTCCTGTGGCGCGGATTTGTAAAAGTGGCCCAACCAATGTGTTGTTGTAGGGTGAATGACAACAAAAGGTTAACCATTTGTTAGTGTCGAGCAACAGGCTGGTTGCGGTTTTTTGGGGTTTTGTGAGAGGACGGCCAGTTTGTGAGGAAATTGGTAGGGCCAATATGCAACTTTCAGAGAACGATAAATTTCGTGGAAGGCGTCTCGCAAAGCGGCAAAGTGTCTGGGTTTTTATGACTGGCACCGCGTTATGCTTGCGCTGCGTTATTGTATTCAGCGCCGATAATCACAAGGAGAGAATTGAAAATGGAACCTTCGACGCCTACCCTGCATGTACGGTTATTTACCGTACAACAAAACCGCTTTTTGTCAGGGGACTCGGTTATGCCTGAGCCGTCGAAAAAAGACCGTCTGGAGTGTCGTCTCTCCACGGAGGACAAAGCTGCTATTGAAGCGGCTGCCAGCCTCTCAAACACCAGCGTCTCGCAATTTATTGTCGATGCCGCTCGCGCTCGCGCCCGAGTCTTGCTTGAAGAACATCACCGTATTCGGTTAACGGAGCAGGGCTGGCATGCCGTTATGGCGGCGCTGGATAACCCACCCGCGTCAAACGAGAAACTCAAGCGTGCGTTTGAAAGCCTGGATAACGGTGAATTCTGGGAATGACGCTGAAGCGAGGCGTTTTTCCTTACACACCGGAGCACGGCTGGAAGACGGCGTCGTTCGACTGCGGCTGTGACACACTGAATGGTTTTCTTCGCCAGCGCCTTGCAGTGCAGCAACAGCGCAATGTTCTGCGTGCGTATGTCGTGTTAACCAACGAGCCGGAGCCTGCGGTCGCTGGCTACTACACGCTGTCGGGCACCTCTTTCGAGAGGTCGCTGTTTGGCGATCGGAAGCGGCAGATCCCTTACGATAGGGCGCCATGCGTGTTACTGGGCAGGCTGGCGGTAGACAAAACACATGCGGGAAAGGCCATCGGGTCGATGCTGGTGGCGGATGCCGCGAGACGCGTTTATGACGTCGCTCGTGCGGTAGGCGTCTATGCGATGTTTGTGGAAGCGAAAGATGCGTACGCCGCACAGTTTTATCAGCAGCTCGGATTCCTGCAAGCAGAAAGTACCGACGGGCGACAGTGCCTGTTTTTTCCGATCAGAGCACTCGACGCGTTATTCACTACAACATCATAAGCAACGCGACGGGCTGGTATACCAGCCCGTGATGAATCCTTAAAACGCGCTTTTCGCAAAACCGGTCATTTCTTTCAGGCCCATTTCACGGCCCAGTTCGGTCATCGGATGCACGACCACCAGCCCGCGCACGCTTTTCTTCAGCTTGCCCATGTCGGCCTGTTCTTTTTTAGTAATAGGGCGTTTAAACGGCATCGCCATCAGCTTCTGAGCTTCTTTGCTGAGCTTATCGGTGCGCACCTCTTTCAGGCGTGCGATTTCCGCTTCAAGCGTGGTTATCTCCTGCTCAAGCTCGGCGTATTTGTCGGCGGCTTCGGTCAGGGAAACGGCGGCCTGCTGGTGACGTAACGCGTCCAGGCGGTCGCTCAGGCGTTTGATTTCAGCTTTTTCGATTTCTTTCATTTACAACGGACCATTAAAAAAGGGGGAGATTGCTGCAAAGGATACACTATTGCGCGGGGCGAATGGAAAAACGGGGAAAAGTCTCCCGCCCGGAGGCGGGAGAAAAGGGGGAGACCAATGAGGTTAACGCTTACTCTTTGTCGTGCTCTTCCCAGGCCATCGCGCGTTTCACCGCTTTGCGCCAGCCTTCGTAGCGGTAGTTACGCTCGGTGGTTTCGATACCCGGACGGAACTCACGCTCAATCACCGCTTTTTCCTGCAGCTCGTCCAGGTTCTGCCAGTAGCCGACTGCCAGACCTGCCAGATAGGCGGCGCCCAGCGCCGTGACTTCACGCACTTCCGGGCGCTCCACGCGGGTGCCGAGAATGTCAGACTGGAACTGCATCAGGAAGTTGTTGGCCACCGCGCCGCCGTCCACGCGCAGGGCGTGCAGACGAATGCCGGAGTCCGCCTGCATCGCTTCCAGCACGTCGCGGGTCTGGTAGGCGATAGATTCCAGGGTCGCGCGGATAATGTGGTTCGAGTTTACGCCGCGGGTCAGGCCGAAAATCGCGCCGCGGGCATACGGATCCCAGTACGGCGCGCCGAGACCGGTAAACGCCGGGACGACATACACGCCGTTGGTGTCTTTCACTTTGGTCGCGAAATATTCGGAGTCAAACGCGTCGCTGATAAGCTTCATCTCGTCGCGCAGCCACTGAATGGACGCGCCTGCCATAAACACCGCGCCTTCAAGCGCGTAGTTCACTTCGCCTTTCGGGCCGCAGGCGATAGTGGTCAGCAGACCGTGGGTGGACGCCACCGCTTTTTCGCCGGTGTTCATCAGCATAAAGCAGCCGGTGCCATAGGTGTTTTTCGCCATCCCTTCCTTCACGCAGAGCTGACCGAACAGCGCCGCCTGCTGGTCGCCCGCGATACCGGCGATAGGAATACGGGTGCCGCCTTTACCGCCGATGTTAGTCTGGCCATAAACTTCGGACGACTTACGCACCTGCGGCAGCATCGCGCGCGGGATATCCAGCGCGTCCAGCATTTTGTCATCCCAGTCGAGCTCGTGGATGTTGAACAGCATGGTGCGCGAGGCGTTGGTGTAGTCGGTGACATGCACGCGCCCCTGGGTCATTTTCCAGATAAGCCAGGTATCGACGGTGCCGAACAGCAGCTCGCCGCGTTTGGCGCGCTCGCGAGAGCCTTCGACGTGGTCCAGGATCCATTTAACTTTGGTGCCGGAGAAGTACGGGTCGATCACAAGGCCGGTCGTCTGGCGCACGTAATCTTCCATGCCGTCGCGCTTGAGCTTCTCGCAAATTTCCGAGGTGCGGCGACACTGCCAGACGATGGCATTGTGGATTGGCTTGCCGGTTTCACGCTCCCATACGATCGCGGTTTCGCGCTGGTTGGTGATGCCGATAGCGGCGATTTGATCGGAGCTGATGTCCGCCTTCGCGAGCGCTTCCACAAGTGTGGAGCTCTGGGATGCCCAGATCTCCATCGGGTCGTGTTCTACCCAGCCTGGACGCGGATAGATTTGTTCGAATTCACGCTGGGAGACGCTCACGATGTTCGCATCATGATCCATCACCACGGCGCGGGAGCTGGTCGTGCCCTGGTCGAGCGCAACGATATATTTTTTTTCTGGAGTCATCATTTTTATCCCGTAAATCGGTTACAGCGAAGCTTTCTGTTGTGCGCTGGCGGCAGAAGCTTTATCCGCTTCTTCCTCGCGTATGTCGCACGGTAAATGGCGGCCAATCAGTTTGCGGTAGCCGAACGCGCCAAGGGCTGCGCCCACCACAGGACCGAGCGCCGGCACCAGGAAGTAAGGAATGTCGCGACCGCCGGTGAAGGCGACATTGCCCCAGCCCGCGAGCCAGGCGAACGCCTTCGGTCCTAAATCGCGCGCCGGGTTCATGGCGAAGCCGGTCAGCGGGCCCATCGAGGCACCGATAACCGCAATCAGCAGGCCAATCAGCAGCGGCGCCAGCGGGCCACGCGGAATACCGTTGCCATCATCACCCAGCGCCATAATGACGCCCATCAGAATAGCGGTAATGACCATTTCAACCGCAAACGCCTGCATCAGGTTGATATGCGGGTTGGGATAGGTGGAGAAAATACCGGCCAGATCGAGACTTTCGACGCTGCCGCGAACCATGTGGTGAGTCTGTTCGTAATCGAGAAAAAGATTGTAGTAAAGCCCGTAAACTAACGCCGCTGCGCAAAAGGCGCCGGCAAATTGAGAAAAGATAAAAGGAACAACTTTGCGCCCGTCGAAACAGGCAAACAGCCACAACGCGATGGTTACCGCCGGGTTGAGATGCGCGCCGGAAACGCCTGCAGTCAGGTAGATGGCCATCGCCACGCCCAGACCCCAGATGATGCTGATTTCCCACTGTCCGAAACTGGCTCCTGCCACTTTCAGCGCCGCCACGCAGCCCACACCGAAGAAAATCAACAACCCGGTACCGAGGAATTCGGCGATGCACTGGCCTTTTAAGGTTGATGTTTGACTCATAATCGGGTCCTGAAGGCTAATTGATGATTATTGTATGCATGGCGTCGAAGACGACCATGATGTCTTGTAGACATGGTGTTAACTTATCGTTAACGAACAAAAACGAGAAATATCGAAATTGAAATGTGTGTGTTACGTCAAGAAAATGAGCGTTTTCGCGCTCGGCAGCGCGTTTTTCGGGCAGTGGAAAGTGAGAGCTGAATCATTTCATTAACTAACATGTTAACAATTTACCGCTTCGTGAAGCGAATACACTCGGTTTAGACTGAAAAAGCGCGCAAACCGCAATCCGTGCGGGTTGTCGCTGGACAGGGGCACAAGGGCTTCATACAATCGGGACTAGTGTTGTGCGCACAGGTTACCTAAGGCGTCGCCGGGCACCGGGACGAGGATAGTCATCCATCAACGCCTTGCAATTCAGGAGAGGTAGTACGATGTCATTTGAAGTGTTTGAGAAACTGGAAGCGAAAGTACAGCAGGCTGTTGATACCATCACCCTGCTGCAGATGGAAATCGAAGAGCTGAAAGACAAGAACAATCATCTTGCTCAGGAAGTGCAGAACGCCCAGGGCAGCCGCGAAGCGCTGGAGCAGGAAAACCATCAGCTGCGTGAACAGCAGCATGTCTGGCAGGAACGCCTTCAGGCGCTGCTGGGTAAAATGGAAGAAGTGTGATTAACGCACTTTGATCCAAAAAGAACGGGCGCTCAGGGCGCCCGTTTTTATTACTCGATATCCAGCGGATCTTCGGAAAGGATAATGCCGGTGTTGTCCGCGTAGAGATGGTCACCGGAGAAGAAGGTGACGCCGCCGAAATTCACGCGCACGTCGCTCTCGCCGATGCCTTCGCCTGCCGCTCCCACCGGGATCGCCGCCAGCGCCTGGATGCCGACATCCAGTTCCGCGAGGTCGTCTACCTGACGCACGGCACCGTAGACCACAATTCCTTCCCATTCGTTCTGCACCGCAAGGCGCGCCAGTTCCGCATCAATCAGGGCGCGGCGTACCGAACCGCCGCCATCAACCAGTAAAACGCGTCCGCGGCCATTTTCTTCGAGCAGCTCATACAGCAACCCGTTGTCCTCGAAACATTTCACCGTGATGATTTGCCCGCCAAAAGAAGAGCGACCGCCGAAGTTGGAGAACAGAGGCTCCACAACGTTGACCTCTTCCTGGTAGATGTCACAAAGCTCAGAAGTATCGTATTTCATAGGTTTAACGTTCAGTTGCTGCAAGAGCTGTCAGTATATCGCTTAACGCGCGCTGTTGGCAAAATCATCAATTGTTAATTGATGCGGGTCAGTTAACCCAGCCGCTGGCTGAGGACGAGCCCGACGATAAACAGCAGGTTCACCAGCAGGGCCGCTTTCACGGTGCGTTCAAGCATCGGGCGCATGGCGGCGGGCTCGGTTTCACGCAGTACGAAGCGCGCCTGACGCACCAGCAGCGGCGTCGCCAGCAGAAACAGCCATCCCCACGGGCTTTGCAGCCAGAGCAGATTAAACGCGGCGAGACAGCCCGGCGCGCCCGCCAGCAGGGCCGCGTGATAACGACGCGCCGCCAGCGGGCCGAGACGCACCGCCAGCGTGTTCTTACCGTTGCGCCGGTCGCTGTCGATATCCCGCAGGTTATTGATATTCAGCACCGCCGCCGCCAGCAAGCCGCAGGCGGTCGCCGGTAGCCAGAGCGGGGAGATAAGCGTGTGGGCCTGTAAATACCAGCTGCCAAGCACGCTCAGCCAGCCGAAGAACACCAGCACTGAGATATCGCCAAGCCCCATGTAGCCGTAAGGGCGCGTGCCGATGGTGTAGGTGATCGCCGCGAGAATCGAGAGCGCGCCGAGCGCGAGAAACCCGAGCACGTCAGCCATGCTGCGACAGGCTACATAGACCAGCGCCAGCCCGGAGAGACAAATCAGCGCCACGGTCAGCAGGATAGCGCGCTTCATCTGCGGCGCGGTGATAGCGCCTTTCTGCATCCCTCGCAGCGGGCCGATGCGGTCCGGCTTGTCGCTGCCTTTCACGGCGTCGCCATAGTCGTTGGCAAGATTGGAGAGGATTTGCAGCAGCCCGGCGGTCAGCAGCGCCAGCAGCGTAATGACAGGATCGAAATAGCCCTGCCACCAGGCGAGCGCGCTGCCCACCATAATGGCGGAAAAAGCCAGCGGCAGCGTGCGCGGGCGCAGGCTTTCAAGCCAGGCCTGAGTACGGTTTACCGAATGCGAGTGTGTATTCATAGACGAATCTGAGCCAATAAAAATGAGGGCTTGCCTGCCTGATGAAGCTGCGGGTTGTCGGCGCGGCCTGTATATCCCGGCGTGTTAACGCCGCCGGGAACAGGCTGACCGCCTTACCGCACCTCACATCGGGCGGGGCAAAAGCCCTCACCAAAAGTGATGAAAATGCGTTGAGCGCGATTATAAGATAAAACGGCTCAGATCTTCATCTGCCACCAGCGCATCCAGGTGTTTGCTCACATAATCGGCGTCAATAGTGATAGTCTGGCCGCCCAGATCGCTGGCGTCATAGGAGATATCTTCCATCAGACGCTCCAGCACGGTATGCAGACGACGCGCGCCGATGTTTTCGGTGGTCTCGTTCACCTGCCACGCCGCCTGGGCGATACGCTTGATGCCATCGTCGGTAAATTCGATATGCACGCCTTCGGTTTCCATTAGCGCTTTGTACTGCACCGTTACCGAGGCGTTCGGTTCGGTCAGGATGCGCTCGAAATCTTCAGCGGTCAGCGCCTGTAATTCAACGCGGATAGGCAGACGGCCCTGCAGTTCCGGGATGAGATCGGACGGGCTCGCTACCTGGAATGCGCCGGAGGCGATAAACAGGATATGGTCGGTTTTTACCATGCCGTGTTTCGTCGAAACGGTGCAGCCTTCCACCAGCGGCAGCAGGTCGCGCTGTACGCCTTCACGCGAGACATCCGGGCCGGAGACGTTGCCGCGCTTACAGATTTTATCGATCTCATCGATAAACACGATGCCGTGCTGCTCAACGGCTTCGATAGCCTGCTCTTTCAGCTCTTCCGGGTTGACCAGCTTGGCGGCTTCTTCTTCCACCAGCAGTTTCATCGCGTCTTTGATTTTGAGCTTGCGCGGTTTCTGTTTCTGGCCGCCCAGGTTCTGGAACATTGACTGCAGCTGGCTGGTCATCTCTTCCATACCCGGAGGCGCCATAATTTCTACGCCCATCGGCGCGGCGGCCAGGTTGATTTCAATCTCTTTATCGTCGAGCTCGCCTTCGCGCAGCTTTTTGCGAAACGCCTGACGCGCGGCGGACGGCTCCTGCTGCTGTTCCGGCTGGCCCCAGTTGTTTTTCGCCGGCGGGATCAGCACGTCGAGAATGCGCTCTTCGGCCATCTCTTCGGCGCGGTAGCGGTTTTTCTCAATCGACTGCATGCGCACCATTTTAATCGCGGAGTCGGTCAGATCGCGGATGATGGAGTCCACTTCTTTACCGACATAGCCCACTTCGGTGAATTTGGTCGCTTCGACTTTAATAAACGGCGCATTGGCGAGCTTCGCCAGACGACGGGCGATTTCGGTTTTACCGACGCCGGTCGGGCCAATCATCAGAATGTTTTTCGGCGTGACTTCATGGCGCAGCTCTTCATTCAACTGCATACGGCGCCAGCGGTTACGCAGCGCGATGGCGACAGAACGCTTCGCCGCGTCCTGGCCGATAATGTGTTTATTGAGTTCGCTGACAATTTCGCGTGGAGTCATTTCAGACATGGGAGATCCTTACGCTTTAGAGGAGAGTTCTTCGATGGTGAGGAAGTGGTTGGTGTAGATGCAGATATCACCCGCGATCCCCAGCGACTTCTCCACGATGTCACGAGCGCCAAGCTCGGTGTTTTCCAGCAGCGCGCGTGCCGCAGCCTGCGCGTAAGGGCCGCCGGAACCAATGGCGATCAGATCGTTTTCCGGCTGCACGACATCGCCGTTACCGGTGATAATCAGCGAGGCGTTTTCATCCGCCACCGCCAGCAGCGCTTCAAGACGGCGCAGCATACGGTCGGTACGCCAGTCTTTCGCCAGTTCAACGGCGGCTTTCACCAGGTGGCCCTGGTGCATTTCCAGTTTGCGTTCAAAGAGTTCAAACAGGGTGAAGGCGTCAGCGGTACCGCCCGCGAAGCCCGCGATAACTTTGTCGTTATACAGACGGCGAACTTTTTTCACGTTGCCTTTCATTACGGTGTTGCCCAGGGTGGCCTGGCCGTCGCCACCGATCACTACCTGGCCGTTGCGGCGCACACTTACTATTGTTGTCACGAGCAAACCCCTTATTGCATAAGCTGAAGACAGCGCCCCGCGAGTGATGCGGGGCAGAATGCAATTATAGATGGGGGGCGTTTCGGGGGTTTCAACCCCCGGAGGCGAGACGAATGCAGTTTGAATGGCCCGCCATCTTCAGGCGGTTGAGGGTGCCGTCGGCGCTATCTTTGCCTTTAATCGGGCCGATCACGACGCGGTTCCAGCCGTTGTTGGACGTAATGCGCGAGTCAAAACCTTCAAACGCCAGCTGGGCGCGAACAGTTTCGGCCTGCTCGGTGCCTTTGAACGAACCGCACTGCACCATCCAGCGGCGCTCGTCTTTCTTCTCGGCAGGCTTCGCGGCTTCGGTCTCACGCGTGACCGGCGCGGTTTGCGCAGGCTTGCTCTGCGCGGTTTCACGCTGCGTGGTATGCGGCGGCGTCTGCAGCAGATCCTGATACGGCGCGTTGCTCGTCTGCGGCTGACGCGTCTGGGTCTGCGTGGAGCGCGCAGGCTGCTGCGTCTGCACCGTGCGGGTTTGCGGCTGTTGGTAAGCCGGTGCCTGACGGGTTTCAACGCGCGGCGTTTCCGTGCGCGGCGCGGTACGGGTCGGCTGCTGCGCGGTGTTGTTCCACTGCTGCATCTGCTGTTGCTGCTGAAGCTGTCTCTGGCGTTGCAGCGTCTGCTGGCGCTGCGCCGGGGTCTGTTCGTTCCACGGCACTTCGCTAAGCTGCGTCGGCTGCTGGCGCATATCGGCCTGCATCTGATCGAGCAACTGGCGCTGTTCGTTGGTCAGCTGATCCGGATTCATGATTTCGCCGCCGGCGGAAGGCTCGGTGGGTTTCAGCACGCCTGGCTGGCGGCTTTCCAGCTCTTTAATATACCGCCAGCGCTCTTCCGGCTTGGGCGGCAGGCCGTTGCCCGCGACTTTATGGCCCGGCAGGGTTTCCGACTCTTCTTTCTTATGATGCGTAATAAAGTACAGACCACCAATAAAGGCGACCAGCGCCGCCGCTGCGATAGCGACCATCGCCGGTGAAACAGCAGGCAGGTTACGTTGCTTTTTGCGGGTGTTGGTTTTCTTGCGCCGCGCGGGCGTCGGCTGTCCGCGGCGTACATAATCTCGTTGTGCCACTATCGTTTCGCTGTATCCATTCGTTAACAGCCCGCCATGTTACTTAAGGGACGGGCCTTTGACCAGATAAGGAGTCCTAAAGGCGGTTAATTTCGCGGCTTCGGGGCGCGGGTGGTGCCGCGCAGCACCAGTTCGCAATCCAGCAGACGCGAACCGCTGCTGACGGTGTGTCCGTTAAGCTGGCTGAGCAGCAGCAGCATGGCTTCGCGGCCGATATCAAAACGCGGCTGCGCGACGGTGGTCAGCGGCGGATCGCAGAACTCGGCTAACGCGATGTTATCAAAGCCGATAATGGAGATGTCGTCCGGTATGCGGTAGCCGCGACGCTTCGCCATCGACATCGCGCCGAGCGCCATCACGTCGCTGTGGCAGAAAATCGCCGTCGGCGGCTGCGGCAGGCTCAGCAGCTGTTCGAGCGCGCTGGCGCCCGCTTCAAAGGTAAAATCGCCGCGAGCGATATAGTGCGGGTCCACCGTCATGCCGCTGCGGCGCAGCGCCTGGACGTAGCCCTGCAACCGATAATGGCACAGCGGCATCTCTTCCGGGCCCGCGATGCAGGCGATGCGCTGATGGCCCAGCTCATGCAGGTAGTTCACGGCGTTAAACGCGGCGGTAAGGTTGTCGATATGCACCGTCGGCAGCTCCAGCTCCGGCGCGAATTCGTTCGCCATCACCATCGGCGGCAGGTTGCGCTGCTCCTCTTTGCTGGCGTCAAACGGCAGGCGCGAGCCCAGCAGCAGCATGCCGTCTATCTGTTTGGTGATGATGAGGTCGATGAAGGTTTTTTCCTGCTGGTTCTGATGCGCGCAGTCGCCAATCAGCACCAGATAGCCCTGTTCCGCCGCCGTGACTTCAATGCCGCGAATGATTTCGCTGAAAAATGGGTCGCAGATGTCCGGGACAATCACCAGGATAGTGCGCGATTCGTTGCGCTTCAGGTTGCGGTTAAGCGATCCGGGCAGATAACCCACGTCGATGGCGGCCTGCTCCACACGGTTGCGGGTGGCCTGCGAGACTTTTTCCGGGTTCATTAAAGCACGGGATACCGTCGCGGTAGACACCCTGGCGCGAACGGCGACATCTTTCATGGTTGCGGCGGCAACCTGCTTTTTGGACTTCACTTCATCTCCTCGTAGCGGTCCGCAGGCGCAGACTCGTCCTGTAATCTGACACGCCTCACATTCTTAACAGATCTTGAGCGCGGCGGTTACAAAAATTACATCGAAGATGTGACGGATATTGAATTTTACGATCCGTTTCGCAGAAGCGGGCGAGGCGGTCAGCCTTCGGTCGGGTCGACATCGAGCGTCCACTTCACCTTGCGCGCAGCAGGCAGCGTTCCCACCAGCGGCAGGCTACTGGCGACGATACGCTGCAGCTGTAAACGCGCAGGATGTTGCAATAGCAGCTGCCAGCGGTAGCGGCCACCGCGTTTGGGTTGCAACGCCGGCACCGGGCCGAGTAGCCAGAGTTTGTCATCCGCCAGCGGGCTTGCCTGGAGCAGATTGCGCAACTGCTGGAGAAACGCGGGCGCGTCCTGGTTATGGTGATCTTCCGCGCGAATCAAAATATGGCTGCTGTAGGGCGGTAGCCAGACGCTGCTGCGTTCCGCCAGCGCCTGGTCGGCGAAGGCGTCATAGCCCTGATGGAGCAGCGTCTGGAGCAGCGGATGCTCCGGATGATGCGTCTGGAGCACCACTTCACCCTGTTTGCCCGCGCGTCCAGCGCGGCCCGCCACCTGGGTATAGAGTTGGGCGAAACGTTCCGCCGAGCGGAAATCGGCGCAGAACAGCGCGCCGTCGACATCCAGCAGCGCCACCAGCGTGACGTCAGGAAAGTGGTGTCCTTTGGCCAGCATCTGGGTGCCAATCAGGATACGCGCGCCGCCGCGATGCACTTCGGCGAGCTGCTGTTCCAGCGCGCCCTTGCGGCTGGTGGTGTCACGGTCGATGCGCGACAGCGGCACGCCGGGAAAGAGCGGCGCCAGGCTCTGTTCGAGTTGTTCGGTGCCAAGCCCTACCGGCACCAGATGCGTGGAGCCGCACCCCGGACACTGGCGCGGCACCGGACGCTGGCTGTCGCAATGGTGGCAGCGCAACTGATGCTGCGCCTGGTGCAGCGTGTAGTAGTGATCGCAGCGCGGGCATTCGGCTATCCAGCCGCAGTCGTGGCACAGCAGCGCAGGCGCGAAGCCGCGGCGGTTAAGAAACAGAATGACCTGGTTATCGGCCTGCAAATGCTGGCGCATGCGGGCCACCAGCGCGGGCGCGAGACCCGCCTGTAACGCCTGGCCTTTGAGATCCAGCACGTGCTGCTGCGCCGGGCGCGCGTTACCCGCGCGATGGGTTAGCTTCAGCACGCGGTATTTACGCTGGCGCACATTGTGCAGCGTCTCCAGCGCAGGCGTGGCGGAGCCTAAAATAATCGGGATCTGCTCGCTGTGCGCCCGGTAGACCGCCAGATCGCGCGCATGGTAGCGCCAGCCTTCTTGCTGTTTATACGAGCTGTCATGCTCCTCATCGATGACTATCACGCCGAGATTTTTAAACGGCGTAAAGAGCGCCGAGCGTGTGCCGATGACGATGGCCGCCTCGCCGCTTTTGGCTTTCAGCCAGGCCGCCAGCCGCTCGCTGTCGTTGAGTGCCGAGTGCAGCACTTCCACCGGCGCGTTGAAGCGCTCGCGAAAGCGGGCGATGGTCTGGGGCGTCAGGCCGATTTCCGGCACCAGCACCAGCGCCTGTTTGCCCTGCGCCAGCGTATTTTCGAGCACGCTTAAATAGACTTCGGTCTTACCGGAACCGGTCACGCCCGCCAGCAGCCAGGCGCAGAAGTTGTCGGCTTCGCCGCGAATAGCGCCTACGGCGGTGGCCTGTTCGGTGTTGAGCCGCAGACGGTCGCCCGCGACCGAAAACTGGCCGCGCCAGTCGGCGACGGGCGGCAGTTCGCTGCCAAGCTCGCACAGGCCTTTCGTGCGTAGCGCCTGCAGCGCGGCGTCGTTGAACGCCATCTGTGCAACCTCATGCCGCCATAAGCGGCCCTGGCGCAGCGCCGCCAGCGCCTGTTGCTGTTTTGGCGAACGTTTGAGGCTGTTGAGATCGACCGCCCGGCCTTCTTCGGTGGCGAACCAGTACCAGAGCGGCGCCGGGCTTGCCGGTTTGCCCTGGCGCAGCAGCACCGGCAGCGCGTGGAGCAGCACTTCGCCGAGCGGATGATGGTAATAGTCCGCCGCCCACAGCAGCATCCGCCAGAGCGTCGGCGGGTAGAGCGACGCGCCATCCAGTACCTCCACCACGCTTTTCAGCTCGCTGCGCGGCAGGTCGCTCTCTTCGCCCACCGCCACCACGACGCCGACGAGTTGCTGGCGGCCGAACGGCACGCGCACGCGACAACCCGCCGCGGCCGTCATGGCGTCAGGCAGCAGATAGTCAAAAGTGCGGGCAAGCGGAACGGGCAGAGCAACGCGGGCTACAGGCATGAAGGTATCCGGGCTGAGAAAAGAAGCGTCATAGTGTACACTGTGTGTTCATAAATTTGCGGATCAGTTTGCATGGGGCGGTTATTTTCTGTATGATTCGCCGCCTTTGATGCCCTTTAAAAGTATCAAACCGACTTTATCAACATCGCGTGGTGTCTGGCGTAAGGGCTGGAAGAGCGACGCGGCCTTAACTGAGGTTTCCCATGAAAAAAGATATTCACCCGAAATATGTTGAAATCACCGCTACCTGCTCTTGCGGTAACGTGATCAAAACTCGCTCCACCGTTGGCCACGACCTGAACCTGGACGTGTGCGGCAACTGCCACCCGTTCTTCACTGGTAAACAGCGTGTTGTTGATACCGGTGGTCGTGTTGAGCGTTTCAACAAACGCTTCAGCATCCCGGGCAGCAAATAAGTTTCCCGAAAAAAGGCGCCCAACGGCGCCTTTTTTGTTGCTTCAGAGCATAAAACAAAGGCGCCGATGGGCGCCTTTGTCATTGATGCGAATCAGTATTCCCAGGTATCCGGGTCGATACCCATTTCACGCATGATTACCTTCGCCTCTTCCGGGATCTCGTCGCTGCGCTCTTTGCGCAGGTCATCGTCGTCCGGCAAGGGCTGGCCGGTAAAGGCGTGAAGGAAAGCCTCGCACAGCAGCTCGCTGTTGGTGGCATGGCGCAGGTTGTTCACCTGACGACGGGTGCGTTCATCGGTGAGGATTTTTAACACCTTCAGAGGAATGGAAACCGTAATTTTTTTGACCTGTTCACTCTTCTTGCCGTGCTCAGCGTAGGGGCTGATATATTCGCCGTTCCATTCAGCCATGAGATACCTTTAATCCTCTCAGTCATTAGAAAAAGATTAAAACCGGATAGGTCTCACGGTCTTAACCCGATAGTCTGTTGTTCAGCAGCGCGGAATAATACCGTGACTTCGACACCGATGCTGCATCACGACCCTATAAAACGCCTAATTTTAACGGCTAATCCTGTTTTGCTCAATCTATACGCAAAGAAGTTTAGATGTCCAGATGTATTGACGTCCATAATGGCAATGTTTACTCTGTCACCTGACCTTTCTCCGATAACGCCAGGAAACGACTCTCATGACGCGTAAACAGGCCACCATCGCAGTTCGCAGCGGGCTCAACGACGACGAGCAGTACGGCTGCGTCGTCCCGCCGATCCACCTTTCCAGCACCTATAACTTCACCGGCTTTAACGAACCGCGCGCCCACGATTATTCGCGCCGCGGCAACCCGACCCGCGATGTCGTCCAGCGCGCGCTGGCGGAGCTGGAAGGGGGCGCGGGCGCCGTGCTGACCAACACCGGCATGTCCGCGATTCATCTGGTGACGACCGTCTTCCTGAAACCCGGCGATCTGCTGGTCGCGCCGCACGACTGCTACGGCGGCAGCTATCGCCTGTTTGACAGCCTTGCGAAGCGCGGCTGCTATCGCGTGAAATTCGTCGATCAGGGCGATGAGGCGGCGCTGAAAGCGGCGCTTGCCGAGAAACCCAAACTGGTGCTGGTGGAAAGCCCGAGTAATCCCTTGTTGCGCGTGGTGGATATTGCGAAAATTTGCGAACTTTCGCGTGCGGCCGGAGCCATAAGTGTGGTGGATAATACGTTCCTGAGCCCGGCGTTGCAGAACCCGCTGGCGCTGGGGGCCGATTTGGTCCTGCACTCCTGCACCAAGTACCTCAACGGGCACTCCGATGTGGTGGCGGGCGTGGTGATTGCGAAAGACCCGGAGATCGTGACGGAGCTTGCCTGGTGGGCGAATAACATCGGCGTGACCGGCGGCGCGTTCGACAGCTACCTGCTGCTGCGCGGCCTGCGCACGCTCAGTCCGCGTATGGAAGTGGCGCAACGCAACGCCAGCGCGATTGTGGATTTCCTCAAACAACAGCCGCTGGTGAAAACGTTGTATCATCCGTCGCTGCCGGACAACGCGGGCCATGAGATAGCTGCGCGCCAGCAGAAAGGGTTTGGCGCGATGCTGAGTTTCGAACTGGATGGCGATGAACAGACGCTGCGCCGTTTCCTCGGCGCGCTGGAGCTGTTCACGCTGGCGGAATCTCTGGGCGGGGTGGAGAGCCTTATCTCCCACGCCGCGACGATGACCCACGCGGGCATGGCGCCGGAAGCGCGCGCCGCGGCGGGCATTTCCGAAACGCTGTTACGCATCTCGACGGGTATTGAAGATAGCGAAGATTTAATTGCCGACCTGGAAAAAGCGTTCCAGGCGGCGAGCTAAGGGGTAAGCATGAGTGTTACAGCGCCTGCAGGGACGAACGGTCGTCAGCTGCATAAATTTGGCGGCAGCAGTCTCGCCGACGTGAAATGTTACCTGCGCGTGGCGGGTATCATGGCCGACTATTCCCGCGCCGGGGATATGATGGTGGTGTCGGCGGCGGGCAGCACGACCAACCAGTTGATCAGCTGGCTGAAGTTAAGCCAGAACGATCGTCTCTCCGCCCATCAGGTGCAACAGGCGCTGCGTCGTTATCAGAGCGAGCTTATCTCCGGGCTGCTGCCGGCCGCCGTCGCCGACGGGCTGGTCAGCGAATTTATCCGCGATCTGGAGCGTCTCGCGGCGCTGCTGGATGGCGACATCACCGACGCGGTTTACGCGGAAGTGGTCGGCCACGGCGAAATCTGGTCGGCGCGTTTGATGGCCGCGGTGCTGAACGAGCAGGGGCTCGATGCCGCCTGGCTCGACGCGCGCGATTTCTTGCGTGCCGAACGCGCCGCGCAGCCGCAGGTTAATGAAGGTCTTTCTTTCCCGCTGTTGCAGCAGTTAATGGTGCAGCATCCGGGCAAACGCCTGGTGGTGACCGGCTTTATCAGCCGTAACGACGCGGGTGAAACCGTCCTGCTGGGCCGTAACGGCTCTGACTACTCGGCGACGCAGATAGGCGCGCTGGCGGGCGTCTCCCGCGTCACCATCTGGAGTGACGTGGCGGGCGTTTATAGCGCTGACCCGCGTAAAGTTAAAGATGCCTGCCTGCTGCCGCTGCTGCGCCTCGATGAGGCGAGCGAACTGGCGCGTCTCGCCGCGCCGGTGCTGCATGCGCGCACGCTGCAGCCGGTCTCCGGCAGCGATATCGATTTACAGCTGCGTTGCAGCTACAGCCCGGAGCAGGGCTCCACGCGCATTGAGCGCGTGCTGGCTTCCGGCACGGGCGCGCGTATCGTCACCAGCCATGACGACGTCTGTCTTATCGAATTCGACGTGCCGTCGCATCTCGATTTCAAGCTGGCGCATAAAGAGGTGGACGCGCTGCTCCGACGCGCTCAGCTGCGTCCGCTGTCGGTCGGGGTACATCCTGACCGCCGCCTGCTGCAACTTTGCTACACCTCGGAAGTGGTCGGCAGCGCGCTGAAGCTGCTGGAAGACGCCGCGCTGCCGGGCGAGCTGCGCCTGCGCGAAGGGCTGGCGCTGGTGGCGCTGGTCGGCGCGGGCGTCTGCCGTAATCCGCTGCACAGCCACCGTTTCTGGCAACAGCTGAAAGATCAGCCGGTGGAGTTTATCTGGCAGTCGGAAGAGAGCATCAGCCTGGTAGCGGTGCTGCGCGCGGGGCCGACGGAGAGCCTGATCCAGGGCCTGCACCAGTCGCTGTTCCGTGCGGAAAAACGCATCGGCCTGATGCTGTTCGGCAAAGGGAACATCGGTTCGCGCTGGCTTGAGCTGTTCGCGCGCGAGCAGGAGACGCTCTCTGCCCGTACCGGCCTTGAGTTTGTGCTGGCGGGCGTGGTGGACAGCCGCCGCAGCCTGTTGAATTACGACGGGCTGGATGCGAGCCGCGCGCTGGCGTTCTTTAATGATGAAGCGGTGGAGCAGGATGAAGAGTCGCTGTTCCTGTGGATGCGCGCGCACCCTTATGACGATTTAGTGGTGCTGGATGTGACCGCAAGCCAGGATCTGGCGGACCAGTATCTCGATTTCGCGAGTTACGGGTTTCATGTGATCAGCGCGAATAAGCTGGCGGGCGCGAGCAACAGCCAGAAGTATCGCCAGATCCGCGACGCCTTTGCGAAAACGGGCCGCCACTGGCTTTATAACGCGACGGTCGGGGCCGGTCTGCCAGTTAACCACACGGTGCGCGATCTGCGCGACAGCGGCGATTCGATTCTGTCCATCAGCGGGATTTTCTCCGGCACGCTCTCGTGGCTGTTTTTACAGTTCGACGGCACGGTGCCTTTTACCGAGCTTGTCGATCAGGCGTGGCAGCAGGGGCTGACCGAGCCCGACCCGCGCGTTGACCTGTCCGGCAAAGATGTGATGCGCAAGCTGGTTATCCTGGCGCGCGAGGCGGGCTACGATATCGAACCCGATCAGGTGCGCGTGGAGTCGCTGGTGCCTGCGGGTTGCGAGGAAGGATCGGTGGATCATTTCTTCGAATATGGCGACGCGCTGAACGAGCAGATGGTGCAGCGCCTTGAAGCGGCGCGCGAGATGGGGCTTGTGCTGCGCTACGTCGCACGTTTTGACGCCAACGGTAAAGCGCGCGTCGGCGTTGAGGCCGTGCGTCCCGAGCATCCGCTGGCGTCGCTGTTGCCGTGTGATAACGTGTTCGCTATCGAAAGCCGCTGGTATCGCGATAACCCGTTAGTGATCCGCGGGCCGGGCGCCGGACGCGATGTTACCGCCGGGGCCATTCAGTCGGATCTCAACCGTCTGGCGCAGTTGCTTTGATCGCCTGTGGCGGGTTATCCGCCCAGGGTATTTAACGGCGGGTGCGCTGCGCTTACCCGCCCTACATAAGTGATGCGTTTTAAAGGTAGGGCGGGTAAGCGTCAGCGCACCCGCTATCCCCTCCACCTGTAACGGCATCCTCGCCACTCGCATCCGCCATTTCCCGCTCCGCTGCCCCCCCGGCCTTCATTTTCCTGTCATGAAATTTTTTCATCTTCGCTGAAAAATACTCACATCAAGTGATGATTTACCTGTTGACGCCATCCGGCTTTTCCGTCATTTTTACATCTGGACGTCTAAACGTATAGAAGTCAACACACGCGACCCCGACACAGCGATTGATGAGGTAAGGTATGAGCTTTTTTCACGCCAACCAGCGGGAGGCCCTGAATCAGAGCCTCGCAGAAGTGCAGGGACAGATTAATGTCTCCTTTGAGTTTTTCCCGCCGCGCACCAGTGAAATGGAGCAGACCCTGTGGTCCTCTATCGATCGCCTGAGCAGCCTGAAGCCGAAATTCGTGTCGGTCACCTACGGCGCCAACTCCGGCGAGCGCGACCGCACCCACAGCATCATTAAAGGCATTAAAGACCGCACCGGTCTTGAAGCGGCACCGCACCTCACCTGCATTGACGCCACACCCGATGAGCTGCGTACCATCGCGCGCGACTACTGGAACAACGGCATTCGCCACATCGTCGCGCTGCGCGGCGACCTGCCGCCAGGCAGCGGCAAGCCGGAAATGTACGCAAGCGATCTGGTCGCGCTGTTAAAAGAGGTGGCGGATTTTGATATCTCCGTCGCCGCATACCCGGAAGTACATCCGGAGGCGAAAAGCGCGCAGGCCGATCTGCTCAATCTGCGTCGCAAAATCGACGCCGGCGCTAATCGCGCGATCACCCAGTTCTTCTTTGATGTCGAAAGCTACCTGCGCTTTCGCGACCGCTGCGCGGCAACCGGCATTGATGTGGAAATCATTCCCGGCATCCTGCCCGTCTCCAACTTTAAGCAGGCGAAGAAATTTGCCGACATGACCAACGTGCGCATTCCGTCCTGGATGTCGCAGATGTTTGCGGGCCTTGATGATGACGCGGAAACCCGCAAGCTGGTCGGCGCCAACATCGCGATGGACATGGTGAAAATATTAAGCCGCGAAGGCGTCAAAGATTTCCACTTCTATACGCTCAACCGCGCGGAAATGAGTTATGCCATTTGCCATACGCTGGGTGTAAGACCGGCGGTTGAACTGAAAACCGCGTAACCCTTATGGGTTAACAGAGAGGAGGCGCACGCCTCCTTTGTTGTTTGACGTTAAAGCGATTGTTACAAAACATATATTTCAGCCTGGTATAAATCTGTACAACGAAAATTGTGTCTGTACAACTTCTTTTCCCCTAAGCGAAATCAGAGCGCATTTTCGCTTCCTTCCGGGATGTTTAAGCTCGCCACTGCTATTTCCGACTGTGAGCACGCCTTTTATTACGTTTTAATTTTGGCTTATTAAGAATGCCAGGGGTGGCAGCTATCGTAGCGATATAAAAATACACGTTATGTCTTCATCCATATTGCCGATATGCTGTGTAAGAAACCTTCCTGGATAGCAATAATGATTAGCAAGATAACCAATATTTTAAAAAACAACGCGGCGTTTGCGGCGATAAAAGAACATATGGCGGTTATTCTGTTCCGCCCTGACGGCACGATTGTGGAAGCGAACCCGGCTTTCCAGAATGCGATGGGCTATTCGCTTAATGAACTGGTGGGTAAACATCATCGGATGTTCTGCTCGCCGGAATATGCGGCGAGCCCTGAATATCGTCAGTTCTGGCAGCGACTTGGCTGCGGCGAAACCTTCAGCGATAAATTCCTGCGTTATAAAAAAGACGGCAGCGAAATGTGGCTGGAGGCGAACTATATTCCGGTACTCGGCAAAAACAAAAACGTTGAGTATGTCCTTAAACTGGCGCGTGATATCTCAGGAAGGATCCATGACGCGCTGAACAAAGACGCGATCCTCAAAGCGGCGCACCGCTCTATGGCGATTATCGAATTTACGCCCGACGGGCATATCGTCTCCGCTAACGAGAACTTCTGCCGGGCGTCGCAGTACACGTTAAACGAAATCATCGGTAAGCATCACCGTATCTTCTGCGAGCGCGAGTACGCGCTGAGCGCGGAGTACGCCGATTTCTGGCGCAAGCTGAACCACGGCGAATTCGCCTCCGGGGATTTTCGCCGCGTCACCAAACACCGTCAGGAACTCTGGCTGCGCGCCAGCTACAGCCCGGTTTTTGACGATAAAGGCCGTCTCTATCGCGTGGTGAAATTCGCCTATGACGTGACGGCGGAAGTACAGAAGAGCCGCGATGAACGACAGGCGACCGAAAGGGCGGAAGCTGTGTCGCGCGAGACGCTGACCAAAACGGTTGAGATCAGAAAGACCTTAGATGGCTGCGTGTCGGCAATGGAAAATATTCAGGCCAATATGGAGCAGGTTATCGCTATCGTCACCAACCTGAAAAATGACTCCGAAAGCATTATGGATTTGTCATCCGTTATCGCCCAGATAGCGACCCAGACTAAACTGCTGTCTCTGAACGCGTCGGTAGAAGCGGCGCGCGCGGGCGATGCGGGTAAAGGCTTTTCTGTCGTCGCCACCGAGGTCAAATCGCTGGCGGATCGTATTGACGACGCGACCGGCAAAATAACGCGCATCACCGAGCAGAACGATCACCTGACGAAAAGCGCGCTCGATTCCATCTGTCGCAGCGGTGACGCGGTGGCGTCCACCACGGCTATTTCCCGCGAGGCGTTAACGCTGACCAAAGAGATTGAAGGTTACGCCAAAAATATTCTCGAAGCGGTTAACGCCATCGGCAAAGTCATAAATGCCTGACGATCCACGGCGGCATCCTGAATAAACGCAACGCGGAGAGTGTTTCGCGCGGAATATTCAGGGTGCCCTTCACCCAGTGCGTTTCGTGCAGTGACATTCGTACCCGGCTGATTATTTTAACGAAATGAAACGCCGCGATTCTTGGTAGGCGACTGCGAAACGTCTGATATAACCGCACGCTCTTTATGGTTGTTAATTTTTTGTTTTAATAATTTTAAAATTATAATAGTTGCGTTAAAATAATCTGCTAAATTTTCAATGATAGTTGATTGTGATGTCTAAAAATCTCATTAGCAGGAAGCCGCTTCCCGCTTTCTCTCTTATTGCATTACTTGTCAGTTCAGCCGCTTATGCGGACAACACCACGGAAAAAACCGATGTCCTGCTGATTGGCGGCGGCATCATGAGCGCGTCCCTCGGCACCGTTCTTCAGGAGATCCAGCCGGACTGGAAACAACTGATGGTGGAAAAACTCGACGGCGTGGCGCTCGAATCCTCGAATGGCTGGAACAACGCCGGTACGGGTCACTCCGCGAACATGGAGCTGAACTACACGCCGGAGCGCGCGGACGGCTCGATTGACGTCAGCAAAGCGCTGGAAATTAACGAAGCGTTTATGATCTCGCGCCAGTTCTGGTCCTCCCAGGTCAAGCGCGGCGTGCTGAACGATCCGCACTCTTTTATTAACTCCACGCCGCACATGAGCTTCGTCTGGGGCGATAATGTCGATTACCTGGCGAAACGCTATAAAGCGCTGCAGCAAACCACGCTGTTCCAGGGGATGGAGTTCTCCACCGATCAGAATCAGATCAAAAAATGGGCGCCGCTGATTATCGAAGGCCGCGATCCGAAACAGCGCGTGGCTGCGACCTGGACGCCGGTCGGTACTGACGTGAACTACGGCGAAATTACCCGCCAGCTGGTGGGCAGCCTGAAGAAAACCAGCAATTTCAAGCTGGAAACCTCGTCTGAAGTGACCGATTTCAAACGCAACGCCGATAACTCCTGGCACGTCACCATTACCGACGCCAACACCGGGAAAGAGCATGCCGTGGATGCGAAGTATGTATTCATCGGCGCAGGCGGCGGCGCGCTGAAGCTGCTGCAAAAAACCGGTATTCCTGAGGCGGACAATTATGCGGGCTTCCCGGTCGGCGGCTCGTTCCTGGTCTCTGAGAACCCGGAAATCGCGCGCCAGCACGGCGAGAAAGTCTATGGTCAGGCCTCGGTGGGCGCGCCGCCGATGTCCGTGCCGCACCTCGATGCCCGTTTTCTGGATGGTAAACGCGTGGTCCTGTTCGGGCCGTTCGCGACTTTCTCGACCAAGTTCCTGAAAAACGGCTCGTTCTTCGATCTGCTGAGCACCACCACCACCAAAAACTTCATGCCGATGACCGACGTGGGCCTGGATAACTTTGATCTGGTGAAATACCTGATGGGTCAGGTCATGCTGAGCGACGAAGACCGTTTTGAAGCGCTGAAAGAGTATTACCCGTCAGCGCGCAAAGAGGACTGGAAGCTTATCCAGGCCGGTCAGCGCGTGCAGATTATTAAGAAAGATCCTGAGAAAGGCGGCGTGCTGAAGCTGGGTACGGAAATCGTCACCGACCAGCAGAAAACCGTGGCCGCGCTGCTGGGCGCATCGCCTGGCGCCTCCACCGCCGCGCCGATTTCCATCAACGTGATTAAACAGCTCTTCCCTGAGCAGTTTAACTCGCCGCAGTGGCAGGCGAAGCTGCGTGAAATCGTGCCGAGCTATGGCCAGAAGCTGAACGGCAACGTGGCGCTGACCCAGCAGGTATGGGACGAAACGGCCGCGACGCTGCAACTGACCAAACCGCCGGTTATCCAGATGAACGACGCGCAGCAGAAGCTGCCGGAAGCCAAACCGGCGCAGGCCGCGAGCCCGCAACACGATATGGCGCTGTAAGTAAAAACGACGTTACGCAAAGGGAGGCCACGGGCCTCCCTTTTTTTGCCGCGTCGCATGCCCGTTATGGGTAACGGTTCCCGCTAAACGAACCCGTAATAACGTTATCCGCCATGCCCGTTATGTCTGGCTTACGCGATTAAATCTATTGAAATAAAGCATAATGCTGAATAATACCCCGGCATCTGGATAATCAATTTTACGGCGTTATTAATTTATTTTATTAAAAACTTATCTCTCAGGCTGCGTGATTATTTCGGCGATTTTCTGATGTTTAGGAAATCGCCCCGATCGTGTTCAGGTGTTTATTTTTAAAAGTCTTTTTAAAGAACTTGATGCGCCATTCATTGAGGCTGTTAGAGGTTCAACTATTGTCGCGCCGGTGATGATTTTTATAATGAGCGCATTGCCATGCAATAACGACGCAGCATCAAATAAAACAATGCGCGCGGTCTTGTTAAAAACCAGATGAATACCCGTTTTGTCCTGATACGCATAGCGCACTCGGGGTGAATATTATATTCACAGGCTGTGAATATAAACCGGCTATTTTTATAAATAGCTTAACTTTTAATGTAATTAGGATGATATATGAAAAAGTTAGCACTTAGCCTTTCTTTAGCCGCGGCGATGGGGTTTGCCGCGACCGCGCAGGCTGCTTCCACTGGGACTATCACGTTTGAAGGAGAACTCACTGCGACGTCATGTGATGTAAAAGTAGACGGCCAGGGCGCTGACGCGACCGTTAAGCTGCCGACGCTCGGTATTTCTCAACTGGAGACCGCCGGTAAAACGGCAGGCCGCACCAACTTCCTGATGGAGCTAACCAACTGCGAAGGCACCCTGAAAACCGTTGCCGCCTACTTTGAAGCGGGCGCATCTGTCGATCCGGTGACGGGCCGTCTGAAAAACGCCACCGGTACGGGTAATGCTAAAAACGTGAGCCTCCAGCTGCGTGACGGCTCCAGCTCCTCCTACGCGGTTATCAAAGCGGGTAATGCCAGCCAGGCTACCGATACCACCTATATCACGTATGACGCCACTGACGGCACCGCCACGCTGCCTTACGCCGTGGAATATTACGCTGAAGGCGCTACCGAAGCCGGTAAGGTCAACAGCAGCGTCGTTTACTCGCTGATGTATAAGTAAAAAACGCGACAGGAGGGTTCCGCCCTCCTGTATTTCTTTAAGGGAGTAAACAACATGGCGAATACCCTTTTCTGGAAAGGCGCGTGTTTTGCGCTGGCGGCCTGGTTCGCCTGCCCGGCGGCCATCGCCAGTATTGTGATTACCGGCACCCGTGTTATTTACCCGAGCGATGCGCCGGAAGTGAGCGTGAAGCTCGACAATAAAGGGGGCTCGCCGGTGTTAATTCAAAGCTGGATTGATAACGGCAATGCCGACGCCGCGCCGGAAACCATCCAGGTGCCGTTTATTTTAACGCCGCCGATTAACCGCGTGGAATCAGGCAAAGGCCAGACGCTGCGTATTACCTTTACCGGAAAATTACTCCCGGCGGATCGCGAATCGGTGTACTGGCTGAACGTGCTGGAAATTCCCGCGAAAAAAGCCACTGCGGTAAGTGACAATTATTTACAGGTCGCATTTCGCTCGCGCATCAAACTCTTTCTGCGCCCGGTGGGTCTTGAAGGTAACGCCAACGAGGCGGTGACACACGTGACCTGGCGCGCGAACGGGCAAACGATCGAGGCGATAAACCCCACGCCCTATTTTATTTCTCTCGTCAGGCTGAAGCTCAACGGCAAAAGCGTTGACGGCGACATGATTGCGCCGAAATCCACCATGACGGTGAAACTGCCCGGCAATTCGGGAAATAAACTTGCAGGCGTCTATGTCAATGATTATGGCGCGCTGAATGAATTCGAAGCGACGCTACAATAAGCCGTCGCTCTGTTTATTCAATTATCACCATAAAAGAGAAGCGTGATGAAAAACAGGTTTCGCCAGGGACATGCGGCGACGCGTACCCGCGGCATTATCGCTGTGGTTTCTTGTTTGCTGGCGGCGCCGGGAAAGGCGGAAAACCTGCCGGGAAAACCTGAAGAAAAACCGGTCGATATTGCCGAACATGTCGAGTTCGATAATATTTTCCTGAATCTGGAAAATAAAAACGCGGTGGACTTAAGCCGTTTCGCTAATGGCGCGACGGCGCTGCCGGGGCGCTATCGCGCACTGATTTATATTAACGGCCAGGCGGCGATGACCAGCGACATTGAAGTCGTGGCGCAGCCGGATAAAACCAGCCGCGTCTGCCTGACGCCTGAACTTATCAAGACCATCCCGTTTAATTACGAAAAATTGCCGAAGGATTTTCTGACGCCTTTTCAGCAGGGCGAGCATTGCCTTGACCTGGAAAAGAAAATCCCGCATGCGGAAATCGCGTTCGACACTAGCGACCAGCGGCTCGATATTTCGGTACCGCAAATTTATTTGCTGCGCAACGCGCGCGGCAGCGTCAATCCGGAGCTGTGGGATAGTGGCATTCCGGCGCTGATGCTCGGTTATAACATGAGCGGTTATTCAAGCCGCGCCAATGGCGAAACGCTCAACTCCTTTTATTCAAGCCTGGAGGGCGGGCTCAATGTCGGCGCCTGGTATCTTCGCCATAACGGCTACTACAGCTATATGGAAGAGGGCGAGCGGCAATACAACAGCATCAGCACCTATCTGCAGCGCGACATTCCGGCCATAAAAGGCCGCGCGCTGGTCGGAGAGACCAATACCCAGGGCCAGGTGTTCGATACGCTGCCTTTCAAAGGCGTTCAGATCGCAAGCGACGAGCGCATGTTGCCAGAGTCGCAGCGCGGCTACGCGCCGGATATTCGCGGCATCGCCCGCACCAACGCCCGCGTCACGGTGCGCCAGAGCGGCCAGACCATCTATGAAACCACCGTCGCGCCGGGCGAATTCGCGATTAACGATCTCTACCCGACTGGCTACGGCGGCAACCTTGACGTTACGGTGTATGAGGCGGACGGCAGCGAGCAACATTTTCAGGTGCCGTATGCATCGGTCGCGCAACAGTTGCGTCCCGGCGCGCTGCGCTATTCCGTCGTGGCGGGGGAGTATCATCAGGACTCGCTGCGCAGCAAACCGGCGCTCTATCAGGCGACTTACCAGTACGGTATTTCCAACCGCCTGACAAGCTATGGCGGCGTACAGGTAAGCCAGGGCTATTACGCGCTGCTGTTTGGTATGGCGTTCGGCACGCCGCTGGGTTCGCTGGCGCTGGACGTGACCCAGGCGCGCACGCATCTGGAAAACGGCACTTACGTGCGCGGCCAGAAACAGGCCGACAGCCTGAGCGGGCAGAGTTACAAACTGAGCTTCAGCAAAGATATCAGCGAAACGCGCAGCAATATTTCGCTGGCGGCGTATCGCTTCGCGACCAGCCAGTACATGGATTTCCAGACCGCCATGCTGGCGCGCGACGCGGTAGAGCGCGGCGACTCGCCGGATAACATTCTGCGCATGAAAAACCAGTTTGTGGCGACCGCAAGCCAGGGGCTGATGGACGGCTGGGGCCAGTTTTATCTCAGCGGTTCGTTGCAGGATTACTGGAATAAATCAGGCACCGATAAGCAGTTTCAGGTTGGTTACAACAACAGCTATAAGAGCCTGACTTACGGCCTGACGGTCAGCCGTACCTACAGCAAAGAGAATGAAGGGCAGACCAACTATCTGCTGACGATGAGTTTCCCGCTGGGTCGGGAGTGGGATCAGCATACGCCGCACGCGCATGTCGATTTAACGCATGACAGCACCGGACATGACGGGCAGCAGGTCGGCGTTTCCGGCTCGCTTGGCGAGTATAACCAGATGAGCTACAGCGTGACCGCGATGAACGCCGATCAGGGCCAGGGTTCCAGCGGCTCGTTCAACGCCGATTACCGCAGCCAGGTGGCGTCAGTGAGCGGCGGCTACAGCGTGGGCGAACACTATAACAGCGTCTCGCTTGGCGCGACCGGCACGATTCTGGCGCACGAAGGCGGAATTACCTTTACGCCTTACACCTCGGACACCTTCGCGCTGGTTGAGGCCAAAGGCGCGCGCGGCGCGGCGGTGTCATCGTATCCCGGCGTGTTTGTCGATGGCCGTGGCTATGCCGCTGTGCCGTATCTGGACCCGTACCAGTTCAACGACATCACGATCGATCCGAAAACCGCGCCGGTGAATGTCGAGCTGGATAGCACGTCGCAGAAAGTCGCGCCTTATCTGGGTGCGGTCGTGAAGCTTATCTACAAGGCCAGTACCGGCACGCCAGTGTTGATCGCCTCACAGTACCAGGGCGACCCGGTGCCGTTCGGCGCGATGGTGTTTGACGGGCAGGGCAATCAGGTCGGGTCTGCGGGCCAGGGTGGGCTGGTTTACGCGCGCGTCAGCGACAACCAGGGGCAACTGACCGTGAAATGGGGCGAGAGCGTAGGGATGCAGTGTCTTATCAGTTACCTGCTGATGCCGCAGGCGGAAGGCCAGCGTCAGTCTATTCAGCGTTTCGATACGCCGTGTCTGCCGCCCGCGGGCGTGGCGTCATCGTCGCCATCGCTACAGCTTTCCACCGACCGGCGTCGTCAGGCGGCGTTAACGGCGGGCTAAACCTGGCCTGAGGGCTGGTCAAACACACGCTTCCTGTGACGGGAACGAGGCACTGTAAAGAGGGAATCATGGCTGTAAGGAAAAGCGTTTTATCTCTGCGGGCCGTAACGCTATTGCTGCTGTCGTTCGGCGGCAGCGCGCTGGCCTCGACGGAGTGTTCTTATCACCCCGGCTCGCACGCGATGAATGTGACGCTACCGATTAACGGGCTTGTCTCGGTCGGTTCTGACGCGAGTAACGGACGCACGCTCTACCGGCTTCACTATATGCCCAGTACACCGGTCAAGATTGACTGTCTTTCGACCGACAGCGTGCCTTATGACGTCTCCTATGACTATCGCTGGATCAACACGCCGCATGGGCTGTCGCCCTGGAACGGACCGCCGTTCCCGAACAAAGTCTGGGATACAAACCTGCCGGGCGTTGGGGTCGCGGTCTGGGCGCAGGGCAAGAGCGACGATGCCATACCGGGCACGTATTACATCGATACGATCCACCCGCAGCCGAACCAGAATGTGAACCACACGATGAATGCGGAGTTCTGGCTCTACCTGATTAAGACCGGCTCTGTTCAGCCGGGCAGTGTGAACGGGCAGGACTTACCGACGCTTGCCATTGACTTTTTGGCCTCAGGCGCCGCAGGCAGCCCGCTCAATACGCTCAAGATTAACTTCACCGGCTCGGTGAATATCGCGGCGCTCTCCTGTACGACG
Source organism: Cronobacter dublinensis subsp. dublinensis LMG 23823 (assembly GCF_001277235.1). NCBI lineage: Bacteria > Pseudomonadati > Pseudomonadota > Gammaproteobacteria > Enterobacterales > Enterobacteriaceae > Cronobacter > Cronobacter dublinensis. Next base: position 226,206 of record NZ_CP012266.1, read on the forward strand.
CCTGATGTGAACGTGAAGCTCGGTACCTGGAGCGCGGAGAATGATTTCAGCGGCGTGGGTAGCGGAACGGAGTGGCGGGATGCGTCGATTACGCTGACCAACTGTCCGCGCGCCTGGGGGATCCGTACCAATATTGACGCCAACGACAGCGGCATCACCTCAATGGGCAACCCTACGCCAAACCCGGTGTGGATCAGCATGAAGCCCTCCACAACGACGATTGATGCGAATAACGGCATCTTCTCTGTGACGCCGGGCAGCGACAGCGCCAGCGGTATCGGGATTCAGATAGCCAAAGGCAGCGTATCGGATGCGACGCATAAGCCGATGGCGCTGAACACATATAATGATAACTACTGGAATCTGAGCACGGACGATGTCTCCACGCACCGCATTCCATTCGTGGCGCGCTATGTCCAGACGGAGGACCGTATGCGACCCGGCAAAGCGAATGGCGCGATTACGTTTACCGTGCTCTATTACTGACGCCCGTGTAGCACCGTTATAAAAAAGCCCCGGCATGCCGGGGCTTGTTGTCTCTGTGAGGCGTGTGATTAGCCGGTGTTACGCATACCCGCCGCGACGCCTGCGATGGTGACCATCAGCGCTTGTTCCACGCACGCATCTGCCGGTTTGCCTTCTTCTTCGGCCTGACGCGAGCGGTGCAGCAGCTCTGCCTGTAGCACGTTCAGCGGGTCGGTATAGATGTTGCGCAGCTGGATGGACTCGGCAATCCACGGCAGATCCGCCATCAGATGCGAGTCGTTGGCGATATCCAGTACAACTTTGATATCGGCTTCCAGCAACTGGCGCAGCTCCTGACCGAGCGGCCAGAGATCCTGTTTCACCAGGCGCTGATCGTAATAGTCCGCCAGCCACAGATCCGCTTTGGCGAAAACCATCTCCAGCATGCCGAGGCGCGTGGAGAAGAACGGCCAGTCGCGGCACATGGTTTCCAGCTCGTCCTGTTTGCCGTCCTCAACCACTTTTTGCAGCGCGGCGCCGGCGCCAAGCCAGGCGGGCAGCATCAGGCGGTTCTGGGTCCAGGCGAAAATCCACGGAATGGCGCGCAGCGATTCCACGCCACCGGTCGGGCGACGCTTCGCCGGACGCGAGCCGAGCGGCAGTTTGCCAAGCTCCTGCTCCGGCGTGGCCGAACGGAAATACGGCACGAAGTCTTTGTTTTCGCGCACGTAGCCGCGATACATGGTGCAGGAGATGTCGGAGAGCTCATCCATGATATGTCGCCAGGCGGCTTTCGGCTCCGGCGGCGGCAGCAGGTTCGCTTCGAGAATGGCGCTGGTGTAGAGCGACAGGCTGCTGATGGTCACTTCCGGCAGGCCGTATTTAAAGCGGATCATCTCGCCCTGTTCGGTGACGCGCAGACCGCCTTTCAGGCTGCCCGGCGGCTGGGAGAGCAGCGCCGCGTGGGCTGGCGCGCCGCCGCGGCCAATAGAACCGCCGCGTCCGTGGAACAGTGTCAGCGCGATACCTGCTTTCTCGCAAGTTTTGATCAGTGCGTCCTGCGCCTGGTATTGCGCCCAGGAGGCGGCCATCACGCCCGCGTCTTTCGCGGAGTCGGAATAGCCAATCATCACCATCTGTTTGCCCTGAATGAAACCGCGATACCAGTCGATGTTCAGCAACTGGGTCATGACGTCGTTGGCGTTATTCAGGTCGTCGAGCGTTTCAAACAGCGGCGCGACCGGCAGCGCGAAGCCGATACCCGCTTCTTTGAGCAGCAGGTGGACGGCCAGCACGTCGGACGGCGTTTTCGCCATGGAGATGACATACGCGGCGATCGAGCCTTTCGGTGCTTCGGCGATGACTTTGCAGGTGTCGAGGACTTCGCGCGTGTTGTCGCTCGGCTCCCACTGGCGCGGCAGCAGCGGACGTTTGGAATTCAGCTCGCGAATAAGGAACGCCTGTTTATCGGCTTCCGACCAGCTTTCGTAGTCGCCGATGCCGAGATAGCGGGTCAGCTCGCCGAGCGCTTCGGTGTGGCGGGTGCTCTCCTGACGGATATCGATACGCACCAGCGGCACGCCGAACGCTTTGACGCGGCGCAGGGTGTCGAGCAGTTCGCCGTTGGCGATGATCCCAAGCCCGCAGGAGACCAGCGATTCATAACACGCGTAAAGCGGCTCCCAGAGCTGTTCGTTCTGGGTCAGCAGGCCTTGCGGTTTCGGCAGCTTCTGGCCCTTCAGTCGGGCTTCCAGCCAGCCCTGGGTGGCGAGCAGCTGCGCGCGCAGCCCTTTGAGCAGGTAGCGGTACGGCTCCTGCGCGCCTTCGGTGCCGACATATTCGCGCAGCGCGTCGCTGCACTCCACCATCGACAACTCAGAAATCAGTACCTGGATATCTTTCAGGAACAGATCGGTGGCTTTCCAGCGGCTCAACAGCAGAACGTGACGGGTAATATCGGCGGTGACGTTCGGGTTGCCGTCGCGGTCGCCGCCCATCCAGGAGGTGAAACGCACCGGCACGAAATCCACCGGCAGTTTGTAATCGAGATGCGCTTCGAGCTGTTCGTTCAGTTCGCGCAAATAGTTTGGTACGCCTTCCCAGAGGCTGTTTTCCACCACGGCGAAGCCCCATTTGGCTTCATCCACCGGGCTTGGGCGGTTTTTACGAATTTCGTCGGTGTGCCAGGACTGCGCAATCAGCTGGCGCAGACGGCGCATGATCTGGTTGCGCTCGTAATCGGCGATGTCTTTGTGGTCGAGCTGTTTCAAGCAGTTATTCACTTCGACCATTTTGTGGATCAGGGTGCGACGGGTGATTTCGGTCGGGTGCGCGGTCAGCACCAGCTCCAGCGACAGCGCTTCCACGGCCTGACGGATGGCGGCTTCGTTGATATCGGGCTGGTCTTTGAGCTTACGCAGGGTGCGGGCGATAATTTCCGGGTTGCTGGCGGCTTCGCCTTTTGGCGAGATGCTGTGGTACTGCTCGGCCGTGTTGGCCAGATTCAGGAACTGACTGAACGCGCGGGCCACCGGCAGCAGTTCGTCATTGGAGAGATTTTGCAGTGTCGTTAACAGCGCCTGCCGGTCTGCTTCATTGCCAGCACGGGAAGACTTCGACAATTTGCGGATTGTTTCTACGCGGTCAAGGATGTTTTCTCCCAGCGCATCCTTGATGGTATCCCCGAGCAACTTGCCGAGCATACTGACATTGCTTCGCAAAGCGGAATATTGTTCGTTCATATAACCCCAGACACCCCATCTCAATTATGTTTAATACCCGCAGTCTTTCACGCCGCAGGGGCGTTGGCCGCGCCTTGCGACCCCGGCCACTTACCAATGTAAGCGCCCGTGGCTCACGAGGCTTGCCGCCTTCCTGCAACACGAAATCCCTGGGTATAGGTTCTGCAAAAATCAGGACACCGAAAAGCGATAGCTTTTACTTACGTCCGAAAGTTCAGGCTTGAATGACTTCTTACTTTATAAAGCCATGTGAAATCCCGTTCGTCAATTGCTGCGAAATCGCTTCAGCAGGGGAATAAAGCGCGGCAATTTATGAAAGTTAATTCACGTTATTGCGGATAAGTAACGCTTATGAAAATAGCGTGCAGGCGCGCGGGGTCATAGACAGTCGCACGCGCTGTGAGAGGGCATAAAAGCAGTCGAATGGGCTGTCTGGCGCGGGTTAGTCAGCGGTTCATCGGCGAGTGCGGCTGGCATGGCGGGTGCGCATTGCTTACCCACCCTACGTGATCGGATACAGATTTTCGTAGGGGAATAAGCGCCGCGCATCCACCGTTACGTTTAATGCCAGCAAAAATGATGCACAACCTGCGAAATCAGTTCGCGGGTCGGCTTGATAAAGCGCGTTTCGAGATATTCGTCCGGCTGGTGGGCCTGGTTTATCGAGCCTGGTCCTAACACCAGCGTCGGGCAGAGCGTCTGAATAAACGGCGCTTCGGTGCAGTAGTTCACCACATCGGTTTGCGCGCCGAGCAGATTTTCCACCACCTGTACCAGTTTATGATCCGGCGGGCATTCGTAACCGGGGATCGGCGGGTGCAGATCGAACACCGTCAAACGCCCCGGCCAGCGCAGGCTCACCGGCTCCAGCGCCTCGTTCAGCAGGCCGCTTAAGTCATCAAGCGTCATCCCCGGCAGCGGGCGAATATCCATATGCAGTTCGCAGCAGGCGCAGATGCGGTTGGAGGCGTCGCCGCCGTGAATATGGCCGAGATTAAGCGTCGGATAGGGCACCGTAAACGCGTCGTAGTGGTAGCGCTCTTTGAGCGAATCGCGCAGTTGCATAATGCGCCCGATGGCGTCATGCATCAGCTCAATGGCGTTGACGCCGCGCTCCGGGTCGCTGGAGTGGCCGGATTGCCCCTGCACGCGGATGGCGCTGGAGATATGGCCTTTGTGGGCGCGAATCGGCTGTAAGGATGTTGGCTCGCCGATGATGGCGCAGTCCGGGCGCAGGGCGGTGGTCTCGGCGAAATAGCGCGCGCCCGCCATGCTGGTCTCTTCATCGGCGGTCGCGAGGATATAGAGCGGCTTTTTCAGCTGCGTCACATCCACGTCACGCAGCGCGTCGAGAATAAAAGCGAAAAAGCCTTTCATATCGGCGGTGCCGAGTCCGTACAGCTTGTTGTCATGCTCGGTCAGCGTGAAAGGGTCGCGCGTCCAGCGCCCGTCGTCGAAAGGCACGGTATCGGTATGCCCGGCCAGCAGCAGGCCGCCCGCGCCGCTGCCGGCACTCGCCAGCATATTGAATTTATTACGGGTGCCCGGCACCGGTTGTACTTCAACGTTGAACCCGAGAGTGCCAAACCACCCTGCCAGCAGATTGATTAAAGTCGCATTACTCTGATCGAGCGCGCTGTCGGTGGCGCTGATGGAAGGCGTGGCGATAAGCGTGCGGTAAATCTCGATAAAAGGCGGTAATTTCATTTTCACTGTTGACAGACCTCAGGTCGTGATAGTATCAATATTCATGCAGTATTTGTGAATAAAAATACATTAACGTTGAGCGTAAGGGAACCGCCGGGTTCCGGTGAAGACGATACGCTCGCGGACGCGGCAACGGCCTTCAGGCCCGCGCCTGAAATACATGACGGTAAAAGGTATCCAGCCCCGATGTTGAACACGCTGATTGTTGGCGCCAGTGGTTATGCCGGCGCAGAGCTTGCGACCTACGTGAATCGCCATCCGCATATGAACATAACCGCATTGACGGTCTCAGCGCAAAGCAATGATGCGGGAAAGTTAATCTCCTCTTTGCATCCGCAGCTCAAAGGCGTGCTCGACCTGCCTTTGCAGCCGATGAGCGATATCCGTGAGTTCACCGACGGCGTGGATGTGGTGTTTCTCGCGACCGCCCATGAAGTGAGCCACGATCTCGCGCCGCAGTTTCTCGACGCGGGCTGCGTGGTGTTCGACCTCTCCGGTGCTTTTCGCGTTAACGACGCCGCGTTCTATGAAAAATTCTACGGGTTCACGCATCAGCACCCGCACCTGCTGGAGCAGGCGGTGTATGGCCTGGCCGAGTGGAACCGCGACGCGCTAAAAGATGCCGCGCTGGTGGCGGTACCGGGATGCTACCCGACCGCCGCGCAGCTTTCGCTCAAGCCGCTGATCGATGCGGATTTACTGGATCTGAACCAGTGGCCGGTGATCAACGCCACCAGTGGCGTGAGCGGTGCCGGGCGAAAAGCGGCGCTTTCTAACAGCTTCTGCGAAGTGAGCCTTCAGCCTTACGGCATATTTAATCACCGGCATCAGCCGGAGATAGCCAATCATCTGGGCGCTGAGGTGATTTTCACGCCGCATCTGGGGAGCTTCCCGCGCGGCATTCTGGAAACCATCACCTGCCGCCTGAAACCCGGCGTGAGCACGCAGCAAGTCGCGGCAACGTTCCAGGACGCCTACGCCGACAAACCGCTGGTGCGTCTCTATGACAGCGGCGTGCCTGCGCTGAAAAACGTGGTCGGCCTGCCGTTTTGCGATATCGGCTTCGCTGTGCAGGGCGAACATCTGATTGTGGTTGCCACGGAAGATAACCTGCTGAAAGGCGCCGCCGCGCAGGCGGTGCAATGTATGAATATTCGTTTTGGCTTTGCCGAAACGCAGTCTCTTATTTAACCGAGTCAGGTGTGATGATGAACCCGTTAATCATTAAGTTAGGCGGCGTGTTGCTTGATAGCGAAGAGGCGCTGGAGCGTCTGTTTACCGCCCTTGTTAACTACCGCCAGGAACATCAACGCCCGCTGGTCATCGTTCACGGCGGCGGCTGCCTGGTGGACGATCTGATGAAGCAGCTCAACCTGCCGGTGAAAAAGAAGAACGGCCTGCGCGTTACGCCTGCTGATCAGATTGACATCATTACCGGGGCGCTGGCGGGCACCGCCAACAAAACGCTGCTCGCCTGGGCGAAGAAACATCACATCGCCTCTGTCGGCCTGTTCCTGGGCGACGGCGACAGCGTCAGCGTGACGCCGCTTGATGAAGAGCTGGGCCACGTCGGCCAGGCGCAGCCGGGCTCGCCGAAGCTGATTACGACGCTGCTGGAAAACGGCTTTATGCCGGTCATCAGCTCTATTGGTGTGACGGACGACGGCAAGCTGATGAATGTGAATGCCGACCAGGCGGCCACGGCGCTCGCGGCGACCCTTGGCGCGGACCTGATCCTGCTCTCCGACGTGAGCGGCATTCTGGACGGCAAAGGCCAGCGCATCGCTGAGATGACTGCCGCCAAAGCCGAGCAGCTTATCGAGCAGGGCATCATCACCGACGGCATGATTGTGAAAGTGCACGCGGCGCTGGACGCCGCCCGCACGCTGGGACGCCCGGTGGATATCGCCTCCTGGCGCCACGCGGAGCAGTTGCCCGCTTTATTTAATGGTGTGTCTATCGGCACGCGCATTTTGGCCTAATTACAAGTTTTAAAGGAAACAGACAATGCAAAATCACGGCATCAAAAAAGTTGTTCTCGCTTACTCCGGCGGCCTCGATACCTCGGCCATTATTCCTTGGCTGAAAGAAAACTATGAAGGCTGCGACGTGGTCGCGTGCGTGGTGGATATCGGCCAGGATCGTGACGACCTGAAAGGCGTTGAGCAGAAGGCGCTGCGCTCTGGCGCGTCTGAGTGCTACGTGGTCGATGCGCGTGAAGAGTTCATCAAAGATTACGTTTACCCGGTGCTGCAAACTGGCGCACTGTATGAAGGCAGCTATCTGCTGGGCACCTCGATGGCGCGTCCGCTTATCGCCAAAGCGCTGGTCGATGTGGCTAATAAAGTGGGCGCCGACGCGCTGTGCCACGGCGCGACCGGCAAAGGCAACGACCAGGTGCGTTTCGAATCCGCCTGGGCGGCGCTGGCCCCGCATCTGAAAGTCATTGCGCCATGGCGTGAGTGGGACCTGCGTTCCCGTGAAGCGCTGCTGGATTACCTGAAAGCGCGCGATATCCCGACCACCGCCTCACTTGAGAAGATTTACAGCCGCGACGAGAACGCGTGGCACATCTCCACCGAAGGCGGCGTGCTGGAAAGCCCGTGGAATGCCCCGAACAAAGATTGCTGGGTGTGGACCGTCGACCCGCTGGACGCGCCGGATCAGCCGGAGCAGGTGACCGTGACCGTAGAGAAAGGCAATGTGGTTGCTGTGAACGGCGAGCATCTCTCTCCGTTCGGCTGCCTGGAAGTGCTGAACAAGATTGGCGCGAAACATGGCGTGGGCCGTATCGATATCGTGGAAAACCGTCTGGTGGGCATTAAGTCCCGCGGCTGCTACGAAACCCCTGGTGGCACCATCATGATGGCGGCGCTGCGTGGCGTAGAGCAGCTGGTGCTGGATCGCGACAGTTTCAAATGGCGCGAGCAGGTCGGCCTTGAGATGTCTTACGTGGTGTACGACGGCCGCTGGTTTGCGCCGCTGCGCCAGTCTCTGCAGGCGGCAGCGCAGTCGCTCGCTGAACAGGTGAATGGCGAAGTGGTGTTGCAGCTCTATAAAGGTCAGGTGACCGCGATCCAGAAGAAATCGCCGAACAGCCTGTATAACGAAGAGTTCGCAACCTTCGGAGAAGACGAAGTGTATGACCACAGCCACGCGGGCGGCTTTATCCGTCTGTTCTCGCTCTCTTCACGTATTCGTGCGCTGAACGAGCTGAAGAAGTAATCTGCCGCTGCGTGGATGGCGGGTGCGCAGCGCACCCGCCGCAGAAAGCTGCACACTATTTGTAGGGCGGGTAAGCGAAGCGCACCCGCCACTTAAGAGATAACCAGAACAGTCGTAGGGCGGGTCACCCGCCATTGAAAGACAGATAACGGAGCGGATTATGGCACTTTGGGGCGGACGTTTTACTCAGGCGGCAGATGGGCGGTTCAAACAATTCAATGACTCACTGCGCTTTGATTACCGACTCGCCGAGCAGGACATTATCGGCTCCGTCGCCTGGTCCAAAGCGCTGGTGACCGTCGGCGTGCTGAGCGCGGATGAGCAGAGCCAGCTTGAAGGCGCGCTGAATACGCTGCTGGAAGAAGTACTGGAAAACCCGCACGCGATTCTGGAAAGCGACGCGGAAGATATTCACAGCTGGGTGGAAGGCAAACTTATCGAGAAAGTCGGCCCGCTTGGCAAAAAGCTCCATACCGGACGCAGCCGTAACGATCAGGTGGCGACCGACCTGAAACTGTGGTGCAAAACCGAAGTTCACGCGCTGCTGAGCGCCACGCGCCAGTTACAGCAAGCGCTGGTGGCGACTGCCGAAGAGAACCGGGACGCGGTGATGCCGGGCTATACCCACCTGCAACGCGCCCAGCCGGTGACCTTCGCGCACTGGTGCATGGCGTATGTCGAAATGCTGGCGCGCGACGAAAGCCGCCTGAAAGATACGCTGAAACGCCTGGACGTCAGCCCGCTGGGCTGCGGGGCGCTGGCCGGCACCGCGTATGAGATTGACCGCGAACAGTTAGCCGGCTGGCTCGGTTTCGCCAGCGCGACGCGCAACAGCCTCGACAGCGTCTCCGATCGTGACCATGTGCTGGAGCTGCTGTCCAACGCGGCGATCAGCATGGTGCATCTGTCGCGTTTCGCCGAAGACCTGATTTTCTTTAACTCCGGCGAGGCGGGATTTGTGGAGCTGTCTGACCGCGTGACGTCCGGCTCTTCATTAATGCCGCAGAAGAAAAACCCGGACGCGCTGGAGCTCATTCGCGGCAAGTGCGGTCGCGTGCAGGGCGCGCTGACCGGCATGATGATGACGCTGAAAGGCCTGCCGCTCGCGTACAACAAAGATATGCAGGAAGATAAAGAAGGGCTGTTCGATGCGCTCGACACCTGGCTCGACTGCCTGCATATGGCGGCGCTGGTGCTGGACGGCATTCAGGTGAAACGTCCGCGCTGCCAGGACGCGGCGCAGCAGGGCTACGCCAACGCCACCGAGCTTGCGGATTATCTGGTCGCCAAAGGCGTGCCGTTCCGCGAAGCGCACCACATCGTGGGCGAGGCGGTGGTGGAAGCCATTCGCCAGGGCAAACCGCTGGAAGACCTGGCGCTGGCCGACCTGCAAAAATTCAGCCCGGTGATCGGTGATGACGTCTATCCGATCCTCTCGCTACAGTCGTGCCTTGATAAGCGCGCGGCGCAGGGCGGCGTGTCGCCGGTGCAGGTAGCGCAGGCGATTAGCGCGGCGAAAGCGCGTCTGGCGTAAGCGTTACAGGCAGGAATAAGCCCGGCGAGTGCCGGGCTTTTTTATGCGTCCTGAAAAACAGGCAAAAAAAAGCGGACTTACTGTCCGCTAAATCGTTCACGTTGGCTTTAGTTATACGGCTAACAGAGAGACTCTGTGTGCGGGTTATCACTCAGTGAGGGTAACGAGTGATGTTCTCCGCGGCTGAGGCTATTATTCACTTTCGTGCTTGATAGGGATAATCGTTGGTTGCTATGCTATCTATCGCCATGAACTATCATGGCGGCGGAGGATGAAGAATGAATATTCGTGATCTTGAATACCTGGTGGCCCTTGCCGAACATCGCCATTTCCGGCGTGCGGCGGATGCCTGCCACGTGAGTCAGCCCACCCTGAGCGGTCAGATCCGCAAGCTTGAAGATGAACTCGGCGTGATGCTGCTGGAACGCACCAGCCGCAAAGTGCTGTTCACCCAGGCGGGGTTGCTGCTGGTAGACCAGGCGCGTACCGTTTTACGTGAAGTGAAAGTGCTAAAAGAGATGGCGAGCCAGCAGGGCGAAACCATGTCCGGTCCGCTGCATATCGGCCTTATCCCGACCATCAGCCCTTATCTGCTGCCGCAAATCATTCCGATGCTGCATCAGACCTTCCCCAAACTCGAAATGTATCTGCATGAAGCGCAGACGCATCAACTGCTGGCCCAGCTCGACAGCGGCAAGCTCGACTGTGCGATTCTTGCGCTGGTGAAAGAGAGCGAAGCCTTTATTGAAGTGCCGCTGTTTGATGAGCCGATGCTGCTGGCAGTGTATGAAGATCACCCGTGGGCCGGGCGCGACCGCGTGCCGATGGGCGAACTGGCGGGTGAAAAACTGCTGATGCTGGAAGATGGCCACTGCCTGCGCGATCAGGCGATGGGCTTCTGCTTTGAAGCGGGCGCTGATGAAGACACGCATTTCCGCGCGACCAGCCTCGAAACGCTGCGCAATATGGTGGCGGCAGGCAGCGGCATTACGCTTCTGCCCGCGCTCGCCGTGCCGCCGGAACGTCATCGCGACGGCGTGGTATATCTGCATTGCGTGAAGCCGGAGCCGCGACGCACCATTGGTCTGGTGTATCGTCCGGGCTCGCCGCTGCGCAGCCGCTATGAGCAGCTGGCAGAGGCCATCCGCAAACAGATGGATGGCCGCTTCGACAGCGCGTTAAAACAGGCGGTTTAAGCCGTTCAGCGCGGCAACCCGATAGGCTTCCGCCATCGTCGGGTAGTTAAAGGTGGTGTTAACGAAGTACTCAATGGTGTTACCGCCACCTTTCTGCTCCATAATCGCCTGGCCGATATGAATAATCTCGGCCGCGCGCTCCCCAAAGCAGTGGATCCCCAGAATCTCTTTGGTTTCGCGATGGAACAGGATCTTCAGCGTCCCCACGTTCATCCCGACGATTTGCGCGCGCGCCAGATGTTTAAACTGCGCGCGGCCCACTTCGTAAGGCACTTTCATTGACGTGAGCTGCTGTTCGGTTTTGCCGACGGAGCTGATTTCCGGGATGGTATAGATGCCGGTCGGGATATCTTCCACCAGGTGCGCCGAGGCGACGCCTTTTACCAGCGCCTGCGCGGCGATGCGGCCCTGATCGTAGGCGGCGGAGGCCAGGCTCGGATAACCGATAACGTCGCCCACCGCATAGATGTGTGGCAGCGCGGTCTGGTACATGCTGTTTACTTTCAGCAGCCCGCGACCATCGGCTTCAAGCCCGATGTTTTCCAGCGCCAGCGAGTCGGTATTACCGGTGCGCCCGTTCGCGTAGAGCAGACAGTCGGCCTTCACTTTCTTGCCTGACTTGAGGTGGACAATCACGCCGTCGTCCACGCCTTCAATCCGCTCGTATTCTTCGTTGTGGCGAATCACCACGCCGCTGTTCCAGAAGTGGTACGAGAGCGAGTCGGACATCTCCTGATCGAGAAACGCCAGCAGGCGGTCGCGGGTGTTGATGAGATCCACTTTCACGTTCATTCCGCGGAAAATGGACGCGTATTCACAGCCGATGACGCCTGCGCCGTAAATAATCACGTGGCGCGGTTCGTGATGCATGCTGAGGATGGAATCGCTGTCGTAGATGCGCGAATGGCTGAAATCGACGTCCGACGGGTGATAGGGGCGCGAGCCGCAGGCAATCACGAATTTCTCAGCGGTCAGGGTTTCTATCGAGCCGTCCGGGCAGGTGAGCTCAATCGTGTGTTCATCGACAAAACGCGCGTCGCCTTGCAGGATCTGGCAGCGGTTGCGCTCGTAAAAACCCTGGCGCATGTTGGTCTGCTGGTTGATCACGTTGTCGGCGTGGTTAAGGATGTCGGCGAAGGAAGAGCGGAGAGGACGGGAGTGAGCGCTGTATAACGGGTTCTGGTTAAATTCAATGATACGGCTGACGGCATGGCGCAAGGCTTTCGACGGGATAGTGCCCCAGTGGGTGCAACCGCCGCCGACATTATGGTAGCGCTCTATCACGGCTACCGTGGCGCCCTGTTTCACCAGACCCATAGCAGCGCCTTCGCCGCCGGGGCCAGAGCCAATCACTATTACATCATAATCGTAGGTTTGTGGCATGGTAAGGCTTACCTTGTTCTTATACATAAAAGCAACAGAATAGTAACATCACCCAAAGAATAACCCAATTCTCACTGTGCGTTTTGTCATCTCTGGTAGCGCCCGCTTCGTAAACAATCATTCACAATCCGTTATAAACCCGGTAGTTTTAAAACTGGTATAGTGCCGTTTCAACAGGAAGGAATCAGGCAACGTGATGGGCGTCAGAGCGCAACAGAAAGAACGAACCCGGCGATCGCTGGTGGAAGCCGCGTTTAGCCAGCTAAGCGCGGAAAGAAGTTTTGCCAGCCTGAGCCTGCGTGAAGTGGCGCGCGAGGCCGGTATCGCGCCGACCTCGTTTTACCGTCACTTCCGGGACGTGGACGAGCTGGGCCTGACGATGGTGGATGAAAGCGGCCTGATGCTGCGCCAGCTGATGCGCCAGGCGCGCCAGCGCATCGCTAAAGGCGGTAGCGTTATCCGCACGTCGGTCTCCACCTTTATGGAATTTATCGGCAATAACCCGAACGCCTTCCGGCTGCTGCTGCGTGAGCGCTCCGGCACCTCGGCGGCATTTCGTGCCGCCGTCGCGCGTGAAATCCAGCATTTCATCGCGGAACTTGCCGATTATCTGGAACTCGAAAATCACATGCCGCGCGCGTTTACCGAAGCTCAGGCGGAGGCGATGGTCACTATCGTCTTTAGCGCAGGCGCGGAAGCGCTTGATGTGGGCCCGGAACAGCGTGGGCAATTAGAAGAGCGACTGGTGTTGCAGCTGCGCATGATCTCTAAAGGCGCTTACTACTGGTACCGTCGCGAACAAGAAAAGATGGCGCAATATTCCGATAAGTGAAGGACGAGCAATGAGAACCACGACACAAGAAAAGGGTACGCTGCTGCTGGCGCTGATCGCCGGTCTGTCGATTAACGGCACCTGCGCGGCGCTGTTCAGCTCCATCGTGCCTTTCTCGATTTTCCCGATTATTTCGCTGGCGCTGACGGTCTATTGCCTGCATCAGCGTTATCTGAACCGCACCATGCCGGTGGGCCTGCCAGGCATCGCCGCCGCCTGCTTTATTCTGGGCGTGTTGTTGTACAGCGCCGTGGTGCGCGCCGAATATCCGGCGATTGGCTCTAACTTCCTGCCGTCGGTGCTGTCGGTGGTACTGCTGTTCTGGATAGGCTTTCGCCTGCGTCGGCGCAAGGCGCGCTACGAAGAGTAAAAGAAAAGGGCGCCGCGGCGCCCTTTTTAATTAGCGGCGCGTTAACAGCACGCCGCACTCCATATGGTGGGTATACGGGAACTGGTCGAACAGCGCCAGGCGCTCAATGCGGTGGGTTTCGCAGAGCGTGGCGAGGTTGTCGCAGAGCGTCTGCGGGTTGCAGGAGATATAAAGGATACGCGGATACGCCTGCACCATTTTCACGGTTTCTTCATCAAGCCCGCTGCGCGGCGGATCGACAAAGATCGTCTCGCACTTGTAGCTTTTCAGGTCGATCCCCTGCAGACGGTTAAATTCGCGCACGCCATTCATCGCCTGGGTAAATTCTTCCGCCGCCATGCGGATAATCTGCACGTTGTCGATGTGGTTCGCCGCAATGTTGTATTGCGCAGCGGCAACCGACGGCTTGGCGATTTCCGTCGCCAGCACGCGGTTAAAGTTGCGCGCGAGCGCCAGCGAGAAGTTGCCGTTGCCGCAGTAAAGCTCCAGCAGATCGCCGCGCGAACCCTGCGTGACGTCCAGCGCCCACTCCAGCATATGAATATTCATCGCTGCGTTCGGCTGGGTAAAGCTGTTCTCCACCTGGCGGTAAATCATCTCTGCGCCCGCTACCGGCAGACGCTCGTCGATGTAATCCTGGTCGAGCATGATTTTGGTTTTGGTGGCGCGGCCGATGAAGTGGACGTCAAAGCCGTCCGCGCGCAGCGCATCGCGCAGACGCGTCGCCTCTTCACGCCAGGCGTCGTCGAGCGCGCGGTGATAAAGCAGCGACACCACTGCCTGCTGGCTGCGGGTGGTCAGGTAGTCAATCTGAAACAGCTTGTGGCGCAGCGCGCGGTTGTCGCGAATACCATCAATCATGCGCGGCATCAGGGCGTTAATCAGCTCGCTGGCGGCCGGGAAGCTGTCGACGCGAATGCGGCTGCGCGTCTCTTGATCAAAAATGATGTGATAAAGGTCGTCGCCGTCATGCCAGAGACGAAACTCGGCGCGCATGCGGTAGTGGCTGACCGGTGAGCGGAACACCTCCGGCGCGGGTGCCGCAAAAGGCGCCATCATGCTTTGCAGGCGTTCTACCTTTTCATCCAGCTGTGCGTCGTAGTGATCGATGGGGAGATGTTCAGGGGTCATCATGCGTCCTGGGTGAGAAAAATTTACGCCGGGATTGTAGGGAATGCGGGCGTGATGTCCAGCGTTGATTGTTTTTGCATCATCGTGAGTGGAAGTCTGGACTTCTATAACACGCTCCATGTAGCATGCCGTTTCCGGTCTCCTGTGAGTGAAAAGGGAATCCAGTGCAAATCTGGAGCTGACGCGCAGCGGTAAAGACAGGTGGGATGAACGCTTTTGCAGACACTGCCGGCACGCCGGTGGGAAGTCCTCATCCGTATCACACCTCCAAGCCCGAAGACCTGCCGGAGTCACGTCGCATCTCGCGCACTTATCGCGTTCTATCAAGTGCGCCTGCGGCATCCTAAAAGTTAAGCGGATGCTTACGTTAATGATGATAAAAAAAATCTCGCTGCTGACGGCGCTGTCCGTCACGGCGTTTTCCGGCTGGGCGCAGGATAGCGGCTCAGATGCTCTGGTGGTGACCGCAAACCGTTTTCAGCAGCCGGTCAATACGGTGCTGGCGCCGGTAACCGTCGTGACCCGTAATGATATTGAACGCTGGCAATCGCATTCATTAATTGATGTTATGCGCCGTTTGCCCGGTGTGGATGTCGCGCAGAACGGCGGTTTGGGCCAGACCTCGTCGCTGTTCATTCGTGGCACAAATTCCAGCCATGTATTGATTCTGGTTGATGGCGTTCGTCTTAATCAGGCTGGCGTCAGCGGTTCGTCGGATTTAAGTCAGTTTCCTGTCGCGATGGTTCAGCGTGTGGAGTATATCCGCGGACCACGCTCCGCCGTTTATGGTTCTGATGCTATTGGCGGCGTCGTTAATATCATTACGACGCCTGATAAAACCGGTACAACGCTGGGCGCGGGTATGGGCTCCGACGGTTACCAAAATTATGGTGTCTCGACCTATCAACGCCTGGGAGCGGATACCCGCGCTACGCTGTTAGGCGATTACACCTATGCTAAAGGCTTCGATGTTGCCGCTGAAGGTAATACGGGTGGGCTGCGTCAGCCCGATCGCGACGGTTTCATGAATAAGACGCTGTATGGCGCGCTGGAGCATGACTTCTCACAGACGTGGAGCGCTTTTGTACGCGGCTATGGCTACAGTAATCGTACCGCCTATGATGGCTATTACAATTCATTTACGCCTGACGTTCTGGTCGACACACGCCAACTCTACAGCCAGACCTGGGATGCCGGGATTCGGTTTAACCACGACATCTTCCATTCGCAGTTGATTTCCAGCTACAGCCATACGAAGGATTTTAATTACGACCCGCATCAGGGGCGCTATGACGCCAGCGCCACGCTGGATGAGATAAAGCAGTACAACGTTCAGTGGATTAATACGGTCGATGTGGGCGAAGGCAATATTGGCGCCGGTGTTGACTGGCAGAAGCAGAGCACCGAGCCGGGTACGAACTATGTCAACAACGCCTATGACCTGCGTAATACCGGCATCTACCTGACTGCTTTACAGAAGTTTGGCGACGTTACGCTCGAAGGGGCGGCCCGTAGCGACGATAACTCCCAGTTTGGTCGTCACGGTACCTGGCAGAGCAGCGCAGCCTGGGAGTTCACTGAAGGGTATCGATTTATTGCTTCTTATGGCACGGCCTATAAAGCGCCTAATCTCGGACAGCTTTACGGCTACTATGGCAACGACCATCTTGATCCTGAAGAGAGTAAACAGTGGGAAGGCGCGTTCGAAGGTCTTACCGCTGGCGTGAACTGGCGCGTATCGGCCTATCGTAATGACGTTGACAACCTGATCGATTTTAATAACAACCTTCAGAAATATTACAACGTGGGTAAAGCGCGTATTAAAGGAATTGAAGCTACGGCGTCATTTGATACGGGTCCACTGACTCATACCGTGGGTTACGATTACGTAGATGCGCGCAATGCGGCCACTAACGAATTGTTGCCGCGCCGGGCTAAGCAGCAGGTGAAATATCAGCTGGATACACAAATCTATGATGTCGACGGGAGCCTGACTTACCATTACCTGGGGACACGTTACGACACTGACTTTGGAACCTTTCCGTCTCAAAAGGTAAAAATGGGCGGTGTCAGCCTGTGGGATGTCGCGGTTTCGTATCCGGTCACCTCTCACCTTACAGTTCGTGGTAAAATAGCTAACCTGTTCGATAAAGATTACGAGACGGTTTATGGCTACCAAACTGCAGGACGGGAATACAACTTGTCAGGCAGCTACACCTTCTGAGGCCCGCCCAACCATTCTGGTGTTTGACTCCGGCGTGGGTGGGCTCTCGGTTTACGATGAGATCCGGCATCTCCTGCCGGATCTGCACTACATCTATGCTTTCGATAACGTTGCTTTCCCTTATGGCGAAAAAAGCGAGGCGTTCATCGTCGAGCGCGTCGTTGAAATTGTGACGGCCGTTCAGGCGCGCTATCCCCTGGCGCTCGCCGTTATCGCCTGTAACTCCGCCAGTACGGTATCGCTCCCGGCGCTCCGTGAAAAATTCGCATTCCCAGTGGTGGGCGTCGTTCCCGCGATCAAACCGGCCGCGCGGCTGACCGCGAACGGCATCGTGGGCCTGCTCGCGACCCGTGGCACGGTGAAGCGTCCTTATACGCATGAACTGATTGCCCGCTTCGCGAATGAATGCCAGATAGAAATGCTGGGTTCGGCGGAGCTGGTGGAGATAGCCGAGGCGAAACTGCATGGCGAGCCGGTCTCGCTGGAAGCGCTGCGTCGTGTGCTGCGTCCGTGGCTGCGTATGCCTGAGCCGCCGGATACCGTCGTGCTCGGCTGTACCCACTTCCCACTGCTGGCCGAAGAACTGTTGCAGATTCTGCCGGAAGGCACGCGGCTGGTGGACTCGGGCGCGGCGATCGCCAGACGTACGGCCTGGCTGCTGGAGCACGAGGCGCCGGATGCACGTTCCTGTGATGACAATATTGCTTATTGTATGGCGTTAACGCCGGAAGTTGCGCAGTTAATGTCCGTTTTGCAGCGTTATGGCTTCA
The DNA here is from genome assembly GCF_001277235.1 of Cronobacter dublinensis subsp. dublinensis LMG 23823. NCBI lineage: Bacteria > Pseudomonadati > Pseudomonadota > Gammaproteobacteria > Enterobacterales > Enterobacteriaceae > Cronobacter > Cronobacter dublinensis. The sequence goes on from NZ_CP012266.1 coordinate 243,784, forward strand.
GTAAGCTCGAAAAACTGCCACTTTAACGGTGTTTTGCGCAAAAAAGAGACGGTTGAAAAGTTTTTTGAGATTAGGGGTTGTCAGGCGCGAAGAACTCCCTATAATGCGCCTCCACTGACACGGCACAACGGCAAACAAACCGGCCCGTCAGGCAGACGAAAGCGAAAATAAACGCTTGACTCTGAAAGAGGAAAGCGTAATATACGCCACCTCGCGACAGCAGGCTGAAAGCCGCGTCGCACCGCTCTTTAACAATTTATCAGACAATCTGTGTGGGCACTCGGGGCACTGATATCTTAACGTCTTCGGACGATAAATGATTATCAAGTCTCAAGTGAACAACAGTTAATTCATTACGAACTAACAGTTTAATTCTTTGAGCATCAAACTTTAATTGAAGAGTTTGATCATGGCTCAGATTGAACGCTGGCGGCAGGCCTAACACATGCAAGTCGGGCGGTAGCACAGAGAGCTTGCTCTCGGGTGACGAGCGGCGGACGGGTGAGTAATGTCTGGGAAACTGCCTGATGGAGGGGGATAACTACTGGAAACGGTAGCTAATACCGCATAACGTCTTCGGACCAAAGTGGGGGACCTTCGGGCCTCATGCCATCAGATGTGCCCAGATGGGATTAGCTAGTAGGTGGGGTAAAGGCTCACCTAGGCGACGATCCCTAGCTGGTCTGAGAGGATGACCAGCCACACTGGAACTGAGACACGGTCCAGACTCCTACGGGAGGCAGCAGTGGGGAATATTGCACAATGGGCGCAAGCCTGATGCAGCCATGCCGCGTGTATGAAGAAGGCCTTCGGGTTGTAAAGTACTTTCAGCGAGGAGGAAGGTGTTGTGGTTAATAACCGCAGCAATTGACGTTACTCGCAGAAGAAGCACCGGCTAACTCCGTGCCAGCAGCCGCGGTAATACGGAGGGTGCAAGCGTTAATCGGAATTACTGGGCGTAAAGCGCACGCAGGCGGTTTGTTAAGTCAGATGTGAAATCCCCGGGCTCAACCTGGGAACTGCATTTGAAACTGGCAAGCTTGAGTCTCGTAGAGGGGGGTAGAATTCCAGGTGTAGCGGTGAAATGCGTAGAGATCTGGAGGAATACCGGTGGCGAAGGCGGCCCCCTGGACGAAGACTGACGCTCAGGTGCGAAAGCGTGGGGAGCAAACAGGATTAGATACCCTGGTAGTCCACGCCGTAAACGATGTCGACTTGGAGGTTGTGCCCTTGAGGCGTGGCTTCCGGAGCTAACGCGTTAAGTCGACCGCCTGGGGAGTACGGCCGCAAGGTTAAAACTCAAATGAATTGACGGGGGCCCGCACAAGCGGTGGAGCATGTGGTTTAATTCGATGCAACGCGAAGAACCTTACCTGGTCTTGACATCCAGAGAATCCTGCAGAGATGCGGGAGTGCCTTCGGGAACTCTGAGACAGGTGCTGCATGGCTGTCGTCAGCTCGTGTTGTGAAATGTTGGGTTAAGTCCCGCAACGAGCGCAACCCTTATCCTTTGTTGCCAGCACGTAATGGTGGGAACTCAAAGGAGACTGCCGGTGATAAACCGGAGGAAGGTGGGGATGACGTCAAGTCATCATGGCCCTTACGACCAGGGCTACACACGTGCTACAATGGCGCATACAAAGAGAAGCGACCTCGCGAGAGCAAGCGGACCTCATAAAGTGCGTCGTAGTCCGGATTGGAGTCTGCAACTCGACTCCATGAAGTCGGAATCGCTAGTAATCGTGGATCAGAATGCCACGGTGAATACGTTCCCGGGCCTTGTACACACCGCCCGTCACACCATGGGAGTGGGTTGCAAAAGAAGTAGGTAGCTTAACCTTCGGGAGGGCGCTTACCACTTTGTGATTCATGACTGGGGTGAAGTCGTAACAAGGTAACCGTAGGGGAACCTGCGGTTGGATCACCTCCTTACCTGCAAGATACAACCTCGTAGTGCTCACACAGATTGTCTGATAGAAAAGTAACGAGCAAGGCGCCACGCGTAGGGGGTGCGGTGACAAATAACATTGTCGCTCGATTTTCTCAAGAAAATCTCACCTTTACGTGAAATTAGCGAATCGGCGATTCGCAATGCAAATTTCACGTCCCCTTCGTCTAGCGGTTAGGACTCCGCCCTTTCACGGCGGCAACAGGGGTTCGAATCCCCTAGGGGACGCCACTTGCTGGGTGTGGGTGAAAGACACAACCAACCGATATCTCAAAACTGACTGTTAAGTCACGTTTGAGATATTTGCTCTTTAACAATCCGGAACAAGCTGAAAATTGAAACAGACACGCTGCTGCATTCTTCCGTAAATAAGGAATGCGCGGTGTGTCAGAGTCTCTCAAACTCGCAGCACGAAGACTTCTTCGGGTTGTGAGGTTAAGCGAACAAGCGTACACGGTGGATGCCCTGGCAGTCAGAGGCGATGAAGGACGTGCTAATCTGCGAAAAGCGCCGGTAAGGTGATATGAACCGTTATAGCCGGCGATGTCCGAATGGGGAAACCCAGTGTGATTCGTCACACTATCTCAGCATGAATACATAGTGCTGTGAGGCGAACCGGGGGAACTGAAACATCTAAGTACCCCGAGGAAAAGAAATCAACCGAGATTCCCCCAGTAGCGGCGAGCGAACGGGGAACAGCCCAGAGCCTGAATCAGCTTGTGTGTCAGTGGAACGGTCTGGAAAGGCCGGCGATACAGGGTGACAGCCCCGTACACGAAGGCACACAGGCTGTGAGCTCGATGAGTAGGGCGGGACACGTGATATCCTGTCTGAAGATGGGGGGACCATCCTCCAAGGCTAAATACTCCTGACTGACCGATAGTGAACCAGTACCGTGAGGGAAAGGCGAAAAGAACCCCGGCGAGGGGAGTGAAACAGAACCTGAAACCGTGTACGTACAAGCAGTGGGAGCCTTCGTAAGAGGGTGACTGCGTACCTTTTGTATAATGGGTCAGCGACTTATATTCTGTAGCAAGGTTAACCGTATAGGGGAGCCGAAGGGAAACCGAGTCTTAATTGGGCGTTAAGTTGCAGGGTATAGACCCGAAACCCGGTGATCTAGCCATGGGCAGGTTGAAGGTTGGGTAACACTAACTGGAGGACCGAACCGACTAATGTTGAAAAATTAGCGGATGACCTGTGGCTGGGGGTGAAAGGCCAATCAAACCGGGAGATAGCTGGTTCTCCCCGAAAGCTATTTAGGTAGCGCCTCGTGAACTCATCTTCGGGGGTAGAGCACTGTTTCGGCTAGGGGGCCATCCCGGCTTACCAACCCGATGCAAACTACGAATACCGAAGAATGTTATCACGGGAGACACACGGCGGGTGCTAACGTCCGTCGTGAAGAGGGAAACAACCCAGACCGCCAGCTAAGGTCCCAAAGTCATGGTTAAGTGGGAAACGATGTGGGAAGGCACAGACAGCCAGGATGTTGGCTTAGAAGCAGCCATCATTTAAAGAAAGCGTAATAGCTCACTGGTCGAGTCGGCCTGCGCGGAAGATGTAACGGGGCTAAACCATGCACCGAAGCTGCGGCAGCGACACTATGTGTTGTTGGGTAGGGGAGCGTTCTGTAAGCCTGCGAAGGTGTGCTGTGAGGCATGCTGGAGGTATCAGAAGTGCGAATGCTGACATAAGTAACGATAAAGCGGGTGAAAAGCCCGCTCGCCGGAAGACCAAGGGTTCCTGTCCAACGTTAATCGGGGCAGGGTGAGTCGACCCCTAAGGCGAGGCCGAAAGGCGTAGTCGATGGGAAACAGGTTAATATTCCTGTACTTGGTGTTACTGCGAAGGGGGGACGGAGAAGGCTATGTTGGCCGGGCGACGGTTGTCCCGGTTTAAGCGTGTAGGTGTGTGTTCCAGGTAAATCCGGTTCACTTTAACACTGAGGCGTGATGACGAGGCACTACGGTGCTGAAGTAACAAATGCCCTGCTTCCAGGAAAAGCCTCTAAGCATCAGGTAACATCAAATCGTACCCCAAACCGACACAGGTGGTCAGGTAGAGAATACCAAGGCGCTTGAGAGAACTCGGGTGAAGGAACTAGGCAAAATGGTGCCGTAACTTCGGGAGAAGGCACGCTGACATGTAGGTGAAGCCCCTGCGGGTGGAGCTGAAGTCAGTCGAAGATACCAGCTGGCTGCAACTGTTTATTAAAAACACAGCACTGTGCAAACACGAAAGTGGACGTATACGGTGTGACGCCTGCCCGGTGCCGGAAGGTTAATTGATGGGGTTATCGCAAGAGAAGCTCCTGATCGAAGCCCCGGTAAACGGCGGCCGTAACTATAACGGTCCTAAGGTAGCGAAATTCCTTGTCGGGTAAGTTCCGACCTGCACGAATGGCGTAATGATGGCCAGGCTGTCTCCACCCGAGACTCAGTGAAATTGAACTCGCTGTGAAGATGCAGTGTACCCGCGGCAAGACGGAAAGACCCCGTGAACCTTTACTACAGCTTGACACTGAACATTGAGCCTTGATGTGTAGGATAGGTGGGAGGCTTTGAAGCGTGGACGCCAGTCTGCGTGGAGCCAACCTTGAAATACCACCCTTTAATGTTTGATGTTCTAACCTGGCGCCATAATCTGGCGTGGGGACAGTGTCTGGTGGGTAGTTTGACTGGGGCGGTCTCCTCCCAAAGTGTAACGGAGGAGCACGAAGGTCAGCTAATCCTGGTCGGACATCAGGAGGTTAGTGCAATGGCATAAGCTGGCTTGACTGCGAGAGTGACGGCTCGAGCAGGTGCGAAAGCAGGTCATAGTGATCCGGTGGTTCTGTATGGAAGGGCCATCGCTCAACGGATAAAAGGTACTCCGGGGATAACAGGCTGATACCGCCCAAGAGTTCATATCGACGGCGGTGTTTGGCACCTCGATGTCGGCTCATCACATCCTGGGGCTGAAGTAGGTCCCAAGGGTATGGCTGTTCGCCATTTAAAGTGGTACGCGAGCTGGGTTTAGAACGTCGTGAGACAGTTCGGTCCCTATCTGCCGTGGGCGCTGGAGAATTGAGGGGGGCTGCTCCCAGTACGAGAGGACCGGAGTGGACGCATCACTGGTGTTCGGGTTGTCATGCCAATGGCACTGCCCGGTAGCTAAATGCGGAAGAGATAAGTGCTGAAAGCATCTAAGCACGAAACTTGCCCCGAGATGAGTTCTCCCTGAGACTATAAGTCTCCTGAAGGAACGTTGAAGACGACGACGTTGATAGGCCGGGTGTGTAAGCGCAGCGATGCGTTGAGCTAACCGGTACTAATGAACCGTGAGGCTTAACCTTACAACGCCAAAGAAGTCTGGCGTGTTGAGAGACAATTCAGCTTGTGACGGATAAACGTTCATGGCGTAAGCGGTGGACGGACAGAATTTGCCTGGCGGCTGTAGCGCGGTGGTCCCACCTGACCCCATGCCGAACTCAGAAGTGAAACGCCGTAGCGCCGATGGTAGTGTGGGGTCTCCCCATGCGAGAGTAGGGAACTGCCAGGCATCAAATTAAGCAGTAAGCCGGAACAATAATCCGGTGGTGTGAAGAAATTCGGTGGAGCGGTAGTTCAGTCGGTTAGAATACCTGCCTGTCACGCAGGGGGTCGCGGGTTCGAGTCCCGTCCGTTCCGCCACCCTATTTAGGGGCGTAGTTCAATTGGTAGAGCACCGGTCTCCAAAACCGGGTGTTGGGGGTTCGAGTCCCTCCGCCCCTGCCAGAAATTATCCTTAGCTTCGGCTAAGGATTTTTTTTGCCTTTTTTCAGCCCGCTCCCCCCTTTGTTCACGAGATCTCCCCTGAGACTGGCCTCTGGCATTAAAGAAGTCAGGCAATCACCGGCATCTTTAAGAGCTCTTTTATGCTGTTATTTTTATCGCTATTCTGCAGCCAGATAGCATAAAGCGGCCTTGAAAGCGTTCCGCTATCAATGACAGGATGCAAATCGTTTTCTTCCTTAGCCCAGTTGACCGGTAACCATGTGCATCCCTGCAATTCTGCGAGCATTTTTCTGGCCACATCAGCGGAGCTCGTCGTCAGTACAGGAATATCATCAGGCGTAATCAGGCCGGCTTCGTGTTGCTGAAAGTCCGGGCCCCACTCAAGTCGAAGATAGTGCAAGCTGCTTTTACTACGCTCGGGCATAGCGCTGTAAAGCCCAAGCGCGAAATGTCCCAGTAACTGACTTGAAAACTCATCCATTTTGGGCGCCTCAGTCGTGATTAGCAGATCTAACTGACGCTCATGCAGCTGTTTGACCAGCGACTGGCGCTGTGCAATTCGTGCCTCGAACTGCATACCCCCTTTCTCCTGATACAGCCTCGTAAGCCACCCGGAAAGCATACATTCCCAAAGAGACGCGCTGGCACCTATCGAAAAGAGATTATGCCGTGACGTTTGCGCGACATCCTTGCGTGCGGTTTGCCAGATATTCATCAGATTCTCCGCATACGGCAGCAACCTTTCGCCAGCCGCCGTCAGACGTATGTTGTTGCGATGTCGGGTAAAAAGGTTCACGCCCAGCTGGTTTTCAAGCTGACGGATGCGAAAGCTCACCGCTGATTGCGTGAGGTAGAGCGCTTCTGCCGCTCTGCCAAAATGTCGCGTTCGGCTGACTTCGAGAAAGGTTTTAAGCAAGTCGGTATCCACATCTCACTCCACAAAAAAATTTGTCGTAATGATTTAAATGTTTTGTTTTACACTCTGTCAAGCGTAACTAATACTCCGCGCCATAAATAGCTCGGCCAAGAGAATTAGGAGCGTGTAGGATGGCGGAAAGCTTTACGACGACTAATCGATTTTTCGACAACAAATATTATCCGCGCGGGTTCTCTCGCCATGGTGACTTCACCATTAAAGAAGCACAGCTGCTGGAACGCCATGGCTATGCCTTTAATGAACTGGATCTCGGCAAGCGTGAGCCTACGACTGTGGAAGAAAAGCAGTTTGTTGAAGTTTGTCGCGGCATTCGTGAACCTGTGACTGAAGCAGAGCGCGTCTGGTCAAAGTATATGACGCGTATCAAGCGCCCGAAGCGTTTTCATACCCTTTCTGGCGGCAAGCCGCAGATGGAAGGTATGGACGATTACGCAGAGACGGATGAATAAACAAATGGGGCGCAAGCCCCATTGTTGTCTGTGCGTTATGCCCGTCATGAGATCCGCCCCAGAACTACGACATCCCATTACGGCATCAGGTTTTGCAAATGCGCGAGCATCCTGTCTATCGCGCGATAGCTTAGCGCTTCCTGCAAATGTTCCCGAGTAATCCTCTCTTTCTGTTCGCTATCCGCGATAGTTCGCGCAACCTTCAGTAAACGCTGCCAGGCGCGTACCGACAACCCGAGTTTGAGTAGTGCCGCTTCAAGCCACTGTGCATCTTCAGCACTCAGCATACAAAACTGGCGTATCTCCCGATTATCCAGCATCGCGTTGAGCTTCCCTTGCCGTGCAAGCTGTCTGTTACGGCTTTGAATGACGCGCTCACGGACCTGCGAACTGCTTTCGCCCGTCTGCGCTGACTGACGGAGCATACCTGGCGGCGGCAACGGAATTTCCAGCGAGAGATCAAACCGGTCTAGGAAAGGCCCGGAAAGACGTCCCAGGTAACGTAGCGTCTGTTCCGGTGAGCAGCGGTTATGGTTCCCTTTATAGTGCCCCGTAGGGCTGGGGTTCATCGCAGCAATAAGCTGAAAGCGCGCTGGATAAGTAAGCTTGGCTCGGGTTCGTGAAAGATGGATCTGTCCGGATTCAATAGGCTCACGTAATGCATCCAGTACACGGCGTTCAAACTCTGGTAATTCATCAAGAAAAAGTACGCCGTTATGGGCAAGAGAAATTTCTCCGGGCGCAGGGACGGCACCTCCGCCCACCATTGCATTCAGCGACGCGCTATGGTGAGGGGCCCTGAAAGGCCGCTGACGCCATTGATGATGTAAAGAGACGGGGTTGACGAGGCTGAGTATCGCCGCGCTCTCCAGTGCTTCCTGATCGCTCAGAGGCGGCAACAATCCGTTGAGTCTGCTGGCCAGCATCGTTTTTCCTGTACCGGGGGGACCGATAAACAATAGGTTATGGCCGCCAGCTGCCGTTAATTCCAGTGCGCGTTTCCCCTGTGACTGTCCGATAACTTCACTGAGATCGCCCACAGGCTCCTTAAAATGAGACTCGCATGGCTCGGCTGTTTCCAGCGTCGTTTTCCCTTCCAGAAAGGCACACACTTCTTGCAGATGATGGGCGACAAGGCAGCCTTCTTTATTAATCAATCCCACTTCCGGCGCGTTGTCGTGCGCGACAATTATCTTCCTTTTACAGTCAAGCGCTTCCATGGCGGCTGAAATCGCACCGGGGACGCCTCTCAGCGCGCCTGTCAGCGCTAGTTCCCCCACAAATTCATACTCTCCAAGATGTGAGGCATGCAACTGCTCAGACGCGGCGAGGAGCGCTATCGCTATCGGCAAATCATATCGTCCCCCTTCCTTGGGCAAATCGGCAGGCGCGAGATTTATAGTGATTTTTTTGGCCGGGAAATCATAACCACTATTGATAAGCGCGCTGCGCACACGATCTCTGGCTTCCTTTACCGTCGTTTCTGGTAGTCCGACCAATGTCAGGCCTGGTAGCCCGGCACTGATATGTACTTCGACAGTGACGAGCGGCGCTTTTACGCCCAGCGCGGCGCGGGTATGAATAACAGACAGCGACATAACACCTCCTTGCGCCTGCAGCATCGCAGCCGTAAAAGGCTTTTTCGAGCCATGATTGCAGCTTTTTCGGCACGGATAGCAATCTTTTATTGCAACAGAGCCAGAATGACAATTTCATTCGAGGCGTTTCGCAAACGCGTAATAAGTATTTAAAAGGTCATTGCGGCGTCATACCGTTTCGCTAAAAATCCTGAAAAAATTTCAGTTAACGCTACTGGTTGATTACGTTGGGTTTTAATAGATTTTATGAATGTATTGCAGTAACGCGTCATAAATATTTCTTGTCACAGCTTTGTTCTCTGTGATAACTCTTAGGTATTCCTTCGAATATGACGTAAGTACATACAGAAATGACAACCCTTCTACTAGTGATTAGCCTGGTCGTGATTAGCGTGGTGGTGATTATTAACCCACCGTGCGGGGCTGCACTCGGAAGAAGAAAGGCTTAGAAATCAAGCCTGAATCATCGAAAACCCCCGCACCGAAAGGTCCGGGGGTTTTTTTATGACCTAAAAATTAAGCGAGGAACAGAAAATGAGTAGTAGCATAAAATTCTGTTGTCCGCATTGTAAGGCGGGGAACTGACTATGAATGGTGCACAGTGGGTGGTACATGCTTTGCGAGCTCAGGGAGTGGATACGGTATTTGGCTATCCGGGCGGGGCAATAATGCCGGTTTACGATGCGTTATATGACGGCGGCGTGAAACATCTACTGTGTCGGCATGAGCAGGGCGCGGCAATGGCTGCGATCGGTTATGCACGCGCTACGGGTAAAACCGGCGTTTGTATCGCGACTTCCGGCCCAGGCGCGACCAACTTAATCACCGGCCTCGCGGATGCGCTGCTGGATTCGGTTCCGGTGGTCGCAATCACGGGGCAGGTTGCCGCGCCGCTTATCGGTACGGATGCCTTTCAGGAAGTGGACGTTCTTGGGTTATCACTGGCCTGCACCAAACACAGTTTCCTTGTGGAATCGCTGGAAGAGCTGCCGGAAATCATGGCGCATGCTTTTCATCTGGCGAACTCTGGCCGCCCGGGCCCAGTACTGATCGATATTCCTAAAGACATCCAGCTCGCCAGCGCAGAGCTTGAACCGTGGCTTTCCAGCGTTGAAGACACCTTTGTGTTGCCGCAGGCAGAACTGGAGCAGGCTCGTGCGTTAATGAACCAGGCCGAAAAACCGATGCTCTACGTAGGTGGCGGCGTCGGTATGGCGCAGGCAGTGCCGGCGCTGCGCGAGTTTATGGCACAAACGCGCATCCCCTGCGCAGTGACGCTGAAAGGGCTTGGAGCCGTTGAAGCGGACTACCCGTGGTACCTCGGTATGCTGGGAATGCACGGTACCAAAGCCGCGAATCTGGCAGTCCAGGAGTGTGATTTGCTGATAGCGGTCGGCGCGCGTTTTGACGATCGCGTTACCGGCAAACTGAATACCTTTGCGCCTCATGCCAAAGTCATCCATATGGATATCGATCCGGCGGAACTCAACAAGCTTCGCCAGGCGCATGTCGCTTTACCTGGCGATCTCAATGCGTTACTGCCCGCGCTGCAGCGCCCGATGGAGATTAATGCCTGGCGCGAGTACGTCGCGGCCATGCGACGTGAGCATGACTGGCAGTACGAACATCCGGGCGAAGCGATTTTTGCGCCGTTATTGTTAAAGCAGCTCTCAGACCGCAAGCCAGCAAACAGCGTCGTGACGACAGACGTAGGCCAGCATCAGATGTGGACGGCGCAGCATATGAACTTTAGCCGCCCCGAAAACTTCATTACTTCAAGCGGCCTCGGCACGATGGGGTTCGGGCTGCCAGCGGCGGTAGGCGCGCAGGTGGCACGTCCTGACGATACTGTCATTTGCATCACCGGCGACGGCTCATTCATGATGAATATCCAGGAGCTGGGCACCGTGAAGCGCAAGCAACTGCCGCTGAAAATTGTGCTGCTGGATAACCAGCGTCTGGGGATGGTGCGTCAGTGGCAACAGCTTTTTTTCTCGGAGCGCTACAGCGAAACGAATCTGTCCGATAACCCCGATTTCTTAACGCTGGCCAGCGCCTTTGACATTAATGGTCAGCGCATCACTCGCAAAGACCAGGTAGAAGCGGCGCTGGAAGCCATGTTGAGCAGCGAAGGCCCTTATCTGCTGCACGTTTCAATCGACGAAGCTGAAAACGTCTGGCCTCTGGTGCCTCCCGGCGCCAGCAACTCACAAATGCTGGAGAAAATATCATGATGCAACATCAACTCGCCGTACAGGCTCGCTTTCGCCCGGAAACCCTGGAACGTGTGTTGCGCGTGGTGCGTCACCGTGGTTTTCAAATTTGCGCCATGAATATGGCGACCGGCGCCAATGCGGAAAATATAAATATTGAGCTGACCGTTGCCAGCCCTCGCCCAGTCGAATTACTGTTTAGTCAGTTAAGCAAACTGGTCGATGTCGCCTGCGTCGAGATCCAGCAACCTACATCACAACAAATCCGCGCCTGAGCGCAAAAGGAAGAAGAAAAATGACGACGAAAAAAGCTGATTACATTTGGTTCAACGGCGAGATGGTTCCCTGGGGTGAGGCGAAGGTTCACGTCATGTCCCATGCGTTGCACTACGGTACATCAGTCTTTGAAGGGATCCGTTGCTACGATTCGCACAAAGGGCCGGTGGTATTCCGCCATCGTGAACATATGCAGCGCCTGCATGATTCCGCCAAAATTTATCGCTTTCCGGTTAGCCAGTCCGTTGATGAGTTAATGGAAGCCTGCCGTCTGGTTATCCGCGAGAATAAACTGACCAGCGCCTATATTCGTCCGCTGGTATTCGTGGGCGATGTCGGTATGGGCGTAAACCCGCCAGCGGGCTATACCACTGATGTCATTATCGCTGCGTTCCCGTGGGGCGCGTACCTGGGCGCGGAAGCACTGGAGCAGGGGATCGACGCTATGGTCTCCTCCTGGAACCGCGCGGCGCCAAACACGATCCCTACCGCGGCGAAAGCGGGCGGTAATTATCTTTCCTCTCTGCTGGTTGGCAGCGAAGCGCGTCGTCATGGCTATCAGGAAGGCATTGCGCTCGACGTTAACGGCTATATCTCCGAAGGCGCGGGCGAAAACCTCTTTGAAGTCAAAGATGGCGTGATTTATACCCCTCCGTTTACCTCTTCCGCGCTGCCGGGCATTACTCGCGACGCCATCATTAAGCTCGCTAAAGACATGGGCATTGAAGTTCGCGAGCAGGTGCTCTCCCGCGAATCGCTGTATCTGGCTGATGAAGTCTTTATGTCCGGTACTGCGGCGGAAATCACGCCGGTGCGTAGCGTGGACGGCATCCAGGTCGGCGAAGGCCGCTGTGGTCCGGTTACCAAACGCGTTCAGCAGGCGTTCTTCGGCCTGTTTACCGGCGAGACCGAAGATAAATGGGGCTGGTTGGATCAAGTTAATCCGTAAGCACAATAACACCTGCACGGGCGGCACAAGCCGCCCGGCTTTTGTAGAGACTGGAGTGAAAAAGCATGCCTAAGTACCGTTCTGCCACCACCACGCACGGCCGCAACATGGCGGGTGCCCGCGCCTTATGGCGCGCCACGGGAATGACCGACGCCGATTTTGGCAAGCCGATTATTGCGGTTGTGAACTCGTTTACCCAGTTCGTGCCGGGCCATGTTCATCTGCGCGATCTGGGCAAACTGGTTGCGGAGCAAATTGAGGCGGCGGGCGGCGTGGCGAAAGAGTTCAATACCATCGCGGTCGATGACGGCATCGCCATGGGACACGGCGGCATGCTTTATTCACTGCCGTCTCGCGAGCTTATTGCTGACTCCGTGGAGTACATGGTAAACGCCCACTGCGCAGACGCCATGGTCTGTATCTCTAACTGCGACAAAATCACGCCAGGGATGCTGATGGCTGCCCTGCGTCTGAACATTCCGGTGATTTTCGTCTCCGGCGGTCCGATGGAAGCCGGTAAAACCAAACTTTCCGACCAAATCATCAAGCTGGATCTGGTTGATGCGATGATCCAGGGCGCGAACCCGCACGTCAGCGACGAGCAAAGCGATCAGGTGGAACGCTCCGCCTGCCCGACCTGCGGCTCCTGCTCTGGTATGTTCACCGCCAACTCCATGAACTGTCTGACCGAGGCGCTGGGCCTGTCCCAGCCGGGCAACGGCTCGCTGCTCGCGACTCACGCCGACCGCAAAGATCTCTTTATCAATGCGGGTAAACGCATTGTCTCGCTCACCAAACGTTATTACGAGCAGGATGATGCCAGCGCCCTGCCGCGTAACATCGCGAGCAAAGCGGCGTTTGAAAACGCCATGACGCTCGACATCGCCATGGGCGGCTCCACCAATACCGTTCTTCATCTGCTGGCGGCGGCGCAGGAGGCGGAAATCGACTTCACGATGAGCGATATTGACCGTCTTTCCCGTAAAGTGCCGCAGCTGTGTAAAGTTGCGCCGAGTACTCAGAAATACCATATGGAAGATGTTCACCGCGCGGGCGGGGTCATCGGCATTCTCGGCGAGCTGGATCGCGCAGGTCTGCTGAACCGTGACGTCAATAACGTGCTGGGACTGACGCTGCCGCAGACGCTTGAGCAATATGACGTCATGCTCACTCAGGATAGCGCGGTGAAAGAGATGTTCCGCGCAGGCCCGGCGGGCATTCGCACTACCCAGGCGTTTTCGCAATCCTGCCGCTGGGACACGCTGGATGACGATCGACAGGAAGGCTGTATTCGCTCGCTGGAGCACGCGTATAGCCAGGACGGCGGGCTGGCCGTGCTGTATGGCAACTTCGCAGAAAACGGCTGCATCGTGAAAACCGCCGGGGTGGATGAAGGCAGCCTGGTCTTCCGTGGCCCTGCGAAAGTCTATGAAAGCCAGGATGACGCCGTAGAGGCGATTCTCGGCGGTAAAGTCGTCGCGGGCGATGTCGTGGTTATCCGTTACGAAGGGCCGAAGGGCGGGCCGGGGATGCAGGAAATGCTCTACCCGACCAGCTTCCTGAAATCGATGGGGCTTGGTAAAGCCTGTGCGCTCATCACCGATGGCCGCTTCTCCGGCGGTACGTCCGGGCTGTCTATCGGTCATGTCTCTCCGGAGGCTGCCAGCGGCGGCAATATCGCGCTGATTGAAGATGGCGACATGATTGCCATTGATATCCCGAATCGTGGCATCCAGCTTGAGGTCAGCGATCAGCAGCTGGCCGCGCGCCGTGAAGCGCAGGAAGCACGCGGTGCCGAGGCCTGGACTCCACGCAGCCGCGAACGCCAGGTTTCCTTCGCGCTGCGCGCTTACGCAAGCCTTGCCACCAGCGCCGATAAAGGCGCCGTGCGCGATAAATCGAAACTGGGAGGCTAACCATGGCCGAGTCGCAACCCCTTTCCGCCGCCCCCTGCGGGGCGGAATATCTGCGTGCTGTGCTGCGTTCTCCGGTCTATGAAGTGGCGCAGGTGACGCCGCTGCAGAAGATGGAGAAACTGTCGGCGCGGCTTAATAACGTGGTGCTGGTGAAGCGCGAAGACCGCCAGCCGGTGCACAGCTTTAAGCTGCGCGGCGCCTACGCGATGATGGCGAACCTGACCAGCGAGCAAAAAGCGCGTGGTGTGATCACCGCGTCTGCGGGCAATCATGCGCAGGGTGTGGCGCTCTCGTCATCCCGACTGGGCATCAAATCGCTTATTGTGATGCCGGTGACCACCGCGGATATCAAAGTGGATGCGGTGCGCGGCTTCGGCGGCGAAGTGCTGCTTCATGGCGCTAACTTCGATGAGGCGAAGGCGCAGGCGATTGCGCTTTCGCAGCAGCAAGGTTTCACATACGTACCGCCGTTTGATCATCCGGCGGTCATCGCCGGACAGGGTACGCTGGCGCTGGAGCTACTCCAGCAGGACGCGCATATCGATCGCGTGTTTGTGCCGGTCGGCGGCGGCGGGCTGGCCGCTGGCGTAGCGGTGTTGATCAAGCAGCTCATGCCGCAGATCAAAGTGATCGCCGTGGAAGCGGCCGACTCCGCCTGCCTGAAGGCGGCGCTTGAGGCCGGGCACCCGGTCGATTTGCCGCGCGTGGGGCTTTTCGCGGAAGGCGTGGCGGTGAAACGCATCGGTGATGAAACGTTCCGCGTCTGTCAGGAGTATCTCGACGACATCATCACCGTTGACAGCGACGCTATCTGTGCCGCGATGAAAGATCTTTTTGAAGACGTTCGGGCGGTGGCGGAGCCTTCCGGCGCGCTGGCGCTGGCGGGCATGAAAAAGTATGTGGCCCAGCATAATATTCGCGGCGAGCGGCTGGCGCATGTGTTGTCTGGCGCTAATGTCAATTTCCACGGTCTGCGCTATGTGTCCGAGCGCTGTGAGCTCGGCGAACAGCGCGAAGCGCTGCTGGCGGTGACTATCCCGGAAGAGAAAGGCAGCTTCCTGAAGTTCTGTCAGCTGCTGGGCGGGCGTGCGGTAACCGAGTTTAACTACCGCTTCGCGGACGCCAAAGATGCCTGCATTTTTGTCGGTGTGCGCATCAGTCGCGGGCTGGAAGAGCGACATGAAATCATCGCTCAGCTCACCAGCGACGGCTATGGCGTGGTGGATCTCTCCGATGACGAAATGGCGAAGCTGCATGTTCGCTACATGGTCGGCGGTCGTCCGTCGCGCCCTCTGCACGAGCGGCTTTACAGCTTTGAGTTTCCGGAGGCGCCAGGCGCGCTGCTGCGCTTTCTGCACACGCTCGGCACGCACTGGAACATCTCGCTGTTTCACTACCGCAGCCACGGCACCGACTATGGCCGCGTGCTGGCGGCTTTTGAACTCGGCGAACATGAGCCGGATTTCGAAACCCGGCTTAACGAGCTGGGCTACGAGTGCCATGACGAAACCGGCAACCCGGCGTTCCGGTTTTTCCTCGCGGGTTAACGATAGCCCGGCAGCAGTTTCCAGAAGGCTTCCACAAGCGGCTCATGCAGCCGCTTTTTTTGTACGCAGACGCCAAGCTCGAACGGCGTTTTCTCATCGCTGCGCTCAAGGATCAGGACGCGATTGCGCACCGGCTCCGGGCTGTTTTCCAGCACCACTTCCGGGATCAGCGCCACGCCGCAGCCGAGCGCCACCATCGATACCATCGCCTCATGGCCTGCCACCGTCGCGTAAATAAACGGATTGCTGATTTTATGGCGACGGAACCACAGCTCAATGCGCCGCCGCACCGGGCCCTGATCCGGCATGATAAACGGCACCTGCGTCCAGTCGGGCTCTGGCGCGGATACCTGGGCACGGACCGGGCAGGGCAGTGCCGGGGCAATGAGCACGACGCTGAGATTTTCCAGCATTGAAAACGCGACGGCGGCGGGCAGGGCTTCGGGTTTGCCCGCGATCGCGAGATCGGCCTCGCCGGAATTGACCTTTTCCACCGCGTCAGCGGCATCGCCGGTTGTCAGCTTAATCTCCACCGACGGGTGCTCGGCGCGAAAGCGGTCAAGGATCGGCGGTAGATGGCTGTATGCCGCCGTTACTGAACAAAACAGATGTAACTCGCCGGAGAGCGTTGGCCCCTGCTGGTCGATAGCATGGCGCAGTTGCTGATATTGCAATAGCGTCTGCTGGGCAAACTGGCGCAGCGCCTCGCCTGCCTCTGTCAGCGTCACAGTACGGTTATCGCGAATAAACAGTGGCTGGGCCAGATCCTCTTCCAGCCGCTGGATCTGGCGCGACAGCGTGGATGGGCTCACGTGCATGGCGCGCGCGCTGCGGCCAAAATGGCGGCTTTCTGCCAGATGCAGAAACATTTTCAGATCGCGTAGATCCACTCAGGCGTCTCCTTGAATATGCATTGCGAAAAACGCAACGTAACGTTGTCAATATATCAATTTCCGCAACAAGATTCCTGTCATATAGTGGTCTTAACCTGTTTCAGGTCACCGGTGTGTCGGCCTTTCTCTGACCCGGCTCGCAACCCTGCGCAGCCCGGCTCGCGAAATCGTCGCCTTCCTGTAACCTGAAATCTGTACCGTCGTTTTTGACGACGCAGTTAATCGAACAATAAGACAATACAACATCACGAGGTATCACCATGGCTAACTACTTCAACACTTTGAATCTGCGCCAGCAACTGGCGCAGCTGGGCAAATGCCGTTTCATGGCGCGCGATGAATTCGCCGACGGGGCAGGCTTCCTTAAAGGGAAAAAAGTAGTCATCGTGGGTTGCGGCGCGCAGGGCCTCAACCAGGGTCTGAACATGCGTGATTCCGGGCTGGACGTCTCTTATGCCCTGCGTAAAGAAGCGATTGCCGAGAAGCGTGCCTCCTGGCGTAAGGCGACGGAAAACGGTTTTCAGGTCGGCACCTATGAAGAACTGATCCCGCAGGCAGATCTGGTGGTTAACCTGACGCCGGACAAACAGCACTCTGACGTAGTGCGCACCGTGCAGCCGCTGATGAAAGACGGCGCTGCGCTGGGTTACTCCCACGGCTTTAACATCGTGGAAGTGGGCGAGCAGATCCGTAAAGACATTACCGTCGTGATGGTGGCGCCGAAGTGCCCGGGCACTGAAGTGCGCGAGGAGTACAAACGTGGTTTCGGCGTGCCGACGCTTATCGCGGTGCATCCGGAAAACGATCCGAAAGGCGAAGGTATGGCTATCGCGAAAGCGTGGGCGGCGGCAACCGGCGGCCATCGCGCGGGCGTGCTGGAATCTTCTTTCGTCGCTGAAGTGAAATCTGACCTGATGGGCGAGCAGACTATCCTGTGCGGCATGCTGCAGGCGGGCTCTCTGCTGTGCTTCGACAAGCTGGTGGAAGACGGTACCGACCCGGCTTACGCGGAAAAACTGATCCAGTTTGGCTGGGAAACCATCACCGAAGCCCTGAAGCAGGGCGGCATTACGCTGATGATGGACCGTCTCTCTAACCCGGCGAAACTGCGCGCTTATGCGCTCTCCGAACAGCTGAAAACCATCATGGCGCCGCTGTTCCAGAAACACATGGACGACATCATCTCCGGTGAATTCTCCTCCGGCATGATGGCGGACTGGGCTAACGACGATAAAAAACTGCTGACCTGGCGCGAAGAGACCGGCAAAACCGCGTTTGAAAACGCGCCGCAGTTTGAAGGCAAAATCAGCGAGCAGGACTATTTCGACAAAGGCGTGCTGATGATCGCCATGGTGAAAGCGGGCGTTGAACTGGCGTTTGAAACCATGGTGGATGCCGGCATCATCGAAGAATCCGCCTACTACGAATCACTTCATGAGTTGCCGCTTATCGCGAACACCATCGCCCGTAAGCGCCTGTACGAAATGAACGTGGTTATTTCGGATACCGCGGAATATGGCAACTATCTGTTCGCCAATGCCGCCGTACCGCTGCTGAAAGAATTTATGACCACACTGCAGCCGGGCGATCTGGGTAAAGCGACTGAGGGCACCGCGGTAGATAACGCGCAGCTGCGTGACGTCAACGATGCGATTCGCAGCCATGAGATCGAGAAAGTCGGGCAGAAGCTGCGCGGTTATATGACCGATATGAAGCGTATCGCGGTCGCAGGCTGATTCCCCGTCGTCTTTTGACCCGCAGCGGCGTTGGCGGGTAAACCGTAGGGCGGGTAACGCAGCGCACCCGCCTGAACGCGACACTCGAACCCCAAAGAAAAAGGCCTTCTCACAGAGAAGGCCTTTTGATTAGTTACGGTACAGCACTTTGATAATGTGATAACCGAACTGCGTGTGCAGCGGGCCGGTCGGCTCCAGCACCGGGCAGGAGAACACGACTTTATCGAAAGCCGGCACCATCTGGCCCTGACGGAATTCGCCTAAATGGCCACCTTTCTTGCCCGACGGGCAAATCGAGTGCTTCTTGGCCAGCTTTTCAAAATCGCCGCCGTTTTTAATTTGCTCCAGCAGATCTAGTGCCAGTTTTTCTTCTTTAACAAGGATATGCAGTGCTGCTGCTGTTTTTGCCATGATCGTGCCTTGAGTGGGGTTGATAACGCTGGCTATACTACCACGCGTTTTTCTCCCTTCGTACTGCCGTACCTGCTGTGGGGAGCCGCCTTCTCCTCTGACTTTCACTGAGTAACTTATGCGTCTGAACCCCGCCCAACAACAAGCCGTCGAATTCGTCACTGGCCCCTGCCTGGTGCTGGCGGGCGCTGGCTCCGGTAAAACCCGCGTCATCACGAATAAAATCGCGCACCTGATTCGCGGCTGCGGCTATCAGGCGCGCCATATCGCGGCGGTCACCTTTACTAACAAAGCGGCGCGTGAGATGAAAGAGCGCGTCGCCCAGACGCTCGGGCGCAAAGAGGCGCGCGGACTGATGATTTCGACTTTCCACACGCTGGGTCTTGAAATCATCAAGCGCGAATATGCGGCGCTCGGCATGAAATCCAACTTCTCACTGTTTGACGATACCGATCAGATGGCGCTGATTAAAGAGCTGACCGAAGGGCTTATCGAAAACGATAAGGTGCTGTTGCAACAGCTGATTTCGACTATTTCGAACTGGAAGAACGATCTGCTGAGCCCGCCGCAGGCGGCGGCGCGCGCTATCGGCGAGCGCGAGCGTATCTTTGCCCACTGCTACAGCCTGTATGACGCGCATCTGAAAGCCTGCAATGTGCTCGATTTTGACGATCTGATCCTGCTGCCGACGCTGCTGTTGCAGCGTAATGAAGAGGTGCGTGAGCGCTGGCAGAACCGCATTCGCTACCTGCTGGTGGATGAATACCAGGACACCAACACCAGCCAGTATGAGCTGGTGAAGCTGCTGGTGGGCAACCGCGCGCGCTTTACGGTGGTCGGGGACGATGATCAGTCAATCTACTCCTGGCGTGGCGCGCGTCCGCAAAACCTGGTGCTGTTGAGCCAGGATTTTCCGGCGCTGCAAGTGATTAAGCTTGAGCAGAACTACCGCTCCTCCGGGCGCATTCTTAAAGCGGCTAACATTCTTATTGCCAATAACCCGCACGTCTTTGAGAAAAAGCTCTTTTCCGAGCTGGGCTATGGCACCGAGCTGAAAGTGCTCACCGCCAACCACGAAGATCACGAGGCGGAGCGCGTGACCGGTGAGCTTATCGCGCATCACTTTGTCAACAAAACCCAGTACAAGGATTACGCGATCCTGTATCGCGGTAATCATCAGTCGCGCGTTTTTGAAAAGATGCTGATGCAGAACCGCATTCCGTATCGGATTTCCGGCGGTACGTCGTTCTTCTCGCGTCCGGAAATCAAAGACTTGCTGGCCTATTTGCGCGTACTCACCAACCCGGACGACGACAGCGCGTTTTTGCGTATCGTGAATACGCCCAAGCGCGAAATCGGCCCGGCGACGCTGCAAAAGCTTGGCGAATGGGCGACCCAGCGCAATAAAAGCCTGTTCACCGCCAGTTTTGATATGGGCCTTTCCCAGACGCTGAGCGGGCGCGGCTATGAGTCGCTGACGCGCTTCACGCAGTGGCTGCAGGAAGTGGCGGTGCTGTCCGAGCGCGAGCCGGTGGCGGCGGTGCGCGATCTCATTCGCGGCATCGATTACGAGGCCTGGCTGTTTGAAACCTCGCCGAGCCCGAAAGCGGCGGAAATGCGCATGAAAAACGTCAATCAGCTGTTCAGTTGGATGACAGAAATGCTTGAAGGCACCGATCTTGACGAGCCTATGACGCTGACGCAGGTCGTGACGCGCTTTACGCTGCGCGACATGATGGAGCGCGGCGAAAGCGACGAAGAACTCGATCAGGTCCAGTTGATGACGTTACACGCCTCGAAGGGCCTCGAATTTCCGTATGTCTTTCTGGTCGGGATGGAAGAGGGGCTGCTGCCGCATCAGAGCAGCATCGATGAAGACAATATCGACGAAGAGCGGCGCCTGGCCTATGTCGGCATCACGCGTGCGCAGAAAGAGCTTATCTTCACGCTCTGTAAAGAGCGCCGTCAGTATGGCGAGCTGGTGCGCCCGGAGCCGAGCCGGTTCCTGCTGGAGCTTCCGCAGGACGATTTACAGTGGGAAACCGAGCGTAAAGTGGTCACGCCGCAGGAGCGAATGCAGAAGGGCCAGGCGAACGTCGCAAATATCAAAGCGATGCTGGCGAAAGCGCGCGGCGGCTAATGTCGATGTACCGATAATAAAAAACCGCCTCGCAGGCGGTTTTTTTATGCGTTTAGCTTTATTGCACGTCGAGCTGCCAGTGCACGTAACTTTGCCAGCGCTGCTCCTGCTCTAACATCTCGGCACCCAGCGGATGCACGCAGAGCCAGTCCTGCGGGAGCGTCGCGGTCAGCGTGTCGCCCTGTGCGCTCAGTGTGACATCCGGCAGCATATCGTCGCGTCGACGGCTGGCGAAGATAATCGCCAGGCGCAGCAGTCGACAAAGGCGCTCGGCCACGCGTAGCGGCACCGCGTTTTGCTGTTGCAGTGCCGGAAGATCGACCGTGCCGGTCTGGTTCAGCAGCAGCGTCGCCAGCAGCTTTTTCTGCGCGGGCGTGAAGCCCGGTAAATCGAGATTATTCACCAGATAAGCGGCGTGCTGAGGCGCACGTTTAAAATCGACCGCGAGGCCGACTTCATGCAACAGGCTGGCGCTGTGCAGCAGCGCACGGCTGAGATCGTCCAGCGCCCACTCGGCTTCCACGCTCCCGGCAAACCGCTCCGCCAGCTGGGCCACGCGCGCGGCCTGGCTGATATCCACCATAAACCGGCGCTGAATATTTTTCAGCGTACGGTTGCGAATATCCTGATCCACCGCGAGATGCAGCATGCCATAGACCAGCCCTTCACGCAGCGCGCCGCCGGCAAGCGTCATGTACGCGATTTCCAGCTCGCTGAAAACGGCGATAAGAATGGCCAGACCGCTCGGAAAGACCAGCGCGCGCTCAAGCGTCAGGCCTTCAATCTCCAGCTCCTCAAGACGTCCGCACTGAATGGCGCGTGCTTTCAGCTGCTGGAGCTTGGCAAGCGTAATGCGCTCATCCATGCCCTGCGCCATCATGATTTCCTGCAGCGCCTGCACGGTGCCGGATGCGCCGACGCAGATCCTCCACCCCTGACCACGTAGCTGCGCAATAACCGGGCGCAACACCTCGCGCGCGGCCTGCTCGGCGCTGTCGAAATGCGCCTGCGTCAGGCTGCGGTCGGTGAAATAACGCTCAAGAAAGGTGACGCAGCCCATTGGCAGGCTGAAGAGAGACGTGGCGCGGGCGCCGGTGCCGGTCACAAGTTCTGTGCTGGCGCCGCCGATATCCACGACCAGACGGCGGTCATCGCCACCGGTGGTATGCGCAACACCCTGGTAGATAAGCCGGGCTTCTTCTTCGCCGGCAATTACCTGTACCGGACAGCCGAGGATCTCTTGCGCGCGGGCGACAAACTCGTCGGCGTTGGTAGCAAGGCGCAGCGTCGCGGTCGCGACCACGCGGATTTGCGCGCAGGGGATATCCTGAAGCCGTTCGGCGAACAGGCGCAGGCATTGCCAGCCGCGCTCCATGGCGTCCGTCGAAAGGGTATTGTCGGCGCTGAGGCCCGCCGCGAGGCGGACCTTGCGTTTCACACGCGTGAGCGTCTGAATGCTCCCGGCCACCTCACGTACCACCAGCATATGAAAGCTGTTCGAACCGAGGTCGATTGCCGCATACAGTG
The DNA here is from genome assembly GCF_001277235.1 of Cronobacter dublinensis subsp. dublinensis LMG 23823. NCBI lineage: Bacteria > Pseudomonadati > Pseudomonadota > Gammaproteobacteria > Enterobacterales > Enterobacteriaceae > Cronobacter > Cronobacter dublinensis. The sequence continues at coordinate 266,082 of NZ_CP012266.1, forward strand.
AGGAGGCGCCGGGCATAGCGCTTATCCTGTACGACGACGGTTGCGCGGCGCGCCGGAACGACGCGGGCCATTGCCGGTGCGCGGACGCGACAGGCGCTTCGGCGGCGGCAGTTCGCTTAACAGCGCATCCGGATTGTATTTACTCACCGGAATGGAGTGGCCGATATAGGTTTCGATCGCCGGCAGGTTCAGCGCGTACTCTTCACAGGCAAGGCTGATGGAGTGGCCGCTGGCGCCCGCGCGACCAGTACGGCCGATGCGGTGAACGTAATCTTCGCAGTCGTCCGGCAGGTCGTAGTTAAAGACGTGGGTGACGGCAGGAATATGCAAGCCGCGCGCCGCAACATCGGTCGCAACCAGAATATCCAGATCGCCACGGGTAAATTCATCAAGAATTCGCAGACGTTTTTTCTGCGCGACGTCGCCCGTCAGCAGGCCAACGCGATGACCGTCTGCCGCCAGATGGCCCCAGATGTCTTCACAGCGATGTTTAGTATTGGCGAAAATAATGGCGCGATCCGGCCACTCTTCTTCAATCAGCGTCTGGAGCAGGCGCATTTTCTCTTCGTTAGACGGATAGAAAAGCTCTTCTTTAATACGGTGGCCCGTTTTCTGCTCCGGTTCGACTTCGACATATTCCGCGTTGTTCATCTGCTCGAACGCGAGTTCACGCACGCGGTAAGAGAGCGTCGCGGAGAACAGCATATTGAGACGCTGTGCGGCAGCTGGCATACGACGGAACAACCAGCGGATGTCTTTGATAAAGCCCAGATCGTACATGCGATCGGCTTCGTCGAGCACCACGACCTGAATCGCGCCCAGGTTGACGTGGTTTTGTTTGGTGTAATCGATGAGACGGCCGGTGGTGCCGATCAGAATGTCGACGCCGCTTTCCAGCACTTTCAGTTGCTTGTCGTAACCGTCACCGCCGTAGGCGAGACCCAGCTTAAGGCCGGTGGCTTCCGCCAGCGGTTCCGCGTCGGAGTGAATCTGCACCGCGAGTTCGCGGGTCGGCGCCATAATCAGGGCGCGTGGCTGATTCACCTGGCGATTTTCCGCCGCAGGGTGTGAGAGTAAATAATGAAACGTTGACGTTAAAAACGCCATCGTTTTGCCGGTACCGGTTTGCGCCTGCCCTGCAACGTCACGGCCCGCGAGCGTTAACGGGAGTGCCAGAGCCTGGATAGGTGTGCAGTTATGAAACCCTTTCTTTTCAAGGGCTTGAACTACGACAGGGTGCAGGGCGAAGTCGGAAAACTTCTGTTCAGTCAAGTGTGTTTTGCTCATAGTGTGGTAGAATATCAGCTAACTATTGCTTTACGAAAGCGTATCCGGTGAAATAAAGTCAACCTTATGTTGGTTAATGCTACACCAACATGACAGGCCTAATCTTTGGAGTAAAACATGAGCGATAAAATTATTCACCTGACTGACGACAGTTTCGACACGGATGTACTTAAAGCGGACGGGTTGACGCTGGTTGATTTCTGGGCAGAATGGTGTGGTCCGTGCAAGATGATCGCCCCTATCCTTGATGAAATCGCTGATGAATATCAGGGCAAACTGACGGTTGCCAAACTGAACATCGACCAGAACCCGGGCACCGCGCCGAAATACGGCATTCGCGGCATTCCGACTCTGCTGTTGTTTAAAAATGGTGAAGTGGCGGCGACCAAAGTGGGCGCGCTGTCAAAAGGCCAACTGAAAGAGTTCCTCGACGCCAACCTGGCGTAATGGTTCCCCGCCGGGGCGATCACGGTTCCTAAATACTCAGGACCGCTGGACGCCCGGCTTCAGTCATGCTAACTTTATTTTTGACTTCAATTTAAACTTACCTTTTAGTTTGAATCTTGTAATACCCGACGCTTCCCGCCCATGACAATGTCAATACCGAGACCGGTAGGCGAGAAGAGCATTAACTCCGGGACTTATCACTCATTCCGTCTTGTCGTTTCAGTTCTGCGTTCCTTACCTGCAACCAGGCAACGAACAGACATGAGATGAAGCCCGTAAACAGGCATGGATGACCCTGCCATACCATTCACAACATTACGTTCGAGATTTACCCCGAGTTTAAGAACCCACCACTATGAATCTTACCGAATTAAAGAATACGCCGGTTTCTGAGCTGATTACTCTCGGCGAAAATATGGGCCTGGAAAACCTGGCCCGCATGCGCAAACAGGATATTATTTTCGCCATCCTGAAGCAGCACGCGAAGAGTGGCGAAGATATCTTTGGCGACGGTGTGCTGGAGATATTGCAGGATGGCTTCGGCTTCCTCCGTTCTGCAGACAGCTCCTACCTCGCCGGTCCCGACGATATCTACGTTTCTCCCAGCCAAATCCGCCGTTTCAACCTCCGTACAGGGGATACCATCTCCGGTAAGATTCGTCCGCCGAAAGAAGGCGAGCGCTACTTCGCGCTGTTGAAAGTGAACGAAGTTAACTTCGATAAACCGGAAAACGCACGTAATAAGATCCTGTTCGAAAACTTGACGCCGCTGCACGCGAACTCGCGTCTGCGTATGGAGCGCGGCAACGGGTCGACTGAAGATTTGACCGCTCGCGTACTGGATCTGGCGTCGCCGATTGGTCGCGGTCAGCGTGGTCTTATCGTGGCGCCGCCGAAAGCCGGTAAAACCATGCTGCTGCAGAACATCGCGCAGAGCATTGCATACAACCACCCGGATTGCGTGCTGATGGTGCTGCTGATTGACGAACGTCCGGAAGAAGTGACCGAGATGCAGCGTCTGGTGAAAGGCGAAGTGGTCGCGTCCACGTTTGACGAACCGGCTTCCCGCCACGTTCAGGTTGCTGAAATGGTTATCGAGAAAGCCAAGCGCCTCGTCGAGCACAAAAAAGACGTTATCATTCTGCTCGACTCCATCACCCGTCTGGCACGCGCTTACAACACCGTCGTGCCGGCATCCGGCAAAGTGCTGACCGGTGGTGTGGACGCTAATGCCCTGCATCGTCCGAAGCGTTTCTTCGGTGCGGCGCGTAACGTGGAAGAGGGCGGTAGCCTGACCATTATTGCGACTGCTCTGATTGATACCGGCTCTAAAATGGATGAAGTTATCTACGAAGAGTTTAAAGGCACCGGTAACATGGAACTGCATCTCTCTCGTAAGATCGCGGAAAAACGCGTCTTCCCGGCTATCGATTACAACCGTTCCGGTACCCGTAAAGAAGAGCTGCTGACGACTCAGGAAGAACTGCAGAAAATGTGGATCCTGCGTAAAATCATTCACCCGATGGGTGAGATCGACGCGATGGAATTCCTCATTAATAAACTGGCGATGACCAAAACGAACGACGAATTCTTCGATATGATGAAACGTTCGTAGTCAGCGGGAACTCGGGGAACGCCACGTCACGACGTGGCGTTTTTCTTTGTTGCTCTATACGATAGGCAACAGGCGTGATCTTTACACGACTTTCAGTAAAGGCGCGCCAGTTTTTATCTGGCCTGAGCTATGTTTATCTTACTGAATAATAATTAGTCTGTTCAGGGATGAGGGGCGGAGGAGTGCTTAGAAAGCCTGACTGCCGCAGTTATACTTCCTCCGGACTTAACGTTTGCAGAGAGCGCACACTGTGAATTTAGTTACCGTTGGTACTGAGCTAATCAGTATTTTTTTATTCACATTTGTTTTTCTTTTTTTTGCACGAAAGCTGGGCAAAAGGGTTGGTCTGGTCGATAAGCCCAATTTCCGTAAGCGCCATCAAGGGCTGATCCCGCTGGTGGGCGGCATCTCCGTCTACGCAGGCATCTGTTTTACCTTCTCCATTGCGGACTACTATATTCCTCATGCGGCGTTATACCTGGCGAGCGCCGGGGTGCTGGTGTTTGTCGGCGCGCTGGATGACCGTTACGACATCAGCGTAAAAATACGCGCCGTTATCCAGGCCGTTATCGGCGTGGTGATGATGACGGTGGGCGGGCTCTATCTGCGCAGTCTCGGATATATTTTCGGCTCGTGGGAGATGGTGCTGGGGCCGTTTGGGTATTTCCTCACGCTGTTTGCCGTCTGGGCGGCGATTAACGCCTTTAATATGGTGGACGGGATTGATGGTCTGCTCGGTGGGCTGTCGTGCGTCTCCTTTGCGGCTATCGGCATGATCCTATGGTTTGACGGGCAGACCAGCCTGTCGATGTGGTGCTTCGCCATGATTGCCGCCATCCTTCCTTATATTCTGTTGAACCTCGGCGCGTTCGGACGGCGTTATAAAGTCTTTATGGGCGATGCGGGCAGTACGCTTATCGGGTTTACCGTTATCTGGATCCTGCTGGAAACCACGCAGGGGAAAACGCATCCGATTAGCCCGGTGACCGCGCTCTGGATCATCGCGATTCCGCTGATGGATATGATTGCCATCATGTACCGCCGTCTGCGTAAAGGCATGAGTCCTTTTTCGCCGGACCGTCAGCACATTCATCATCTGATCATGCGCGCCGGCTTTACTTCTCGTCAGGCGTTTGTCCTTATCACGCTCGCCGCCGCGCTGCTCGCTGGCATTGGCGTAGCGTCCGAATATGCCGCACATATTATCCCTGAGTGGGTAATGTTGGCATTATTCTTGCTAGCATTTTTCTTCTACGGCTACTGTATCAAACGGGCATGGAAAGTGGCGCGCTTCATTAAACGCGTTAAGCGTCGCATGAAGCGCGGAAGCAACAAGCCCACCGCTAATTAAAGAAAATCGGGGACGTGATGAATCAAAAAGTGCCGGGCACTCCGTCAGGAGTGACAGATAATGAACTGGATATTCGGGGTCTGTTTCGAACGCTGTGGGCAGGGAAATTCTGGATAGTCGGAATGGCCGTGCTGTTTGCGCTCGTGGCTCTCACTTATACATTCTTCGCGCGCCAGGAATGGAGCGCGATGGCTATCACCGATCGTCCCACCGTTAACATGCTGGGCGGCTACTATTCACAGCAACAGTTTCTGCGCAATCTGGATGTGAAAGCCAATCTGGCGCCGGTGGATCAGCCCTCGGTGATGGACGACGCGTATAAAGAATTCATCATGCAACTCTCCGCGTGGGATACCCGTCGCGATTTCTGGTCGCAGACGGACTATTACAAGCAGCGCAAAGTCGGCAACAGCAAAGCTGACGCCGCGCTTCTGGATGAGTTTATCGACAACATTCAGTTCACCGCAGGCGACGTCACCCGCAATCAAAACGATAACATCCGGCTTATCGCGGAAACCGCGCCGGACGCGAACAACCTGCTGCGTCAGTATATCGCCTTCGCGAGCCAGCGTGCCGCCAGTCATCTTAATGATGAACTCAAAGGCGCCTGGGCGGCGCGCACCGTCCAGATGAAAGCGCAGGTGAAACGCCAGGAAGCGGTCGCGAAATCCATCTTCGATCGTCGCGTGCACAGCGTTCAGCAGGCGCTGCAGGTGGCGGAACAACACAACATTTCTCGCAGCGAAACGGACGTTCCCGCAGATGAGCTGCCGGATTCTGAACTGTTCATGCTGGGGCGCCCGCTGTTGCAGGCACGGCTGGAAAATCTCCAGGCCGTAGGGCCGACCTATGACATCGACTACGATCAGAACCGGGCGATGCTGGCGACGCTGAACGTCGGGCCGACGCTGGACCCGCGTTTTCAGACCTATCGCTATCTGCGTACGCCGGAAGAGCCGGTTAAACGCGACAGCCCACGTCGCGCATTCCTGATGATCATGTGGGGAGCCGTTGGGGCGTTGACTGGCGCTGGCGTGGCTCTGGTCCGCCGCCGCCGCACCGCATAAGCACGCGTCCTGGATGAAGGCGCGCGTCGCCTTCATCGCCAACTGAAGAGAATCGTTGTGAGAGTACTAACCGTTTTTGGCACGCGACCAGAAGCTATAAAAATGGCGCCGCTGGTACATGCGCTGGCCCAGGATCCCGCGTTTGACACTCGGGTATGCGTCACGGCTCAGCATCGCGAGATGCTGGATCAGGTGCTGCATCTTTTTTCCATTGTGCCGGATTACGATCTGAACATCATGAAGCCCGGACAGGGGCTCACGGAGATCACGTGTCGCATTCTTGAAGGGCTGAAACCGATTCTGACTGAATTCCGCCCGGACGTGGTGCTGGTACATGGCGATACGACGACGACAATCGCCACCAGCCTTGCGGCATTTTACCAGCGGATCCCCGTCGGTCATGTCGAGGCCGGGCTTCGCACGGGCTACCTCTACTCGCCGTGGCCGGAAGAGGCTAACCGCACGCTGACCGGTCATCTGGCGATGTATCACTTCGCGCCGACGGAGTTGTCGCGCCAGAACCTGCTGCGAGAAAACATCCCTGACGCGCGCATCTTCGTGACCGGCAACACCGTTATCGACGCGCTCATCACCGTGCGCGATCGCGTGATGGCAGATGAGCCGCTGCGTCTGCGTCTGGAAACGCAATATCCCTTCCTCGACGGCGACAAGAAAATGATTCTGGTCACCGGGCATCGCCGCGAAAGCTTTGGGGAAGGATTCGAACAGATTTGCCGCGCGCTGGCGGATATCGCCGCGCAAAACCGCGATGTGCAGATTGTCTACCCGGTCCATCTCAACCCTAACGTTACCGAACCGGTGAACCGCATTCTGGGCCATGTGGAAAACGTGGTGCTGATTGAGCCGCAGGAATACCTGCCGTTTGTCTGGCTGATGAACCACGCCTGGCTGATCCTGACCGACTCCGGCGGGATTCAGGAAGAAGCGCCGTCGCTGGGCAAACCGGTGCTGGTGATGCGTGAAACCACCGAGCGACCGGAAGCGGTCGAGGCGGGCACGGTGCGACTGGTCGGCACGGACACGCGGCGTATCGTCGACGAAGTGACACGGCTACTGCACGACGACGCGGCGTATCAGGCCATGAGCCACGCCCATAATCCTTATGGCGACGGCCAGGCATGCGAACGGATCTTACATGCACTTAAAAATAATCGGGTATCACTATGAGTTTTAATACCATTTCGGTGATTGGTCTGGGTTATATCGGTTTACCCACCGCGGCGGCTTTCGCGTCGCGAGAAAAACAGGTCATCGGCATCGACATCAATCAGCATGCGGTCGATACCATCAACCGGGGTGAAATTCATATTGTCGAGCCGGAGCTGGATAAGGTCGTGAAAGCCGCCGTGGAAGGCGGTTTTCTGCGCGCCAGCACGCAGCCTGTCGAGGCGGACGCCTATCTTATCGCCGTGCCCACGCCGTTTAAGGGCGATCACGAGCCGGATATGGCCTACGTGCAGGCGGCGGCGGAATCCGTCGCGCCGGTGCTGCGTAAAGGCGCGCTGGTGATCCTCGAATCCACATCGCCGGTCGGCGCCACTGAGCAGATGGCGCAGTGGCTCGCGGCGCTGCGACCGGATCTCAGCTTCCCGCAGCAGGTGGGCGAGGCGGCGGATATCAACATCGCTTACTGCCCGGAGCGCGTGCTGCCAGGCCAGGTGATGGTCGAGCTGATTAAAAACGACCGCGTGATTGGCGGCATGACGCCCGTCTGTTCCGCGCGCGCCAGCGAGCTCTATAAAATTTTCCTCGAAGGCGAGTGTGTGGTGACGAATTCCCGCACCGCCGAAATGTGTAAACTCACCGAAAACAGCTTCCGCGACGTCAACATTGCGTTCGCCAACGAGCTGTCGCTGATTTGCGCCGACCAGGGCATCAACGTCTGGGAGCTGATTCGCCTTGCGAACCGTCACCCGCGCGTCAATATTTTGCAGCCGGGCCCCGGCGTCGGCGGCCACTGCATCGCGGTCGACCCGTGGTTTATCGTGGCGCAGAACCCGCAGCAGGCGCGGCTCATCCGCACCGCGCGTGAAGTGAACGACCACAAACCACACTGGGTCATCCAGCAGGTGAAAAGCACGCTGGCAGATTGCCTGGCTGCGACCAACCGCCGCGCCAGCGAGGTGAAAATCGCCTGTTTTGGTCTGGCGTTCAAACCGAATATCGACGATTTGCGCGAAAGCCCGGCGATGGAAATTGCGGAGCTTATCGCCGACTGGCATAGCGGCGAAACGCTAGTTGTCGAGCCGAACATCCATGCGCTGCCGGCGCGCCTTGACGGCAAATGTCGTCTGGCCGCGCTCGACGACGCGCTGGCGCAGGCCGACGTGCTGGTGATGCTGGTTGACCATCAGCAGTTCAAGGCCATTGACGGCGCTACGCTCAACCACACCTGGGTCGTCGATACTAAAGGAGTCTGGCGATGAAACGCTTTTTGGTGACGGGCGGCGCCGGGTTTATTGGCTCCGCCGTGGTCAGACACCTGATCCAGAACACCGACCACGCCGTGCTGGTGGTGGATAAACTCACCTACGCCGGTAATCTCGGCTCGCTGGCGCCGGTGGCGCAGGACTCGCGTTTCGCCTTTGAACAGGTTGATATCTGCGACGCGCAGAACCTCGATCGTCTGTTCACGCAATTCCAGCCGGATGTCGTGATGCATCTTGCCGCGGAAAGCCATGTTGACCGCTCTATCGACGGCCCGGCGGCGTTTATCGAAACCAACATCGTCGGCACCTATACGCTGCTGGAAGCCGCTCGCCGTTACTGGAGCGCGCTGGGCGATGCGCAAAAAGCGGCGTTTCGCTTTCACCATATCTCGACGGACGAGGTCTATGGCGACCTGCACGGGCTGGATGATTTCTTCACCGAAACCACGCCGTATGCGCCAAGCAGTCCATACTCCGCGTCCAAAGCGGGCAGCGACCATCTGGTGCGCGCCTGGCGACGCACCTACGGCCTGCCGACGCTCGTCACGAACTGCTCCAATAACTACGGGCCGTATCACTTCCCGGAAAAGCTTATTCCGTTAACCATTCTCAACGCGCTGGCGGGTAAACCTCTGCCGGTCTATGGCAACGGCCAGCAGATCCGCGACTGGCTGTATGTGGAAGATCACGCGCGCGCGCTCTGCCTGGTCGCGACGCAAGGCGAGGTGGGCGAAACCTACAACATCGGCGGCCATAACGAGCAGAAAAACCTCGACGTGGTGGAAACCATCTGTGCGTTGCTGGAAGAGCTGGCGCCGCAGAAACCGGCCGGTGTCGGGGTTTACCGTTCGCTTATCACCTTTGTTCAGGACCGCCCAGGCCACGATCTGCGTTACGCCATCGACGCCAGCAAAATTGAACGCGAGCTCGGCTGGCGGCCGCAGGAAACCTTCGAAAGCGGCATGCGTAAAACGGTGCAGTGGTATCTCGACAACGAGACCTGGTGGAAGCAGGTGCAGGACGGTAGCTATCAGGGCCAGCGTCTGGGGCTTGCGCGTTAAACACGACGGGAGACCGGCATGAAAGGCATTATTCTGGCGGGCGGCTCTGGCAGCCGCCTTCATCCTATTACACGCGGCGTTTCCAAACAGCTTCTGCCCATCTACGACAAGCCGATGATCTACTATCCGCTGTCGGTGCTGATGCTGGCCGGGATCCGCGAGGTGCTCATCATCACCACGCCTGAAGACCAGAGCTATTTCCAGCGCCTGCTGGGCGACGGCTCCGCGTTCGGCATTTCGCTGGAATACGCGGCTCAGCCGAGCCCGGATGGCCTCGCGCAGGCGTTTATCATCGGCGAAAGCTTCCTTGCGGGCGGTCCGTCGTGTCTGGTGCTGGGCGATAACATCTTCTTCGGGCAGGGCTTCAGCCCGAAACTGCGCCATGTCGCCGCGCGGACCGACGGCGCGACCGTATTCGGCTATCAGGTGATGGACCCGGAGCGCTTCGGCGTCGTTGAGTTCGACGAGGATTTCCGCGCGATTTCCATTGAGGAAAAGCCGACGCACCCGAAATCCCGCTGGGCCGTCACCGGTCTCTACTTCTACGACAGCAACGTGGTGGAGTACGCAAAGCAGGTCAAACCCTCCAGCCGCGGCGAGCTCGAAATCACCTCCATTAACCAGATGTACATGGAGGCGGGCAAGCTGAACGTCGAACTGCTGGGGCGCGGTTTCGCCTGGCTGGACACCGGCACGCACGACAGCCTGATTGAAGCGAGCACCTTTGTACAGACGGTCGAAAAACGTCAGGGCTTTAAAATCGCCTGTCTGGAAGAGATTGCCTGGCGCAACGGCTGGCTGGCTGACGAGGACGTGAAGCGCGTCGCGCAGCAGCTCGCCAAAACCGGCTACGGCCAGTATCTGATGGAGCTCCTCCGTGCCCGTCCGCGCCAGTATTGAACCCCTTGAGTGGGAGAGCCAGTTTTTCGGCATCGACAGCGCGATTGTCCGTTTCTCCGATACCGCAGCGGCGTTAGACGTGGCGCAATTAGACGTCTGGTCGCGCGTGCAGGCGAAGGTGCCCGCCGCCCGCAGCGATCTGCTGGATGGCCTATTGTCGCTCGGGTTTCAGCTGGTCGAAGGCGAGGTGGATTTCGCGCTGCCGCTGACGTCTGCCGCGCCTGTCGATGACGCGCAGGCGATAACTGCGACCCTGGACGATATTCCGCTCCTGCGCGATGCGGCGGCGCAAGCCTTCGCCATGAGCCGGTTTCGCGCGCCCTGGTACGCCCCGGACGCCAGCGGACGATTTTACGCGCAGTGGGTCGAAAACGCGGTGAAAGGCGCGTTCGACCACGAATGCCTGATCCTGCGCACGCCGCAGGGCGCGCTTCGCGGGTTCGTCACGCTGCGCCAGATTAACGAACAAGAAGCCCGCATCGGCCTGCTGGCCGGTCGCGGCGCCGGAGAAGCCCTGATGCAGGCGGCGCGCCAGTGGTGCGTCGCGCGCGGGCTTTACACTTTGCGGGTAGCGACCCAGGCGGGCAACCGCGCCGCGCTGCGTCGCTATATTGCCAGCGGCGGCAACATTGAAAGCACCGCTTATTGGTTATACAGGTAACTAACATGATCCCATTTAACGCACCGCCCGTGGTTGGCACGGAAATCGACTACATGCAGTCTGCGATGAGCAGCGGCAAATTGTGCGGCGACGGCGGCTTTACGCGCCGCTGTCAGCAGTGGATGGAGCATCGCTTCGGCAGCCCGAAAGTGTTGCTGACGCCGTCCTGTACCGCATCGCTGGAGATGGCGGCGCTGCTGCTGAACATCCAGCCGGGCGATGAAGTGATTATGCCGAGCTTCACGTTTGTCTCCACCGCCAACGCCTTCGTGCTGCGCGGCGCGAAAATCGTCTTCGTTGACGTGCGCCCGGATACCATGAATATCGACGAAACGCGGATTGAAGCGGCGATCACCGACAAAACCCGAGCAATCGTGCCGGTACATTACGCGGGCGTGGCCTGTGAAATGGACGCCATCATGGCGATTGCCGAAAAGCATCACCTCTTTGTGGTGGAAGATGCCGCGCAGGGCGTGATGTCGACCTATAAAGGGCGGGCGCTCGGCACCATCGGCCACATCGGCTGCTTCAGCTTTCATGAAACCAAAAACTACACCGCGGGCGGCGAAGGCGGCGCGACGCTGATTAACGATCCGGCGCTGGTTGAGCGCGCGGAGATTATTCGCGAGAAAGGCACCAACCGCAGCCAGTTCTTCCGCGGCCAGGTGGACAAATATACCTGGCGCGATATCGGCTCCAGCTACCTGATGTCCGATTTGCAGGCGGCGTATCTGTGGGCGCAGCTCGAAGCGGCGGACCGCATCAATCAGCAGCGCCTGACGCTGTGGCAGACCTACTACGACGCGCTGGCGCCGCTGGCGCGCACCGGACGCATTACGCTGCCGTCGATTCCCGAATCCTGCCGCCACAACGCGCATATGTTTTACATTAAGCTGCGTGATATTGAGGATCGCAGCAAGCTTATCGCTTACCTCAAAGAGGCGGAGATCCTGGCGGTGTTCCACTACATCCCGCTGCACGCCTGTCCGGCTGGCGAACAGTTCGGCGAATTCCACGGCGAAGACCGCTTCACCACCGTTGAGAGCGAACGCCTGCTGCGTCTGCCGCTGTTCTTCAACCTCGCGCCGGTGAACCAGCGCACGGTGATTAATACGCTGCTGAGCTATTTCGGCTGATATGTCCCTCGCTAAAGCTTCCGTGTGGACCGCCGGGTCCACGCTTATCAAAATCGGCGCGGGCCTGGTGGTCGTCAAACTGCTGGCGGTCGCGTTTGGCCCGACGGGCGTCGGCCAGGCAGGAAATTTCCGCCAGCTGATTACGGTTCTCGGCGTGCTGGCTGGCGCGGGCATTTTCAACGGCGTCACGAAACTTGTGGCACAGCACCAGGACGATCCCGCCGGGCTGCGGCGCGTCACGGGGACGGCATCGGCGATGGTGCTCGGTTTCTCGACCCTGCTGGCGGTGATTTTTCTGCTGGCGGCGGGGCCGATAAGCGTTGGCCTGTTCGGGCACGATCGTTACCAGAACGTCGTGCGCCTGGTGGCGTTCATCCAGATGGGCATCGCCTGGGCTAACCTGACGCTCGCAATCATCAAAGGCTTTCGCGACGCGGCGGGTAACGCGCTGGCGCTGATTGCCGGCAGCCTCATCGGCGTCGTCGCGTATTACGCCTGTTTTCGCGCAGGCGGCTACGAGGGCGCGTTGCTCGGTCTGGCGCTGGTGCCTGCGCTGGTGGCGGTCCCGGCGGTCTGGATGCTGATACGCCGCGAGCATGTGCCGCTGCGCTACCTGAAGCCCCGGTGGGACAGCCAGCTTGCGCGCCATCTTGGCAAATTCACCCTGATGGCGATGATGACGGCGGTAACGCTGCCGGTCGCCTACGTGATGATGCGTAACCTGCTGGCCGCGCGCTACGGGTGGGATGCCGTCGGCATCTGGCAGGGCGTAAGCAGCATCTCGGACGCCTATCTCCAGTTCATTACCGCGTCGTTCAGCGTCTGGCTGTTGCCGACCCTGTCGCGGCTGGAGGCGAAGCGCGACATTACCCGAGAGATCGTCCGCGCGCTGAAATTCGTGTTGCCGGCGGTCGCGACGGCGAGCTTTGCGGTCTGGCTGCTGCGGGATTTCGCCATCTGGCTGCTGTTTTCACCGCAGTTCACCGCAATGCGCGATCTCTTCGCCTGGCAGTTGGTGGGCGACGTGCTGAAAGTGGGCGCTTACGTTTTCGGTTATCTGATTATCGCGAAAGCCTCGCTGCGCTTTTATCTTTTGACGGAAATCAGCCAGTTTGCTTTATTAACCGGCTTTTCATACTGGCTGATCCCGGCGCACGGCGCGGCGGGCGCGGCGCAAGCCTATATGGCGACCTATATTGTCTATTTCGCCCTCTGTTGTGGCGTATTTTTACTCTGGCGCAGACAGACATGACAGCATTGATTCACGTTCTGGGGTCCGATATTCCCCATCATAACCAGACGGTACTGCGTTTCTTTAACGATGAACTGGCCAGCGATAACGAACAGGCGCGCCGCTTTATGGTGGTGAGCGCCGATGAACAGCTCGACCAGCAGTATCCGGCGCTTTCACTGCGCGTTTATCCGGATAAAAAATCGCTGGCGCGCGCGGTCGTGGCGCTGGCGCGCGAAAACCGCCGTCAGCGCTTTTTCCTGCACGGGCAGTTTAACGCGCCGCTGTGGCTCGCGATGCTGAGTGGCGGGCTGAAGCCCGCGCAGGTGAGCTGGCATATCTGGGGCGCGGATCTCTACGAAGCTTCGCGCAGCCTCAAGTTTCAGCTTTTTTACCGGCTGCGCCGACTGGCGCAGGGGCGCGTCGGCCATGTCTTCGCCACGCGCGGCGATCTCAGCCACTTTGCGAAGCGCCACCCTGGCGTGCCGGGCGAACTGCTTTACTTCCCGACGCGTATGGATGAAGGGTTAAACCAGCTGCCGCCGCCGGAGCGCGACGGGAAACTGACGATTCTGGTGGGCAACTCCGGCGATCGGAGCAACGACCATATCGCGGCGCTGACAGCGGTGCATCAGCAGTTTGGCGATACCGTTAACGTGATTGTGCCGATGGGTTACCCGGCCAATAACGAGGCGTGGATCGATGAGGTTATGCAGGCGGGGCTTAGGCTGTTCAGCCCGGAAAACCTGAACGTGCTGCGTGAAAAGCTCGATTTCGACGCTTATCTCACGCTGCTGCGCCAGTGCGATCTCGGTTATTTCATCTTTGCGCGCCAGCAGGGGATCGGTACGCTGTGTCTGCTTATCCAGGCGGGCGTGCCATGCGTGCTGAGCCGTGAAAACCCGTTCTGGCAGGATATGGTCGAACAGAATCTGCCGGTGCTGTTTACCGGTGACAAGCTTAACGAGGTGACGGTGCGCGAGGCGCAGCGTCAGTTGCAGATGGTCGATAAATCGCAAATCGCGTTTTTTAAGCCCAACTATCTGGCGGGCTGGCACCGCGCGCTGCGCATCGCTTCAGGAGACGTGGCATGAGCTTATTGCAATTCAGCGGCCTGTTTATCGTCTGGCTGCTGGCGACGCTGTTTATCGGCACGCTCACCTGGTTTGAGTTTCGCCGCGTGCGCTTTAACTTTAACGTCTTCTTCTCGCTGCTGTTCCTGCTGACGTTTTTCTTCGGCTTTCCGCTGACCAGCATTCTGGTGTTTCGCTTTAACGTGGCGGTAGTCCCGGCGGAGGTGCTGTTACAGGCGCTGCTGTCGGCGGGCTGTTTCTACGCCGTCTATTACGTTACGTATAAAACCCGCTTGCGGGCGGCGCGAACGTCGGAGCGCCCGTCAGGCGGCGGGCTATTCGCGATGAACCGCGTCGAAACCCATCTGGCCTGGATAATGATGATGGTGGTCGCGCTGGTGAGCGTCGGCATCTTCTTTATGCATAACGGCTTCCTGCTGTTCCGGCTGCACTCCTACAGCCAGATTTTCTCAAGCGACGTCTCCGGCGTGGCGCTGAAGCGCTTTTTCTACTTCTTTATTCCGGCGATGCTGGTGGTTTACTTCCTGCGTCAGGACAGCCGCGCGTGGCTCTTTTTCCTCGTCAGCACCGTTGGCTTCGGGCTTCTGACCTACATGATTGTCGGCGGCACGCGCGCCAATATCATTATCGCTTTCGCCATTTTCCTGTTTATCGGCATTATTCGCGGCTGGATCTCGCTTGGGATGCTGGCGGCGGCAGGCGTGATGGGGATTGTCGGGATGTTCTGGCTGGCGCTTAAGCGCTACGGCCTGAATGTGAGCGGCGACGAGGCGTTTTACACCTTCCTTTATCTTACCCGCGATACGTTCTCGCCATGGGAGAACCTGGCGCTGCTGCTGCAAAACTACGGCAATATCGAGTTTCAGGGGCTGGCGCCGATTGTGCGCGACTTCTACGTGTTTATTCCTTCCTGGGTATGGCCGGACAGACCGCACATCGTGCTGAATACCGCCAACTATTTCACCTGGGAGGTGCTGAACAACCATTCAGGGCTGGCTATCTCCCCGACGCTGCTCGGCTCGCTGATAGTGATGGGCGGCGTGTGGTTTATCCCGCTCGGCGCGGTGGTGGTCGGGCTGATTATCAAATGGTTCGACTGGCTGTATGAACGCGGTAACCGCGAGCCGAACCGCTACAAAGCGGCGATTATGCATAGCTTCTGCTTTGGTGCCATTTTCAACATGATCGTGCTGGCGCGCGAAGGGCTGGATGCCTTCGTCTCGCGCGTGGTCTTTTTTATGCTGGTGTTCGGCGCCTGTCTGGTACTGGCGAAGCTGCTGTACTGGCTGCTGGATAACGCCGGGCTGATCCAGCCGCGTCGACGTCGCGCGGCCCCGCTTGCGCCAACGGAAACGCTTTAAGGTTAAGGAATATGATGTCTGAAAACGTCACCGCCCCGGTGTATGTGCTGCGCGGACTGCCGCTGCTGGGGTGGCGCGATATGCAACACGCGCTCGATTATCTCTATGACGGCGGCGTGCTGCGCCACGGCACGCTGGTTGCGATGAACGCCGAAAAGATGCTGACCGTGGAAGCGAACGCCGACGTTCGCCGCCTGATTGAAGCGGCGGAGTTTAAATATGCCGACGGCATTAGCGTTGTGCGCTCGGTACGTAAGAAGTACCCGCAGGCGCAGGTATCGCGCGTGGCGGGCGCCGATCTCTGGGAGGCGCTGATGGCGCGCGCCGGGCGCGAAGGCACGCCGGTCTTTCTGGTGGGTGGTAAACCGCAGGTGCTGGCGCAGACCATCGACAAGCTTAAACGCCAGTGGAAGGTGAATGTCGTCGACGCGCAGGACGGCTATTTTAAGCCGGAAGAGCAGGCGGCGCTGTTCGCACGCATCCGCGACAGCGGCGCGCAGATTGTCACGGTGGCGATGGGCTCGCCGCGTCAGGAGATTTTTATGCGCGACTGCCGTCTCGTTCACCCGAACGCGCTCTATATGGGTGTCGGCGGCACCTATGACGTCTTCACCGGCCATGTAAAACGCGCGCCGAAAGTGTGGCAACACCTGGGGCTGGAGTGGCTCTATCGTTTGCTCTCTCAGCCGAGCCGCCTTAAACGCCAGCTGCGGCTGCTGCGTTACCTCGGTTGGCACTACACCGGCCAGCTGTGATCTTCAGGCGGCGTCTGCCGACGCCGCCGCTTTTCCTTTCTGATGCTTTATTGCGCAGTGAGCGCATTTTTGCCACGCATTATTTGCCATTTCCCAAAAATTGCGGAACCATTCGCCCGCGCTTTACCGGTCGGCGACGCGGTTTCGCTGCCCGCAAACGCACTCAGGCATTAACCATCACAATAACCAGGTTCACCTGGACGCACGTGAAACACAACACAGAGGATCTATGGCAGAGAATAAACCGGAACTACAGCGAGGGCTGGAGGCCCGACATATCGAGCTCATTGCGCTCGGCGGCACTATCGGGGTGGGGCTGTTTATGGGGGCGGCCAGTACGCTGAAATGGGCAGGGCCGTCCGTGCTGCTGGCCTATATCATCGCCGGGCTGTTCGTCTTTTTCATTATGCGCTCCATGGGCGAAATGCTGTTCCTTGAGCCGGTAACCGGTTCGTTCGCCGTTTACGCGCACCGTTACATGAGCCCGTTCTTTGGCTATCTCACTGCATGGTCCTACTGGTTTATGTGGATGGCGGTGGGGATCTCGGAAATTACCGCCATCGGGGTTTACGTCCAGTTCTGGTTCCCGGAGATGGCGCAGTGGATACCCGCGCTGATTGCCGTGGGCCTTGTCGCGCTGGCGAACCTGGCGGCGGTGCGCCTGTATGGCGAAATCGAATTCTGGTTCGCGATGATTAAAGTCACCACCATTATCGTGATGATTATTGTCGGACTGGGCGTGATTTTCTTCGGCTTCGGCAACGGCGGCCACGCGATTGGCTTTGATAACCTGACCTCGCACGGCGGCTTCTTCGCGGGCGGCTGGAAGGGCTTCCTGACGGCGCTGTGTATCGTGGTGGCCTCGTATCAGGGCGTTGAGCTTATCGGCATCACCGCAGGCGAAGCCAAAAACCCGCAGGTCACGCTGCGCAGCGCGGTGGGCAAGGTGCTGTGGCGCATCCTGATTTTCTACGTGGGCGCGATTTTTGTTATCGTCACCATCTTCCCGTGGGATGAGATTGGCAGCAACGGCAGCCCGTTTGTCCTGACCTTCGCCAAAATCGGCATTACCGCCGCGGCGGGGATTATTAACTTCGTGGTGCTGACCGCCGCGCTCTCCGGTTGTAACAGTGGAATGTACAGCTGCGGGCGTATGCTTTATGCGCTCGCGAAGAACCGTCAGCTGCCGGCGGCGATGGGGAAAGTGTCGCGCAATGGTGTACCGGTGGCGGGCGTGGCGCTCTCTATTGTTATCCTGCTGATAGGGTCGTGCCTGAACTACATCATCCCGAATCCGCAGCGCGTGTTCGTTTATGTCTACAGCGCGAGCGTGCTGCCGGGCATGGTGCCGTGGTTTGTCATTCTGATAAGCCAGCTGCGTTTTCGTCAGACGCACCAGGCGGCTATCGCCGCGCATCCGTTCCGCTCCGTGCTGTTCCCGTGGGCGAATTACCTGACGATGGCGTTTCTGGTCTGCGTGCTGGTGGGCATGGGCTTTAACGACGACACACGTATGTCACTCATTGTCGGGGCGATTTTCCTGGCGCTGGTGAGCGTGATTTATAAGCTTTTCGGGTTCGATCGGTACGTTTCGACGCCCAAAGTGGACGGATAAGCGCCATAGTGCGCAAAGCATAACCAAACGCGCATTTTCTTCAAAAAAGCACTAGACAGCA
This sequence comes from Cronobacter dublinensis subsp. dublinensis LMG 23823, assembly GCF_001277235.1. Lineage (NCBI taxonomy): Bacteria > Pseudomonadati > Pseudomonadota > Gammaproteobacteria > Enterobacterales > Enterobacteriaceae > Cronobacter > Cronobacter dublinensis. The sequence continues at coordinate 284,174 of NZ_CP012266.1, forward strand.
GGGCGCGAAGTCCGTAGTATCCCCACCCGCAACGGCGCTACGCGCCCGTAGCTCAGCTGGATAGAGCGCTGCCCTCCGGAGGCAGAGGTCTCAGGTTCGAATCCTGTCGGGCGCGCCATTTAACCCGGCGCTTGAGCTGCGGTGGTTTTAATACCGCGTGAAAGAATACAGTGGTGGCTATAGCTCAGTTGGTAGAGCCCTGGATTGTGATTCCAGTTGTCGTGGGTTCGAGTCCCATTAGCCACCCCATTATTTAAGAGTTTGTGGCGATGCGAAGGTGGCGGAATTGGTAGACGCGCTAGCTTCAGGTGTTAGTGTCCTTCGGACGTGGGGGTTCAAGTCCCCCCCCTCGCACCACTACTTGATTGAACAAAAAAGTCAAAAAGCAGTATACGGCGAGTAGCGCAGCTTGGTAGCGCAACTGGTTTGGGACCAGTGGGTCGGAGGTTCGAATCCTCTCTCGCCGACCACTTTTGAACCTCGCTTCGGCGAGGTTTTTTGTTTTCTGCCGTTCTTCACTTCACCTTACTCACCGTTTTTCTGTCACTCGCGTAGTTAAATAACTCCTTGTTTTCTGGACGCATCTGGCTGCGATCACATCATTGATGCTCTCGTATCTGGGTTCTCATCCTTTATTTATAAGTCAAAATCCCGGTGACGGCTTTTGGCGACAAATGCATTAACGGTTGTCGTTATACAGAGACATATAACTACCTAATTATTATAGTAAAAATAGCTGGGGTGTTAATGGTGTCGCTAAATGGTGACAACAGACAGCAGCATTTTCCGTCAGGAAAACGCGTTAGCGCTCACGAACGCCATGAAACAAGCACTTAGCCGTTACAGACAAACGCTGCATACCTGGCATGATAAATGCTACACTATGCGTGTAGATGCTCATTCCATCTCTTATGTTTGCTCAGGCTTCATAAACCCGGGAATGATGCAGAGCCGTTTACGGTGCTTATCGTCCACAGACAGATGTCGCTTCGGCCTCATCAAACACCATGGACATAACGTTGAGTGAAGCACCACATTTGTTGTCAAACAGACCTGTTTTAGTACCTGCCTTCGGGCAGGTATTTTTTTGTCTGTGCTGTGGGTCATCTTTCGCGCCGTGGCGGTGTTGGCTGCGCGCGCTCACCCCAGTCACTTACTGATGTAAGCTCCTGGGGGTTCTCTTGCTTGCCGCCTTGCCACACCACGAAATCTGACACACAGGCGGAAAGGGCTTTCGCGCCGTGGCCGTCCTGGCTGAGCTCCCACCCCAGTCACTTATCTTAGTGATTTTCCCCGGACAGCAGATATAAAAAACCCCTCCGAAGAGGGGTGGGGATTATTGCGGGGCATTTTGCTGTAGCGTCAGCAGCAGGCCGTCGCGGCGCATCGCCGCGGCCTCTTCGGGCTGATGAAGCCGGTCGAGCACGTCGGCAAGCCAGGCGTAGTCGAAGGCGTCTGGCCGCTGCTGGATAGCGGCGCGAAACGCGAGGCTCGCCTCTTTCCATTCGCCGTGCGACATCAGCAACTGGCCTAAGGTGCTCCAGAGCAGCGGGCGGTCGCCGTAGGTTTTGATCTGCTGGCGCAGCGCTTTTTCCAGCTGTTCCGGGTTACCGGCTTTAAGACGGGGCATCAGCAACACCAGACGATCATCATACTGGCGTTTGAGGCCGTCCAGGATAATCTCCTGAGCGGTCTGATGGTCGTCGCACTCAATCAGATGCTCCGCCATCGCGACCTGCAATGCCGGCTGGTGACGGGTTTTGCGGCTCTGGTTGCGCCACCAGGCTTTCAGACCGTCGCTACCCTGATCGGCGCGCGCCTGATCCATCAGCCCGATCCAGGCCTGACGCGTCAGCGCGTCGCGGTGTTCATCATCGCCCACATTCGCTTTCTGCATCGAAGGAATGATATCCAGCAGCGAGCTCCAGGCGCCGGTGCGGATATACGCCTGTTCCGCGAGTCGCAGCACTTCCGGATGACGCGGCGTGATTTCCAGCAGGCGGTCCACGCCGTGACGGGCGGCGTGATTTTCGTTGCGCGCCAGCTGCAGACGCACGCGGGTGATCTCAACCGGGATCTGATCGTTATCCGCCAGCTCGGCCGCACGCTCAAGGTGCTGATTCGCACGCGCTTCGTCGCCGCGCTGTTGCGCCGCTTCGGCAGCCAGCAGATAGTTCACCACCGGCTGTTCGGCGTGATCGGCGTTTTTCGACATCAGTTTTTCAACCTGCTGATAGTCGCCTTCGGCAAGCTTCAACAGCGCCAGTTTGGTTTGCTTACGCGCGCGGCTGCGTTTGCGGCCAGCGAACCAGCCACGGGTGCGCGCGCCGGTGCGGAACAGACGACGCAGCAGCCATTCGAGCGCGAACAGCACGACCAGCGAGAGGATCAGAATGATCGCGAGGCCGGTGACGCTGGTTTCAATATTCCAGGTATCAGTCTGGATCAGCACATAACCCTGATGACCCGCCACCATCGGGCCGACCACGATCCCGGCGATCAACAGCAGAAACAGCAATAAGACTTTCAGCATTACTGTTCTCCCTGCGTCGTCGGCGCTGGCGCAGGCGATGTCTGCGTCTGCGGATCATCCACCTGCGGCGCGGCGGCATCGCCCGGCACCGACGGCTGCGCCATCAGGCTACGCACGCGTGTCTGCATGAGTTTTTCCAGAATCGCCTGGCTTTGCAGGGTGTCCGGCACGTCCATGCTGATGCTCTGCTGGCTCAGGTTGTCGATGGACTCAAGAAACGCTTTGGTGCCCGCATCGTTAGTGTCGTAATACGCACGCACCCAGGTGGAGACGTTATCGAGCGACTGCTTGTAAATCTCATCCTGATGACGCGGCACGGCCTGCGCGGCCACCAGCAGACGCGAGCGAATATTCTCGCGCAGGTAGACATCCTGGTTCGGGGCCAGCAGCGGCACGGCGGTGTCATCGCGGCGGCGGATGGTAATAAAGCTGTCCATAAAGTTATGCCAGCTTTTCACCAGATTCTGACGCCATTCGCTCAGCGAGCTGGAGAGTTCGCTGCCGTCGCTGTCCATCGGCGCATCGTCGCTGTCGTTATCGGCAAGGCGCAGGTTGTCGACCTGGTTAGAGAGCTGGTTGAGCTTAAGGATGATGCCGTCGTAATCCACCTGCGTGATGTTCGCCAGCGCACCGATGTCATCCGTCAGCGCGCGGCGCGCGGTGATAAGGCTCGGATCGTTCATGTCAGCGAGGCTCGCGTCGGCGCTTTTCAGCAGCGCGGCGGCGGTCGTGGCGTCCTGATCGCTCCAGAGCTTACGCCCGGCGAGCTTCACCAGGAAATCCGCCTGCGCGAGCTGCCAGGTTTTGGCGTCGCTGCCGGAGATGGTCGCAACTTTCTTCTGGACTTCATCCAGTTCGCGCGCCATCGCTTCCTGCTGGCGGTTCGCTGCCGCGAGGGCGTCCGCCTGCGTTTTAATGGTTTTTTCCAGCGCCGCTTTCTGGGCCTGCTGCTCGTTTTGCAGCGAGGTTAACTGGGTGGCGAGGGTATCGCTGTTGGCATTTTGGTTGTCGGCCTGTTTCTTGCTCCAGGTCCACAGTCCCGCGCCCGTCGCCAGCGCAATGGCGATGGCCACAGCGCTGAGCGCCAGCGCGGTTTTGCCGGTGCGGTCTTTTTTCGCGGTCGGTTCCGGCTGTGGCGTTGTCTCCACAACCTGCGGGGTTTCTTCAACCGTAGCAGGGGTGTGTTGTTGTTCCGTCATTGTGGCTTCCCGTGTAAGAGTGATTGCAACGCGCGCAGCAGCGCGTCGTTATCGGCATTATCAGCGACCAGAATGTTCTGCCAGCCCAGTTCCCGGGCGAGAGTCGCCAGACGCTCGCTGACGACCACCAGCCGACAGCGCAGCAACCAGTTCGCGCGATACCACGGCGGCATCAGGTCATGCAGCTGACGCAGCATTTCACCGCTGGTCACCACCAGCGTCGTGATGCCGCGGGTGTGCCAGCGATGCGCTTCCTGCGTGCCGTCGTAAATCTTCGCGCTACGTTGATAGCATTCGCAAAACGTGACCGCCGCGCCGCGCTCCGTTAAGGCTTCCCCTAACAGCTCGCGGCCGCCGTTGCCCCGCAGGATCAGCGCGCGCTTGCCGGCAACGTTTTGTAATTCAGGTAATTGTAGCAAGACTTCGCTGATTTCCCGATCGCGCGGGTAGTGGATGTGCAATCCGCTGACCTGATGCAGCGCCAGCGCCGTGGTGCGCCCGATGGCGAATGCCTCCACCGCGCGCGGCCAGCGATGCCCCAGACGCTGCAAATGCGCGTTGGCAAAACTGACCGCGTGTTTCGAGAGGGCGAACAGCAGATCGTCGGGTTTGAGCGCGTCGAGCAGCGCAGGCAGCTGCGGGAGTTCCTGGCCGGGGCAGAATTCGATCAGCGGAAAACTCCAGGCCTCCTGCCCCAGTGCGCGCAGACGGCTCACTAATTCCTCCCCGGCGGGAGAGGGGCGGGTGACCAGAATCGTCATGCGGGGCCGTCCCCCTGGTAGACTTCGGCGAGGATTTCGCGCGCGCCATGGTTTAAGAGCTCTTCGGCGAGCGAAACGCCAAGCGCCTGCGCCTCATGCGGCGCTCCGCGACGTTCGCCGCGCACGAGGCGCGAACCATCCGGCGCGCCGACCAGCGCGCGCAGCCACAATTCGCCGTCTTTGAGCTCCGCGTAGCTGCCGATAGGCACCTGGCAGCCGCCTTCAAGCCGTGTGTTCATGGCGCGTTCCGCGCGCACGCGCACGGCGGTTTCGTCATGATTGAGCGGTGCAAGCAGATCGCGGGTGCGCGTATCGTCAAGGCGGCACTCAATGCCGACGGCGCCCTGGCCGACGGCGGGCAGCGACACTTCCGGCGCGAGGGCACTGGTAATACGCGCGTCGAGTTGCAGACGCTTAAGGCCCGCGACCGCCAGAATAATGGCGTCATACTCGCCGTTGTCGAGTTTGCTCAGGCGTGTGCCGACGTTGCCGCGCAGCGAGCGGATGATGAGGTCCGGGCGGCGGGCGGCTATCTGACACTGGCGGCGCAGGCTGGAAGTGCCGACGATACTGCCCGCAGGCATGTCGTCGAGGCTTTTATACTGGTTGGAAACAAAGGCGTCGCGCGGATCTTCGCGCTCGCAAATCGTGACCAGACCCAGCCCTTCCGGGAATTCGACCGGCACATCTTTCATGGAGTGCACCGCGATATCGGCGCGGCCATCGAGCATGGCGAGCTCCAGCTCTTTCACGAACAGGCCCTTGCCGCCCACTTTTGCCAGCGGCGTATCGAGGATCACGTCGCCGCGCGTCACCATCGGCACCAGTTCGACCGTCAGCCCCGGATGGCAGGCTTCCAGCCGTTGCTTAACATATTGTGCCTGCCAGAGCGCCAGCGGACTTTGCCGGGTGGCAATTCTTAATACATTGTCTAACATGCTTGATACCGTAAATGTCGTCTGCTAATCATCCTACCACTGTTAGCGGAAGGCTGTCAGGTCAAACGGCGGCGAGACGCGGCGCGCAGGCGCAACAGAGAAAGGCGTCGGGGCAGGGGAGCGGTGCTATAATTATCTGTAGCGCATCTTTCTTTACGGTCAATCTACAAGGTGTTAGATTGATCACGTTTTAAACCATTTGTCCGCCCGCCACACCATAATCACAAGGGCGACACAACGGTGAACATCGTTTACATTCTGTAACCATCAGGCGATACGTCTTGTACCTCTATATTGAGACTCTGAAACAGAGACTGGATGCCATCAATCAATTGCGTGTGGATCGCGCGCTTGCTGCCATGGGGCCTGCTTTCCAACAGGTCTACAGTCTGCTGCCAACATTATTGCACTATCACCATCCGCTGATGCCGGGATACCTTGAAGGTAACGTTCCCTACGGCATTTGCCTCTACACGCCTGATGAAACCCAACGCCACTACCTGAACGAGCTCGAAACGCAGCGCGGCATGCCTGCGCAGCAAACGGTGAAGGGTGAACTGCCGATTACCGGCATCTATTCGATGGGCAGCACCTCCTCCGTGGGCCAGAGCTGTTCGTCCGATCTCGACATCTGGGTCTGCCACCAGGCATGGCTTGATAATGACGAGCGCCAGTTGCTGCAACGCAAATGCAGCCTGCTGGAAAGCTGGGCGGCGTCGCTTGGCGTCGAGGTCAGTTTCTTCCTGATTGACGAAAACCGCTTCCGCCATAATGAAAGCGGCAGCCTCGGCGGCGAAGACTGCGGCTCCACGCAGCACATTTTGCTGCTGGACGAATTCTACCGCACCGCCGTGCGCATGGCGGGCAAGCGCATCCTGTGGAACATGGTGCCGGGCGATGAAGAAGAGCATTACGACGATTACGTGATGACGCTCTACGCTCAGGGCGTGCTGACGCCGAACGAGTGGCTGGACCTGGGCGGCCTGAGTTCGCTGTCTGCCGAAGAGTATTTCGGCGCGAGCCTCTGGCAGCTTTATAAAAGCATCGATTCTCCTTATAAAGCCGTGCTGAAAACGCTGCTGCTGGAAGCCTATTCCTGGGAATACCCGAATACCCGCCTGCTGGCGAAAGACATCAAACAGCGCCTGCACGACGGGGAAATCGTCTCCTTCGGGCTCGATCCCTACTGCATGATGCTGGAGCGCGTGACGCACTACCTGACCGCTATCGACGACACCGCGCGACTTGATCTCGTGCGCCGCTGTTTCTATCTGAAAGTGTGCGAAAAGCTTTCTCGCGAGCGCGCCTGCGTTGGCTGGCGCCGCGAGGTATTAAGCCAACTGGTGAAAGCGTGGGGCTGGGACGACGCGCGCCTCTCGATGCTCGATAACCGCGCCAACTGGAAAATCGACCAGGTGCGCGAGGCGCACAACGAGCTGCTCGATGCGATGATGCAGAGCTACCGCAATCTGATCCGCTTTGCGCGCCGCAACAACCTGAGCGTCTCCGCGAGCCCGCAGGATATCGGCGTGCTGACGCGCAAGCTCTACGCCGCGTTTGAAGCGCTGCCGGGCAAAGTCACGCTGGTAAACCCGCAAATTTCGCCGGATCTCTCTGAGCCGACGCTGACCTTCATCCATGTGCCGCCTGGCCGCGCCAACCGCACCGGCTGGTATCTTTACAACCGCGCGCCGAGCATGGATTCCATCATCAGCCATCAGCCGCTGGAATATAACCGTTATCTTAATAAGCTGGTGGCCTGGGCCTGGTTTAATGGCCTGCTGACGTCGCGCACCCGCCTGTTTATTAAGGGCAACGGCATTTGCGATCTGCCGAAGCTGCAGGAGCTGGTGGCTGACGTATCGAGCCATTTCCCGCTGCGCCTGCCCGCGCCGACGCCGAAAGCGCTCTACAGCCCGTGCGAAATCCGTCATCTGGCGATTATCGTCAACCTTGAATATGACCCGACGGCGGCCTTCCGCAATCAGGTGGTGCATTTCGATTTCCGCAAGCTCGACGTATTCAGCTTCGGCGAACAGCAGCAGTGCCTGGTAGGCAGCATCGACTTGCTGTATCGCAACTCGTGGAACGAAGTGCGCACGCTGCATTTCAACGGCGAGCAGGCGATGATCGAAGCGCTGAAAACCATTCTCGGCAAAATGCATCAGGACGCCGCGCCGCCGGACAGCGTAGAAGTCTTTTGCTACAGCCAGCACCTGCGCGGCCTGATCCGCACCCGGGTGCAGCAGTTGGTCTCCGAATGCATTGAGTTCCGCCTCTCCAGCACCCGCCTTGAGCCGGGCCGCTTCAAAGCGCTGCGCGTGGCGGGCCAGACGTGGGGCCTGTTCTTCGAGCGCCTGAACGTCTCGGTACAGAAGCTGGAAAACGCCATCGAGTTTTACGGCGCGATTTCGCATAACAAACTGCACGGGTTATCGGTGCAGGTTGAAACCGATCATGTCGAGTTGCCGTCGGTGGTGGATGGGTTTGCGAGCGAAGGGATTATTCAGTTCTTCTTCGAAGAGACCAACGACGACGGCTTTAACATCTATATTCTCGATGAAAGCAACCGCGCCGAGGTGTATCACCACTGCGAGGGGAGCAAAGAGGAGCTGGTGCGCGACGTGAGCCGGTTCTATTCGTCGTCCCATGACCGCTTTACCTACGGTTCGAGCTTCGTGAACTTTAACCTGCCGCAGTTCTACCAGATTGTGAAGGTGGATGGCCGCCAGCAGGTGATCCCGTTCCGTACCCAGACCATCAGCGCCGTGACGCCGCTCAAAGATGACGACAGCGCCACGCCGCTGTTACAGCAATATCAGTCCTGATTAACGAAAGCTGACCGCTTCGCCCGCCTGCTGCGTGGCGGCGGTTTCCAGCAGATCCCAGAACCCTTCGCCGCTGCGATCGCAGACCCATTCGTCGTTTTTATAGTCGAAGTGATAACCGCCCTGTTTGGTCGCCAGCCACACCTGATGCAGCGGCTCCTGACGGTTGATAATGATTTTGCTGCCGTTTTCAAACGACAGCGTCAGCACGCCGCCGTTGATTTCGCAGTCGATATCGCTGTCGCCGTCCCATGCGTCGAGACGCTCTTCAATGGTCATCCACAGGCCGTCGGCCAGGCGGTGAAATTCGCTGTCGTTCATATCTGCTTCCTGTTGTACGCAATGGCGGCAGTATAAAAGCAATAGCGGGGAATAGAAACCGGCGGTCAGGACGGCTTTTGTGTCATCCCGCGTTACGCAAACTCTTGCTTTTGCATCTTCACCTGCGATGATAGAAAACAGATGAATGAACAACAGGCACCGATAAATGAAAACGATTTTTCGCTCTCTGGCAGTGATGCTGACGCTGTTTAGCCTCACCGGCTGTGGCCTCAAAGGCCCGCTTTACTTCCCGCCAGCAGACAGCAAAGCCCAGCCGCAGAAAGCGCCGGCTCCGCAAACCCAGTCGACAATCCCGGATACCAACAACCGTGGCGATGTCGATGGCCCGACGCAGGTGAGCACGCAGTAATCTCCTCGTAACCGCGCAAACGGAGTACAACAATGCAGTTCGCTAAGATGCATGGCCTGGGTAACGACTTTATGGTCGTGGACGCGGTGACGCAAAACGTCTTTTTTTCCCCTGAGATGATCCGCCGTCTGGCGGACAGACATCATGGGGTGGGGTTCGATCAACTACTGATCGTCGAGCCGCCTTACGATCCTGACCTTGATTTTCACTATCGCATTTTCAACGCCGACGGCAGCGAAGTAGCCCAGTGCGGCAACGGCGCGCGCTGCTTCGCGCGGTTTGTACGCCTGAAAGGGCTCACTAACAAACGCGATATCCGCGTCAGTACGGCGAACGGGCGGATGATTTTAACCGTCAATGAAGACGAACTGGTGCGCGTGAACATGGGCGAACCGGTGTTTGAGCCCTCGCTGGTGCCGTTTCGCGCCAATAAGGCCGAGAAGACGTACATCATGCGCGCCGCCGAGCAGACCGTGCTGTGCGGCGTGGTCTCAATGGGCAACCCCCACTGCGTGATTCAGGTCGATGATGTCAGCACCGCGCCGGTGGAGACGCTCGGCCCGCTGATGGAAAGCCACGAGCGCTTCCCGGAGCGCGCCAACATCGGTTTTATGCAGGTGATGAACCCGGAACATATCCGGCTGCGCGTCTTCGAGCGCGGCGCCGGCGAAACCCAGGCCTGCGGCAGCGGCGCATGCGCCGCGGTCGCGGTCGGCATTCAGCAGGGTCTGCTGGCAGCCCAGGTGCGCGTTGATTTACCCGGCGGTCGGCTGGATATCGCCTGGAAAGGGCCAGGCAATCCGCTCTTTATGACCGGCCCCGCCACCCACGTTTATGATGGATTTATTCACTTATGAGTAAGGCTGGAGAACAGCAGGAGAACCTGGCGGCGCTCGATGACGACGCGGTGCTCGATTACCTGCTGCGTTATCCCGATTTTTTCATCCGCAACGCCGCGATGGTTGAGCAGATCCGCGTGCCGCACCCGGTGCGTGGAACGGTCTCGCTGGTGGAGTGGCATATGGCGCGCGCGCGCAACCACATCAACGAACTGGAAGAAAACATGACGTTGCTGATGGAGCAGGCGAGCGCCAACGAAGGGCTTTTCTATCGTCTGCTGAAGCTGCAGGGGCGGCTCGCCTGCGCGGGCAGCCTTCAGGAGATGCTGGAGCGCCTGAACCGCTGGGCGCGCGATATGGGCCTTGCGGGCGCGAACATCCGCCTGTTTCCCGAGCGCTGGCGTCTCGGCGCGCCGTCCGGGTTTACGCATCTGGCGCTGTCGCGTCAGGCGTTTGAGCCGGTACGTATCCAGCGTCTCGGCCAGCAGACGCATTATCTGGGCACGCTGAACGGCCCGGAGCTGCTGGTGGTGCTGCCGGAAGCAAAAGCCGTGGGCTCGGTGGCGATGTCGCTGCTTGGCGAACATGGCGAGCTCGGCGTGCTGATCTTCAGCAGCCGCGACCCACAGCATTATCAGCAGGGGCAGGGCACGCAGCTGTTGCACGAGCTGTCGCTGATGCTGCCGGATCTGCTGGCGCGCTGGATAGAACGCGTATGACTGCGTCGCCACTCCAGCCAGCCGTCGAGCGCTTTCTGCGTTACCTGAAAGTCGAGCGCCAGCTCAGCCCGGTCACGCTGGTTAATTATGAACGCCAGCTGTCGGCGCTCGTTGGGCTTGCGGGCGAGGCGGGGCTGAAAAGTTGGGCGGAGTGCGACGCCGCGATGGTGCGCTCGCTCGCGGTGCGTAGCCGCCGCGCGGGGCTGGGGCCGTCAAGCCTGGCGCTGCGTCTGTCGGCGCTGCGCAGTTTCTTCGACTGGCAGGTCAGCCAGGGCGAGCTGAAAGCGAACCCGGCGAAAGGCATCACCACGCCGAAAACGCCGCGGCATTTGCCGAAAAATATCGATGTCGATGATGTGAACCGGCTGCTGGATATCGATCTTAACGATCCGCTGGCCGTGCGCGACCGCGCGATGCTGGAATTAATGTACGGCGCGGGGCTGCGTCTTTCGGAGCTGGTCAACATCGACTGCCATCATCTCGACCTCGCCAGCGGCGAAGTGTGGGTGATGGGTAAAGGCAGCAAAGAGCGGCGTCTGCCCATAGGGCGCAGCGCGGTCGCCTGGATTGAACACTGGCTCAACCTGCGCGAGCTGTTTGGCCCCGACGATGACGCGCTGTTTTTATCAAAGCAGGGCAAGCGCATCTCGGCGCGCAACGTGCAGAAACGCTTCGCGGAGTGGGGAATTAAGCAGGGGCTGAACAGCCATGTGCATCCTCATAAACTTCGCCACTCCTTTGCGACGCATATGCTGGAATCAAGCGGCGATCTGCGCGCGGTGCAGGAGCTGCTCGGTCACGCGAATCTCTCTACCACCCAGATTTACACCCATCTTGATTTCCAGCATTTGGCTTCGGTATACGACGCGGCGCATCCACGCGCCAGACGAGGAAAACCGTAATGTACTTTTACCGTCCGCTTGGCAGCATTGCCGCCCTGACGTTTGACCTTGACGATACGCTTTACGATAACCGCCCGGTTATCGCCCGCACCGAGCAGGAGACGCTGGCGTTTATGCAGCGTTATCATCCGCGCCTCAACGCCTTCACCGCCGCCGATCTCCACCGCGCCCGCGCCGCGCTGCGCCAGCAGGAGCCGGAGATTTATCATGATGTCACCGAATGGCGGCGGCGCGCGATTGAACAGGTAATGCTCGAAGCCGGGCTTTCCGCGCACGAGGCGTCCGAGGGCGCGAACGACGCGATGGTGAATTTCGCCCGCTGGCGCAGCCGCATCGAGGTGCCGACGGAAAACCTCGACGCCTTACAGCAGCTCGCGAAAAAGTGGCCGCTGGTGGCTATCACCAACGGAAACGCCGAACCGGAGCAGTTTGGCCTCGGCGGCCTGTTTCAGTTTGTGCTGCGCGCCGGGCCGCATGGCCGCGCCAAGCCTTACGGCGATATGTACCATCTGGCGGCGCAGAAGCTCGGCGTGGCGCCCGAGGCGCTCCTGCATGTCGGCGATGACCTGACCACTGACGTTGCGGGCGCTATCCGCGCGGGCGCTCAGGCGTGCTGGATAAACCTGCTGGAAGGCGATCTGATGCAAATCGACGACAGCCGCTTGTTGCCGCATCTTGAGATTTCGCGGTTGGCATCCCTGACCTCGCTGATATAATCATCACTACTCTGTATATAATTCCAGGTTTTTGGCGAGCGTCGCTCTGCGTCGCCGCCCTGTCATGACATAAGCCTGGTCTGCGAGACGCCTGCGGGCGTTTTGTGTTTTTCCTGTTTTTAACGCGGCGGTGCCAATGGACGTTTCTTACCTGCTCGACAGCCTTAACGATAAACAGCGCGAAGCCGTAGCCGCGCCGCGCAGCAATATGCTGGTGCTGGCAGGTGCAGGCAGCGGTAAGACGCGCGTGCTGGTGCATCGTATCGCCTGGCTGATGATGGTAGAAAACTGTTCGCCGTACTCCATCATGGCGGTGACCTTTACCAACAAAGCGGCGGCGGAGATGCGTCATCGTATCGGCCAGCTGATGGGCACCAGCCAGGGCGGCATGTGGGTCGGCACGTTCCACGGCCTCGCCCACCGTCTGCTGCGCGCGCACCATATGGACGCGAATCTCCCCCAGGATTTCCAGATCCTCGACAGCGACGATCAGCTGCGTCTGCTCAAGCGTCTTATCAAGGCGATGAATCTGGACGAGAAGCAGTGGCCGCCGCGCCAGGCGATGTGGTACATCAACGGCAAAAAAGATGAGGGCCTGCGCCCGCACCATATCGAGAGCTACGGCAACCCGGTAGAGCAGACCTGGCAGAAGGTCTATCAGGCATACCAGGAGGCGTGCGACCGCGCAGGCCTGGTGGATTTCGCCGAACTGCTGCTGCGCGCCCATGAGCTGTGGCTCAACAAACCGCATATCCTTAACCACTACCGAGAGCGCTTCACCAATATTCTGGTGGATGAGTTTCAGGACACCAACGGCATTCAGTACGCCTGGATCCGCCTGCTGGCGGGCGACACCGGCAAGGTCATGATTGTCGGCGACGATGACCAGTCGATTTACGGCTGGCGCGGCGCGCAGGTCGAAAACATCCAGCGCTTCCTGAACGATTTCCAGGGCGCGCAGACTATTCGTCTGGAGCAGAACTACCGCTCCACCAACAATATTCTCAACGCCGCCAACGCCCTTATCGCCAATAACGCCGGTCGCCTCGGCAAAGAGCTGTGGACCGACGGCAGCGACGGCGAGCCTATTTCCCTTTACTGCGCGTTCAACGAGCTGGACGAAGCGCGCTTTGTGGTGAACCGCATCAAGGTGTGGCAGGAGAACGGCGGTGCGCTGCAAGACTGCGCCATTCTGTATCGCAGCAACGCCCAGTCGCGCGTGCTGGAAGAGGCGCTGTTGCAGGCGAGCATGCCGTACCGTATCTACGGCGGCATGCGATTCTTCGAACGCCAGGAGATCAAAGACGCGCTGGCGTACCTGCGTCTTATCGCCAACCGCAACGACGATGCGGCCTTCGAGCGCGTGGTGAATACGCCGACGCGCGGCATTGGCGATCGCACGCTGGATGTGGTGCGCCAGACCGCGCGCGACCGCCAGCTCACGCTCTGGCAGGCGTGCCGTCAGCTGTTGCAGGAAAAAGCGCTGGCCGGACGCGCCGCCAGCGCGCTTCAGCGCTTCCTTGAGCTTGTCGACGCGCTGGCGCATGACACCATCGATATGCCGCTGCATGTCCAGACCGACCGGGTCATCAAAGACTCCGGCCTGTGGCTGATGTATGAGCAGGAAAAAGGCGAGAAAGGCCAGGCGCGTATCGAAAACTTAGAGGAACTGGTGACGGCGACGCGCCAGTTCAGCTACAACGAAGAAGACGAAGATTTAATGCCGCTGCAGGCATTTTTGTCCCACGCGGCGCTGGAAGCGGGCGAAGGGCAGGCCGACGCCTGGCAGGACGCGGTGCAGCTGATGACGCTGCACTCCGCCAAAGGGCTGGAGTTTCCGCAGGTGTTTATCGTCGGGATGGAAGAGGGGATGTTCCCAAGCCAGATGTCGCTTGATGAGGGTGGACGTCTGGAAGAGGAGCGTCGCCTGGCCTACGTGGGCGTTACCCGCGCCATGCAGAAGCTGACGCTGACCTACGCTGAAACCCGTCGCCTGTATGGCAAAGAGGCGTATCACCGACCTTCGCGTTTTATCGCCGAGCTGCCGGAAGGCTGCGTGGAAGAGGTGCGCCTGCGCGCGAGCGTCAGCCGCCCGGTCAGCCATAAGCAGCTGGGCGCGCCGGTGGCGCAGAATGATTCCGGCTACAAGCTCGGCCAGCGCGTGCGCCACCCGAAATTCGGCGAAGGCACGATTGTGAATCTCGAAGGCAGCGGCGAACACAGCCGTCTGCAGGTGGCGTTCAACGGGCAGGGCATCAAATGGCTGGTGGCCGCCTATGCGCGCCTCGAAAACGTCTGATGCTTTCACTCTCAGGCAAAAGGCCGCCGGCGCGTTGCGTCAGCGGCCTTTTTCTTTTCTTCACGCGAGGCCGGATTTTCTGTCATCTGACGCGGCGATAATCGCCCGCGACGGGGAGAAGCGAAGCGCGAAAACGCTCCGGCAAAACGCGCCCGCAGGCACTATAATTCCCATCAATCATTGAGGTGTTTTATCTTAAGTGTACGTGTTGACGCCTAATTTTTGGTGGCGTAACATGCGCCCACGATTACGCTAAGAGGACATTCGCCTTGGACACACCCAGTAGATGCTGGCTCAAAACCCTGTCAAACAGGAACAACTCCTAAGGCTATCCTCTTACGCTGATGGCCTTAGTGGTTGTCAGCGACTGTTTTCTCTCCCGTCGCGCTGAGTCAGGCTGTTTAATGGTCTGAAACCCAATCTGTTTCTGTGTGCCCAACCGAACTGTCCAGAATTTGTTTTTTTGGGAGTCCCGGTCATGCTGAGCGCATTTCAACTGGAAAACAACAAACTGTCCCGCCTCGAAGTTGACGAGGCCGTTTCGCTGAAAGATTCCATCTGGATTGATCTGGTGGAGCCGGAAGAGAGCGAACGACAGCGCGTGCAAACGGAACTTGACCAAAGCCTGGCGACACGCCCGGAACTGGAGGATATCGAAGCCTCCGCCCGTTTCTTCGAAGATGAAGACGGGCTGCACATTCACTCGTTTTTCTTTTATGAAGACGCGGAAGATCACGGCGGTAACTCCACCGTGGCGTTCACTATCCGCAACGGTCGTCTGTTTACGCTGCGCGAGCGCGAACTGCCCGCGTTTCGTCTCTACCGCATGCGCGCCCGCAGCCAGTCGATGATGGACGGCAACGCGTATGAACTGCTGCTGGATCTGTTTGAAACCAAAATTGAACAGCTGGCGGATGAGATAGAAAACATCTACAGCGATCTCGAAAACCTGAGCCGCGTTATCATGGAAGGGCACCAGGGCGATGAATATGACGAGGCGCTTTCGACGCTCGCGGAGCTGGAAGATACCGGCTGGAAGGTGCGGCTGTGTCTGATGGATACCCAGCGCGCGCTGAACTTTCTGGTGCGCAAGGCGCGTCTGCCGGGCGGCCAGCTGGAGCAGGCGCGTGAGATCCTGCGCGATATCGAATCCCTGTTGCCGCACAACGAGTCGCTGTTCCAGAAGGTGAACTTCCTGATGCAGGCGGCGATGGGTTTTATCAATATCGAGCAGAACCGCATCATCAAAATCTTCTCGGTGGTGTCCGTGGTGTTCCTGCCGCCGACGCTGGTGGCCTCCAGCTACGGGATGAACTTCGAGTTTATGCCGGAGCTGCACTGGAGCTACGGCTATCCCGCCGCGATTGTCGCCATGCTGCTGGCCGGTCTCGCGCCTTATCTCTACTTCAAGCGTAAGAACTGGCTGTAAATGCAAAAAAGCCTCTTCAACCGAAGAGGCTTTTTTATGGCGCAATGCGCAGGCCCTTACAGGCTCCAGTCCTGCTTGCCTTTGACTTTCAGATCGTAATACCAGGTGTTGGTACGTAAGGCAAAATAGATCGGTACGATATAGATCAGTCCTTTTATACCCAGCAGCACGGTAATAAAACCGACGATGAAAAAGGCTATCACGCAAATAATACTTTTCTTCCACAGGCCAAGGATAGCCAGATAAATGAAGGAGAAAAAGTAAGTGAAGAAATTGATCATCACCTTAAGGCGTGCCATAAAGCCCATCTTTTTCAGCGCGCTACTCCACTCCGGGGTCGGAAAAAGAACGCCAGGATAACCATGCTCCTCAATGAACGTAAAGCGCGTTTTCCATTTATCGCTTAACTTCTCGTCTGCCATAAAGTCGTAGTGGTTTTTATTGTTTTCCATGCTGGACATCCTGAAGGCTCCTTAATGCCTGAATTTTGCTGGGGTGAGCGACATTACCGCCCGATTTTATTGCGCTTTTTTTGCGACGGCAGGTGCCGGTGCGGCCAGCAGCAGCAGCGTCATCACTACCTGAAAACTGCCGCCGAACGTCAGGTATTCTGTGCTGCCTGGCTCGAAACCTCGCAGATAAGCGATGACTATCCCGGTAACCCACATGGCCAGTGAATAGAACAGATAATTGCGCGCTTTCAGCCCGGCGTCACGCGCGCGCAATGCGCCAGCGCGGTAATACAGCAAGGGCGAAATTAAAACGAGAGCCAGCGCCACATCGTCAGGCGCGATAGCAAGTATCAGGCACAGGCCGAACAGCAAACCGATAAGCCATGCCAGATAAGGCAGGCGTCGCATTCTGGCCGTGCGCGGGGGGAAAAAGAAAGCAAGCAGGGCTGACATTAAAATACCTTTAACGCCTTCTGATTGCCGGGGAGAAGGCTCAACGCGTAAAAGCGGAATTATAAGCACGGCCCCTTGTGTTGCAAGGCGCGAGACCGGCAAATATCAGTAGGTGAGCGTTGGGGGGATATGGTGTAAGCGCCAACAGCAAGGCGAACTAACGCCCTGCTGCGGCAGTACGTGCTTAACTACGACGCAAACGCCGTTGGGTATACAGCGCATCCATAATAAATATCGCCAGCGCCAGCCAGATAAACCCGAAGGTCACCATTTTATCCGGGCCCGGGACTTCATCATAAAAGGCGACGGCCAGCAGAAACATCAGCGTCGGGCCGATGTACTGGAAAAAGCCGAGCGTGGAGAGACGCAAGCGCGTCGCGGCGGCGGTAAAGCAGAGCAGCGGAATGGTCGTGACGACGCCTGCGGCCATCAGCAGCAGATTCAGCGACCACGGGTTGCTGCCCATGTGGCTGGTGGGGCTGTCGGCGATGCCGAACAGGTAAATCGCCGCGACTGGCAGCAGCCACAGGGTTTCCATCAGCATGCCGGTTTGCGCATCTACCATGATCTTTTTACGCACCAGGCCGTAGAAGGCGAAGCTAAAGGCAAGGCCGAGCGCGATAACCGGCAGCGAGCCGAATGTCCAGAGCTGCACCAGCACGCCGCAGGCGGCCAGTAGTACCGCCAGCCACTGCATCCGGCGAAAACGCTCGCCGAGGAAAATCATCCCCAGCAGCACGTTCACCAACGGGTTAATGAAATAGCCGAGGCTTGCTTCCAGCAGATGATGATTATTCACCGACCAGATAAACAGCAACCAGTTGCCGCCCACCAGTACAGCGCTGAGCGCCAGACTGAACACCTTTTTCGGCGTGGCGAATAAGCGTTTTACCGAGCCCCACTGGCGGCTCAGGCTAATTAACGCCAGCATAAAGAAGAATGACCAAATAACGCGGTGCGTCAGGATCTCATCGGCGGGAACCGCCTGAATCAGCTTGAAATAGGCGGGCGCAATGCCCCAGATAAAATAAGCGGCAAGCGCGAATAACACGCCCTGACGCGTCTGTTTAGCATCCATGTGAAACTCTTGGCTCGATAAAAGTGTGAGCAGTTTATCAGTATTGCGCAGGTTACCCCACCATATAGGTGGCCGTGGCGCTGGCGATATAAACCTGCTCTTCGTTATGTAATTCCACACGCGCCACCGCGACTTTATTGCCCGCGCGCAGCAGCGTGCTGGAGGCCGTAAAGCGCTGGCCGCGGCCGGGGCGAAGGTAATCGACGCGCATGTCGATAGTACCCATGCGGGACAGCCGCTGGCGCAGTTCTTCCTCGCTGATACTGTCGTGGCGCGTCAGCGTGCTGCCGACGCACACCAGACCCGCCGCCACATCCAGCGCCGACGCAATCGCCCCGCCGTGCAGAATGCTCTGCGCCCAGTTACCCACCAGCATCGGCTGGTTATTGAACGCGAGCTGGGCGTATTCCTTCTCGTAACGTTCCAGCTCCAGCCCGAGGGCGCGGTTAAAGGGCATGTGATAAACAAAGATTTCGCCGACCAGTTGCAGAGCTTCTTGCGCAGTCAGCAGGGTTGCGGACATGATGAATTCCTCGACCAAAAAGGGATGGCACACAAGGTTAAAGGAATGTTGATTTTATGCTTCCCATTTGTTGCTTTCCAGTTTAAGAAAGCAGGACTAAGCAGACGCGAAATAAATATGTAGAATGGCTGCCGGATAATAATTCATCATCGAAATATTTGTTCAGGAGAACACTGCCGATGCGCACGTTTCTGGGTTGTTTTATGGCGGCAACGTTGCTGCCATGCACAGCATTAGCACAGGAAGCGACGATTAAAGAGGTGCATGATGCGCCTGCCGTTCGCGGCAGCATTATCGCCAACCTGCTTCAGGAGCACGATAACCCGTTTACGCTCTACCCGTACGAGAGCAACTATGTGCTCTATACCGTCACCGACGATCTCAATAAAGAAGCGATCAAGTCTTACGACTGGGCAGATAACGCGCGTAAAGATGAAGTGAAGTTTCAGCTGAGCCTGGCGTTCCCGTTCTGGCGGGGCATTGTGGGGCCGAACTCAGTACTGGGCGCGTCTTATACTCAGAAATCCTGGTGGCAGCTCTCCAACAGCGGTCAGTCGTCGCCGTTTCGTGAGACCAACTACGAGCCGCAGCTGTTCTTAGGTTTCGCGACCGATTATCAGCTCGCCGGCTGGACGCTGCGCGACGTGGAAGTGGGCTTTAACCATCAGTCCAACGGCCGCTCCGACCCGACCTCCCGCAGCTGGAACCGCGCTTACGCCCGTCTGATGGCGCAAAACGACAACTGGCTGGTGGAAGTGAAGCCGTGGTATGTGCTGGGCAATACCGATGACAACCCGGATATCACCAAGTACATGGGTTACTACCAGCTCAAGGTGGGTTACCAGTGGGGCGAGGCTATCTGGAGCGTGAAGGGCCAGTATAACTGGAACACAGGCTACGGCGGCGCCGAGCTTGGCTTAAGCTACCCGATAACGAGACATGTGCGTCTCTATACGCAGCTCTACAGCGGCTACGGCGAATCGTTAATTGATTACAACTTTAGCCAGACTCGCTTTGGCTTTGGGGTTATGCTTAACGATCTCTTCTGAGGCATTGCAGTTTCCGACGCAGGCGCTGAAAATAGCGCCTGTTTTATTTTCAGTATCTGGAGTGAGTGTGGCGCAGGCGGAAGTTTACAGTCAGGAAACGCTGGCTAAGCAGGTTTTACAGGAAACCTTTGGCTATCAGCAGTTCCGTCCAGGCCAGGCCACCATTATCGACGCGGTGCTTGAAGGGCGCGACTGCCTGGTGGTGATGCCCACCGGTGGCGGCAAATCGCTGTGTTATCAAATCCCGGCGCTGGTGAAAACCGGTCTGACCGTGGTGGTTTCTCCGCTTATTTCCTTAATGAAAGATCAGGTCGATCAGCTGCTCGCGAACGGCGTGGCGGCGGCGTGCCTGAACTCGACGCAGAGCCGCGACGAGCAGCAGGCCGTGATGGCGGGCTGTCGTAGCGGGCAGGTGCGTCTGCTGTATATCGCACCGGAAAGGCTGATGATGGATAACTTCATCGATAGCCTGAGCTACTGGAACCTGGCGATGGTCGCGGTGGACGAGGCGCACTGCATTTCGCAGTGGGGCCACGATTTCCGCCCGGAATACGCGGCGCTCGGCCAGCTTCGCGCGCGCTTCCCGGCGGTGCCCTTTATGGCGCTCACCGCCACGGCGGACGACACCACGCGGCGCGATATCGTACGCCTGCTGGGCCTTGAGGATCCGCTGATTGAAATCAGCAGCTTTGACCGGCCGAATATCCGCTACATGCTGATGGAGAAATTCAAACCGCTCGATCAGCTGATGCGTTATGTCCAGGAACAGCGCGGTAAATCGGGCATCATCTACTGCAACAGCCGCGCGAAAGTAGAAGACACCGCCGCGCGTCTGCAAAGCCGCGGCATCAGCGCCGCCGCCTACCACGCAGGGCTTGAGCACGAGGTACGCGCCTCGGTACAGGAAAAATTCCAGCGCGACGACTTACAAATCGTCGTGGCGACCGTGGCGTTCGGCATGGGCATCAACAAGCCCAACGTGCGCTTTGTGGTGCACTTCGATATTCCCCGCAATATCGAATCTTACTATCAGGAGACGGGCCGCGCCGGGCGCGACGGCCTGCCTGCTGAAGCGATGCTGTTTTACGATCCGGCGGACATGGCCTGGCTACGCCGCTGCCTGGAAGAAAAAGCGCCCGGCCCGCTTCAGGATATCGAGCGCCATAAGCTTAACGCGATGGGCGCGTTCGCCGAGGCGCAAACCTGCCGCCGTCTGGTGCTGCTCAATTACTTCGGCGAAGGGCGCCAGGCGCCGTGCGGCAACTGCGATATCTGTCTCGATCCGCCGCGCCGCTATGACGGGCTGGTGGACGCGCAGAAAGCGCTGTCGGCTATCGCGCGCGTCGAGCAGCGCTTTGGTATGGGATATGTGGTGGAAGTGCTGCGCGGGGCGAATAACCAGCGCATCCGCGAGCTCGGGCACGACAAACTCAAGGTGTACGGCATCGGGCGCGATCAAAGCCAGGAGCACTGGGTCAGCGTTATCCGTCAGCTCATTCATCTGGGCGTGGTGATGCAGAATATCGCGCAGCACTCGGCGCTCCAGCTCACCGAAGCGGCGCGTCCGTTCCTGCGCGGCGAAGCCCCGCTGATGCTGGCGGTACCGCGCGTGGCGGCCCTGAAACCGCGCGTGGCGCAGAAATCCTACGGCGGCAATTACGACCGTAAGCTGTTCGCCAAACTGCGCAAACTGCGTAAAGCCATCGCCGATGAAGAGAATATTCCGCCGTATGTCGTCTTTAACGACGCGACGCTGATTGAAATGGCCGAGCAGATGCCGCTCAGCCCTGGCGAAATGCTCGGTATTAACGGCGTCGGCACCCGCAAACTGGAGCGCTTCGGCAGGCCGTTTATGACGCTCATTCGCGAGCACGTAGACGGCGACGACGAAGAGTAGTCAGCCCCGCGCAAACATGCCAGGATGAATGTTCTCTGATTTTACCTGGCAAACTCCTATGTTAACGCTGTTCTTTACCGTCGCGATGGTACATCTGGTGGCGCTCGCAAGCCCCGGCCCCGACTTCTTTTTCGTCTCGCAAACGGCGGCCAGCCGCTCGCGCAAAGAGGCGCTGATGGGCGTGCTGGGCATTACCGCCGGCGTCATGGTCTGGTCCGGCGTGGCGCTGCTCGGCCTGCATCTCATCCTCGAAAAAATGGCCTGGCTGCATAACATCATTGTGGTGGGCGGCGGGCTTTATCTGTGCTGGATGGGGTATCAGATGCTGCGCGGGGCGCTGAAGAAAAGCGCCGCGACGAACGAGGCGCCGCCGGTAGAGCTGGCCGCGCGCGGGCGCAGTTTCCTGAAAGGGATGCTCACCAACCTGGCGAACCCGAAGGCGGTGATTTACTTCGGCAGCGTGTTTTCACTGTTTGTCAGCGACAGCGTCGGCACCAGCGCGCGCTGGGGCATCTTCGTGCTGATAGCGCTGGAAACCTTCGCGTGGTTTGCGCTGGTGGCGAGCGTCTTTGCGCTGCCGAAAATGCGTCGCGGCTACCAGCGCCTCGCGAAGTGGATCGACGGCATGGCCGGCGCGCTGTTCACCGGCTTTGGCATCCATCTTATTCTCTCTCGCTAATCAGGCGCGGCGCGCGGTAGCAAGCAGCGCGCCGACCAGCATAAACAGCGAACCAAACACCTTATTCAGGGCCTTCATCTGATGCGGGCCTTTGATCCAGCCGCCGATACGCGTCGCAAGCGTCGCATAGCCAATCATCACGATGATATCCACCACCACGGTCGTCACGCCGAGCACCACGTACTGCATCACCTGCGGCTGGTGCGGCACAATAAACTGCGGGAACAGCGCGGCGAGGAACACGATGCTTTTCGGGTTGGTGAGATTCACGAACACCGCGCGCTTAAAGAGTTTGCTGCGCGGCTGGCTTTGCGCCAGCGCGTTAAGATCGATAGCGCCCGCGGCGCGCCACTGCTGAATGCCAAGCCAGATGAGATACGCCGCCCCCGCCCATTTCAGCACTTCGAATGCCATCAGCGAGCGGGAAAACAGCGCGCCCAGCCCGATACCCACCAGCACGATATGCAGCGCCAGACCGGTCTGTAGCCCGGCGATGGATGCCGCCGCGCCGCGATACCCGTGACTGATGGCGGTGCTCATGGTGTTAATCGCGCCGGAACCCGGCGAGAGGCTGAGAATAAGGGTTGTCAGAAGGTAGGTACACCACCACTCGAAGGTCATGCGAAGCTCCCTGATTGCGCACTTTTATGCCACAATACGCTATTGTTGAGGTATGTGCTACGAATCACAAAAAAGCCCGGACAGGCGTGGATGCGGAGCAATAAGGACCATGACCAGACACAGGAACGGTTGGTTTTCACGGGAAACAGGATTCGCGGCGTTCACCATGGGGCCGCTGACGGCGTTCTGGCAGCAGCGTGAAGAAGACGAATTTTTAGGGGTGGATGATATTCCGGTGCGCTTTGTGCGTTTTCGTGCCGAAAACCACGATCGCGTTATCGTCGTCTGCCCCGGGCGCATTGAATCCTACGTAAAATATGCGGAACTCGCTTACGATCTGTTCCACTGCGGGTTTGATGTGTTGATCATCGACCACCGTGGGCAAGGGCGTTCCGGACGTCTGCTTGACGATCCGCACCGCGGCCACGTCGTGAACTTCAGCGATTATGTCGATGATTTCGAGCGCTTCTGGCAGCAGGAGGTCGCGACAGGGCCGTGGCGTAAGCGCTATCTGCTGGCGCATTCAATGGGCGGGGCGATTGGGACGCTGTTTCAACTGCGTAACCCCAAAGCGTTTGATGCCGTGGCGCTGTGCGCGCCGATGTTCGGCATTATTATCCGCCTGCCGGACTGGATGCTGCGCTCAATTCTCGACTGGGCAGAAGAGTATCCGTCGCTGCGCGACGGCTACGCCATGGGCACCGGACGCTGGCGGCCGCTGCCTTTTAGCCTCAACGTGCTGACCCACAGCCACGCGCGTTACCGGCGCAATTTACGTTTTTATGCCGACGAACCGCAGCTGCGCGTCGGCGGGCCGACATACCACTGGGTACGGGAAGGCATCCAGGCAGGAGAACAGGTGCTGGCGGGGGCCACCGACAGCACCACGCCGCTATTGTTACTCCAGGCAGAACTGGAACGTGTGGTGGATAACCGCTCGCACGACCGCTTCTGTGAACTTCGCGCCGCGGCGGGCCACCCGTGTTGGGGGGGTAAACCTTACGTCATTAAAGGCGCGTACCATGAGATCCTGTTTGAGCAGGACGCCATGCGCGCCGAAGCGCTGAATGCCATTGTCGATTTCTTCGACGAGCATAACTGATTACTCGCGACCGGAGCGTCTGGTCGCTCCACCAGAGGTTTTCTTTATTATGTATCAGGTCGTTGCGTCTGATTTAGACGGCACACTCTTAGCCCCTGACCATGCACTGACGCCGTTTGCCAAACAAACGCTCAAATTACTCACCGCCCGCGGCGTGAATTTTGTTTTCGCGACGGGCCGCCACCATATCGACGTTGGGCAGATCCGCGACGGCCTTGAGATCAAGGCCTATATGATCACCTCCAACGGCGCGCGGGTGCACGACACCGACGGCAATCTGGTCTTCACCCATAATCTCGACACCGATATCGCCGCCGATCTGTTCGGCGTGGTGCGCGACAACCCGGATATCATCACCAACGTTTATCGCGACGACGAGTGGTTTATGAGCCGCGAACGCCCGGACGAGTTGAAATATTTTAAAGAGGCCGTCTTTAAATATTCGCTGTTTGAACCGGCGTTGCTGGAGCCTCAGGGCGTCAGTAAAGTCTTCTTCACCTGCGACGTGCATGAAAAACTGCTGCCGCTGGAGCAGGCTATCAACGCCCGCTGGGGCGATCGCGTCAATGTCAGCTTTTCGACGCTTACTTGTCTTGAAGTCATGGCGGGCGGCGTGTCTAAAGGCCATGCGCTGGAAGCGGTCGCCAAAGCGATGGGCTATGGGCTGGAGTCCTGCATCGCGTTCGGCGACGGCATGAACGACGCGGAAATGCTCTCCATGGCAGGCAAAGGCTGCATTATGGGCAATGCCCATCAGCGTCTCAAAGACCTGTTGCCGGAGCTGGAAGTTATCGGCACGAACGCCGAAGATGCCGTACCGCACTACCTGCGTAAACTTTTCCTCGCGTAATTTTTCGGATGACAAGTGGTTTATCGGTAACCACTTGTCAACCAAATAGTGCAACTTTTCGCCAGCAGCTTCGCTACAATGCCTCTCTTTGTTTTCTTTGAGATGATTATTGTGGCGTTACTCATCATCACCACGATCCTGTGGGCCTTCTCTTTTAGCCTGATCGGCGAATACCTCGCGGGCCATGTGGACAGCTACTTTTCCGTGCTGATGCGCGTCGGGCTGGCGGCGCTGGTGTTTCTGCCGTTTTTACGCACCCGTGGCCAGAGCCTGAAAACGCTTTCGCTCTATATGCTGGTGGGCGCGCTGCAGCTGGGCGTGATGTACCTGTTCAGCTTCCGGGCTTATCTTTACCTCACCGTCTCGGAATTTCTGCTGTTTACCGTTCTGACGCCGCTCTATATCACGCTGATTTACGATCTGCTGAGTCGTCGCCCGCTGCGCTGGGGCTACGCGTTAAGCGCGGGTCTGGCGGTCATTGGCGCGGCGATCATCCGCTATGACAAAGTGAGCGATCACTTCTGGACCGGGCTGATGCTGGTACAGCTGGCGAATATCAGTTTCGCCATCGGGATGGTGGGCTATAAACGCCTGATGGAGACGCACCCGATGCCGCAGCACAGCGCGTTTTCGTGGTTCTATCTTGGGGCGTTTGTGGTGGCGGTCATCGCCTGGTTTGCGCTCGGCAACCCGCAGAAGCTGCCGACCACCGGCCTGCAATGGGGCATTCTGGTGTGGCTTGGCGTCGCGGCGTCCGGGCTGGGATATTTCATGTGGAACTACGGCGCCACGCAGGTGGACGCCGGCACGCTCGGCATTATGAATAACGTGCATGTGCCCGCCGGGCTGCTGGTCAACCTCGCCATCTGGCAGGAGCAGCCCCACTGGCCGAGCTTTATCATTGGGGGAGCGGTGATAGTGGCTTCTCTATGGGTCCACCGACGCTGGGTCGCGCCGCGCTCCGCACAAACGGCAGTGAATCACAGGCGTGCTGACGCGCCTGCTGAATAAACGCCTCCGTCACCGGCTGACGCTGCTCGCCATCTCGCACCGCAGCGTACAGCCGGCTCCATAATCCGTCGCCCAGCGCGCGCGTCACCACCAGCCCCTGACGCTCGAAATTCTCCACGACCCAGTGCGGCAGGGCGGCAATGCCCATACGTGCCGACACCATCTGGATCAGCAGCAGCGTGTTATCGACGCTTTTCAGCGTCGGGCTGACGCCCGCAGGCTGTAAAAAGTGACGCCAGACGTCAAGGCGGCTGCGCTGCACGGGGTAAATCAGCAGCGTTTCGCTGGCGAAATCTTCCGGCGTCACCTGGGCTTTGGTCGCCAGCGGATGATCCGGCGCGACCACCAGACGCACTTCAAAATCAAACATCGGCGAATAGTGCAGGCCGCTGCGCGGCAAGATGTCCGAGGTCAGCACCAGATCGAGTTCGTCCTGCTGCAGCGCGGGCTGCGGGTCAAACGTCACGCCCGATTTGAAATCCATCTCCACCTGCGGCCAGCGCTGGCGAAACGCCTCCAGCGCCGGGGCCAGCCACTGAATGCAGCTGTGGCACTCAATCGCGATGCGCAGCCGCGTCTGCTGCGGTTCGTTGCACGCCTGCAACGCGCGGCTAATCTGCGGCAGCACCTGCGCTGCCAGCTGCAGCAGGATCTCGCCCTGCGGCGTAAAGCGCAGCGGCTGGCTTTTACGCACAAACAGCCGGAAGCCAAGACGCTGCTCCAGATCGCTGAACTGGTGTGAAAGAGCCGATTGGGTCTGATGCAGCGAGGCCGCCGCCGCCGCCAGCGAGCCGCAATTGCGCAGCGCCTGGAGCGTTCGCAGGTGTTTTATCTCGATCATGAAAGTCCTTCACTTGGCCATGAACATTTTGCGCTTGAGGAATATACAGTAACTGCCAATTATGGATGTGTAAACATCTGGACGTCCAAATCCGTCGTCTTTCGAATTTCTGGTGCGTTGGCTGCACTGGCTCGCCCCGGTCACTTACTTCAGTAAGCTCCCGGGGATTCCCCAGCTTGCCGCCTTCCCGAAATCCGAAATACACACGGATTAATTAAGAAGATCAGACGAACAGATTCATCTCCTGACGACTCATTCTTAAGAGAGGCAGAACATCATGACTATCCATAATCACACCCTCGGTTTTCCCCGCGTCGGCCTGCGTCGCGAACTGAAAAAAGCGCAAGAGAGCTACTGGGCGGGCAAGAGCACGCGTGAAGAGTTACTGGCGGTGGGCCGCGAGCTGCGCGCACGCCACTGGGAGCAGCAAAAAGCGGCGGGAATCGATCTGCTGCCGGTGGGGGATTTCGCCTGGTACGATCATGTTCTGACCACCAGCCTGCTGCTCGGTAACGTTCCGGCGCGCCATCAGAACGCCGACGGCACCGTCGATATTGATACCCTGTTCCGCATTGGCCGTGGCCGCGCGCCAACCGGCGAGCCCGCCGCCGCTGCCGAAATGACGAAATGGTTTAACACCAACTATCACTACATGGTGCCGGAATTCACCAAAGGCCAGCAGTTTGCGCTGACCTGGACGCAGCTGCTGGACGAAGTGGACGAAGCGCTGGCGCTCGGCCACCACGTTAAGCCGGTGCTGCTGGGCCCGGTCACTTACCTGTGGCTTGGCAAAGTGAAGGGCGAACACTTTGATCGTCTCTCGCTGCTGAACGAGATCCTGCCTGTCTACCAGCAGGTGCTGGCGGAGCTTGCGAAGCGCGGCATCCAGTGGGTGCAGATTGACGAACCGGCGCTGGTGCTGGAGCTGCCGCAGGCGTGGCTTGAGGCGTTCAAACCGGCTTACGAGGCGCTGAAAGGCCAGACTAAACTGCTGCTCACCACCTATTTTGAAGGCGTGAGCGACAATCTCGACACTATCACCGCGCTGCCGGTGCAGGGGCTGCATGTTGACCTGGTGCACGGCCATGACGACGTGAACGAACTGCATCGTCGCCTGCCGCAGGAGTGGCTGCTCTCGGCGGGTGTGATTAACGGGCGTAACGTCTGGCGCGCCGATCTCAGCGAAAAATATGCGCAGTTGAAGGCGGTCGCCGGGCAGCGCGAACTTTGGGTCGGCTCTTCCTGCTCGCTGCTGCACAGCCCGATTGATCTCAGCGTCGAGACCCGTCTGGATGCCGAGGTGAAAAGCTGGTTTGCCTTCGCGCTGCAAAAATGTGAGGAGCTGGCGCTGCTGCGTGACGCGCTGAACAGCGGCGATACGGCGAAAATCGACCAGTGGAGCGCGCCGATCCAGGCCCGTAAACACTCGGCCCGCGTGCATAACCCGGCGGTGGCGGAGCGCCTGCAGGCGATTACTCCGCAGGACAGCCAGCGCGCCCATGCGTACCCGGTGCGCGCCGAAGCGCAGCGCGCCCGCTTTAACCTGCCGGACTGGCCGACCACGACGATTGGCTCTTTCCCGCAGACAACGGAAATTCGCGGCCTGCGTCTGGATTTCAAAAAGGGCAATCTGGATGCGGCAAACTACCGTACCGGCATCGCGGAACATATTAAACAGGCGATCGTCGAGCAGGAGCGTCTGGGCCTTGACGTGCTGGTGCACGGTGAAGCCGAGCGTAACGACATGGTGGAATATTTCGGCGAGCATCTCGATGGTTTCGTTTTCACCCAGAACGGCTGGGTGCAGAGCTACGGCTCCCGCTGCGTGAAGCCGCCGGTGGTGATTGGCGACATTAGCCGTCCGGCGCCGATTACGGTCGAGTGGGCGAAATACGCGCAGTCGCTGACCGACAAACCGGTGAAAGGGATGCTGACGGGCCCGGTAACGATCCTGTGCTGGTCGTTCCCGCGTGAGGATGTCTCTCGCGAAACCATCGCGAAACAGATTGCGCTGGCGCTGCGCGACGAAGTCGCGGACCTCGAAGCCGCAGGCATTGGCATTATCCAGATTGACGAACCGGCGCTGCGTGAAGGGCTGCCGCTTAAGCGCAGCGACTGGGACGCGTATCTCGCCTGGGGCGTGGAGGCGTTTCGTCTGAATGCCGCCGTCGCGAAGGACGATACCCAAATTCACACCCACATGTGTTATTGCGAGTTCAACGACATCATGGACTCTATCGCGGCGCTGGATGCGGACGTGATCACCATTGAAACGTCACGTTCAGATATGGAGCTACTGGAGTCGTTCGAAGAGTTTGAATACCCGAACGAAATCGGGCCGGGCGTGTACGACATTCACTCGCCGAACGTGCCGGACGTGGCGTGGATTGAAGCGCTGCTGAAGAAAGCCGCGCAGCGTATTCCGCAGGCGCGTCTGTGGGTGAACCCGGATTGCGGCCTGAAAACCCGCGGCTGGCCGGAGACCCGCGCGGCCCTTGCCAATATGGTGAAAGCGGCGCAGAACCTGCGTCAGGCGTAACCGGTGTAATGATGTGATGTAGTGATGATAGCGGGCGGCGCTTCGCTTACCCGCCCTACGAAAAACAGCTTTCACATCTATGTAGGGCGGATAAGCGCAGCGCACCCGCCATGTATCCCATCGCCACACGCAAAAAATCGCCCGGCTCACCGGGCGATTTTCTTATCCTTTCTTACCACCGTATGTCTGAAACCACGCCAGCATCCGCTCCCAGCCATCTTTCGCGGATGCCTCGTGGTAACTCGGGCGATAATCGGCGTTAAACGCGTGGCCCGCGTCCGGGTAAACCACGATCTCCGCACTGGCATTCGCCGCGCGCAGGGCATGGCGCATAGTCTCCACGCTTTCCAGCGGAATGCCGGTATCCTGCGCGCCATACAGGCCCAGCACCGGCGCGGTAAGATCGGTCGCGATATCCACCGGATGTTTCGGCGAGTTCAGCGTCTTATCGCCGAGAAGCTTGCCATACCAGGCCACCGCGGCTTTCAGCTGCGGATTATGCGCGGCATACAGCCAGGCAATGCGACCGCCCCAGCAGAAGCCCGTCAGCGTAAGACGATGCGCGTCGCCGCCGTTGCGCGACGCCCAGCTTGCGACATGGTCTAAATCCGCCAGCACCTGCGCATCCGGTACTTTCGAAACCAGATTGCTTATCAGCGACGCGATATCCTCATAGTCATTCGGATCGCCCTGACGGAAATAGAGCTCCGGCGCCACCGCCAGATAGCCTTCCAGCGCCAGGCGACGGCAGATATCGCGAATATGTTCATGCACGCCGAAAATCTCCTGCACCACGATTACCACCGGCAGCGGGCCGTCGACCTCGCGCGGGCGGGCGTGATAAGCCGGCATATTTTCGCCCTGTGTCGGGATCGAGGTTTCGCCCGCGATAATGGCATCCTGCGGCGTATGAACTACCGTTGAAGCGACAGGGGAGACCGCAGCGGCAAAGCCCGCCGGATGGTCAGTTGTGTTGGTCATGGCATTCTCCGTACCCGTTATTGTTTTAGCGCGTCCGATAACTATAGCCTGCAGGCGGCGGGAGTGGGTGTGGCAAACCTCGGCATTAAAGAGCCGTGATCGCGCTTTTCGGGTTGTGAATGTGATCGCTATCACGAAATAATGGAAAATTAATGCAACTCCTTTCTTTTGAAGTGAATCCGGTCACGAAAAACGCCGGAAAGGTTCTGTAAAGTACCGTTTTGCTTCTCCTGACAAACCGACCCACAGAGGAGTCACCTATGTCTGATGTTTTTCACCTCGGCCTTAAAAAAAGCGATCTTCAGGGTGCAGAGCTTGCGATTGTTCCCGGCGACCCGGAGCGAGTGGAAAAGATCGCCGCGCTGATGGATAAGCCGGTTAAACTGGCCTCCCACCGTGAATTCACCTCCTGGCGCGCCGAGCTTGACGGCAAAGCGGTCATTATTTGCTCCACCGGCATCGGCGGCCCGTCGACCTCTATCGCTGTTGAAGAACTGGCGCAGCTCGGCATCCGCACCTTCTTGCGCGTGGGCACCACCGGTGCCATCCAGCCGCACATCAACGTCGGCGACGTGCTGGTCACCACCGCGTCGGTACGCCTTGACGGCGCCAGCCTGCACTTCGCACCGATGGAATACCCGGCGGTTGCCGATTTCGCCTGCACCACCGCGCTGGTGGAAGCCGCGAAAGCCGTTGGCGCCACCACGCACATCGGCGTGACCGCGTCTTCCGACACCTTCTATCCAGGCCAGGAGCGTTACGACACCTTCTCCGGCCGCGTGGTGAGCCGCTTTAACGGCTCCATGAAAGAGTGGCAGTCGATGGGCGTGATGAACTATGAAATGGAATCCGCTACGCTGCTGACCATGTGTTCAAGCCAGGGCCTGCGTGCCGGGATGGTGGCGGGCGTTATCGTCAATCGCACCCAGCAAGAGATCCCGAACGCGGAAACCATGAAACAAACCGAAAGCCACGCGGTGAAAATTGTGGTGGAAGCGGCGCGCCGTCTTCTCTGATCGTTCCTTTCAGGCCGGCACTCTGCCGGCCTTTTTGCGTAATGTCTCGCAGGAATAACGCGCCTTACAGAAAAACGCTTTTCCTCTGGAATTATGTACAGCACAATCCTCTCTGGCGTAATGCGCGGTTCAGGCAGGAGGCGTGGTGGAAATTTCATATCTGGTGTTAGCGGTGGTCGCGCTGGCGGGCGTTGCGGTAGGCTGGCTCATGTCGGGCCTGCGCACGGCCCAACAGAAAGCGGAGCTGCTGGCGGAGCAGCGCGATATCTATGGCGAGCTAAGCGCCGCTCGCGAGGCGCTGGCGCATAACCAGCACTGGCGCGACGAATGCGAGCTGCTTAATAACGAGCTGCGCAACCTGCGTGAAATCAACAGTTCGCTGGAATCCGATCTGCGCGAAGTCACTACGCGGCTTGAAGCCACGCAGGTGCATGCCGAAGAAAAGCTGCGCCAGATGATGAGCAGCGAACAACGCCTTAGCGAACAGTTTGAAAACCTCGCCAACCGTATTTTTGAGCAGAGCCGTCGCCAGGTCGACGAGCAAAACCGCCAGAGCCTTAATGGCCTGCTGTCGCCGCTGCGTGAGCAGCTCGACGGCTTTCGCCGCCAGGTGCAGGAAAGCTTCGGGCAGGAGGCGCGCGAGCGCCACACACTTGCCCACGAAATCCGCAATCTTCAGCAGCTGAATGCGCAAATGGCGCAGGAAGCCATCAACCTGACGCGCGCGTTAAAAGGCGACAACAAAGCCCAGGGCAATTGGGGCGAAGTGGTGCTTGCCCGTGTGCTGGAGGCCTCAGGCCTGCGCGAAGGGCATGAGTATGAAACGCAGGTCAATATTCAGCTTGCCGACCGCAGCCGCATGCAGCCGGACGTCATTGTTCGTCTGCCGCAGGGCAAGGATGTGGTGATTGACGCTAAAATGACCCTCGTGGCCTACGAGCGTTATTTCAACGCGGAGGATGACTACAGCCGCGATCTGGCCATCAACGAGCATATCGCCGCAATCCGTAACCATATCCGGCTTCTCGGCCGCAAGGATTACCAGCAACTGCCTGGGCTTCGCACGCTGGATTACGTGCTGATGTTTATCCCGGTCGAGCCCGCATTTTTACTGGCTATCGATAAACAGCCGGAGCTCATCAGCGAGGCGTTAAAAAACAATATTATGCTGGTGAGCCCGACCACGCTGCTGGTGGCGCTGCGCACCATTTCTAACCTCTGGCGTTATGAGCATCAAAGCCGCAACGCCCAGCAGATAGCCGATCGCGCGAGCCGCCTGTACGACAAAATGCGGCTGTTCGTGGACGACATGAGCGCCATCGGTCAGAACCTCGACAAAGCCAGCGACAGCTACCGGCAGGCGATGAAAAAGCTCACCACCGGGCGCGGCAATCTGCTCGCGCAGGCGGAGGCGTTCCGCGGGATGGGCGTCGAGGTGAAGCGCGAGATTAATCCGGATTTGGTCGAACAGGCGACGCAGGACGAAGAGGCGTTTGCGCTCCCCGATGCCGACGCGCTTACTAACGCTCCCGATGAAAACAGCCACTTAGCGGCGTTTCGCGTCGCGGGCGAGCGCTGAGCGGCGCGGCAATGCCGCCTTGAATCGTAGGGCAATTGCGGCCAATCTGTTACACTTCACAAACATTTCCTTGATAAGCAGGCACTGAGATGGTTGAAGATTCACAAGATACAACGCACTTTGGCTTTCAGACCGTAGCGAAAGAGCAAAAAGCGGATATGGTGGCGCAGGTCTTCCACTCCGTGGCGGCGAAATATGATGTCATGAACGACCTGATGTCGTTTGGCATTCATCGTCTGTGGAAGCGCTTCACTATCGATTGCAGCGGCGTGCGTCGCGGCCAGAAGGTGCTAGACCTGGCGGGCGGCACCGGCGATCTGACCGCCAAATTTTCCCGTCTGGTGGGCGAGAGCGGCAAAGTCGTACTCGCCGATATCAACGACTCCATGCTGAAAATGGGCCGCGAAAAGCTGCGTAATACCGGCATCGTCGGCAACGTCGAGTATGTTCAGGCTAATGCAGAAGCGCTGCCGTTCCCGGATAACACCTTTGACTGCATCACTATCTCCTTCGGCCTGCGTAACGTCACCGATAAAGAAAAAGCGCTGCGCTCCATGTTTCGCGTGCTGAAGCCGGGTGGTCGTCTGCTGGTGCTGGAGTTCTCCAAACCGGTATTTGAGCCGCTGAACAAAGCGTATGACGCTTACTCTTTCCATATTCTGCCGCGCGTTGGCGAACTGGTGGCTAAAGACGCTGGCAGCTATCGTTATCTCGCCGAATCTATCCGCATGCATCCTGATCAGGAAACCCTGAAGGCGATGATGAACGACGCGGGCTTTGAGAACGTCAACTACTACAACATGACCGGCGGGATCGTAGCGCTGCATCGCGGCTACAAATTCTGAGGAGGTGCCGGATGCGTTTCACTCCGCTAATGATGGCAGGCATTGAAGGCGCGCTGAACACGTTCCTGTATCGCGAGAGCGCGCTGAAAGCGCCGCGCCAGCGCCTGCAGGGCAAGGTACTGCGCGTGACGCTTGAAGAGATTTCCACGCCGCTGGTGCTGGTGTTCAGCGAGCAGCAACTGGATGTGCTCAGCAAATGGGAAGGCGAGGCGGATTGTACCGTCATCACCCGGCTTTCCGTGTTGCCGAAACTGCAGGACCGCCAGCAGCTGACCGCGCTTATCCGCAGCGGCGAGCTGGAAGTGCAGGGCGATTTGCAGGTGGTGCAGAATTTCGTCGCGCTGATGGATATGGCCGAGTTTGACCCTGCCGGATTGCTGGCACCGTGGGTCGGAGATATCGCGGCGGAAGGCATTGGTCGTGTAATGCGTCGTGGCGGGCAACTGCTGCAAAAAGGCTTTACGCGCAATCAGCAAAATCTTGCGCAAGCGATGACAGAAGAGTGGCGCGTCGCGCCGGGCGCGCTGGAAGTCGCCTGGTTTGCCGAAGAGATTTCGGCTATCGAGCGCAGCCTGGAAGGATTAACCAAACGGTTGGATAAACTGGAGGGCAAATGACGCCAGGTGAAATTCGGCGCCTTTATTTCATCATTAAAACGTTCCTGAGCTACGGCCTGGATGAGCTTATCCCGCGCATGCGTCTTACGTTGCCGCTGCGGGTCTGGCGTCGCGGGCTGTTCTGGCTGCCAAACCGCCACAAAGACCTTGAGCTTGGCACGCGCTTGCGTCTGGCATTGCAGGAGCTGGGCCCGGTGTGGATCAAGTTTGGCCAGATGCTCTCGACCCGCCGCGATCTCTTCCCGCCGGTTATCGCCGATCAGCTGGCGCTGTTGCAGGATCGCGTCGCCCCCTTCGATGGCCGGCTCGCGAAACAGCAGATCGAAAAAGCGATGGGCGATCAACCCGTCGAGGCCTGGTTTGATGACTTCGATATTACCCCGCTCGCGTCCGCCTCTATTGCGCAGGTGCATACCGCGCGTCTGAAAGAGAACGGCAAAGAGGTGGTCATTAAGGTGATCCGCCCCGATATCCTGCCGGTCATTAAAGCGGATATGAAGCTGATTTACCGCCTCGCGCGATGGGTGCCGCGTCTGCTGCCGGACGGTCGCCGTCTGCGCCCGATGGAAGTCGTGCGCGAGTATGAAAAAACGCTGCTTGATGAGCTCGATCTGCTGCGTGAAGCCGCTAACGCCATCCAGCTGCGCCGTAATTTTGAAAACAGCCCGATGCTTTACATCCCGGAAGTCTACTCGGACTACTGCAGCCCGACGATGATGGTGATGGAGCGCATCTATGGGATCCCGGTCAACGACGTCGCGGCGCTGGAAGCCAACGGAACCGACATGAAGCTGCTCGCCGAGCGCGGCGTTCAGGTCTTCTTTACCCAGGTCTTTCGCGACAGCTTCTTCCATGGCGATATGCATCCGGGCAACATTTTTGTCAGCCATGACCACCCGCATGACCCGCAATACATCGGCATCGACTGCGGCATCGTGGGCTCACTGAACAAAGAAGATAAGCGCTATCTGGCGGAAAACTTTATCGCCTTCTTCAACCGCGACTACCGCCGCGTGGCGGAGCTGCACGTTGATTCAGGCTGGGTTCCGCCAGACACAAACGTGGAAGAGTTCGAGTCGGCTATTCGTACCGTCTGTGAGCCGATTTTTGAAAAACCGCTCGCGGATATTTCGTTTGGTCATGTCCTGCTGAACCTGTTTAACACCGCGCGTCGCTTCAATATGGAAGTGCAGCCGCAGCTGGTGCTGCTGCAAAAAACGCTGCTGTATATTGAAGGCGTCGGGCGTCAGCTCTATCCGCAGCTCGATTTATGGAAAACGGCGAAACCTTTTCTGGAAAGCTGGATCAAAGATCAGGTGGGTTTCCCGGCGCTGGTACGCTCCTTTAAGGAAAAAGCGCCATTCTGGGCCGAGAAAATCCCGGAAATCCCTGAACTGGTCTACAACAGCCTGCGGCAAGGCAAACAACTGCAACAAAGTGTTGATAAGATTGCCCATGAGCTGCAGGAGCACCGCGTGAAGCAAGGACAATCGCGGTATCTGTTTGGCATTGGCGCCACGCTGATGCTGAGCGGCACGCTGCTCTTTATCAATCGTCCTGACTGGGGTATGTCGCCCGGATGGCTGATGGCAGGCGGGATCCTCGTCTGGCTTATCGGCTGGCGGCGCACCGACTAGCAGGCATTGTTATGTAACGGCCACGGGTATACTGTGGCCTGATGAATACCATTATCACTGGTAACTGAGGAAATGTATGGGTGGCATCAGTATCTGGCAGTTATTGATTATCGCTGTTCTGGTTGTTCTGCTTTTCGGCACCAAAAAGTTACGCTCGCTGGGCTCCGATCTCGGTGAATCCATCAAAGGCTTTAAAAAAGCGATGGGTGATGACGATAAACAGAAACAGAGCCAGGATGCAGATTTCACTGCGCCTGACGCGCAGGATAAACGAATCAGCGAAACCAAAAGCGACGTCGAGGCTGACGACGCCAAGAAACGTGATAAAGAGCAGGTGTAATCCGTGTTTGATATTGGATTTGGCGAACTGCTGCTGGTGTTTATTATCGGCCTTATCGTACTGGGGCCGCAGCGTTTGCCTGTGGCTGTCCGGACCGTCGCAGGCTGGGTACGCGCGCTGCGCTCGCTTGCGACCACCGTGCAGAATGAACTGACCCAGGAGCTGAAGATCCAGGAGTTTCAGGAAAGCCTGAAAAAAGTGGAAAAAGCGAGCATCGATAACCTCACGCCGGAGCTGAAGGCCTCCATGGATGAACTGCGTGAGGCGGCGGAATCGATGAAGCGGTCTTACAACGTTAACGACCCGGAAAAGGCGAGCGACGAAGCCCACACGATCCACAACCCGCTGGTTAAAGGCAACGAGGCCGAACATCAGGGCGTGACGCCTGCCAAAGCCGAGCATCAGGCTCAGTCGCCCGCACAAAAGCCGCAGCAGGATGTCCCGCACGCCCCAGCGACTGATGCGGCGATGGAACCTGCGGCGGCGGAGTCCGTACACCCTGACGCCGGGAATAACGCTGACGCTGCGCCCGCGCCCGCTGGCGTGCGCAAACCTGATGCCGTCTCTACCGTGAGTGATAAATCCTGACATGGCTGTTGAAGATACCCAACCCCTAATCAGTCACCTGATTGAACTGCGCAAGCGACTGCTGAACTGCATTATCGCGGTGCTGGTGATTTTCCTGGCGCTGGTCTATTTCGCCAACGATATCTATCAGCTGGTTTCCGCGCCGCTTATCAGCCAGATGCCGCATGGCGCGAGCATGATAGCGACCGATGTCGCGTCACCGTTCTTTACGCCTATCAAGCTGACCATGATGGTATCGGTGATCCTCTCCGCGCCGGTTATCCTGTATCAGGTCTGGGCGTTTGTCGCGCCCGCGCTCTACAAGCATGAAAGGCGCTTGATTGTCCCGCTGCTGGTGTCCAGTACGCTGCTCTTTTATATCGGCATGGCGTTCGCCTACTTCGTGGTGTTCCCGCTGGCGTTTGGCTTTTTGACCAAAACCGCGCCCGTCGGAGTGGTGGTGTCGACGGATATCACCAGCTATCTTGATTTCGTCATGGCGCTGTTTATGGCCTTCGGCGTGTCGTTTGAAGTCCCGGTCGCGATTGTGCTGCTGTGCTGGATGGGCGTCACGACGCCGCAGGATCTGCGTGAGAAACGCCCGTATGTCCTGGTCGGCGCGTTTGTCGTCGGGATGCTGCTCACCCCACCGGATGTATTCTCGCAAACGTTGCTGGCGATACCGATGTACTGCCTGTTTGAAGTCGGGATTTTCTTCTCGCGCTTTTACGTCGGGAAACGGCGTCCGCGCGAGGCGGATCCAGAAGAAGCAGAAGAATAACCCAACCGCCCGTCAGGGCGGTTTTCATATGGAAAGCGCGATGTTTGATATTGGCCTGAATATAACCAGCTCTCAGTTTGACCACGACAGGGACGAGATGATCGCCCGGGCACAGGCGGCGGGCGTCAATCGCATGCTCTTTACCGGCACCTCGCTTGACG
This sequence comes from Cronobacter dublinensis subsp. dublinensis LMG 23823, assembly GCF_001277235.1. NCBI lineage: Bacteria > Pseudomonadati > Pseudomonadota > Gammaproteobacteria > Enterobacterales > Enterobacteriaceae > Cronobacter > Cronobacter dublinensis. Next base: position 321,647 of record NZ_CP012266.1, read on the forward strand.
AGAGCGAGCGCGCTTGCGCGTTCGCGAAACGCTATGAAGGCTGTTGGGCGACCGCAGGCGTTCACCCGCATGACGCCAGCACCTGGAGCGACGAGAGCGCGGCGCGGCTGCGCGCGCTGGCAGGCGACGCGCAGGTAGTGGCCATCGGTGAATGCGGGCTCGATTTCAACCGCAATTTTTCAACGCCTGCGCAGCAGGAGCATGCCTTTACCGAACAGCTGCGGCTGGCAGCAGAGCTCGCGCTGCCGGTGTTTTTACACTGCCGTGATGCGCATACGCGTTTTCTGGCGCTGCTGGATCCGTGGCTGGATAAGCTGCCGGGCGCGGTGCTGCACTGTTTTACCGGCAGCGAGCAGGAGGCGCGGGCGTGCCTGTCGCGTGGCCTGTATCTGGGCATTACCGGCTGGGTATGCGACGAGCGCCGCGGGCTCGAACTGCGCGCGCTGCTGCCTGTGATCCCGGCAGACCGTCTCCTGCTGGAGACCGACGCGCCGTATTTGCTGCCGCGCGATCTCATGCCCAAACCCGCATCGCGTCGCAACGAGCCATGCTGGCTGCCGCATATTCTCTCGCGTGTGGCGCAGTGGCGCGGCGACGATCCCGCCTGGCTGGAGGCAACTACTGACGCTAACGCGGCCCGTCTGTTTCTGAAAAGCGCCCGTGCTGCGTAAGGCGATAATCAGAACCCCACAGAGTGTGTATTTTTGCACGCTGTTGATACATCCCGTCCTGAAAGCCCGGTGATAAGCTTCCCGCCGGGGATTTTCCCTGTTTTCACAGCTGAGGGACGATGATGAAAAAAGTAACGACGGGAGCAGTAGCGCTGATGATGCTGGTGAGCGGGTCGGTCATGGCAATGGACAAAACCGCGACCGGCGCAGTGCTGGGTGCGACGGCGGGCGCTATCGCCGGCAAAGATGTTAAAAGCGCGGCGGGCGGCGCCATCATTGGCGCGGGTACCGGCGCGATGCTGAAAAAAGGCGATAAAGGCAAAGCCGCGCGGAAAGGCGGCGTGGCGGGCGCGGTCGTGGGCGCAGGCGTGGCGGCGGCAACCGGTAAGAGCGTCTTAAAAGGCGCGGCGGTCGGCGCAGGCGCGGGCGGCGTTATCGGCGAAGCGACGCATTAACGACAAATGGCGGCCTCGCGCCGCCATTTTACGGTTCGCGTTGTCCGTCAGACTTTACGGAATTCGGTATTTTTCACGCTCTGCAGCACCTGCTTATTCAGCAAATTCAACAGCAGCATGGAACGGGCCTCGCCATCGGGCTCGGTAAAAATCGCCTGCAACCCTTCAAACGCCCCTTCGGTAATAACGACCATATCGCCAGTGTGCGGCGTGTCCGGGTCGGTCACGTTTTCCGGCTGCCAGTCGAGTAACTGTTCGATGACGGTTTGCGGCACCATGGCGGGGCTTGAGCCGAAGCGGACGAAATGGCTGACGCCGCGCGTGGAACTGACCGTAGTAGTATGAATATCCTCCGGATCGAACCGGACGAAAAGATAGTTAGGGAAGAGCGGCTCGCTGACGGAAGTGCGTCTGCCTCGTACCATTTTATCGAGCGTAATCATTGGCGTAAGGCAGTTCACCGACTGTCGTTCAAGGTGCTCTTTGGCGCGCTGAAGTTGCCCGCGTTTACAGTACAGTAAATACCAGGATTGCATAATGACTCTTCTTACATGGCCGGACGCGCCAGCATAACAAAACCACCTCAGGATCGCTAAGGGCATTATACCGCGCTGTGCTATAGCCTGTGGTGATGATTCACGTTAATTTAACAAAATTACGGCATGCCTGCGGCGAACACCGTATAATAAAAAGCTTATTTTAAAGCCACGAATAACTGCATGAAATACCACGACCTACGCGAATTTCTGGCGCTGCTGGAGCAGCAGGGCGAACTCAAGCGCATCACATTGCCTGTCGATCCTTATCTGGAGATGACGGAAATCGCCGACCGCACGCTGCGGGCGGGCGGGCCGGCATTGCTGTTTGAAAACCCGAAAGGCCATACCATGCCAGTGCTCTGCAACCTGTTCGGCACGCCAAAACGCGTAGCGATGGGCATGGGGCAGGATGATGTCTCCGCGCTGCGTGAAGTCGGCAAGCTGCTGGCGTTTCTCAAAGAGCCGGAGCCGCCGCGCGGTTTTCGCGATCTCTTCGACAAGCTGCCGCAGTTTAAGCAGGTGCTGAATATGCCGACGAAGCGGCTGCGTAACGCGCCGTGTCAGCAGAAGGTGTGGCAGGGCGACGAGGTCGACCTGAACCGTATTCCCATTATGCAGTGCTGGCCGGAAGATGCCGCGCCGCTCATTACCTGGGGCCTGACGGTGACTCGCGGACCGCATAAAGAGCGCCAGAATCTCGGTATTTATCGTCAGCAGTTAATCGGCAAAAACAAACTGATTATGCGCTGGCTCTCGCACCGCGGCGGCGCGCTCGATTTTCAGGAGTGGTGCCAGACGCATCCGGGCGAGCGTTTCCCGGTTGCCGTGGCGCTCGGCGCTGACCCGGCCACCATTCTGGGCGCGGTGACGCCGGTGCCGGATACGCTCTCTGAATACGCGTTTGCCGGTCTGCTGCGCGGCACCAAAACGGAAGTGGTGAAGTGCCTGTCAAACGATCTCGAAATCCCGGCCAGCGCGGAAATCGTGCTGGAAGGGTATATCGAACCGGGCGAAGTCGCGCCGGAAGGCCCGTATGGCGACCATACCGGTTACTATAATGAGATTGATAATTTCCCGGTTTTCACCGTGACGCACGTGACGCAGCGTGAAGATGCGATTTATCACTCGACGTATACTGGCCGTCCGCCCGATGAGCCCGCCGTGCTTGGCGTGGCGCTGAATGAAGTTCTGGTGCCGATTCTGCAAAAGCAGTTCCCGGAAATCGTGGATTTCTATCTTCCGCCGGAAGGGTGCTCTTATCGGCTCGCGGTCGTGACGATGCGCAAGCAGTACGCTGGTCACGCGAAGCGCGTCATGATGGGCGTTTGGTCGTTCCTGCGCCAGTTTATGTATACCAAGTTCGTGATCGTTTGCGATGATGATGTGAACGCGCGCGACTGGAACGATGTTATCTGGGCCATTACGACCCGTATGGACCCGGCGCGCGACACGGTGATGGTGGAAAACACGCCGATCGATTATCTGGATTTCGCCTCGCCGGTTTCCGGTCTCGGCTCCAAAATGGGGCTCGACGCCACCAACAAATGGCCGGGCGAAACGCAGCGCGAGTGGGGCAGACCCATTAAAAAAGATCCCGATGTGACGGCGCGTATCGACGCCATCTGGGATGAGCTCGCGATTTTTCATGACGGAAAAGGCGCCTGACGCGCCGCCGTTGCAGTTGCATTATTGACCCGACAGAGGGAACGCATGACAACCTTAAGCTGTAAAGTGACCTCGGTAGAAGCCATCACGGATACCGTTTATCGCGTTCGTTTGGTGCCGGAAGCGGCCTTTTCGTTTCGTGCAGGTCAGTACCTGATGGTGGTAATGGATGAGCGGGACAAGCGCCCCTTTTCTATGGCCTCCACGCCGGATGAGCAGGGCTTTATCGAGCTGCATATCGGCGCGTCGGAACTTAACCTCTATGCGATGGCGGTAATGGACCGCATTCTCAAAGAGCGGGAAATCGTGGTCGATATTCCTCATGGCGAGGCGTGGCTGCGCGATGACGAAGAGCGTCCGCTGATTTTAATCGCAGGCGGAACGGGCTTCTCTTACGCGCGTTCTATTCTGCTGACGGCGTTGGCACGCAATCCGCATCGCGATATCACGATTTACTGGGGCGGGCGCGAAGAGAAACACCTCTACGATCTGGCAGAGCTGGAAGCGCTGTCGGTAGACCATCCGAACCTCAACATTGTACCGGTCGTTGAACAGCCGGACGAGGCGTGGCGCGGGCGCAGCGGCACCGTCCTCACGGCGGTCATGCAGGATTTCGGGACGCTTGCCGGGCATGATATTTATATCGCCGGACGTTTTGAGATGGCGAAAATCGCCCGTGACCTGTTCTGTAACGAACGCGGCGCGCGTGAAGACCGCCTGTTCGGCGACGCCTTCGCGTTTATCTGACCCGCCGAGTGTTACGCCAGCCCTGCGTCTTACGGGCTGGCGGCAATTTCCTTCCCTGACCACACATACAGCGGCTGATCGTTTTCCAGCAGGCAAAGCAGCGTATTGTTTTTGCGCTCCGGATGGTCAAGCTTTGCAGTCAACTGCGTCGCGATATGCTGTTGCCCCACGTTTTCGTCATACCGCTCCACGACAATGCTCTCCGGCACGATCCGGGATTCGTTCAGCACCTGCTGCATATACGCGTGATTTTGCGACGTATTAATAAGCAACGCCAGACAGCGCTGCGCCAGCGTCTCTTCAGACAGTTGCGCCTGCGCAGGCAATGTAAAAAACAGCGCAGCGGCAAGCGGCGCGAAGGTAAAGCATCCTTTCATGGTTTTCCCTGAAGTGAGGGGCGATAAAAAAGCCTGGCACAAACGTGGAAAATAAAAAACCCGCCCCTGACAGGCGGGAAGAACGGCAACTAAACTTTTCTCTCTGCGCCCTTGATGTCATAGCGGTATTGGCGGCGTTCGCGCGCCTCAGTCACTTACGCCAGTAAGCTCCCGGGATTCATTCACTTGCCGCCTTGCTCTGACATCAATGACATTGAGAGCAGGCTCTCACACGCGCTCAAACACCGTCGCAATCCCCTGGCCGAGGCCGATACACATGGTGGCGAGACCAAGCTGTGCGTCGCGGCGCTCCATCAGGTTGATAAGCGTGGTGCTGATGCGCGCGCCGGAGCAGCCGAGCGGGTGTCCGAGCGCGATCGCGCCGCCGTTGAGGTTGATCTTATCGTCCATCTGCTCCATCAGGCCCAGATCCTTGATACACGGCAGGATCTGCGCGGCGAACGCTTCGTTCATTTCAAAGACGTCGATGTCGCTCGCGGTCAGACCGGCTTTTTTCAGCGCCAGCTTCGACGCAGGAACCGGGCCATACCCCATAATTGACGGATCGCAGCCTACGACGGCCATCGAGCGAATACGGGCGCGCGGCGTCAGGCCGAGTTCACGCGCGCGCGACTCGCTCATCACCAGCATCGCTGCCGCGCCGTCAGAGAGCGCCGACGAAGTGCCCGCCGTCACGGTGCCATTGGCCGGATCAAACGCCGGTTTGAGCTGTGATAAGCCTTCAGCTGTCGTCTCCGGGCGGATGACTTCGTCAAAATCATAGCGTTTCAGCACGCCGTCCGCGTCATGGCCGCTGGTGGGCATGATTTCGTTTTTAAAATGCCCGGCCTGTGTGGCGGCCCAGGCGCGTTGATGCGAACGGGCGGCGAAGGCGTCCTGCATTTCACGGCTGATGCCGTGCATGCGCGAAAGCATTTCCGCCGTCAGCCCCATCATGCCTGCGGCTTTAGCCACGTTGCGGCTCAGGCCGGGATGGAAATCGACGCCGTGGTTCATTGGCACATGGCCCATATGCTCCACGCCGCCAACGAGGCAGACGCTGGCGTCGCCGGTCATTATCATGCGGGCCGCGTCGTGCAGCGCCTGCATTGACGAGCCGCACAGGCGGTTTACCGTCACGGCCGGTACGCGATGCGGGATTTCCGCCAGCAGCGCCGCGTTGCGGGCGATGTTAAAACCCTGCTCCAGGGTTTGCTGCACGCAGCCCCAGTAGATGTCGTCAATGTCATTAGCGTCCAGCGCCGGGTTGCGCGACAGCAGGCTGCGCATCAGGTGCGCGGAGAGATCTTCCGCGCGTACCTGGCGAAACGCGCCGCCTTTGGAGCGGCCCATCGGGGTGCGGATAGCATCAACAATTACAACCTTTTCCATTCGTCACTCCTTAAGCCGTTTGCAGGTTGCCCACCGGTTGGGCGGGTTCAACCTGGGGATAATAGGGCGCGTTATGGCTCGCTTTGTCGCGAAGCCCCGCAGGCGCTTCATACAGCGGCCCCAGATGCTGATAGTGCTGTGCCATATCGACATATTTCGCGCTGCCCTGGGTGTCGAGCCAGCGGAACGCGCCGCCGTGGAACGGCGGGAAGCCGAGACCATAGACCAGCGCCATGTCGGCTTCCGCCGGGCTGGCGATAATGCCTTCTTCCAGGCACCGCACCACTTCGTTAACCATTGGGATCATCATGCGCGCCACGATCTCTTCATCGCTGAACGCGCGTTTCGGCTGGCTCACCTCCGCCAGCAGGCTGTCGACGGCATCGTCCTGTTCTTTGCGCGGTTTGCCTTTACTGTCTTCTTTATAGGCGTAGAAGCCTTTACCGTTTTTCTGCCCGAAGCGGCCGGCGTCAAACAGCGCGTCGATAGCGTCGCGGTAGTCTTTCTGCATTCTTTCCGGGAAGCCCGCCGCCATCACGGCCTGGGCGTGGTGCGCGGTATCGATGCCGACGACATCCAGCAGATACGCCGGACCCATCGGCCAGCCGAACTGTTTTTCCATAACTTTATCAATCTGGCGGAAGTCGGCACCGTCGCGCAGCAGCTGGCTGAAACCGGCGAAGTAAGGGAACAGCACGCGGTTGACAAAAAAGCCGGGGCAGTCGTTAACGACGATCGGCGTTTTACCCATTTTGCTGGCCCAGGCGACGACTTTCGCGATGGTGTCGTCAGAGGTTTTTTCGCCGCGGATCACTTCGACCAGCGGCATGCGGTGCACCGGGTTGAAGAAGTGCATACCGCAGAAGTTTTCCGGGCGCTTGAGCACGCTCGCCAGTTCGCTGATAGGAATGGTGGAGGTGTTGGACGCGAGCACCGCATCAGGGCGCACCTTGTCTTCGGTCTCCGCCAGCACCGCTTTTTTCACTTTCGGGTTTTCGACCACGGCCTCTACGACGACATCGGCACGCTCAAAACCCGCGTAATCCAGCGTCGGGTGGATAGTCGCAATGACGCTCGCGAGCTTCAGCCCGTCGATTTTGCCGCGCTCCAGCTGTTTGTTCAGCAGCTTACTGGCCTCGCTGATGCCGAGCGTCAGCGACTTTTCATTTATATCTTTCATGATGACCGGCACGCCCTTCCAGGCGGACTGGTACGCAATGCCGCCGCCCATGATGCCTGCGCCGAGCACGGCCGCCTGTTTCGGGGTCTCCGTCGCTTTGGTTTGTTTTTTCGCGAGCCCTTTGACGTACTGATCGTTTAAAAAGATGCCGACCAGCGCGCGTGCTTCGTTAGATCGCGCCAGCGGAACAAAGCTTTTATTCTCCAGCGCCAGCGCGTCGTCGCGGCCCATTCCGGCGGCGGCTTCGATGGTTTTCACCGCCGTCATCGGCGCCGGGTAGTGTTTACCGGCGGTCTGCATGACCATGCCTTTGGCGATAGTAAAGCTCATGGCGGCTTCGATTTTGCTCAGGCGCAGCGGTTCAAGCTTCGGCTGGCGACGGGCCTGCCAGTCGAGATCGCCGTCGATGGCCTGACGCAGCATGCGCAGCGCGCCTTCAATCAGTTTTTCCGGTTTCACGACGGCATCCACCAGGCCCACTTTCAGCGCGGCGTCGGCGGTGATGTCTTTACCGGCGGCGATAATTTCCAGCGCGCTGTCGGCGCCCAGCAGACGGGGCAGACGTACAGAGCCGCCAAAGCCCGGCATGATGCCAAGCTTCGTTTCCGGCAGCCCGATGCGGGCATCCGGCGTGGCGAGACGGAAATCGGTCGCCAGCACGCATTCGCAGCCGCCGCCCAGCGCGTAGCCGTTGATGGCGGAAAGGGTCGGCACCGGCAAATCTTCAAGACGGTTAAACACGCTGTTGGCGAAGTGCAGCCACTGGCTCAGTTGCTCAGCGGGCACCTGGAACAGCGAGAGGAATTCGGTAATGTCGGCCCCGACGATAAACGCCGCTTTTTCTGAGCGCAGCAGCAGGGCTTTAAGACGGGGTTCTTTTTCCAGCACATCCAGCGCGTGGCCAAGGCTTGCCACGGTCGCGGTATCAAGCTTGTTCACCGAGCCGGGGGCATCGAACACCAGTTCGGCAATGCCGTCTTCCAGCCAGTTAAGGTACAGGGTGTCGCCTTTGTAGAGCATGTCGGTCTCCTGAATCCAGCAAGGGGATCTGGTCGTACCAGATGAAGCGGAGTGTGGATTTGATGTTAATGAAATGCAAATTACTGTTTAAATATTTGCAAACGCGATCACGGATGGTGGAAAACGCTCGGGTGATAAACCGGTGTGCTAAGATGCCCGGGTTGAGAGCTCAAACTTTAAAGGTAAAGTATGGATTCGCTGACCACCCTCTATAAAAATCATCTGGATACGCTCCAGGAGCGTACCCGCAATGTTCTCGCCCGTTTTAACCTGGACGCGCTGCTGATCCACTCCGGCGAGCTGTTTAACGTCTTTCTGGACGATCACGCTTATCCGTTTAAGGTGAACCCGCAATTTAAGGCGTGGGTGCCCGTAATCCAGGTGCCGAACTGCTGGCTGCTGGTGGATGGCGTCAATAAGCCAAAGCTGTGGTTTTATCTGCCGGTGGATTACTGGCATAACGTGGAGCCGCTGCCGAACGCGTTCTGGACGCAAGAGATAGATATCATCGCGCTGCCGAAAGCCGATGAGATTGGCGGCCTGCTGCCTGCCGCGCGCGGTAATATCGCCTATATCGGCCCGGTGCCGGAGCGCGCGCTGAAGCTGGATATCCCGGCGGATAAAGTGAACCCGAAAGGGGTTATCGACTACCTGCATTTCTGGCGCGCGTATAAGACGGATTATGAGCTGGCGTGCATGCGCGAGGCGCAGAAGACGGCGGTTAACGGTCATCGCGCCGCGCATGAGGCGTTTCTTTCCGGGATGAGCGAGTTTGATATCAATCTCGCTTACCTGACCGCGACTGGCCATCGCGATACCGACGTGCCGTACAGCAATATCGTGGCGCTGAACGAACACGCCGCCGTGCTGCATTACACCCGTCTCGATCACCGTGCGCCGTCTGAAATGCGCAGCTTCCTGCTGGACGCGGGCGCGGAATATAACGGCTATGCGGCGGATTTAACCCGCACCTGGGCCGCCGACAGCGACAGCGATTTCGCCGCCCTTATTAAAGATGTGAATGAAGAGCAACTGGCGCTGATTGGCACCATGAAAGCGGGCGTCAGCTACATTGATTACCATATCCAGTTTCATCAGCGCATCGCGAAACTGCTGCGCCGCCATCAGATAGTCACGGACATCAGCGAAGAGGCGATGGTGGAAGCGGACATTACCGGGCCGTTTATGCCGCACGGTATCGGCCACCCGCTGGGCTTACAGGTGCATGACGTCGCGGGCTTTATGCAGGACGATACCGGAACGCACCTGGCGGCGCCGGGGAAATATCCGTATCTGCGCTGCACGCGCGTAGTGCAGCCGCGTATGGTGCTGACGATTGAGCCGGGAATTTACTTTATCGAGTCACTGCTGGCGCCGTGGCGAGAAGGTGAGTTCAGCAAGCATTTCAACTGGCAGAAAATTGAAGCGCTGAAGCCGTTTGGCGGCATTCGCATTGAAGATAACGTGATCATTCACGAGCACGGCGTGGAAAATATGACCCGGGACCTGAAGCTGGCCTGATGGAGAGCTGGCTGGTTCCGGCTGCGCCGGTGATATTTACGGAAGAGATCAAAAAGAGCCGCTTCATTACGCTCCTCGGGCATACCGAGGGCGTGGAGGCGGCGAAAGCGTTTGTCGCGCAGGCGCGCGCCGACTACCCAGACGCCCGGCATTATTGCCAGGCCTGGGTTGCGGGCGCGCCCGATGATTCTCAGCAACTGGGCTTCTCGGACGACGGCGAACCGGCAGGCACCGCCGGAAAACCGATGCTCGCGCAGCTGATGGGCAGCGGCGTCGGGGAAGTGACCGCAGTGGTGGTGCGCTACTTCGGCGGCGTGAAGCTTGGCACCGGCGGCCTGGTGAAAGCCTATGGCGGCGGCGTTCAGCAGGCGCTGGCGCAGCTTGCGACCACGCTCAAAGTGCCGATGACGGAATATACGTTGCTGTGTGATTACGCGCAGCTCGCGGGTGTCGAAGCGCTGCTCGCCCAGTTTAATGGCCGCGTCGTGCAGAGCGAATTTCAGGCAAGCGTGGCGCTTAGGGTGGCGCTGGCGCAGACGCAGGTGGCGGCTTTTTCAGCAAAGCTCGCCGACTTTAGCCGTGGCGCATTGCATTTGCTGTCGGTTGAATAATAATCCTCCCCTTCATTTTGATTCCAAAGGAAACGGCAGATGCATTTTCGCGCCATTACCCGAATCGTTGGTCTGTTGGTTATCCTGTTTTCCGGGACGATGATTATTCCCGGCCTGGTGGCCCTGCTCTACCGCGACGGCGCGGGACGCGCTTTTACGCAAACCTTTTTTGTCGCCCTGACGATTGGCGCGGCGCTCTGGTGGCCGAACCGCCATCAGAAGCGTGAGCTGAAATCGCGCGAAGGCTTTTTGATAGTGGTGCTGTTCTGGACGGTGCTGGGCAGCGTCGGGGCATTGCCGTTTATTTTCTCCGAACGGCCTAACCTCACCATTACCGATGCCTTTTTTGAGTCCTTCTCCGGGCTGACCACGACCGGTGCCACGACGCTGGTGGGCCTCGATTCGTTGCCGCACGCCATTCTGTTCTACCGGCAGATGCTGCAGTGGTTCGGCGGTATGGGGATCATCGTGCTGGCGGTGGCGATACTGCCGATTCTGGGCGTGGGCGGCATGCAGCTCTATCGCGCCGAGATGCCCGGCCCGCTGAAAGATAATAAAATGCGCCCGCGTATCGCCGAAACAGCCAAGACGCTGTGGCTGATTTATGTGTTGCTGACGGTAGCGTGCGCGCTGGCGTTGTGGTTTGCCGGTATGCCCGCGTTTGACGCCATCGGCCATAGCTTTGCCACAATCGCCATCGGCGGGTTTTCCACCCATGACGCGAGCGTGGGGTATTTCGCAAGCCCCACCATCAACACCATTATTGCTATCTTTCTGCTGATCTCCGGCTGTAATTACGGGCTGCACTTTTCCCTGTTAAGCGGGCGCAGCCTGAAGGTCTATTCGCGCGACCCGGAGTTTCGCATGTTTATCGGCGTGCAGCTGACGCTGGTGTTCATCTGTACTCTGGTGCTCTGGTTCCATGATACGTATGACTCGGCGGTGACGACGCTCAACCAGGCGTTTTTCCAGGTGGTGTCGATGGCGACGACGGCGGGCTTTACCACCGACAGCATCGCGAAATGGCCGCTGTTCCTGCCTGTGCTGCTGCTCTGTTCGGCATTCATCGGCGGGTGCGCGGGCTCTACGGGCGGTGGTCTTAAGGTCATTCGTATTCTGCTGCTCTTTAAGCAGGGCAATCGCGAGCTGAAAAGACTGGTGCATCCGAACGCGGTCTACAGTATTAAGCTTGGCAACCGCGCATTGCCGGAACGTATCCTCGAAGCGGTGTGGGGATTCTTCTCAGCGTATGCGCTGGTGTTTCTGGTCAGCATGCTGGCGATTATCGCTACCGGCGTGGATGACTTTTCCGCGTTCGCCTCTGTGGTGGCAACACTCAATAACCTTGGCCCTGGGCTTGGCGTGGTGGCGGATAACTTCGCCAGCATGAACCCCATCGCTAAGTGGATACTCATCGCCAATATGCTTTTCGGTCGCCTGGAAGTGTTTACGCTTCTGGTGCTGTTTACCCCGACCTTCTGGCGCGAATAACAGGGAGACTATCGTGAAAACCTTAATTCTGTTTTCCACACGCGACGGACAAACGCGCGAAATTGCTTTTTATATCGCCTCACAGCTGCAGGAGCTGGGCGAGGCGACGGATGTCGTTAACCTGCATCGCGCAGAAGAGCCTGACTGGACGCAATATAAGAAGGTGGTGATCGGCGCATCGATTCGCTACGGACATTTCCATCCGACGCTGGACGCGTTTGTGAAAAAACATGAGCAGGCGCTTAATGCGGTGCCCGGCGCGTTCTTCTCGGTCAACCTCGTCGCACGCAAACCGGAAAAGCGCACCCCACAGACCAACAACTATACCCGCAAGTTTCTGCTGAACTCGCCGTGGCATCCGGATCATTGCGCCGTGTTCGCGGGCGCGCTGCGCTACCCGCGCTATCGCTGGTTTGACCGCTTTATGATTCGCCTGATTATGAAAATGACTGGCGGCGAAACCGATACATCAAAAGAAGTGGTTTATACAGACTGGCCTCAGGTGGCCCTTTTTGCACAAGAAATCGCCCGCCTGACCCGCGATTAGTATCATTTTCAGACGTGTTGCCTGGAAAGTAATCGAACGGAAAGTTTTTTGAGATTAGGGGTTGTCAGGCGCGAAGAACTCCCTATAATGCGCCTCCACTGACACGGCACAACGGCAAACAAACCGGCCCGTCAGGCAGACGAAAGCGAAAATAAACGCTTGACTCTGAAAGAGGAAAGCGTAATATACGCCACCTCGCGACAGCAGGCTGAAAGCCGCGTCGCACCGCTCTTTAACAATTTATCAGACAATCTGTGTGGGCACTCGGGGCACTGATATCTTAACGTCTTCGGACGATAAATGATTATCAAGTCTCAAGTGAACAACAGTTAATTCATTACGAACTAACAGTTTAATTCTTTGAGCATCAAACTTTAATTGAAGAGTTTGATCATGGCTCAGATTGAACGCTGGCGGCAGGCCTAACACATGCAAGTCGGGCGGTAGCACAGAGAGCTTGCTCTCGGGTGACGAGCGGCGGACGGGTGAGTAATGTCTGGGAAACTGCCTGATGGAGGGGGATAACTACTGGAAACGGTAGCTAATACCGCATAACGTCTTCGGACCAAAGTGGGGGACCTTCGGGCCTCATGCCATCAGATGTGCCCAGATGGGATTAGCTAGTAGGTGGGGTAAAGGCTCACCTAGGCGACGATCCCTAGCTGGTCTGAGAGGATGACCAGCCACACTGGAACTGAGACACGGTCCAGACTCCTACGGGAGGCAGCAGTGGGGAATATTGCACAATGGGCGCAAGCCTGATGCAGCCATGCCGCGTGTATGAAGAAGGCCTTCGGGTTGTAAAGTACTTTCAGCGAGGAGGAAGGTGTTGTGGTTAATAACCGCAGCAATTGACGTTACTCGCAGAAGAAGCACCGGCTAACTCCGTGCCAGCAGCCGCGGTAATACGGAGGGTGCAAGCGTTAATCGGAATTACTGGGCGTAAAGCGCACGCAGGCGGTTTGTTAAGTCAGATGTGAAATCCCCGGGCTCAACCTGGGAACTGCATTTGAAACTGGCAAGCTTGAGTCTCGTAGAGGGGGGTAGAATTCCAGGTGTAGCGGTGAAATGCGTAGAGATCTGGAGGAATACCGGTGGCGAAGGCGGCCCCCTGGACGAAGACTGACGCTCAGGTGCGAAAGCGTGGGGAGCAAACAGGATTAGATACCCTGGTAGTCCACGCCGTAAACGATGTCGACTTGGAGGTTGTGCCCTTGAGGCGTGGCTTCCGGAGCTAACGCGTTAAGTCGACCGCCTGGGGAGTACGGCCGCAAGGTTAAAACTCAAATGAATTGACGGGGGCCCGCACAAGCGGTGGAGCATGTGGTTTAATTCGATGCAACGCGAAGAACCTTACCTGGTCTTGACATCCAGAGAATCCTGCAGAGATGCGGGAGTGCCTTCGGGAACTCTGAGACAGGTGCTGCATGGCTGTCGTCAGCTCGTGTTGTGAAATGTTGGGTTAAGTCCCGCAACGAGCGCAACCCTTATCCTTTGTTGCCAGCACGTAATGGTGGGAACTCAAAGGAGACTGCCGGTGATAAACCGGAGGAAGGTGGGGATGACGTCAAGTCATCATGGCCCTTACGACCAGGGCTACACACGTGCTACAATGGCGCATACAAAGAGAAGCGACCTCGCGAGAGCAAGCGGACCTCATAAAGTGCGTCGTAGTCCGGATTGGAGTCTGCAACTCGACTCCATGAAGTCGGAATCGCTAGTAATCGTGGATCAGAATGCCACGGTGAATACGTTCCCGGGCCTTGTACACACCGCCCGTCACACCATGGGAGTGGGTTGCAAAAGAAGTAGGTAGCTTAACCTTCGGGAGGGCGCTTACCACTTTGTGATTCATGACTGGGGTGAAGTCGTAACAAGGTAACCGTAGGGGAACCTGCGGTTGGATCACCTCCTTACCTGCAAGATACAACCTCGTAGTGCTCACACAGATTGTCTGATAGAAAAGTAAAGAAGCAGGGTTGTCTGCGAAAGCGAAGTCCCTTTCGTCTAGAGGCCCAGGACACCGCCCTTTCACGGCGGTAACAGGGGTTCGAATCCCCTAAGGGACGCCACCTGCTGGTAATGAGTGAAAGGCGTTACCGATTAATATCTCAAAACTGACTGTTAAGTCACGTTTGAGATATTTGCTCTTTAACAATCCGGAACAAGCTGAAAATTGAAACAGACACGCTGTTGCATTCTTCCGTAAATAAGGAATGCGCGGTGTGTCAGAGTCTCTCAAACTCGCAGCACGAAGACTTCTTCGGGTTGTGAGGTTAAGCGAACAAGCGTACACGGTGGATGCCCTGGCAGTCAGAGGCGATGAAGGACGTGCTAATCTGCGAAAAGCGCCGGTAAGGTGATATGAACCGTTATAGCCGGCGATGTCCGAATGGGGAAACCCAGTGTGATTCGTCACACTATCTCAGCATGAATACATAGTGCTGTGAGGCGAACCGGGGGAACTGAAACATCTAAGTACCCCGAGGAAAAGAAATCAACCGAGATTCCCCCAGTAGCGGCGAGCGAACGGGGAACAGCCCAGAGCCTGAATCAGCTTGTGTGTCAGTGGAACGGTCTGGAAAGGCCGGCGATACAGGGTGACAGCCCCGTACACGAAGGCACACAGGCTGTGAGCTCGATGAGTAGGGCGGGACACGTGATATCCTGTCTGAAGATGGGGGGACCATCCTCCAAGGCTAAATACTCCTGACTGACCGATAGTGAACCAGTACCGTGAGGGAAAGGCGAAAAGAACCCCGGCGAGGGGAGTGAAACAGAACCTGAAACCGTGTACGTACAAGCAGTGGGAGCCTTCGTAAGAGGGTGACTGCGTACCTTTTGTATAATGGGTCAGCGACTTATATTCTGTAGCAAGGTTAACCGCATAGGGGAGCCGAAGGGAAACCGAGTCTTAATTGGGCGTTAAGTTGCAGGGTATAGACCCGAAACCCGGTGATCTAGCCATGGGCAGGTTGAAGGTTGGGTAACACTAACTGGAGGACCGAACCGACTAATGTTGAAAAATTAGCGGATGACCTGTGGCTGGGGGTGAAAGGCCAATCAAACCGGGAGATAGCTGGTTCTCCCCGAAAGCTATTTAGGTAGCGCCTCGTGAACTCATCTTCGGGGGTAGAGCACTGTTTCGGCTAGGGGGCCATCCCGGCTTACCAACCCGATGCAAACTACGAATACCGAAGAATGTTATCACGGGAGACACACGGCGGGTGCTAACGTCCGTCGTGAAGAGGGAAACAACCCAGACCGCCAGCTAAGGTCCCAAAGTCATGGTTAAGTGGGAAACGATGTGGGAAGGCACAGACAGCCAGGATGTTGGCTTAGAAGCAGCCATCATTTAAAGAAAGCGTAATAGCTCACTGGTCGAGTCGGCCTGCGCGGAAGATGTAACGGGGCTAAACCATGCACCGAAGCTGCGGCAGCGACACTATGTGTTGTTGGGTAGGGGAGCGTTCTGTAAGCCTGCGAAGGTGTGCTGTGAGGCATGCTGGAGGTATCAGAAGTGCGAATGCTGACATAAGTAACGATAAAGCGGGTGAAAAGCCCGCTCGCCGGAAGACCAAGGGTTCCTGTCCAACGTTAATCGGGGCAGGGTGAGTCGACCCCTAAGGCGAGGCCGAAAGGCGTAGTCGATGGGAAACAGGTTAATATTCCTGTACTTGGTGTTACTGCGAAGGGGGGACGGAGAAGGCTATGTTGGCCGGGCGACGGTTGTCCCGGTTTAAGCGTGTAGGTGTGTGTTCCAGGTAAATCCGGTTCACTTTAACACTGAGGCGTGATGACGAGGCACTACGGTGCTGAAGTAACAAATGCCCTGCTTCCAGGAAAAGCCTCTAAGCATCAGGTAACACGAAATCGTACCCCAAACCGACACAGGTGGTCAGGTAGAGAATACCAAGGCGCTTGAGAGAACTCGGGTGAAGGAACTAGGCAAAATGGTGCCGTAACTTCGGGAGAAGGCACGCTGACATGTAGGTGAAGCCCCTGCGGGTGGAGCTGAAGTCAGTCGAAGATACCAGCTGGCTGCAACTGTTTATTAAAAACACAGCACTGTGCAAACACGAAAGTGGACGTATACGGTGTGACGCCTGCCCGGTGCCGGAAGGTTAATTGATGGGGTTATCGCAAGAGAAGCTCCTGATCGAAGCCCCGGTAAACGGCGGCCGTAACTATAACGGTCCTAAGGTAGCGAAATTCCTTGTCGGGTAAGTTCCGACCTGCACGAATGGCGTAATGATGGCCAGGCTGTCTCCACCCGAGACTCAGTGAAATTGAACTCGCTGTGAAGATGCAGTGTACCCGCGGCAAGACGGAAAGACCCCGTGAACCTTTACTACAGCTTGACACTGAACATTGAGCCTTGATGTGTAGGATAGGTGGGAGGCTTTGAAGCGTGGACGCCAGTCTGCGTGGAGCCAACCTTGAAATACCACCCTTTAATGTTTGATGTTCTAACCTGGCGCCATAATCTGGCGTGGGGACAGTGTCTGGTGGGTAGTTTGACTGGGGCGGTCTCCTCCCAAAGTGTAACGGAGGAGCACGAAGGTCAGCTAATCCTGGTCGGACATCAGGAGGTTAGTGCAATGGCATAAGCTGGCTTGACTGCGAGAGTGACGGCTCGAGCAGGTGCGAAAGCAGGTCATAGTGATCCGGTGGTTCTGTATGGAAGGGCCATCGCTCAACGGATAAAAGGTACTCCGGGGATAACAGGCTGATACCGCCCAAGAGTTCATATCGACGGCGGTGTTTGGCACCTCGATGTCGGCTCATCACATCCTGGGGCTGAAGTAGGTCCCAAGGGTATGGCTGTTCGCCATTTAAAGTGGTACGCGAGCTGGGTTTAGAACGTCGTGAGACAGTTCGGTCCCTATCTGCCGTGGGCGCTGGAGAATTGAGGGGGGCTGCTCCCAGTACGAGAGGACCGGAGTGGACGCATCACTGGTGTTCGGGTTGTCATGCCAATGGCACTGCCCGGTAGCTAAATGCGGAAGAGATAAGTGCTGAAAGCATCTAAGCACGAAACTTGCCCCGAGATGAGTTCTCCCTGAGACTATAAGTCTCCTGAAGGAACGTTGAAGACGACGACGTTGATAGGCCGGGTGTGTAAGCGCAGCGATGCGTTGAGCTAACCGGTACTAATGAACCGTGAGGCTTAACCTTACAACGCCAAAGAAGTCTGGCGTGTTGAGAGACAATTCAGCTTGTGACGGATAAACGTTCATGGCGTAAAGCGGTGGACGGACAGAATTTGCCTGGCGGCTGTAGCGCGGTGGTCCCACCTGACCCCATGCCGAACTCAGAAGTGAAACGCCGTAGCGCCGATGGTAGTGTGGGGCCTCCCCATGCGAGAGTAGGGAACTGCCAGGCATCAAATAAAGAACCCCTCAGCGATGCTGAGGGGTTTTTGCTTTCTGGGTACCAGACAAGAACGTCAGACCGCCCGCCTTTTCCCCTCTCAACAACCCACTGTACTGCGCCCGCGCTGCATATTCCATCTACCCGACGTAAGGATCACCATCCCCGCTTTTGTCTCCCCGACTTACGCGCGAGACAAGCTATCAACAGGCTAATCAGTTAAACTGTCGAGGTTTCGATATCAGGACTAACGGCATGAATAACTCCCTTAAACCCTACAATACTTTCGGTATTGATAAACGCGCGCAGAATATTGTTAAGGCGCATACTGCCAAAGAGCTGGCTGAAGCATGGCAGCAGGCTCAGGCCGCTTCTCAGGCTGTGTTGATTCTGGGCGAGGGGAGCAACGTACTGTTTCTTGATGATTTTGACGGCACCATTATTCTGAACCGTATTATGGGGATTCAGGTAGAAGAACAGCCTGACGCATGGTTGGTCCATGCGGGCGCCGGAGAAAACTGGCACCGCCTTGTGGAATTCACCCTCGACCACAATATGGCCGGGCTTGAGAACCTGGCGTTGATCCCAGGCTGTGCAGGCTCTTCGCCCATCCAGAACATCGGTGCTTACGGTGTTGAGTTCAGACAATTTTGTCTGTACGTCGACTGTCTTGATCTCGTATCCGGTCAAACTGTCCGGCTTGGAAATATCGATTGCCGGTTTGGTTATCGCGACAGCATATTTAAACATGATTATCAGCATCAATACGCGATTACCGGTGTTGGCCTTCGCCTTCCAAAACAGTGGTCGCCTGTGCTTACGTACGGCGATTTGACGCGCCTGCCTGCCAGTACCGTCACGCCCCGCCAGGTATTCGATGCGGTATGCCATATGCGTCGCACGAAACTTCCCGATCCTCAAGAATACGGCAACGCGGGTAGTTTCTTTAAAAACCCGGTGATTACTGCAGAAGATGCCAGTGCGCTCTTTATCCATTACCCTGATGCCCCGCGTTACCCGCAAAATGACGGGCAGGTAAAACTGGCGGCAGGCTGGCTTATCGATCGCTGCGAAATGAAAGGGCATAGGGTCGGTGGCGCTGCCGTTCACCGTCAACAGGCCCTGGTGCTGATTAATGAGAATGGCGCGACCAGTGATGATGTCGTGAGGCTTGCGCATGAAGTGCGCCGGCGCGTGGGTGAAAAATTTAATGTCTGGCTTGAGCCAGAAGTGCGTTTTATTGGCGCAACGGGTGAGGTGGATGCCGTGGAGACGATTGCTTGAAAGATAATAAGATTCCTTTGACGCTGATTTCTCTTCTCGCCGATGGCGATTTCCATTCAGGCGAGCAGCTGGGTGAAAAACTCGGTATGAGCCGGGCGGCTATCAATAAGCATATTCAGACCCTACGTGACTGGGGCATTGACGTTTTTACAGTGCCCGGCAAGGGATATAGTCTGCCAGGACCGATACAGTTGCTCGATGAGACGTTTATCCATTCCCACATTAAATCTGGCTCGGTAACGGTATTACCGGTTATCGACTCTACAAATCAGTATTTAATGGACCGGCTTTCAGAGCTTGACTCTGGCGATGCATGCATTGCTGAGTATCAGCAGGCGGGGCGCGGGCGCCGCGGGCGGAAATGGTTTTCGCCGTTTGGTGCAAATCTTTATCTGTCTATGTACTGGCGGCTTGAACAAGGGCCCGCCGCGGCCATTGGCCTGAGTCTGGTCATCGGTATCGTAATGGCTGAAGTGCTGCATGAGCTGGGTGCCGATCAGGTGCGGGTAAAGTGGCCAAACGATCTGTATCTGAATGACAGAAAACTGGCTGGTATTCTCGTTGAGCTGACGGGCAAAACAGGCGACGCGGCGCAGATCGTAATTGGTGCCGGTATTAATCTGGCAATGCGGCAGGTTGAGAGCGATATTGTCAACCAGGGCTGGATCAACCTTCAGGAAGCGGGCATTAAGGTCGACAGAAATACGTTGGCAGTCAGGCTTATCGAAAAGCTGCGTTCTTCACTGCGTGAGTTCGAGCAGGAAGGGCTGGCTCCTTTTCTGGCTCGTTGGGAAAAACTGGATAATTTTATTCATCGTCAGGTTAAGCTTATTATCGGTGAGCGTGAAATATACGGTATTTCGCGTGGCATCGATAATCAGGGCGCGTTATTGCTTGAGCAAAATGATGTTATCAAGCCCTGGGTCGGCGGGGAAATCTCATTACGAAGCGCGGAATAAAAAAGGGAGCTTAGCTCCCTTTTTTAATATCTCAATCATTTGCGCAACCGTACACACTCGACAGCATGATTAGCACTCTTCGTCATAATCAGACTGGCGCGCTCACGTGTTGGCAGTATGTTCTCTTTTAAATTCAACCAGTTAATTTCTTTCCATAGTTGTGTGGCGATGCTGACAGCTTCGTCTTCTGAAAGCTGCGCATAGTGATGGAAATATGAGTCGGGATCGGTAAAGGCCCCTTCGCGGAATTTAAGGAAACGGTTGATATACCAGCGCTGGAGCAAATCTTCAGGCGCATCTACATAAATTGAGAAATCGACGAAATCGGAAACAAATACATGATGTGGGTCATGCGGATAATCCATGCCACTTTGCAGCACATTGAGCCCTTCGAGTATGAGGATATCAGGGTGATTGACGACCTTATCCCCATCCGGGATCACGTCATAAATTAAATGTGAATAGACCGGTGCGGTGACGTTCGGCACGCCGGACTTGATATCCGAAACAAACTTCACCAGGCGATGCATATCATATGACTGCGGAAAGCCTTTTTTCTTCATCAAATCGCGCTCTTTGAGCACTGCGTTGGGATGAAGAAACCCGTCAGTCGTAATCAGTTCAACGCGACGATGTTCAGGCCAACGGCTTAGCAGCGCCTGTAATACACGGGCAGTTGTGCTTTTACCCACCGCCACGCTGCCGGCAATACTGATGATATAAGGGATGCGCTGCCCATTGGTGCCCAGGAATTGCTCCAGTACTGCCTGACGACGTAAGTTGGAACTGATATAAAAATTGAGCAGGCGTGACAGCGGCAAATAAATCTCCGCCACTTCTTCCAGAGACAGGTCTTCGTTAATGCCCTTTAAACGCGCAATTTCACCTTCAGTAAGCGTCATCGGCACTGAATCACGCAGGGCTGCCCACTGGCTCCGGTTAAACTGGAGGTAAGGGGACGTTAAGGTTTGATCTTTATTACTCATAAGCATGCTTCTGCCTGTCATTCAGGACAAAATGAAAACCCTTTGCTCAGCGCTGTGATGCTTTCATCTTAGATCGCTTAATGGCACGCCGGGTAAGCGAGAATTTCACAATGGGCAGGAGGGTAACATCAGATCAAAAGGAATAATAAGAAAAAATCTTCCGTGCTTTCCTTTCTCGGTAAAGCGTCACGCTTCTTGATCGTAATTGTATAAACCTTATCCGTCCCTCAGCGTTTATCCTTTTCAGGCATA
Source organism: Cronobacter dublinensis subsp. dublinensis LMG 23823 (assembly GCF_001277235.1). NCBI lineage: Bacteria > Pseudomonadati > Pseudomonadota > Gammaproteobacteria > Enterobacterales > Enterobacteriaceae > Cronobacter > Cronobacter dublinensis. The sequence goes on from NZ_CP012266.1 coordinate 342,717, forward strand.
CGTAATAGATAGCGCTCTTCTTTTTGACGAGGGCGGTTTCCTCTTTAACGCTCTGCGCGAACGATAACGCACAACGTTAAACTGTGGATTATTTCAGCATGAGTGGCTGAAAAGGCATCAGAAATGCGCAGTGGTGCGCAAAATGTGAGCGATAAAGCGGATTAAGCAATTTTTTTGTTGCATGCGCGCGCTGCTATTCCTAGAATGCGCGCTACTTGATGCCGGCTTAGCTCAGTAGGTAGAGCAACTGACTTGTAATCAGTAGGTCACCAGTTCGATTCCGGTAGCCGGCACCATCAAGTTCAGGTGGGGTTCCCGAGCGGCCAAAGGGAGCAGACTGTAAATCTGCCGTCACAGACTTCGAAGGTTCGAATCCTTCCCCCACCACCACTTTCGGCTTCGCGATTGCGTCGCCAGAGTTGGTCGGTAAGCCTGCCAGCTCAAGCAAGAAAGATTTTCTTTTTTGTACAGAAAGAACTGGGTAGCCGAGTTTCAGGATGCGGGCATCGTATAATGGCTATTACCTCAGCCTTCCAAGCTGATGATGCGGGTTCGATTCCCGCTGCCCGCTCCAGGATGTGCTGATATAGCTCAGTTGGTAGAGCGCACCCTTGGTAAGGGTGAGGTCGGCAGTTCGAATCTGCCTATCAGCACCACTTCTCAATCTCCTCCCTGTTTCTCTTCTGTAGATCTATTCAACAAATTCAGGCTAATGCCTGGTTGATGTGGTGATACCACCGATTTATCCGTGTCTTAGAGGGACAATCGATGTCTAAAGAAAAGTTTGAACGTACAAAACCGCACGTTAACGTCGGTACTATCGGCCACGTTGACCATGGTAAAACAACGCTGACCGCTGCCATCACTACCGTTCTGGCTAAAACCTACGGTGGTTCTGCTCGTGCATTCGATCAGATCGATAACGCGCCGGAAGAAAAAGCTCGTGGTATCACCATCAACACCTCTCACGTTGAATATGACACCCCGACTCGCCACTACGCGCACGTTGACTGCCCGGGCCACGCCGACTACGTGAAAAACATGATCACCGGTGCTGCTCAGATGGATGGCGCTATCCTGGTTGTTGCTGCGACTGACGGCCCGATGCCGCAGACCCGTGAGCACATCCTGCTGGGTCGTCAGGTAGGCGTTCCGTACATCATCGTGTTCCTGAACAAATGCGACATGGTTGATGACGAAGAGCTGCTGGAACTGGTTGAGATGGAAGTGCGTGAGCTGCTGTCTCAGTACGACTTCCCGGGCGACGACACCCCGATCGTTCGCGGTTCCGCGCTGAAAGCGCTGGAAGGCGAAGCTGAGTGGGAAGAGAAAATCATCGAGCTGGCTGGTCACCTGGATTCTTACATCCCGGAACCGGAGCGCGCGATTGACAAGCCGTTCCTGCTGCCGATCGAAGATGTATTCTCCATCTCTGGTCGTGGTACCGTTGTTACCGGTCGTGTAGAGCGCGGTATCATCAAGGTTGGTGAAGAAGTTGAAATCGTTGGTATCAAAGACACCGCGAAATCCACCTGTACCGGCGTTGAAATGTTCCGCAAACTGCTGGACGAAGGCCGTGCGGGCGAGAACGTAGGTGTTCTGCTGCGTGGTATCAAACGTGAAGAAATCGAACGTGGTCAGGTACTGGCTAAGCCGGGCTCCATCAAGCCGCACACCAAGTTCGAATCTGAAGTGTACATTCTGTCCAAAGATGAAGGCGGCCGTCACACTCCGTTCTTCAAAGGCTACCGTCCGCAGTTCTACTTCCGTACGACTGACGTGACCGGTACCATCGAACTGCCGGAAGGCGTAGAGATGGTAATGCCGGGCGACAACATCAAAATGGTTGTCACCCTGATCCACCCGATCGCGATGGACGACGGTCTGCGTTTCGCAATCCGCGAAGGCGGCCGTACCGTTGGCGCGGGCGTGGTTGCTAAAGTTCTCGGCTAATCGCTGATAACATTTGACGCAATGCGCAATAAAAGGGCATCATTTGATGCCCTTTTTGCACGCTCTCGAACCAGAACCTGGCTCATCAGTGATTTATTCCACATAATCATTGCTGAGACAGGCTCTGCAGATAGCGTAACTCCGAAGCGCAATGTAAAAAGAGCAATTCGGTCTGGCTTGCCTCGCATGTGCGGGGCAAAAATGTTTGTCTGATTTACTATGACAGGTTGGTTTATGAGTGCGAATACCGAAGCTCAAGGAAGCGGGCGCGGCCTGGAAGTGATGAAGTGGCTGGTTGTCGCTGCGCTGCTGATTGTAGCTATCGTAGGCAACTTTCTTTACCGTGAGATTACCCTGCCGCTGCGTGCTCTTGCGGTGGTCATTCTGATTGCTGCAGCGGGTGGTGTCGCGCTGTTAACGACGAAAGGTAAAGCTACCGTCGCCTTTGCCCGTGAAGCGAGAACCGAAGTCCGTAAGGTTATTTGGCCGACTCGCCAGGAAACGTTGCACACCACATTAATCGTGGCTGCAGTGACTGCTGTAATGTCACTGATCCTGTGGGGGCTGGATGGTATTCTGGTCCGCCTGGTATCCTTTATCACTGGCCTGAGGTTCTGAGATGTCTGAAGCACCTAAAAAGCGCTGGTACGTCGTTCAGGCGTTTTCCGGTTTTGAAGGCCGCGTAGCGACTTCGCTGCGTGAGCATATCAAATTACACAACATGGAAGAGTTGTTTGGCGAAGTCATGGTTCCGACCGAAGAGGTTGTGGAGATCCGTGGCGGCCAGCGTCGCAAGAGCGAGCGCAAATTCTTCCCCGGTTATGTGTTAGTTCAGATGGTTATGAACGACGCAAGCTGGCACCTGGTGCGTAGCGTACCGCGCGTAATGGGCTTTATCGGCGGCACCTCTGACCGTCCGGCACCAATCAGCGACAAAGAAGTCGATGCTATCATGAACCGCCTGCAGCAGGTGGGTGATAAGCCGCGTCCGAAAACGCTGTTTGAGCCGGGTGAAATGGTTCGCGTTAACGACGGTCCGTTCGCTGACTTCAACGGCGTGGTTGAAGAAGTTGACTATGAGAAGAGCCGCCTGAAAGTATCGGTGTCTATTTTCGGTCGTGCTACACCGGTTGAGCTTGATTTCAGTCAGGTAGAAAAAGCGTAAGCTGAGTTCGAAAAAGCAGCGGTTAACCGTTGCACAAGGCGCGAGATTGGAATACAATTTCGCGCCTTTTGTTTTTATGGGCCAAGCCCATAAAACGTTTTAATCACGGGGAGCCTCTCTGAGGCGCTAGACCCAACTGAGGAAATTTTCATGGCCAAGAAAGTACAAGCCTACGTTAAGCTGCAGGTTGCAGCTGGTATGGCTAACCCGAGCCCGCCGGTCGGTCCGGCTCTGGGTCAGCAGGGTGTTAACATCATGGAATTCTGTAAAGCGTTCAACGCCAAAACGGATTCCATGGAAAAAGGTCTGCCGATTCCGGTTGTTATCACCGTTTACGCTGACCGTTCTTTCACCTTCGTTACCAAAACCCCGCCGGCAGCTGTACTGCTGAAAAAAGCGGCTGGTATCAAGTCTGGTTCCGGTAAGCCGAACAAAGACAAAGTGGGTACCATTACCCGCGCTCAGCTGCAGGAAATCGCACAGACCAAAGCTGCTGACATGACTGGCGCCGACATTGAAGCGATGACTCGCTCCATCGAAGGTACTGCACGTTCCATGGGCCTGGTAGTGGAGGACTAAGAAATGGCTAAACTGACCAAGCGCATGCGTGTGATCCGTGACAAAGTTGATGCGACCAAACAGTACGACATCAACGAAGCCATCACTCTGCTGAAAGAACTGGCTACCGCTAAGTTCGTAGAAAGCGTTGACGTTGCTGTAAACCTCGGCATCGACGCTCGTAAATCTGACCAGAACGTACGTGGTGCAACTGTACTGCCGCACGGTACTGGCCGTTCTGTTCGCGTAGCCGTATTTGCCCAGGGCCCGAACGCTGAAGCTGCTAAAGCAGCTGGCGCTGAGCTGGTAGGTATGGAAGATCTGGCTGACCAGATCAAAAAAGGCGAAATGAACTTTGACGTTGTTATTGCTTCCCCGGATGCAATGCGCGTTGTTGGCCAACTGGGCCAGGTTCTGGGCCCGCGCGGCCTGATGCCGAACCCGAAAGTTGGTACTGTAACGCCGAACGTTGCTGAAGCGGTTAAAAACGCGAAAGCAGGTCAGGTTCGTTACCGTAACGACAAAAACGGCATCATTCACACCACCATCGGTAAAGTGGATTTCGACGCTGACAAACTGAAAGAAAACCTGGAAGCGCTGCTGGTTGCTCTGAAAAAAGCAAAACCGTCTTCTGCTAAAGGCGTGTACATCAAGAAAGTTAGCCTGTCCACCACCATGGGCGCAGGTGTTGCGGTAGACCAGTCTGGTCTGAGCGCAGCGGCGAACTAATTCGCCTCTTTACGTGGGCGTCGGATTTGTCTACAATCTTACGCCCATTGTTCTGCTAAGCAGAGCATAAAAGATTTTCGGTTGGAGCCTGGCCTTATCCAGGCCTCCGTCCAAGACCGCAGGTGTTTCGTAAGAAGCTTAATTTCCTGCGTAGACGGTGACAGAACCTGAAGAATATTTTTTAAGTAGTCTTTGGCTTGTTTCTGCTCACCGTATTTCGACGCTCTTTCGTATGAATGAGTGAAGTGAGTTCCGGGACTTGTCCCGGCTAAAATCCAGGAGCAAAAGCTAATGGCTTTAAATCTTCAAGACAAACAAGCGATTGTTGCTGAAGTCAGCGAAGTAGCCAAAGGCGCGCTGTCTGCGGTTGTTGCGGATTCCCGTGGCGTTACTGTAGACAAAATGACTGAACTGCGTAAAGCAGGTCGCGAAGCTGGCGTATACATGCGTGTTGTTCGTAACACCCTGCTGCGCCGTGTTGTTGAAGGTACTCAGTTTGAGTGCCTGAAAGACGCGTTTGTTGGTCCGACCCTGATTGCATACTCTATGGAACACCCGGGCGCTGCTGCTCGTCTGTTCAAAGATTTCGCGAAAGCGAATGCAAAATTTGAGGTCAAAGCCGCTGCCTTTGAAGGTGAGCTGATCCCGGCGTCCCAGATCGATCGCCTGGCAACTCTGCCGACTTACGAAGAAGCAATTGCACGCCTGATGGCAACCATGAAAGAAGCCTCTGCAGGCAAACTGGTTCGCACTCTGGCCGCTGTTCGCGACGCAAAAGAAGCTGCTTAATAGCGCTTACTCTCGCAACGCATTTGCTTACGTATAAAACTTATTCTGATATTCAGGAACAATTAAATGTCTATCACTAAAGATCAAATCATTGAAGCAGTATCCGCTATGTCCGTAATGGACGTTGTTGAGCTGATCTCTGCAATGGAAGAAAAATTCGGTGTTTCTGCTGCTGCTGCTGTAGCTGTTGCTGCTGGCCCGGCTGCTGAAGCTGCTGAAGAGAAAACTGAATTCGACGTTATTCTGAAAGCCGCTGGCGCTAACAAAGTTGCTGTTATCAAAGCAGTACGTGGCGCAACTGGCCTGGGTCTGAAAGAAGCTAAAGACCTGGTAGAATCTGCTCCGGCCGCTCTGAAAGAAGGCGTGAGCAAAGATGACGCTGAAGCTCTGAAAAAATCTCTGGAAGAAGCTGGCGCTGAAGTTGAAGTTAAATAAGCCAACCCTTCTGGTGGCAGCCTGAGAAATCAGGCTGATGGCTGGTGACTTTTTGGTCACCAGCCTTTTTGCGCTAGGGGACCAGTAGCGTTTCACACTGTTTTACTGCTGGTTACCCGTCAATGCTTGTTTCTATCGACGACTTAATATACTGCGACAGCGCTCCGGCACTGTGTAAATCGCAATGAAATGGTTTAAGCGTGATAGCAACAGGTATTGCGAAAAGTGTTCCACTTTTCGGTCAACAAAATGGTGCTGCATAAACTGTCCCTTCGATGGACAGAGTGGGTCGACTTGTCAGCGAGCTGAGGAACCCTATGGTTTACTCCTATACCGAGAAAAAACGTATTCGTAAGGATTTTGGTAAACGTCCACAAGTTCTGGATGTTCCCTATCTCCTTTCTATCCAGCTTGACTCGTTCCAGAAATTTATCGAGCAAGATCCTGAAGGTCAGTACGGTCTGGAAGCGGCTTTCCGCTCCGTATTCCCGATTCAGAGCTACAGCGGCAATTCGGAACTGCAATACGTCAGCTACCGTCTTGGCGAACCGGTGTTTGATGTTAAAGAATGCCAAATCCGTGGCGTGACCTATTCGGCACCGCTGCGCGTTAAGCTGCGTCTGGTGATCTACGAGCGCGAAGCGCCGGAAGGCACCGTTAAAGACATCAAAGAGCAAGAAGTTTACATGGGCGAAATCCCGCTCATGACCGATAACGGTACCTTTGTTATTAACGGTACTGAGCGTGTTATCGTTTCTCAGCTGCACCGCAGCCCGGGCGTCTTCTTTGACAGCGACAAGGGTAAAACCCACTCCTCTGGTAAGGTGCTGTATAACGCACGCATCATTCCTTACCGTGGCTCCTGGCTGGACTTCGAATTCGATCCGAAAGACAACCTGTTTGTCCGTATCGACCGTCGTCGTAAGCTGCCGGCAACTATCATCCTGCGCGCGCTGGATTACACCACTGAGCAGATCCTTGACCTGTTCTTTGAAAAAGTGGTCTTCGAAATCCGCGATAACAAACTGCAGATGGAGCTGATTCCGGAGCGTCTGCGTGGTGAAACCGCGTCCTTTGATATCGAAGCAAACGGCAAAATCTACGTAGAAAAAGGCCGTCGTATCACTGCACGTCACATTCGCCAGCTCGAAAAAGACGAAATCAAACATATCGAAGTACCGGTGGAATACATCGCCGGTAAAGTTGCGGCGAAAGATTATGTGGACGCTTCCACTGGCGAGCTGATTTGCCCGGCCAACATGGAGCTGTCCCTGGATCTGCTGGCGAAACTGAGCCAGTCTGGTCACAAACGTATCGAGACGCTGTTCACCAACGACCTCGACCACGGCCCGTACATGTCTGAGACAGTACGCGTCGACCCGACCACCGATCGCCTGAGCGCGCTGGTTGAAATCTACCGCATGATGCGTCCTGGCGAGCCGCCGACGCGTGAAGCGGCAGAAAGCCTGTTTGAGAACCTGTTCTTCTCCGAAGATCGTTACGATCTTTCTGCGGTAGGCCGCATGAAGTTCAACCGCTCTCTGCTGCGTGACGAGATCGAAGGTTCCGGTATCCTGAGCAAAGCTGACATCATCGACGTGATGAAAAAGCTCATCGATATCCGTAACGGTAAAGGCGAAGTGGACGATATTGACCACCTCGGCAACCGTCGTATCCGTTCCGTAGGCGAAATGGCGGAAAACCAGTTCCGTGTTGGTCTGGTACGTGTAGAGCGTGCGGTGAAAGAGCGTCTGTCTCTGGGCGATCTGGATACCCTGATGCCTCAGGATATGATCAACGCCAAGCCGATTTCCGCAGCGGTTAAAGAGTTCTTTGGTTCCAGCCAGCTGTCGCAGTTTATGGACCAGAACAACCCGCTGTCTGAGATCACGCACAAGCGTCGTATCTCCGCACTCGGCCCGGGCGGTCTGACCCGTGAACGTGCAGGGTTTGAAGTTCGAGACGTACACCCGACCCACTACGGTCGCGTCTGTCCTATCGAAACGCCGGAAGGTCCGAACATCGGTCTTATCAACTCCCTGTCCGTTTACGCGCAGACTAACGAATATGGCTTCCTTGAGACGCCGTACCGTAAAGTCACCGACGGCATTGTGACCGATGAAATTCATTACCTCTCCGCTATCGAAGAAGGTAACTACGTCATCGCTCAGGCGAACACCAACCTGACCGAAGAAGGCCGCTTCGCCGACGATCTGGTCACCTGCCGCAGTAAAGGCGAATCCAGCCTCTTCAGCGCAGACCAGGTTGACTATATGGACGTTTCCACCCAGCAGGTGGTTTCCGTCGGTGCGTCCCTGATCCCGTTCCTGGAACACGATGACGCCAACCGTGCATTGATGGGTGCGAACATGCAACGTCAGGCGGTTCCGACCCTGCGCGCTGATAAGCCGCTGGTAGGTACCGGTATGGAGCGTGCTGTTGCCGTTGACTCCGGCGTAACTGCCGTTGCCAAACGTGGCGGTACCGTTCAGTACGTCGATGCATCCCGTATCGTTATTAAAGTTAACGAAGACGAGATGTACCCGGGCGAAGCAGGTATCGATATCTATAACCTGACCAAATATACCCGTTCTAACCAGAACACCTGCATCAACCAGATGCCGTGTGTATCTCTGGATGAGCCGGTTGAACGCGGCGACGTGCTGGCAGACGGTCCGTCCACCGACCTCGGTGAACTGGCGCTCGGTCAGAACATGCGCGTAGCGTTCATGCCGTGGAACGGCTACAACTTCGAAGACTCCATCCTCGTTTCCGAGCGTGTGGTCCAGGAAGACCGTTTCACCACGATCCATATTCAGGAACTGGCGTGCGTGTCTCGCGACACCAAGCTGGGGCCGGAAGAGATCACCGCCGACATCCCGAACGTGGGTGAAGCTGCGCTCTCTAAACTGGATGAATCCGGTATCGTTTACATCGGTGCGGAAGTCACCGGCGGCGATATCCTGGTAGGTAAGGTAACCCCGAAAGGTGAAACCCAACTGACCCCGGAAGAGAAACTGCTGCGCGCCATCTTCGGTGAGAAAGCGTCTGACGTTAAAGACTCTTCTCTGCGTGTGCCGAACGGCGTTTCCGGTACCGTTATCGACGTTCAGGTCTTTACCCGCGATGGCGTGGAGAAAGACAAACGTGCGCTCGAAATCGAAGAGATGCAGCTCAAGCAGGCCAAAAAAGACCTGTCTGAAGAACTGCAGATCCTCGAAGCGGGCCTGTTCAGCCGTATCCGTGCGGTACTGATCGCAGGTGGCGTTGAAGCTGAGAAGCTCGACAAACTGCCGCGCGACCGTTGGCTGGAACTCGGTCTGACCGACGAAGAGAAACAAAACCAGCTGGAACAGCTGGCTGAACAGTACGACGAACTGAAGCACGAGTTTGAGAAGAAACTCGAAGCGAAACGCCGCAAAATCACTCAGGGTGACGATCTGGCGCCGGGCGTGCTGAAAATCGTTAAGGTGTATCTGGCCGTTAAACGTCAGATCCAGCCGGGCGATAAGATGGCAGGCCGTCACGGTAACAAAGGTGTTATCTCCAAGATCAACCCGATCGAAGATATGCCTTACGATGAAAACGGCACGCCGGTAGACATCGTACTGAACCCGCTGGGCGTACCGTCGCGTATGAACATCGGTCAGATCCTGGAAACTCACCTGGGTATGGCGGCGAAAGGTATCGGCGATAAGATCAACGCCATGCTGAAACGTCAGGAAGAAGTCGCGAAACTGCGCGAATTCATCCAGAAAGCTTACGACCTCGGCCAGGATGTTCGTCAGAAAGTTGACCTGAACACCTTCAGCGACGACGAAGTACTGCGTCTGGCTGAAAACCTGCGTAAAGGTATGCCTCTCGCCACGCCGGTATTCGACGGCGCGAAAGAAGCTGAAATTAAAGAGCTGCTGCAACTGGGCGACCTGCCGACTTCCGGTCAGATCACCCTGTTTGATGGCCGTACGGGGGAACAGTTCGAGCGTCCGGTAACCGTAGGTTACATGTACATGCTGAAACTGAACCACCTGGTTGACGACAAGATGCATGCTCGTTCCACCGGTTCTTACAGCCTGGTTACTCAGCAGCCGCTGGGTGGTAAGGCGCAGTTCGGTGGTCAGCGCTTCGGTGAGATGGAAGTGTGGGCGCTCGAAGCTTACGGCGCCGCCTATACCCTGCAGGAAATGCTTACCGTTAAGTCTGATGACGTCAACGGCCGTACCAAGATGTATAAGAACATCGTGGATGGCAACCATCAGATGGAACCGGGCATGCCGGAATCGTTCAACGTACTGTTGAAAGAGATTCGTTCGCTGGGCATCAACATCGAACTGGAAGACGAGTAACTCTCGCTCAAACAGGTCACTGGTGCCGGGGTAAAACCCGGCGCCAGATTGTGCTAACTCCGACGGGAGCAAATCCGTGAAAGACTTATTAAAGTTTCTGAAAGCGCAAACTAAAACCGAAGAGTTTGATGCGATCAAAATTGCTCTGGCCTCGCCAGACATGATCCGTTCATGGTCTTTCGGTGAAGTTAAGAAGCCGGAAACCATTAACTACCGTACCTTTAAACCGGAGCGCGACGGTCTGTTCTGCGCCCGTATCTTTGGGCCGGTAAAAGACTACGAGTGCCTGTGCGGTAAGTACAAGCGCCTGAAACACCGCGGTGTGATTTGTGAGAAGTGCGGCGTTGAAGTGACCCAGACTAAAGTGCGTCGTGAGCGCATGGGCCACATCGAACTGGCTTCCCCGACTGCCCACATCTGGTTCCTGAAATCTCTGCCGTCCCGTATCGGTCTGCTGCTGGATATGCCGCTGCGCGATATCGAACGTGTTCTGTATTTCGAATCTTATGTTGTTATCGAGGGCGGCATGACCAACCTCGAGCGCAGCCAGATCCTGACTGAAGAGCAGTACCTGGACGCGCTGGAAGAGTTCGGCGACGAATTCGACGCGAAAATGGGCGCCGAAGCTATTCAGGCTCTGCTGAAAAGCATGGATCTGGAAGCTGAGTGCGAGCAGCTGCGCGAAGAACTGAACGAAACCAACTCCGAAACCAAGCGTAAGAAGCTGACCAAGCGTATCAAGCTGCTGGAAGCGTTCGTACAGTCTGGCAACAAGCCGGAGTGGATGATCCTGACCGTGCTGCCGGTACTGCCGCCGGATCTGCGTCCGCTGGTTCCGCTGGATGGCGGTCGTTTCGCAACGTCGGATCTGAACGATCTGTATCGTCGCGTGATCAACCGTAACAACCGTCTGAAACGTCTGCTGGATCTGGCGGCGCCGGACATCATCGTACGCAACGAAAAACGTATGCTGCAGGAAGCGGTAGACGCCCTGCTGGATAACGGTCGTCGCGGTCGTGCGATCACCGGCTCCAACAAGCGTCCGCTGAAATCGCTGGCAGACATGATCAAAGGTAAGCAGGGTCGTTTCCGTCAGAACCTGCTCGGTAAGCGCGTGGACTACTCCGGTCGTTCCGTTATTACCGTAGGTCCGTACCTGCGTCTGCATCAGTGCGGCCTGCCGAAGAAAATGGCGCTGGAACTGTTCAAACCGTTCATCTACGGCAAGCTGGAACTGCGTGGCCTCGCCACCACCATCAAAGCCGCGAAGAAAATGGTTGAGCGCGAAGAAGCTGTCGTTTGGGATATCCTGGACGAAGTTATCCGCGAACACCCGGTACTGCTGAACCGTGCGCCGACCCTGCACCGTCTGGGTATTCAGGCGTTCGAACCGGTACTGATCGAAGGTAAAGCTATCCAGCTGCACCCGCTGGTCTGTGCGGCGTATAACGCCGACTTCGATGGTGACCAGATGGCTGTTCACGTACCGCTGACGCTGGAAGCCCAGCTCGAAGCGCGTGCGCTGATGATGTCTACCAACAACATCCTGTCTCCGGCGAACGGCGAGCCTATCATCGTTCCGTCTCAGGACGTTGTACTGGGTCTGTACTACATGACCCGTGACTGTGTTAACGCCAAAGGCGAAGGCATGGTGCTGACTGGCCCGAAAGAAGCTGAGCGTATTTACCGCGCTGGCCTGGCCTCTCTGCATGCGCGCGTTAAAGTGCGTATCACTGAATACGAAAAAGATGCTAACGGCGAATTCGTCGCGCACACCAGCCTGAAAGACACGACCGTTGGCCGTGCCATTCTGTGGATGATCGTACCGAAAGGTCTGCCTTTCTCCATCGTCAACCAGGCGCTGGGCAAGAAAGCTATCTCCAAAATGCTGAACACTTGCTACCGTATTCTGGGTCTGAAACCGACCGTTATTTTTGCGGACCAGACGATGTACACCGGCTTTGCTTATGCAGCGCGTTCAGGTGCATCCGTTGGTATTGATGACATGGTCATCCCGGAGAAAAAACACGAAATCATCTCTGAAGCGGAAGCTGAAGTTGCTGAGATCCAGGAGCAGTTCCAGTCTGGTCTGGTAACCGCGGGCGAACGTTACAACAAAGTTATCGATATCTGGGCTGCGGCGAACGATCGTGTATCCAAAGCGATGATGGATAACCTGCAGACTGAAACCGTGATTAACCGTGACGGTCAGGAAGAGCAGCAGGTTTCTTTCAACAGCATCTACATGATGGCCGACTCCGGTGCGCGTGGTTCTGCGGCACAGATTCGTCAGCTTGCCGGTATGCGTGGTCTGATGGCGAAGCCGGATGGCTCCATCATCGAAACGCCGATCACCGCGAACTTCCGTGAAGGTCTGAACGTACTCCAGTACTTCATCTCTACTCACGGTGCTCGTAAAGGTCTGGCGGATACCGCACTGAAAACCGCGAACTCCGGTTACCTGACCCGTCGTCTGGTTGACGTGGCGCAGGATCTGGTAGTGACCGAAGACGATTGCGGCACGCTGGAAGGCATCACCATGACCCCGGTTATCGAGGGTGGTGACGTTAAAGAGCCGCTGCGCGATCGCGTACTGGGTCGTGTTACTGCGGAAGATATTCTGAAGCCGGGTACGGCGGATATTCTGGTTCCACGCAACACGCTGCTGCACGAACAGTGGTGTGACATTCTGGAAGCCAACTCCGTTGACTCTGTGAAAGTGCGTTCCGTTGTATCCTGTGACACCGACTTTGGTGTGTGTGCGCACTGCTATGGTCGTGACCTGGCACGTGGCCACATCATCAACAAAGGTGAAGCCATCGGCGTTATCGCGGCACAGTCCATCGGTGAGCCGGGTACACAGCTGACGATGCGTACGTTCCACATCGGTGGTGCGGCATCTCGTGCGGCTGCTGAATCCAGCATTCAGGTGAAAAACAAAGGTAGCATCAAGCTCAGCAATGCGAAGTCTGTTGTTAACTCTTCAGGCAAGCTGGTGGTGACCTCTCGTAACACCGAGCTGAAACTTATCGACGAATTCGGCCGTACCAAAGAAAGCTATAAAGTGCCTTACGGCGCCGTTATGGCGAAAGGTGATGGTGAGCAGGTTGCTGGCGGTGAAACCGTTGCAAACTGGGATCCGCACACCATGCCGGTTATCACCGAAGTAAGTGGTTTCATCCGCTTCACTGACATGATCGACGGCCAGACCATTACTCGTCAGACCGACGAGCTGACCGGTCTGTCTTCTCTGGTAGTTCTGGATTCTGCTGAACGTACCGCGGGCGGTAAAGATCTGCGTCCTGCACTGAAAATCGTTGATGCTAACGGCAACGACGTTCTGATCCCGGGCACCGACATGCCGGCTCAGTACTTCCTGCCAGGTAAAGCAATTGTTCAGCTGGAAGATGGCGTTCAGATAAGCTCTGGTGACACCCTGGCGCGTATTCCTCAGGAATCCGGCGGTACCAAGGATATTACCGGTGGTCTGCCGCGCGTTGCTGACCTGTTCGAAGCACGTCGTCCGAAAGAGCCGGCTATCCTTGCTGAAATCAGCGGCATCATTTCCTTCGGTAAAGAAACCAAAGGGAAACGTCGTCTGGTTATCACGCCGGTAGACGGTAGCGATCCGTACGAAGAGATGATCCCGAAATGGCGTCAGCTCAACGTGTTCGAAGGCGAACGTGTAGAACGTGGTGACGTGGTTTCCGACGGTCCGGAAGCGCCGCACGACATCCTGCGTCTGCGTGGCGTTCATGCTGTAACGCGTTACATCGTTAACGAAGTGCAGGACGTTTACCGTCTGCAGGGCGTTAAGATTAACGATAAGCACATCGAAGTTATCGTTCGTCAGATGCTGCGTAAAGCCACCATCATGAACGCGGGCAGCTCCGAGTTCCTGGAAGGTGAGCAGGTTGAATACTCTCGCGTTAAGATCGCCAACCGCGATCTGGAAGCGAATGGCAAAGTCGGCGCGACTTACATGCGCGACCTGCTGGGTATCACCAAAGCGTCTCTGGCGACCGAGTCCTTCATCTCCGCGGCATCGTTCCAGGAGACGACTCGTGTGCTTACCGAAGCAGCCGTTGCGGGCAAACGCGACGAACTGCGCGGCCTGAAAGAGAACGTCATTGTAGGTCGTCTGATCCCGGCGGGTACCGGTTACGCGTACCATCAGGATCGCATGCGCCGTCGCGCTGCTGGCGAACTGCCGGCTGCACCGCAGGTGACTGCGGAAGACGCGTCTGCAAGCCTTGCAGAACTGCTGAACGCAGGTCTGGGCGGCAACGACAACGAGTAATCGTTCTTAGCCTGACTAAAAACCCGCTTCGGCGGGTTTTTTTATGCCTGAAATTCACTAAAAAGACCTCGATCGCGTTTCAGGCCGCCCGCCGTACAAGGGCCGGGCACACTCAGCGTTCTGTTCATCCACAGGGAACGCACTATGTCCATACGCACACTGATCCTCTCTTTTACGCTACTTCTGAGCGGCATAACCCAGGCCGACACCGCTTTTCGCCAGTTGCATCTCGATGAAGATAAGGCTCGCCCGCTCGATGTCGCCGTCTGGTATCCCACGGCGCAAACGGGCAAAACTGAAACGGTGGGCGACAACCCGGTTTTTGTTGGCACGCCAGCATTACGTAACGCACAGCCCGCTGGTGGCGCGCATCCGTTACTACTTCTCTCGCACGGGTATGGCGGCAACTGGCGCAACCTCAACTGGCTGGCGCAACGCATGGCGGCGCAGGGGTATATTGTCGCGGCACCCGATCATCCGGGAACAACCAGCCGCAATAAAGCGCAGCAGGATGCCTGGCAGCTCTGGCAGCGCCCGCGCGATCTGCGCCGCGTGATGAATAGGCTTATCGACAACCCCGCCATTGCTGGCGATGTGGATACCGGTCGCATTGCCGCGCTCGGCCATTCTCTGGGCGGCTGGACGGTAATGGAGCTGGCAGGCGCGCGTTTTGATGCCGGGCACTTTCAACGGGATTGTAAAAACCATGCCGTACTGTCGAGTTGTAAGCTCATCCCTGCGCTGGGTATCGATCGCCCGGCGGCATCCGGCCCGTTAATGGAAAGCCAGCGCGAGCCACGAATCAACGCGGTGGTCTCTCTCGATTTGGGGCTGGCGCGCGGTTTTACGCCCGGGAGCCTCGCTCAGCTGAATGTGCCGGTGCTTATCTTGTCCGCGCAGGCCGACAGCGACGCGCTACCCGCCCGGCTGGAGTCTGGCTATTTGCAGCGTTACATTCCGGCGGCGAAGCAGCGGGCGCAAAGCGTCACGGGCGCGACGCATTTTAGCTTTATGCAGCTCTGCAAGCCTGGCGCGAAGGCGCTGATTGAGGAACACGATCCGGGCGAAGGCATTGTGTGTGACGATGGCGGCTCGCTAAGCCGGGCAGACATTCATCAGACGCTTAGCGACACGATCAGCGCTTTTCTGCAGCAGGCGCTTGATTATCCGCCGCTGCACGACGAAACGCCGTTGGGCTCATCCCGCTCAACCGCACAAACTCACGGTTGAAGTTGGATTTGGTGGCAAACCCTGCATCCAGCATGATGCGGGTAACCGGCGCATCGGTGGTGAGCAACAGGTGTTGCGCATAGCGAATGCGAAAGCCGTTAATCCACTGCGAGACATTACAGCCACGCGTTGCATTGACGGCCCGCGAAATCTGGCGGGCGGGGATCACCCACTTGCGCGCCAGCATATCGAGCGTCAGGTCGTCATTGAGAAACAACCGCTGTTCGCCCAGGCGCGCCTCCAGCGTTTCACAAAGCGTGAGCAGATCGGTATCCACATCCGTTGCTGACTCTTCGGCGGGTGGTGGAATCGGTGTTTCGTCAGCGGCGGGAATTTTCTTGCCGCTGTAGAGGATGGCAAGGCAGATAAACGGCAGCAGTATCGCCTGGGAGACAGCAACAATGAGCGGGGCCTGCACCCCGTCATACCAGGTGAAATCGAGCATGATCGCCAG
The DNA here is from genome assembly GCF_001277235.1 of Cronobacter dublinensis subsp. dublinensis LMG 23823. Taxonomy (NCBI): domain Bacteria; kingdom Pseudomonadati; phylum Pseudomonadota; class Gammaproteobacteria; order Enterobacterales; family Enterobacteriaceae; genus Cronobacter; species Cronobacter dublinensis. The sequence goes on from NZ_CP012266.1 coordinate 358,676, forward strand.
ATCGGTCAGACCGCTGAAACAAAGGAACGCGCCGGCAAGAAAGGCCATTATCGACGTGCTGCGGGCATCTGTCAGCCGGGTCAGAATAAACGCATCCGCACCCCGCCAGGCTGTACGGATCAGCGCCGCGCCGTAACCGACATAGAGCAGCATCAATACGCCATCCGTCGTCATGGGCGCCATCAGATTCAGGGCAAGCGCGATGGCAGGGGGCAACAGCGAGGCGATGCGTTCAGACGCGCGGCTTTGGCCGGTTACGCAGGAAAAACAGCGCCATGCCAGCGGCGGCAGCGCAATCGCCAGCATTGACTGTAGCTGTCGGAACAGGGGCGCATCAAATTGCCAGCGCAGCGCAGTCATCAGCACCAGTAGCGCGCAGCCGGTGATAAAGGTGGCGAGCGTGCGGTAGCCGCAAGGGCGTTGCAGCCAGACCTTTGCCAGCAGCATCAGCAGCAGGGAGAGGGTATAAAACGGAACGGGAATGGCGGGCATCAGGCACCTGCGGTGACGACAGCAATCAACGAATGCCATGTTGTGCCATAAAACGCCGGGGAAAACACCTCACCCATTTTAGTCACAAAAGAAAACGCCCGGCGAACCGGGCGTCTCTAACGAGTTTCTGACAGAACTGCGTCGACATTAATTGCGCGGCGGGAGCCGGCGGTAAATCTCAATCAGGTCGCCCGCCAGATCCTGAATCACCATCGCGTTCATCAGATGATCCTGGGAGTGAACGGTAATCAGGTTAACCGGTAATTTACCGCTGCCTTCGTCGAGCCCGATAAGCTGCGTCTGGATTTTATGCGCATGCTTAACAAACTCGTGGGATTCTTCCATCGCTTTTTCGGCGCCCTCGAAGTCGCCTTTGCGGGCCAGTTGAAGAGCCGTCAGCGCCTGGCTGCGCGCGCTACCGGCATTGACCAGTAGCTCCATGATAATTGACTCTAAATCTTCCATTTGGTTATTGCTCCAGCATTTTAAGGGCTTTATCCAGCACCACATCGCCTTTCATCATGCCGTAATCCATCATATCGATAACGGCGACAGTTTTACCCAGCGGAGCGGCGATCTCCTGGAATTTCGGCTGTTCATATTTGACCTGCGGGCCAAGCAGCACGATGTCGGCGGTGCCGATAATATCTTTAAACTCCGCGACCGGAACGGCCTTAATATCCACCTCGACGCCTTTTTTCTGGGCGGCGTCTTTCATCCGTTGAACCAGCATGCTGGTGGACATTCCTGCGGCACAGCATAAAACGATATTTTTCATAATCCGCTCTCTGTGGCTGTTGTTTAGTTGATATTTATCCCCCACCTCCTGTCCCAACAACCGCTTTGATGTGATTGTGTGTTACCCATCACAAAGAAAGCCGCAAAAACGGAAACCGGTTACCAAAGCCGGTTTTTTTTGACGTCCGGTACAGAGAGTGAGGCGGGGCGGCAGAGAGAGAGCAACCAGAACCGCCCCGGCCGGCCATCCCCGACCGGCAGGCGTAGAGTAAAACCGCGCGAGGTTTCCCTCAAACGGCAAAAACGCCTTTTGCGTAACATATCGAAAGATATCGCCTGGTTTGCGTTTAGTTTCAGGGCGTTTGCGCGCTTCTTCCCAGAAAGCCGTCCCAGTCTTTCCAGACGGGCTGGAGCCCACGCTGCGCCAGGCTTGCCGCGACCTCTTCCGGACGCCGTTCGTCATGCGGCGTGAACTGCTCCAGCTCGGCATGTCCGCCGACATAGCCGCCAGGTTGCGTGCGGGAAAACGCGCTCACGGTGTTAATGGCGATCGGGACGACGTTATCGCGAAAATGCGGCGATTCGCGGGTGGAGAGTGAGAGCTCCACCTCGGGGGCCAGCAGCCTGAATGCGCAGATAAGCTGCACCAGCTGGCGTTCATCCATCACCGATGCGGGCTGAATGCCGCCCGCGCAGGGGCGCAGACGCGGAAACGACACCGAATAGCGGCTTTGCCAGTAGCGCTGTTGCAGCCAGAGCAAGTGCTCCGCCACCAGATAATTATCGGTACGCCAGCAGTCGGAAAGGCCCGTCAGCGCGCCAAGCCCGATACGATCAATGCCCGCCTGCCCAAGCCGGTCCGGCGTCTCCAGCCGCCAGAAGAAGTCCTGCTTATGGCCCCGCAGGTGGTGCTTCGCGTAGACCGCCTCATGGTATGTCTCCTGATACACCAGCACGCCGTCGAGGCCGAGCGTTTTCAGTTCGGCATAGTCCGCCTGTGACAGCGGCTGCACTTCCATTTGCAATGAGGCGAACTGACGGCGAATCGCTGGCAGGTGACGACGAAAATAGTCCATGCCCACTTTGTTCTGATGTTCGCCCGTCACCAGCAGCAGATGTTCAAAGCCCATCGCTTTAATGGCCGCGCACTCGCGCGCTATCTCTTCGTCATTCAGCGTCTTGCGCTTAATGCGGTTGCTCATGGAGAAGCCGCAATAGGTACATTCATTGGCACAAAGATTAGAAAGATAAAGCGGGAGATAAAAACTCACGGTGTTGCCAAAGCGCTGGCGGGTGAGCTGCTGCGCGCGCTGCGCCAGCGGCTCGAGATATTCCAGCGCTGCAGGAGAGAGCAGCGCCATCATGTCTTCTCTGTCTGGATGCGAAGCGGCGAGCGCCCGCGCCACGTCGCGTCCGGTTTTGCTGTGAATGCGCAGGCGGATGTCATCCCAGTCGAGCGTGCGCCAGCGGTCAGTAAAGGTTTTCATGCCCGCGCCTCCAGAAAGCCGGTCAGCGGGCTGGTGGCCTGCGCCTGCGTGGTACGTGCGCCGAGCCCGGCTTCATACCCGGTGCGGCCCGCCTCGACCGCCTGACGGAATGCCCGCGCCATCGCCACCGGATCGCGCGCTACGGCGATTGCCGTGTTGACCAGCACAGCGTCGGCCCCCATCTCCAGCGCCTCGGCGGCGTGGCTCGGCGCCCCAATGCCCGCATCCACCACGACCGGCACCGTCGCCTGCGTGATGATAATTTCCAGCAGCGCCCGCGTCTGCAGTCCCTGATTCGAGCCAATCGGCGCGCCCAGCGGCATCACGGCCGCGCAGCCCGCTTCTTCAAGACGCTTACAGAGCACCGGATCGGCGCCGCAGTACGGCAGCACTACAAACCCCTGCGCGACCAGTTTCTCTGCCGCCCGCAGCGTCTCTATCGGGTCCGGCAGCAGCCAGCGGGCGTCGGGGTGGATCTCAAGCTTGATCCAGTGGGTGCCCAGCGCCTCGCGGGCGAGCTGCGCAGCGAAAATCGCCTCTTCGGCGGTTTTGGCGCCGGAGGTATTCGGTAGCAGCGCCACGCCTGCATCCTGCAATGGCGCCAGCAGGGCGTCATCGCGGCGCATCAGATCCACGCGCTTCATGGCGAGCGTGGCCAGCTCGCTGCCGCTTTCGCGCAGCGCCGCCAGCATCAGCGCGGATGACGCAAATTTACCGGTGCCGGTAAACAGGCGTGAATGAAAGGTTTTATCTGCAATACGTAACATCTCAGCCTCCTGCGATAACCTGAAATAACATCAGGCTGTCGCCTTCCTGCAATGCATAATCGGGCCACTGGCTGCGCGGCAGAATGGTCTGGTTGACCGCGAGCGCCGTACCTGGCCTGTCGAGTTTTAACTGTTCCAGCAGCTGCGCTGCGCTGAGTCCCTCGACGCACTGCATCGCCTCATCGTTCAGTTCAATGCGCATGCTTGCCTCCGCAAACCGGGCAGTCCGCGGCGCGCTGTAGCGTCAGGGTGCGCCAGTGGCTGGCGCGCGCGTCGAACAGGCGCAGCTCGCCGTGGCTGGGCGTCACCCCGCACAGCAGCTTAATGGCTTCCAGCGCCTGTAGCGTGCCCATCAGGCCGGTGACCGGGCCGAGTACGCCTGCGGTGCGGCAGTTGCGCTCCGGCTCGCTGTCATCAGGCCACAGGCAGCGGTAACAGCCGTACTCAAAAGGCGGCGTAAACGTGGCGATTTGCCCGCCCATGCCGACCGCACTGGCCGTGATAAGCGGCGTGGCGTGCGCCACGCAGGCGGCATTGATGGCCTGGCGCGTTGTCATGTTGTCGCTGCAGTCGAGCACCAGATCGACACCGGAGACCGCCTCATGCAGCGCATCCCCCTCAAGCCGCTGGTTCAAAGCCACCGTTTCAATCGCTGGGTTGAGCGTTTTTAAACGGCGCATCGCCGCGAGCGATTTCGGCTGCCCGATATCCCCGACGCCAAACAGGATCTGGCGCTGGAGATTGCTGATGTGTACCGCGTCGTCATCGGCAAGCCATAGCGTGCCAACGCCCGCGCCTGCGAGATACATCGCGGCGGGCGAGCCGAGCCCGCCCATGCCCACGATCAACACGCGGCTCGCCAGCAGCGTTTGCTGGCCTTCAATGGCGATATCCTCCAGCAGCAGCTGGCGGCTGTAGCGCATAAAATCCGCGTCATTCATCGCCCACCCCCGCGAGTTCCAGTAACTGTTGCGTCGCGGCGCGCCAGTCGGCTGCCTGCGTAATGGCGCTCACCACCGCAATGCTGCCGACGCCCGTTTTCAGCACCGCAGGCGCGCGCGCAAGGCTGATGCCGCCGATGGCGACGGTCGGATAGTCGCCGAGCCGTTGCACGTGTGCGGCCAGTTGCGCCAGCCCTTGCGGGGCGGAGGGCATCTGTTTGGTCTGAGTGGGGAAAACGTGGCCGAGCGCGATATAAGAGGGGCGCACCGCAAGCGCCACGTCGATTTCCATATCGTCATGGGTGGAGACGCCAAGCCGCAGCCCGGCGGCGCGGATAGCGTTGAGGTCGGCGGTTTGCAGATCTTCCTGGCCAAGATGGACGCCATAGGCCTGATGTTTTATCGCCAGCCGCCAGTAGTCATTAATAAACAGCCGGGCGTGATAGCGTTTTCCGAGGTCGATGGCGGCGCGGACATCCGCTTCGACACCGGCATCGGTTTTATCTTTGATACGCAGCTGTAGCGTGCGCACGCCCGCCTCCAGCAGACGCGCAATCCACTCGACGCTGTCCACTACCGGATAAAGCCCCAGGCGGCGCGGTACAGGGGCGAAAAGCGGCTCCATCATTCCACTTCCTCCTGACGCAGATAGATGTCGCCGCCGCGGGCGCGAAAGTGGGTAGACATATCCGCCATCCCGGCATCGATGGCCTGCTGCGCGGCGTAATCACGCACCTCCTGCGTGATTTTCATCGAGCAGAATTTCGGACCGCACATAGAGCAGAAGTGCGCCACTTTGCCGGATTCCTGCGGCAGCGTCTCGTCGTGATACGCGCGGGCGGTGAAAGGATCAAGCGCCAGGTTGAACTGATCTTCCCAGCGGAATTCGAAGCGTGCTTTCGACATCGCGTTGTCGCGGATCTGCGCGCCCGGATGCCCTTTCGCCAGGTCGGCGGCATGGGCGGCGATTTTATAGGTGATCAGCCCCTGCTTCACATCTTCTTTGTTCGGCAGGCCGAGGTGCTCTTTTGGCGTCACGTAGCAGAGCATGGCGCAGCCGAACCAGCCTATCATCGCCGCGCCGATGCCCGACGTGAAGTGATCGTAGCCCGGCGCGATGTCGGTGGTAAGCGGCCCGAGGGTGTAGAAGGGCGCTTCATGGCAGTGCTCAAGCTCTTCAGTCATGTTGCGGCGGATCATCTGCATCGGCACGTGGCCGGGGCCTTCAATCATCACCTGCACGTCATATTCCCAGGCGATTTTCGTCAGTTCGCCGAGCGTGTGGAGTTCGGCGAACTGCGCCTCGTCGTTGGCGTCCTGGATAGAGCCCGGGCGCAGCCCGTCGCCGAGCGATAGCGACACATCATAGGCGGCGCAAATTTCGCAGATTTCGCGGAAGTGTTCGTAGAGAAAGTTTTCTTTATGGTGCGAAAGGCACCATTTCGCCATGATCGAGCCGCCGCGCGAGACGATACCCGTCAGGCGTTTCGCGGTCATCGGTACGTAGCGCAGCAGCACGCCAGCGTGAATGGTGAAGTAATCGACGCCCTGTTCGGCCTGCTCCAGCAGCGTGTCGCGGAACATCTCCCAGCTGAGATCTTCGGCGATCCCGTTGGCCTTCTCCAGCGCCTGATAGATCGGGACGGTGCCGATCGGCACCGGGCTGTTGCGCAGGATCCATTCGCGGGTTTCGTGAATATAGCGCCCGGTGGAGAGGTCCATGACCGTATCGGCGCCCCAGCGGGTGGCCCAGACCAGCTTCTCAACCTCTTCTTCAATCGACGACGTCACCGCCGAATTGCCGATATTCGCATTCACCTTCACCAGAAAGTTGCGGCCGATAATCATCGGCTCCGATTCCGGGTGGTTGATGTTAGCAGGGATAATGGCGCGCCCGGCGGCCACTTCGTCACGCACAAATTCCGGCGTGATGTTATCCGGCAGACGCGCGCCGAAACCAACGCCCGGATGCTGCTGGCGCAGTACCCCGGAGCGAATGCGCTCGCGCCCCATGTTTTCGCGAATGGCGATGAACTCCATTTCCGGCGTTACGATGCCCTGGCGGGCGTAGTGCAGCTGCGTGACGCGTTTACCCGGCTGCGCGCGCTTCGGCGTCAGCAGACCGTGAAAACGCAGATCGTCGAGCCCGTCGTCAGCGAGACGCTCACGGGTATAGGCGGAGCTGCGCGCGCTCAGAGTTTCGGTGTCGTTGCGGGCGTCTATCCAGCGGCTGCGCAGCTTTTCCAGCCCTTCGCGTACGTCGATGCGCACGGCCGGATCGCCATAGGGACCAGAGGTGTCATAAACCGGCACCGGCTCGTTGGGTTCAACGTGCGGGTTTTCTTTCGTGCCGCCCGTAAGCGTTGGACTCAGGCGGATTTCACGCATCGGCACGCGAATATCTTCGCGCGAGCCGGTGAGGTAGATGCGGTGCGAATTGGGGAAAGCGGTGCCTTCCAGCGTGTCGATGAAGCGTTGTGCGGCGGCGCGCTGTTCGCGGCGGCCTGGTTTGTTTGATACAGACATAGCGCATTCCAGTTAACGGTCAGGAAGTGGCTTGTCAGAACAACGGAGGAGTAATGGAGATGCGCCCGCGCCGCGTTTGCAGACGTTCAGGGGCGGCAGACGGCACCCTGAGCGGGGCATAATGGAATTACTCTTGTTCCCTTCGCAGGTATTAACCTGATCAGGTTCCGCGGATCCCGAATTAACGGTCTCAGCCCGTGCTCGCGCACTGGGCACTCCGACAAGATAAACCCCGCAACAGGCGCGGGGACGTGATTAAACTACTCGCGAATCAGTGCAAACTCAAGCCGGACGCGCGAGACCGGCTTCGTCATTGGCGCTTTCGCTCAGGTTGTTGTCAAACGCCAGCAGGATGAGCTGGTCTTCCAGCGCGAAACGGGCGGCGAGCGCCTCGCCGATGCCGGAAAGCGCTTCCTGAAACTCCATGCAGTTATCGTGGTCGATAGCGCTTTCCAGATGGGTATCGTAGAAATCCATGATTTGCTGGGTGTTGGCTTCCAGCTGCGGATAGATTTGCGTGGCGGCGACCAGCGGGCTGGTGCCTTCCATTTCGCTGATGACGCGTTCGTAAATATTAAAGTGGCCGGCGGAGAGATAATCCACCAGACAGTGACAAAAATCGTCCAGCGCCTGTTCATCCAGCGCGGTTAGCGGCTCCTTGCCGGGTTTGATGCCGACCATCTTGTAATAGGTGACTAACAGATGGTTGCGGGCGCCAAGCCAACGATCAACTAACTCATTACTCCCACCAACGCGTTCCGTCAGACTTTTTAGCTGGTTTAGCATGATCGACTCCATGAGATATAAGATGTAAAAACGCAAATGACCCAAAATATGTAAGAACAATGTTAATAACGTGCCAGTGACGCAGAGGTAGCGCAATCAATTATGGAACGTACTCTAGAAAATTTAGACCATGGCTGGTGGATAGTCAGCCATGAACAGAAATTATGGCTGCCAAAAGCGGAATTACCTTACGGTCAGGCAGCGGATTTTGGTCTGGCGGGTGAAAAAGCGCTGCAAATTGGCACCTGGGAAGACGCGCCCGTGTGGCTGGTGCTCCAGAAGCGCGATAACGACATGGCCTCGGTGCGCCAGCTTATCGATCTTGATGCCGGGCTGTTCCAGCTGGCGGGGCGGGGCGTTCAGCTCGCCGAGTTTTACCGCTCGCATAAATTTTGCGGCTACTGCGGTCATGAGATGCACCCGAGTAAAACCGAATGGGCAATGCTCTGCGGGCATTGTCGCGAGCGCTACTACCCCCAAATTGCGCCATGCATCATTGTGGCTATTCGCCGCGAGGATAAAATTTTGCTGGCGCAACACACGCGTCATCGCAACGGCGTCTACACCGTGCTGGCCGGTTTTGTCGAGGTGGGCGAAACGCTGGAGCAGGCGGTGGCGCGCGAGGTGATGGAAGAGAGCAGCATTCGCGTCAAAAATCTGCGCTACGTGACCTCCCAGCCCTGGCCGTTCCCGCAATCGCTGATGACCGCCTTTACCGCGGACTACGACAGCGGCGACATCAAAATCGATCCGAAAGAGCTCATCGACGCGGGCTGGTATCGCTACGACCAGCTGCCGCTGCTGCCCGCGCCGGGCACCGTGGCGCGCCGCCTGATAGAAGATACCGTGGCGCGCTGCCGGGCAGACTACGAATGACGTGGTACAATGGCGCCCTGTCGCTTGAGGAATAAGAAAAATGACCGAACTGAAAAACGATCGTTACCTGCGCGCCCTGCAACGCCAGCCTGTAGACGTCACCCCGGTGTGGATGATGCGTCAGGCCGGGCGTTATCTGCCGGAATATAAGGCCACCCGCGCGCAGGCGGGCGATTTTATGTCGCTTTGTAAAAATGCCGAGCTGGCGTGTGAAGTGACGCTACAGCCGCTGCGCCGCTATCCGCTCGATGCGGCGATCCTCTTTTCGGACATTCTGACCATTCCGGATGCGATGGGGCTGGGACTCTATTTTGAAGCGGGTGAAGGCCCACGTTTTACCTCGCCGATTACAGGCAAAGCGGACGTCGAAAAGCTGCCGGTGCCGGACCCGGAGCAGGAGCTCGGTTACGTGATGAATGCGGTGCGCACGATCCGCCGCGAGCTGAAAGGCGAAGTGCCGCTGATTGGCTTCTCCGGTAGCCCGTGGACGCTCGCCACCTACATGGTGGAAGGCGGCAGCAGCAAAGCGTTTACCGTTATCAAGAAAATGATGTACGCCGAGCCGCAAACCCTGCATCTGCTGCTCGATAAGCTCGCGAAAAGCGTCACGCTCTACCTGAACGCCCAAATCCGCGCGGGCGCGCAGTCGGTGATGATTTTCGATACCTGGGGCGGCGTGCTGACCGGGCGCGACTATCAGCAGTTTTCACTCTATTACATGCATAAAATCGTCGACGGGCTGCTGCGTGAAAACGAAGGCCGCCGCGTACCGGTGACGCTGTTTACCAAAGGCGGCGGTCAGTGGCTGGAGGCGATTGCAGACACTGGCTGCGACGCGCTGGGGCTGGACTGGACGACCGATATCGCCGATGCGCGCCGTCGCGTCGGGCATAAGGTCGCGCTGCAGGGCAACATGGATCCTTCGATGCTTTACGCCGCGCCTGCCCGCATTGAAGAAGAAGTGGCGTCTATACTTGCTGGTTTCGGTAAAGGGGAAGGCCATGTGTTCAACCTGGGGCATGGCATTCATCAGGATGTGCCTCCGGAACATGCGGGGGCCTTCGTCGAGGCGGTTCACCGCTTATCGGCGCCTTATCATCTGTAAGGAGTCACTATGGATCTCGCGACGCTTCGCGCACAACAAATCGAACTGGCATCAAATGTGGTCCGCGAGGATCGGTTAAATGAAGATCCGCCGACGCTCATCGGCGGGGCGGATGTCGGGTTTGAACAGGGCGGTGAAGTGACGCGGGCGGCTATGGTGCTGCTGAAGTACCCCTCGCTGGAGCTGGTGGAGTACCAGGTGGCGCGTATCCCGACCACGATGCCGTATATTCCCGGCTTTCTGTCGTTTCGCGAATACCCGGCGCTGCTCGCCGCCTGGGAGATGCTGTCGACCAAGCCGGATTTGCTGTTCGTCGACGGACACGGCATTTCGCACCCGCGCCGTCTCGGCGTCGCCAGCCACTTCGGCATGCTGGTGGATGTGCCGACGATTGGCGTTGCGAAAAAGCGGCTCTGCGGCAAGTTTGAACCGCTCTCCGACGAGCCGGGCGCGGTCGCACCGCTGATGGACAAGGGCGAGCAACTGGCGTGGGTGTGGCGCAGTAAAGCGCGCTGCAATCCGCTGTTTGTCTCCACGGGGCATCGCGTCAGCATCGACACGGCGCTCGGCTGGGTACAGCGCTGCACCAAAGGCTACCGGCTGCCGGAGCCGACGCGCTGGGCAGACGCCGTCGCATCGGGTCGTCCTGCCTTTCTACGATGGCAGGAAATTCAGGGGTGATTCAGGTACACTGCCGCTAATTTTCGGTTTGTGAGACGCCACTATGTTACAAAACCCTATTCATCTGCGGCTGGAAAAGCTGGAATCCTGGCAGCACGAGACCTTTATGGCCTCGCTGTGCGAGCGGATGTATCCGAACTACGCCATGTTCTGCCAGCAGACCGGCTTCGGCGATGCGCAGCTCTACCGCCGCATTCTCGATCTCGTCTGGGAAACGCTGACGGTCAAAGACGCCAAAGTGAATTTCGACAACCAGCTCGAAAAGCTCGAAGAGGCGATTCCGGTGGCGGAGGATTACGATCTGTACGGCGTTTATCCGGCCATCGACGCCTGCGTGGCGCTGAGCGAGCTTATCCACTCGCGCCTGAGCGGCGAGACGCTGGAGCACGCGATTGAAGTCAGCGAGACGTCCATTACGACCGTGGCGATGCTGGAGATGACCCAGGCGGGCCGCGAAATGACCGATGATGAGCTGAAAGCGAACCCGGCCGTCGAGCAGGAATGGGATATCCAGTGGGAAATTTTCCGTCTGCTGGCCGCCTGCGAAGAACGCGATATTGAGCTGATAAAAGGCTTACGCGCAGACCTGCGCGAGGATGGAACCAGTAATATCGGTATAAATTTGCAGCAATGAGACAATAAAACGTGATTTACAGCCTGTTTTGTCTCACCTGAAGGCTTCCAATTAGCCCCCCGTCTGGTCTACATTTGGGAGGCGAAAAAAAGTGGCTATCGGTGCGTGTATGCAGGAGAGTGCTTTCAAGGCATTTCCGTCGCACTCGATGCTTAGCAAGCGATAAACACATTGTAAGGATAACTTATGAACAAGACTCAACTGATTGATGTAATTGCAGACAAGGCTGACCTGTCTAAAGCGCAAGCGAAAGCTGCTCTGGAATCCACTCTGGCTGCGATTACTGAGTCTCTGAAAGAAGGCGATGCTGTACAGCTGGTTGGTTTCGGTACCTTCAAAGTGAACCACCGCGCTGAGCGTACTGGCCGCAACCCGCAGACCGGTAAAGAAATCAAAATCGCTGCAGCTAACGTGCCGGCTTTCGTTTCTGGCAAAGCACTGAAAGACGCTGTTAAATAAACCGCGTGGCAGTGAAAGGTTTTAACGAAGGGGCGAAATCGCCCCTTTTGTTTAGCTGGCGTTTGCTGGCGCTGACAGGCGCGCTGCTTCTTTCCGCCTGTCGTTCCACCCCGGACATTCCCCCCTTTACCGCCAGCGGCTATCTTGCCGATGACGGTGTCGTGCGCCTGTGGCGTAAAGACAATAACGACGGCTCCGTACATCTGCTGGCAGCATTCAGCCCGTGGTCTGGCGATAACACCTCCGTCAGTGATTACCGCTGGCAAAACGACACGCTCGCGTCGGTGGATTACCGCCTTCAGAGCAAACAGCCGGAACAGGTGAAGGTGCGCTTTGACGATCGCGGCGGGCTGAGCTTTATGCAGCGCGAAGTGAACGGCCAGAAGCAGCAGCTGTCGAGCGATCAGATTGCCCTGTGGCAATACCGCGCCACCCAGATGCGCAATACCAGCGATGCGCTGCGCGCAGGGCGCGTGGTGCTGCGCCAGGGGCGCTGGAACCCTGACGGCACCATAACGACCTGTGAAGGGCAGATTGTGCAGCCTGAGTTCGACAGAAGAGCGCAGGAGCGTCTCTCGGAGCGCCAGCGTCACGCGAAGGCGCGCGTCAGCGCCGCCTGGCTGGAGGCGCCAGAAGGTACCCAGCTGTTGCTGGTGGCGAACGAAGACTTTTGCGCCTGGCAGCCGCAGCCCGACACTTTCTGAGGCAATAAAAAAAGCGACGGGCTGAGCCGTCGCTTTTTTGCAGGTGTTTATCCCGATACGTTGCGGTTATTTCGCCTGCTCGCGCGCAATAGCGCGATAGCCGATATCCTTGCGACAGAAGCAGCCATCCCAGTGAATGTCTTCCGCTAAGCGGTAAGCGCGCGCCTGCGCCTGCGCAACCGTGTCACCCAACGCGGTCACGCACAGGACGCGACCGCCGCTGGTCACGACGCGCTCGTCGTCGCGCAGCGTCGTACCGGCGTGAAACACTTTGCCGTCGCCATCGGCTACCTCTTCAATCGGCAGGCCGTGGATAACATCACCGGTGCGGTAATCGCCCGGATAGCCGCCTGCGGCCATCACGACACCCAGTGACGGGCGTGGATCCCACTGCGATTTCACCGTATCAAGTTTGCCGTCGCAAGCTGCAAGGCAAAGCTCGACCAGATCGGACTGCAAACGCATCATGATCGGCTGGGTTTCCGGGTCGCCGAAGCGGCAGTTAAACTCGATGACTTTCGGGTTGCCCTGTTTGTCTATCATCAGACCCGCATAGAGGAAGCCGGTATAAGTATTGCCTTCGGCCGCCATGCCACGCACGGTCGGCCATATGATGCGCTCCATGGTGCGCTGGAAAACGTCGTCGGTGACCACCGGCGCCGGGGAGTAAGCGCCCATGCCGCCGGTATTGAGGCCGGTGTCGCCGTCGCCGACGCGCTTGTGATCCTGGCTGGTGGCCATCGGTTCGACATGCTCGCCGTCCACCATCACGATAAAACTGGCCTCTTCGCCATCCAGAAACTCTTCAACCACGATGCGGTGACCCGCATCGCCAAACGCATTGCCCGCCAGCATATCGTGGACGGCCGCTTCGGCTTCTTCCAGCGTCATCGCGACGATAACGCCTTTACCCGCCGCCAGACCGTCGGCTTTGATAACAATCGGCGCGCCTTTTTCACGGATATACGCCAGCGCGGGTTCGGTCTCGGTAAAGTTCTGGTATTCCGCCGTCGGAATGCGATGGCGCGCCAGGAAATCTTTGGTAAACGCTTTGGAGCCTTCCAGCTGCGCGGCGCCTTTGGTCGGCCCGAAGATTTTCAGACCGGCGGCGCGAAACGCGTCCACCACGCCAATAACCAGCGGCGCTTCCGGTCCGACAATCGTCAGATCGATATTTTCACTCTGCGCAAAACGCAGCAGCGCCGGAATATCGGTCGGGCTGATAGCGACGTTTTGCAGCGCGGGCTCCAGCGCGGTACCAGCATTGCCTGGCGCGACATAGACGGTTTCAACCCGCGGCGACTGGACGGCTTTCCAGGCCAGCGCGTGTTCGCGCCCGCCGTTGCCAATGACTAATACTTTCATCGTTGCTCCGTGATTAATGGCGGAAATGGCGCATGTCGGTGAAGATCATGGCGATGCCGTGCTCGTCGGCAGCGGCGATAACCTCATCGTCGCGAATCGAACCGCCCGGCTGAATAACGCAGGTGATGCCCACGGCGGCCGCGGCGTCAATGCCGTCGCGGAACGGGAAGAACGCGTCAGAGGCCATTGATGAGCCTTTCACTTCCAGCCCTTCATCACCGGCTTTAATTCCGGCGATTTTCGCGGAATAGACGCGGCTCATCTGACCGGCGCCGATACCGATGGTCATGTTCTCGCGGGCATAAACAATAGCGTTGGATTTCACAAATTTCGCTACTTTCCAGCAGAAGAGGGCGTCGCGCAGCTCCTGTTCGGTCGGCTGGCGTTTGGTCACGACGCGCAGATCGCCTTCGGTCACCATACCAAGATCGCGATCCTGCACCAGCAGGCCGCCATTGACGCGTTTGAAATCCAGACCCGGTACGCGAGCCTGCCATTCGCCGCAAACCAGCACGCGGACATTTTGCTTCGCGGCGGTGATCTTCAGCGCTTCTTCACTGGCGGACGGGGCAATGATGACCTCAACGAACTGGCGGGAGATGATCGACTGCGCGGTTTCGGCATCCAGCTCGCGGTTAAACGCGATGATGCCGCCAAAGGCGGACGTCGGGTCGGTTTGATATGCGCGGTTATAAGCCTCAAGCGCAGAATCGCTGACGGCCACGCCGCACGGGTTGGCGTGCTTCACGATAACGCAGGCCGGTTCGCTGAATTCTTTCACGCACTCCAGCGCCGCGTCGGTATCAGCGATGTTGTTATAGGAAAGCGCTTTGCCCTGAACCTGTTGTGCGGTCGCGACAGAAGCTTCCTTGATTTCTTCTTCTATATAGAAGGCAGCGTGCTGATGGCTGTTTTCGCCGTAGCGCATATCCTGCTTCTTAATAAAGTTCAGATTGAGCGTGCGCGGGAAGCGGCCGGAAGGCGCTGTCGTTTCGCCGTGATAGGCCGGCACCAGGCTGCCGAAGTAGTTGGCAATCATGCTGTCATAGGCGGCGGTGTGCTCGAAGGCTTTAATCGCGAGATCGAAACGGGTATCAAAGGTCAGCGAGCCGTTATTGGCGTCCAGCTCGTTAATGATGGCGCTGTAGTCGCTGCTCTTAACGACGATGGCCACATCTTTATGGTTCTTGGCGGCGGAGCGGACCATGGTCGGGCCGCCGATGTCGATATTTTCCACCGCGTCTTCAAGCGTGCAGCCGTCACGCGCAACGGTCTGTGCGAACGGATAAAGGTTTACCACAACCATATCAATCGGGGAGATAGCGTGCTGCGCCATGGTGTCGTCATCCTGACCGCGGCGTCCCAGAATGCCGCCGTGCACTTTCGGGTGCAGCGTTTTGACGCGACCGTCCATCATCTCCGGAAACCCGGTGTAGTCGGAGACTTCCGTCACCGGCAGACCAGCCTGCGCCAGAAGGCTGGCCGTACCACCGGTTGAGAGGAGTTCGACGCCGCGTGCAGAGAGAGCGCGCGCGAAGTCGACGATACCGGCTTTGTCAGAAACGCTGAGCAGAGCGCGGCGTACAGGACGAGGTTGTTGCATGTATAAATCCCCTGGATTTGATCATTACAGAAGAGCGTTAGCGAAATTCCAGCTTTTTTCGCTGAAATCCGACTCACGCTCCTCAAAAAGAGCGCTTCAGTAACAGGGCTGCATTGTAGCGAAAACGTTTGCGTGGCGCTCGCAAAATTTCGGCATCATAACGGATTGTGGATAACTCTGTGTGCAAATGCGTATAAGACGGGGTTTTGCTGGGGAATGCAGCAGTCAGACATTTTTATGTCATTTTCCTGTTGCGGTGAAAAGAGAACTCCCTATAATGCGCCTCCATCGACACGGCGCTGATGAGAAACATCACACAGCGACGGTGAGTCGGAAAGAGAAAAACCCTGAAATTAAGGGTTGACTCTGAAAGAGGAAAGCGTAATATACGCCACCTCGCGACAGCAGGCTGAAAGCCGCGTCGCACCGCTCTTTAACAATTTATCAGACAATCTGTGTGGGCACTCGGGGCACTGATATCTTAACGTCTTCGGACGATAAATGATTATCAAGTCTCAAGTGAACAACAGTTAATTCATTACGAACTAACAGTTTAATTCTTTGAGCATCAAACTTTAATTGAAGAGTTTGATCATGGCTCAGATTGAACGCTGGCGGCAGGCCTAACACATGCAAGTCGGGCGGTAGCACAGAGAGCTTGCTCTCGGGTGACGAGCGGCGGACGGGTGAGTAATGTCTGGGAAACTGCCTGATGGAGGGGGATAACTACTGGAAACGGTAGCTAATACCGCATAACGTCTTCGGACCAAAGTGGGGGACCTTCGGGCCTCATGCCATCAGATGTGCCCAGATGGGATTAGCTAGTAGGTGGGGTAAAGGCTCACCTAGGCGACGATCCCTAGCTGGTCTGAGAGGATGACCAGCCACACTGGAACTGAGACACGGTCCAGACTCCTACGGGAGGCAGCAGTGGGGAATATTGCACAATGGGCGCAAGCCTGATGCAGCCATGCCGCGTGTATGAAGAAGGCCTTCGGGTTGTAAAGTACTTTCAGCGAGGAGGAAGGTGTTGTGGTTAATAACCGCAGCAATTGACGTTACTCGCAGAAGAAGCACCGGCTAACTCCGTGCCAGCAGCCGCGGTAATACGGAGGGTGCAAGCGTTAATCGGAATTACTGGGCGTAAAGCGCACGCAGGCGGTTTGTTAAGTCAGATGTGAAATCCCCGGGCTCAACCTGGGAACTGCATTTGAAACTGGCAAGCTTGAGTCTCGTAGAGGGGGGTAGAATTCCAGGTGTAGCGGTGAAATGCGTAGAGATCTGGAGGAATACCGGTGGCGAAGGCGGCCCCCTGGACGAAGACTGACGCTCAGGTGCGAAAGCGTGGGGAGCAAACAGGATTAGATACCCTGGTAGTCCACGCCGTAAACGATGTCGACTTGGAGGTTGTGCCCTTGAGGCGTGGCTTCCGGAGCTAACGCGTTAAGTCGACCGCCTGGGGAGTACGGCCGCAAGGTTAAAACTCAAATGAATTGACGGGGGCCCGCACAAGCGGTGGAGCATGTGGTTTAATTCGATGCAACGCGAAGAACCTTACCTGGTCTTGACATCCAGAGAATCCTGCAGAGATGCGGGAGTGCCTTCGGGAACTCTGAGACAGGTGCTGCATGGCTGTCGTCAGCTCGTGTTGTGAAATGTTGGGTTAAGTCCCGCAACGAGCGCAACCCTTATCCTTTGTTGCCAGCACGTAATGGTGGGAACTCAAAGGAGACTGCCGGTGATAAACCGGAGGAAGGTGGGGATGACGTCAAGTCATCATGGCCCTTACGACCAGGGCTACACACGTGCTACAATGGCGCATACAAAGAGAAGCGACCTCGCGAGAGCAAGCGGACCTCATAAAGTGCGTCGTAGTCCGGATTGGAGTCTGCAACTCGACTCCATGAAGTCGGAATCGCTAGTAATCGTGGATCAGAATGCCACGGTGAATACGTTCCCGGGCCTTGTACACACCGCCCGTCACACCATGGGAGTGGGTTGCAAAAGAAGTAGGTAGCTTAACCTTCGGGAGGGCGCTTACCACTTTGTGATTCATGACTGGGGTGAAGTCGTAACAAGGTAACCGTAGGGGAACCTGCGGTTGGATCACCTCCTTACCTGCAAGATACAACCTCGTAGTGCTCACACAGATTGTCTGATAGAAAAGTAAAGAAGCAGGGTTGTCTGCGAAAGCGAAGTCCCTTTCGTCTAGAGGCCCAGGACACCGCCCTTTCACGGCGGTAACAGGGGTTCGAATCCCCTAAGGGACGCCACCTGCTGGTAATGAGTGAAAGGCGTTACCGATTAATATCTCAAAACTGACTGTTAAGTCACGTTTGAGATATTTGCTCTTTAACAATCCGGAACAAGCTGAAAATTGAAACAGACACGCTGTTGCATTCTTCCGTAAATAAGGAATGCGCGGTGTGTCAGAGTCTCTCAAACTCGCAGCACGAAGACTTCTTCGGGTTGTGAGGTTAAGCGAACAAGCGTACACGGTGGATGCCCTGGCAGTCAGAGGCGATGAAGGACGTGCTAATCTGCGAAAAGCGCCGGTAAGGTGATATGAACCGTTATAGCCGGCGATGTCCGAATGGGGAAACCCAGTGTGATTCGTCACACTATCTCAGCATGAATACATAGTGCTGTGAGGCGAACCGGGGGAACTGAAACATCTAAGTACCCCGAGGAAAAGAAATCAACCGAGATTCCCCCAGTAGCGGCGAGCGAACGGGGAACAGCCCAGAGCCTGAATCAGCTTGTGTGTCAGTGGAACGGTCTGGAAAGGCCGGCGATACAGGGTGACAGCCCCGTACACGAAGGCACACAGGCTGTGAGCTCGATGAGTAGGGCGGGACACGTGATATCCTGTCTGAAGATGGGGGGACCATCCTCCAAGGCTAAATACTCCTGACTGACCGATAGTGAACCAGTACCGTGAGGGAAAGGCGAAAAGAACCCCGGCGAGGGGAGTGAAACAGAACCTGAAACCGTGTACGTACAAGCAGTGGGAGCCTTCGTAAGAGGGTGACTGCGTACCTTTTGTATAATGGGTCAGCGACTTATATTCTGTAGCAAGGTTAACCGCATAGGGGAGCCGAAGGGAAACCGAGTCTTAATTGGGCGTTAAGTTGCAGGGTATAGACCCGAAACCCGGTGATCTAGCCATGGGCAGGTTGAAGGTTGGGTAACACTAACTGGAGGACCGAACCGACTAATGTTGAAAAATTAGCGGATGACCTGTGGCTGGGGGTGAAAGGCCAATCAAACCGGGAGATAGCTGGTTCTCCCCGAAAGCTATTTAGGTAGCGCCTCGTGAACTCATCTTCGGGGGTAGAGCACTGTTTCGGCTAGGGGGCCATCCCGGCTTACCAACCCGATGCAAACTACGAATACCGAAGAATGTTATCACGGGAGACACACGGCGGGTGCTAACGTCCGTCGTGAAGAGGGAAACAACCCAGACCGCCAGCTAAGGTCCCAAAGTCATGGTTAAGTGGGAAACGATGTGGGAAGGCACAGACAGCCAGGATGTTGGCTTAGAAGCAGCCATCATTTAAAGAAAGCGTAATAGCTCACTGGTCGAGTCGGCCTGCGCGGAAGATGTAACGGGGCTAAACCATGCACCGAAGCTGCGGCAGCGACACTATGTGTTGTTGGGTAGGGGAGCGTTCTGTAAGCCTGCGAAGGTGTGCTGTGAGGCATGCTGGAGGTATCAGAAGTGCGAATGCTGACATAAGTAACGATAAAGCGGGTGAAAAGCCCGCTCGCCGGAAGACCAAGGGTTCCTGTCCAACGTTAATCGGGGCAGGGTGAGTCGACCCCTAAGGCGAGGCCGAAAGGCGTAGTCGATGGGAAACAGGTTAATATTCCTGTACTTGGTGTTACTGCGAAGGGGGGACGGAGAAGGCTATGTTGGCCGGGCGACGGTTGTCCCGGTTTAAGCGTGTAGGTGTGTGTTCCAGGTAAATCCGGTTCACTTTAACACTGAGGCGTGATGACGAGGCACTACGGTGCTGAAGTAACAAATGCCCTGCTTCCAGGAAAAGCCTCTAAGCATCAGGTAACATCAAATCGTACCCCAAACCGACACAGGTGGTCAGGTAGAGAATACCAAGGCGCTTGAGAGAACTCGGGTGAAGGAACTAGGCAAAATGGTGCCGTAACTTCGGGAGAAGGCACGCTGACATGTAGGTGAAGCCCCTGCGGGTGGAGCTGAAGTCAGTCGAAGATACCAGCTGGCTGCAACTGTTTATTAAAAACACAGCACTGTGCAAACACGAAAGTGGACGTATACGGTGTGACGCCTGCCCGGTGCCGGAAGGTTAATTGATGGGGTTATCGCAAGAGAAGCTCCTGATCGAAGCCCCGGTAAACGGCGGCCGTAACTATAACGGTCCTAAGGTAGCGAAATTCCTTGTCGGGTAAGTTCCGACCTGCACGAATGGCGTAATGATGGCCAGGCTGTCTCCACCCGAGACTCAGTGAAATTGAACTCGCTGTGAAGATGCAGTGTACCCGCGGCAAGACGGAAAGACCCCGTGAACCTTTACTACAGCTTGACACTGAACATTGAGCCTTGATGTGTAGGATAGGTGGGAGGCTTTGAAGCGTGGACGCCAGTCTGCGTGGAGCCAACCTTGAAATACCACCCTTTAATGTTTGATGTTCTAACCTGGCGCCATAATCTGGCGTGGGGACAGTGTCTGGTGGGTAGTTTGACTGGGGCGGTCTCCTCCCAAAGTGTAACGGAGGAGCACGAAGGTCAGCTAATCCTGGTCGGACATCAGGAGGTTAGTGCAATGGCATAAGCTGGCTTGACTGCGAGAGTGACGGCTCGAGCAGGTGCGAAAGCAGGTCATAGTGATCCGGTGGTTCTGTATGGAAGGGCCATCGCTCAACGGATAAAAGGTACTCCGGGGATAACAGGCTGATACCGCCCAAGAGTTCATATCGACGGCGGTGTTTGGCACCTCGATGTCGGCTCATCACATCCTGGGGCTGAAGTAGGTCCCAAGGGTATGGCTGTTCGCCATTTAAAGTGGTACGCGAGCTGGGTTTAGAACGTCGTGAGACAGTTCGGTCCCTATCTGCCGTGGGCGCTGGAGAATTGAGGGGGGCTGCTCCCAGTACGAGAGGACCGGAGTGGACGCATCACTGGTGTTCGGGTTGTCATGCCAATGGCACTGCCCGGTAGCTAAATGCGGAAGAGATAAGTGCTGAAAGCATCTAAGCACGAAACTTGCCCCGAGATGAGTTCTCCCTGAGACTATAAGTCTCCTGAAGGAACGTTGAAGACGACGACGTTGATAGGCCGGGTGTGTAAGCGCAGCGATGCGTTGAGCTAACCGGTACTAATGAACCGTGAGGCTTAACCTTACAACGCCAAAGAAGTCTGGCGTGTTGAGAGACAATTCAGCTTGTGACGGATAACGTTCATGGCGTAAGCGGTGGACGGACAGAATTTGCCTGGCGGCTGTAGCGCGGTGGTCCCACCTGACCCCATGCCGAACTCAGAAGTGAAACGCCGTAGCGCCGATGGTAGTGTGGGGCCTCCCCATGCGAGAGTAGGGAACTGCCAGGCATCAAATTTAGTGTGCTGATATGGCTCAGTTGGTAGAGCGCACCCTTGGTAAGGGTGAGGTCCCCAGTTCGACTCTGGGTATCAGCACCAGTTTTTCGGTTAAAGTTCGGCATTTAAAAAGAATTTGCCTGGCGGCTGTAGCGCGGTGGTCCCACCTGACCCCATGCCGAACTCAGAAGTGAAACGCCGTAGCGCCGATGGTAGTGTGGGGTCTCCCCATGCGAGAGTAGGGAACTGCCAGGCATCAAATAAACGGAAAAGCCTCATGCGAAAGCATGGGGCTTTTTTGTTTTCTGCGATTAACTCTTCCGGCAGCTGCCGCACCCTCTCTTACCTTCATCACCTATTCCTGAGATAGCGCTACTGACCTGCCCCCAGTATTAGATACAACCGTCAGTTAGTAATGTCGGTTTGTTTATCTTCATATTTTTCATTTCGCCACCGTGCTGCAAACTCTGATGGCGTCTGATAATTCAGTGCCGAATGTGGACGACACTCGTTATAATCCTGCCGCCAGTCATTAATGATTTTCCTGGCGTGAACGATATCGCTGAACCAGTGCTCATTCAGACATTCATCGCGAAATCGTCCGTTAAAGCTCTCAATAAATCCGTTCTGCGTTGGCTTGCCCGGCTGGATTAAGCGCAACTCAACACCATGCTCAAAGGCCCATTGATCCAGTACGCGGCAGGTAAACTCCGGCCCCTGGTCAGTTCTTATTGTCGCCGGATAGCCTCGAAACAGTGCAATGCTGTCCAGTATACGCGTGACCTGAACGCCTGAAATCCCGAATGCTGTGGTAATTGTCAGGCACTCCTTCGTGAAGTCGTCCACACAGGTCAGGCACTTTATCCTGCGACCGGTGGCCAGTGCGTCCATGACGAAATCCATCGACCAGGTCAGGTTGGGCGCTTCCGGGCGGAGCAGCGGCAGACGTTCCGTTGCCAGTCCTTTACGACGTCGTCTGCGTTTTACGCCCAGCCCGCTGAGATGATAAAGACGGTACACGCGCTTGTGATTAACCTGAAGGCCTTCACGGCGCAGTAATTGCCAGATGCGGCGGTAGCCAAAACGCCTGCGCTCCAGTGCCAGCTCAATAATGCGCTCTGATAAATGCGCATCAACCGCCGGACGCTGAGCCTCGTAGCGGCAGGTCGACAGAGACAAACCTGTAAGCCTGCAGGCTCGACGTTGCGACAGACCGGTTGCATCACACATAAACTCAACGGCTTCCCGCTTCTGGCCTGTCGTCAGTACTTTCGCCCCAGAGCCACCTGAAGCGCCTCCTTATCCAGCATGGCTTCGGCAAGCAGCTTCTTGAGTCTGGCGTTCTCTTCCTCAAGCGACTTCAGGCGCTTAACCTCGGGCACCTCCATACCGCCATACTTCTTGCGCCAGGTGTAAAAGGTGGCGTCGGAAATGGCGTGCTTACGGCAGAGCTCACGGGCAGAAACCCCGGCTTCAGCCTCGCGGAGGATACTGATGATCTGTTCGTCGGAAAAACGCTTCTTCATGGGGATGTCCTCATGTGGCTTATGAAGACATTACTAACATCGCGGTGTATTAATCAACGGGGAGCAGGTCACTACACCTGTAAAAAAGCCCCGCTCAGGTGAGCGGGGATTAACCGTATAATCCCTTTATTAATGAATAACCTGGGAGAGAAATGCACGGGTGCGTTCTGAGCGTGGACTGGAGAAAAACGCCTGCGGCGGCGCTTCCTCTACAATCTCACCTCTGTCCATAAAGATAACCCGGTCGGCGACGGTACGCGCAAAGCCCATTTCATGCGTTACGCACAGCATAGTCATGCCAGATTCCGCCAGACCAATCATCGTATCCAGCACTTCTTTTACCATCTCCGGATCAAGGGCTGAGGTTGGTTCATCAAACAGCATGATTTTAGGTTTCATACACAGCGAGCGGGCGATGGCCACGCGCTGCTGCTGTCCGCCGGAGATCTGTCCCGGAAATTTATGTGCATGCTCCGCGATACGCACTCTTTCCAGATAATGCATCGCCAGCGCTTCGGCCTCTTTTTTAGGGAGCTTACGCACCCAAATCGGTGCCAGCGTACAGTTCTGCAATACGGTCAGATGTGGGAACAAATTAAAATGCTGAAATACCATGCCCACTTCAGTACGTACTTTCTCGATATTTCGCAGGTCGTCGTTAAGCTCAATGCCATCAACGACGATGCGACCTTGCTGATGCTCTTCCAGATGGTTAATACAGCGGATCGTGGTGGATTTCCCGGAGCCGGATGGCCCGCAAAGCACAATACGTTCCCCTTGTTTCACCTTCAGATTAATATCTTTCAGCACATGAAACTGACCGTACCATTTATTGACGTTTTCCAGCGTAATCATCGCGTCGGCAGGCTGCAGTGTAATTTGACTCATGGTTATCCTCAGTGCGGCGTACGCCCGGTGTGAAAGCGCTTTTCCAGATGCTGGCTGTAGCGCGACATGCTAAAGCAGAAGATCCAGTAGATCAGCGCGGCGAAAACATAGCCCTCCGTCGACATCCCGAGCCATGCGGGATCGACGGTTGCCTGCTGCACGCTACTGAACAGATCGAAAAGGCCGATAATAATGACCAGACTGGTGTCTTTAAAAAGGGCGATGATCGTATTCACGAGGCCCGGGATCACCAGTTTTAACGCCTGTGGCAGAATAACCAGCCCCTGCGTTTTCCAGTAACCCAGCGCCAGCGATTCCGCCGCTTCGTATTGCCCCTTAGGCAAGGCCTGTAATCCGCCGCGCACCACTTCCGCCACATAGGCAGACTGGAACAAAATCACCCCAACCAGCGCGCGAATAAGTTTGTCGATGCTGGTTCCTTCCGCCATAAACAGCGGCAGCATCACGGATGACATAAACAGCACCGTGATAAGCGGCACGCCGCGCCAGAACTCAATAAAGATAACCGACAGCACCCGCACGACCGGCATCCGGGAGCGGCGTCCTAGTGCCAGCAAAATACCGAGCGGCAGCGCACCGGCGATCCCCACCGCGGCGATAATCAGCGTCAGCGTCAGGCCGCCCCACTGGCGGGTCTCCACACGATCAAGGCCCAGGAAGCCGCCATACAGCAACCCCCACACCACAATCGGGTAAGCCACTGCCCAGCAGGCGATATAGCGACCGCGTCGCGGCAGCGCGTTCCAGAACATCGGCACGATGGAAAGCAAGCCGATAAGCAACGCCAGATTAATACGCCAGCGTTCGTCATGCGGGTACAGCCCATACATAAACTGGCCGAAGCGGGCATGAATAAACACCCAACAGGCGCCGTCTTTCGTGCAGTCCGCGCGCGTGGTGCCCACCCAGTTAGCCTGAAAAAGCGCCCAGTTGAGCAGCGGCGGGATCAGCTCCCACATCAGCCACAGACAAAACAATGTCAGCAGGCTGTTGCCCCAGCTGGAGAACAGATTTTTGCGTACCCACCCCAGCGCGCCACGATTGACCGGGCGTGCTAAGGCTGGCGATATCGCTTTTGTCGTCATGGTTTAGCGCTCCACCAGGGCTATACGCCGGTTATACAGGTTCATCAGTAGCGAAATTGACAGGCTGATAATGAGGTAAACGGACATCGTGATCGCAATCGTCTCGATAGCCTGGCCGGTCTGGTTCAGTACGGTGCCCGCGAACAGCGACACCATATCCGGATAACCGATAGCGGCGGCAAGCGACGAGTTTTTCACAATATTCAGATACTGACTGGTCAGCGGCGGAATGATGACGCGCATCGCCTGCGGAATAATCACCTGGCGCAGCGTCACCGGGTTCGGCAGGCCTAACGAGCGGGCTGCCTCGTGCTGTCCATGTGGAACGGACAAGATCCCGGCGCGAATAATCTCGGCGATAAAGGCCGAGGTATAGACGGAAAGCGCCAGCGTCAGGGCTGCCAGTTCCGGGATCAGCGCCAGCCCGCCGCGGAAGTTAAACCCGCGAAGCTCAGGCACATCCCAGTGCAGCGCCGGCCCAAAGATCAGATGCGCCAGCAGCGGCAGCACGACGATAAGCAACAGCAGCGTCGGCCAGGTGCGCCGCAATTGCCCGGTCTTCATCTGATGCTTTTTATTAAAGCGATAAAGCCCGTAAGCCAGCGCCAGCGCAATGATGACGGCACCGACAAACGCCAGCGCGCCTTCACCCGCCTCTGGCGAGGGCAGGTAGAGCCCGCGATTGCTCAGAAACGCCAGCTCAAAAGCGCTCACCGCCTGCCGTGGCCCCGGCAAGTTGCGCAGCACCGCGAAATACCAGAAGAAGATCTGCAACAGTGGGGGAATATTGCGGAACGTCTCGATATAAATCGTAGAGAGCTTACGCAGCAGCCAGTTATCAGACAGGCGCGCAAGTCCGATAAAAAAGCCGAGGAACGAGGCGAAAACGATACAGAGCGCGGAGACCAGCAGCGTATTCATCAGGCCGACCAGGAAAACGCGGCCATACGTGTTGCCTTCCTCATAGTCGATCAGATGCTGGACGATGCCAAACCCGGCGCTGCGATCCAGAAACGCAAACCCCGATGTAATGCCCCGGTTATTCAGGTTGGTAATGGTGTTGTGAATTAAATACGCGGCGATACCAAGAACGACCACAATCGCCACAATCTGGTACAGCCATGCGCGAACCGCAGGGCTGGAAAGGGAGAGAGGTCCTTTCACGCCAGGGCGTCGATGGAACATAAGTAAACCTCAGGCAACCATAACTCTGGGCTGGGCGCCGCCGAAGCGACGCCCGTAACGGCGTAATACTTAACGCACCGGCGGCGCGTACTGGATCCCGCCTTTATTCCAGAGATTGTTCTGGCCGCGTTTGATCTTCAGCGGGCTCTCCTGGCCTACGTTACGCTCGAAGATCTCGGCATAGTTGCCGACCTGTTTGATAATGTTGTAAGCCCATTTATTATCAAGCTTCAGGTCCTTGCCGTAGTCGCCTTCTTTACCTAACAGGTGCGCCATATCCGGTGTCGAAGGACTCGCGGCTTTAGCGTCCACGTTTTTGGAATCGATGCCCATCTCTTCGGCATTCAGCATGGCGAACAGCGTCCAGCGCACAATAGAGAACCACTCTTCATCGCCGCGACGAACGACCGGGCCCAGCGGTTCCTTGGAAATAACTTCTGGCAGCACGATCCACTCCGCCGGGTTGCTGAGCTTAATACGCAGCGCGTAAAGCTGAGACTGGTCGGAGGCGAGCGTATCGCAGCGGCCCGATTCCAGCGCTTTGGCCGATTCATCGGAACGGTCGAAAGTCACCGGCGTATATTTCATCTTGTTGGCTTTAAAGTAATCCGCCACGTTCAGCTCGGTATCGGTGCCCGCCTGAATACACACCGTCGCGCCGTCCAGCTCTTTGGCGCTTTTCAGGCCCGCTTTGTTATGGGTTAAAAAGCCGATGCCGTCGTAATAGGTTACGCCGGTGAAAGCCATACCCATGCCCGCGTCGCGCGATGAGGTCCAGGTCGTATTACGGGAGAGAACATCCACTTCGCCGGATTGCAGCGCGGTAAAACGCTCTTTCGCGGTCAGCGGGGTATATTTCACTTTTGAGGCGTCGCCAAAGACAGCGGCGGCCACGCCGCGGCAGACATCAACGTCGATGCCGGTAAATTTGCCGCTGGCGTCCGCGTAGGAAAAGCCCGGCAAACCGTCACTGATGCCGCACTGTACAAAACCTTTCTTTTTCACACTGTCCAGCGTGGCGCCGGCATGGGCCTGATTAACAACGGCGAACAGCGTGCCAGCGGCGGCCAGAGTGGCGATCATCATCTTCTTCATAATGCATCCTGTGTGGCGAGAATTATCGTTATAGATATAAGGCGACCGGGAGGCGCCAGTTTGCTGTCTGTGGCGTAAGCCATAGGGGGTAAAGCAAAGGGAATGCCAGGTTTACAACAGCCGGAAAACGCAGTGCGCTGATGTATTAAGCGAAGTGTAGACATAAAAGGAAAAAATAAGCGCACTGAAAAAGTGCAAAAAGACAATGTACGCCACATTTTGGAGCAAAATAAGGCGGGTTTTATTCGGGGGAGCGGGCGAGTGATTTCCTGCGTTAATATTGCAGGAACAAGCAATGGGAAAGCCTGTGGGATAACTCACGCGATAAAATAAAATTAAGCAGCAATGAGGTTTAAAAACAAAAGGTGAATCAAAGGCGTTTTTTATTATGCGCCAAAGCAATGCCAAAATTTTACCTTATGGCGGAGGCTGCACCGTTTTAAAGCAGCGAGGCGGGCGCAGAAATGACCCGCCAGGCATTGCCTTATTTACTCAGCGCGATAATGCCCATTGTTAACCCGGCAAGCGCGGCGGCGCCACCCGCGACGGCACCCGCGGTTTCCCAGTTATCCTGCGTTGTGCCTTTCATGCAGGTATTGGTATGCACCAGACGGCCCTGATCGTCATACACCGGGACGCAAGGAGAATCATGCGCGCAGCCAGCCAGTAAAGTACACAGCAGCGCGGCGGGAACGAATCTTTTCATTATTCACCTCTACAGAATAAACCGCTCTCCCGAAACGATATGAGTTGATAAATAATTTATCGGGCGCGGACAATACAAGAAGGTTATCACGCGTTCAGGCGCCCGTTGAGCAGACAATAATTGCAATTCATGTGAAATGTAAAAAAGATGGAAAAGCGCCGCGTCATTCAGGGCTAATGTGAAGAGATTATGGAGAATAAGACTTGTCTGTATCGAACCGGTAGCAACGAGCCCGGAATAATACTCTAATGCCGGTAATGGGTTGCGTGATTTTTAATGATAATGCCATGCGAGGAATAGGATAAGCGGAATAAAACATAGGCGCCATCAAGGCGCCTTGTTTACCTGGTTTACGGTTTGCCGTCGTGTTTCATAAAGCGCCGACGGATCACCACGAAAAAGACTGGTACGAAGAAAATGGCGAGCAGCGTGGCGCTCAGCATTCCGCCCATCACACCCGTGCCGACCGCGTTCTGCGCGCCGCTGCCCGCGCCATGATTGAGTACCAGCGGCAGCACGCCGAGAATAAACGCCAGCGAGGTCATCAGAATGGGACGCAGACGCAAGCGCACCGCCTCAAGTGTTGCTTCCGTCAGGCTCCGGCCCTCTTTTTCCATCAGATCCTTGGCGAACTCGACAATCAGAATGGCGTTCTTTGCCGACAGCCCGATCGTCGTGAGCAGGCCCACCTGGAAATAGACGTCATTATTCAGCCCGCGCAGCGACGCCGCCAGCAGCGCGCCGATAATCCCGAGCGGCACCACCAGCATCACTGAAAACGGAATCGACCAGCTTTCATAAAGCGCCGCGAGACACAGGAACACCACAACCAGCGAGATAGCGTACAGCGCGGGTGCCTGGTTACCGGAAAGCCGCTCCTGATAAGAAAGCCCCGTCCAGTCGTAGCCGATACCCGCAGGCAGTTTGCTGGCGAGGTTTTCCATCATCGCCATTGCTTCGCCGGTGCTGCGACCTGCGGCCGCCTCGCCCAGTATTTCCATCGACGGCATCCCGTTATAGCGCTCCAGGCGCGGCGAGCCATAAATCCAGTGCGCCGTCGTAAACGCCGAGAGCGGCACCATGTCGCCGCCGCTGCCGCGCACGTACAGCGTCTCGATATCCGAGGGTAGCATACGGAACGGGGCATCGGCCTGGACATAGACTTTTTTCACACGGCCCCGGTCGATAAAGTCATTCACGTATGTGCCGCCCAGCGCGGTCATAATCGTCTGGTTGATATCCGGGATAGTGACGCCCAACGCCTGCGCCTTCTCCTGATCGACATCCAGTTTGAACTGCGGTGTATCCTCAAGGCCGTTCGGGCGAACGCGCGTCAGCAGATCCGGATGCTCACGCACCATGCCGAGCAACTGATTACGCGCCTGCGTCAGCGCGTCATGCCCGAGGTTGGCCTGATCTTTAAGCTCGAAGTCAAAGCCCGTCGCAGTGCCCAGCTCAAGAATGGCTGGCAGGTTAAACGGAAACACCAGCCCGTCCTGGATTTTACTGAACGCATGGCTGGCGCGGGCGACAATCGCCCCAACGCTATTTTGCTGACCGGCGCGCGCCTCCCAGGGTTTCAGGCTGATAAACGCGATCCCGGCGTTCTGTCCCTGGCCGCTGAAGCTAAAGCCGCTGACGGTAAACACGGACTCGACATTCGCTTTCTCGTCATTCAGGTAATAATGACTTACCTGGTCGAGCACCTGCTGGGTGCGCGCCTGCGTCGCACCGGACGGCAGCTGCACCATCGTCATAAACACGCCCTGGTCCTCTTCCGGCAAAAAGGAGGTTGGCAGGCGGACAAACAGCACCGTCATCCCGACGACAATCAGCAGATACAGCAGAAGGTAGCGCCCCGTTTTGCGCAGGATACCGCCCACGCTTTGCGTATAGTGGTTAACGCTCAGATCGAAACGCGCGTTAAACCAGACGAAAAATTTCGCTTTTTGCGCGTGGTGGTCATCGCTTACCGGTTTGAGCAGCGTGGCGCACAGGGCTGGCGTGAGAATTAACGCCACCAGGACTGACAGCGCCATTGAAGAGACGATAGTCACGGAAAACTGGCGGTAGATAGCGCCAGTAGAGCCGCCAAAGAACGCCATCGGCACGAAGACCGCGGAGAGCACCATTGCAATCCCCACCAACGCGCCCTGGATCTGCGACATCGACAGCTGCGTCGCCTCTTTGGGCGGCAGTTTCTCCTCCACCATCACGCGCTCGACGTTTTCCACCACGACGATGGCGTCATCCACCAGCAGCCCTATCGCCAGGACCATCCCGAACATCGTCAGGGTGTTGATGGAATAGCCGAATGCCGCCAGCACCGCAAAGGTGCCCAACAGCACCACCGGCACGGCAATGGTCGGGATAAGGGTCGCGCGCAGGTTCTGCAGGAACAGATACATCACCAGGAAAACCAGGATAATGGCTTCAAACAGGGTTTTCACCACCTCGTGAATGGAGATCTTCACAAATGGCGTGGTGTCGTAGGGGTAAACCACTTTCATGCCCTGCGGGAAATAGCGCTGCAAATCGGCGAGCGTGGTTTTGATAGCGTTCGCGGTATCAAGCGCATTGGCGCCGGTGGCGAGTTTGATCCCAAGACCCGTCGCAGGCTGACCGTTAATTTTGGTCAGCATATTGTAGTTTTCACCGCCAAGTTCAATGCGCGCCACATCGCGCAGACGCACCTGCGAGCCGTCCGGATTCACTTTTAGCATCACGCGGCCGAACTCTTGCGGATCTTTAAGGCGCGTCTGGGCAATGATCGAGGCGTTCAGCTGCTGGCCCGGTACGGCGGGGGTGCCGCCCAGCTGGCCTGCGGCTATCTGGTTATTCTGCGCTTTCAGCTGATTGATAACGTCCAGCGGCGTGAGCTGGTAGTTATTCATTGCATGCGGATTAAGCCAGATGCGCATGGCGTACTGCGCGCCGAAAAGCTGTACGTCACCCACGCCATTGGTGCGGCTGATGGTGTCTTTCACATCGGAGGAGACGTAGTCGGCGATATCCTCCTGCGTCAGCAGCGGATTGTCGCTGATAAAACCGGCCACCAGCAGGAAACTGCTGCTGGCCTTCTCGACGCTCACGCCCTGTTGTTGTACCTCCTGCGGCAGCAGTGGCATCGCCAGTTGCAGCTTGTTCTGCACCTGTACCTGCGCGATATCGGGATCGGTGCCGGAGGTAAACGTCAGCGTGACGGTCACGCCGCCCGCCGAATCGCTGGTGGAAGACATATACATCAGGTTATCGATGCCGTTCATATTCTGCTCGATAACCTGCGTCACGGTATCCTGCACCGTCCGGGCGTCAGCGCCCGGATAGGTTGCCGAGACCGCAATAGCCGGTGGCGCAATCGTCGGATACTGGGCGATGGGGAGCTGTAAAATCGCCAGTGCGCCCGCCATCATCATGATGATCGCCAGAACCCAGGCGAAGATGGGACGTTGAATAAAAAAGTTAGCCATGACGTCACCTTACTTCGCAGGCGCGGTAACGGGTGTCACGACGGCGCCCGGATGCGCTTTCTGCAATCCGCTGACGATAACTTTCTCGCCCGTTTTAAGTCCGCCGGTAACCAGCCAGTTTTCTTTGATAGCCTGGCCTGTGGTGACGATGCGGTTTTCCACCTGGTTTTTCTCATTCACCACCATCACCATCGCCTCGCCGCGCGGGGTGCGGGTGACGCCCTGCTGCGGCACAAGGATGGCGTCAGGCTGCACGCCTTCATGAATGCGGGCGCGAACAAACATGCCCGGCAACAGGAGATGCTGCGGGTTGGGGAAAATCGCCCGTAGTGTGATCGAGCCGGTGCTTTCATCCACGGTCACGTCGGAGAATTGCAGTTTGCCTTTGAGCGGGTAGGCATCGCCGTTTTCCATCACCAGCTCGACGTTACCGGCATCGCTCTCTTTCTCAACCTGCCCCTGCGCCATGGCTTGCTTCA
This sequence comes from Cronobacter dublinensis subsp. dublinensis LMG 23823, assembly GCF_001277235.1. Taxonomy (NCBI): domain Bacteria; kingdom Pseudomonadati; phylum Pseudomonadota; class Gammaproteobacteria; order Enterobacterales; family Enterobacteriaceae; genus Cronobacter; species Cronobacter dublinensis. The sequence goes on from NZ_CP012266.1 coordinate 389,867, forward strand.
GACGCAGAAAATCGGTGCTGGACTGCGTGACATCCACGTACATCGGGTCGAGCTGCTGCACCGTCGCCAGTTCATTCGCCTGACTGCTGGTGACCAGCGCCCCTTCGGTCACGCTCGATTTGCCGATGCGTCCGCTAATTGGCGAGGTCACTTTCGTCCAGGCCACGTTAATACGGGCGCTCTCCAGCGCAGCCTGCGCCGCCGCGACGCTTGCCTCAGCCTGATGGGCGTTCGCCACCGCTTCGTCATACTCCTGTTTGCTGATGTACTGCGTTCCCGTAAGCGCCGCGTAGCGTCGCACCGTCAGACGCGCCATCTCGGCGGCGGCCTGCGCTTTGGCGAGGCTGCCCCGCGCGTTTTGCCATGCGGCCTGATACATCGCCGGATCTATTTGGTAGAGCGATTGACCGGCCTCGACATCCGCGCCTTCGGTGAAATTTCGCTTAAGGACGATGCCGCTTACCTGCGGTCGCACCTGCGCTACGCGATATGCGCGGGTGCGGCCCGGCAGTTCGGTGACGACCGCCACGGACGCTGGCTGTACCACATGAACCGTCACCTGAGGCGCAGAGGCTGCGGCGGCGTTATCGGCTTGATTATCACAACCTGTCATCCCTGACGCACAGAGGTACAGGCCAAGGGGCATAAGCAGAAGCCTGGCATAATTGGTCATTGCTGTTCCTTTATTAGCAGTAATACGATATCCACCGTCAGGCCGGTAGCAGGAATAAGGGTGAGATGAAAATAACAGAGCGCTATCGTACAAATAATTGAGCGCCTGTGTCAGCAATCCTTATTTAATCGGACATCGCAAAAGCATCAGAAAGCAAAGGAAGGTCTTCATTTGTTTTTAAATTTATGATTTCTGAAATTAAGTTGTTACTGGCTGCGTAAAATTATTTCGTGCAAGAAATGTATTTTGCTGTCGCATCTAATTAATTAAATCATTCTTTAAATCTATATATAAAAATCACAGGTCTTAATACAGAAGCTGTGATAAAACGCCGGAAAGAATTTAATGGATATCAGCCAGGAAAAGGCGAGGTGATTTATGGCCCGGAGAACCAAACAAGAGGCGCTGAAAACGCGCCAGCAGTTGATCGATGCCGCTATCTTTACGTTTGCCGAGCGCGGGGTGGCGCATACCACGCTTGCTGATATCGCGCGCGCCGCAGAAGTGACGCGCGGTGCGGTGTACTGGCACTTCACCAGCAAAGCGGAGCTGTTTAATGAAATCTGGCAGCAGCAATTGCCCGTAAGAGACATTATTCGTGCGCAGATTCCGGCGCAGGTTTGGCGCGACCCCTTGCTCTTATTACGGGAGACATTTATCGCCGCGCTGCAATATATCGCCAGCACGCCGCGCCAGCGCGCGTTGTTGCAAATTCTGTATCGTAAATGTGAATTTGATGACTCGATGACCTCAGAGGCCGACATCCGCGAGCGAATTGGGTTTAGCCGGCGTTATGTCGGGGAATTATTGCGTCAGGGCATTGCGGAGAACAAAATAGCAGGCTCGCTTGATGTCGATATTATGTTAACGATTTTACACGGCTGCCTGAGTGGTATTCTGAAAAACTGGTTATTTCAGCCCGATACTTGCGATCTTTTCAGATTAGCGCCCGTGCTGGTGGACAATATGTTGCGGATGCTGCCGCGCCCAGAAAATAACGACGCGGCGGTTTTAATCGCGCAATAACGGCGGTGTTTAACCTCCGGGGAAAGTTCAGCCAGGCTCGCGTTGTTCAACGGTTGTCGCCGTCTGCGGATGCTCCAGATTATCGCCCTCTCGGGTGATCACATCCGGCGTCAACGGCCTGCCGAGCAGATAGCCCTGGAGCGTATTGCAGCCCAGCTCGGTAAGAAACTGCTGCTGCTCGACGGTTTCCACGCCTTCGGCGACGACACGCAAATTAAGGGTTTTCGCCAGCGCGACGATAGCAGAGACAATCGTCGCGTCCTCGCCCTCGGCGCGCAGTTCATTGACAAACGCGCGGTCAATTTTCAGCTCGCTGGCGGGCAGCCGCTTCAGATAGAGCAGGCTCGAATAGCCGGTGCCGAAGTCATCGATAGACGCCTTCACGCCCAGCTCGGTGAGCCGGGTAAGCAGGCGTACGCTCTCATCCGGGTTGCTCATCGCCGTGGTTTCTGTCACTTCCAGAATCAGCTTATCGGGCGCGACCTGATGGCGCTCAAGACAGCCCATCACCATTTCCACCAGATCCGGCTGTTCAAACTGCATGGTAGAAAGGTTGACCGCGACCGACCACTGCGGGTGGCCCGCCTCGTGCCACGCATTCAACTGGCGGCAGGCTTCATCCAGCACCCACTCGCCAATGCTGATAATCATCCCGGTTTTTTCCGCGAGCGGCAGGAAGGCGTCGGGGGAGAGCAGCCCGTATTGCGGATGCTGCCAGCGCAGCAGCGCCTCAAAACCGACCACCGGCCCGGACGGCGCCTGAAACTTCGGCTGGTACATCAGGCGCAGCTCTTTGCGCTCGCGCGCCAGCCAGAGATCGTTCATCAGCTGAAGCTGGGTTTGCGCCTGAGTGTTCATTGAGGGCTGGAAAAAGCTGTAGCCGTTACGGCCAGTATGCTTGGTGTGGTACATCGCGGCATCGGCGTTAAACATCAGCTCGCGACCATTTTTGCCGTCGTGAGGGTAGAACGCGATGCCGACGCTCAGCGTCACTACCAGTTCATAGGGCTCAAGCGAAAACGGTTTATCGATGGCATGTACCAGCGCGTTGGCGAGCGCTGCCGCGTCATTGGGCTCGTCGGTTTCCGCCAGTAGCACGAACTCATCACCGCCGATGCGCGCTAGCGTAAACTGCCCTTTCAGTAGCTCCCTGAGACGCTCGGTGACGGCAACCAGCAGCCGGTCGCCGGTGTTATGCCCGTAAGCGTCATTCACCGCCTTGAAGCCGTCGAGATCCATAAACATCAGCGCAAAGCGGCTCGCTTCGCGATCGGCTTTATGGATGGCCTGATCGAGACGATCCTCCAGCAGCACGCGGTTCGGCAGACGGGTCAGCGTATCGTGCAGCGCCAGCTGGGCCAGCTCCTTGTTGGCTTCGGCAAGCGAAGAGGCGAGCAGCGAGGTGCGCGCCTGCAGGCGCGCGTCAAACATCGAGACCAGCAGCGTAATGCCAAGAATGGCGAGGGTCACCAGCGTCACGACGAGCGCCAGCCAGCGGGTATTCACGCCCATGTGCGTGGCGTGCGTATGGCCGGGGAAGTTGGCCGCCAGCATGCCAGTATAATGCATACCCGCGATGGCTATACCCATAATAACGGCGGCGCCCGCGCGCATCAGCGCTACGCGTCCGACATCCTGGCGCAGCCGGAAGGTCAGCCACAGCGCGGCCGCAGAGGCCAGCAGGGCAATGATGACCGACAGCGCCACCCAGCCCCATGACCAGACAATACCGGGCTCCACCAGCAGCGCGGCCATGCCGGTATAGTGCATCGCCGCAATCCCGCAGCCCAGCACCAGCGTGCCGGGGACAAGACGCGAGACGTTTAAGTCGGCGCCGCACACCAGTTGCAGCGCGAACAGCGACGAACCAATGGCAATCAGCAGCGACAGCGCTGTGATGAGCGGGTCATAGCTCAGCGTCACCGGCAGGCTCATCGCCAGCATGCCGATAAAATGCATGGCCCAGATGCCGATCCCCATGGCGACGCTGCCGCCAACCAGCCAGACGCGCGCGACATAGCCGCTGCTGGTGGTCACGCGTCCAGCCATATTCAGCGCGGTGCTTGAAGCCAGAATGGCCACGATAAACGAGGTTACAACAAGGATATTGTCGTAATGACTAACCAGCATGGCGTCTCATCCAAAAAAGGGTCGTGCATCCTCAGGCCTTGCCTGATGGGCCTGTGGGGACAAAGGGAGCTGAACATTATCACTGCCGAAAACCCGGCGAAAGTGATTTAAGACCCCTGAATGACAATGGATTTGACAGGTATAACCGTGTTCAGCAATGTCGCTACGGCGCCGATATTTCTGGCACGATATTGTCATTAGTGTAGCGCGGTGCCGCTATTTGTCAGGCCAGGCGGGAGAAAGACGGCCAACAGGAAGCAGAAAACAAAAAAGGCGCTTCCCCATGCCGGTTAGCGCCTTTTTAATCAGCAAGTTAACTAAGCGAACTTAGTTCATGCCGTATTTTTTCAGTTTCTTACGCAGCGTACCGCGGTTGATACCCATCATCAGCGCAGCGCGGGTCTGGTTGCCGCGGGTGTATTGCATCACCATGTCCAACAGGGGCTGTTCTACTTCAGCCAGTACCAGCTCATACAGGTCATTCACATCCTGACCGTTCAGTTGAGCAAAATAGTTCTTCAGTGCCTGTTTTACCGAGTCACGCAGGGGCTTTTGAGTCACCTGATCCTGAGAGTTAACGGTAGAAACGGTCAGTACGTCAGAATTTACGCGTTGTTCGAACATAGTTCTGTCAGCTCTTTATTTCTGTTTACGCAAAATTTTCGAAGTATGCCTCCAACGCCTCCAGCTGTTCGCTGGCATCCTCAATGGCGTTGAATGTGCGCCGAAACTGGTCATCTGGAGCATGTTCCTGGAGATACCAGGCCACATGTTTACGTGCAATTCGGTACCCCTTTGCCTGACCGTAAAAGTCATGCAATTCCCGAACGTGCGCGCATAGCAAGCGCTTAACCTCTGCCAGAGGCAGTGGCGACAGCAGCTCCCCAGTGTCCAGATAGTGCTGGATTTCCCGAAAGATCCAGGGTCTTCCCTGAGCCGCGCGACCTATCATCAGAGCATCTGCCCCTGTATAGTCGAGCACAGCTCTGGCTTTATGCGGGGAAGTAATGTCGCCATTCGCAATAACCGGAATGGAGACCTTCTGCTTAACTGTCCGAATGCTGTCGTATTCTGCGTTGCCCTGAAACAAACAGGCGCGGGTGCGGCCATGAATCGTCAGCGCCTGAATACCACATTCTTCAGCCAATTGGGCAATTTCTACACAGTTACGGTTAGCCGGATCCCAGCCGGTGCGAATCTTCAACGTCACGGGAACGTCCACTGCGTTAACTACCGCGGTCAGGATAGACTTCACCAGTTCCGGGTATTGCAGAAGGGCTGAACCTGCCAGTTTGCGATTCACTTTTTTAGCCGGGCAACCCATATTGATATCAATAATCTGGGCGCCGTTTTCCACATTAATACGTGCGGCTTCCGCCATCTCTTCGGGCACGCTGCCGGCGATTTGCACGGTGCGAATACCGGGCTCATCCACATGCACCATCCGCAACCGGGATTTATCACTCGCCCAGACTTCCGGGTTAGAGGACATCATCTCAGAGACGGTTAATCCTGCCCCCATCTCGTAGCACAGCGTCCGAAACGGTCTGTCTGTAATGCCAGCCATCGGTGCTGCGATCAGGCGATTTCTGAGCTGGTAGTGTCCGATACGCATGAGTGAAGAAATGACCATACTGTGCCTGCAAGGCGGCGTATATTACGCATTTTTTGCACGAGATGAAAGGCCAAACTTTGAACAATCCGATGCGACAGATCAATGAATCGGCGCGTGTACGGATTCCCCTAATAAATTAGGCTTAACAATCATTGCGTTAAATAAAAGTGATGAAAAAGTGCGCTTTAAAAAAATCCCGGAATTCGTTCTTTTTTTAACGAAACGGTCCGCTGTGAGGCGCTATAAACGGCGATAAAATACGCAAAAAAGGCGATAAAATGCGATCTGGCTCTCGTTATGGGGCCGGTTAATCTCCCGCAGAAGGGCGCAAACGCTGGAGAAAAGATGGGCGGATTTTTCCGCCCGCAGTGGATTATTCTACGACTACGCGTCCGTGGAGAGGCTGTACGGGACGGTTATTATCGTGATGCATAAGCTGTTTGAATTTGTCGAGCTGCGCCGCTGAGAGCGTCAGAGGGTGTTTAACGACAAGCCAGGCGATCCCTTCACTGCACGGCGGCGTTGTCAGCGAGCCGCTGAAGCGGTAATAGGTTTTGTCCTGTGGCAGCAACTTGTTGATATCAATGGCTGTAGTCAGAGGCTGGCTGGCATCGGCGTGCTCAGGAAGCGCCTGCCAGAGTTTCTCAAGCTCGGCGTTTGCCGCGCCGGTCTTAAACATCACCGCCACTACGGCAAGCTCGCCCGCCGCGTTTTTATGCACCAGATGCATTTCCAGATCGAAGTGTTTGCCGTGCAGGGTATTTTCGCTCGGCGCGTGGAAGTGAAACTGTTGTAGGCGATAGGCAACGCCATCGATCGTGACGCTATCCTGCGTGGTTTCAGGCAGTGTCGCCTGCACGGTGTGGCCATTGTTGAGGATAAGCGACGGGCCATCGACATAGTGGGTTTTCAGCGGCACGACGTGGGCTTTTAACGTATTGTCGATATCAATGGGTGACTGGTTCATGCCTTTCTGACACAGGCTGAAATCCGGCTCCAGCTCTCCCCAGTGCTCGGGAGCGCCTTCGCCTTCATAACTCCAGTGTGAGGCCATCGCCAGGGCGGGAAGCAGGCTCAGCGTAAGCAGAACCGAACGAGCAATTTTCGTAGCCATAAACAAATTCTCTGCGTGAATAATTAGTGAGTTTTTATTCGTGAAATAAATCATTTCACGCAGTTATTATACGGTTATGGCGATGCGCCCAGAAATCAAAACGGTGTATAAAAAAATAAAAAGCGCGGCAAATCCCGCGCTTTTTTATCATTGATGACGCTCCCGAAGAAGCAGGCAAGACGTTATCGCTTCACGCCGGTGATGCGGCACCACTCTTCTTTTTCCACGACCGGATCGAGCGTAAACAGCCCGTCATACGCTTCGCACACGCTTTGCGCCTGGCTTGCCAGAATGCCGGACAGCCCCAGCAGGCCGCCCTGTACCGGCAGTACACTAATCAGCGGCGCCAGTTCACGCAGCGGGCCGGCGAGAATATTAGCCACCACCACGTCGGCCTGCATATCCGACGGCTGGTTTTCCGGCAGATAGAGCTCAAGGCGCTCAGAGACGCCGTTACGCTGGGCGTTATCACGGCTCGCCTGAATGGCCTGCGGGTCGATATCGATGCCAATCGCTTTCGCCGCGCCCAGCTTCAGCGCCGCGATGGCGAGAATGCCGGAGCCGCAGCCGAAATCGATAACGGTTTTACCTGCCAGGTCGAGTCCGTCCAGCCATTGCAGACAAAGCGAGGTCGTCGGGTGCGTGCCGGTGCCGAAGGCAAGGCCCGGATCGAGCATCACGTTCACGGCGTTTTCATCCGGCACGTCGCGCCAGCTCGGGCAGATCCACAGACGCTCGCCAAAGCGCATCGGGTGGAAATTATCCATCCACTCGCGCTCCCAGTCTTTGTCTTCCAGCTGTTCGATTTTATGGGCGAAACCCGCGCCGAGACGCGGCGCGTGTTCCAGCATCGCGACCACGTCCTGCATATCGGTTTCGGCGTCGAACAGGCCGATAACGTCCGTATCGCCCCACAGACGGGTTTCACCCGGCAGCGGCTCGAACACCGGCGTGTCGTGGGTGTCCTGGAAGGTCACGGAGACCGCGCCGCTTTCCATTAGCGCATCGCTAATCTCTTCGGCATGAGCGCCGGTAGTGTTAATTTTCAGTTGGATCCAGGGCATGGCATTACTCATTCATTAGCAGTAGAAACAGACGCGGCCTGCGCGGCCGGGCGACCGAAACGGTTACCCACCACAAAAGCCAGCAAACTTAACAGCAGCGACGGCACGATCGGATGAAAGCCGAGCAGCTGTATTTTAAAGGTGGCCAGCAGGGCGTAAAGCACGCCGCCGACAATCATCGACGACAGCGCCCCTGCGGCGTTGGCGCGCTCCCAGTACAGTCCGAGCACCAGCGGCCAGAGGAACACGGCTTCCAGCCCGCCAAAGGCAAGCAGGTTAAGCCAGATAATCATCTCTGGCGGCCGCCACGCGGCGAGCAGCAGCAGAACGCTTAAGATTAACGTAATCAGCGATGATATCCGCTTCAGGCGTTTTTCGTTGTGGATCTCCGCGGGGCGCAGATTCAGCCACAGATCTTTGACGATCGTCGCCGATGACTGCAACAGTTGTGCGTTAATGGTCGACATAATGGCCGCCATGGGCGCGGCGAGGAATATCCCGGCGGCGAAGGGCGGCAGTACGGTGACCATTAAGGTCGGGATAACCAGATCCGGTACGTGTAAATCCGGCAGCACCGCGCGGCCAAGCGCGCCCGCAAGGTGCATGCCGAGCATTAGGATCGCGACTACGACCGTTCCGAGAATAATTCCGCGGTGCACCGCTTTGCTGTCTTTATAAGAGATGCAGCGTACCGCCGTATGCGGCAGTCCGATGACGCCAAAGCAGACCAGCACCCAGAACGAGGTCATAAACATCGGCGACAGCATATCGTCCGCGCCCTGCGGCGAAACCAGCTGCGGATCGATATGCTGGAGCTTATCCACCGCGCTGTGCAGCCCGCCTGCGGCATGTACCACGCCCACCAGCAGCACAATTGTGCCGATTAACATCACCAGGCCTTGCAGCGTGTCGTTAAGCACGCTGGCGCGAAAGCCGCCGAACGCCGTGTAGAGCGCGATGCTGACGCCGAAAATCAGCAGGCCGGTCTCATAAGGGATGCCCGCTGCGGTTTCCAGCAGGCGCGCGCCGCCGATAAACTGCACCGTCATCGCGCCGATAAACGCCACCAGCAGGCTCAGGCTCGCAAGCCAGACCAGCAGGCGGCTCTGAAAGCGCGCGTAGAGCATATCGTTGAGCGTCACCGCGTTATAGCGCCGCGCCAGAATCGCGAACTTTTTGCCGAGTACGCCGAGCGACAGCCAGACGGCGGGCAGTTGGATCATCGCCAACAATACCCAGCCGAGACCGTATTTATACGCCGCTCCCGGCCCGCCAATAAACGAGCTGGCGCTGATATAGGTAGCGGTTAAGGTCATCGCCAGCACCACGCCGCCCATCGAGCGGCTGCCGAGGAAATATTCGTTCAGGAAATTCCCGCTGCTGCGCCGCCGCATCGCATACAGCGACAGGCCGAACACCACCAGCAGATAGGCTACGAGCGGCAAAATCACGTCATGCTGCATCGTTATCCTCCAGAGGCATGTCGCGGAAGAAAACACGCACCATCAGCCAGCAGAGCAAGATAAACAGCAGCGGCACCAGCAGGCAGGCCATTTCAAACCAGTGCGGCAGACCGGTGAAGCCCTGCTGCGTATCAGGTAAGTAAGCCGCCACTAACCAGGCCGCGAGATAGAGGAGGGTCAGCCACAGCGCCCAGCGCGCTTCTTTATGGGCCTGAACAAAACGTTTGTCCATTGTCATACCCTGTCAGTGAAGAAAGCGGCGATTGTACCCTGGCCTTTCAGGGGAGCCATAAAAAATAAAGGCCAGCAAAGCTGGCCTTGAGCAGGGAAACGGGGCTTATTTCTCTTGCAGGCCCAGTTTCTTCTCCAGGTAGTGGATGTTCGTCCCACCGTGCTGGAAGTTTTCATCGTTCATGATGCGGGTCTGCAGATCAACGTTGGTTTTGATGCCGTCGATGATCAGCTCCTGCAGGGCGTTACGCATACGGGCCAGCGCCACATCGCGGTTTTCACCGTAGCAGATGAGCTTGCCAATCATGGAATCGTAATACGGCGGTACGGTATAACCGGCGTAAATGTGCGATTCCCAGCGAACGCCAAAACCGCCCGGCGCGTGGAAGCGCGTGATTTTACCCGGGCTTGGCAGGAAGGTGTTCGGGTCTTCGGCGTTGATACGGCATTCCACCGCATGGCCTTTGACCACGACTTCTTCCTGTTTGATAGAGAGTGGCTGACCGGCAGCGATACGCAGCTGCTCTTTGATAAGGTCAACGCCTGTAATCATCTCGGTAACCGGATGCTCTACCTGAATACGGGTGTTCATCTCGATAAAGTAGAACTCGCCGTTTTCAAACAGGAACTCGAACGTACCCGCGCCGCGATAGCCGATATCCACACAGGCTTTCGCGCAGCGCTCGCCGATGTAGCGGCGCAGTTCCGGGGTAATGCCCGGTGCCGGCGCTTCTTCGACCACTTTCTGGTGACGACGCTGCATGGAGCAGTCGCGCTCTGCCAGATAGATAGCGTTGCCCTGACCATCCGCCAGCACCTGAATTTCGATGTGGCGCGGATTTTCCAGGTACTTCTCCATGTAGACCATGTCGTTGTTGAACGCGGCTTTCGCTTCCGCTTTGGTCATGGAGATGGACTGCGCCAGTTCGGCGTCGCTGCGCACAACGCGCATACCGCGACCGCCGCCGCCGCCAGACGCTTTGATAATAACCGGGTAGCCAATGCGTTTCGCATGGGCGCGGTTCTTATCCATATCGTCGCCCAGCGGGCCGTCGGAGCCAGGTACGGTCGGTACGCCCGCTTTCTTCATCGCGGTGATCGCGGAGACTTTATCGCCCATCAGGCGAATGGTGTCGGCTTTCGGGCCGATGAAGATAAAGCCGGATTGCTCAACCTGCTCGGCAAAGTTGGCGTTCTCGGACAGGAAGCCGTAACCCGGGTGGATAGCGACCGCGCCGGTAATTTCGGCAGCAGCGATAATCGCCGGGATGTTCAGATAGCTTTTGACTGACGGCGCCGGACCGATGCACACGGTCTCGTCTGCCAGCAGTACGTGTTTCAGATCGCGATCCGCGGTCGAATGCACCGCGACGGTCTTGATGCCCAGCTCTTTGCAGGCACGAAGAATACGCAGTGCGATTTCGCCACGGTTAGCGATGACAATTTTATCCAGCATGTTCGCCTCGTTATTCGATGACAACCAGCGGCTCGTCAAATTCTACTGGCTGACCGCTTTCTACCAGGATCGCTTTCACCACGCCGGCTTTGTCGGCTTCGATCTGGTTCATCATTTTCATCGCTTCAACGATGCACAGGGTGTCGCCCACGTTGACTTTCTGGCCCACTTCCACAAACGCTTTCGCATCCGGGCTCGGGGTACGATAGAAGGTACCAACCATCGGGGAACGTACGATGTGACCACTGACTTCTGCGGCAGCCGGCGCTTCCATTGCCGGAGCGGCAGCTGGAGCAACAGCGTTAGACAGCGCCTGCTGCGGCTGCATCATCGGCGCGGCATAGGCCTGCTGCATCATCGGGAAGCCCGTATTAGCCGGTGAGCGGCTGATACGTACAGACTCTTCGCCTTCAGAAATTTCCAGTTCAGCGATGCCTGATTCTTCAACCAGCTCGATCAGTTTTTTAATCTTACGAATATCCATGAGTGGGTTCCGTACTCTTTGTTTAGTGTGATTGTGACAGGCGTTTGACCGCCGTCTGTAAAGCATAGGTATAGCCGTCGGCGCCTAAACCGCAGATGACGCCGGCTGCGATATCAGAAAGGTATGAATGATGCCGGAAGGGCTCGCGAGCATGCACGTTGCTCAGGTGGATCTCGATAAACGGAATGCTCACCGACAGCAGCGCGTCGCGCAGCGCCACGCTGGTATGCGTAAACGCGGCCGGATTGATCAGGATATAGTCAATATTGTCTTTAGCCTGATGAATTCGGTCGATAAGCGCGTACTCGGCGTTAGATTGCAGGTGATCGAGCGACACATTCAGCCGTTGCGCTTCGACGGCGAGTTCGTTAACGATTTGTTCGAGCGTCTGCGTGCCGTACTTCTCCGGCTCGCGGGTGCCGAGCATGTTAAGGTTCGGGCCGTTCAAAAGCAAAATGTGAAATTTCTCGGTCATCCTGGCGCTATCTCCTGCCATTTTCCGGTAAATGTCAAAATATACCTTCATCGTCTGGTTGTCACCCGTCGGCGCGTAAAAAGCCGCGGCTGAAAAACCAAAGTCGCACATTATAACGATTTCGTAGCATTTGGCAGCTAAATACTGGTCTTATCAGGGAAGATTATCAACCACCCTTAGGAAAACGTTATCGGGGAATAACAGAAGTGCGGGAAAACGCACATAAACGCGTCATGTTCGCCACCATTGGCGGAGCTTTTTATAACGCCATGCCAGCAGGACGATCGCGCCCAGCGCGTAGAGGATGGGTTGCGGCGACAGGATCTTCACCGACCAGAGATAATGTACTGGCGCGAGAATCGCGACCAGATAGACGACGTTGTGCAACGTTTGCCAGCGCCGCCCCAGTTTTCGCTGCGCTGCCTGGAAAGAGGTCAGCGCCAGCGCCAGCAGAATCAGCCAGCTGACCACGCCGAGCGTCAGGTAAGGGCGTGAGACCAGCTCGCTGCCCAGCAGCGACAGGTTATTGAGCCCCAGCTCCAGCAGCGAATAGCTGACCAGATGCAGCGTCGCCCAGGCAAAGCACCACAGCCCCAGCAGGCGACGGGTGCGAATGAGCAACGGCTGTTTTAACAGGCGGGTCAGCGGCGTGACGAGCAGCGTGGCAAGCAGCAGTTTTAACGCCATTCTGCCGGTAAAATGCTGAATATCTTTCGCCGGATCGGCGCTGAATAACCCCTGGCTTGCGGCATAGAAAAGCCAGAGCAGCGGCAAAAACGCGGCGAGATGCAGCGCCACTTTCAGCCAGACAATCTGTTTTGCCGTTAAACGCACTCAGAAATTCTCCCGCAGATCGAGCCCTTTATAGAGTGACGCCACCTTATCGGCATACCCATTAAACAGCAGCGTCGGCTGGCGCTTAACGTCTAGCACGCCGCCTGCGCCAATCACGCGTTCGCTCGCCTGCGACCAGCGCGGATGATCGACATGCGGATTCACGTTGGCGTAAAAGCCGTATTCATCGGGTGCCGCCTGGTTCCAGGTGGTTGGCGGGCGCTCGCGGGTCAGTTTAATGCTGACGATCGATTTAATGCCTTTAAAGCCATATTTCCACGGCACCGTCAGGCGCACCGGCGCGCCGTTTTGCGGCGGCAGCGCTTTACCGTAGACGCCCGTCGTCAGCATGGCGAGCGGATGCATCGCCTCATCAAGGCGCAGCGCTTCGACATACGGATATTCGAGTCCGCCGCCAATAAAGCGGTCTTTCTGGCCGGGCATGATATCGGGCGCGTAAAGCGTTTCGAATGCGACATATTTCGCGTTGCTGGTGGGCTCCGCCAGGGCGAGCAGTTTATGAAGCGGGAACCCTATCCACGGCACCACCATCGACCACGCTTCGACGCAGCGCATCCGGTAAATGCGCTCTTCGAGCGGGAACTTTTTGGTGAGGTCGTCGTGATCGAGCGTCAGCGGTTTCGCCACTTCGCCGCTAATTTTCAGCGTCCACGGGTTGGTTTTCAGGATCCCGGCATTGGCCGCAGGGTCGGCTTTATCCAGCCCGAACTCATAGAAGTTGTTATAGCCGGTCACTTTGTCTTCCGGCGTCAGATCAAGCTTCGCCTGATACTGCGCAGGGCGCGTGAAATCAAGCGGTGCGCCCGCGGGGGCTTTGGGCCGATCGTTACCCTTAAACCAGGAGAGCACATCCGCATGGGTGGCGGTGGGCAGCGAGAGCGCTGCGGTGGTGATCCCCAGGGCTTTGAGCACCTGGCGACGCTGCATAAAGAAAGCCGACTCGGCAGTGACATCGGCTTCGGTTAATCGGCTGACTTTTTTCATGCTCGGCTCCGCAATAACGACACGTAACGCTACGCCTTAATCATGACAGGGCACAAGTCAGCCTGCGAGTGGAGAGGTTAATTATCTGTAAATAAATTTAAGCATTAGCGAATTTTTACCAGCGTACGGCCCTGCGCGCGGTTGCCAATAATGGCTTCGGCGAAGGCGGGCGCCTGGTCCAGCGTGATTTCGGTCGCGCTCTGCTGATAAAACGACGCGGGCAGGTCGCGTACCAGGCGCTGCCAGGCCTCAAGACGGCGCGGCGCGGGCGTCATCACGGAATCGACGCCCTGCAAACGCACGTTGCGCAAAATAAAAGGCATCACCGTGGTCGGCAGCGCGAAACCGCCCGCGAGACCACAGGCCGCCACGCAGCCGCCGTAGTTGATCTGCGCGAGCACTTTGGCCAGCACTTTATCGCCGACGGTATCTACCGCGCCTGCCCACAGCTGTTTCTCAAGCGGGCGGCTTTCGGCAAATTCATCACGGCTGAGAATACGGCTCGCGCCAAGGCTTTTCAGATACTCATGCGTGCTTTCACGGCCGCTCACCGCCACCACCTGATAGCCCAGATGATGCAGTAGCGCGACCGCCGTGCTGCCTACGCCGCCGCTTGCGCCCGTCACCAGCACTTCGCCGCTCTCGGGGCGCACGCCCGCGTCTTCCAGCGCCATAACGCACAGCATCGCGGTAAAACCCGCCGTGCCGATAATCATCGCCTGACGTCCGTCGAGCCCCTCTGGCAGCGGCACCAGCCAGTCGGCTTTCACGCGCGCCGTCTCGGCAAGCCCGCCCCAGTGGTTCTCGCCGACGCCCCAGCCGGTCAGCAGCACCGGCTGACCAGGCTGAAAGCGCTCGTCGGCGCTTTCACGAACCACGCCCGCGAAATCAATACCCGGCACCATCGGGAACTCGCGAATGATTTTGCCTTTGCCAGTGATCGCCAGCGCGTCTTTATAGTTAAGGCTGGACCAGTCGATATCGACCGTCACCTCCGCCTGCGGCAGCAGCGTCTCCTCAACCGGTTTTACCGATGCCAGGGTTTTGCCATCCTGCTGTTCGAGAAGTAAAGCCTGCATGTTAACGCTCCTTAAAAACGACTTAAGTTGGAAAATCACTTCTGAGGACTATACTCGCATAATGAAACGTTATGCCGATTTGCCGCAATAAAACGGCATAGTCGCGCCCCCATTTCTGGTAGTATGCGCGGCCAGATATTTAAAGTTAGCACTCACTTCCACCTGTTCATTAGCGTGAAGAACCGAAAGGCGGTTCCCCCGCGTGACGCCCAACTACGGAGTTAACACAAGGATGCGCTTAACGACGAAATTTTCCGCCTTTGTCACGCTGCTGGTCGGGCTGGCGATGCTGGTTACCCTGCTGGGCTGCTCGCTGAGTTTTTTCAACGCCATTCAACATAAAGTGACGCAGCGCGTCGCGTCCGTGGCATCCGTGGTGGATAACGAACTGGTTTTTCAGTCGCCGCAGGCGATGCAGCATCGCCTCGATGAGATGATGGTGCCGCTGGATATTGTGCGCATTGAATTCGAACTGGGCGGCAAGGTGATTTTCAGCCACGAAAGACCCGAAAGCTATCGGGAATCCACCGTACAGACCCGCGATCGCCAGCTCAGCGTACCGCTTATCAAACACCCCGGCATGACGCTGCGTTTAACGTGGCAGGACCCGCTGGTGACCTATTATCGTTCCCTGCTGACCACCGCACCGCTGACGCTGGCTTTCGCGTTGATGGTCGTGATGATTTATCTCTCGGTACGCTGGATAACGCGCCAGCTGGCGGGCCAGGAATTGCTGGAAGGCCGGGCGGTGCGCATCCTTAACGGCGAGCGCGGCGCCAACGCGCGCGGCAATATTCATGAATGGCCGACCCACGCCAGCAGCGCGCTCGACATCCTGCTCTCGGAGCTCCAGCTTGCCGGTGAACAGCGCAGCCGTATGGATACGCTCATTCGCGCCTATGCCGCCCAGGACGCCAAAACCGGTCTTAGCAACCGCATCTTCTTTGATAACCAACTGGCGACGCTGCTTGAAGACCAGGAAAAAGTTGGCACCCACGGCGTGGTGATGATGATCCGCCTGCCCGATTTCGACATGCTGCGTGACAGCTGGGGAAAAACCGCCGTTGAAGAGTACCTCTTCACGCTCATCAACATGCTTTCTACCTTTATCATGCGCTACCCCGGCGCGCTGCTGGCCCGCTATTTTCGCAGCGATTTCGCCGTGCTGCTGCCGCACCGTACGCTGAAAGAGGCCGACAGTATCGCCAGCCAGCTGCTGAAGGCTGTCGGCGCGCTGCCGCCCACCCGGATGCTCGACAGCAGCGATATGCTGCATATTGGTATTTGCGCCTGGCGCAGCGGACAGACCACCGAGCAGGTGATGGAGCACGCCGAAGTGGCGGCGCGCAACGCGGTGTTGCAGGGCACGAACAGCTGGGCGGTTTACGACAACACGCTGCCGGATAAAGGGCGCGGCAATGTTCGCTGGCGCACGCTGATTGAAAATGCGTTGCAGCGCGGCGGCCCGCGTTTCTACCAGAAACCGGCGGTGCTGCGCGACGGCTATGTCCATCATCGCGAACTGATGTGCCGTATCTTTGACGGCAGCGAGGAAGTGCTGGCGGCGGAGTATATGCCGATGGTGCAGCAGTTTGGGCTTGCCGAACAATACGATCGTCAGCTGATTGGCCGCGTCCTGCCTTTCTTGCGCTTCTGGCCCGACGAAACCCTGGCGCTGCCGGTGACGGTGGAGTCGCTGATCCGCCCGCCGTTTCAGCGCTGGCTGCGCGATACGCTGATGCAATGCGAAAAATCGCATCGAAAACGCATTCTTTTTGAACTTGCCGAGGCAGATGTTTGTCAACATCTCAGCCGTTTACAACCGGTTGTGCGTTTAATCAGGGCGCTTGGGCTTCGCATCGCGGTGGTTCAGGCGGGATTAACGGTGGTCAGCACGGTCTGGATCAAAGCGCTCGATGTCGAAATCATCAAGCTGCATCCTGGACTGGTGCGGGATATCAACAAGCGCACCGAAAACCAGCTTTTTGTTCAGAGCCTGGTGGAGGCGTGCAATGGAACGCAGACGCGGGTTTTTGCGACCGGCGTCAGGACTAAAAGTGAATGGCAGACGCTGGTCGAGCGTGGCGTGACGGGAGGTCAGGGCGATTTTTTTGCCGCCTCGCAACCTCTCGATACTAATGTGAAAAAATATTCGCAAAGATACTCGGTTTGACCTGCCGTTTAACTTGTTTTCACGTAGAATAACGCGCGCTGCATCTTAAGGGGGCGTACGCCTGCCGGCCAGAGTGTCGCAGCATATTGAAGCAGGCTTTAACTCTTAGCGCATAAGACGTCGTCGGGCCAGCAACGCTCGCGATATCGCCAGCCGGAAAGGCCGGGGCGACGACGGTTTAGCAGGAGAAAAAGCCGCACTATTTTTCACCGATGCAGAACATTTTTTGCGCCTTGTCGCTGCTTCGTGTGGTTGGTAAAGTAAGCGGATTTTGTTTTCCGCCCCAGCTTTCAGGATTATCCCTTAGTATGTTTAAAAAATTTCGTGGCATGTTTTCCAATGACCTGTCCATTGACCTGGGTACCGCGAATACCCTTATCTATGTAAAAGGGCAAGGCATCGTACTGAATGAGCCTTCCGTGGTCGCCATTCGCCAGGATCGTGCCGGCTCGCCGAAGAGCGTTGCGGCCGTAGGTCATGAAGCGAAGCAGATGCTGGGCCGTACGCCGGGCAATATCGCCGCTATCCGCCCGATGAAAGATGGCGTTATCGCCGACTTCTTTGTCACGGAAAAAATGCTTCAGCACTTCATCAAGCAAGTGCACAGCAACAGCTTCATGCGTCCGAGCCCGCGTGTGCTGGTCTGCGTGCCGGTCGGCGCGACCCAGGTTGAACGCCGCGCTATTCGCGAATCCGCTCAGGGCGCAGGCGCCCGCGAAGTTTTCCTGATTGAAGAGCCGATGGCCGCCGCGATTGGCGCTGGCCTGCCGGTGTCTGAAGCGACCGGCTCCATGGTTGTGGATATCGGTGGCGGTACGACCGAAGTGGCGGTTATCTCCCTGAACGGCGTGGTGTACTCCTCCTCCGTGCGTATCGGCGGCGACCGCTTTGACGAAGCCATCATTAATTATGTACGCCGTAACTACGGCTCGCTTATCGGTGAAGCCACCGCTGAGCGCATCAAGCATGAAATCGGCTCCGCCTATCCGGGTGACGAAGTCCGCGAAATCGAAGTGCGCGGCCGTAACCTGGCAGAGGGCGTACCGCGCGGTTTCACTCTGAACTCCAACGAAATTCTCGAAGCGCTGCAGGAACCGCTGACCGGCATCGTCAGCGCCGTTATGGTTGCGCTGGAACAGTGCCCGCCGGAACTGGCTTCCGACATCTCCGAGCGCGGTATGGTTCTGACTGGCGGCGGCGCGCTGCTGCGTAACCTTGACCGTTTGCTGATGGAAGAGACCGGCATTCCGGTCGTGGTGGCGGAAGATCCGCTCACTTGTGTGGCCCGAGGCGGCGGCAAGGCGCTGGAAATGATCGACATGCACGGCGGCGACCTGTTCAGCGAAGAGTAACAGCCGCAGGAAAGGGCAACTCAGGTTGCCCTTCTTGTTGGTTTGGGAATACGCATAGCCTATGAAGCCAATTTTTAGCCGTGGCCCGTCGCTACAGATTCGCCTTATTCTGGCGGTGCTGGTGGCGCTTGGTGTCATCATCGCCGACAGCCGCCTCGGTACGTTCAGCCAGATCCGAACGTACATGGATACCGCCGTCAGTCCTTTCTACTTTATCTCCAACGGTCCACGTGAATTACTCGACAGCGTCTCGCAAACGCTGGCGTCCCGCGATCAGCTTGAGCTGGAAAACCGGGCGCTGCGTCAGGAGCTGTTGCTGAAGAACAGCGAAATTCTGATGCTTGGGCAATACAAGCAGGAAAACGCGCGTCTGCGCGAACTGCTCGGCTCGCCGCTGCGTCAGGATGAACAGAAAATGGTCACGCAGGTGATCTCGACCGTAAACGATCCCTACAGCGATCAGGTCGTGATTGATAAAGGCAGCGTTAACGGCGTTTATGAAGGCCAGCCGGTTATCAGCGATAAAGGCGTGGTCGGTCAGGTCGTCGCCGTGGCGAAACTCACCAGCCGCGTGCTGCTTATCTGCGACGCCACTCATGCGCTGCCCATCCAGGTGCTGCGTAACGACATCCGCGTGATTGCGGCCGGTAGCGGCTGCACCGATGATTTACAGCTGGAGCATCTGCCGGCCAACACCGACATTCGCGTCGGTGATGTGCTGGTCACCTCCGGCCTCGGTGGTCGCTTCCCGGAAGGGTATCCGGTAGGCGTCGTGTCATCCGTGAAGCTCGACACCCAGCGCGCGTATACCGTCATTCAGGCGCGTCCGACCGCGGGCCTGCAACGTCTGCGCTATCTGCTGCTGCTCTGGGGCGCGGATCGCGAAGGCGCCAACCCGATGACGCCGGAAGAAGTGCATCGCGTGGCGAATGAACGTCTGATGCAGATGATGCCGCAGGTGTTGCCTTCGCCGGATGCGATGGGGCCGCCTGCGCCGGCGAATGCCGCGTCCACAACCGCGTCGCCGTCTGGCGGCACGCCTCCCGCGCAGGGAGGGCAGTAGTGGCGAGCTACCGTAGCCAGGGGCGCTGGGTTATCTGGCTCTCTTTCTTAATCGCGCTGCTGTTGCAGATCATGCCCTGGCCGGATGCGATCATCGTGTTCCGGCCAAACTGGGTGCTGCTGATTTTGCTGTACTGGATCCTCGCTCTGCCGCATCGCGTAAATGTCGGCACGGGTTTTGTGATGGGTGCCATACTGGATCTTATCAGCGGCTCCACGCTGGGGGTTCGCGCCCTTTCACTGAGTATCATCGCCTATCTGGTCGCGCTGAAATTTCAGCTATTCCGCAATCTGGCGCTCTGGCAACAGGCGCTGGTGGTGATGCTGTTGTCGCTGGCTGCGGATATTGTTGTCTTCTGGGCGGAATTCCTGGTTATCGATGTCGCTTTTCGTCCGGAAGTGTTCTGGAGCGGCGTGGTGAACGGCGTGCTCTGGCCCTGGATATTCCTGCTGATGCGCAAAGTGCGCCAGCAGTTTGCTGTACAATAAGGGACAGTTATGACAGATCTTTATCTCGCCTCGGGTTCGCCGCGTCGTCAAGAGCTGCTGGGTATGCTGGGCGTCTCATTTGAACGCCTGGTGCCTGGGGTGGAAGAGCAGCGCGCCGAAAAGGAAGCGCCGCAGGATTATGTCACCCGTCTGGCCCGCGACAAAGCCCGCGCTGGCGTGGCGCTGGCCGCGCGCGATCTCCCGGTGCTCGGCGCGGATACCATCGTGGTGCTCGACGGCGATGTGCTGGAAAAACCGCGCGATGCCGCCCATGCAGCCGAAATGCTGCGAAGGCTTTCCGGGCAAACGCATCAGGTGATGACCGCCGTGGCGCTGGCCGATAGCCTGCGCGTGCGCGAGCGTCTGGTCATTACCCGCGTGACGTTCAGAGCGCTGACGGCGCAGGATATCGCGGCGTATGTCGAAAGCGGCGAGCCGATGGATAAAGCGGGCGCCTACGGCATACAGGGGCTGGGCGGCTGTTTTGTCAGAAGCATTGAAGGAAGCTACCACGCTGTGGTGGGCCTTCCGCTGGTAGAAACCTGGGAATTGCTGAGCGAATTCAACTCACTGCGTGAGGGATAAAACAACATGACGGCTGAATTGTTGGTTAACGTTACCCCGTCGGAAACCCGGGTGGCGTATATAGATGGCGGTATTTTGCAGGAAATCCATATCGAACGCGAAGCCCGCCGCGGGATAGTAGGCAATATCTACAAAGGTCGGGTCAGTCGCGTTCTTCCTGGAATGCAGGCGGCATTTGTAGATATTGGCCTCGACAAAGCCGCGTTTCTTCACGCCTCCGACATCATGCCGCACACCGAATGCGTGGCGGGCGATGAACAGAAGAACTTCACCGTGCGCGATATCTCTGAGCTGGTGCGTCAGGGGCAGGATCTCATGGTGCAGGTGGTGAAAGATCCGCTCGGCACCAAAGGTGCGCGTCTTACGACCGACATTACGCTGCCGTCGCGCTATCTGGTATTTATGCCGGGCGCGTCTCACGTCGGCGTTTCGCAGCGCATTGAGAGTGAAACCGAGCGCGAGCGTCTGAAAAACATCGTGGCGGAATACTGCGACGAGCAGGGCGGGTTTATCATCCGTACCGCCGCCGAAGGGGTGTGCGAAGAAGATTTATCGTCTGACGCCGCCTACCTTAAGCGCGTCTGGACCAAAGTGATGGAGCGTAAAAAACGCCATCAGACGCGCTACCAGCTTTACGGCGAACTGGCGCTCGCCCAGCGCGTGCTGCGCGATTTCGCCGTCGCCCAGCTTGACCGCATTCGCGTCGATTCCCGTCTCACCTACGAAATGCTGCTGGAATTTACGGCGGAGTATATGCCGGAGATGAACAGCAAGCTTGAGCACTACAGCGGCCGCCAGCCAATTTTCGATCTCTATGATGTTGAAAACGAAATCCAGCGCGCGCTGGAGCGTAAAGTTGAGCTGAAATCGGGCGGGTATCTGATTATCGATCAGACCGAAGCGATGACGACGATTGACATCAACACCGGCGCGTTTGTCGGCCACCGCAATCTCGACGACACCATTTTCAACACCAACATCGAAGCGACGCAGGCAATTGCCCGTCAGCTGCGGCTGCGCAACCTCGGCGGCATTATCATCATCGACTTTATCGATATGAGTAATGAAGATCACCGCCGCCGTGTGCTGCATTCGCTGGAACAGGCGCTGAGCAAAGATCGCGTGAAAACCGGCATCAACGGCTTCTCACAGCTCGGCCTGGTGGAGATGACCCGTAAGCGGACCCGCGAAAGCATTGAACATGTGCTGTGTAACGACTGTCCTACCTGTCATGGCCGCGGCACCGTAAAAACGGTGGAGACCGTCTGCTATGAAATCATGCGTGAAATCGTGCGCGTGCATCACGCATACGACTCCGACCGCTTCCTGGTCTACGCCTCGCCTGCCGTGGCGGAAGCGCTGAAAAGCGATGAATCCCATGCGCTGGCCGAAGTGGAGATTTTTGTCGGTAAACAGGTTAAGGTGCAAATTGAACCGCTCTATAACCAGGAGCAGTTCGACGTGGTAATGATGTAGCGCGCAGCGGTCGACTGTGTGAGTGAAAGTACCGCCGCGGCGGCTGACAAGGAGAGAAGGGTGAGGCGACTGCCGGGCATTTTGCTACTCACAGGCGCAACGCTGATTGTTATCGTCGCACTGATGGTGAGTGGACTGCGGCTCGTGCTGCCTCATCTCGACGCCTGGCGCCCGGCGCTGCTGGAAAAAATCTCAGCAGCCACCGGCGTGCCGGTACAGGCAAGCCGCGTCGAAGCCTCCTGGCAAACCTTCGGACCGACCCTCGACGTGCGCGATATTCATGCGCAGCTCAACGACGGCGGTCACTTCTCGGTCAGGCGCGTTACCCTCGCGCTGGACGTCTGGCAGAGCCTTCTGCATGCGCGCTGGCAGTTTCGCGATCTCACCTTTTATCAGCTCCAGGTGCGGACTAACACGCCCATTAAGCAGAGCGAAGGCGGCAACCCGCTGGAAGGCAACCAACTGGGCGATCTCTTCTTCCGCCAGTTCGATCACTTCGATCTGCGCGACAGCACGCTCAGCTTTATTACGATCTCCGGCCAGCGCGCCGAACTCGCCGTGCCGCAGTTAACCTGGCTTAACGGGAAAAACCGTCACCGCGCCGAAGGTCAGGTGAGCCTCTCCAGCCTGACCGGCCAGCACGGCGTGATGCAGGTGCGTATGGATCTGCGGGACGATAACGGCCTGCTGAACCGCGGCACGGTCTGGATGCAGGCCGACGATGTGGACGTTAAACCCTGGCTGGGCCAGTGGATGAAAGACAATGTCGACCTTACCAGTGCGCAGTTCAGCCTTGAAGCCTGGATGACGCTGCGCGACGGCGAAGTCGCAGGCGGCGACATCTGGCTGAAGCAGGGCGGTACCACATGGCGCGGCGACGCGCGCAGCCACCGGTTGTCCGTCGATAACCTTACCGCACATATCAGCCATGACGATAACGCCTGGCAGGTCGCTATCCCGCAAACGCGTATCACCGTCGATGACAAGCCCTGGCCTGCGGGCTCGCTGAAGCTGGCGTGGCTTGCCGACCAGCCGGTTGAGGGCGATAAAGTGCGGCGCAGCGGCGAACTGCGCGTGCGCGCCAGCAATCTGGAACTGAGCGGGCTCGAAGGGTTTCTGCCGCTGGCGACCCGGCTGGCGCCGTCGCTCGGCGACGTCTGGGGCAGCACGCGCCCGCAGGGGAAAATCGACGCGCTGGCGCTTGATATTCCGCTTGAGGCCACCGACAAAACTCGTTTCATGGCCAAATGGCGCGATCTCTCCTGGCAGCAATGGAAACTCCTGCCGGGGGCCGAGCATTTCTCAGGCACGGTCGCGGGCAGCCTTGAGCGCGGGCGCGCGACGATAACCATGAACGACGCCCGGATGCCCTATGAGAGCGTTTTCCGCGCGCCGCTGGAGATTACGCGCGGCGAGGCGACCTTCGACTGGCGCAGCAACGCTGACGGCTTCACGCTGGACGGTGAAAATCTGGATGTACGGGCCAATGCGCTATGGGCGCGGGGCGATTTCCGCTATGAGCAGCCGAAGCGCGGCGCGCCGTGGCTTGAGATTCTGGCCGGTATTCAGACGAGTGACGCGAAGCAGGCCTGGCGCTACTTCCCGGAAAACCTGATGGGCAAGGCGCTGGTGGACTACCTGAGCGGCGCCATTCAGGGCGGCCAGGTGGACAACGCCACGCTGGTCTACGTGGGCAATCCACAACACTTTCCGTATAAGCAAAACGACGGGCAGTTTGAGGTTTATGTGCCGCTGCGTAACGCCACCTACGCGTTCCAGCCGGACTGGCCCGCGCTGAAAGATTTCGCCATCGATCTCGATTTCCGCAACGACGGCCTGTGGATGGCGGCGCCGCAGGTGGGGCTTGGCGGCGTCACCGGGAAAAACCTGACGGCGGTGATCCCTGACTATTCACAGGAAAAGCTGTTTATCGATGCCGACATCGCCGGGCCGGGCAAGGCGGTCGGGCCGTACTTCAACGACACGCCGCTTGCGGATTCGCTGGGCGCGACGCTCGATGAACTCCAGCTCGACGGCGATGTGAATGCTCGCTTACATCTTGATATCCCGCTTGACGGCAGCATGACCACCGCTGAGGGCGACGTGTGGCTGCGCAACAACGCGCTCTACGTTAAGCCGCTGAACAGTACGCTGCATAACCTGAACGGCAAATTCAGCTTTGTGAACGGCAACCTTAAGAGCGAACCGTTACAGGCCACCTGGTTTAATCAGCCGCTCAATATCGATTTTTCTACCCGCGAAGAAGAAAAAGCCTATCAGGTTGAAGTGAATATGAACGGCGACTGGCAGCCCACCCGCACTGGGCTGCTGCCGAAGCCGGTTAACGATGCGCTCAGTGGTTCGGTTCCCTGGAGCGGTAAAGTGGCGATTTCGCTGCCGTATCACGCTGGCGTCAATTATCAGGTCGATATCGCAGGCGATCTGAAGAATGTAAGCAGTCACTTACCTGAACCGGTGGACAAAGCCGCGGGCAAAGCGCTGCCGTTCAACGTGCGCGCGAAAGGCGACCTGAAAAGCTTCGATATCACCGGCAACGCGGGCTCTGCAAACCATTTCAACAGCCGCTGGCTGCTGGGCCGCAAGCTGACGCTCGACCGCGCTATCTGGGCGACGGACAGCCGTACCACGCCGCCGCTGCCGGAAAACCGCGGGGTCGAGCTGAACCTGCCCGCGATGGACGGCGCGCAGTGGCTGGCGCTCTTTAACCAGGGCGCGGCGCAGAAGGTCAGCAGCACGACGCTGTTCCCGGAAGAGGTGACGCTGCGCACTCCTGCGCTTACCTTCGGCGGGCAGCGCTGGAATAATTTAAGCGTGATGGCCAAACCACAGGCTGGCGGCACGGAAGTCTCCGCGCAGGGCCGTGAAATCAACGGGCGACTTGTGATGCGCGACGGCGCGCCGTGGCAGGCGACGATCGATTACCTCTATTACAACCCGGCACGTGAAAACGAGGCGGCCTCCGTGTTTACCGGTAAAACCGGGCAGCAAGCGCAGGCGGTCGATTTCAGCGGCTGGCCGAACCTGGCGCTGCGCTGCGCCGAATGCTGGCTGTGGGGCCAGAAATATGGGCGCATCAACGGCGATTTCACGATTAACGGCGATACGCTGACGCTTGCGAACGGGCTGCTGGATACCGGTTTCGCGCGGCTGACGATGCAGGGTGAATGGGTGAACCGCGCCGACGCGATGCGCACGTCGCTCAAAGGCGTGCTGAAGGGCAAACAGCTTGACGCCGCGACCAATTTCTTTGGCGTGAAAACCCCGCTGCAAGGCTCGTCGTTTAATGTCGACTACGATCTCCACTGGCGCGACGCGCCGTGGAAACCGGACGACGCCTCGCTCAACGGCGTGCTGCATACGCGGCTCGGCAAAGGGCAAATCGCCGACCTCGGCACCGGCCACGCCGGACAGCTCCTGCGCCTGCTAAGCTTTGACGCGCTGCTGCGCAAGCTGCGCTTTGACTTCAGCGACACCTTCGGCGAAGGTTTTTATTACGATTCGATTCGCAGTACCGCGTGGATCAAAGATGGCGTGCTGCATACCGACGATACGCTGGTGGATGGACTGGAAGCGGATATCGCCATGAAAGGCTCCGTTAACCTGCCCGCGCGCACGCTGGATATGGAAGCGGTCGTCGCGCCGGAGATTTCAGCGACGGTCGGTGTGGCGGCGGCGTTCGCCGTCAACCCTATCGTTGGCGCGGCGGTGTTCGCGGCCAGTAAAGTGCTCGGCCCGCTGTGGAATAAAATCTCGGTGCTGCGCTATCACATCACCGGGCCTGTCGATAAGCCGCAAATCAATGAGGTGATGCGCCAGCCGCGCGCGGAAGTGGCGCAATGATTTGACGCCGCGGCTGAATTACCGCAAGCTCGCCTGATAACCTTTTTCATTGCCCGTGCGGGCAGGACCATGAGAGTAGCAAACAATGAGTCTGAACCTGGTAAGTGAGCAGCTACTGTCTGCAAATGGCCTGAGCCATCAGGATCTCTTCTCCATCCTGGGCCAGCTTTATGAGCGTCGCCTGGATTACGGCGATCTCTATTTTCAGTCCAGTTATCACGAATCCTGGGTTTTAGAAGACCGCATCATTAAAGACGGCTCTTACAATATCGACCAGGGCGTGGGCGTGCGCGCCGTCAGCGGCGAGAAGACCGGCTTCGCCTATGCCGACCAGATTAGCCTTGAATCGCTGACGCAGAGCGCGCAGGCCGCGCGCAGCATCGTGCGCGAGCAGGGCGAAGGGCGCATCAAGACCCTGAGCGCCGTGGAGTATTCCCCGCTCTACACTACGCTCGATCCGCTGCAGAGCCTGAGCCGTGAAGAGAAGCTCGATATTTTACGCCGTGTCGATAACGCCGCGCGCGCGGCAGACAAGCGCGTGCAGGAAGTTAGCGCGAGCCTGACCGGCGTCTATGAACTGATTCTGGTTGCTGCGACCGACGGCACGCTGGCGGCGGATGTGCGTCCGCTGGTGCGTCTCTCGGTTAGCGTGCAGGTGGAAGACGACGGCAAGCGCGAGCGCGGCTCCAGCGGCGGCGGCGGACGTTTTGGCTACGAGTGGTTTATGGAAGATACCGACGGCGAAGTACGTGCCGAGGCCTGGGCGCGTGAAGCCGTGCGTATGGCGCTGGTCAATCTGAGCGCCGTCGCGGCGCCCGCCGGTACGCTGCCGGTGGTGCTGGGCGCGGGCTGGCCTGGCGTGTTGCTGCACGAAGCGGTCGGTCACGGTCTCGAAGGCGATTTCAACCGTCGCGGCACGTCGGTATTCAGTGGTCAGATGGGCCAGTTGGTCGCTTCTGAACTCTGCACCGTTGTCGACGACGGCACGCTTGCCAACCGTCGCGGCTCGCTGGCGATTGATGACGAAGGCGTTCCGGGGCAGTACAACGTGCTTATCGAGAACGGCATCCTGAAAGGCTACATGCAGGATAAGCTTAACGCGCGCCTGATGGGCGTTGCGCCGACCGGTAATGGTCGCCGTGAATCTTACGCGCACCTGCCGATGCCGCGTATGACCAACACCTATATGCTGGCCGGGAAATCGACGCCGCAGGAGATTATCGAGTCTGTAGAGTACGGTATCTTCGCCCCGAATTTTGGCGGCGGCCAGGTGGATATTACTTCCGGTAAGTTCGTCTTCTCGACCTCTGAAGCCTACCTGATTGAAAAAGGGAAAGTAACGAAGCCGGTGAAGGGCGCGACGCTTATCGGCTCCGGTATCGAGGCGATGCAGCAGATTTCGATGGTGGGCAACGATGTGAAGCTCGATAACGGCGTCGGCGTCTGCGGCAAAGAGGGTCAGAGCCTGCCGGTGGGCGTCGGTCAGCCGACGCTGAAAGTGGATAACCTCACGGTCGGCGGTACCGCGTAAGCCTTCTGTTCGCCCCTCCACTGCGAGGGGCGAGATTACGCGCGGCTCTCTTTTCCCTTTCCGTTTCTCCCCCGCATCTCCTGATAGACCTGCGCCACCTTCACGAAATAATCGTTCAGCGCGTTAATGCAGACCTGCACCTTGAGCGGCAGCTTGTCCTTTTCGGTGTAAAGCGCGTAGACCGGCCGCGGATCGGACTGGTAGCGTGGAAAGAGGATCTCCAGCTCGCCGCTATTGATCTCATCGATCACCCACATTAGCGGTACATACGCGATACCTGCGCCTGCTTTTAACCAGCGGGAGAGCGTCATCGGATCGTTGGTGACAAAGCGGCCCTGCGGCAGCAGGCGGGTCGAGATGCCTTCCGGGGCGATAAGCTCGAATTCGTTGTCAGGACGCACGCTATATTCAAGCCATGAATGGTTGGCAAGGTCGGCAGGTTTTTCCGGCGTACCCGCCTGGGCGAGATAGCTCTTCGCCGCGCAGACCACCATCGGCATGGAACCCAGGCGTTTCGAGAACAGGCTGGAGTCCTGGAGTGCGCCCACGCGGATAACGACATCCAGCCCGTCGGCAATCAGATCCGGCGCGGGAATACCGGTGACCAGATTGACCGACAGCCCCGGATAGTCGCGTAGCATGCCTGCCGTCAGGCTGGCCAGCACATTTTGCGCCATGGTTGAAGAACAGCCGATGCGCAGCGTGCCAATAGGACTATTGTTGAACGCGTATAACTGTTCGTGGACTTCCTGCACCTCATGCAACATGCGTCGGCAGCCCTGATAGTAGATCCGGCCCGCTTCGGTTAAGCCAATACTGCGGGTGCTGCGGTTTAACAGTTTGACCTGTAACTCGTCTTCCAGTTTCGAGACGGTCTGGCTGATAGAGGAGACGCTCATCTCAAGCTGCCTTGCGGCGCTGGTAAACGAGCCCAGCTCCACCACTTTGGCGAACACCGACATTCTTTTTAGTCGTTCCATTATTCACTCTGGCTTAAAAGTGATTTAGATCACATATCATAGATAACTTACTATCAGTTACGCTAATATATTATTTCCAATATAACTACCGCCGCACTCTCGCCCGGCCATTCCTGGTCACTCGTTGCGGAATATAGTTTATAAATCAATCGCCTGCACGCAAATCAAGGTCAACATGAGTCTTTTTCCGGTCATTGTGATATTCGGTCTGTCCTTTCCGCCGATCTTTTTTGAGCTTCTGCTGTCGCTGGCGATTTTCTGGCTGGTGCGCCGTGCGCTGATCCCGACCGGGATCTACGATTTTGTCTGGCATCCGGCGTTATTCAATACGGCGCTCTATTGCTGTCTGTTCTATCTGCTGTCGCGCTTGTTTGTCTGAGGTTGATGTGAAAGTACTAACAACAAAAATAACCCGCACAGCCATCACCGTGGTGCTGGTCGTGCTCGCCTTCATCGCCATTTTCCGCGCCTGGAGTTTTTATACCGAGTCGCCCTGGACGCGCGATGCGCGCTTTAGCGCCGACGTGGTCGCCATTGCGCCCGACGTCGCCGGGCTTATCACGTCGGTCGACGTGCATGACAACCAACTGGTGAAGAAAGATCAGGTGCTCTTCACTATAGACCAACCGCGCTACCAGAAGTCGCTGGAAGAAGCGGAAGCCGATGTCGCCTATTATCAGGCGCTGGTGAATGAAAAACGTCGCGAGGCGGGTCGTCGTAACCAACTGGGCATCCAGGCGATGTCGCGTGAAGAGATTGACCAGGCCAATAACGTCCTGCAAACCGTACTGCATCAGCTGGCGAAAGCCGAGGCGACGCGCGACCTGGCGAAACTCGACCTCCAGCGCACCGTGATCCGCGCGCCTGCGGATGGCTGGGTCACTAACCTTAACGTCTATACCGGCGAATTTATCACGCGCGGCTCCACCGCCGTGGCGCTGGTCAAACAGAACAGTTTCTACGTTCAGGCGTATATGGAAGAGACCAAGCTTGAAGGCGTGCGTCCGGGGTTCCGCGTGGAGATAACGCCGCTTGGCAGCAATAACGTGCTGCACGGCACCGTCGACAGCGTGTCGGCGGGCGTCACCAACGCCAGCAGCACCCGCGATGATAAAGGCATGGCGACGGTCGATTCCAACCTCGAGTGGGTGCGTCTGGCCCAGCGCGTGCCGGTGCGCATTCGCCTCGATAAACAGCCCGGTAATCTTTACCCTTCCGGCACCACGGCGACCGTGGTCGTGACCGGCGAGCGCGACCGCGACCGCAGCCACGAATCGGCCTTTAACAAGCTGATGCACCGCCTGCGCGAATTCGGTTAACCGCTATGGGCTTCCTGTCTATCGATCCCCGGCATCTGCGCTTTGCCATAAAACTCGCCACCGCGATTGTGCTGGCGCTGTTTGTCGGGTTTCACTTTCAGCTGGAAACGCCGCGCTGGGCGGTGCTGACCGCCGCTATCGTGGCGGCGGGCCCGGCATTCGCGGCGGGCGGCGAGCCCTGGTCCGGCGCTATCCGCTATCGCGGCATGCTACGCATCATCGGCACGTTTATCGGCTGTCTCGCCGCGCTGGTGATTATCATCGGCACGATCCGCGCGCCGGTCGTGATGCTGACGGTTTGCTGCGTCTGGGCAGGTTTCTGCACCTGGGTCTCTTCGCTGGTGAAAGTGGAAAACTCCTACGCCTGGGGGCTTGCGGGTTACACGGCGCTGATTATTGTCATCACCATTCAGACCGAGCCGCTGCTAGCGCCGCAGTTCGCGCTGGAGCGCTGTAGTGAAATCGTGCTTGGGATCTTCTGCGCGATTATCGCCGACCTGTTATTTTCGCCGCGCTCGATTAAAAAAGAGATTGACCGCGAACTCGACGCGCTGCTGGTAGAGCAGTTCCGCCTGATGCAGCTCTGCATGGCGCACGGCGACAGCGAAGAGGTCGATAAAGCCTGGGGCGCGCTGGTGCGGCGCACCGCGGCGCTCGACGGCATGCGCGTGAACCTCAATATGGAGTCGTCGCGCTGGGGACGGGCGAACCGGCGGCTGAAAGCGCTGAACACGCTCTCGCTGACGTTAATCACCCAGGCCTGCGAAACCTATCTCATCCAGAATACCCGGCCAGAGTCGATAGCGCCTGAATACCGCGAACTGTTCGTCGAGCCGGTGGACAACGCCGCCGATGTGCACCGCCGCCTGAAATTCATCCGTCGCGTACTCTCCTGGACCGGCGAGCACGATACCCCGGTGACGATTTACACCTGGGTCGGCGCCGCCACGCGTTATTTGCTGCTCAAACGCGGCGTTATCACCAACGCGAAAATCAGCGCGGTGGAAGAAGACGTGCTGACCGACGAAGTGGTTATCAAGCCCGCCTCGGCGGAGCGCCACCACGCCATGATTAACTTCTGGCGCACCACGGTCTCCTGCCTGCTGGGCACGCTGTTCTGGCTCTGGACCGGCTGGACCTCCGGCAGCGGGGCGATGATCATGATTGCCGTCGTGACGGCGCTCGCGATGCGTCTGCCAAACCCCCGCATGGTATCACTCGATTTCCTCTACGGCATGCTGACGGCGCTGCCGCTCGGGGCGTTCTATTTCCTGGTCGTGCT
The DNA here is from genome assembly GCF_001277235.1 of Cronobacter dublinensis subsp. dublinensis LMG 23823. Classification (NCBI taxonomy): domain Bacteria; kingdom Pseudomonadati; phylum Pseudomonadota; class Gammaproteobacteria; order Enterobacterales; family Enterobacteriaceae; genus Cronobacter; species Cronobacter dublinensis. The sequence goes on from NZ_CP012266.1 coordinate 420,626, forward strand.
GCCCTCGACGCAGCAAAGTATGCTGTTGCTGTGCATCAGCCTGGCGCTGCTCGGCTTTTTTATCGGCATCGAAGTGCAGAAACGGCGGCTCGGCTCGATGGGCGCGCTGGCGGGCACCATCAATATTCTGGTGCTGGATAACCCGATGACGTTTCATTTCAGCCAGTTTCTCGACAGCGCGCTGGGGCAACTGGTGGGCTGCGTGCTGGCGACGATGGTCATTCTCGTTATCCGCGATAACTCCCAGGCGCAGACCGGGCGTATGCTGCTGAATCAGTTTGTCTCGGCGGCGGTGTCGTCGCTCACCACCAACAAGGCGCGGCGCAAAGAGAACCATCTGCCCGCGCTCTATCAGCAGCTCTTTATGCTGCTGAGTAAATTCCCCGGTGACGTGGCGAAGTTTCGCCTGGCGCTGAACCTGATTATCGCGCATCAGCGCCTGCGCGATGCGCCGGTGCCGGTCAATGACGATCTCTCCGCGTTTCACCGTCAGCTCCGGCGCACGGCGGATCGCCTGATTTCCGCCTCAAGCGATGAAAAACGGCGCGCCACGTTCCGACAGCTGCTGGATGAACTGGCGGTTTATCAGGAGAAGCTGCATGTCTGGGCGGCGCCGCAGTCGGTTATCGATTCCGTGAAGCGCCTTACCGATATGCTGCAGAAATATCAGCACGCGCTGACCAACAGCTAGCCTCAAACCGACGCCCAAAGCGTCGGTTTTTTTATGTCTATACTTACCTCCATCCACGGAATTTCACGTGCAGGAGGGGACAATGACCGCACAACCATTTGCAGGACATGCGTTTTTTAAGACCGGCTATTTTGTTGACGGGAAATGGCAAACCGCGCAGGAAACCTTTGATGTGCGCAATCCGGCGACCGGCGAGGTGATAGCCCAGGTGGCGAAAGCCGGGAAAAAAGAGACCGAGGCCGCCATCGCCGCCGCGAGCCGCGCCTTCCCCGCCTGGCGTGCCAAAACCGCGAAAGAACGTTCTGAAATTCTCTACCGCTGGTATCAGCTGATGCTTGAAAACAAGCGCTGGCTTGGCGAGCTGATGACGAGCGAACAGGGCAAGCCGCTGAAAGAAGCCGAAGGCGAGGTCGAGTACGCGGCGAGTTTTATCCAGTGGTTCGCCGAGCAGGCCAAACGCGCCAACGGCGAAATCATTCCGCCTGCGAAGCCTGGCTCGCGGATCTTTGCGACCCGTGAACCGGTCGGCGTGGTGGCGGCGATCACGCCCTGGAACTTCCCGATGGCGATGCTGACCCGTAAACTCGGCCCGGCGCTGGCCGCAGGCTGTACCGGCGTGATTAAGCCCGCCAATAACACGCCGCTTAGCGCCTTCGCGCTGCTGGCGCTGGCACAGGAGGCTGGCGTGCCGGACGGCGTGCTCAATGCGGTCGCAGGCAACACGTCAGAAATCAGCGACGCCATTATGGCGAGCCCGGAGGTGCGTAAAATTTCGTTTACCGGCTCCACGGCGGTGGGCAAAACGCTAATGCGCAATGCCGCCGAAACGATGAAAAAAGTCTCGATGGAGCTTGGCGGCAACGCGCCGTATATCGTCTTTGACGATGCCGATATCGACGCGGCGGTGAAAGGCGCCATCGCCAATAAATTCCGTAACGCAGGCCAGGTGTGCGTCAGCGTTAACCGTTTCTACATTCAGGAAGGCGTCTACGATCGTTTCGTGAATCAGCTGGCGGAAGCGGTGAAAGCGCTGAAAGTGGGCAACGGCATGGAAGAAGGCGTGATTGTCGGGCCGCTGATTGAACCGTCGGCGGTTGATAAAGTCCGCGAGCATGTGGACGACGCGGTGGCGAAAGGCGCGAAAGTGCTGACGGGCGGCAAAGCGCATGAACTCGGCGGCAATTTCTGGCAGCCGACGGTGCTGATTGACGCGACTGAAGAGATGAAACTCGCGCAGGAAGAGACGTTCGGCCCGCTCGCCGCCTGTTTCAGCTTCAAAACCGAAGAAGAAGTCATCACGCGCGCCAACAACACGCCTTATGGCCTTGCGGCGTACTTTTATACCCAGAATTTGCAGCGCGTGTTCCGCGTCTCGCAGCAGCTGGAAAGCGGCATGATAGGCGTTAACGAATGCGCGGTCTCGACCGAGCTTGCGCCATTCGGCGGCGTCAAGGAGTCCGGCCTCGGGCGCGAAGGTTCCGTGCTGGGGCTGGAAGAGTTTATGGAAGTGAAAACGCTGCATCTGGGCGGGTTATAAGCGTGAGGGCGGCGTCACTGCCGCCTAATGAACGTGGTGGCGACAATGAAAAGCTACAGTTTCGATTTCAGTACCATAGCCGATCAGCATGATTTTTATCAGGCATTTGCCGCGACGTTTGGCGTGACGCCAGAACGCGTCGGGGATCTGGATAGTCTCTGGAAGGTGGTGACGGAAGGTGAGCTGCCGTTGCCGCTGGAGATTGTCTTCCTGCATGTGACGGCGGAGATAAAGCGGCGTTTCGGCGCGCTGATTTTGCTGTTTGATGAAGCAGAAGAGGAGCTGGAAGGTCAGCTCCTCTTCAATATCCGGCAATAACCATACTGCAAACCCTCAAAAAGGCCCCCGCGAAGCAGGGGCAAAAGTCGTCGGAGAAGACGACGAGGGTTTATTTGTACAGTTCTGCCGTGGCGTGCCAGTGATCGCCCTGAGTCAGTTCAGTGATGCGATAGCTGCTGGCGCCTTCTTTTTCCGCTTTCGCGGCCAGCTGCTGGCGGACATCCATCGGCGAGCCGGTCAGCTGCGTCACGGAGACGGAACCCATCGGCTGGAGATTTTGCGCCTGTTGAGCGTTAACTTGTTGTACTGCGGCGCTCGCGCCGAAAGAGAGTACAGAAGCAAGGCCCAGAGCAGCGATGGTCAATGTGGTTTTCATTATCTATTCCTCATGCAGGTGTCTTCAGCGGCCTTAATGGTTAACGTACGGTTTTTATCGGGCCGCTGAGAGGTATTACGGGTAGTGCGCGTTAGCGTGTCTGACGGTAATAACGCTTATTTATAAAGCTCAGCAGTGGCGTGCCAGTGATCGCCGGTGCGGGCTTCGATAACACGATAAGCCGTCGCGCCTTTCGCTTCTGCTTTTTCATTCAGCATCTGACGGAGATCCATCGGTGCGCCGCTGATAGCGTCAACGGAAACGGTGCCGATTGACTGGCGGTTCTGCGCCTGATCTGCGCTGATAGAGTCGGCTGCGAAAGCGCCGAAGGACAGCATAGAGAGAAGTGTCAGAGCTGTTACAGTAGATGTGGTTTTCATGTTCTTTTCCTCGTCGTAATTGTTATTGGTGGGGTCTTATTGTGTGACCCTCATCACAAAATCAAGTATACACTAATCACCCAAAAAATTAATACGATGCTAATGATTTCCTATGAAACTTTTCGCCTTCAGCGCGCGTTTTTATTACCGATCGTTATAAAAATAGGCATAAAAAGACGGTTTTGCAGTTAATATGATTAATAATCAACGAGTTGTCGCAATTTGATAATTTGTGCGGTTTTTAAGCCGAACGGCGGGTGTTAGCGTTAAAACCAGGCGGATTACGCTGGATGCGTCATTAAAAGAAGAGGAAATGCGGAGTAAAACGCGTGACCGCCGGCAGAACCGGCGGCAACGCAGGACTTAAAGTTCCTGCTCGAAGAGCACCAGAATGGCTTCGTAGAGATCTTTTACCGTAAAGCCACGCGCGGGCGTGGTGAAAATGGTGTCATCACCCGCAATCGTGCCCAGGATGCCTTCGGCCTTGCCGAGAGAATCCAGCAGGCGCGCAATAAGCTGCGCGGCGCCAGGGCTTGTGTGAATGACCACCACGGCGTCGTTGTAGTCGATATCCAGCACCAGGTTTTTCAGCGGGCTGGAAGTGGTAGGCACGCCAAGCTCAACCGGCAGGCAGTAGACCATCTCCATTTTGGCGTTGCGCGTACGCACGGCGCCAAACTTGGTTAACATGCGGGAGACTTTGGACTGGTTGATGTTTTCGAAACCCTGATCCTGGAGCGCCTGGACGATTTCGCCCTGGGAACTGAACTTCTCTTCTTTTAGTAACGCCTTGAAGGCTTTGACTAATTCTTCTTGTTTTGCGGAGCTACGCATATATCACCCGTATACAGGCCAATAAACAACATTATTATGCATTGTGATGAATTTTTATGCAAATGGTCTGCCTTGCGGCGGGCTGAAATAATGTTATGAAAGAGACGAATTTTATCAAATTACGTTATCGAGGAACATGCCTGCGTCACGACTCGCAAATAAGCCTTTAAGTAAACTAAATGTTATCAAAATGATGTTGTTTTGATGCTTAAAGAGGGTGTAATGTAACCGCCTGTTGAGATGTTGCTTCGGTAGTGACCCGGCGGCAACCGCGTCGTCTGCACCCGGCGAGAAGGCCACATCGCTTTCAGTTAAAGCGCGCTACGATCGCAAACTGCGGGCGAAAACAGTGCTATAACTTCCTCCCAGGATGATTATGGTCGCCACCTCATGGAGTAACGGCACACAATTGCTAACCATAATAAGGAGTTTAGGATGAAAGTTGCAGTCCTCGGCGCGGCGGGCGGTATCGGCCAGGCGCTTGCCCTTCTACTCAAGACCCAGCTGCCTTCAGGTTCAGAACTCTCTCTGTATGACATTGCACCGGTTACCCCTGGGGTGGCGGTGGATTTAAGTCATATCCCTACCGACGTGAAAATAAAAGGTTTCTCCGGCGAAGACGCCACCCCGGCGCTGCAAGGCGCAGATGTGGTGCTGATCTCCGCAGGCGTTGCTCGTAAACCAGGTATGGACCGTTCCGATCTGTTCAACGTGAACGCCGGGATCGTGAAAAACTTGATCCAGCAGGTTGCGACGACCTGCCCGAAAGCGTGTATCGGCATCATCACTAACCCGGTAAACACCACGGTGGCTATCGCGGCGGAAGTGCTGAAAAAAGCGGGCGTGTACGACAAGAACAAACTGTTCGGCGTGACCACGCTTGATATCATCCGCTCCAACACCTTTGTGGCGGAACTGAAAGGTAAAAAACCGGCTGAGCTGGACGTGCCGGTTATCGGCGGCCACTCTGGCGTGACCATTCTGCCGCTGCTCTCCCAGATCCCGGGCGTGAGCTTCACCGAGCAGGAAGTGGCTGATCTGACCAAACGCATCCAGAATGCGGGCACCGAAGTGGTGGAAGCGAAGGCGGGCGGGGGCTCTGCGACCCTCTCTATGGGCCAGGCGGCCGCGCGTTTCGGTCTGTCGCTGGTGCGTGCGCTGCAGGGCGAGCAGGGCGTAGTGGAATGCGCCTACGTGGAAGGCGACGGCGAATACGCGCGTTTCTTCTCACAGCCGCTGCTGCTGGGTAAAAACGGTATTGAAGAGCGTAAATCCATTGGCGCGCTGAGCGCGTATGAACAGCAGTCGCTGGAAGGCATGCTGGATACGCTGAAAAAAGATATCGCCCTGGGCGAAGAGTTCGTTAACAAGTAAGCGCTGACGAACGAAAAAAACCGGAACTCAGGTTCCGGTTTTTTTATGCCTGCGCGCCCGCTATTCCGGGGTTGCCGGGTATTCCTGAATCGTCACCTGGATGGTGAGCTTGCGATCGTTTCGCATCACTTCCACTGGGATAACCGATCCCGGACGGATTTCCGCCACCTGGTCCATCGTTTCCAGAGCGGAGATCGCGGGCTTGTGGTTCACCGACACAATCACGTCGTTCACCTGAACGCCCGCGCGCGCCGCCGGGCCGTCCGGTGCCACATCATTAACCACAATCCCCTGAATCTGATCGATACCCGCCGCAGGCGTATGCATCGGCGTGATTTCACGGCCGCTGATGCCGATGTAGCCGCGGATCACGCGCCCGTCGCGGATCAGTTTTTCCATGATGCGCGTGGCAAGCTGGGTCGGGATAGCGAAACCGATGCCTTCCGGCGTTTCACCGTCGTTGCTCTTATCAAAGGAGAGCGTGTTGATGCCCATCAGTTCGCCCAGCGAATTCACCAGCGCGCCGCCGGAGTTGCCGTGGTTGATGGAGGCGTCGGTTTGCAGGAAGTTCTGACGACCTGAAGGGTTAAGGCCGATGCGCCCGGTCGCGCTGATAATCCCCTGGGTGATGGTCTGCCCGAGGTTGTAAGGGTTGCCTATCGCCATCACCACATCGCCGATGTGCGGCATACGCTGCGGATTAATAGGGATAACCGGCAGGGCGGTGGCGTTGATTTTCAGCACCGCGAGGTCGGTCAGGCTGTCGGAGCCGACCAGCAGCGCCTCGAACACGCGGCCATCCTGTAACGCCACGATTATCTGGTCGGCGTCGTTAATCACATGTTTGTTGGTCAGAATATAGCCGCGCTGATCCATGATAACGCCGGAGCCGAGCGTGCGGATTTCGAGCTGGCTGCGGTTGCTGCCGCCAAGGCTGCGGTTATAAACATTCACGACCGCGGGCGCAGCACGACGCACCGCCCGGTTATAGCTCACGGGCGCTTCATCGTTGCTGTCCAGACGCGGCTGCAACAGCGGATTATACGGGCGCAGGGAAGGCACAAGCGTCAGCAGCAGCGCTGCGACGATCAATCCCGCCATTACCGAGCGTAAAAGCTTCAGAAACATGTGTATGAGATAAGTAGCCAGGGGACGGGCGCAGCATACCATGAGTTAAACGGACATCACACGGGGCGTGATGTCCGTTATCTCAGTTTATTAACGCAGCAGTAAATAGAGGCTGTCGTTGCCGCGAACAATGTGCAGGGCGACGATAGCAGGCTTGCTGGCCAGCAGCTTGCGCATTTCAGCAATCGTGCTGACGCGCTCGCGGTTGACGCCCACAATCACATCATCTTTATGCAGGCCCGCCTGCGCGGCCGCGCTGCCTTTCTCGACGTTATCAATAGTAATGCCTTTGGTACCGTCTTTAAGCTGACCGTCGCTCAGCGTCGCCCCTTGTAAGGCGGGCGCAATGATATCGGCGCTGGCGGAAGACGACGTGCTCTTATCGAGCGTCACTTCCACCTCCTGCGCTTTGCCATCACGCAGCAGGCCAAGCTTCACTTTGGTGCCAGGCTCAGTGGTGGCGATGCGCGAGCGCAGCTCCGCGAAGCTGTTGAGCGGACGGCCATTGAGGCTGACAATCACATCGCCTGCTTTAATGCCCGCTTTGGCGGAGCCGGAATTCGGCAGCACTTCACTGACAAACGCGCCGCGCTGCGTGTTGAGGTTAAAGGCTTTGGCGATATCGGCGCTCATCTCCGTGCCCTTGATGCCAAGCAGGCCGCGTTTCACCTCGCCGGACTGCATCAGCTGTTTTGCGAGCGTCTGGGCCATATTGGCGGGGATGGCAAAGCCGATACCGACGCTGCCGCCGCCCGGCGCGAGAATGGCGGTATTAATGCCGATAAGCTCGCCGTTGAGGTTCAGCAGCGCGCCGCCGGAGTTACCGCGGTTGATGGAGGCATCGGTCTGAATGAAGTTCTCAAAGCCTTCCAGATTCAACCCGCTGCGCCCGAGCGCCGACACGATGCCGGAAGTGGCGGTCTGGCCGAGCCCAAACGGGTTGCCGACGGCCACCACGAAATCCCCGACGCGCAGTTTGTCAGAATCCGCCACCTGGATTTGCGTCAGGTTACTGGCGTTTTGCAGCTGGATCAGCGCGATATCGCTCTGGTCATCGCCGCCGATCAGTTTGGCCTCAAACTCGCGACCATCGTTTAACTGCACGCTGATTTTCTCGGCGTGATTAATCACGTGATTGTTGGTGAGCACATAGCCTTTCGCGGCATCAATAATGACGCCGGAGCCGAGCCCTTCAAACGGCTGCGCCTGCTGTTCAGGCATCGATTCGCCGAAGTACTTTTTCAGCTCTTCCGGCACGCGCTGCTCCTGCACGGCGGTGCCTTGCACCTGTACGCTGACGACCGCAGGCAGCACTTTTTCCAGCATCGGCGCGAGGCTTGGGACCGCAGGCTGGCCCGGCACCTGCGAGGGCAGCGCGGCGAATACCGGCGCGGCGACCGGAAGAGATAAACCGAGACTTAACGCTAACGTACTTAACAGCAGGGTTTGTTTTTTCATGAACGCAGCTCTCGCAACCTGGTTATAAACCGTAACCTGAAAAGACGGATATTATTGAATTCTCAATGTTGTAACAATGCTGTCATCGGGACGGCAGCGCTCAGAATAAGCATAGTCAGCGCTGAAAGAAAAGCGGGCGCGACAGGCGCCCGACGGTAAGGATTTTACAGCGGATCAGTTGCGCTTCGCGCCAGTGCGCAGCAGGCCGGACGCGCTGTCAGAATAGTCGCGCGGCATCTGTACCGGCGCCTGATCGTTACTGGCTTCCGATTCTGCAAGGCGGTTGCGGAATGGGTTGGTTTCAGCGGACATTTCCGGCAGCAGGCTGCTTGAGCTCTTCGCCATGTGCTGATAGAGCTGACGATAGTCATGCGCCATGTTATCCAGCAGTTCGGCGCTGCGGGCGAAGTGGCTGACCAGTTCTTCGCGGTAGTCGTCAAGCTCCGCTTTGTTTTTCTCAAGCTCGTATTGCAGAGCCTGCTGTTGACGTAATTTGCGGTTACCGAAACGCATAGCGACGGCGCCGATAATGATGCCGACGACTAACCCAATAAGCGCATATTCCCAGGTCATGAACATCTCCCGTTGTCTTGTGATTCCGTAGGGTGGTAACGGCGAGGCTTGGCTTCTCGTCTGCGTGCCGTCGACCGGTGAACCCACTATAACCGCTAATTCAGGAGAAGTGGAATCCTGGAGCGGCATGGCGTAGTGTAGAGCGGCCTTTTTTTGGCCAAATCACGCTGTGGCGAACCGTTTTCAGGAAGTAATAATAATATATGCAGAGCCTCTCTCCGACATCGCGCTACCAACAGGCCCTGAACGAGGGCACCCATCAGCCGGACGACGTCCAGCATGAAGCGGTAAATCGTCTGAATCTTATCTGGCAGGCGCTTTCGCAAAAATCCGCCGGGCCCGAACCCGCGCGCGGCGGCCTGCTGACGAAAGTCGGCAGGCTGTTCGGCAAACGCGACGAAAGCCCGCAGACGCCGCCGGTACGCGGCTTATATATGTGGGGCGGCGTCGGGCGCGGCAAAACCTGGCTGATGGATCTTTTCTTTCATAGCCTGCCGGGCGAGCGCAAACTCCGCCTGCACTTTCACCGCTTTATGTTACGCGTGCATGAAGAGCTCGCCGCGCTGCAGGGCCAGGCCGATCCGCTGGAAGTCGTCGCCGACGGCTTTAAAGCGCAGGCCGACGTTATCTGCTTCGATGAGTTCTTTGTCTCTGATATCACCGACGCCATGCTGCTGGGCGGCCTGATGCAGGCGCTGTTCGCGCGTGGCATTACGCTGGTGGCGACCTCCAATATTCCGCCTGACGAACTCTATCGCAATGGCCTGCAGCGCACGCGCTTTCTGCCCGCTATCGAGGCGATTAAAACGCACTGCGACGTAATGAACGTCGATGCGGGTATCGATTACCGTCTGCGCACGCTGACGCAGGCGCACCTGTGGCTGTCGCCGCGCGATGAAGCGACAGCGCAGCAGATGGATAAACTCTGGCAGGCGCTGGCGGGCGCGCCGCGTCGTGAGGCGCCGTCGCTTGAGATTAACCATCGCCCGCTCCCAACGCTTGGCGTGGAGAACCAGACGCTCGCGGCGTCGTTCGCTACGTTGTGTGTCGATGCACGCAGCCAACATGATTACATCGCGCTGTCGCGCCAGTTCCACACGGTGCTGCTGTTTGACGTTCCTGTGATGACCACGTCCACGGAGAACGCGGCGCGGCGCTTTATCGCGCTGGTGGATGAGTTTTATGAACGCCAGGTGAAGCTGGTGGTGTCGGCGGATGCGCCGCTGGAAAGCATCTATCAGGGCGAACAGCTGGCGTTTGAATTCAGGCGCTGCCTGTCGCGTTTGCAGGAGATGCAGAGCGAAGAATACCTTAAACGCCCCCACTTGCCGTGAAGCCGGGTCGCTCCTTTGCACCCGGAGGAGCGAATCCTGTGACTTTACGCATAAAAGGGGTCGATCTTTATACTCGACTTCTCTATAATCTTGCGACCCCACGTTACAAGAAAGTTTTTTTCCCGAAACTTTTGTGTGCCGAAAACATATCCGAGGGGGTAGGTTTGCGGACTTTGTCGTGTGAACCTCAACTCAATTTAAGCGTTTGGGTGTTCGCCAACGTGTAACTCTATATTTGGGTAAGCTTTTAATGAAAACTTTTACAGCTAAACCAGAAACCGTAAAACGCGACTGGTATGTTGTTGACGCGACCGGTAAAACTCTGGGCCGTCTGGCTACCGAACTGGCTCGTCGCCTGCGCGGTAAGCACAAAGCGGAATACACTCCGCACGTTGATACCGGTGACTACATCATCGTTCTGAACGCAGAAAAAGTTGCTGTAACCGGCAACAAGCGTTCTGACAAAATGTACTACCACCACACTGGCCACATCGGTGGTATCAAAGAAGCGACCTTTGAAGAGATGATTGCCCGCCGTCCTGAGCGCGTAATTGAAATCGCGGTTAAAGGCATGCTGCCGAAAGGCCCTCTGGGCCGTGCTATGTACCGTAAACTGAAAGTTTACGCGGGCAACGAGCACAACCACGCGGCGCAGCAACCGCAAGTTCTGGACATCTAATCGGGATTATGGCAATGGCTGAAAATCAATACTACGGCACTGGTCGCCGCAAAAGCTCCGCCGCTCGTGTGTTTATCAAACCGGGCAACGGTAAAATCGTTATCAACCAGCGTTCTCTGGAACAGTACTTCGGTCGCGAAACTGCCCGCATGGTAGTTCGCCAGCCGCTGGAACTGGTCGACATGGTTGAGAAACTGGATCTGTACATCACTGTTAAAGGTGGTGGTATCTCTGGTCAGGCTGGTGCGATCCGTCACGGTATCACCCGCGCTCTGATGGAGTACGATGAGTCTCTGCGTTCTGAACTGCGTAAAGCTGGCTTCGTTACTCGTGACGCTCGTCAGGTTGAACGTAAGAAAGTCGGCCTGCGTAAAGCACGTCGTCGTCCGCAGTTCTCCAAACGTTAATATTTTTCTGCTTTTGCAGAATCGTATTGGCGAAAAACCCGGCATACAGCCGGGTTTTTTTATGCCCGGAATTTTTATCTGTCCCTAATCTACTGAAATCCCGTCCATTTACGGCAAACGGCTAAAACCTCTCACCACAAGCTGCGCAAAATCTGGTAAACTATCATCCAATTTTGTGCCCAAATGCTGGTAACTGTTCACGTTTTGTTCGTTTTGCAGACGGAAGTAAGTTCGGCACGGAAGGGTAATCGATAAGGCCGGCCGTGTTTGCGGCTGGTAGCAGTAACTTTCTGAATATACCTGGAGGTTTTCATGGCTGTCGCTGCCAACAAACGTTCGGTAATGACGCTGTTTTCTGGTCCTACTGATATCTACAGCCATCAGGTCCGCATTGTGCTGGCTGAAAAGGGTGTCAGCTTTGAAATTGAGCATGTGGAAACGGATAACCTGCCGCAGGATCTGATTGACCTCAACCCAAATCAAAGCGTGCCGACGCTGGTAGACCGTGAACTGACTCTGTGGGAGTCGCGCATCATTATGGAATATCTTGATGAGCGTTTCCCGCACCCGCCGTTAATGCCGGTTTATCCGGTCGCTCGCGGTGAAAGCCGCCTGTACATGCACCGTATCGAGAAAGACTGGTACACGCTGATGAACGTTATCGTCAGTGGTTCTGCCCAGGAAGCCGATGCCGCGCGTAAACAGCTGCGCGAAGAGCTGCTGGCTATCGCGCCCGTGTTTGGTCAGAAGCCCTATTTCCTGAGCGATGAGTTCAGCCTGGTAGACTGCTACCTGGCGCCGCTGCTGTGGCGTCTGCCGCAACTGGGCGTTGAATTCAGCGGCGCGGGCGCGAAAGAGCTTAAAGGCTACATGACTCGCGTGTTTGAGCGTGATTCGTTCCTTGCTTCGCTGACCGAAGCCGAGCGCGAAATCCGCCTGCAAACCCGGGGCTAAACCTTATGGATATGTCTCAGCTCTCTCCACGTCGTCCTTATCTGTTGCGTGCCTTTTATGAATGGCTGCTGGATAACCAGCTGACGCCGCACCTGGTCGTGGATGTGACGCTGCCGGGCGTGCTGGTGCCGATGGAGTACGCGCGTGACGGGCAAATCGTCCTGAATATCGCGCCGCGCGCGGTCGGCAATCTGGAACTGGCGAATGATGAAGTGCGCTTCAACGCCCGTTTCGGCGGCGTACCGCGTCAGGTCACCGTACCGCTGGCCGCCGTGCTGGCGGTTTATGCCCGTGAAAATGGCGCCGGTACGATGTTCGAGCCAGAGGCCGCTTATGATGAAGCGATGGCGAGCCTGAACGACGAGAACAGCGCTGAAGAGCCGGAAACCGTAATGTCCGTGATTGATGGCGATAAGCCTGACGATGCGGAAGATAATGGCCCGGATGACGAGCCGCCGCCGCGTGGCGGACGTCCTGCGTTGCGCGTAGTGAAGTAATCGCGTCTGCGCACAGTAAAAAGCCGGTATGTTTGCGCATACCGGCTTTTTTTGTGTCTAACCGCCCCGAAAGGCGGTTGGGATATCATCTCCGCTCTGTTACCAGCGGTAGTTCACCAGCATGTGGCCGGAGTAGGCGTTGTAGGAGTTATCGCCCCATTCGCTGCTGACACGGAATGACACGGTCGTCGCGTCGTTCATTTTGCCGCTCACGCCGGTCTCAAGCTGGAAACGGTTAGACGGCACGTTAGAATCCAGCGTCTCGTTGTTGAAACTGAGATCGCTCATGCCGTTACCGATAAGCCAGTTCACTGCGCCATAAGGCTGCCAGGCCTCCACCGCTTTCTGATCCACATAGCTCGCCTTGAGGCCGACACGGCCCAGCACGGCGTCATTATCCGGCGTACCGACGCGGGTGCCGTTATATTCGACGTGATAATCCTGATCCAGATTGCTGTAAATCACCTGGCCCTGTGGTTCGAACTTCATGGTGCGCGCTTTCTCTGACGGCACGAGCCAGGCGTGACCCAGCTCCAGCGAGGCGGCGTAGCCCTGGCTGTCATATTTCTCGCCCGGCATGTCGTCGCCGTTCACCTGGCTGTTATACCAGCTGTAGGAGGCCCAGCTGTCGACATAGCTGCCAAGACGCAGCTTCTCGTCTTCCTGCCAGGTGGCGTAAACACCGAGGTTGTAGCCATTGACGCGGCCATCTGCCGAGCGCGTGTTATGACGCGCATCCGCAGTGGTGTCGCTGTAGCCTGCGCCGAGCATAAAGCCGCTGTGCAGCGTGCCGGTTGAGAGGTTTTTACTCAGCACGTCGCTACCCAGCTGCACCACGGCGGAGCGAATCTTGTATTTCAGATTGCTGTCGGCGAAGTTGCCGTCGTTGTACTCGCCTTTCACATACATCCAGGTATTCAGATCGTCGGCGTCGCGCAGCATCAGCTGATCGCGGTCGTCGCGCTTATGGATGAACATCTGCTGCGCGGCCAGGTAGTTGGCCATATAGACGCCGGCTTCCGGGCGGTAGACTTCCGGTGCAGGCGTATCGCCGCCGTTATCGTCACCACCATTGTCATCCGGGTCTGGCGTCGGATCGGGCGTCGGGTCCGGAGTGTCGCTGGCTTTCGATTCCAGATACCAGTTGCCATCGTCATGCTGATAAAGGTCGTATTCCCACATCCCGGCCACGACCGGTTTATCCAGCGTGAAGGTGGCATCAGACGCGCCGCCCACGCTGATAAGCTCAATGCCGTTTATCGTCTGCGCGCCCTGGCCGCCGATATTAGCGACGTCCAGCGCAGAGCTGCCCGCGCTGTTGCCGGTAATGGCGAGGTGATCGGTAGGAGAATCATCCAGGCCCGCCTCGGTATTCATGACGATACGGCTGCCCGCGTCGCCGGTATAGTTACCGTCAATGGTGAACGCATTACCGACGTTGTTGCCGCCCGCGATCTGCAGCGTGCCCTGGTTGGTGACATCGCCGGTGATCGTGTTGCCGGACGCAGGCGTTGTGGCGTTTTCATTGCCGCTTACCGCGTTCCAGGAAGCCAGCACGCCGCCTGCGGCGATAACCACGTTACTGTTTACCGTGCCCGCGGAAGTAAACGTGGCGCCATCGTTGATATTGATATTTCCTGTGCCGCCGTCAGGCCCGATCGTGCCGTTTTCAGCGAGCATCGTCGTGCCGCCGTTAAGCGTGGTATCGCCGCTGTAGCGGTTATTGCCGCTCAGCGTCAGGGTGCTGGTGTTCTCTTTCACCAGATTGCCGGAGCCGGAAATATCGCCCGCGAAGGTGTAATCTGCCGCCTGGTTGAATACCAGCGTACCGTTATTGGTGACGTTGCCCTGGAGCGACGCGTTATCGCCGCTGCCGGTACCGATTTGCAGCGTGGCGTCAGCATCGATGAGCGATGCGCCGGTATTTGTCACCTCGCCGCCGAGCGTCAGTTTGCCCGTCTTCACGATAAGGCTGTCGCCTTGACCTGTCAGATCGATATCGCCGGTCAGCGTCCATTCGCTGCCATCCATCGTCAGCGATTTAAAACCGTCGCCTTTATCTGCGCCAATAAAATTGCTGTCTTCGCTGCCGCTGTCGTTAAGGGTAATTGTATTATTCGCGGAGCCTTTCGTGATCACATCGCCCTGCAGACTCGAGCCCGCTTTCAGCACCAGCGCGTTATTACCGCCGCTTTCAAAAGAGATCGCATAATCGCTGCCGGAGATAGTGCCGGTATTAATGATGGTGACGTTATCGCCATTCAGAACGTCAATGGCGGTCCCGGCGCTGGTGATGTCGCCTTTATTTTCCAGCGTCATCATGGCTGATGACTGACTGGAAATATCAATCACCATTGCGTTGCCGTTATCGTTTTTAATGGTGCCGTTATTGATAATCGAGGTAATGCTTTTGCCTTTAACCATCGCGCTTGGATCGCTGGTGGTAGACGACATCGTTACGCCATCGGCAATCACATACTCTTTGTCACCGCTAAAGATATAGGTGTCTTCAGTATCTTCATCGATATTGGTGACGGCATACGAGAGCGAAGGGGTGAAGAGCACCATGGCAGGAAAGACGCCTGCCATGAGGGTTGCAATTCTGTTTTTCCTGAATAATTTAGAAGCATTCATAATTACGTCCAATATAATAATGCGTTAAATAAGGGGGCGGCGTCGCCGCAGCTTATTTCATTGCTCGCGCAAATAACATGCTTTCCAAAAGATGCAGAATTTATAAATATAAAATATCTATGAATTTGGCGGTCCGGTTTCAGACGGGGGGGGAAATGATTGATTTGGTAAATAACGTGCGGAATATCTGAGGAAACACGCGGACTATAAAGGAGATTCTGGCCGATTCAGAACCAAAGACGTTATAGAGAACAAAATCGCTCAGTCCGCTGAATAGTCTTTTTTCGGAAAGAAAAAATGTTGATTTATTAATTAACAAAATAAAAAAGGGAGGCGCGAGGCCTCCCTTAGCGCGCGTATGAGCGCCCGGCTCAGACTTCGAGATAATTCATAATGCCGTCTGCGGCTTTACGGCCCTCAGCGATAGCGGTCACCACCAGATCCGAGCCGCGCACGATATCGCCGCCAGCAAAGATTTTCGGGTTACTGGTCTGGAAGGCGTTGTCGTTACCTTCCGGCGCAATCACGCGGCCCTGGGAATCGAGCTCAACGCTGTGCTGCGCCAGCCACTCCATGCTGTGCGGACGGAAGCCGAACGCCATTACCACGGCATCGGCAGGCAGAACATGTTCAGAGCCCGGCACGATTTCCGCGCGACGACGGCCTTTCTCATCGGGCTCGCCCATCTGCGTGCGCGCCATTTTCACGCCGCACACTTTGCCGCTGGCGTTGATCTCAACGCCGAGCGGTTGCACGTTGAACTGGAACTCCACGCCTTCTTCACGCGCGTTTTTCACTTCACGACGCGAGCCCGGCATGTTCTCTTCATCACGACGATAGGCGCAGATAACGTGGGTCGCGCCCTGGCGTACCGAGGTACGCACGCAGTCCATCGCGGTGTCGCCGCCGCCCAGCACGACGACACGCTTGTCCGCCATGCTGATAAACGGCTGCTGCGCGTCTTCCTCAAAGCCCATGATCTGACGAGTATTGGCGATAAGAAACGGCAGCGCTTCATACACGCCCGGCGCGTCTTCGTTCTCCAGCCCGCCACGCATCGACTGATAAGTGCCGACGCCGAGGAACACCGCATCATAGTCCTGCAACAGCGCGTCCATCTGAACGTCACGGCCCACTTCGGTATTGAGCTGGAACTCAATGCCCATGCCAGTGAAAATTTCACGGCGGCGGGTCATCACCTCTTTTTCCAGCTTAAAGGCCGGAATGCCGAACGTCAGCAGGCCGCCGATTTCCGGGTTACGATCGAACACGACAGCCTTCACGCCGTTGCGCGTCAGCACGTCGGCGCACGCGAGGCCCGCCGGACCCGCGCCAATAATCGCGACGCGTTTGCCGGTCGGCTTCACGCCGGAGAGGTCGGGCCGCCAGCCCATTTCAAACGCTTTATCATTGATATAGCGCTCGATATTGCCGATGGTCACCGCGCCGAATTCATCATTCAGCGTGCAGGAGCCTTCGCACAGCCTGTCCTGCGGGCAGACGCGGCCGCAGACTTCCGGCAGCGTGTTGGTCTGGTGAGAAAGCTCCGCGGCTTCGAAAATGCGCCCCTCGTTGGCAAGTTTCAGCCAGTTGGGGATGTAGTTATGGACCGGACATTTCCATTCACAGTAAGGGTTGCCGCACGACAGGCAGCGGTCTGCCTGCGCTTTGGCCTGGCCTTCTGAAAAGGGCTCATAAATTTCCACAAACTCAATTTTACGGATCTTAAGCGGCTTTTTTGGCGGATCAACGCGCTGTAAGTCGATAAATTGGTAAACGTTCTGACTCATCAATCGTGACCTCTTACTGCGCCTGCACCCGCAGCTCGGCTGCGGAACGACTACGGTGACCCAACAATGCTTTGACATCACTGGACTTCGGTTTAACCAGCGCGAACTTTGAGGAGAACGCCGGCCAGTTTGCCAGGATCTCTTCGCCGCGATGCGAACCGGTCTGCTGAACATGCTCGGTGATAAGCCCGCGCAGATGTTCTTCGTGAATCGCTAATTCGTCGACACTCAGCACTTCCACCAGCTCCGGGTTGACGCGCTTGCGGAATTCGCCGTCTTCATCCAGCACGTAGGCGAAACCGCCCGTCATGCCCGCGCCGAAGTTGACGCCGGTTTTGCCGAGAATGCAGACGATGCCGCCGGTCATGTATTCACAGCCGTTATCACCGATGCCTTCCACGACCGTGATGGCGCCGGAGTTACGCACCGCGAAACGCTCGCCCGCGCGGCCTGCGGCGTAGAGACGGCCGCCCGTCGCGCCATACAGGCAGGTGTTGCCGATAATGCTCGCGTCATAGCTCTTGAATGATGACCCTACCGGCGGGCGAATGGCGAGCAGACCGCCAGCCATGCCTTTGCCGACGTAGTCATTGGCGTCGCCCGTCAGATGCAGCTCTACGCCGCCCGCATTCCAGACGCCGAAGCTCTGGCCTGCCGTGCCGGTGAAGTACGCTTTAATCGGGTCGGACGCGAGGCCCTGATCGCCATGCGACTGCGCGATATACCCCGACAGCAGCGCGCCTACGGAGCGGTCGGTGTTGCGGATATCAAACCAGAACGTTTTGCTCTGGCGGCTTTCCACATAAGGCTTCGCCTGCGCCAGCAGCTGCGCGTTCAGATCGCCTTTATCAAACGGCGGGTTGCTCTCGGTGCAGTAGACCGCTTTACCAGGATGCGGCTCGGCGGTTTCCAGCAGTTTCGCCAGATCCAGCTTTTGCTGCTTCGCCGTAAAGCCTTCCAGCTCTTTGAGCAGGTCGGTGCGGCCAATCAAGTCCACCAGGCGCGTTACGCCAAGCTGCGCCATCAGTTCACGCGTTTCACGGGCGATGAATTCAAAGTAGTTCGTCACTTTGAACGGCAGACCGTGATAGTGGTTTTTACGCAGTTTGTCATCCTGGGTCGCGACGCCGGTCGCGCAGTTGTTCAGATGGCAAATACGCAGGTATTTACAGCCGAGCGCCACCATTGGACCTGTGCCAAAGCCGAAGCTTTCCGCGCCGAGGATGGCCGCTTTGATGATATCAAGGCCGGTTTTCAGGCCGCCGTCCACCTGGAGGCGAATCTTATGACGCAGACCGTTCGCCACCAGCGCCTGCTGGGTTTCCACCAGACCAAGCTCCCACGGACAGCCCGCGTATTTCACGGAGGAGAGCGGGCTTGCGCCCGTGCCGCCGTCATAACCGGCAATAGTGATGAGGTCCGCATACGCTTTCGCGACGCCGGTGGCGATGGTGCCAACGCCCGGCTCGGACACCAGCTTCACGGAGATCATCGCCTTCGGGTTGACCTGTTTTAAGTCGAAAATCAGCTGCGCCAGATCTTCAATCGAGTAGATATCATGGTGCGGCGGCGGGGAGATAAGCGTCACGCCCGGCACCGAATAACGCAGGCGCGCGATGTACGGCGTGACTTTATCGCCAGGCAGCTGGCCGCCTTCGCCAGGTTTCGCGCCCTGGGCCACTTTAATCTGAATCACGTCGGCGTTCACCAGATACGCCGGCGTGACGCCGAAGCGGCCAGAGGCCACCTGTTTAATGCGCGAGACTTTATTGGTGCCGTAGCGCGCCGGATCTTCGCCGCCTTCGCCGGAGTTCGAGAAACCGCCGAGGCTGTTCATCGCCTCCGCCAGCGACTCGTGCGCCTCCGGGCTCAGCGCGCCGATAGACATCGCCGCGGTATCAAAGCGTTTGAACAGTTCGCTCGCCGGTTCGACATCCTCCACACGTACCGCGTCCGCCTGCGGGTTCAGCGCCAGCAGGTCGCGCAGCGTCGCCGCCGGGCGTTCGTTTACCAGTTTCGCGTACTGTTGATAGTCGCTGTAGTCGCCGCTCTGCACTGCCTGCTGAAGCGTGCGCACCACATCCGGGTTATAGGCGTGGTATTCGCCGCCGTGCACATATTTCAGCAGTCCGCCCTGGGTAAGCGGCTTGCGGGCAAGCCAGGCGCGTTTCGACAGGTTTTGCAGATCCTGCTCGAAATCCGCGAAGCCCGCGCCGCCGATACGGCTGACCACGCCCTGGAAGCAGAGCTCAGAGACATCACGATGCAGGCCGACGGCTTCAAACAGTTTGGAGCAGCGGTAAGACGCAATCGTCGAAATGCCCATTTTGGACATGATCTTGTACAGCCCTTTGTTGATGCCGTTGCGGTAGTTCAGCATCACGCTGCGGTAATCTTTTTCGATAGCGCCGGTATCGACCAGTTTCGCCAGCGTTTCGTAGGCGAGGTACGGGTAGATGGCGGTCGCGCCGAAGCCGAGCAGTACGGCGAAGTGGTGCGGGTCGCGGGCGCTGGCGGTTTCTACGATGATGTTGGCATCGCAGCGCAGGCTTTGTTCCACCAGACGCGTCTGGATAGCGCCGACGGCCATCGGCGCGGGCACTGGCAGGCGGTCTTTGGCGATATTGCGATCCGAGAGTACCAGCAGCACGGTGCCATTTCGTACCATCTGCTCCGCTTTATCGCACAGCGCTTTCACGGTCTCTTCGAGCGTCGTCTGCGCCGGTTCGAAGGTAATATCGAGCGTATCGGCGCGATAGTGCTCTTCTTCAAGTGTGGTGAGCTGTTTAAAGTCGGAGTAGAGCAGGATCGGCGATTTAAAGCTCAGGCGGTGCGCCTGGCCTTCGGCTTCGCAGAAAACGTTCATCTCGCGACCAATGCTGGTGGCAAGCGACATCACGTGCGCTTCGCGCAGCGGATCGATAGGCGGGTTAGTCACCTGGGCGAACTGCTGGCGGAAATAATCATAGATAATGCGTGGCTGGCTGGAGAGCACGGCGAATGGCGTATCGTCGCCCATCGAGCCCACCGCTTCCTGGCCGTTTTCACCCAGCACGCGGATAACGGCGTCCAGCTCTTCGTTACTGTAGAAGAACTGTTTCTGATAGCTTTCCAGCAGTGCGTCGTCCATCTCACGCTGGCCGACCTGATCGTCTGGCAAATCTTCAAACGGCACCAGGCGACGGACGTTTTTCTCCATCCACTCTTTATACGGGTGGCGGCTCTTGAGATCGTTGTCGGTTTCCGCCGAGTGCAGAATGCGCCCGCCGCGGGTATCGATAACCATCAGCTCGCCAGGCCCGACGCGGCCTTTTTCCACCACTTCGTCAGGCTGATAATCCCAGATGCCGACTTCAGAGGCGCAGGTGATGAGCTTATCTTTGGTAATGACATAGCGCGCCGGACGCAGGCCGTTGCGGTCGAGGTTACAGGCGGCAAAGCGCCCATCGGACATCACGATGCCCGCCGGGCCGTCCCACGGCTCCATATGCATGGAGTTAAAATCGAAGAAGCTGCGCAGGTCCGGGTCCATCTCCGGGTTGTTCTGCCAGGCTGGCGGCACCAGTAAACGCATAGCGCGCACGATATCCATCCCGCCCGCCAGCAGCAGCTCCAGCATGTTATCCATGGAGCTGGAGTCAGAGCCGGTTTCGTTGACGAACGGCGCGGCGTCGTGCAAATCAGGGATAAGCGGCGTCTGGAATTTATAGGTACGCGCGCGGGCCCACTGGCGGTTACCGGTAATGGTGTTGATTTCGCCGTTGTGCGCCAGGTAGCGGAACGGTTGCGCCAGCGGCCAGCGCGGCACGGTGTTCGTGGAGAAGCGCTGGTGGAAGAGGCAGATGGCCGATTCCAGACGCAGGTCCGCCAGGTCCAGGTAGAAGCGCGGCAGATCCGCCGGCATACACAGACCTTTATAGATATTGACCAGGTTCGAGAGGCTACAGACGTAGAACTCTTTATCTTCAATCAGACGTTTTTCAATGCGACGGCGCGCGATAAACAGGCGGCGCTCCATATCGCGTGGACGCCAGCCTGCCGGGGCATTCACGAAAATCTGTTCAATGCGCGGCATGGACGAGAGCGCTATTTCACCCAGCACGCCTTCGTTGGTCGGCACCACGCGCCAGCCCACGTTAGACAGGGTTTCCCGCTGTAACTCTTCTTCCACAATACGGCGCGCGGCGCTGGCTTTCTCAAGGTCCTGATTCAGGAACAGCATGCCAACGGCATAGTTCTTGGCTAAACGCCAGCCGAGCTCTTCGGCGACCATGCGGAAAAAGCGATCCGGTTTTTGCAGCAGCAGGCCGCAACCGTCGCCGGTTTTACCATCTGCGAGGATAGCGCCGCGGTGCTGCATGCGCGCCAGCGCATGGATCGCGGTACGCACGACCTTGTGGCTAGGTTCGCCTTCTATGTGGGCGATCAGGCCGAAACCACAGTTATCCCTCTCAAGAGATTTATCGTACAACATATCAGTGAACCTCCCCAGGCTCTGCGGGACTCCCTCCTGTACCGATGGCGCGCGGGCGCAAAAAGGGTGTGGCGACAGGGTATTGCGCGTCATACGCACACCTTGCGTGTCGCCCTCCAGATATCCTTTTTCATCGGTACATCGTCGTTGAGGACTTACTTAAGAGGGAATCTCATTTACTGCATAAATATGATGAGCAGAACGCCCATCGAGAAAGCTTCCAGCGAAATTCCAACTTATCGGGAATCCGCACACAGGTCAAATGTCATTCTTATTTATTCAAAACTGTGCTAAAGAACACTCATCTATTTGAATGCAAAGTAAATTTAACCCTTTTTACATTGCCTTTTTCGGGTGATAAGCGGCGGTGATGTGTGATCTGACTCACTATAAGAAAGCGGCTATATATAGATAGCGCGCTGTTATTGCTTTTTAAAGCAGCACAATCTGTTGCTTATGGCCTACAAGCCGCATAAACGCTCTGTTTTTTCCGGTCCGTCATAATCCTTAAATAATCGCTGCGATCATAAGGAAAAGTAATTAGTGTTCTGATGACTAAAACGGCGTTTATGCTGAATGATTATTCATTAGATAAAAGCTGGCCGGGGCGCTTGATCCAGGTCATCGCCGAAAAGAGAGAAAAATGGCAGGCTGACGCCCTTTGGCTGGGCGGCTTTTCAGATTATGCAGTTACAAAAATTAGTCAATATGTTTGGCGGCGACCTGATGCGTCGTTACGGGCAAAAAGTTCATAAACTCTCGTTGCATGGCGGCTTCAGTTGCCCCAACCGCGACGGCACGCTCGGACGCGGCGGCTGCACCTTCTGTAATGTCGCCTCGTTCGCCGATGAAGCCCAGCAGCATCTCTCTATTGCCCAACAGCTGGCGCAGCAGGCCGTGCGGGTGGATCGCGCGCGGCGCTATCTCGCCTATTTTCAGGCTTACACCAGCACCTTTGCAGAAGTTAACGTCCTGCGGGGGATGTATCAGCAGGCGATAAGCCAGGCGGATATCGTTGGGCTGTGCGTCGGCACCCGGCCCGACTGCGTGCCGGAGAGCGTGCTTGATCTGCTGGCGGGCTACCGTGAACAGGAGTATGAAGTCTGGCTGGAGCTGGGGCTGCAAAGCGCGCAGGATAAAACCCTGCGCCGCATCAACCGCGGGCACGACTTCGCCTGTTATCAGGCTACCGCGCGCCGGGCGCGGGCGAGGGGGCTTAAGGTGTGCACGCATCTTATCGTCGGTTTACCGGGCGAGACCGCTACCGACGCGCTGACCTCGCTTGAGCGCGTCGCGGAGACCGGCGTGGACGGCATCAAACTGCATCCGCTGCATATCGTCGAAGGCAGCATTATGGCGAAAGCCTGGCGGGCGGGGCGGCTTACGGGTATCGCGCTTGAGGAGTACGCCGCGACGGCCGGGGAGATGATTCGCCATACGCCGCCTGAGATAATCTACCATCGTATCTCCGCCAGCGCCCGCCGCCCGACGCTGCTGGCCCCGCTATGGTGCGAAAATCGCTGGACCGGCATGGTGGAGATTGACCGCTATCTCAACCAGTATGGCGTTCAGGGTTCGGCGCTCGGACGCCCCTGGTCTGGCGTGCCTGACGTCCCGTAAGCGCTGCTTTTTTGGCCACCCGCCTTTTTACCCCGCACTTTTTTGCCTGAATTGCCGCCTCAGGGGCGGATTTAGGTATTATTGAACGGAATATCAGTACAGGAATCCTTTATGAAACAGATCCGCATGCTGGCGCAGTATTACGTTGATTTACTTGTAAAGCTTGGCCTGGTGCGCTTTTCGCTGCTGCTGGCCCTTGCGCTGGTGGTGCTGGCGATGGCGGTGCAAATGGCCGTGACGATGGTGCTGCACGGCCAGGTCGAGAGCATCGACGTTATCCGGTCGATTTTCTTTGGTCTGTTGATTACGCCCTGGGCGGTCTATTTCCTGTCGGTGGTGGTGGAACAGCTTGAGGAGTCGCGTCAGCGGCTCTCTAAACTGGTCGATAAGCTCGAAGAGATGCGCGAGCGCGACCTGAAGCTCAATGTTCAGCTCAAGGACAACATCGCCCAGCTCAATCAGGAAATTGCCGATCGCGAAAAAGCGGAAGCCGAGCGTCAGCATATGCTGGAGCAGCTGAAAGTGGAGATGAAAGAGCGCGAAGTGACGCAAATCCAGCTGGAGCAGCAATCTTCCTTCCTGCGCTCGTTTCTCGACGCCTCGCCGGATCTGGTGTTCTACCGCAATGAAGACAAAGAATTTTCCGGCTGCAACCGCGCCATGGAATTGCTCACCGGCAAAAGCGAAAAGCAACTCATTGGCCTGAAACCGCATGAAGTTTATGCACCCGAAGCGGCGGAAAAGGTGCTGGAGACCGACGAAAAAGTCTTCCGCCATAACGTCTCGCTGACCTACGAGCAGTGGCTCGACTATCCGGACGGGCGCAAAGCCTGTTTTGAGATCCGCAAGGTGCCGTATTACGACCGCGTGGGCAAACGTCACGGGCTGATGGGCTTCGGGCGCGATATCACCGAGCGTAAGCGCTATCAGGACGCGCTGGAGCGCGCCAGCCGCGACAAAACCACGTTTATCTCCACCATCAGCCATGAGCTGCGCACGCCGCTTAATGGCATCGTGGGCCTGAGCCGCATTCTGCTGGACACCGAGCTGAGCGCCGAGCAGGAAAAATACCTGAAGACGATCCACGTTTCTGCCGTGACGCTCGGCAATATTTTCAACGATATTATCGACATGGATAAAATCGAGCGGCGCAAAGTGCAGCTCGACAATCAGCCTGTCGATTTCACCAGCTTCCTGGCGGACCTGGAAAACCTCTCCGGCCTGCAGGCGCAGCAGAAAGGGCTGCGCTTTGTGATGGAGCCGGTACGACCGGTGCCGCATAAAGTGCTGACCGACGGCACGCGTCTTCGCCAGATCCTCTGGAACCTCATCAGCAACGCCGTGAAATTCACCCAGCAGGGGCAGGTGGCGGTGCGCGTCAGCTATAACGAAAATGAGCAGCTACGCTTTGAGGTGGAAGATTCCGGGATCGGCATCCCGCAGGAGGAGCAGGATAAGATCTTCGCCATGTATTACCAGGTGAAAGACAGCCAGGGCGGCAAACCGGCGACCGGCACCGGGATTGGCCTGGCGGTGTCGCGCCGCCTTGCGAAAAGCATGGGCGGAGATATCACGGTATCCAGCAAGCCAGGCCAGGGCTCGACGTTTGTGCTGACGGTGCAGGCGCCGCGCGTGGCGGAAGAAGTGGAAGACACGCTGACCGACGACGAAATGCCGCTGCCGGCGCTGCATGTGCTGCTGGTGGAAGACATTGAGCTGAACGTGATTGTCGCAAGCTCGGTGCTGGAAAAACTCGGCTGTAGCGTCGAGGTGGCGATGACGGGCAACGCGGCGCTGGAGATGTTCAGCCCCGGCGAATTCGACCTGGTGCTGCTCGATATCCAGCTCCCGGACATGACCGGCCTTGATATCTCACGCGAACTGCACCGCCGCTACACTCGCGACGCGCTGCCGCCGCTGGTGGCGCTGACGGCCAACGTGCTGAAAGATAAAAAAGAGTATCTGGAAGCGGGAATGGACGATGTGCTGAGCAAGCCGCTGGCGGTGCCGGCCCTGACCGCGACCATTAAAAAGTTCTGGGATACGCAACCTGACGACGAGGAGCATGACGTGACGACAAGCGATGACGGCAAGCAGGAGGCGCTGCTGGATCTCCCGATGCTGGAGCAATATCTGCAACTGGTTGGCCCGAAGCTCATCACCGATGGCCTGGCGATGTTCGAAAAGATGATGCCGGGCTACCTGAGCGTTCTGGAATCTAACCTCACCGCGCGCGATCAAAAGGGCATCGTGGAAGAGGGGCATAAAATCAAAGGCGCCGCTGGCGCGGTAGGGCTGCGTCATTTGCAGCAGCTGGCGCAGAAAATCCAGTCGCCCGATCTGCCGGCGTGGTGGGATAACGTTGGTGAATGGATTGAAGAGCTGAAGCAGGAGTGGCCGCACGACGTTGAGGCGCTGAAAGCGTGGGTTGCCGGTGCCGGAAAAAAATGACCCCGGCTATACCGGGGTGCGCGAATACTGCGCCAACACCAGGGAAATCGTGGCCTCGCCATTGATTAATGATGTTGATCTTTTTAACTACGTGGCGCGGCCTGAGTGATCATTGCGCTCGTACATAAGATAGCAAATCTTAAATGATTTGTTATATGAATCAGTAAAATGTGTGAAGCATAGCGTTTAAATGTTGTTTTAGTCACATTTTCAACGGTTTAACTTAAGGATGAATCATGAAAAAAATCGGCGTGGTGTTAAGTGGGTGCGGCGTTTATGACGGCTCGGAAATACATGAGGCAGTAATTACCTTGCTGGCGCTGGCCCGCAACGGCGCGCAGGCGGTCTGTTTCGCCCCCGATAAACCACAAGCGGACGTGATTAATCACTTAACGGGCGAACCGACGGGCGAGACGCGCAACGTGCTGGCGGAAGCGGCCCGTATCGCGCGCGGCAAAATAACGCCGCTTGAACACGCGCGCGCCGAAGAGCTCGACGCGCTGGTGGTGCCTGGCGGATTTGGCGCTGCGAAAAACCTGTGCGATTTTGCGACGCGCGGCAGCGAATGCGCGGTCGACCCGGCGCTTCATGCGCTCGCAACGGCGATGCATGCAGCCGGTAAGCCGCTCGGGTTTATCTGCATCGCGCCCGCCATGCTGCCGAAAATTATCGCCGCGCCGCTGCGCCTGACCATCGGCACTGATATCGACACGGCCGAGCTGGTGGAAGAGATGGGCGGCGAACACGTGCCGTGCCCGGTGGACGATATCGTGGTGGATGAAGAGAATAAAGTCCTGACCACGCCCGCCTATATGCTGGCTGAAAGCATTGACGAAGCCGCGGCCGGTATTGAAAAGCTGGTGGCGCGGCTGGTGGCGATGTGCGCATGAGTAAAGCGCGCGGTTCATTGTTTGCTCGCCTGCGGCGTCTGCTGCTGAGGGCGTTTCTTATCGTGGCGGGCGTCTGGCTTGCCGGTATTTTGCTGTTCAGTTTTATGCCGGTGCCGTTTTCCGCGGTGATGGTCGAGCGGCAGTTCTCCGCCTGGTTTAGCGGCGACTTCAGCTATGTGGCACATTCCGACTGGGTGAGCATGGATGAGATCTCGCCGTGGATGGGGCTTGCGGTGATTGCCGCGGAAGATCAGAAATTCCCGGAGCACTGGGGTTTTGACATGGCGGCCATACAGAAAGCCGTCTCCCATAACGAGCGCAGCAGACGCATTCGCGGGGCTTCGACGCTCTCTCAGCAGACGGCGAAGAACCTGTTTTTATGGGACGGGCGCAGCTGGCTGCGCAAAGGGCTGGAGGCGGGTTTAACGCTCGGCATCGAAACCGTCTGGAGCAAGCGCCGCATCCTGACGGTCTATCTGAATATCGCGGAATTCGGCGAGGGCGTGTTTGGCGTGGAAGAGGCGTCGCAGCGGTATTTCAACAAGCCCGCCCGTCGTCTGACGGCGTCGGAAGCAGCATTGCTCGCGGCCGTTTTGCCTAACCCGATACGTTTTAAAGTGAGCGCGCCGTCAGGCTACGTGCGTACGCGTCAGCAGTGGATTTTGCGCCAGATGCGCCAGCTTGGCGGGGAGTCCTTTAGTCCGATCCTCATGAACCGCCAGTAGATACGCCGGATAAGCCGGGCGGAATGAGGGAACGGCCATGGCTATCATAAAGCCGGAGCAAACACTTATCGACAATGCCCGCGCCCATCAAGAGGCGCTGGCTATCTGAAATTACCGACTCCTGCAACACCAGGATGCGACCTATGAAGAACATCGCCAATATCACCTTGCACGTTTCCGGCATCGTGCTGTTCGACCCTCTGACGCTGCAGGCTTTCCTGCAACGCGTCGGTTACCAGGGCAGCGATGTGTTCGGCCTGTTCATCGACGATCAGGCGATCGGGGCCCAGGCCATCGGCGAAGGGGTAGTCTTCCCCATCTACCAGATACCCGACGACGACTACGCGGTATTTCTCGAGCAAGGCGTCCTGCCACCCGCCAGCGCACAGCGGCATTTCACCTACCAGGGCGCGCCACTGCATATCACCTCGGGTGTGCTCGTTGCGGCGGACCTCGGCGCGTTGATGGACTGGGACGCAGCGTTCTTCTGCAACTACCAGGAGAACTACCCGCTACGGCTGAAGAACAACGACTACCTGGAGGTGGCTCCGGGCCGGTATCTGGTTGCCATCAGCGGATACAGCGCACTGGCAGCGCCCCTGAATCCGTTCGGCTACGGCTTGCGATTGGAGGCGGTGCAGCAGTTGCCCCCAGCCCTGCCAGACGAAGACTTCGACTTCTCGCTCAAGCGCGTGATGGGCAATCCTTGAACCGGCAATTGCACGAGGAAATGACCATGCACATCGACGAACTGATTACCCTGGCGCATTACCGCAGCTTTCTCGACAGGCTGGAGCAGCAACTGGGCCAGCCGGTCGGCCGTGTGCCGTTGGAAGAAGGTCTGAGCGACTTCTACGACCACTGCCTGGAACTGGCCGGACTCGACGCCAGCGCACTGCTGGCCATCACCGAGCAGCAGCGCGAGGCGAGCCTGCGCTACATTGGCGCTAAGCTCGAGATGTTCGCCGAGCCCGAAGGCGGCAAGGACAACATCGTCAACGAGCCTCTGCCGTTGACGCTCCCGCTCGGGCACTTGATCGAGTTTGCCCTGCTTGGGCAGGGCGATGGGATTGCCGCCTACCTCAAGCAGCTGCGCATCCCCAGGGCCCAGCAATACGGCAAGCAGATTAGCGCGCTGTTCGCCCAGTTACGCACACACGATAAACCCACCTGCTGACCCTGGCCACGCATGAGTGCGTCGAAAATGGAACGCTTGAAGTGGGTTGCCGAGAAGGCTTGTGAAGGCTGGCTGCTTGTTCTGCCTTTGATGGGGGGGTGTACGAATTTTGGGGGCAGCTTGGGTGAGCTGCCTGTCACTGGAAAACGACCATGAACACTATCAACGGAAGGACGTAATTTATGGCCCTGATCATTGCTCACGAAAACTCCACTGAGTACGCCCCGACAGTCTCCTACAACCATTTCGGCCGCATGCCGTAGAGCGGCCGACATGTCTCGGAATTTTCAGGAATAAAAGTCGTGGAACTACCGCAGTTCTGCGAGTAAGAAGGCCACCGCCAGGGCTTGAATGATGCCCTCTATGACCGTGTAGGGCAGCGTGAACATTCGCCATTTCACCCCGAGTTCATGGGAGGCTACCCTGAACAGGCCTGGCATGATGCCTACTGGATAGGAGTTCAACAGAACTAAGACACAACGCCCGAGTCAATTAACGCAGAGATTCAGGAGACGTTGACCACCCTGACACTAGCTTTGGGTTGCGCGATGCATTGACCAGTGCCCTTGAGCGCGACCGTGCAGATGCTGTCAACGACGCTGACTTTCTCAACGACATTATGATGCGCCAATTCACGCGTACGCACTCAACAATCACTGACATGGACGGTATTCTCGCACGCGAGAATTACCGGCACTGCACCTTCCATAGCTGCTGCCAGCTGGTCATATAGCCCGGGCTTAACAGAGCGCGGCGCAATGGCGCAGCACGCGCTGCGCTGAGAGTAGGGCGGTCAGTCTTCGTCAAAGCCTGCGTTAAACAGCGCGATGACGGCCGCCAGCGCTTCTTCTTCCTGCGGGCCGGTGGCCTCAATCTCAATATGGCCGCCCTGCGCGGAATCCAGCATCAGCAGCGCTATCACGCTGCTGGCTTCCGCCTCGGTGCCCGCTTCATTACGCAACAACACTTCCGCGTCAAAGCTCTGCACCAGTTCAAACAGCTTCATGGCCGGGCGGGCGTGCATCCCGAGCTTATTGGTGATTTCGACGGTCTGTTTTACGGTCATGATTTGCGTTTTTCCAGCGTACGATGGCGGGACTGAACGTTTTTGCCGCGCGAGCGGAAGTAATCCGCCAGCTGTTCGGCGATATAAACGGAGCGGTGTTTACCGCCAGTACAGCCGATGGCGACAGTCAGGTAGCTGCGGTTGTTGGTTTCCAGCATTGGTAGCCAGAGTTCCAGATAGCTACGCGTCTGGTAGATGAAGTTATGCACTTCAGTGTGCCGGTCGAGAAACGCCGCGACGGGCTTATCGAGGCCGGTCATCGGGCGCAGTTTCGGGTCCCAGTGCGGGTTTGGCAGAAAACGCACGTCGAAGACATAATCGGCGTCGATCGGAATGCCGTGCTTGAAGCCGAAGGATTCAAACACCATCGTGAGTTCACGCTCGCGCTTGCCGAGCAGTCGGGTGCGCAGCATTTCCGCCAGCTCATGCACCGACATTTCCGAGGTATCGACAATCAGATCCGCACGCGAGCGCAGCGGCTCCAGCAGATCGTTTTCTTCATCAATGGCGCTTTCCAGGGACAGGTTTTTGCTGGAGAGCGGATGCAAACGACGCGTATCGCTGTAGCGGCGAATCAGCGTGTTGCGATCGGCGTCGAGGAACAGCAGTTGCGGAGAGAACGCGTCCGGCAGGTTATTCATCGCCTGCTCAAACACCTCCGGGGATTCCGGCATATTGCGAACGTCAATGCTCACCGCGGCGGATATCTGCCTGTCAGAAAGCGTGCGCGCCAGCTCAGGCAGCAGCACAACAGGCAGGTTATCGACGCAGTAGAACCCCATATCTTCCAGCGCACGCAGGGCGACCGATTTCCCTGACCCTGAACGTCCGCTGACGATCATCAGAACCATCTGCTGTTTCTCCACACTTCAGACCGGTTAACCGGCGCTTCCTGGATTGTGCCTTTCGGCACGGTCATTCACTCTCTTCACTGGTTTCAGTGATTATCTGATAGAGCTCTTCATCGCTTTGCGCGGCGCGCAGACGACGGCAAATCGTTTTGTCCGCCAGCCTTTTGGCCACCAGCGACAGCGTATGCAGATGCGTTTTGGTTTGATCCGCCGGCACCAGCAGCGCGAAGAGTAAATCGACGGGCTGGTTATCGATGGCGTCAAAGGCAATCGGCGTTTCGAGCTGAACAAAAACGCCCACGGCGCGCAGCGTGTCTTCTTCAAGCTTGCCGTGCGGAATGGCGATGCCGTTGCCGATCCCGGTACTTCCCATCCGCTCGCGGGTAAGGATCGCTTCAAACACTACCTGCGGCGGCAGGCTGAGCTGCTTTGCCGCCAGCTCGCTGATAATTTCCAGGGCGCGTTTTTTACTCTGGCAATGTACGCCGCTACGGGTGCATTCCTGGTTTAATACATTGCTCAATGGCAGAGCGGAATCATTATTCATCATAATTTCACCTAAGCGTTTTCTGGTGCGACGGCCCGCCAGACGGGCCGGGCCGTCGATGTCCCAGCGAAACGCCCGGACAATTAATGTTGTTTCAGTTTATCTTTGTGTTTAGTGAGCTGCCGCGCCAGTTTATCAATCAAACCGTCGATGGCGGCGTACATATCCTGGCCTTCCGAACTGGCATGCAGCTCCCCGCCGTTCACATGCAGGGTGGCGTCGGCGATTTGCGTCACCTTTTCCACCTTCAGCACAATATAGACCTGATTAATCCTTTCGAAATACTGCTCCAGCTTGGCGAATTTCGTGGTGACAAACTCGCGCAGCGCTTCAGTGATTTCGACGTTATGTCCTGTGATGTTGAGCTGCATAGTGTCTTCCTTATCGGTTGGGTCAGACCAGCTGTTTGCGCTGGTTTGACGGCGGTATGGATAAAGACTCTCGATACTTCGCAACGGTACGGCGGGCCACCATGATCCCCTGATCGGACAGCATAGATGTCAGTTTGCTGTCGCTTAAGGGTTTCGCGGGGTTTTCCGCTGCAATCAACTTCTTCACCAGCGCCCGGATAGCCGTGGACGAGGCTTCGCCGCCGCCCTCGGTGTTCACGTGGCTTGAGAAGAAATACTTTAATTCGAAAATGCCGCGCGGGCTGTGCAGATATTTTTGCGTGGTGACGCGGGAGATGGTGGATTCATGCATCTCAACCGCCTGCGCGATATCCGCCAGCACCATCGGCTTCATAAACTCTTCGCCCTGCTCGAAGAACGCCTGCTGCTGTTCAACGATGCAGCGGCTGACGCGCAGCAGCGTGTCGTTACGGCTCTCCAGGCTTTTAATCAGCCATTTCGCCTCTTGCAGGTTGCTGCGGATGAACTGGTTGTCGGATTCGTTACGCGCGCTGTTGGACATCGCGGCGTACTGCTGATTGATTTTGAGCCGGGGAATGCTGTCGGAATTCAACTCCACCACCCAGCGGCCGTTATGCTTGCGCACTAACACGTCCGGGATGACATATTCCGGCTCGCCGGTCTGGATCGACTGGCCGGGACGCGGATCGAGCGACTGGATCAAATTGACCGCTTCTTTCAGCACATCTTCCTTCAGGCGCGTGACGCGCATCAGGCTGCGAAAGTCGTGATTGGCCAGCAGATCGAGGTGATCGCTGACTATCTGCCGCGCCTGCGCGAGAAAAGGCGTGTCGGCGCTGAACTGCGAAAGCTGGATCAACAGGCAGTCGCGCAGATCGCGGGCGGCGACGCCGACTGGATCGAAACGCTGCACGCGCTTGAGCACGGCTTCAATCTCTTCCGGGCCGATGTCGTCATCGTTATCGCCCATACCGTCGAGAATATCCTGCACCGAAACGGTGAGGTAGCCGGTGTCGTCCACCGCGTCGACAATCGCCGTGGCAATGGCGCGATCGGTGTCGGAAAAGGGCGTCAGCTGCACCTGCCACATCAGGTAGTCCTGAAGGCTCTGGGTGGTTTCGCCCTGATAGACCGGCAGTTCGTCGTCGATGTAGTCGGTGCCGGTGCCTGACGGCGTGCCGGCGGTGTAGATTTCGTCCCAGCTGGCGTCAAGCGGCAGCTCGTCCGGCATCTCTTTTTGCTCCAGCGCTTCGGCGGTATCGAGCCCTTCGCTGTCCGGTGTTTCCTGAGTGGCAATTTCGTCGTGAATGTCGGTTTGCTCAAGCAGGGGATTATTTTCCAGCGCCTGTTGCAACTCCTGCTGGAGCTCCAGCGTGGAGAGCTGCAACAAGCGAATGGCCTGCTGCAACTGCGGCGTCATGGCGAGCTGTTGGCTAAGCCTTAGTTGCAAACCTTGCTTCATATTCAGGGCAAAAATCCTCAGGTGTAAACGTCAAAAAGACCTGTTGCGGCGGGGCGCGCAGGGAGGCGCGCCGTTTCTGCCTGTTGCTCTACCCTATCAGAGTCTGAACTCTTCCCCAAGATATACGCGTTTAACCTGTTCATCCTGCAGAATATCGTCGGGGGTGCCGTGGGCGATAAGATGCCCCTGACTAACGATATAGGCGCGCTCGCACACCGCCAGCGTTTCACGTACGTTATGGTCGGTAATGAGTACGCCAAGGCCGCTGTCGCGCAGATGCTCGATAATGCGTTTGATATCGATAACCGAAATCGGGTCGACGCCCGCAAAAGGTTCGTCAAGCAGGATGAATTTCGGGTTCGCCGCCAGCGCGCGGGCGATCTCCACACGACGACGTTCGCCGCCGGAGAGCGACTGGCCGAGGCTGTCGCGCAGGTGGTCGATGTGAAACTCTTCCATCAGCTCTTTGGCGCGGTCTTCGCGCTGCTCGGTGCTGAGATCGTCGCGAATTTGCAGCACGGCCATCAGGTTGTCGTAGACGCTCAGGCGGCGGAAAATCGACGCCTCCTGCGGCAGATAACCGATGCCGCGACGCGCGCGGGCGTGCAGCGGCAGCAGGCTGATGTCTTCGTCATCAATGATGATATTGCCCGCGTCGCGCTGCACAATGCCCACGACCATGTAGAAGGTGGTGGTTTTACCCGCGCCGTTCGGGCCCAGCAGGCCGACAATCTCGCCTGAGTTCACCGTCAGGCTGACATCTTCCACTACGCGGCGGCCCTTGTAGGCTTTCGCCAGGTGTTTCGCAATGAGTGTTGCCATAAGGGTTTAGTTACTCTTGTTCTGAGCTGGCGCCTGGGCGCTGCCGTCTTTATTTTGCAGCTGCGACGGTACCAGTACGGTGGTCACGCGTTTGCCTTTCTCGCTGAACGCCTGCATTTTCTGCTCTTTCACGAGATAGGTGATTTTGTCGCCTTTGATATTGCTGTCGAGCTGCTCAAGGTAGGCGTTGCCGGTCAGCACCACGAAGTCGTTTTGCAGCTCGTAGTGCATCGTCGAGGCATGGCCTTTAACCGGTTTGCCGTTGTCCTGCATCTGGAAGAACGTGGCCGGATTGCCGTAACCGTCAATCACCTCTTTGCCTTTCTCACCGCCGGGGCGCGTGACGACAACTTTGTCGGCGTTGATTTTAATCGTGCCCTGCGTCACGACGACATTACCGGTGAACGTCACCACATTGCCCTGCATATCCAGCGACTGCTGGTCAGATTCAATATGGATAGGCTGTTCGGTGTCGCCTGTCAGCGCGAACGCCGGGAAGCCTGCCGCCAGCAGCGTACTAGTCAGTACGAGATTAAGGCTGAGTTTGTTTATTCTGGATTTCATAGGAGGTTCTAACCTTTTCAATCAGCTCGGCATTTTTGCTGCGAAGGTTCCCGCGCATTTTCAGGCCGCTGGAATTAAAGCTGGTGCCGTAAAGAGTGACAAGCGTATCAGAGGTAACATCCTGGGTGACCAGGTTGATCTCCGCCTTGTCGGTCGTAATTTTGCGCAATTGCGAATCTGGCGTCAGCGCGTTCACTTCCACATGACCGGTCAGGTAGAGCATCCTGTCATTGGTCAGTTTGGCACGATCCGCTTTGACCGACCAGGTCGGCACTTTGTTGGTATCGAAGGTGGTCATTACCGGCTGCGTAAACCAGGAGACGCCGTCTTGCGAGAAATACTCGACGTGCTGCGCGATTAAGCGATAGTTCAGCGCGCCTTCCGGGCTGTAGACAACCGTGTTGGACTGCTCGCTCTGGTACGTCGGCTCGTTGTTATTTACCGTCAGCGGGCCGCTTTCATCCTGATCGGCCAGGTTAATGCCAATCAGCACCAGCGCGGCCAGCGCCAGCAGGATAATTATCCAGCGTCTGGTCTTACTCATATGGATTGCCCTATGGCCTCAGCTAATTTTCCCTGCGCCAGCAGCAGGAGATCGCAGACTTCGCGCACCGCGCCACGTCCGCCCGGGATTTGGGTGACGTAATCGGCTTTCGGCGTCAGCAGCGGATGCGCATCCGCCACCGCGACGCTGAGCCCGACCTGCGCCATCACAGGCCAGTCAATTAAATCGTCGCCGACATAAGCGACATTTTCCGGCGCAAGCGCCAGTGTTTCCAGCAGTTGGCGGTAAGCGATGAGCTTATCGGACTGGCCCTGGTAAAGGTGCGTAATACCGAGCGTTTCGCAGCGGTCTTCAAGCAGCTTCGCTTTTCGCCCGGTGATGATCGCTACCTCAATGCCGGACGTCAGCGCGCAGCGAATGCCGTAGCCGTCGCGCACGTTAAAGGCTTTCAGCTCTTCGCCGCT
Source organism: Cronobacter dublinensis subsp. dublinensis LMG 23823 (assembly GCF_001277235.1). Lineage (NCBI taxonomy): Bacteria > Pseudomonadati > Pseudomonadota > Gammaproteobacteria > Enterobacterales > Enterobacteriaceae > Cronobacter > Cronobacter dublinensis. Next base: position 455,540 of record NZ_CP012266.1, read on the forward strand.
GTTGCCCATGTAAATCAGGCCGTCGGACATCACGCCGTCGACATCCAGAATCAGCAGGCGGATTTGCGCCGCCCGCTCAATGATCTGCGCGCTCACCGGCCCGTAGCAGGTAGAGATGGCGCCATCAGGGTTACTCATTAAACCTTTCCTTTGTTACACCACGCCTGCGCGCAGCAAATCATGCATATGTATCACACCGCGCAACTGGTCGCCATCAGCCACCATGACGGAAGTAATGTGGCGCGTCTGCATCAGGTTCAGCGCATCGACGGCGAGCGTGCCGGGACGCACCCGAATACCGCCTGACGTCATCACATCGACAATCTTCATCTGATGCAGGTCGCCGCCCATATCAAAGACGCGGCGCAAGTCGCCGTCGGTAAAGACGCCCTCGATTTTCATCAGGTCGTCGCAAATAACCGTCATGCCCAGATTCTTACGGGTAATTTCGAGCAGCGCGTCGCGCAGCGACGCGTCTTTGCTGACATGCGGGATTTCGTCGCCGGTGTGCATGATATCGTTCACGCGTAGCAGCAGCTTGCGCCCGAGCGCGCCGCCGGGATGCGAAAGCGCGAAATCCTCAGGGGTAAAGCCGCGCGCTTTCAGCAGCGCGACCGCGAGCGCGTCGCCCATCACCAGCGTGGCCGTGGTGCTGGTGGTCGGCGCGAGGCCGAGGGGACAGGCTTCCTGCGGCACTTTGACGCACAGGTGGATATCCGCGGCCTTCGCCATCGCGCTCTCCGGGCGGCCCGTAATGCAGATGAGCTGTACCTGAAGACGCTTGAGTACCGGGATCAGCGCCAGAATTTCGTTGGATTCGCCGGAGTTGGAAATCGCGATGACGATATCCTGTCCGCTCACCATGCCTAAATCGCCATGGCTTGCTTCCGCCGGGTGAACAAAGAACGCGGGCGTGCCGGTGCTGGCGAACGTCGCCGCCATTTTTTTACCGATATGGCCCGATTTGCCCATGCCCATGACCACGACTTTTCCGCGGCAATAGAACATGCTTTCGCAGGCGCGGGCAAAGTCGGCGTTGATGTATTGATCCAGCTGGGCCAGACCTTCGCGTTCAATGGTCAGGACATCCTTCCCTGCCTGTTCAAAGTCAAAACCTGGCGGTAAATCTAGTTGTGACATAAGTGCGATTCCGATTCATCCAACGAGACGCGGCGACGCCCAGAACAGCATCACCATCCAAACGATAAACCCACATAATAATCCGGCGCCGGTTTTTTTACCGAGATACTGCTCAGGACGCCAGCACAACACCACGAAAATGACGCTGACCAGCAGCATTACGCCGTAATCGCGCGTAAACGCCAGCGCATCGAAGCGTCCGGGCGCCAGCAGCGCGGGCAGGCCAGGCACGATAGCCAGATTGTAAACATTCGAGCCGATAATATTGCCGATGGCGATATCGTCTTCGCCTTTGCGCGCACCGGCGATGGCGGTGGCGAGTTCCGGCAGGCTGGTGCCGATAGCGATGGCGGTCAGACCGACGGTGAGCTCGCTGATGGCGAACCCGTGAGCCAGCACGGTGGCGTTATCGACCACCATGCGCGTCGCCATCGGCATAATAATCAGCGCCACGCCAAGCCAGAGAAACGCCACTGAGCGTCCGCCTTCGCGCGGCAGTTCGGCGAGCTGCTCGCGCGTCAGGCTGTCGTTACCTTCACGTTCCGCCTGGCGCGCCATGCGGATGATAAACCATAAATAGGCGGCGGCGATGAGCAACAGGAAAAGACCTTCGGCGCGCGCGAGCACGCCATCCCACAGCACCAGTCCCGCCAGCGCGCTGACCAGCAGCATGGCGGAGAGCTCGCGGCGCAGCATCGACGAGTGCGCCGCCAGCGGGCGCAGCAGCGCGGTTAATCCGGCGATCAGCAGAATATTGGTGATATTCGAGCCTATGGCCGTACCGACGGCGAGACTGGTTTCGCCATGCAGCGCGGCGGCGACAGAGACGATAATTTCAGGCAGGGAAGTGCCGATACCGACGACGGTAATGCCTATCAGCAACGGCGGTACGCCCAGGCTGCGGCAGAGAAGCGAGGCGGCGAAAACCAGACGATCGGCGCTGTATACCACCAAAAGCAAACCAATAATCAACAGCGCCGTAGCTAAAAGCATGCAAAGTCCTTTCTTCAGGTATAATCGCCGGTCCACTGTGCCTGAGTTGCTGGCCGCGCATACAGATCGTCAAGGAACGAAGTAAATTCTTAATTTTGACCAGATGCGCGCCAAAAGTAAAACAAATGCCAGCTTTCGCTAACCTCAACCGGGTATATTCTGTAAAAATAACCCTTTTGCGGTGTCGACTGGCGCCATTATGAACAACTCTGTGAACGATAAAGGATGCGTTGATGAGCCAGATCGGTGAGACATTGATTGACGTGCGAGGTGTGAGCTTTACGCGCGGCAACCGATCTATTTTCGATAATATCTCGCTTACCGTGCCGCGCGGTAAGGTGACCGCCATTATGGGGCCGTCGGGGATCGGTAAAACCACGCTGCTGCGCCTGATTGGCGGGCAGATAGCGCCGGACTGCGGGGAGATCCTCTTCGACGGTGAAAACATTCCCGCCATGTCGCGCTCGCGTCTCTATGAAGTGCGCAAGCGCATGAGCATGCTGTTCCAGTCAGGGGCGCTGTTTACCGATCTGAACGTCTTCGAGAATGTCGCGTATCCGCTGCGTGAACATACCCGCCTGCCGGAACCGCTGCTGCACAGCACCGTGATGATGAAGCTCGAAGCGGTTGGGCTGCGTGGCGCGGCGAAACTGATGCCGTCTGAACTCTCCGGCGGCATGGCGCGCCGTGCGGCGCTCGCGCGCGCCATTGCGCTGGAGCCGGAGCTGATTATGTTCGACGAGCCGTTCGTCGGTCAGGATCCCATCACCATGGGCGTACTGGTGAAGCTGATTTCCGAGCTGAACAGCGCGCTTGGCGTGACCTGTGTGGTGGTGTCGCATGACGTGCCGGAAGTCCTGAGCATCGCGGATTATGCTTACATCGTCGCTGACAAACGGATTGTCGCGCAGGGCAGCGCGCAGGCGTTGCAAGAAAATACCGATCCGCGCGTGCGCCAGTTCCTTGACGGCATCGCCGACGGGCCGGTGCCCTTCCGCTATCCCGCCGGGGATTATCACCACGATCTGATTTCGCCAACAGGGAGTTAGTCTGCTCATGCTGTTAAATATACTGGCGTCGATGGGGCAACGCGGGCTGAAATTCAGCGCCTCCTTCGGCCGCGCCGGGCTGATGTTATTCAATGCCGTCGTCGGCAAGCCGGAGTTTCGCAAACACGGCCCGCTGCTGATGCGCCAGCTCTACCATGTGGGCGTCCTGTCGATGATCATTATCATCGTTTCCGGGCTGTTTATCGGCATGGTGCTGGGCCTACAGGGCTACCTGGTGCTGACGACCTACAGCGCGGAAACGAGCCTCGGAATGCTGGTGGCGCTGTCGTTGCTGCGTGAACTCGGGCCGGTCGTGGCCGCGCTGCTGTTTGCAGGCCGCGCCGGGTCGGCGCTGACGGCGGAAATCGGGCTGATGAAAGCGACCGAGCAGCTCTCCAGCATGGAGATGATGGCGGTCGACCCGCTGCGCCGCGTGATTTCGCCGCGCTTCTGGGCGGGCGTGATTTCGCTGCCGCTGCTGACCGTGATTTTCGTGGCGGTAGGCGTCTGGGGCGGTTCGCTGGTGGGCGTCAACTGGAAAGGCATTGATGCCGGCTTCTTCTGGTCTGCCATGCAGGATGCCGTCGACTGGCGCATGGACCTGATTAACTGTTTGATTAAAAGCGTGGTGTTTGCCATTACGGTGACCTGGATTGCGTTGTTTAACGGTTACGACGCAATCCCGACATCGGCGGGAATTAGCCGGGCAACTACACGTACCGTTGTGCACGCTTCGCTGGCCGTGCTCGGCCTTGATTTTGTGCTTACCGCTTTGATGTTTGGGAACTAACGCATGCAAACGAAGAAATTTGAGATTTGGGTTGGCGCTTTTATGCTGGTGGCGCTGCTGGCCGCGCTGTTCATCTGTCTGAAAGTAGCGGATGTCACCTCGCTGCGGGCCGAACCGACATACCGCCTGTATGCCACCTTTGATAATATCGGCGGCCTGAAACCGCATTCGCCGGTGCGCATCGGCGGCGTGGTGATTGGCCGGGTTTCCGACATTACGCTCGATCCGAAAACCTATCTGCCGCGCGTCGCGATGGATATCGAACAGCGCTACGATCATATCCCGGATACCAGTTCGCTGGCGATTCGTACCTCCGGCTTGCTGGGGGAGCAATATCTGGCGCTGAATGTCGGTTTTGAAGATCCTGAGCTGGGAACCACTATCCTTAAGGATGGCAGCACCATCCAGGATACGAAATCCGCCATGGTGCTTGAAGATCTGATTGGCCAGTTCCTCTATAAGAGCAACAGCGGCGACAACCAGAAAGAGGGCGGTGAACAAGACTCTGCCGCCCAACCGGATAACGCGACGCCGCCTGCCGGCGCGACGAACTAATCAGGAGAAACGGATATGTTTAAACGTCTTTTAATGGTCGCCATGCTGGTGATTGCGCCGCTCGCGACGGCGGCGGATCAGTCCAACCCGTATAAGCTGATGAACGAGGCGGCGAAAAAAACGTTTGATCGCCTGAAAAACGAACAGCCGAAAATCCGCCAGAACCCGAACTACCTGCGCGATGTCGTGGATCAGGAACTGCTGCCGTATGTGCAGGTGAAATACGCGGGCGCGCTGGTACTGGGCCGCTACTATAAAGAAGCGACGCCCGCGCAGCGCGAAGCCTACTTCGCCGCGTTTCGTGAGTACCTGAAACAGGCTTACGGCCAGGCGCTGGCAATGTATCACGGCCAGACCTACCAGATTGCGCCGGAGCAGCCGCTCGGCGATGCCAACATCGTGCCGATTCGCGTGACCATCATCGATCCGAACGGCCGTCCGCCGGTGCGTCTGGATTTCCAGTGGCGTAAAAACAGCCAGACCGGCAACTGGCAGGCGTATGACATGATCGCCGAAGGCGTGAGCATGATTACGACCAAACAGAACGAGTGGAGTGACCTGCTGCGCCAGAAAGGGATTGATGGCCTGACCGAGCAGTTGAAATCTATCTCTCGTCAGCCGATTACACTGGATCAGAAGCAGTAATGTCCGCGGAACTGCACTGGGAACGTCAGGCGTCGCAGCTGCGCTTGCGCGGTACGCTGGATCGCGAAACGCTGACGCCTCTGTGGGAGCAGCGCCAGAGCGCGACTGACGGGGTACAACGCATCGACCTCAGCGGCCTGACCCGTGTGGATACCGCCGGGTTAGCGCTGCTGGTGCAACTGGTCGCGCTGGCTCAGACCGGCGGCCGCCGCGTGGCGCTTGATGGCATGAGCGAGAATCTCACGACGCTTGCGAAACTTTACAACCTGCCGGAAAGCTTGTTGCCGACCCCGACAGACTAATATTTTCAGCACGTTACTGATAAAGCCCCGTCCGGCTCTACGGCGGGGCTTTTTTGCTTGTTTAAGACAGCGCCACTTTGCTCTAAGATGTTGGGCTGTTTTCACTGAATAATGAATAAAGCCCATGGAAAATCATGAAATTCAGACGGTGCTGATGAACGCACTGCCTCTCCAGGAAGTCCACGTCTCCTCCGGCGATGGCAGCCACTTTCAGGTCATTGCTGTGGGTGAGCTGTTTGGCGAGATGAGCCGCGTCAAGAAACAGCAGGCGGTCTACGGCCCGCTGATGGAGTTCATCGCCGATAACCGCATTCACGCGGTCTCCATCAAAACGTTTACGCCGCAGGAATGGGAACGCGAGCGCAAACTCAACGGTTTTTGAGCTGTGGGCACTACGCCGGCAGCAAGTGATTGAATAACAGAGAACAGTTCTGATGGATAAATTTCGTGTACAGGGGCCGAGCCGCCTTTCTGGCGAAGTAACGATCTCAGGGGCGAAAAACGCCGCCCTGCCGATCCTTTTTGCCGCCCTGCTGGCTGAAGAGCCTGTAGAAATTCAAAACGTACCGAAGCTGAAAGATATCGATACCACCATGAAGCTGCTGAGTCAGCTCGGGATGAAAGTGGAGCGTAACGGCTCCGTCTGGATCGATGCAAGCCAGGTTAACATTTTCTGCGCGCCGTATGATCTGGTGAAAACCATGCGCGCTTCTATCTGGGCGCTGGGCCCGCTGGTAGCGCGTTTCGGTCAGGGCCAGGTGTCTCTGCCGGGCGGCTGCGCCATCGGCGCGCGTCCGGTCGATTTACATATTACCGGCCTTGAGCAGCTGGGCGCGGAAATCAAACTGGAAGAAGGCTATGTAAAAGCCTCCGTCCAGGGCCGTCTGAAAGGCGCGCATATCGTGATGGATAAAGTGAGCGTTGGCGCGACCGTGACGATTATGTCCGCCGCGACGCTTGCTGAAGGCACCACGGTTATCGAAAACGCCGCGCGCGAGCCGGAAATCGTCGATACCGCGAACTTCCTGAATACCCTCGGTGCGAAAATCACCGGTCAGGGCACCGACAAAATCACCATCGAAGGCGTAGAGCGTCTTGGCGGCGGCGTGTACCGCGTTCTGCCAGACCGTATCGAGACCGGGACGTTCCTGGTCGCTGCGGCGATTTCCGGCGGCAAAGTGATGTGCCGCAACACCCGTCCTGACACGCTGGACGCGGTGCTGGCGAAACTGCGCGAAGCGGGCGCGGATATCGAAACCGGCGAAGACTGGATAAGCCTTGATATGCACGGCAAGCGTCCGAAAGGCGTTAACGTGCGTACCGCGCCGCACCCGGCATTCCCGACAGATATGCAGGCGCAGTTCACGCTGCTGAATCTGGTGGCTGAAGGCACTGGCGTCATCACCGAAACCATTTTTGAAAACCGCTTTATGCACGTGCCGGAGCTTATCCGTATGGGCGCGCATGCGGAGATCGAAAGCAATACCGTTATCTGCCACGGCGTTGAGAAACTCTCCGGCGCGCAGGTGATGGCAACCGATCTGCGCGCTTCTGCAAGCCTGGTGCTGGCGGGTTGTATCGCGGAAGGCACCACGGTAGTGGATCGTATTTATCATATCGATCGCGGTTATGAAGGCATCGAAGATAAGCTGCGGGCGCTGGGCGCCAACATTGAGCGTGTGAAAGGCGAATAATCTTTCTTTCGCCTCGCGAAGAAGCGCGATAAGCCTGCCGGGAAACGCTGATAATCAGCCGCTCCCGGCAGGCTTTTTTACTGAAGGCAGACTGACGGTGCGCGGTGGCGGCGCAGAACAGCCGGGGCGATGCCCCGGAACTGTCAGCGATGGCGGATCAGGCGCGAGCGATCGATAAATTCATGAGTCACCGGATCATGATAGCGCGACGGCCAGATTATCCACGGCTCCGTGCCGAGCGCTTCGGCAATGATTTTCTCGCCCCGGGGCCAGGGACGCGTCAGTGCATTGGCGAGCGTTGAAGAGCTCAGGCCTGCTTTGCGGGATTCTGCCGCCAGCGACGAGCCCTTTTTGCGTAGTGCGGCGACAATATCGGCGGGGTGCCAGTCGATAAACTTACGTTCCATGCTTCCTCCCTGTTACGGCATTACTACCCCTGCGCAGCTCCGCCTGGAGCTGGTTGATCATTTATAACACAAAATTTTCTAAATGGTTCCAGTTACTTTTGGTTGTATTCAGAACTGTGGCGTTAACCACAAGGGGAATGTAAGCGGTGTAACCGGTACGGCGGCAGAACGATCCATCCGGGATCGTGACGTGCCGCGGCGGATCGTGAATAAAAGGGTATGCGGGAAAAACTGGTTTTGGAAAGCGAATTGACTACAAGATGCGCAAACGCGCGGATAAAAGCGGAAACTTTCCGCGCCCGTCGGCGCGGAGAAGGATTAATGGTCGCGCTGGACTGACATATGCGCAAGCGCAATCAGCGCGTCGCGCCACGGGGAAGGCTGAATAATTTCAAGCGCGGCGATAGCTTTGTCGGCTTCTTCTTCGGCCCGGGTGCGTGTCCACGCCAGCGAGCCGCAGGCCGCCATCGTTTCGAGCACCGGATCCAGCAGATGACGCCCATTGCCTTGCTCAATAGCCTCGCGGATCATCTGCGCCTGCGCAGGCGTGCCGTTATGCATCGCATGCAGTAGCGGAAGCGTTGGTTTGCCTTCGTTGAGATCGTCGCCCACGTTTTTGCCCAGACGCTCACCGTCAGCGCTGTAGTCCAGCAGATCGTCAATCAGCTGGAAAGCGGTGCCGAGATAGCGCCCGTAGTCCTGCAACGCGCGCTCCTGCGCCTCGCTGGCGCCTGCCAGAATGCCGGAACACTGCGCCGCCGCTTCGAAGAGACGCGCGGTTTTGCTGTAAATCACCCGCATGTAGCTCTCTTCGGTGATATCCGGATCGTTGACGTTCATCAGCTGAAGGACTTCGCCTTCCGCAATGACGTTAACCGCCTCGGACATCACCTCAAGCACTTTCAGCGACCCCAGGCTTGTCATCATCTGAAACGCGCGGGTGTAAATGAAATCTCCCACCAGAACGCTGGCGGCATTGCCAAACGCGGCATTCGCCGTCGCTTTGCCGCGACGCATGTCGGACTCGTCGACGACATCGTCATGCAGAAGCGTGGCGGTGTGAATAAACTCGATCAGCGCGGCGATAGTGACGTGCGCTTTCCCCTCATAACCGAGCGCACGCGCAGCGAGCACCGCAATCATCGGGCGAATGCGTTTGCCACCGCCGCTGACAATGTAATAGCCCAGCTGATTGATAAGCTGTACGTCGGAATTGAGCTGCTCAAGGATGGTCTCGTTGACACCGGCCATATCTTGCGCGGTTAACTCATTAATTTTTTCTAAATTCATCGCAAAAGTCTGGCTATCGTCCTGTTTACCACAGTCTGTAAGGGAGAAGGTAAGGATAGTGGATTCTAAATGTAGTACAGATTGTACCGGAAAAACGCGGCAGATAAACGTCGCCGTCACGGTTGTGTTTTTTTTCCGCACCGAACAACAAACGGGCTTGTCAAAGGCTCGCAATTTGCGTAATATTCGCGCCCTATTGTGAATATTTATAGCGCACTCTGATCATGCAAAAGGCGTGCGCGGAAGCGGAGTTCTATATGTACGCGGTTTTCCAAAGTGGTGGTAAACAACACCGAGTTAGCGAAGGTCAGACCGTTCGCCTGGAAAAGCTGGACATCGCAACTGGCGAAACTGTTGAGTTCGCTGAAGTTCTGATGATCGCAAACGGTGAAGATGTCAAAATCGGCGTTCCTTTCGTTGATGGCGGCGTAATCAAAGCTGAAGTTGTTGCTCACGGTCGTGGCGAGAAAGTTAAAATCGTTAAGTTTCGTCGTCGTAAACACTACCGTAAGCAGCAGGGCCACCGTCAGTGGTTCACTGATGTGAAAATTACTGGCATCAGCGCCTAAGACCTGAGGAGAGATTTAAATGGCACATAAAAAGGCTGGCGGCTCCACACGTAACGGTCGCGATTCAGAAGCTAAACGCCTGGGCGTTAAGCGTTTCGGTGGCGAGTCCGTTCTGGCGGGTAGCATCATTGTTCGTCAACGTGGCACCAAATTCCACGCTGGCAACAACGTAGGTTGCGGTCGTGACCACACTCTGTTTGCTAAAGCAGACGGTAAAGTGAAATTTGAAGTTAAAGGCCCGAACAACCGTAAATACATCAGCATCGTTGCTGAGTAAGGTTTTCTCGGTCCGGTAACGGATTAAAGCCCCGCAACCTGTTGCGGGGCTTTTTACATTGGAAACCCGGTAATTTTTCTGTAGGGAAACGGGCATGAAGCAGCAGGCCGGCATTGGTATTCTTTTGGCGCTCACGACCGCAATGTGCTGGGGTGCGCTGCCAATTGCAATGAAGCAGGTACTGGAAGTGATGGAGCCGCCTACAGTGGTGTTTTATCGCTTCCTGATGGCGAGCATCGGGCTTGGGTTGATCCTTACTATCAAAGGCCGACTACCGCCGATGGGCCTGTTCCGTAAACCGCGCTGGCTGGTGTTGCTGGCTATCGCGACGGGCGGGTTGTTCGGCAACTTCATTCTGTTCAGTTCTTCCCTGCAATACCTCAGCCCGACGGCTTCGCAAGTGATAGGCCAACTGTCACCGGTCGGCATGATGGTCGCAAGCGTGCTGATCCTTAAAGAAAAGATGCGCGGCACGCAGGTTATCGGGGCAATGATGCTGCTTTGCGGGCTGGTAATGTTTTTCAACACCAGCCTGATTGAGATCTTTACGCGCCTTACCGATTACACCTGGGGTGTGATTTTCGGGGTAGGGGCTGCGACGGTCTGGGTCAGCTATGGCGTCGCGCAGAAGGTGCTGCTGCGCCGTCTGGCCTCGCAACAGATCCTCTTTTTGCTGTACACTTTATGTACTATCGCGTTGTTGCCGCTGGCGAAACCGGGCGTGCTGTTCCAGCTCAGCTCATGGCAACTGGCCTGTCTCATTTTCTGCGGCCTGAACACCCTGGTGGGGTATGGTGCGCTGGCAGAGGCGATGGCGAGATGGCAGGCGGCGCAGGTCAGCGCCATTATTACGCTTACCCCACTGTTTACGTTACTGTTTTCAGATTTGTTATCTGTTGCCTGGCCCGATTTCTTCGCCAGACCGATGTTGAACCTGTTGGGTTATCTCGGTGCGTTTGTCGTGGTTGCGGGTGCGATGTATTCCGCCATTGGTCACCGTCTTTGGGGACGGTGGCGCAAAAACGAAGCGGCAGGAGTACTCCCCCGCTCGGGCGAATGAATTACGGAGAAGTAAAATGAAGTTTGTTGATGAAGCTGCGATCCTGGTCGTGGCGGGTGATGGCGGTAACGGCTGCGTAAGCTTCCGTCGTGAGAAATACATTCCGAAAGGCGGCCCGGACGGCGGTGACGGCGGTGACGGCGGTGACGTCTGGCTTGAAGCCGATGAAAACCTTAACACCCTTATCGATTACCGCTTTGAGAAGTCCTTCCGCGCCGAACGTGGTCAGAACGGCCAGAGCCGCGACTGTACCGGTAAACGCGGCAAAGATGTGACGGTCAAAGTGCCGGTCGGGACGCGCGTTATCGATCAGGGAACGGGCGAAACAATGGGCGACATGACCAAACACGGTCAGCGCCTGATGGTCGCCAAAGGCGGCTGGCACGGCCTGGGCAATACCCGCTTCAAATCGTCCGTTAACCGTACGCCGCGCCAGAAAACCATGGGCACGCCGGGCGAGAAACGTGATCTGCAGCTGGAACTGATGCTGCTGGCAGACGTCGGGATGCTCGGTATGCCGAACGCCGGTAAATCCACCTTTATTCGCGCGGTCTCCGCCGCGAAGCCGAAAGTGGCGGATTATCCGTTTACCACGCTGGTGCCAAGCCTTGGCGTCGTGCGTATGGATAACGAAAAAAGCTTTGTGGTTGCCGATATCCCCGGTCTTATTGAAGGCGCGGCGGAAGGCGCGGGCCTCGGTATTCGCTTCCTGAAACACCTTGAGCGTTGCCGCGTACTGCTGCACCTGATCGACCTCGATCCGATCGACGGCTCCGATCCGGCGGAAAACGCCCGTATCATTGTGGGCGAGCTTGAGAAATACAGCGAGAAGCTGGCGTCTAAGCCGCGCTGGCTGGTCTTCAATAAAATCGACCTGCTGGATCGCGCTGTTGCCGAAGAGAAAGCGAAAGCCATCGCCGAAGCGCTGGGCTGGGGCGATAAATATTATCTGATCTCTGCCGCCAGCCAGATAGGCGTGAAAGATCTGTGCTGGGACGTGATGCACTTCATCATCGAAAACCCGATTGTTCACGAAGACGACGCGAAGCAGCCTGAAAAAGTCGAGTTTATGTGGGATGACTATCATCGCCAGCAACTCGAAGAGATGGAGGCGGAAGCCGAAGAAGAGTGGGATGACGACTGGGACGAGGATGACGACGAAGGCGTCGAAATCGTTTATCAGCGTTAACAGAAAAGGCCGGGAAACCGGCCTTTTTTATTGGCTTTTCTGCATCTCTCAAGGCGGGTTTATTACTGGTTAATCGCCTCCGGCAGCCAGCATGACGCCGCCAGGCCGCCATTCGGGCCATCTTCCAGGATTAACCTGCCGCGATGCAGATGCACGATACGCTGCACGATGCTGAGCCCGAGACCGCTGCCGCCATAACGCTGATCCAGCCGCCGGAAGGGTTCAGCGATCGCCTGACGCTGCGCCTCAGGAATGCCCGGCCCTTCATCTATAACGCTCAGACGACTGCCGTCAGCATCAGACGCCAGCTCAACGACGATACGGCTGTTTTCGGGACTGTAACGCGAGGCGTTTTCCAGGAGGTTGCGAAGCATAAGGCGCAGCAGCACCGCATCGCCCTGAACATCCAGCGATGTCTCATCAGCAGGCCAGACGATATGCTGCCCGCGCTGTTCCGCCAGTTCATCAAGTTCACTGCGCAGCGGGGCAATAATATCGCCACACCAGCGCAGCGTCTCATAGTGGCCACTCGCCAGCGCCTGACCGGCGCGCGACAGCATCAGCAATTGCTCAACGGTATGCATCAGCCGATCGATGCGGGCGAGGAGCGGTTTGGCCTGCGCGATGCCGGACTGTTCCATCAGCTCCAGATGCAGCCGGATGCCCGCGAGCGGCGTGCGTAGCTCATGCGCGGCATCGGCGGTAAATAAGCGCTCCTGCTGGATGGTGTGGTCGAGACGTGAAAAGAGCTGATTAAGCGACAGCGTGACCGCGCTTATCTCTTCCAGTGCCGAATCGACCGGAACCGGGGAGAGGTTGTCGGCCGAACGGTTAGCCAGCGTGTGGCTGAGCTGGCTGAGGGGGCGTGTGATCCACGTGACCGCCCAGAAAGAGAAAAAGAGAGTAAACCCGACCATTACCAGAGAAGGCACCAGCAAAGAGGCAATCGCCTCGCGGATTTCCTTTTCGACATGCAGGGTGCGGGATTTCGCCGACAGCGTTTCATTTACCAGAAAGCTTATCTGCTCGCGGCTTTCATGCCAGAGCCAGACAACGCTTACCAACTGGCAGAAGAGAAGAATGAGCGCCAGCATCAGCATCAGCCGACGGCGCATGCTGTTCATGACGGGCGCTCCAGCCGGTAGCCCACGCCGCGGACGGTGCGGATGCGGGTTTTGCCGAGCTTACGACGAAGGTTATGAATATGCACTTCAAGCGTGTTAGAGCTGGGATCGTCCTGCCAGCTGTAGATATCCTGCTGTAAGGTTTCGCGATGCACCGTCTGGTCGATACGCATCATCAAACGCGTTAACAGCGCGAACTCTTTTGGCGTCACTTCCACGGGCTGGCCCTGCAGCAACACCTGCTGGGTTTGCAGGTTAAGCGTGATGTCGTCGTGCTGAAGCAAATTATCACTGTGGCCCTGATAGCGGCGGATCAGCGCGCGGACGCGAGCGTGAAGCTCTGCTACGGCAAAGGGCTTGACCAGATAGTCGTCGGCACCCGCATCAAGGCCGCTCACGCGGTCTTCAAGCGCATCGCGCGCGGTGAGGATAAGTACCGGCGTGCTGACGCCGCTGCGGCGCCACTGGCTCAACAGCGTCGCGCCGTCTTTATCGGGCAGGCCTAAATCGAGGATAACCAGACTGTATTCGCCGCTCTGGAGCAGGGCGTCGCCCTGCGCTGCGCTGCCGGCGCAGTCCAGCGCATAGCCCTCGTTGCCGAGCGCTATCGCCAGCCCTTCCTGTAACAGCAGATCATCTTCGACTATCAGTAGCTTCATTGTTAATTATTCTGGTAAAGGTCGCGGTAAAGCCGGCTTTCAAAGCGTACCAGCGGAATACGGCGGTTGCGCTGGTCGGCTGGCTCTACGGCGTAGCCGGAAAGATACTGAACAAACGCCATGCGTTGTCCGCTGGACGTGGTTATAAAGCCCGCCAGATTATATACCCCCTGCAACGAGCCGGTTTTGGCTGACACTTTACCGTCGACGCCCGCCTCATGCAGGCCAGCGCGATAGAGCAGCGAGCCGTCGTGCCCCGCAAGCGGCAGCATGGAGATAAAATTAAGCTGGCTGTCGTTGCGGGCGATGTACTGCAACACCTGCATCATGGTCGCGGGCGCTATCAGATTATGGCGCGAGAGGCCGGAACCATCCACCACGATAGTATTGCCTAAATCGACCCCGGCTTTCTGGCGCAGGATCTGGCGAACCGCATCGGCACCCGCGCGCCATGTGCCGGGCACGCCGTAAAAGTTACGACCAATGGTGCGAAACACCGTGTCGGCAATCATGTTGTCGGATTTCTTAAGCATCACGCGCAGGAGATCGTGCAGCGGCGGCGACTGGCGGCTGGCGATGACCGTGCCTGGCTCGTTGGGTTGCGTCTGGCGCAGCAGCGTGCCGCTGTAGGTGATGCCCGCTTGTTTAAGCTCCGCTTTGAGTATGGCGCCGGCATAACCCGCGCCGTCCTGGATTGCGAAAGCCAGTGGTAAAGGGTCGGCGCGCTGCGTCATACAGCCCGTCAGCGTGTAGCGGTTAAGATCTCCCGTCACGACGTCAAGCTCGCAATACTGGGCTTCTGAAGAGCCGCGCGGCAGGGTTTTCACCTGGCTGTAGACGTTTACAGGGTAGTAAGAGGCGATGCGCACGAAAGCCGGTTCGCCCGCCTGCTGCGCGCTATAGAGCGACACGGAAAAACAGTTGCGGTCAACGATGGCTGCGGAGGGCGGCGCGCTGAAGCACTGGGTCATGTCGTTCCACGGCCAGCCCGGCGCTTTGTCGTGGCTGGCGAAGGCGGAAGTGTCGATCAGCACGTTTCCTTTTATTTGCTGAACGCCCGCTTTTTTTAACGTCGCCACCATATTGTGCATATCCTGGCGCTTGAAGGTAGGATCACCCGTGAAGCGCGCGGTAAGATCGCCGTCAAGCACGCCGTCCCGCACCGCGCCGCGGCTTTCAAGCGTCGTGGTGAAGCGGTAATCGGGGCCGAGCTGCAATAGCGCAGCCAGTGCCGTGATCACTTTTTGCGTACTGGCGGGCAACGCCATCTGCTGGCTGTGAAAATCAATCTCAGGGGAGCTGGCTCCGACTTTTTGCACCATCAGGGCGAGATTCGCGCCGGCGGGTAACTGATTGATATACTCTTCGACATTGGCGGCACTGGCATTCAGGGCTACACTGGTGGTCAATCCGACAGCAAATCTGGAAAATCGCATAATCTCGCGGTAACAGCTGGAAACGTGCCGTCATACTAAGGCGCATCACCCTGCAAAGTAAACGATGACCCTTCGGGAACTTCAGGGTAAAATACGTATCAAATTGCAAAATCGTTCCTGACCTGGGGCTTCGTCTCCGGGTCAGTTTTCTTTTGTTTGCCGTCCGGGACTGAAAGGTCCTCCGGGCTGGCGTGCAGCCGGAGCGGGCTGTGAACCGTTCTTAACAGGACAGTGAGAGGTATAACAAATGCAACCTATTCCGATGACCTTACGTGGCGCTGAGAAATTACGCGAAGAGCTGGATTTTCTGAAATCCGTGCGTCGCCCGCAAATCATCGCCGCTATCGCCGAAGCCCGCGAGCACGGCGATCTGAAAGAGAACGCGGAGTACCATGCCGCTCGTGAGCAGCAGGGGTTCTGCGAAGGGCGTATTAAGGATATCGAAGCTAAACTTTCGAATGCCCAGGTGATTGATATCACCAAAATGCCGAATAATGGCCGCGTGATTTTTGGCTCCACCGTCACGGTGTTGAATCTGGATACCGACGAAGAGCTGACGTACCGCATCGTTGGCGACGACGAAGCGGATTTCAAACAGAATCTTATTTCTGTGAACTCGCCTATCGCGCGCGGTCTGGTGGGCAAAGAGCTGGACGACGTGGTGACGATTAACACCCCGGGCGGCCAGGTCGAATTTGAAATCATCAAAGTCGATTATCTTTAACGCCTGCCGCTGAACGGCTATTTTTGCAGTATGAGGCGCGTCTGCCGGGCGGATTTGCTGAACAGCGCATTCCTCTTCAACCCGCATGACACCCGTGCCGTTCAGTTTGTAAAGAAAGGAAAAAGGCCGCAAAGCGGCCTTTTATCAACAAACGGAGCGTGGCATTTTGCACCCTTGCCTGTAGCTTACGATTTCTGCGATCGCTCGCAGAACCCACAGCTTAGCGAGGCAGCGAAATTTTACGTTCCTTTGACGGGCGGTAGAGCACCAGCGTTTTCCCGATGACCTGTACGTTACAGGCGCCGGTTTCACGCACGATGGCATCCACAATCAGGGTCTTAGTTTCGCGTTCTTCAGTGGCGATCTTCACCTTGATTAACTCATGGTGCTCAAGCGCTTGCTCAATCTCGGCCAGTACCCCTTCGGTCAAACCATTGTTGCCAAGCATAACCACCGGCTTGAGCGGATGGGCGAGACCTTTCAGGTGCTGTTTTTGTTTAGTACTCAGATTCATCGTATTTTTTGCTTACGTTGGGATTGAAAACGGGTCATTCTACCGCCATCTCCCAATTATCGCCAAATGGCAATACGTGGGTTTTTGAGCCTGCGGCTCACGATGAACCCGGATGGAATGTGAAATGACAGGTAAAAAGCGTTCTGCCAGCTCCAGTCGCTGGCTACAGGAACACTTTAGCGATAAATATGTTCAACAGGCACAGAAAAAAGGGTTACGTTCCCGTGCCTGGTTTAAACTTGATGAAATACAGCAAAGTGACAAGATTTTTAAACCGGGAATGACGGTCGTCGATCTTGGCGCGGCACCCGGCGGTTGGTCACAGTATGTGGTCACGCAAATCGGAGGAGCAGGCCGTATTATCGCTTGCGATCTTTTACCAATGGATCCTATCGTTGGTGTGGACTTCCTTCAGGGCGACTTTCGTGATGAATTAGTCATGAAAGCGTTACTGGAACGCGTGGGCGACAGTAAAGTACAGGTTGTCATGTCAGATATGGCACCGAACATGAGCGGGACTCCGGCTGTGGATATTCCCCGCGCCATGTATCTGGTGGAACTGGCGCTCGAGATGTGTCGAGACGTGCTGGCACCGGGCGGTAGTTTTGTAGTGAAGGTGTTTCAGGGCGAAGGTTTCGATGAGTACCTGCGGGAAATTCGCTCCCTGTTTACGAAGGTGAAAGTTCGTAAACCGGACTCTTCTCGTGCCCGTTCACGTGAAGTGTACATTGTAGCGACCGGGCGCAAACTATAGTACCCTGACGCTGTTTGTTAACACAGTTGTAATATGAGGTTAATCCCTTGAGTGACATGGCGAAAAACCTAATACTCTGGCTGGTCATCGCAGTTGTGCTGATGTCAGTATTCCAGAGCTTTGGGCCCAGCGAGTCGAGTGGCCGTAGGGTGGATTACTCTACCTTCCTGCAAGAAGTTAACCAGGACCAGGTTCGCGAAGCGCGTATCAACGGACGTGAAATCAACGTTACCAAGAAAGATAGTAACCGATACACGACTTACATTCCCGTAAACGATCCCAAACTCCTTGATAACCTGCTGACCAAAAACGTAAAAGTGGTCGGTGAACCGCCTGAAGAGCAGAGCCTGCTGGCCACTATCTTCATCTCCTGGTTCCCGATGCTGCTGTTAATTGGGGTCTGGATATTCTTCATGCGCCAGATGCAGGGCGGCGGTGGCAAAGGTGCCATGTCGTTCGGTAAAAGCAAGGCGCGCATGCTGACGGAAGATCAGATTAAAACCACTTTTGCTGATGTGGCTGGTTGCGACGAAGCGAAAGAGGAAGTCGGCGAGCTGGTGGAATACCTGCGCGAACCGAGCCGTTTCCAGAAGCTGGGCGGTAAAATTCCGAAGGGCGTCCTGATGGTCGGCCCGCCGGGGACCGGTAAAACCCTGCTGGCGAAAGCCATCGCGGGCGAGGCGAAAGTGCCGTTCTTTACCATTTCCGGTTCTGACTTCGTTGAAATGTTTGTGGGTGTGGGCGCGTCCCGTGTTCGCGACATGTTCGAACAGGCTAAAAAAGCGGCGCCGTGCATCATCTTCATCGATGAGATCGATGCTGTAGGTCGTCAGCGTGGCGCGGGTCTTGGCGGTGGTCACGATGAACGTGAACAGACGCTGAACCAGATGCTGGTTGAGATGGATGGTTTCGAAGGTAACGAAGGCATTATTGTTATCGCTGCGACTAACCGTCCTGACGTGCTTGACCCGGCGCTGCTGCGTCCCGGTCGTTTCGACCGCCAGGTTGTGGTTGGCCTGCCGGATGTGCGTGGCCGTGAGCAGATCCTGAAAGTGCATATGCGTCGCGTACCGCTGGCACCGGATATCGACGCGGCTATCATCGCGCGCGGTACGCCGGGCTTCTCCGGTGCTGACCTTGCTAACCTCGTCAACGAAGCAGCGCTCTTTGCCGCTCGCGGCAATAAACGCGTCGTTTCGATGGTGGAGTTTGAAAAAGCGAAAGACAAAATCATGATGGGCGCGGAACGCCGCTCCATGGTGATGACCGAAGCGCAGAAAGAGTCGACCGCGTACCATGAAGCGGGCCATGCGATTATCGGTCGTCTGGTGCCTGAGCACGATCCGGTGCATAAAGTGACGATCATCCCGCGCGGTCGCGCGCTGGGCGTGACGTTCTTCCTGCCTGAAGGCGACGCTATCAGCGCCAGCCGTCAGAAGCTGGAAAGCCAGATTTCGACGCTGTACGGCGGCCGTCTGGCGGAAGAGATCATCTACGGGCCGGAGCATGTCTCCACCGGTGCGTCTAACGACATTAAAGTCGCGACTAACCTTGCTCGTAACATGGTGACCCAGTGGGGCTTCTCTGACAAACTCGGTCCGCTGCTGTATGCGGAAGAAGAGGGCGAAGTGTTCCTGGGCCGCAGCGTGGCGAAAGCCAAGCATATGTCAGATGAAACGGCGCGTATTATCGATCAGGAAGTCAAGGCTCTGATTGAACGTAACTATAATCGCGCTCGCCAGATCCTCAACGATAACATGGACATCCTGCATGCCATGAAAGACGCGCTGATGAAGTATGAAACCATCGACGCGCCGCAAATTGACGATCTGATGGCTCGCCGTGATGTTCGCCCGCCAGCAGGCTGGGAAGATCCAGGCGCCAACAATAACTCTGACAGCAACGGTACACCGCGTGCGCCGCGTCCGGTTGATGAACCGCGTACGCCGAACCCGGGCAACACCATGTCTGAGCAGTTTGGCGATAAATAATTGCCTGCTGTAGTATCAATGCATTAATTAAAACCCCGGCCTGTCCGGGGTTTTCTGTTTTCGTTCATTCAAGTTCATAAGGGAATGGCAATGAAACTCTTCGCTCAGGGCTCAACGCTCGAACTTTCTCACCCGCACGTGATGGGGATCCTGAATGTCACGCCGGATTCTTTCTCCGATGGCGGCCAGCACAACACGCTGGTCGAGGCGGTGAAACACGCCAATGCGATGATTAACGCCGGGGCGACCATCATTGACGTGGGCGGCGAATCGACCCGTCCTGGCGCGGCGGAAGTGAGCGTGGAGGAAGAACTCTCCCGAGTGGTGCCGGTAGTGGAAGCGCTGGCGCAGCGGTTTGAAGTCTGGGTATCGGTAGATACCTCCAAACCGGAAGTAATCCGCGAGTCGGCGCGGGCAGGCGCTCATATCATAAATGATATCCGCTCGCTGACGGAGCCCGGTGCGCTGGAAGCGGCGGCGCAGACGGGTCTGCCTGTGTGCCTAATGCATATGCAGGGGCAGCCGAAAACGATGCAGCAGGCACCGCATTATGACGATGTGTTTGCCGACGTCGCGCACTTTTTTGAGGAACATATCGCCCGTTGTGAAGCGGCAGGCATTACAAAAGAAAAAATCATACTCGACCCGGGATTCGGTTTCGGTAAAAATCTGGCCCACAATTACCAGCTTCTCGCCCGGCTTTCAGCGTTTCACCGCTTCGGAATGCCTTTGCTGGTGGGAATGTCGCGTAAGTCGATGATTGGACAGCTCCTTAACGTCGGGCCCGATCAGCGCCTGCCCGGTAGCCTTGCCTGTGCGGTGATGGCCGCCATGCAAGGTGCGCAGATCGTTCGGGTTCATGATGTGAAAGAAACCGTCGAAGCGATGCGCGTAGTGGAAGCAACTCTTTCAGCGAAGGATAAAAAATACTATGAGTAACCGTAAATATTTCGGGACGGACGGCATTCGCGGCCGCGTAGGCGATGCGCCGATCACCCCTGATTTCGTTCTGAAGCTGGGCTGGGCAGCGGGCAAAGTGCTGGCGCGTCATGGCTCCCGTAAAGTCATTATCGGCAAGGACACCCGTATTTCTGGTTACATGCTGGAATCCGCATTAGAAGCGGGGCTGGCCGCGGCCGGGCTTTCGGCGCTCTTTACCGGGCCGATGCCGACGCCTGCAGTCGCGTATCTGACGCGTACTTTCCGTGCGGAAGCGGGCATTGTTATCTCTGCGTCCCATAACCCGTTTTACGATAACGGCATCAAATTCTTCTCCATCGACGGCACCAAACTACCGGACGAAGTGGAAGAGGCTATCGAAGCGGAGCTGGAAAAAGAAATTAGCTGCGTGGATTCCGCCGAACTCGGCAAAGCGAGCCGGATCGTTGACGCCGCCGGACGCTATATCGAATTCTGTAAAGGCACGTTCCCTAACGAGCTTAGCCTGAACGGCCTGAAAATCGTTGTGGACTGCGCGAATGGCGCGACATACCACATCGCGCCTAATGTGCTGCGCGAGCTGGGCGCACGGGTTATCACCATCGGCAGCGAGCCTGACGGGCTTAACATTAACGAAAAATGCGGAGCGACTGATGTGCGCCTGTTACAGGAGCGCGTGGTGGCTGAGAAAGCCGATTTGGGCATCGCATTCGACGGTGATGGCGACCGCGTCATTATGGTTGACCATGAAGGCAACAAGGTCGATGGCGATCAGATCCTTTATATCATTGCGCGCGAAGGGCTACGTCAGGGCCAGCTGCGCGGTGGCGCAGTGGGTACGCTGATGAGTAATATGGGCCTTGAGGTCGCGCTGAAACAGCTCGGCATCCCCTTTGCGCGTGCGAAAGTAGGCGACCGCTACGTGCTCGAAAAGATGCAGGAAAAAGGCTGGCGCATTGGCGCTGAAAACTCCGGCCACGTCATTCTGCTCGATAAAACCACGACTGGCGACGGCATCGTGGCGGCATTGCAGGTGTTAACGGCGATTGCGCGTAACCATATGAGTCTGCACGATCTCTGCAGCGGCATGAAGCTGTTCCCGCAAATCCTGGTCAACGTGCGCTTTACGCCGGGCAGCGGCGATCCGCTCGAGCATGAAACAGTAAAAGCCGTAACTGAGAGCGTTGAGCAAGCGCTGGGCAAACGCGGACGCGTGTTGCTGCGTAAATCCGGCACCGAGCCTCTGATCCGCGTGATGGTTGAAGGGGAAGACGAAGCGCAGGTGACGGAATTTGCGCATCGTATCGCGGATGCGGTGAAAGCGGTTTAATTTCTCAGGCGCTTAAAAAGGCGGCGAAAGTCGCCTTTAAAATCGCCGTTTTAGCGTGTTTTGCCGTTTTTTTCCGCAGTCAGCATTCGGCGTTAAAATTGCACTTGCGCGCCCAGAACACTTTCGTTAGTATTCACACCCGCTTCAGTAGGGAATGACAAATACCCTGCTTTATTGGTTTGAAGCAATTGGCTGCGGTAACCCCGCAAGGAACAGGTTGATTATGTACGAAGCTCTTTTGGTAGTTTTCCTTATTGTAGCGCTGGGCCTCGTGGGTCTTATCATGCTGCAGCAAGGTAAAGGCGCTGATATGGGAGCCTCCTTTGGCGCAGGCGCTTCTGCTACGCTGTTCGGTTCAAGTGGTTCTGGTAACTTCATGACCCGTATGACAGCTGTGCTGGCAACCCTGTTCTTCATTATCAGCCTGGTGCTGGGTAACATTAACAGCAACAAAACCAATAAAGGAAGTGAGTGGGAAAACCTGACTGCGCCAGCAAAAACTGAGCAGACTCAGCCCGCAGCGCCGGCTAAGCCGACCAGCGATATCCCGCGTTAATTTGTCAGCTTCGCGCAGTAAACAGAAACTGCGCACTATAGTGCCGAGGTGGTGGAATTGGTAGACACGCTACCTTGAGGTGGTAGTGCCCGATTGGGCTTACGGGTTCAAGTCCCGTCCTCGGTACCAAATCCCAGCAGAACTTGCAATTTAAACGTTAAAGGCGTAGTATTTGCCACGTTTTCGGACGCGGGGTGGAGCAGCCTGGTAGCTCGTCGGGCTCATAACCCGAAGGTCGTCGGTTCAAATCCGGCCCCCGCAACCACTTTCCCTGAGAGTTGTTTTTCAAATATACTGTGAAGTGCAGCGAATGCCTTCCTGACCGTTTTTGAAAGAAAATTCCCCGGAAGGTGTTCCGGACCGCGCATTGCGGTTTACAGGGTTCAGTTATTAAAAGCCCCGATTTATCGGGGTTTTTTGTTATCTGGCTAAAGAATAACTGGGCTTTATGCCCTTTTTTTATGTCCTGGGGGTGGGCTTGTCCACATTAGAGCAAAAATTAACAGAGATGATTACGGCACCGGTGGAAGCGCTGGGCTACGAACTCGTCGGCATCGAATTCATTCGCGGTCGCACATCGACGCTGCGCATCTATATTGATAGTGAAGATGGCATCACTGTTGACGATTGTGCTGATGTCAGCCACCAGGTTAGCGCCGTTCTTGATGTCGAAGACCCGGTTACGGTGGCTTACAACCTGGAAGTCTCCTCGCCTGGCCTCGACCGTCCTCTCTTCACTGCCGAACACTATGCCCGTTACACTGGCGAAGAGGTGACGCTGGTACTGCGTATGGCGGTACAGAATCGTCGTAAGTGGCAGGGAATCATTAAAGCCGTTGATGGCGAAATGATTACCGTTGCAGTTGACGGCAAAGATGAAGTGTTCGCGCTGAGCAACATTCAGAAAGCGAACCTGGTACCCCAATTTTAACAGTCTGGATTGAGGCGAAGGCCCCTGATGAATAAAGAAATTTTGGCTGTTGTCGAAGCAGTTTCCAACGAAAAAGCGGTTCCGCGCGAGAAAATCTTTGAAGCGCTGGAAAGCGCGCTGGCTACGGCAACCAAGAAAAAATATGAACAAGAGATCGATGTTCGCGTGAGCATCGACCGTAAAAGCGGTGATTTCGATACGTTCCGCCGCTGGGTTATTGTTGAAGAAGTCACCCAGCCGACTCGTGAAATCACACTGGAAGCGGCGCGTTACGAAGATCCGAGCCTGAACGTCGGCGAATACGTCGAAGATCAGATCGAATCCGTCACGTTTGACCGCATCACGACGCAGACCGCCAAACAGGTCATCGTACAGAAAGTCCGTGAAGCTGAACGCGCGATGGTTGTTGACCAGTTCCGCGAGCATGAAGGTGAAATCATCACCGGCGTGGTGAAGAAAGTTAACCGCGAAAACATCACGCTGGACCTCGGCAGCAACGCCGAAGCCGTCATTCTGCGTGAAGACATGCTGCCGCGTGAAAACTTCCGTCCGGGCGACCGCATTCGCGGCGTACTGTACGCCGTTCGTCCTGAAGCGCGCGGCGCTCAGCTGTTCGTCACTCGCGCCAAGCCGGAGATGCTGATTGAGCTGTTCCGCATCGAAGTACCGGAAATCGGCGAAGAAGTGATTGAAATTAAAGCGGCTGCCCGCGATCCGGGTTCACGCGCTAAAATTGCGGTGAAAACCAATGACAAGCGCATCGACCCGGTCGGCGCCTGCGTAGGTATGCGCGGCGCGCGCGTTCAGGCGGTGTCGACCGAGCTTGGCGGCGAGCGTATTGATATCGTGCTGTGGGATGACAATCCGGCGCAGTTCGTTATCAACGCCATGGCGCCGGCAGACGTCGCGTCTATCGTGGTGGATGAAGATAAACACACCATGGATATCGCCGTCGAAGCGGGCAATCTGGCGCAGGCCATCGGCCGTAACGGCCAGAACGTGCGTCTTGCTTCACAGCTGAGCGGCTGGGAACTCAACGTAATGACCGTTGAAGACCTCCAGGCCAAGCATCAGGCTGAAGCGCACGCCGCCATTGATACTTTTACGAAGTATCTCGACATTGATGAAGAGTTCGCCACGGTTCTGGTAGAAGAGGGCTTCTCCACGCTCGAAGAACTGGCCTACGTGCCAATGAAAGAGCTGCTGGAAATCGACGGCCTGGACGAGTCGACCGTGGAAGCATTACGCGAACGCGCTAAAAACGCGCTCACCACCCTGGCGCTGGCTCAGGAAGAGAGCCTCGGCGACAACAAGCCGGCTGACGATCTGCTTAACCTCGAAGGTATGGATCGTACGCTGGCTTACAAACTCGCTGCTCGCGGTGTGTGTACGCTTGATGACCTCGCCGATCAAGGCGTGGACGACCTCGCGGATATCGAAGGGTTGACCGATGAGAAAGCCGGTGAGCTTATCATGGCCGCTCGTAACATCCGCTGGTTTAGCGACGAAGCGTAATAAACTGTAGCAGGAAGGAACAGCATGACTGATGTAACCGTAAAAGCGCTGGCCGCAGAGATTCAGACCTCCGTGGACCGCCTGGTACAGCAATTCGCTGATGCAGGGATCCCGAAGTCCGCTGAAGACTCTGTGACGGCACAAGAGAAACAAGCCTTACTGGCGCACCTGAACCGCGAACATGGTTCAGGGCCGGATAAGTTGACTTTACAGCGCAAAACGCGCAGTACTTTAAATATTCAGGGTACCGGCGGGAAAAGTAAGTCGGTACAGATCGAAGTCCGCAAAAAACGCACCTTTGTAAAACGTGATCCGCAAGAGGCAGAGCGTCTCGCCGCGGAAGAACAGGCGAAGCGTGAGGCGGAAGAGCAGGCCCGTCGTGAAGCAGAGGAAGCTGCCAAGCGAGAGGCAGAGGAAAAAGCCAAGCGTGAAGCCGGCGATAAGGCGAAACGTGAAGCTGAAGAACAAGCTAAACGCGATGCCGCTGATAAAGCGAAACGTGAAGCTGCGGAAACGAGCAAAGTGAGCAATCAACAAACTGACGAAGTGAGCAAAGCTGCTCAGGCGGAAAAATCCCGCCGCGAAGCCGAAGCCCTTGAACTTAAGCGCAAGGCCGAAGAAGAAGCGCGTCGCAAGCTGGAAGAAAATGCCCGTCGCGTAGCGGAAGAAGCCCGTCGTATGGCTGAAGAGAACGCGACCAAATGGGAAAGCGGCAGCGAAGAAGAATCTGAAGACAGCAGCGACTACCACGTCACTACTTCTCAGCACGCGCGTCAGGCAGAAGATGACAGCGATCGCGAAGTAGAAGGCGGCCGTGGTCGCGCGCGTCCGGCGAAAGTCGCACGCCAGAAGAAGAGCAACAAGCATTCCGAATCCAAAGCGGATCGTGAAGAAGCCCGTGCAGCCGTTCGCGGCGGCAAAGGCGGCAAGCGCAAAGGCAGCTCCCTGCAGCAGGGCTTTAACAAGCCGGCTCAGGCAGTTAACCGCGATGTTGTTATCGGCGAAACCATCACCGTCGCTGAGCTGGCTAACAAGATGGCCGTAAAAGGTTCTCAGGTTATCAAAGCGATGATGAAGCTGGGCGCGATGGCGACCATCAACCAGGTCATCGATCAGGAAACCGCACAGCTGGTTGCTGAAGAGATGGGCCACAAAGTTATCCTGCGTCGTGAAAACGAGCTGGAAGAAGCGGTAATGAGCGACCGTGATATGGGCGCACAGGCTGAGCCGCGTGCACCGGTCGTGACCATCATGGGTCACGTTGACCACGGTAAAACCTCTCTGCTCGACTACATCCGTTCCACGAAAGTGGCATCGGGCGAAGCGGGCGGCATTACCCAGCATATCGGTGCGTACCACGTACAGACCGATAACGGCATGATCACCTTCCTGGATACCCCGGGCCACGCCGCGTTTACCGCGATGCGTGCACGTGGTGCGCAGGCAACGGATATCGTGGTTCTGGTTGTGGCGGCGGATGACGGCGTGATGCCGCAGACCATCGAAGCTATCCAGCACGCCAAAGCGGCGAAAGTGCCGGTTGTCGTTGCGGTGAACAAAATCGATAAGCCAGACGCCGATCCGGATCGTGTAAAAAACGAGCTGTCTCAGCACGGTATCATCCCGGAAGAGTGGGGCGGCGAGAGCCAGTTCGTCCACGTTTCTGCGAAAGCGGGCACCGGTATCGATGAACTGCTGGACGCTATTCTGCTCCAGTCCGAAGTTCTGGAACTGCATGCCGTCCGTAAAGGCATGGCGACCGGCGTCGTTATCGAATCCTTCCTGGATAAAGGTCGTGGTCCGGTTGCTACCGTTCTGGTTCGCGAAGGTACGCTGAACAAAGGCGACATCGTGCTGTGTGGCTTTGAATATGGCCGTGTACGTGCGATGCGTAACGAACTTAACCAGGAAGTCCAGGAAGCGGGTCCGTCCATTCCTGTCGAGATTCTGGGTCTCTCCGGCGTACCTGCCGCGGGTGACGAAGTGACCGTTGTTCGTGACGAGAAGAAAGCGCGTGAAGTGGCTCTCTATCGTCAGGGTAAGTTCCGCGAAGTGAAACTGGCGCGTCAGCAGAAATCTAAACTCGAGAACATGTTCGCGAACATGACCGAGGGCGAAGTTCACGAAGTCAACATCGTGCTGAAAGCCGACGTACAGGGCTCCGTAGAAGCGATTTCCGACTCCCTGCTGAAACTCTCCACCGACGAAGTGAAGGTGAAGATTGTGGGCTCGGGTGTGGGTGGTATCACCGAGACCGACGCTACGCTGGCTGCGGCGTCCAACGCTATTCTGGTTGGCTTCAACGTTCGTGCCGACGCCTCTGCGCGCCGCGTTATCGAAGCGGAAAGCCTGGATCTGCGCTACTACTCCGTCATTTATAATCTGATCGACGAAGTGAAAGCGGCAATGAGCGGCATGCTGTCGCCTGAGCTGAAACAGCAGATTATCGGTCTTGCCGAAGTTCGTGACGTGTTCAAATCGCCGAAATTCGGTGCGATTGCTGGCTGTATGGTTACCGAAGGTACGATTAAACGTCACAACCCGATCCGCGTCCTGCGCGACAACGTGGTTATCTATGAAGGCGAGCTGGAATCTCTGCGCCGCTTCAAAGATGACGTTAACGAAGTCCGTAACGGCATGGAATGTGGTATCGGCGTGAAGAACTACAACGACGTTCGCGTTGGCGACATGATCGAAGTGTTCGAAATCATCGAGATCCAGCGCAGCATCGACTAATCCTTTAGCGCCCTGCGCAAGCGCGCAGGGCAGGATTCAGGCGCACATTTTGTAGGCCGGGTCAGCGAAGCGCCACCCGGTATGACTATTCAAAAGGGGCTAATAGCCCCTTTTTTGTCTGGAGAATTTATTATGGCGAAAGAATTTGGTCGCCCTCAGCGCGTCGCGCAGGAGATGCAAAAAGAGATTGCTATCATCCTGCAGCGCGAAATTAAAGATCCGCGCGTGGGTCTGATGACCACCGTATCGGGCGTGGAAGTTTCCCGCGATCTGGCGTATGCCAAAGTATTCGTGACCTTCCTGAATGATAAAGACGAAGCGGCCGTTAAATCGGGCATCAAAGCGCTTCAGGACGCGTCAGGCTTCATCCGTTCGCTGCTCGGCAAAGCGATGCGCCTGCGCATCGTGCCGGAACTGACCTTTTTCTACGATAACTCGCTGGTTGAAGGGATGCGCATGTCCAACCTGGTCAGCAGCGTAGTGAAACACGACGAAGAGCGTCGCGTGAATCCGGACGACGACAAGGAGGAATAATGAGTCGTCCTCGTCGTCGCGGTCGCGACGTGCATGGCGTGTTGCTGCTGGATAAGCCGCAGGGGCTCTCCTCCAACGACGCATTGCAAAAGGTAAAGCGCCTCTATAATGCTAATCGTGCTGGTCATACGGGCGCGCTGGACCCGCTGGCGACCGGCATGCTGCCGATTTGCCTCGGCGAAGCGACCAAGTTTTCCCAGTATCTGCTCGATTCCGATAAGCGTTATCGGGTGATTGCGCGCCTCGGACAACGCACCGACACTTCTGATGCCGACGGCACCGTGGTGGAAGAGCGTCCGGTCGCGTTTAGCGAGCAGGCGCTGCAGGACGCGCTAGAGAGCTTTCGTGGCGATACGCTGCAGGTGCCGACCATGTTTTCGGCGCTGAAATACCAGGGCAAACCGCTGTACGAATATGCGCGTCAGGGTATCGAAGTGCCGCGTGAAGCGCGTCCGATTACCGTTTACGAACTGCTGTTTATTCGCCATGAAGGCAATGAGCTTGAGCTTGAAGTGCACTGCTCGAAGGGTACGTACATTCGCACCATTATTGATGACTTAGGCGAAAAGCTCGGCTGCGGCGCGCATGTGACTTACCTGCGCCGTCTGACGGTCAGTAAATATCCGGTGGATCGTATGGTGACCCTCGAGCAGCTAAACGCGCTGCTCGAAGCGGCGCAGCAGCAGGATATCGCGCCGTCTGAACTGCTCGACCCGCTGTTGATGCCAATGGACAGTCCTGCTTCGGACTACCCAGTCGTCAACCTTCCGCTGACCTCCTCCGTTTATTTTAAAAACGGCAACCCCGTGCGTACCAGCGATGCGCCTGCGCAGGGCCTGGTTCGCGTGACGGAAGGCGACGCGCAGAAGTTTCTCGGCATGGGTGAAATCGACAGTGAAGGCCGCGTAGCGCCCCGCCGTCTGGTGGTGGAGTATCCGGCGTAACCCTCGTCGCTACCTTGCGATAACAGGCCGCGACAGGTAGAATATTGCGGCTTAACACTACGCCCGTCATTTTTATGCAGGCGTAGCCCCGGGTGGCTGAATTAGAGATCGGCACCCTTATTTTTTATAAACTGGAGTTGAAAATGTCTCTAAGCGTTGAAGCTAAAGCTAAAATCGTTTCTGAGTTTGGTCGTGGTGAGAACGACAGCGGTTCTACCGAAGTTCAGGTTGCACTGCTGACTGCGCAGATCAACCACCTGCAGGGCCACTTCGCAGAGCACAAAAAAGATCACCACAGCCGTCGTGGTCTGCTGCGTATGGTTTCTCAGCGTCGTAAACTGCTCGACTACCTGAAACGTAAAGATGTTGCACGCTACACTGCGCTGATCGAGCGTCTGGGTCTGCGTCGCTAATCATTGCGAGTTTCAGAAAAGGGGGCCTTTACGGCCCCTTTTTTCGACCAGACGGCAGCAATTGCGAGTAAACTCATGTATTGTTGCTGGGTATGATCTTCGTTGCAGAGGTTCGCGCGGCTAATGAGAGGCTTTATCCGCCTAAGCGGGTCAGGGTTGTCATTAGTCGCGAGGATGCAAAGAAGATCGGGTACTGTCAGCACGGCTTCAGGCGTGCTGTTCTTCATTTAGAAAGGGTATAATTTTGCTTAATCCGATCGTCCGCAAATTTCAGTATGGTCAACATACTGTCACTCTTGAAACCGGTATGATGGCGCGTCAGGCCACTGCTGCCGTTATGGTAAGCATGGATGACACCGCCGTATTCGTGACAGTGGTAGGCGCTAAAAAAGCGAAACCAGGTCAGGACTTTTTCCCGCTGACCATTAACTATCAGGAGCGTACTTACGCTGCTGGTCGTATCCCTGGCGGCTTCTTCCGTCGTGAAGGTCGTCCGAGCGAAGGCGAAACGCTGATCGCGCGTCTGATTGACCGCCCGCTGCGCCCGCTGTTCCCGGAAGGCTTCGTTAACGAAGTTCAGGTTATCGCGACCGTCGTTTCCGTTAACCCACAGGTTAACCCGGACATCGTGGCGATGATCGGCGCATCCGCTGCGCTATCTCTGTCTGGTATTCCGTTCAACGGCCCGATTGGCTCCGCGCGCGTGGGTTACATCAACGATCAGTACGTCCTGAACCCGACTCAGGAAGAGCTGAAATCCAGCAAACTGGATCTGGTTGTTGCTGGTACCGAAAGCGCCGTGCTGATGGTGGAATCCGAAGCTGAACTGCTGAGCGAAGATCAGATGCTGGGCGCGGTGGTGTTCGGCCACGAGCAGCAGCAGATTGTGATTCAGAACATCAACGATCTCGTGAAAGAAGCGGGCAAACCGCGCTGGGACTGGCAGCCAGAAGCCGCTAACGAAACCCTGAACGCGCGCGTTAAAGCGCTGGCAGAGTCTCGTCTGAGCGACGCTTACCGCATCACTGACAAACAAGAACGTTACAGCCAGATCGACGCTATCAAAGCGGACGTCATCGCTGCGCTGCAGGCTGAACAGGCCGAAGGCGACGCGCTTGATGAAAACGAGCTGGGTGACATTCTGCATGCTATCGAGAAGAACGTCGTACGTTCTCGCGTTCTGGCAGGCGAACCGCGTATCGACGGCCGCGAAAAAGATATGATCCGTGGTCTGGACGTGCGCACTGGCGTACTGCCGCGTACTCACGGCTCCGCGCTCTTCACCCGTGGTGAAACTCAGGCGCTGGTGACCGCGACCCTTGGCACCGAGCGTGACGCGCAGAACATCGACGAGCTGATGGGCGAGCGTACTGACCGCTTCCTGTTCCACTACAACTTCCCTCCGTACTCTGTCGGCGAAACCGGCATGGTCGGCTCTCCGAAGCGTCGTGAAATCGGTCACGGTCGTCTGGCGAAACGTGGCGTACTGGCAGTGATGCCGGCAGCCGATCGTTTCCCGTACACCGTGCGTGTTGTGTCTGAAATCACCGAATCCAACGGTTCTTCTTCCATGGCTTCCGTGTGTGGCGCTTCTCTGGCGCTGATGGACGCTGGCGTGCCGATCAAAGCCGCTGTGGCTGGTATCGCGATGGGTCTGGTGAAAGAAGGCGAAAACTTTGTCGTTCTGTCCGACATTCTGGGTGACGAAGACCACTTGGGCGATATGGACTTCAAAGTGGCCGGTTCTCGTGAAGGTATCACTGCGCTGCAGATGGATATCAAAATCGAAGGCATCACCAAAGAGATCATGCAGGTTGCACTGAACCAGGCTAAGGGTGCGCGTCTGCACATTCTGGGCGTGATGGAACAGGCTATCAACGCGCCGCGTGGCGATATCTCTCAGTTCGCACCGCGTATCCACACTATCAAGATCAGCCCTGACAAGATCAAAGACGTGATCGGTAAAGGCGGCTCTGTGATTCGTGCGCTGACCGAAGAGACCGGCACCACCATCGAAATCGAAGATGACGGCACCGTGAAGATCGCAGCGACCGACGGGGAGAAAGCTAAACACGCAATCCGTCGTATCGAAGAAATCACCGCAGAAATCGAAGTGGGTCGTATCTACAACGGTAAAGTGACCCGCATCGTTGACTTCGGCGCCTTCGTTGCCATCGGCGGCGGTAAAGAAGGTCTGGTACACATCTCTCAGATTGCTGACAAGCGCGTTGAGAAAGTGACCGACTATCTGCAGATGGGTCAGGAAGTACCGGTTAAGGTACTGGAAGTTGACCGTCAGGGCCGCGTGCGTCTGAGCATCAAAGAAGCGACCGAGCAGACTCAGGAAGCAGCAACCCCTGCTGCGCCGGAAGCCGAGTAAGGTTTGCCATTTAGCTCTCCGTGGCGACACGGAGAGCCATTTGATACGGGGCAGGATGTCCCGTTTGCAGCCGGGGGACAGGACGTTCATCCAATTGTTGTCTTCGGGAGTGGGAAATGAAGCCTTTATTGCGCTGGTGTTTCGTTGCGACAGCACTCACGCTGGCAGGATGCAGCAACTCTGCCTGGCGTAAGAGTGAAGTCCTGGCGGTGCCATTGCAACCGGCCTTGCAGCAAGAAGTGATCCTCGCACGCATGGAGCAGATCCTCGCAAGTCGGGCTTTAACCGATGATGAACGCGCACAGCTTTTATATGAGCGCGGAGTGTTGTATGATAGTCTTGGTTTGCGGGCACTGGCGCGAAATGATTTTTCACAAGCACTGGCTATCCGCCCCGATATGCCTGAAGTATTCAACTACTTAGGCATTTATTTAACGCAGGCAGGCAATTTTGATGCTGCCTATGAAGCGTTTGATTCTGTACTTGAGCTTGATCCAACTTACAACTACGCGCATTTAAATCGCGGTATCGCCCTCTACTACGGCGGACGTTACCGGTTAGCGCAAGATGATCTGCTGGCGTTTTATCACGACGATCCCAATGATCCTTTCCGTAGTCTGTGGCTCTTCCTTGCTGAAAGCAAAATGGATGAGAAACAGGCCAAAGCGGCCTTGCAAGAACGCTTTGAGAAATCGGACAAAGAACAGTGGGGATGGAACATAGTCGAATTCTGGCTCGGCGACATTAGCGAAAAAACGTTAATGGAACGCCTGAAGGCAGACGCAACGGATAACACCTCGCTCGCTGAGCATCTCAGTGAAACCAACTTCTATTTAGGTAAGTACTACCTAAGTCTGGGGGATAAGGACAGCGCCACGGCACTGTTCAAATTAGCGGTCGCTAACAACGTACACAACTTCGTTGAGCACCGTTATGCATTGTTGGAATTAGCGCTCTTGGGCCAGGAGCAAGATGACCTGGCAGAATCGGACCAGCAATAGCTGACGAACATTTCAGCCCACGGATTTTTTACTAAAAGTCATCACCTTAACCGGTGAGGGCTTGTTTGTTCGTCAATACACCTACTTTGAGCCGGTTCACACTTTTAATGAAAATTGCAGAAAATTTTCACGATGAGTTATGTAGACTGGCCGCCATTAATTCTGAGGCACTCGTACTACATGGCTGAATTCGAAACCACTTTTACTGATCTGGGCCTGAAGGCTCCTATCCTTGAAGCCCTTAACGATCTGGGTTACGAAAAACCATCTCCAATCCAGGCAGAATGTATTCCGCATCTGCTGGGTGGTCGCGACGTTCTGGGTATGGCCCAGACCGGTAGCGGCAAAACGGCAGCGTTCTCTTTACCGCTGCTTCACAACATTGACGAAACCCTGCGCGCGCCGCAGATCCTCGTGCTGGCACCGACCCGCGAACTGGCGGTTCAGGTTGCTGAAGCCATGACGGATTTCTCTAAACATATGCATGGCGTAAACGTCGTGGCCCTGTACGGTGGCCAGCGTTATGACGTGCAGCTGCGCGCACTGCGCCAGGGCCCGCAGATTGTGGTCGGTACGCCGGGCCGTCTGCTGGATCACCTCAAGCGCGGTACGCTGGATCTTTCTAACCTGAAAGGTCTGGTCCTGGACGAAGCCGATGAAATGCTGCGTATGGGCTTCATCGAAGACGTCGAAACTATCATGGCGCAGATCCCGGCTGAACATCAGACCGCGCTGTTCTCCGCGACCATGCCGGAAGCGATTCGTCGCATTACCCGCCGCTTTATGAAAGAGCCGCAGGAAGTGCGCATTCAGTCCAGCGTTACCACGCGCCCGGACATCAGCCAGAGCTACTGGTCTGTGTACGGTATGCGTAAAAACGAAGCGCTGGTGCGTTTCCTTGAAGCGGAAGATTTTGACGCGGCGATTATTTTCGTGCGCACCAAAAACGCGACCCTGGAAGTGGCTGAAGCGCTGGAGCGCAGCGGTTACAACAGCGCCGCGCTGAACGGTGACATGAACCAGGCGCTGCGTGAGCAAACGCTGGAGCGTCTGAAAGACGGTCGTCTGGATATCCTGATCGCAACCGACGTTGCGGCACGTGGTCTGGACGTTGAGCGTATCAGCCTGGTCGTAAACTACGATATCCCGATGGATTCCGAGTCTTACGTTCACCGTATCGGCCGTACCGGTCGTGCGGGTCGTGCTGGCCGTGCGCTGCTGTTCGTTGAGAACCGCGAGCGTCGTCTGCTGCGCAACATCGAGCGCACCATGAAGCTCACCATTCCGGAAGTTGAGCTGCCGAACGCAGAGCTGCTCGGCAAACGCCGTCTGGAAAAATTCGCCGCGAAAGTACAGCAGCAGCTGGAAAGCAGCGATCTGGACCAGTACCGCGCGCTGCTGACCAAGCTTCAGCCGGAAGGCGAGCTGGATGTGGAAACGCTGGCTGCCGCGCTGCTGAAAATGGCGCAGGGCGAACGTCCGCTGATCCTGCCGCCGGATGCGCCGATGCGTCCGAAACGCGAATTCCGCGACCGTGACGATCGTTTCGAGCGTCGTGGTGACCGCAATGAGCGTGGTCCGCGCAGCGACCGTAACGGCGGTGAAGAACGTCCGCGTCGTGAGCGTCGTGACGCAGGCGACATGGAGCTGTACCGCATTGAAGTGGGCCGTGATGATGGCGTTGAAGTGCGTCACATCGTGGGCGCTATCGCCAACGAAGGCGACATCAGCAGCCGTTACATTGGTAACATCAAGCTGTTTGCGTCGCACTCCACGATCGAACTGCCGAAAGGCATGCCGACGGAAGTGCTGCAGCACTTCACCCGCACGCGTATTCTGAACAAGCCGATGAATATGCAACTGATGGGCGATGCACAGCCGCGTGGCGATCGTCGTCCTGCTGGCGGTGGCCGTGGTTTCGGCGGTGAACGTCGCGAAGGCGGCGAGCGTCGTGAAGGCGGTCGCAGCGAAGGTCGTCGTTTCAGCGGCGAACGTCGTGAAGGCGGCGGTCGTAGCTTCGGCGGCGAGCGTCGTGAAGGTGGCCGCGGCCCGCGTCGTGAAGATGCAACCGGTCGTCGTCGCTTCAGCGATGCATAAGCACCGTTAATCTGATAAAAAAGCCCCGACCTGTTCGGGGCTTTTTTTATGGGCCGAGGTTAACAACTTTGGTTTATTGAACGTTTTTTAGCTGACATTGTTCTTTTGTGGAATCAGTCACGGATAAATATCCATTAACGGATATTTTTAACAGACCTGTAACCCGCAGAGGACGATGTAATGAATGTGTTGTCTCTGTCGTATCGACTCATTCAGCGAGGCGGCCTGAACGCCTGGTATAATCTGGATCACCGCATTTCTGAAGATTTCCCGCGTTAATACTTCTCCGCATTTTTTAAACCTTCTTTTTTAAAAATCATTGCCCCGGCGGGTAAGGCCTTTCTGACACTGTTATTCAGGCCGCCTGCGGGCGACGCATGCCGGAGAATTAACATGAAACGTATTCCTGAGCCTTTTCGTATTAAAATGGTTGAGACCATTCGCATGACTACCTGGCAGGATCGCGTAAACGCGCTGGAAGCGGCGGGTTACAATCCCTTTTTATTAAACAGTCAGGATGTCTATATCGATCTGCTGACCGATTCCGGAACGGGCGCCATGAGCGACCGCCAGTGGGCGGGGCTGATGATGGGCGATGAAGCCTACGCCGGGTCGCGCAACTATCAGCATCTGTGCGAAAAAGTAAAAGAGATTATCGGTTATCCGTACACCATTCCCACCCATCAGGGCCGCGGCGCGGAGCAGATCCTTTTTCCGAGCCTGATAGCCAGAATTCAGTCCCGCCGCCCGGTGTTTATTTCAAACTTTCATTTTGATACGACCGCGGCGCACGTGGAATTAAACGGCGCCCGCGCCATTAACGTCGTAACGCCGAAAGCGTTTGATACTGTCTCCTGGTACGACTGGAAAGGCAATTTTGATATTGACCAGCTCAACGCCACTATTCAGGGGCATGGCGCGGAAAACGTCGCGGCCATTATTACTACGGTGACCTGTAATAGCAGTGGCGGGCAGCCGGTCTCGATGCAGAATATGCGCGAAGTGTATGAGATTGCGCGTAAGCATAATATTCCGGTAGTCATCGACTCGGCGCGGTTCTGTGAAAACGCCTGGTTTATTAAGCAGCGCGAGCCGGGATATGAAAATAAAAGCGTGAAGGAAATTATTCGCGAGATGTACCAGTATGGCGACATGCTCACGATGTCCGCCAAAAAAGATCCGATGGTGAATATTGGCGGTCTGTGCTGCTTCCGGGAAGATGAAGCGCTGTTTAACGATGTGCGTATCCGCTGCGTGCCGATGGAGGGCTTTGTCACCTACGGCGGGCTGGCGGGGCGCGATATGGAAGCGCTGGCGATTGGGCTTGAAGAGGGCACTAACGAAGATTTCCTGGCTTACCGTATTAATCAGGTGGAATACCTCGGCGAGCGGCTGCGCGCGGGCGATATTCCGATCCAGTACCCCACCGGCGGTCACGCGGTATTTGTCGACGCGAAACTTCTGCTGCCGCACATTCCCCCCGAGCAGTTCCCGGCGCACGCGCTTAACAACGAACTCTACCTGGAGGCAGGGATCCGCAGCGTGGAGATCGGCTCGCTGCTGCTGGGCCGCGACCCGCAGACCGGCCTGCAAAAACCTTCGCCGATGGAGCTGCTGCGCCTGACCATTCCGCGCCGTGTCTACACCAATGACCACATGGACTACATCGCCGACGCGCTGATAAGCGTGAAGCAACGGGCGAGCAAAATCAAAGGGCTGACCTTCACCTATGAGCCGCCCGTGTTGCGCCACTTCGTCGCCCGGCTCAAACCGGTCGCCTGATCCTCACCGGGCGCGCGGCGCGCGCCCTCTGTGCCGTCGCGAGCATCGCGTGCTGCGCCAGCAGATAGTGGTTGATTAATAAGCTACTGAACAGCGACAACCCAGCGAAATACGTCACGATCCGTATAAGGTATGATTTTTTCTCCTTTTTGTACTCCTGTACTGGTACAATGAATCGTCCGGGTAACCTTTTTCACAGGAAAGCATTATGGCCACACTTATCGCCCGCAGCGCGTCGCCTTCACTGGTCAGCGGCGTTGTGATCATCGCCGGTACGATTATCGGCGCGGGAATGTTCTCTCTGCCCGTGGTGATGTCCGGGGCGTGGTTTTTCTGGTCGCTGCTCGCCTTGCTGTTTACCTGGTTTTGCATGCTCCATTCGGGGCTGATGCTGCTTGAAGCCAACCTCAACTACCATATCGGCGCGAGCTTCGACACCATGACCCGTGACCTGCTCGGTAACGGCTGGAACGTGGTCAATGGCGCGGCTGTCGCCTTTGTGCTTTACATTCTGACGTACGCCTATATCTCGGCCAGCGGTTCGGTTATCCACCACACGCTTGCCGGCATGGCGATTGATATACCCGCGCGTCTGGCGGGGTTTGGCTTCGCTCTCGTTGTTGCGTTTATCGTCTGGCTCTCCACCAGCGCGGTCAGCCGGATGACGGCGATTGTGCTTGGCGGCAAGGTCATCACCTTTTTCCTGACGTTCGGCGGGCTGCTGGGCCATGTTGAGCCTGCGACGCTATTCAACACGCTGGAGGCGAGCCCGAGCTACACGCCTTATGTGCTGATGACGCTGCCGTTTTGCCTGGCGTCATTCGGCTACCACGGCAACGTGCCAAGCCTGATGAAATATTACGGCAAGGAGCCCGGCACGATTATTCGCTGTCTGGTCTGGGGAACGCTGATTGCGCTGGCGCTGTACGCCGTCTGGCTGCTGGCGACGATGGGCAATATTCCGCGCCCGGAATTTATCGGCATCGCGAAAGCGGGCGGCAATATCGATGTGCTGGTGAGCGCGCTGAGCGACGTGCTGAACAGTCGGACACTCGACGTGCTGCTGATTGTGTTTTCTAACTTCGCGGTGGCAAGCTCGTTTCTGGGCGTCACGCTGGGGTTATTTGACTATCTGGCCGATCTCTTCGGGTTTGACGATTCACCGCGCGGACGGCTGAAAACCGCGCTGCTGACGTTCCTGCCGCCGATGGCGGGGGGGCTGCTGTGGCCGAACGGGTTTCTCTATGCGATTGGCTATGCGGGGCTCGCGGCGACAATCTGGGCGGCTATTGTGCCTGCGTTGCTGGCGCGCGCGTCACGTCAACGCTTCGGCAGCCCGCGCTTTCGCGTCTGGGGCGGCAACGGCATGATTGCGCTGATCCTGCTTTTCGGGCTGGGCAATGCGCTGGTGCATTTGCTTTCAAGCTTTAACCTGCTGCCGGTCTATCAGTGACCTGCGCGGGTGTCGCCCTCTCCTGCGGGAGAGGGCGGGTAAGGCCATTAGTTGAGTAATTCCTCTCGCACCTGCATGGCGAGATCAAACGAATGCAGGCGCGCTTCGTGGTCGAAAATCTGGCCGTTAACCATGATTTCGTCCGCGTCGGTTTCTCGCAGCACCGACAATAGCCCGTGGCGGACTTTCGCTTTATCACCCACCAGCGACATGCTGAGCGCCTGTGCAACCCCGTACTGCTCCGCCGGGCTCCAGAAGCTTTCCATCGACTCAATCGGCGGCGGCAGCTGGCCGGTTTCGCCACGGCGCAGCTTCACAAATGCCTGCTGCATCGAGGTGAAGAGAAACTCCGCGTCGCGGTTACTGTCGGCGGCGACGATGTTAATGCAGACCATCGCGTACGGTTTCTCCAGCCGTTCCGAGGGCTGGAAATGCGCGCGGTAGAGATGCAGCGCCTGGAAGAGCATATCCGGCGCGAAATGCGAGGCGAACGCGAACGGCAGGCCCATCTGCGCGGCGAGCTGCGCGCTGTAGAGGCTGGAGCCCAGCAGCCATACCGGAAGCTTCGCGCCGTAACCAGGCACCGGGCGCACCGCCGGGCTCGGATCGCGGGCGTCGAACCAGTCCGTCAGCTCTTTCACATCGCGCGGAAAGTTGTCGATATCGTTATTCATATTGCGGCGCAGCGCCATCATCGTGCGCTGATCGCTGCCCGGCGCGCGTCCCAGGCCCAGCTCGATGCGGCCCGGATAGAGCGCGTCGAGCGTGCCGAACTGTTCAGCTATCACCAGCGGCGCATGGTTTGGTAGCATCACGCCGCCGGAGCCAAGGCGCAGCGTCGTGGTATTGGCGGCGAGATAACCAATCAGCACCGACGTCGCGGCGCTGGCGATGCCGGTCATATTATGATGCTCCGCCAGCCAGTAGCGATCATAGCCGCGCTTTTCCGCGAGGCGCGCTAAATCGAGCGAGTGATGGAACGCCTCACGGGCGGAGGAGCCTTGCGGGATCGGCGCGAGATCGAGCACCGAGAAAGGCACAACAGATTTATCAGACATAACGGCTCACTTAATTACAGCATAGCTATCAGATTGAAGGTCTTCTTCCAGCCTGGCGCATTTCGGGGATTTTGCCCGCGGCCCGGCCGGAAAGCTGTCCATTCATACTGCATGAACTCATGCAAAATGCTGTTAACAAAGTGAGCCTTTTCTTATGCCTGCAGGGCCATCCCGGCGAGCCTGCGCCAGTAGCCGTTGCAGTCGCTGTGCGCGGCGAGCGGCAGCGGGGCGGTGCCCTTTTCATTGGCCCGGAATGTGTCGAGCACCGTGAGCGTCTCCATGCCCATCGGCGAGAGGCGCACCATATCCACCAGCCCGCTCATCGACGCGAGTTCATTGCCAAGGTTATAGACATAGCCGCTCATCGTCTGAATGCCGTTCAGCACAAAGACCTGGCTGTTCTCCTGCGAGCGCATACTGCGCCCGGTGGGGTATTTAATGCAGCAGGTTTCGCACTCGTCTTTCGGGCGGTCTTCTGAACGCGCGGTAAAGCAGCGGGCGGAGTAGGCGAGGGGCAGGTGGCCGTAGCTCAGCACTTCCACTTCAAACTTATCGCGGATGCCCAGCGCGTCGCACTGCTCAAGCAGGTTTACCAGCCAGTCGCGCGACAGCTCCACCGGCATACACCAGCGCGTCATGCCCTCTTTTAACAGCAGACGCAGCGTGACGGCGTTGTAGCAGTTCAGCGCATGACCGGCCACAAATGGCAGCCCGCGCTCCGCCGCCAGCCCCACGGCGCCGAAATCGTTGGCTTCAATCAGAAACTCGCCGTTGTCGATATACCGCTTCAGCTCGTTCAGCTCCGACGGCGCCTGGACGAGCGCCAGCGTCGAGAGCACTACCTGCTTGCCGCTGGCGGCGAGCGTTCTGGCGAGCGCCAGCCAGTCGGCGGCTTTGGTGTCGCGTCGTTTGCTGCACACCGCCTCGCCGAGATAAATCACATCGGCGCTGCTCTTCGCCGCCGCTTCATAAAAACTCTCCAGCGTGGCTTTCGGCCAGTAGTAGAGCACCGGCCCTAACGAATATTTCACTCTGCTCTCCTTACTGCCATTTGCGGTGATACGCGCCAAGCGTCGTCTGGGTGCCTTCGGCCATCGCGCCGAGCGCGTCCATCCAGGCCGGCTGCGGCGCAAAGTGTTGCGGGTCGGCTTTGCAGCGGTCGATGGCCTGACGCCACACCTTCGCCACCTGGCTTACGTAGGCCGGGCTGCGCTGGCGGCCTTCGATTTTCACCGAGGCGATATTGGCCGCCAGCAGCTCCGGCAGCAGTTCCAGCGTATTAAGGCTGGTGGGCTCTTCGAGTGCGTGATAGCGCTGCCCGTCTACCAGATAGCGGCCTTTGCACAGCGTCGGATAACCGGCGTTTTCGCCTTCCTTATAGCGGTCGATCAGCACGTCGTTGAGGCGCGATTCCAGCCCCTGGTCCGTCTGCTGCCAGCGCACAAAGCGGGCGGGCGAGCAGGCGCCTACGGTATTGGGCGATTCGCCGGTCAGGTAGGACGAGAGATAGCAGCGCCCCTCCGCCATAATGCACAGGCTGCCGAAGGCGAATACTTCCAGCGGCACCGGCGTCACGCGCGCTAATTGTTTCACCTGATGAATGGATAACACGCGCGGCAGCACCACGCGGGCGACATCGAAATGACGCTGATAAAAGCGGATGGCGGCTTCATTAGTGGCGGACGCCTGCACCGACACATGGCGCTCCACGTGCGGGTAGCGCGTCGCGGCGTACTCCAGCATCGCGATATCGGCGAGGATCAGCGCATCGGCGCCAAGCTGGGCGGCCATATCCACCGCACGCTCCCAGCGGTCATAGCCGTCCGGGTGCGCGAAGGTATTGATAGCGATATGCAGTTTGCGGCCATGCTGATGCACATAGCTCACCGCATCCTGTAGTTTTTTCTCGGTAAAATTCAGGCCGGCGAAGTGGCGGGCGTTGGTATCGTCTTTCAGACCGATATAGACCGCATCCGCGCCATTATCGATGGCCGCCTTCAGAGCCGGAAGGTTACCGGCGGGGCAAAGCAACTCCATAGCGTGTCCTGAAAATAAGGCAGGCCGCGTCGGGCCTGCGCGCTGCGCAAAGGCAGCGAAATTGTTAACGAACGGCGATTTTAGTTAACCCGTCCGCGACAATTTTTGATTTAAGGCAGCTAATGTCGTATTGATGGCATCTATAAAGGGGTACCCGCGAAGGCGCAAAGCTTGATTTGAGCCGCTATCTCATCTGGCTGATATGGCACAATAACGGCCACTGTGATTTGGCAAGGAGAAAAGCCCGTGTTGAAGAATCTGCGTTCCTGTCTGGTACATCTTGGCCCTTCGCTTCTTAAAGCGCCGGTCGCGCTGACGCCGTTCGCGCTCAAGCGCCAGGCGCTGGAGCAACTGCTCGGCTGGCAATTCCGTCAGGCGCTGGCGGATGAAGAGCTGGCATTTCTGGAAGGCCGCTGGCTCGGCATTGAGGTGCGCGACATCGGCCTGCGCTGGTTCACTTCGGTCGAAAACGACACGCTTATCGTGCGCGAACAGGCCGACGCTGACGTGATGTTCCGCGCCGACGCCGCCGACCTGCTGATGATCGCCGCGCGCAAGCAGGATCCCGACACGCTTTTCTTCCAGCGTCGCCTGGTGATTGAAGGTGATACTGAATTAGGGTTATATGTGAAGAATCTGATGGACGCCATTGAACTCGACGCGATGCCGAAACCGCTACGCGTGCTGCTGCTGCAACTGGCGGACTTCGTTGAAGCGGGGCTGAGCGTCTCGCCGCTAACCAAAGCAACTTCCATAGGTGAACCATGCTGATTCGTGTAGAAATCCCCATTGATGCGCCTGGCATCGACGCTTTACTTCGCCGCGCGTTTGGTCGCGACAGCGAGGCGGAGTTGGTGCACGCGCTGCGTGAAGACGGGCAGCTGACCCTGGGGTTAGTCGCAACGGACGATGAAGGTCAGGTCGTCGGTTACGTCGCCTTCAGCCCCGTCACCGTGGCGGGCGAGGAGCGTCAATGGCTGGGCCTTGCGCCGCTGGCAGTCGATGACGGCTGGCGCGGGCAGGGGATTGGCCGGCAGTTAGTTTACGAAGGGCTCGATTCGCTGAATGAATTTGGCTACGCGGCGGTGGTCACGCTGGGCTCGCCGGAGTTTTATAACCGTCTGGGCTTTGAGCCCGCCGCCCGCTACGATCTCCACTGCCGCTGGCCGGGTGCCGAAGCGGCGTTTCAGGTGCACCGTCTCGCCGATGACGCGCTCGACGGCGTGCATGGCCGCGTGGAGTACCACGATCACTTTAACCGCTTCTGATTTCAGGGCGTTTGCGGCGCGTCAGTCATCGTCTCAAACGCCAGCTCCCCCGCAACCAGTTGCTCTTTCTGCCGCTTCGTTAGTTGCTTAATGCGATACTCGGCGCGCAGCGCCGCAGAGCGATTGCCCGCAGGCGCGCTGAACACCAGCGTCAGCTCGCCTTTCCCGCGCAGCGCTTTAGCGCCTTTGCCGCGCTGATGCTGCGCGAAACGGCGCGCCACATCGGTAGTGATACCGGTATAGAGCCGGTTATCGGGGCTGCGGATCAGATAAAGAAACCATTCTTCCATAATGAATATCAGCGACAGTCACAACTGGGCGCACCTTATCACGATTATTCCCGACAGGAGAACTCATGGACGCTCTCGACGCCATCAGCCAATGGCTCGCTAAACAACATGTCGTCACCTACTGCGTTGGCCGTGAAGACACGCTCTGGTGCGCTAACGCGTTTTACGTTTATGACCGCGAGCGGGTGGCGTTTTATCTGTTAAGCGACACCAAAAGCCGGCATGGCGAAATGGCCGGGCGGCTGGCGCGCGTGGCGGGCACGGTCAACGGGCAGACCAAAACCGTGGCGCGGATACGCGGCGTGCAGTTTGCGGGGGAATTACGGCTGGTGGAAGGACCGGAAAGCGAAGCCTTGCGCGAGCGCTACAACCGTCGCTTTCCGGTCGCCAGGGTGATGTCCTCCCCGCTGTGGGAGATCCGTCTTGATGAAATCAAGTTCACTGACAACACCCTGGGGTTTGGTAAAAAACTCGGCTGGTTACGCGCCGAGCAGGCGTAACGCCTCGCGGTTAAACGCAGGCAGATCTTCCGGGGTGCGGCTGGTCACCAGTTGATCTTTGTCTATCACCACTTCCTGATCGAAGAATTCCGCCCCGGCGTTTTTCACATCGATAACGATAGGCTTCACGGCGGTGAGCTTACGCCCGCGGATCACATCTGCGCTAATCAGCAG
The DNA here is from genome assembly GCF_001277235.1 of Cronobacter dublinensis subsp. dublinensis LMG 23823. NCBI lineage: Bacteria > Pseudomonadati > Pseudomonadota > Gammaproteobacteria > Enterobacterales > Enterobacteriaceae > Cronobacter > Cronobacter dublinensis. The sequence continues at coordinate 498,640 of NZ_CP012266.1, forward strand.
TTGCGGGCCGTGGCAGATAGCAAAGACCGGTTTGCCGGTATTGACGAAATCGCGCGTGAAGGTGACGAAGCGATCGTCGCCGCGCAGGCTGTCAGGCGAATGGCCGCCAGGCAACAGCAGGGCGTCAAAATCCGCCGGGCTGACGTCATCGATAGATTTATCGATTGTAACCGTTGCCTCGCCCTGTTTGCCGGTGACGGTTTTCCCCGCTTCTTTCTCAATGGTGATCACTTCATGCCCGGCTTTGCGGTACTCCGCGGCGGGGGATGTGAATTCCGAATCTTCGAATTCGTCAGTGATTAAGACTGCAATCTTCTTGCTCATTACGCCTCCCTTGGTGTCTTTACAGAACGGTGATGTGCAGTAATGGCTTTTGCCAGAAATGGTAAATACTTAAACCACACAGACTATTAAGCCTGGTCCAGGGCGCTGACATTGCAAGGCAGAAGATTCTGCAAAGGAGCGATCATGAGTCGAGTACTGATAACCGGCGCCAGCGGGCTGGTGGGCAGCCATCTGCTGCGTATGCTGGTTGACGAGCCGCGCGTCTCGTCGATTATCGCGGCGACCCGCCGCCCGTTGCCGGTGACGCTGCGCAAAGTGGAAAACCCGCACGATCCGCAGCTCTCCGACGTGCTGACGCAGCTCGATACGCCGCTGGATCTGGTCTTTTGCTGTCTGGGCACCACGCGTCGCGAAGCGGGCAGTAAAGAGGCGTTTATCCTCGCCGACTACACGCTGGTGGTCGACACCTCGCTTGCCGGGCTGCGGCTCGGCGCGAAGCATATGCTGGTGGTCAGCGCCGTCGGAGCGAATCCGAATTCGCCGTTTTTCTACAACCGGGTGAAAGGCGAAATGGAGGCGGCGCTGAAAGCGCAGGGCTGGCCGCGTCTTACCTTCGCGCATCCGTCGCTGCTTATCGGGGATCGCGAAAAGCGTCGCGCCGGGGAATCCTTTATGGCGCCGCTGTTTCGCCTGTTGCCCGGCAAATGGAAAGCTATCGAGGCGCAGACCGTGGCGCGGGCGCTGATGAATGTGGCGCTGTCGCCGGCAAAAGAAGACGTCGCGGTGCTGGATTCCACACAATTGCGTGAAATAGCCGCACAAACGGCGCGTTGAATGCCGTTTCAAAAAGCGTAACGCGGGCGTAGTATTGACCGGCAAAAATTTACCCCCTGTTTTCCAGAGGAATGTTATGGCTGGTCAGTCTTCATCTCTGGCGCCGAAATCCCCCGCATGGTGGAAACCCGCGCTGTTCTTTCTCGTGCTGTTTATCGGCCTGTGGTATGTCAAATGGCAGCCCTATTACGGCAAAGCCTTTACCGCCGCGCAAACGCACAGCATCGGCAATTCGATTCTCGCTAACGCGCAGGATAACCCGCTGCGCGCAGCGCTGGATTACGCCGCCGTCTATTTTCTCGCGGTCTGGAAAGCCGCCGTGCTCGGCGTGCTGCTGGGCTCGCTCATTCAGGTGTTGATCCCGCGCGACTGGCTGCTGCGCACGCTGGGCCAGCCGCGCTTTCGCGGTACGCTGCTGGGCGCGCTGTTTTCGCTCCCCGGCATGATGTGCACCTGCTGCGCGGCGCCGGTGGCGGCGGGTATGCGGCGTCAGTCGGTGTCGATGGGCGGCGCGCTGGCGTTCTGGCTCGGCAATCCGCTGCTGAACCCCGCGACGCTGGTGTTTATGGGCTTTGTACTGGGCTGGCAGTTCGCGCTTATCCGCGTGGCGGCGGGTCTGGTGATGGTGGTTGGTATCGCATCGCTGGTGCAGCGCTTTGTGGCCGACACGCCTGCGCCTGCGCTGCCTGAATCGGCGCTGCCTGCAGAAGCCCCGCAGGGCAGCTTTATGACGCGCTGGGGACAGGCGCTCTGGGCGCTGTTCTGGAGCACTATCCCGGTCTATCTGCTGGCGGTACTGGCGCTGGGTGCCGCGCGCGTCTGGCTGTTCCCGCACGCTGACGGCGCGGTGGGCAATACGCTGTTCTGGGTGCTGGCGATGGCGGTGGCGGGTTGCCTGTTCGTTATCCCGACCGCGGCGGAAATTCCGATTGTACAGACCATGATGCTGGCGGGGATGGGCCTCGCGCCGGGGCTGGCGCTGCTGGTGACGCTCCCTGCGGTGAGCCTGCCGTCTCTTATCATGTTGCGTAAAGCGTTTCCGGCCAAAGCGTTGTGGATGACCGGCGGTATGGTGATGCTTGCGGGCGCCGTGACGGGCGCGCTGGCGCTGATGTAGTGGGTTATGGCGCGAGCCTGGTTTGTCGGCGGGCAAGCATCGCGCCCTCTGCCGCAAGACCGATTAAAACATCAATGGAAATGATGTGAACCCTCTCCCCGGTGGGAGAGGGCTTAGGTGAAGGGTTACTTAATGTAGGTAAACGCGGTGGTGACGTGTTTCACGCCGCTTACGCGGCTCGCGGTATCCGCCGCTGCGCGGCCTTCGCGATCGGTCACCAGACCGAGCAGGAACACTTCGCCATTCTCGGTCGTCACTTTCACGTTAGACGATTTCACCTGATCGCTGCCGAGCAGCTGCGAGCGCACCTTGGTGGTTATCCAGGTATCCGATGACGCGGTGCCAAGCCCAATCGGCTGGCCGTTGCGGATTTCGTTAAACACTTCCGTCGCGCCTTCCACGCCCATCGCTATCTGCTTCGCGCGGGACGCCAGCTCCGGGTTCGGCGACTGGCCGGTCAGCAGCACTTTGCCCTGATAGGCGGTCACGTTGATACGCGCTTCTTTCTTCAGTTGCTCATCTTTGCCAAGCGCCGTATTCACGCGCAGCTCCAGCGTACCGTCATCAACCTGAGTACCCACACTGCGCGGGTCGGTCGCGGCTTTGGTGCCGACCGCCGCGGTTCCGACGACAGCCGCCGCGACGCAGCCCTGTAGCACAAGCGCGGTCATCACCACCGCGAGGGGTTTAATGGCCTTCATGAGCACTCCTTAATCATCCTGGTGTGGAAACAATGTGTTATCGATTAAATCGCACAGGCAGTTTACCGTCAGCATATGCATTTCCTGAATGCGCGCGCTGCGATGCGAAGGAATACGGATCTCCACATCCTGCGGGCCCAGAAGCCCCGCCAGCTCGCCGCCGTCGTAACCCGTCAGCGCCACGATAGTCATATCGCGGGTGACCGCAGCCTCGACCGCTTTGACGATATCCCGGCTGTTGCCGCGGGTGGAAATCGCCAGCAGCACATCACCGGCATGACCCAGCGCACGCACCTGTTTGGCATACACTTCGTCATGCAGCCTGTCGTTGCTTATCGCCGTTAAGACCACATTATCGGTATTAAGTGCAATGGCAGGTAAACTGGGCCGCTCGGTTTCAAAACGATTGATCATGCTGGCCGCGAAATGCTGCGCGTTGGCACCGGACGTGCCGTTACCGCAGCAGAGGATTTTGTTGCCGTTAAGGAGAGACTGAACCAGGGTCATGGCCGCACGAGAAATCGCATCCGGGAGTGCTTCCGCCGCCGCAATCTGGGTTTGAATGCTTTCCGTAAAGCAGACTTTGATTCTTTCTAGCACGATTATCCTTTGAGCGTTACGTCAGTTCAGGCGTGGAGCGAAAAGGCGTTCGCAATCCACTCGATTTCATTGCCGGTGAAGGCTAACACATCGAACCGGCAATCCACAGTATCAAAGCTCCCATTGTGGCGCGCGAGCCACAACCGGGCGGCATGTAACAACTTTTGCTGTTTGCTGCGGGTAACGCTGGCGGCCGCGCCGCCATAGAGGCTGGCGCGCCGGTAGCGGACCTCGACGAAAACCGTCACGCCGCGGTCGTCCATGATGAGATCGATTTCGCCGCCGCGCTCATGGGCGTTGGCGGCGATAAAACGCAATCCCTTGCGCTCCAGAAAGGCGCGCGCCTGTGCTTCAAAGGCCGCGCCGGTCTGTCTGCGACTCAGTTGGCCGGAACCAACTGTCCCTGCTGGTATTTGAGCCACGTTAACTTCCTGTTAATTACGCAGTCCTGTGTCGCGCTGAGCGCGCCGGTGTTGCCGCTAAGCTGGAAGCCGGGCACCTGACGCATCTGGGAGAAATGGTTCGCCAGCGACCAGGCATCCACGCCCATCGCATACAGGCGCGCCAGCGAATAGTCATTATTCACCGCCGAGAGCGCCTGCTGCATCAGCGCCGGGTTGCTGCCCGCGAGCATCGGGATATCGCTGAACTCCAGACCTTCCATCTCCAGACGGAAATCCGGGCCTGCGCCGCCCTGGGCGCTGCGGGAGCTGGCGTACAGCGACGCGCCGCTGTGGCTGCCCGCACGCATGGCGATCATCGGCTTAATCAGCGCGATTTCCGATGGCGTGGCGACGATGTAGACCGCGTCTACGTTGCCGCTGCTGCCTGCGGTTATCTGGGCGTCGGTCGGCGGTGCCGGAATGGAGAGACCGCCTATCGTCACTGACTCCTGCTTCGGCAGGCTCGCGGCGACAGGCGTGCCGGTCAGCGCGATGCCGGTGCCACCGTTGATGTTCATTTTCAGCTCGTTAACGGAGCCAAATTTCTGCTGCAATACCGTACCGCCGCCAAGCTGCGCCCAGCGGTCGGCGAAGGCTTTGGTGACGCGCTCGCCAAGCGCGCTGTACGGCACCAGCAGCAGCGGCGCGCGTTTGCCTTCCTGCCAGATGTGGGCGGCGGCATCAGCGGCTTCATCTTCCGGCGACAGCGCGAAATAACAGACGTTCGGGCGATTTTGTACGGTTTCCGGCTGGTTGAGCGCCAGCACGTTCAGCGGCGTGCCGCTCTTAAGCAGGCCGTCGACGTTCTCTTTCAGCAGCGGGCCGACAACCAGGCTTGCGCCGTCCTGCTGAGCCTGGGTAAGGATCTGCGTAATGGACTGCTCGCTGGTGTCATAGACCTTAATTTCTGCGGAAGGATTCGCAGGCGCGGCGGCGACAGGTTGCGCGTCGACGGGCGGCTGTTGCGGTTGCGCGGTTGGCTGGGCGTCAGGCTGCGCGGCCAGATCGTCAACCGGCGCGGCGGCTGGGCTTGCCACGCTATCGGCGGAAGCCGCCTGCGGCGTTTGCGGGCTATTCGCGTTCTGCGTGGCGTTATCTGCTGTCGCCTGGGCTGGCGCCTGAACGGCAACCGGGCTGGTGCCTGCATTTTTCGCGGCTTCGAACCCCTGCTGAATGGCGCGGCTAAACACGGCCGCCTGGCCGTTTAGCGGCAGCAGCAACGCGATTTTGCTGGCGGACGCAGGCTTGTAGTTTTGCAGGTTAGCAAGCTGGGTCGGCAGCATTTTCGCGCCCGGATTTTGCGGGTAGCGGGTCTGCCAGTCTTTCACGCCCGCCTGGAGCATTTTCGGGTCGTTGCGGTTATCGAACCAGACGCGCTGAAGATCGATCCAGCCTTGCAGCGTATTTTCATCGGCGTTAATAACCAGCGCCTTCGCCTGATCCTGCGACATCTGCGACAGCGCCTGCCAAGTGGCGTCGATGTTTTTCTGCTTTGCCGGACCCTGCAACAGCGGCTCCTGGGCTATCAGCGCGCGCAGCAGCTCCAGAGACGGGCGGCCCTGGCTGGCGTCGATTTTCGCCTGCCAGTAGCGGGCTTTCTGCTCGTCGTTGAGATCCGCCGGGTTGATTTTCTCAAGTAGCGCTACGGCACCCTGATAATCCTGCTGCGCCAGTTTGATCTGCGCGTCGAGCAGCGACGCTTCGCGACGCTGGGCGTCCGTCAGGTTTTGCGGCAGCTCGCCGTAGAGCGTGATGGCGCGCTCGCGTTTGCCTTCGCCAAGCAGTGCACGTATGGCGAGTAATTGCCAGTTGGTCTTGCTATCATCACTGCTTTGTTCCATCTGGTGCAGATAAAAGCCGGAATCCGCTTTGGCTTCGCCCTGCATATGCGCACTGCTCTGGTCATGCGTCTGCGTGCCGCAGCCTGCGAAAAACAAGGCTGCCAGCAGGACAGGCAGACAACGCGCGGCTTTAGAGCCGGAAAATTTAGAAGGTACCATGCTGTATCCAGTGGTTTTTTTCTGGTGAATGTTCAATTTTAAATCGGCAATACGGACGAAACAATGAAACATAACGATTCGGCGCAGAATTCTCAGGGCCAGCTCTATATTGTCCCGACGCCTATCGGCAATCTCGGCGACATCACGCAACGCGCCCTGACAGTATTGCAGTCCGTCGATCTTATCGCCGCTGAGGATACCCGTCATACCGGTCTGCTGCTGCAACATTTTGCTATCAGCGCCCGGCTTTTTGCATTGCACGACCATAACGAACAGCAAAAAGCGGAAACCCTGATAGCCAAACTGCGTGAAGGACAAAACATTGCGCTGGTCTCTGATGCCGGTACGCCGCTGATTAACGACCCTGGCTACCATCTGGTGCGCGCCTGCCGCGAAGCCGGGCTGCGCGTGGTGCCGCTGCCGGGGCCGTGCGCGGCCATCGCGGCGCTGTCCGCCGCCGGTCTGCCTTCCGACCGCTTCTGCTATGAAGGTTTTCTGCCCGCGAAATCCAAAGGCCGCCGCGACGCGCTGAAAGCGCTTGAACAAGAGCCGCGCACGCTGATTTTCTATGAGTCTACCCATCGTCTGCTGGAAAGCCTTGAGGATATGGTCGCCGTCTGGGGCGAGTCCCGTTATGTGGTGCTGGCGCGCGAACTGACGAAAACCTGGGAAACCATCAACGGCGCGCCGGTCGGCGAGCTGCTCGCCTGGGTGAAAGAAGATGAAAACCGCCGCAAGGGCGAAATGGTGCTGATCGTCGAAGGGCATAAAGCGCAGGAAGACGCGCTGCCGCCGGACGCGCTGCGCACGCTCGCGCTGTTGCAGGCCGAGCTGCCGCTGAAAAAAGCCGCGGCGCTGGCGGCGGAAATCCACGGCGTGAAAAAAAACGCGCTGTATAAATACGCGCTGGAGCAGCAGGGCTGACCGCGATAAACCGTGATGGGGCGTGACAGCGACTGGCAAACCCTCTATACTCCGCGCCGAAGCTGACCAGACAGTCGCCGCTTCGTCGTCGTCCTTTCGGGGAGACGGGCGGAGGGGAGGAAAGTCCGGGCTCCATAGGGCAGGGTGCCAGGTAACGCCTGGGGGGGAAACCCACGACCAGTGCAACAGAGAGCAAACCGCCGATGGCCCGCGCAAGCGGGATCAGGTAAGGGTGAAAGGGTGCGGTAAGAGCGCACCGCGCGACTGGTAACAGTTCGCGGCACGGTAAACTCCACCCGGAGCAAGGCCAAATAGGGGTTCACAAGGTACGGCCCGTACTGAACCCGGGTAGGCTGCTTGAGCCAGTGAGCGATTGCTGGCCTAGATGAATGACTGTCCACGACAGAACCCGGCTTATCGGTTAGCTTCACTCATTATAAAACCCCGCTTCGGCGGGGTTTTTGCTTTTGAAAACAAGGCAAAGTTGAATGACTGTCCACTACGCTTTCTGTGAAAAGAACGCGGCTTATCGGTTAGCTTCACTCATTAAAAAACCCCGCTGCGGCGGGGTTTTTGCTTTTGAAAACAAGGCAAAGATGAATGACTGTCCACGACGCTTTCTATGAAGAGAACGCGGCTTACCAGTCAGCTTCACTCATTATAAAACCCCGCTTCGGCGGGTTTTTTGCTTTTGAAAACAAGGCAAAGATGAAGGACTGTCCACGACGCTTTCTGTGAAAAGAACGCTGCTTATCGGTTAGCTTCACTCATTATAAAACCCCGCTTCGGCGGGGTTTTTGCTTTTGAAAACAAGGCAAAGATGAATGACTGTCCACGACACTTTCTATGAAAAGAACGCGGCTTACCGGTCAGCTTCACTCATTATAAAACCCCGCTTCGGCGGGGTTTTTGCTTTACCTGGTTAAGGTCAGTTCCTTAAAGATGCTCTACGGAGACGGTCAGAGACGACTGCACCTTACCTGCGCTGGGGTTATCGTTGACTTTGACCATCCCGATAAAAAAGGGGAAGCGGCCATCGTTCAATGGGATATTTTCGTTGATATTAAATCGAACACCTTCTGACGAATATAAACCGACGGCGATACCTTTTGCCGCAGTATCGTCATTTAAGGTATTGGCGAGAACGGTGCTTTCAGTGCTGTCTGCTACGCCGTTAAACTGAAGCGCCGTATGGGCATAGTAATTATCGGTATTGGTATAATCGGTGCAGCCTGCGCCAGTGAGGGACGCGACCACCAAAACGGATGACGTTGTGTTGATTGGGCTGGTGGCGACTGCAGGTAACCGCTCAATTTTCTGGTTTCCTAAATCGGCCGTCGTGCGGCTCAGTGAAACTGCACAACCAGAGGACTGATGCACACTTCCAGTGACGGATAGCGTGGCCGTTTTATCTTCCGCCGCGACGCAGGCCGCGCTCACTAGCGTTAATCCAAGGAGTACGGTTTTTTTCATATTTTGCCTCTGATAATCCTCATCATCTTTTCCTTAATCCGGATCGCGCCCGGCATGAGCCGCTATTTTTATGCGCGGAGAGCAGAACGTTATGCTTTTGATGCGAAACGGCGATAAGCGAGGGAAAAATCAGAAACTGACAGTGTAAAGAGACACAGATGGATGTGAGGTAGCGGTCATAGTGGCGACCAGTGTGTTACCTGGCCTGCGGGGTGGTTTGCCATCAGACGGAAGAATAGCCGTAGCAAAGCGCGACAAAGGAATAAATACAGGAGCAGGCGAGCCGACAGGCCCGCCCGGAGAGCGTACGTCAGGCGGCTTCTTCCTCGGCCAGACGGACTTCGGCTTCAGCGATAATGGCTTCCAGCTCGCTGAGCATGCAATCGTAGGTAAACGCTGTTTGCGCTCCGGCGCGTGTAGACGCTTCCTGCGGGACGGGTGAAACAGTCAACTGCGTGACTTTCTTTTGCTGTGTGATAGTACTCATTTTATGACTCCTGATGCAGCATTCTGCACCTTCTTGTTACACCGGCAAATCTACCAGTAAAGCGCGCAGAGGCGAATCGGCGATGAGGGTTATGTTAGCCTCGTCACGAATAAAAGCGCCATCTCCGCAGGTTAATGCCTCTTTTTCTTCGGTACCGGTTTTCGCATGCACCGTACCGTGGATCGACTGTAAATAGGCGCGCGGCCCGTTGAGCGGCATACTGACCGATTCCCCTTCATTCAGGGCGATATGCCACAACCACACCTGCTGACGCAACTGCAGACTACCCTCGGCGCCATCCGGCGAGGCGAGCAGCTGGCGCGCCTGCGGGCCGACCGCGATTTTCTGCACCGCCGGGTTTTCGCGCTCCGGGCAGGCGTCGAGCCAAAGCTGCATCCGTGTCAGCGAATGGTCTTTGCTCAGGTTATGTTCGCTGTAGCTTACGCCCGGCTGAGTAGAGAGCAGCAGCGCCTCGCCCGCCTTCGCGCGCAGGTGGTTGCCTTCGCTGTCGCGGTATTCCGCTTCGCCGTCGAGGATCAGGTTGAGGATATCCACTTTAGGATAGGTGCGCGGCTGGAACGCGGCGGCGGGCGCCAGCACTTCCTGGTTCAGCACGCGCAGCGAGGCGTAGCCCAGCAGTTTTGGGTCGAAGTAGTGTCCAAAGGAAAAGGTATAGCGAGCCTGCAGCCATCCATAGTCAGCTTGCCCACACTGTTTGGCTGTTCTCGTAATAATCATAATTTTACCTCTCTTGACAGGCTTTTATGTTAAGGGTGTGGACGCTGCATTGTTAGCCAGTTAATCTGCTGGGTATATTCAAATTTCCTGAACGAGAACCTGATGGCTAAAGAAAGGGCATTGACGCTGGAGGCGTTGCGCGTCATGGACGCTATCGACCGGCGCGGCAGTTTCGCTGCCGCGGCTGACGAACTGGGCCGCGTGCCGTCTGCGCTGAGCTACACCATGCAGAAGCTGGAAGAGGAGTTGGACGTGGTGCTGTTCGACCGCTCCGGCCACCGCACCAAGTTCACCAACGTGGGCCGTATGCTGCTGGAGCGCGGACGCGTGTTGCTGGAGGCGGCGGATAAGCTCACAACGGACGCCGAGGCGCTGGCGCGCGGCTGGGAAACGCACCTGACTATCGTCGCCGAGGCGCTGGTGCCGACGCCGTGCCTCTTTCCGCTGGTGGATAAACTCGCCGCGAAAGCCAACACCCAGCTCTCTTTCATCACCGAAGTGCTGGCGGGCGCCTGGGAGCGGCTGGAGCAGGGCCGCGCCGATATCGTCATCGCGCCGGACATGCATTTTCGCTCGTCGTCAGAAATTAACTCCCGCAAGCTCTATACGCTGATGAACGTCTACGTCGCAGCGCCGGATCACCCGATCCACGACGAGCCGGAGCCGCTGTCCGAGGTGACGCGCGTGAAGTATCGCGGCGTGGCGGTGGCGGACACCGCGCGTGAGCGCCCGGTGCTGACGGTACAGCTGCTCGACAAACAGCCGAGGCTGACGGTGACATCCATTGAAGACAAGCGCCAGGCGCTGCTCGCCGGGCTTGGCGTGGCGACGATGCCGTATCCGCTGGTGGAAAAAGATATTGCCGAAGGGCGGCTGCGCGTCGTAAGCCCGGAGTCCACCAGCGAGGTGGACATCATCATGGCCTGGCGGCGCGACAGCATGGGCGAGGCGAAGGCCTGGTGCCTGCGCGAAATTCCGAAGCTCTTTAACGTGAAGCGTTAATCCGCCGGATGACGCCATTGCAGCGTGGCCGGGAGGTAGCGCTGCAGCGGCGTCGGTTCATTGTCATCCACCAGTTGGGTGATCATCTCAAAGCAGTCCAGCGCCAGCTGGCGGCAATCCTGCTGCACGGTATCGATGCGCACTGACAGCGAATCATACAGATAGTGATCGTCAAAGCTCGCCAGATGGATATCGCTCTCCAGCAGGCGATGCTGGCTCATGTAGCGCAACACACCTTCCAGCAGACCGCAGGCGGCGGTAAACAGCGCCTTCGGCGGACGCCCTAAACGGGCGCAGAGCGCGGCGAACATCTCATAGCCGCTGCTCGGATGATAATTACCGTGAATGATCCACTCGGGGCGCAGCTCAACGCCCGCCCGCGCCAGCCCCTGCTTAAAGCCTTCCAGCCGGTCGCGGGTGGGAGAGAGGCGCGGCTGACCGCCGAGGAAATAGAACTCGTCCGGGTGCTGGCGCGCGATGCGTTCGACCAGCTCCGCCGTCGGCGTGACGGAATCGGTGATCACCAGCGGCAGCGCGGTATCGTTCATATGGCGGTCAAACAGCACCACCGGCAGCTGTTCGCTGAGCTTCACGTAGTCGCTGTCGCTCAGCATGCTGGAGGCGACGATAAGCCCGTCCACCTGGCGCGACACCAGATTATTGACCACGACGGTCTCCTGGCCGGGGTTTTCATCGGTGCAGGAGATAAGCAGCTGAAGCCCCGCCTCGCGGCACAGGGTTTCCAGTTCATACGAAAACACGGCGAAACCGTAGTTGGTAATCTCCGGCACCACCAGCCCCAGCGTATGGCTGCGGTTGTCGCGCAGCAGGCGGGCGTGAATGCTCGGCTGATAGTGGTGCTGCTGTGCGATGGCCAGAACGCGCTCGCGCGTCTCCTGCGCCACGCGCAGCTCTTTGCCTCGTCCATTGAGCACCAGACTGGCGGTGGCTTTGGAAACCCCCGCCAGGGCGGCGATATCACTGATAGTAACGCGTTTGGTTTTTCGCACGGCTTCGGTTCGGTGAGTGGTCAAACCCTCATTCTACCATGCAAGGGCGTAACGACCAGTAGCGCAGCCGGAGTTGCGCGTCGCCTTCAAAGCCAAGCATCGCGCTGGCCGCCGGAAAATAGCGGCTGCTCATCACGCCTTCGCCGTCGTTGATAAAAATTTCGACGCTGGAACGGTCGCACAGAATGTGCAGGCGCTTCGCCTCGCCCTGCCAGTAGCGGTAGAGCCACTCGCCGTTTTTCAGGCTGCGGCGCGAAAGGCGCAGACCATCGCGCGTCCATTCAAGGCGCAGCGTGCCTGCGAAATCGAGCGTGACGTCGCCCTGCGCTTCCAGCATCAGCTCCAGGCTTTCGGCTACCATTGGCGGGAGCGTTGAGGCTACGCCCCCGACGCGTTGTTCGTCGCCACGCAGCGCGGCAAGTTCGCGCGCCGGCTGCTGGCAGAGCAAGCCATCGCGAAGCGAGAGCTCGCGCGGGCAGGTCATCTGGTGGATCCAGCCCTGCGCCACGGTCGGCTGCAGCATCTCTTCGCCGTCCGGCACGCCCATCCAGCCGATAAGCAACCGGCGGCCATCGTCGGCCTGCGTGGTCTGCGGCGCGTAAAACTCAAAACCCGCGTCCAGCTCCACCAGCGGGCCGTGGCGGTATTCCGTCTGTTCATAATCCAGCTCGCCGCACAGATACGCGCTCGGGTACGTATTAAGAAAGCGTTTCTCTTCGCGCGCCACGCCCTGCGGGCAGCAGAGCAGAATGGCTTTGCCGTCGAGCATAAAGAGATCCGGGCACTCCCACATGTATCCCGCATCGCCCAGACCGCCCAGCGTGCTGCCCGCTATCTCGCCGAGATTTTCCCAGTTCCACAGGTTATCGGATCGCAGCAGCAGCACCTTGCCCTGGTGTTCGAGATCCTGCGCGCCCAGCACCATGTACCAGTGTTCTGCGTGCCGCCAGACTTTCGGATCGCGCACGTGGCCGGTGTAGCCGCCGGGCAGCGGCATCACCGGGCCGAGCTTGTCGAAGCCGCCGTCGGCGTTCTGCACCGCCAGACACTGCCACGCGGTGCGCGTGCCGTCGTCAAACTTCACGTTGCCGGTATAGCAGAGCGTCAGCGTGCCGGCGTCATCCACCGCGCTGCCGGAATAGCAGCCGCTGCGGTCATACTCTTCATCCGGTAGCAGAGCCAGCGGCTCGTGACGCCAGTGCGTCAGATCCGCCGAGCTCCAGTGTCCCCAGCACTTATGCTGATGCTGACAGCCCAGCGCATTCCACTGATAAAACAGGTGGTAACGCCCCTGAAAATGAATAAAGCCGTTCGGGTCGTTCATCAGGCCGGTAACAGGCGCCAGGTGCCAGCGCGGATAGTGGCGATCGCCAAGCGCGACCGGCTGGCCTTTCATCACGGCCTGTAAAATGGCAGGCAGCAGCGTGCGGGTAGTCATTATTCAGCGTCCGTTTTGTATTTCCACAGGTAAGAGACCGCAAAAGCGACACAGAAGGCGATAGCCATACCGAGGGTGTAGTTCAGCAGCGAGCTGGCCTTCACAATCGCCATGCCCGGAATCCCGGTCAGCCCGACCGCGGTCATGCCCACATGGGTGGAAACGACCCACGCGCCGCCTGCCGCGCCGCCGATAAGCCCCGAGATAAACGGCTTCACGAAACGCAGGTTCACCCCGAAAATCGCCGCCTCGGTGATGCCGAGCAGCGCCGAGAAGCCCGACGGCAGCGTAATCGCTTTCACTTTCGGATCTTTGGTTTTAAACCACACCGCGAGGCACGCGCCGCCCTGCGCCACGTTCGCCATCGCCCAGATGGGCAGCAGGAAGTTCACGCCGATAGACGGGTTGCCGAGCAATCCTGCTTCAATCGCGTGGAAGCTATGATGCACGCCGGTAATGACAATCACCGAGTAAAGACCGCCGAACAGCAGCCCTGCGAGCCAGCCTGCGTGGGTAATCAGCGTACTTAACACCAGAGAGATGCCGTCGCCGAGCGCGCGGCCCGCCGGGCCGATCACCAGCAGCGCCACGAAGCCTGAGATAATCACAGTGAAGAACGGCGTCAGGATCAGATCCAGCGCGTCCGGGATAATCCGGCGCAGCTGTTTTTCAAGAAGGCTCATGAACCATACGGCCAGCAGCACCGGGAATACCGTGCCCTGGTAGCCAATCATCGCGACCTCAATCCCGAAGAAGTTCATGGTGTGGAAGCCCGCCGCCACGCCCCAGGCGTTAGTCAGCGCCGGATGGGTGAGGATACCGCCAAGCGTCGCGCCCAGATACGGGTTGCCGCCAAACTCGCGCGCGGCGGTAAAGCCTATCAGGATAGGCAGAATGATGAACGCCGCCGAGCTGCACATATCCAGCATGATATAGAGCGCGTTATCGGGGCTGACCCAGCCGTAGGTTTTCACCATGCCGAGCAGGCCCATCAGCAGGCCGGAGGCGACGATAGCCGGAATGATCGGCACGAAAATATTCGACAGCAGACGCGCGATGCGCTGGAACGGGTTCAGCTTGCGGGCCGCGACGCTTGCCGCTTCCGATTTGCTGGATTCGCTTATCCCGGCGACCGCGATAAACGCGGCGTACACTTTGTTGACGACGCCGGTACCGAAAATAATCTGTAGCTGTCCGGCGTTGCGAAAGCAGCCTTTGACACCTTCGACATTGCCGATGGCGGCCGTGTCGGCTTTGGCGTCGTCCACCAGCACCAGCCGCAGACGCGTGGCGCAGTGGGCGGCGCTGGCGATATTCTCTTTGCCGCCGAGCAGCGGCAGGAGCGAGCGGGCAATCTGTTCAAAATCCATAACAACCTCGGTCTTGTGGTTTTTGTGTGGTCAGCAAAGCGCAGGCCCCCGCGCGGCGGGGGCCGTTATCATCAGAACCAGGTTTCCATCTGGACGCCGAAGTTCCATTCGCCACCGGCGGTGAAACCGCTGCTGCCGAAGGAATCGCTGCTGGCGTAGTTATCCAGGCGGTGATCCCAGTCCATCCAGGTGGCAAACAGGCGCAGCTCAGGACGCTTGAGGAATTCGCCGACGTCGCCCGCTTTCAGCGTTGGCGCGAAGGTCAGCTTATAGAAGTTGCCGCTGACCGCGTTACGGGCGTTATAGCCTTCCGGGCGCAAGTCCATGTACTGGTAGCTGCCTTCATACTGCAATTCGAAATTCTGGTTAATCTCCTGAATTACGCGCAGGTTAGCGGTCGCCCACTGGTAGCTGTCGCCTTTCACGTAGCGATCCTTACTGCTCTGGGCCAGCACCGCTGGCGCGATATGCCAGCCGCCGCCAAGCGGGGTCATGCCATAGCTCGCGAGACGCCAGGTGTCCGCCTGCGGCAGCAGCGCGCCGTCGGAGCCGATAGATTTCACTTCCGCGCCAAGACCGTGGCCATACAACAGCGCGGTTTTCGACGACCCGTCGCGCAGGCCGTAGAAGCTGTCGTTATGCAGGCCGAGCAGCGCATGCACGCCATCTTCCGCCGCGTCTTTTTTCACGCGGTTGCCGTCGATATCCACGCGGTCTTCGTTATCTTTGGCGCGCATCCCGCTCACCATCAGCTGCACCGGCCCGACATAGTTATTGAGGGTCAGCACATAGTTCTGCGCGGTGTTTTCGCTATTCTCGATATCGCCGAACGTGCGGCCATACAGCGAGAAGTTGCTGCGCGCGTTGTCGCTCCAGCGCATGTCATAAATCCCCGCGCCGGTCCCCGCCAGGAATACGACGTCGGAGTCTATCCAGTGGATATCGAAGTTATCACGATCGAAGCGTTTACCGGCCCAGACGGTGGCATCTTTGAATGCGCCGGTAAAGGTCGGCAGATGACCCAGTTCAGTAAACGCCTGACGCACGTTGAGATCGCTGGTGTCGGCGGTCCAGTCGTTATAGCTGCGCTGTCCGTCGGCCACCATTACTTTGAAGCGCGTGGTGGCGCCGTTCGAAAGCGTCTGTTTGTGCTCCAGGTTCATTTCCAGGTAGGTGTCAGGCTCGTTGCCAAGACGTCCCACGTGGCCGCCGGTTTCGCCAGCAGGCGTGAAGGACGGGCCGCCCTGGGTTTTGGCGGCGGAGTCGCTCATTAACAGGCCGGAGCGCGCATAGCCGTGGAATTCAAACCCGTCGGTGCTCGCAGCCTGTGATGCGGGAGCGGCAGGCGCTGGGGCGCTTGCCGCGACCGGCTGCGCGGTGGCCTGCATTTTTTTCTGCGTGGCCGCCAGTTCGCGGGCCTGACGCTCGGCGGCTTCGGCGCGCGACTCCGCGGCGCTGGCGCGGGTTTCGGCGGCCTGTAAACGCTGTTCAAGCGCCGCCAGACGCGCTTCGATGCTGGTCATATTGCTGTCGGCAAAGGCGGCGGGAGCACCGGCCAGTAAGCCAATGGTAAGGGCAAGAGTGCTTTTTCTAATCATGGTATGGCATCCCTGAGAAGGCGTTATCATCATTTTGCTAACTTGCTAAACCGGTTTAGTGCGCAATCATAATCACGGCCTATTTTTACTGGCAATGAAATTAGCTAAACCGGTTTAGTGATTGTGATGAGGTTCGCAAAACGGGCCGCGGGCGCGGCCCGCGGGATCAGGCGAGGCGTTGCTGAAGATCGTTCAGGCGCGGCAGGGCGGTCATGGCGCCTTTGGCGGTGGTGGCGAGTGCGCCGCAGGCCTGGGCGTCCGCCAGCAGGGGAGCCAGCGCGGCGGCGTTCGCCGGCAGACCATGCGCCGCAAGGCCCCACAGCAGCCCGGCCACGAAAGCGTCGCCCGCGCCGGTGGTGTCGACGCACTCGACCGGCTCGGCCAGGTAATGGTGCTGCTCGTTGTTAAAGCAGGCGTCGACGCCCTCTGCGCCCCGCGTGATGAGCAGCAGCGGGATCCCGTGACGGCGCGCCAGCGCCAGCGCGTGCTCGTCGTCGTCGCCCCCGGTGATGAACGCCAGCTCTTCCAGTGACAGTTTCACCACATCCGCCAGCGCCAGCGCGCGCGCCACGCATTCGCGCAGCTGCGCGGGATCCGGCCACAGATCTTCACGGATGTTTGGGTCGAAACTGACAAACCCGCCCGCGCGTTTTATCCGGGCCATCGCTGCAAACGCGGTATCGCGCGACGGCTGCGCGCAGAGCGCAATCGAGCAGACGTGCAGCCATTCGCCGGTAGCGAAGGTCGGGAGATCGTCTTCAATGAGAAAGAGATCGGCCGACGGGCGCACCATAAACGTAAACGACCGCTCGCCGCGATTGTCGAGCGCGACCACCACTGTCGAGGTGCGATGCGCCGGATCCTGATGCATGGCGCCCGTATCCACGCCTTCTTCGCGCAGCATGCGGATCATAAACTCGCCGAACGGATCGCGCCCGACGCGGCCGATAAACCCGCTCGCGCCGCCGAGCCGCGCGACGCCCACCGCCACGTTGGCAGGCGCGCCGCCGGGGCATTGCAATAACCGTCCCTCGCCGTCGGGCAGCAGATCGACGACCGCGTCCCCCAGAGCCCATACTTTTGCTGACATACCTGTTTCCTCCGATTCCTCTTTCGCTAAACAATAGTTAAACCGGTTTAGCTAATCAACACTCTTTGTGTGCTCAGGGGCTTTAAAGGGGAAAGAGAGCAGAAATGTGCCGCGCCGGAACGCGGCTTACGATCAGTGGTGGTGTTTGGCGTCGGGGCCGAAGCGGTTTTCGCCGCGAGTGCCTTCCTGCGTGTTGAACGCGAGGATCATCAGCCAGCCGATTACCGGGATGAACAGCACAAAGAGCCACCGCGCCGTGCGGTCGGTATCGTGCAGGCGGCGAAACTGTAACGCCAGCGCGGGCAGCAGTACCACCAGTCCATACAGCACGGTGAGCAGGCCCTGCTCGCCCATAATGCGCAGCCCAAGTATTTTATCCAGGGCCACCATGACGCCCGTCAGAATGATATTTACCAGGGTGAACATCCAGTACTCTTTACGACGCGCCCGGCCGGTAAAACCGAGGTAATTTCTGAACGCTTTGATGTACCAGTACATATGTGTTCGCCTCCCTTGCCATCAATCACTTGTTTTTAAAGCGATCTGCTTGTGTAAATGCTAGCTGTCGGCGGGCGAAACGGCCTGGGGGAAAACGGAAAATGTGAGCGCCGTCGGAACGGCGCATTTTTCAGAAGAGGCTTAGGGCGAAGCGATTAGCGAAAGCGCTCGTCGCGCCCGTGCGGCTCATCAAGATCCTGCCACGGGCCGATGGAGATAATCCCGGTGGGGTTGATGGTTTTGTGGCTGCAATAATAGTGGTGGCGGATGTGCCCGAAATCGACCGTCTCCGCGATGCCCGGCATCTGGTAAATCTCGCGCAGAAAGCCGTGCAGGTTCAGGTAATCGCTGATGCGGTGCTTATCACATTTAAAATGCGTGACGTAGACCGGGTCGAAGCGCACCAGCGTGGTCCAGAGGCGGATGTCGGCTTCAGTCAACTGGTCGCCGGTCAGGTAGCGCTGCTGGCCCAGGATCTGCTCAAGGCGCGACAGCGAGGCGAACACCTGTTCAACCGCTTCATCATAGGCCTGCTGGCTGGTGGCGAAGCCCGTCTTATAGACGCCGTTGTTGACGGTGTCGTAGATCCAGCCGTTCAGCTCATCGATTTCCGCACGCAGCGCCTGCGGGTAGTAATCACCGGCACGCGCGCCCAGCGCGTCAAACGCGCTGTTGAACATGCGGATGATATCGGCGGATTCGTTGCTCACGATGGTCTGGCGCTGCTTATCCCACAGCACCGGCACGGTCACGCGCCCGGAGTAGTGCGGATCGGCCTGGAGATAGAGCTGATAGAGGAAATCGTGCTGATAGAGCGTATCGCCGGTGGCCGCCGGGAAATCGTCGCCGAACGTCCAGCCATTTTCGAGCATCAGCGGATGCACCACTGAGACGGAGATAAACGATTCAAGCCCTTTGAGCTTGCGCATAATCAGCGTGCGGTGCGCCCAGGGGCAGGCAAGTGACACATATAGATGGTAGCGATCTTTTTGCGCCGCAAAGCCGCCTTCGCCCGTCGGGCCCGGTTCGCCGTCCGGAGTCACCCAGTTGCGGTACGCCGCCGAGGTGCGCTTAAAGCGGCCGCCGGTGGATTTGGTGTCATACCAGGTGTCGTGCCAGACGCCGTCGATCAGTTGTCCCATGATGTTCTCCTGTCAGATTACTTCCCTGAGTATGGCAAAAAGCAGGCGGTGGGGGCCGCCTGCCGTGTCATCTGTTACCAGTTCTTTTTCAGAAGGCGATCCAGGCTGTATGCGCCAGGCCCCATGAGCGCCAGCAGCAGATACCCGCCTGCGATGGAGAAGTTCTTCATAAACATAATCGAGTTAGCGCCTTCCGCGAAGTTGCTGTGGAACAGGAATGCCGTCAGCAGGGTAAAGACTGCGGTGATAAGCGCCGTGGTGCGGGTCAGGAAGCCGAAGATAATCGCCAGACCGCCGCCAAACTCAAGCAGGATAACCAGCGGCAGCATAAAGCCCGGTACGCCCATCGCTTCCATATACTGCTGCGTGCCTGCATAACCGGTGATTTTGCCCCAGCCTGCCACGATGAACAGAATCGGCATCAGAATACGTGCCACCAGTACGCCAGCATCTTCGAATTTTTTCATTTTACTCTCCAGGAATACCCGCTTCATCACGAAACGCTATCATTGTTTAAAGGGTTGCTTTGCGCGGGGTTATCCGCGTTCCGCTGTTGATGGAGAGAATCATAGGGCGGGCGTGACGGGAATGTAAGCAAGGAAAACTGGCAAACTTATTCAAAAATAATGAATGATGAGGGCGGAGGGTAAAAAAACGCCTCTCCGGGGAGAGGCGTCAGGTCAGGGGAGCGGATGTTTCATGGTGGTTTTAATCAACCGCCAGGCGCTCCAGGCGGCGAAGCCGCGTTTGCCCCAGCGCATCAGGAAATTCGGGTTACGAACGGTCCAGATGGCCATGACGCTACTGCCGACCACCGCCCACGAACGCAGGCTGAGTAACGTATTCCAGCTGCGGTCGTAAGAGCCGGTGACAGCCAGCCAGTCGCGACGACCGGCGGCCATATCCAGCCGTTGCTGCTGGATTTGACTGAGCAGCAACGCTTTGCGCCTTTCACGCTCGGCTTTGCTCATGCTCATGGCTTGTCATCCTCCAGCAGCTGGCGGTCGTTAGCAAGCTCGTGTCGCGTATGACGCAACAGTGTCGACTGCCGCGATTTCTTAAGCGTCCAGATACCGCCAATCAGCGCCAGGACTAACAGCGTGACGGTGGTGCCTATCATGACGTTAAGGCGATACTGCGGATCCACGGCCCAGATGAGCAACACCATCAGACTCATCAGTCCAAAGGCGGCAAACAGCATCGTCAGGCCGGTCATCAGCAGCAGCTGAAAGAGATTCGCCTTCTCCTCTTCAAGCTCCACGACGGCGAGCCGTAAACGGGTTTCCACCATCTCCACAAGCACGGTGACGATACGTTGTCCGATGCCGAGAACGCTTTTACCCGGCCCTTGCGCGTGACGAGGATCCGTCATAATCAACGCCGCGTCAGCAGTACGCCCAGCACGACACCAATGGCCGCACCAATACCTACGCCGGTCCACGGATTTTCACGCACGTAACCTTCCGCGCGCGCCGCGGCTTCGCGGGTCTGTCTCGCAATCACGTCACCGGTTTCGGTTAAGTGATAGCGAGTATCTTTCAGCGCGCGCTCTGCCTTATTGCGCAGTTTGCTCATCTCTTCCTTCGATTTATCCCCGGAGGCGGTCAGCACTTCTTCCAGCGTATCGGCAAGCGATTTCAACTCAGCGCGCAGGTGATCGGAATTTTCTTTTGACATAATGCTCTCCTGATATGTGAGGGTTATCCATAAGCTCAGTAATCTTGAGCTTTCAGCGCCTTCAGCTCCCGCTCAGCTTCAGCGAGCTTGTGGCGACGTTTGGCTATTTTATCGGCATCGCCTTTTTGCGTTGCCTCATGCAATTCGGCGCGGCGCTCGGCCACTTCCGCTTCTTTCTCCGCCACTTTCTGTCGATGCGCGGCGACAACCTCGCCGTCGCGACAGTTGGCGCGTACCTGACTTAACGCTTTTTTCAGCCCGTCGATGCGGCCCTGGTTCTGGTGCTGCTCCGCGTAGCGGATCTCCTTTTCAATCTCCTGCGCTTTTTCATCGCAGGGGGAGGCGGCAAGCGTCGCGGCGGTCCAGGAAAAAAGGGTTAAGGCCAGTACTGTGCGGTAATTCATGGTCATACCTTCCATTGTGTTGCGTCAGACGCGGGCCAGACGCGATTCCGGTGTTAATAGCGCGGACAAGACAATGGGTTGCGCTTACTCAAGCATAGTAAGTAATGACGCAAACCCCAAAGTCTGTGAAAAGATTCAGATTCCTGGAAGTGTTATCCCAGGCGCTGAATGTCCTGGCGCAGGCGGGAGAGCCAGGCGGGGGTTAGGCTTTTTTCTTCCTGCTGGGCGATAACAAAACCGCGCGGCAGCGAGCGATAAAGCACTTTGCGCGCCGCTTCGCTCTGATCGGTGGAGTCGAACTTAATCAGCAGAATGTCATCCTGCGGCGTAATGCTTTTAAAACGAATGCCGTTGGCGTCGAGATGATGCCAGACGGAAAAGCCGTCCGGGATCATCGCGCCCTGGGAGACCGCGCGGATCTCAAGCGTCGTTTCATGCTTTTGCAGGGCAGCCCAGCTGAGCATGGCGGCCGCCAGCAGCGTCAATGCCGCGAGCGTCAGCGTAAGACGACGGGAAAATGCGGGTCTGAACGCCATCCTTTAGCTCCGGTTTCCATGTTTTTTCTTCCATAAGACAACAAGTGAGCCGATGAGGCCAATCACCAGCAATACCACCGGCAGCAGCATCAGGCAGGACATCAGGGCGTCTTCATATTTCAGGAACACCGGCGTTTTGCCGAGCAGGTAGCCGAGCGTGGTGAGAATAACGACCCACAGCAGGCCGCTCATCCAGTTGAAGAACTGGAAACGGACGTTATTAAGACCTGAGAGGCCGGCGATGGTCGGCAGCAGCGTGCGCACAAACGCGATAAAACGGCCCAGCAGCAGCGCGGAAAGCCCGTGTTTATGAAACAGATGATGCGCCCGCTGGTGATAATGCGCAGGCAGATGCGACAGCCAGTTCTGGACGATGCGCGTATTGCCGAGCCAGCGCCCCTGAATGTAACTGACCCAGCAGCCGAGGCTTGCGGCGGCGGTTAAGAGCAGCACGGTTTGCGGATAGCCCAGCGCGCCTTTCGCGATAAGCACGCCCACCAGCACCAGCAGGCTGTCGCCCGGCAGGAAGGCGGCGGGCAGCAGGCCGTTTTCCAGGAACAGGATCATAAACAGCACAAAGTAGAGCATGCCGATCATGCCAGGGTTGGCCAGCGTTTCGAAGTCCTGGCTCCAGAGCGCGGTGAGTAATTGTGTCAAAAGTTCCATTCAGTGATCCTGGCACATCGGTTAAAGCCAATGGGGTAGAACAGATAGCATTGCGACATTTCTGCGGTATGAAGGACGTCAACAGCGCTCTGTGCATTCCTGGCGTCCGCACGGCTCCGTGTGCGAGGAGTGAAGTAAGCAAGCGCTGACTTTCACCAGGAAATGCGTCTAATTGTAACAAAGCTCTGCCTGATGCGTCACAGAAATCATGCTTTGTTGAGGAATGATTTTGCTTTTCAGGAGTAACGCTGGCGAGGGTATTTACACACGCTGACACTATATATGGTTTGCTTACCCTCGCGATAAGAAGGGATTACTTTTCGCTGTTTGCCGCCGCGTCGAGATGAACCACCGGATTTTCGGCAAAAAGGTAGCGGTCGGCATTGAATTCAAAGTCGTCGCTGGTTTCGTTAAAGAGCATCTGCTTGGTATTCTCCAGATGCTGCCACATGGCAAGCTTTGCGCCGTGCGGGTCTTTACGAATCAACGCTTTAAGGATGTTGTCGTGGTCGTCGCACCAGTTATCGACGGTGCGCAAATCGATATGTTCGTGCAGTTTTTTCCAGTACGGGTTATGAACGCGCTGAGTCCACATTTTTTCGACAATCGCGGCGAGCGCGCTGTTCTGCGTGGCGAGCGCCACCTGCACGTGAAACTGTAAATCCCATTCGGAGTCGCGGAAGAATTTCTCGTTGCGCGCTTTCTCCTGGATTTCCATCAGCTTACGGATGTCCTGCTTGGTGACCTGGGTGGCGGCGAACTCGGCGATATTGCTCTCGATAAGCTGACGGGCCTGCAGCAGTTCAAACGGACCATAGCTTGCGAATTCAAACGCCTGCTCAGGGGCGGGCGTATGGTGTTTCGCCTGGTTGGCAATTACATGAATACCCGAACCTTTACGCACCTCAACGTAGCCTTCCACCTCCAGCATAATGATGGCTTCGCGCACGACGGTGCGGCTGACGTTTTTCTCGTCGGCGATGAAGCGCTCGGCAGGCAGTTTTTCACCGACCTGATACACGCCGTCTTCGATGCGTTGCTTAAGCTCGGCGGCCAGTTGTTGATACAGACGACGCGGTTCTGCGATTTCCATGTACGACTCCAGTGAACACGATACTGCTTAGATTTGTTATACCACTTTTCGGGTGAGCCCTCCACTCGACGCCTGTGAAAAAGCCGCCCGCAGGCGGCTTTCCGGTAGATGGATCAGTGTTGTGTGACGGGGGCGCCACTTCGCGCCTCTTGCTCAAGTTCGCTGGCGGGTTTGTTTTTCAGCACGGTCCAGATAACCAGTGCGCCCATCAGGTCGAACACGGCAAGTACCGCGAACAGCGGGCTGAAGCCGATGGTATCGGCAAGCGCACCGACCACCAGGGCGAACAGGGTGCTCGCGGTCCAGGCCGCCATGCCGGTCAGGCCGTTGGCCGTCGCGACTTCGTTACGGCCAAATACGTCGGAAGAGAGCGTAATCAGCGCGCCGGAGAGCGACTGGTGCGCGAAGCCACCGATACACAGCAGGCCAATCGCGACATAGGGGCTGGTGAACAGGCCAATCATGCCTGGGCCAATCATCAGCACCGCGCCCATGGTGACGACCATTTTACGGGAGACAATCAGGTTCACGCCAAACCAGCGCTGGAACAGCGGAGGCAAATAGCCGCCGACGATACAGCCGAGATCCGCGAACAGCATCGGCATCCAGGCGAACATGGCGATTTCTTTCAGGTTAAAGCCGTACACTTTAAACATGAACAGCGGGATCCAGGCGTTGAACGTTCCCCACGCCGGTTCTGCCAGGAAACGCGGCAGCGCGATGCCCCAGAACTGACGGGTGCGGACAATCTGCCACGGCGACATTTTCTTCGCGTTGTTGGTCTGATGCTGCGCTTCCTGACCGCCAATGATGTAGTCACGTTCTTCGCTGGTCAGTTTTTTCTGGTCGCGCGGGTGTTTGTAAAACACAAGCCAGGCCATCGCCCAGGCGAAGCTCAGGACGCCGGAGATAATAAACGCCATCTCCCAGCTGTGCATCACGATAGCCCACACCACCAGCGGCGGCGCGATCATGGCGCCGATAGACGAGCCGACGTTGAAATAGCCCACCGCGATGGAGCGCTCTTTCGCCGGGAACCACTCAGAGCTCGCTTTCAGGCCCGCCGGGATCATCGCCGCTTCCGCCGCACCTACAGCGCCGCGCGCCAGCGCCAGACCGCCCCAGCTACCTGCGAGCGCGGTCGCGCCGCAGAAGATAGCCCAGGTGACGGCGAAGAAGGCGTAGCCGATTTTCGTGCCGAGGATATCCAGCACGTAGCCTGCCACCGGCTGCATCACGGTATATGCTGCGGAATAGGCCGCGATAATATAAGAGTATTGTTGCGTGGAGATATGCAGCTCTTCCATCAGAGTGGGCGCTGCAGCCGCCACGGTGTTACGGGTCAGGTAACCCAGCACGGTGCCCAGCGTCACCAGTGCAATCATGTACCATCGTAACCCTTTAATTTTACGCATTGGAAACCTCATCGTTTAATCGTTCGCCCCGCAGGCCGGCGGGTTGCCAGGCTTGCGCGGTACTCATTCAGTAACGGGAGGCGCGCCGGAGGTGTTATCGGTGCCGCCCACGCCTTGCCATTCAGTGTTCATGGGATAATCCGGCGTCCGTTCCGGCTAATGGGATGAATATTCATCCCTTAAAACATTCCGTGGGTTTATAAGTTGCGACGGCAGAACGATAACTTGTCATACAGCTTTAAAAGTTGAGAGCCATCACAAAAGCATCTTTCTTTGTAAGGTTACGTCAGGTGCGACGCGAAGCCAGACGTGGCGCGGGCTGGCGCGGTGTTTACTCCGGAAAGGGTACTTTATTTGTGTGCTTTTATTGATCTGACTCACGAAAATAGCTTCGGTCACTGGAAATTGGTGTGATAACTTTGTCAGCATCATGCTAACGCATCTGAATTACTGGCTCAGAGGAAGCATAAAATGACCCCGTTCATGACCGAAGATTTCCTGCTCGACACCGAATTTGCCCGCCGTCTTTACCACGACTACGCCAAAGACCAGCCGATTTTCGACTATCACTGCCATCTTCCCCCGCAGCAGATTGCCGAAAATTACCGCTTTAAAAACCTGTATGACATCTGGCTGAAAGGCGACCACTACAAATGGCGCGCCATGCGCACCAACGGCGTGCCGGAGCGCCTGTGTACCGGCGATGCGAGCGACCGCGAGAAGTTCGACGCCTGGGCCGCCACCGTGCCGCACACCATCGGCAACCCGCTGTACCACTGGACCCATCTGGAACTGCGCCGTCCGTTTGGCATTACCGGAAAAGTGCTGTCGCCAAAAACTGCTGATGAGATCTGGAACCAGTGCAACGATCTGCTGGCGCAGGACAGCTTCAGCGCCCGCGGCATCATGCAGCAGATGAATGTGAAAATGGTCGGCACCACCGACGATCCGGTGGATTCACTCGAACATCACGCGACCGTCGCGAAAGACAGCAGCTTCAGCGTTAAAGTGCTGCCGAGCTGGCGCCCGGACAAAGCGTTCAACATCGAGCAGGCGACATTTAACGACTACATGGCGAAACTCGCCGAAGTTTCCGACACCGACATTCGCCGCTTTACCGATCTGCAAACCGCGCTGACGAAGCGCCTCGACCACTTCGCCGCTCACGGCTGTAAAGTGTCGGATCACGCGCTGGACGTGGTGCTGTTTGCCGAGGCGAGCGAAAGCGAACTCGACCGCATTCTGGCGCGCCGTCTGGCGGGCGAGAGCTTAAGCGAGCATGAAGTGGCGCAGTTCAAAACCGCCGTGCTGGTCTGGCTGGGCGCGGAATACGCCCGTCGCGGGTGGGTGCAGCAATACCACATCGGCGCGCTGCGCAATAACAACCAGCGCCAGTTCAAGCTGCTGGGGCCGGATGTCGGTTTTGACTCCATCAACGACCGCCCGCTGGCGGAAGAGCTGTCGAAACTGCTGAGCAAACAGAACGAAGACAACCTGCTGCCGAAAACCATTCTCTACTGCCTGAACCCGCGCGATAACGAAGTGCTCGGCACGATGATCGGCAACTTCCAGGGCGAGGGGATGCCAGGCAAGATGCAGTTCGGCTCCGGCTGGTGGTTTAACGATCAGAAAGACGGCATGGAGCGTCAGATGACCCAGCTCGCGCAGCTCGGCCTGCTGAGCCGCTTTGTCGGCATGCTGACGGACAGCCGCAGCTTCCTGTCTTACACCCGTCATGAATACTTCCGCCGCATTCTGTGCCAGATGATTGGCCGTTGGGTGGAAGCCGGCGAAGCGCCAGCGGATATCGACCTGTTAGGCGAGATGGTGAAAAACATCTGCTTTAACAACGCCCGCGACTACTTCGCCATTGAACTCAACTAAGGCCCTTTGAGGTTGATATGCAATACATCAGGATCCATTCGCAGGATAACGTTGCGGTAGCGCTAGCGGATCTGGCCGAAGGCACAGTTATCGTTATCGACGGGCACTCCGTCATGCTGCTGCAACCGGTGACGCGCGGGCATAAGTTCGCGCTGCTGCCTATCGCACAGGGAGAGAACGTCATTAAATATGGCCTGCCGATAGGCCATGCGCTGGCGGATATCGCGCCGGGCGAACATATTCACTCCCATAACGCCCGCACCAATCTCAGCGATCTGGATGAGTACAGCTATCAACCCGAAGCGCCCCATACCAGCCAGCAGATGGGCGATCGCGAGGTACAGATCTACCGCCGCGCCAGCGGCGAGGTCGGTATTCGCAACGAACTCTGGATCCTGCCGACCGTGGGCTGCGTCAACGGCATCGCGCGGCAGATCCAGAACCGGTTTCTGAAAGAGACGCAGGACGCCGAAGATATCGACGGCGTGTTTCTCTTCAGCCATACCTACGGCTGTTCGCAGCTCGGCGATGACCACATCAATACCCGCACCATGCTGCAAAACATGGCGCGTCACCCGAACGCCGGGGCGGTGCTGGTAATCGGTCTCGGCTGTGAAAACAACCAGGTGGACGCGTTTCGCGAGACGCTCGGCGATTTCGACCCGGCGCGCGTGCATTTTATGGTTTGCCAGCACCAGGATGATGAAGTGGAGGCGGGCCTTGAGCATCTCCACGCGCTGTATGAGGCGATGCGTCACGACCGGCGCGAGCCGGGCAAACTCAGCGAGCTGAAATTTGGGCTGGAGTGCGGCGGCTCGGACGGTCTGTCCGGCATCACCGCCAACCCGATGCTCGGCCGTTTCTCCGACTACGTGATCGCCAACGGCGGCACCACGGTGCTGACCGAAGTGCCGGAGATGTTCGGCGCGGAGCGTATTCTGATGAGCCACTGCCGCGACGAAGCGACGTTTGAAAAAACGGTCACCATGGTGAACGACTTCAAACAGTACTTTATCGCGCATAATCAGCCGATTTACGAAAACCCGTCGCCGGGCAACAAGGCGGGCGGCATCACCACGCTTGAAGAGAAATCGCTCGGCTGCACTCAGAAAGCCGGGGCAAGTCAGGTAGTGGATGTGCTGCGCTACGGCGAGCGCCTGCATACGCCAGGGCTTAATCTGCTGAGCGCGCCGGGCAACGACGCCGTCGCTACCAGCGCGCTGGCGGGCGCGGGCTGCCATATGGTGCTATTCAGCACCGGACGTGGTACGCCTTACGGCGGTTTCGTACCGACGGTGAAAATCGCCACCAACAGTGAACTGGCGGCGAAGAAACCGCACTGGATAGACTTCGACGCAGGCCAACTGCTGCACGGCACGGCCATGCCGCAACTACTGGAGAAATTTGTCGACAGCATTGTGGAGATTGCCTCCGGCAAGCCGACCTGCAACGAGAAAAACGACTTCCGCGAACTGGCCATTTTTAAAAGCGGCGTGACGCTCTAGATCCGCACGACGTCATCATCAGACGGCGTTTCATTTATGAAGCGCCGTTTCTTTTTGAGAGGAGCGCTTTATGACCGCGTATTGGCTCGCCCAGGGCGTTGGGGTCATCGCCTTTCTTATCGGCATCACCACCTTTTTCAACCGCGACGAGCGGCGCTTCAAGCTGCAACTGGCGCTCTACAGTGCCGTTATCGGCGGCCACTTCTTTCTGATGGGCGCGACGCCTGCCGGGATGAGCGCGGAGCTCAACGCGCTGCGCACCGTGATTTCACTGCGCACCCGCAGCCTGTGGATCATGACGCTGTTTATCGTCCTCACGCTGACGCTTGGACTCGTGAAGCTTCATCACGTTATCGAGCTGCTGCCGATTATCGGCACCGTCGCCAGCACCTGGGCGCTGTTTCGCTGCACCGGGCTCACCACGCGCTGCGTGATGTGGTGCTCCACCGCCTGCTGGGTCACGCATAATTTCTGGATTGGCTCTATCGGCGGCACGCTGATTGAAGGAAGTTTTCTTATTATCAACGGCCTGAACATCCTTCGTTTCTGGCGGATGCAAAAGCGCGGCATCGATCCGTTTAAGGTCGAAAAAGAGGTGGCGGAGAAAGGGTAAAACACCGGCGGCCCGCAGACCGCCGGCGAGGCGTCAGCTACGCAGCGCGTTGCTGGCAAGACGCGCGTCTTCCGCCTGGCACGCGGCCGCGGTGAAGAGCACGTCAGTTGAGGAGTTCAGCGCGGTTTCGCAGGAATCCTGCAATACGCCGATGATAAAGCCCACCGCCACGACCTGCATGGCGACGTCGTTCGGGATGCCGAACATATTGCACGCCAGCGGGATAAGCAGCAGCGAACCGCCCGCCACGCCCGACGCGCCGCAGGCGCACAGCGACGCCACGACGCTCAGCAGCAGCGCAGTCGGCACATCGACCGCAATCCCGATCGTATGCACCGCCGCGAGCGTTAACACCGTAATGGTGATCGCCGCGCCGGCCATGTTGATCGTCGCGCCAAGCGGGATCGACACGGAGTACGTGTCGCGATCCAGGTTGAGCTTCTCACACAGCGCCATATTGACCGGAATATTCGCCGCCGAGCTGCGGGTGAAGAACGCCGTCACGCCGCTCTCACGCAGGCAGGCAAACACCAGCGGATACGGGTTGCGACGAATTTTCGCGTAAACGATCAGCGGGTTTATCACCAGCGCTACCAGCAACATACAGCCCACCAGCACCACCAGCAGTCGCGCGTAGCCCCACAGGGTATCGAAACCGGTGGTGGCAAGCGTGGACGCGACCAGGCCGAAAATCCCGATGGGGGCGAAGCGGATCACCAGCTTCACCATAAAGGTGACCGCATCGGACATGTCGTTGACCAGGTTTTTGGTCGTCTCATTGCCATGGCGCAACGCGAAGCCGAGACCCACCGCCCAGACCAGGATGCCGATGTAATTGCCTTTCAGCAGCGCGTCCACCGGGTTCGCCACCATGCTGAGCAGCAGGTCACGCAGCACGCCGACGATGCCCGTCGGCGGGGTGATTTCCGTTGCGCCCGCCACCAGATGCAGCGTTGAGGGGAAGAGGAAACTGAACAGCACGGCGGTCAGCGCCGCCGAGAACGTGCCCAGCAGATAGAGCCAGAGAATGGGGCGAATATTGGTTTTCTGCCCGTGCTTATGGTTGGCGATGGACGCCATCACTAGCATCAGCACCAGCACCGGCGCCACGGCTTTCAGCGCGCCGACGAACAGCGTGCCGAGCAACCCGACGGCGATGGCGGCGGGTTTGGATACCCAAGCGAGCAGAATACCGAGCACCAGGCCCACGAGGATCTGTTTTACCAGGCTGCCCTGTGCCAGGCGGCGCAGCAGACCGCCGCCCTGAGATTGCGTAGTCATACGTATTTCCTTCAGAAGTGATGTGGTTGCATCCCGCGTCGTGTTCTTGTGCCACGTTTATTCAGGATGTAACAAAAGTTTGCACGGACGAGTATAGGGATTTGTCGGCCCGGAGGAAGGGGATAGTGCTGGATTTTCTGAAGCGCTCCCGTTTTTTAACTATCTATTAACGGTATTGTGACAAAATCAACAATTCCATGATGGGGCACGTTGCAAACGCGCGGGCAGCTGATCATCAATAAAAAAACGCCGCCCGTGTCATCACGGACGGCGTTGTTAGCGTTAGCGCAGTCGGTTACTCCGCCCGCTTTTTCCGGTCGTTGCGATGGTTCACCCAGGCGTTAATCAGCAGCGTCGCAACCAGAATGCCGCCCACCACGCTAAGCGAAATTGCGATCGGGATATGGTAGAAGTCGACAATCAGCATCTTGATGCCGATAAACACCAGAATCACCGACAGACCATATTTCAGCATCGAGAAGCGCTCCGCCACGCCCGCCAGCAGGAAGTACATGGCGCGCAGGCCGAGGATCGCGAACAGGTTGGAGGTCAGCACGATGAACGGGTCGGTCGTGACGGCAAAGATAGCCGGGATGCTGTCCACCGCGAAAATCACGTCGCTCAGCTCCACCATGATCAGCACCAGCAGCAGCGGCGTGGCATACAGCAGACCGTTTTTGCGCACGAAAAAGTGCTCGCTCTCTATGCTGTCCGTCATACGCAGATGCCCGCGCAGCCAGCGCACCAGCGGCTTATCGCCAATTCCGCCTTCATCTTCTTTTGCGAGCGCCATCTTCACGCCGGTAAAGAGCAGGAACGCGCCGAAGACGTAGAGCAGCCATTCAAACTGCGTGATAAGCCAGCTGCCCGCGAAAATCATAATGGTACGCAGCACGATAGCGCCCAGCACGCCGTAAATCAGCACCCGGCGCTGCAAGGCAGGCGGCACGGCGAAGTAACTGAACAGCATCAGCCAGACGAAGACGTTATCCACCGCGAGGGCTTTTTCGATGAGATAACCGGTCAGGAAGGCGAGGGCCTGCGTATCCGCCACCTCACGCCCGGCGGTGCCGGTGAGATACCACCAGAACGCGGCGTTAAACAGCAGGGAAAGGGAAACCCAGACGATGGACCAGGCGGCCGCCTGCTTCATGGTCATCGCGTGCGCGCCGCGACGCCCCTGAAGCAGAAGGTCGATAGCCAGCATAATCACCACGACGACGGCGAAACCGCCCCACAGCAAGGGAGTGCCGACAGTATTCATAAGCTCAATCCTCAAAAACAAAAACGGCTAACGTCAGAAGACGTCAGCCGCTTTGCTTAAGAGCACCGCACAGACCTCGCCTTCCGGCAAGGTCTCACTTACAGCCGCCGCGTTATCCGCGCGTCACAAGCATTGCTGCTGGTGCGCTGATAACACGCTCGCTGCCCGACGACCGGATGCATGGCACCGTAATGACGACCGT
Source organism: Cronobacter dublinensis subsp. dublinensis LMG 23823 (assembly GCF_001277235.1). NCBI lineage: Bacteria > Pseudomonadati > Pseudomonadota > Gammaproteobacteria > Enterobacterales > Enterobacteriaceae > Cronobacter > Cronobacter dublinensis. Next base: position 529,930 of record NZ_CP012266.1, read on the forward strand.
CGGCAATGAAGTTACTCCCCTTTGCAAGTTACAAAATATTGCAAAGCATTTATACGGTCAATGTCTCAACGGGGCGCTTTTACAAAGCTTTACGCCGGGAGCGGGGCGCTCATATCGTCGGCCGGGAATCGCACCCCGGTCTGGGCGCGGATTTCCGTCAGCAGTCTGGCGGTCGTACGACTCACCGCAATGCCGGGGTGATTCACTTCATTGGTTTCCACCAGGCGGGCGAACGTTTCTGCTTCATACAGCATCGTATTGATGTGCTGCGGCAGGGTCAGCTCCTGCGGTTTGCCGCCGCGCGGAATAAACGTGATGCGCTGGCATTCGGAGAGTTTTTCTATCACCAGCGCGCCTGCCTCGCCCTGAATTTCGCTCGGCAGCGTCGAGTCGCTCACTTTCGAGTGCAGCAGCGTGACGCCGAAATCGCCGTAGTTCATCTGTACCGTACCGTGGGCGTCCACGCCGCTCTCCAGCAGGCTCGCGGTGGCTTGCACATCATGCGGCTCGCCCCACAGCGCGACGGCGCAGGCGAGCGTATAAAAACCGATATCCATAATGGAGCCGTTCGAAAATGCCGGGTTAAACGTATTCGGGTTTTCGCCGTCGAGATAGCGCTGGTAGCGCGAGGAGTACTGGCAGTAGTTAAACAGCGCCTTGCGCAGTTTGCCCACTTTCGGCAGCGCCTGTTGCAGTGCGATAAAGTTCGGCAGGCTGGCGGTTTTAAACGCCTCGAACAGCACCACCTGGTTTTCACGCGCGCAGGCGATAGCGGCTTCCACTTCCCGCAGGTTAGAGGCCAGCGGTTTTTCGCAAATCACATGCTTTTTATGATTCAGAAACAGACACGACTGCGAAAAGTGCAGCGCGTTGGGGCTTGCGAGGTAGACCGCATCGATGGCGTCGCTCTGCGCCAGCGCCTCCAGCGAGGTGAAGAGATGCTCCACCGGGTATTCGCTCGCGAACGCCTGGGCCTGTTCGAGGCTTCGGGAGTAGACGGCGGTCAGCGTGAATTTGCCCGTCTCGTGGGCGGCATCGACAAACTGGCGGGTGATCCAGTTCGTTCCAACAACGGCGAAACGTATCATAAAGGCGTGTCTTCTCCGGCAGTGAATATCTTCTCAGAGTAACACGCGAAAATGACAAAACCAGTGCGCGCGAGCGCAGAACGCTACGGCGTGGCGGCGTAAATATTGCACCCGCGCGGCGCGTCTTTGGGGCCTATCGCCACTTTCGGGCCGAGGAAATGCGGCTCGCGTCGAAGCCAACGCGCATCCAGCACCGCGCGCACGCGGGCGAATCGCTCGCGCAGCAGCGTGTACTGGGTATGCCGGAACGCCGGATCTTCGGCGTTAAACCCGATGGCGTCGATGCCGTAATGCTGCGCCAGGTAAACCGCGCGCTCGTTATGAAACGCCTGCGAGATAATCGTGATGCGGTTTTCCTGAAACACTTCGCGGGCGCGCACCACGGAATCGAGCGTCGAAAACCCGGCGTAATCGCAGTAAATCGCCGCGGCAGGCACGCCGCGACGGTTCAGCGCTTTGGCCATTGCCGTCGGTTCGTCGTAATCGTCACGGCTGTTATCGCCGCTTACCAGCAGCCAGGAGACTTTGCCGGCGTGGTAGAGCGCGGCGGCGGCTTCAATACGGCGGTTGAAAAACCGGTTATCGGGGCGGGCGCCCAATACCAGCCCAACCTTGCGCACCGGCGTGTTCGCGACCGTTTCATAAAGCCTGCCGTCGGCGGCGTGCGTGACCGTGCGGTCCGCGGCGATAATCGCGATAACCGACAGCAGCGCGCCGGTGAACACCAGCAGGGCGACGAGCGCGAGCGCGCGTTTCCAGCGGGAAGGGATTGTCATAAAGCATCCTTGCAAAAGTTCGGGTTACGGCGTCTGCCCGTCGCGTTGCGTGAGCGCCAGCTGGGTCAGCCACAGGCGGGTGTCGAATTCGAGCTGATGATACTGCGGCTCCATATGGCAGCAAAGCTGATAAAAGGCTTTGTTATGCTCTTTCTCTTTTATATGCGCCAGCTCATGCACCACGATCATCCGCAGGAAATCCTCCGGCGCCTGGCGAAACACCGTGGCGACGCGGATTTCCGCCTTCGCTTTCAGCTTTCCGCCCTGCACGCGCGAGATAGCGGTATGCAGCCCAAGCGCGTGTTTCATCACGTGGATTTTGTTGTCATACGCCACCTTATTCAGCGGCGGGGCGCTGCGCAGATAGCGGTTTTTCAGCCCCTGCACGTAGTCGTACAGCGCTTTATCGGTGGTAATCAAATGCTTGTCAGGGTAGCGCTTTTCCAGCACCTCGCCGAGGCGATTCTGGTCAATCAGCGTGCGCACCTGGGCAAGCAGTGATTCCGGGTAGCCCTGGAGATACGTCAGTGTGGTCATCACAGCCTCAGCGGGTGAAAAAAAGGTTTACTCAGGGGTGTAATTAAGGGATAAAACGCGCGGATTTTACCATTCGGGAGGGCCGATGAGCCAGGTGGAGTTACTCAATCAAACACTGACGCTGCAGCGTTTTCCGCCAATGCCGGAAGAGACGCCGCTGCAGGCCTGGGACGCGGCGGACGACTACCTGCTGCAACAGGTCGAACAGCCTGGCGGCCCGGTGCTGATTTTCAACGACAGCTTCGGCGCGCTCGCCTGCGCGCTCGCGGATACCCGCCCGGTCAGCATTAACGACTCCTTTATCGCCCATCAGGCCACGCGTCATAACCTGCGTCTGAATGATATCGACGAATCGCAGGTGACGATGCAGGACAGCCTGAGCCCGCTGCCCGCCTCGCCGGATCTGGTGCTCATTAAAATTCCTAAACAGCTCGCGTTACTTGAGCAGCAGCTGCGCGCGCTGCGTGCGGTCGCGACGCCGCAAACGCGCATTATCGCAGGCGGCAAAGCACGCGATATTCATAACTCGACGCTTGCGCTGTTCGAGAAAATCTTAGGGCCGACCACGACGACGCTTGCCTGGAAAAAGGCGCGTCTCATCCATTGCGCGTTCAGCGCGCCGGCGCCTGACGATGCGCCCGAGACCTTAAGCTGGAAACTCGACGGCACGCCGTGGACGATTCATAACCACGCCAGCGTGTTTTCCCGCGCGAGTCTGGATATCGGCGCGCGCTTTTTTATGCAGCATCTGCCGGAGGCGGTGGAAGGCGAGATGGTGGATCTCGGCTGCGGCAACGGCGTTATCGGCCTGACGCTGCTGGCGCAAAACCCGCAGGCGCGGGTGCGCTTTGTCGATGAGTCCTATATGGCGGTCGCCTCAAGCCGTCTGAATGTTGAAACTAACCTGCCAGATGCGCTCGCGCGCTGCGATTTCCAGGTCAATAACGCGCTGACGGGCGTCGAGCCGGAAAGCTTTCACGCGGTGCTCTGCAACCCGCCGTTTCATCAGCAGCACGCCATCACCGATCATATCGCCTGGCAGATGTTCCAGGACGCTCGCCGCTGCCTGAAATGGGGCGGCGAGCTGCGTATCGTCGGCAACCGCCATCTCGACTATTTCCGCAAGCTGAAGAAGATTTTCGGCAATTGCACCACCATCGCGACCAACAATAAGTTTGTAGTGTTGAAAGCGGTGAAGCTGCGTAAGAGCCGGTAAGAGCGCGGCTTCACCGCAAAGAAGCGTCGCCCGCGTAAAAAGGTGGGCACCCTACAACATTGAGACTCACATTGGGTGTAGGGCGGGTAAACGTAGCGCACCCGCCGCTGTTCAGACCGGTGACGGCGCGAGTTATATCGCCAGCGCCAGCGCGGTGCCCTGCGCGATAGCGCGGCGGGCGTCAAGCTCCAGCGCCACATCGCAGCCGCCTATCAGATGCACCGGTTTGCCCGCCGCGCGCAGCGGGGCTGCCAGCGCCTGCTGCGGCTCCTGACCGGCGCAGATAATCACGTTATCCACCTCCAGCAACTGCGGCTCGCCGTTGACCCTGATATGCAACCCGCGCTCGTCGATACGCTCATAACTCACCGCTGCAAGCATCTTCACGCCGCGCGCCAGCAGTGTCGCGCGATGGATCCAGCCGGTAGTCTTACCGAGGCCGTCGCCGGGTTTGCCCGCCCGGCGCTGCAACATCACTATCTGGCGCGGACTTTTCGGCAACACCGGTCCTTCCGGGCGCAGACCGCCCGGCGCATTGAGGCTGGTATCGATGCCCCATTCGACGCAAAACTCGGCGATATTCTGGCTGGTGGCTTCCCCCGGCTGGCTCAGATACATCGCGGTATCAAAACCGATGCCGCCACAGCCGATAATCGCCACGCGCTGGCCCACCGGGGTTTTATCGCGCAGCACATCGAGATAGGTCAGCACCTTCGGATGATCGATGCCCTCTATCTGCGGCACGCGCGGCACAATGCCCGTCGCCAGCGCCACTTCATCGAAATCCGCCAGCGCGTCGGGCGTGACCCACTCGTTTAGCCGCAGCGTCACCCCGGTCACCTCCAGCATCCGGCGAAAATAGCGCAGCGTCTCGTAAAACTCCTCTTTGCCGGGGATCTGCTTCGCGATATTAAACTGCCCGCCAATGTCCCCCTGCGCGTCAAACAGCGTCACCTGATGGCCGCGCTGTGCGGCGTTCACCGCGAACGCGAGGCCCGCCGGGCCTGCGCCCACCACCGCCAGCCGTTTCGGCGTCGAGGCTGGCGTCGCGATCATTTCCGTTTCATGGCAGGCGCGCGGGTTCACCAGGCACGAGGTCACTTTGCCGGCGAAAATCTGATCGAGGCACGCCTGGTTGCAGCCGATGCAGGTGTTAATCTCCGCCTCGCGCCCGCTGGCGGCTTTGGAGAGCAGTTCGGCGTCGGCCAGGAACGGGCGCGCCATCGACACCATATCGGCATCGCCCGCCGCCAGGATGGCCTCGGCGACGTGCGGATCGTTAATGCGGTTGGTCGTCACCAGCGGCAGGCGGGTCTCCCCGCGAAGCTTGCGCGTCACCCAGGTAAACGCGCCGCGCGGCACCGGGGTGGCGATGGTCGGAATACGCGCCTCGTGCCAGCCGATACCGGTATTGAGCAGCGTCGCGCCTGCCGCCTCGACGGCTTTCGCGAGCTGGACGGTTTCGGCGAAGGTCGAGCCGCCTTCCACCAGGTCCAGCATCGACAGGCGGTAAATAATGATGAAGTCCTGACCCACGCGCTCGCGCACCGCGCGCACCACTTCGACGGCAAAGCGCATCCGGCGCGCGTAATCGCCGCCCCATTCGTCCTCGCGCTGATTGGTCCGCGCCGCCAGAAACTGGTTTATCAGGTAGCCTTCCGAGCCCATGATCTCCACGCCGTCGTAACCGGCCTCGCGCGCCAGCGACGCGCACCGCGCGAAATCCTCAATCAGTGTGAGGATCTCATCATGGGTCAGTTCATGGGGCGTGAAGCGGTTGATCGGCGCCTGTAGCGGCGAGGGCGCGACGGGGCGCGGCTGGAAGCTGTAGCGCCCGGTGTGCAGGATTTGCAGCGCGATTTTGCCGCCTTCGCGATGCACCGCGTCGGTAATGATGCGGTGATGGGGCAGATGGCTGGCGTCGTCGAGCACCGCGCCGCCCTGGAGCGCCACGCCGGAAGCCGAAGGCGCCACGCCGCCGGTGACGATCAGCGCCACGCCATGACGGGCGCGCTCGGCGTAAAACGCCGCGAGCCGCTGCGCGCCGTCCGGATGCTCTTCAAGCCCCGTATGCATGGAGCCCATCAGGACGCGGTTTTTAAGCGTGGTGAAGCCGAGATCGAGCGGGGCGAACAGCGACGGATAGCTCATGATTGCACTCATCCAGTGTAAAATAATTGTTATGTGGTCGGATGAGTTAATGATTAAGCGATCGACGGCGAAAAGGGAAAGAGACAATCTGCTGATTGTGATGGCAATCAAACTTCAGGGGCGTGGAAAAAGGCGTCGCGCCTTCGCCACAGAGGAGCGAAGGCGCGTGCCTGAGGGTTAGCTTTCGGTGGCGACAGCCGCGTCCTGACGTGCGGTGCTGAGCGTCTCCAGCGCCGTGCGGGCGGCGGCGAGCACCTGTTCGCACTGCTCAATGGTCAGCGTCAGCGGCGGCTCGATACGAATGGTTTTGGCATTATTGAGCGTGCCCGCCACCAGCACGCGCTGGCGGAACATTTCGCTCGCGAAGCGGTAGCCGGTTTCGTTATCGACAAACTCAATCGCCATCAGCATGCCTTTACCGCGCGCCTCCTGTACCAGCTGCGGGTATTCACGCCCGAGCTGGCGGAAGCCGTCCAGCAGCATGTCGCCTTTCTGCTCCGCCTGGGCGGGCAGATTTTCTTCCAGCAGCACATGGATGGTGGCGAGCGCCGCCGCGCAGGCGAGCGGGTTGCCGCCAAACGTGGTGGTGTGCAGGAACGGGTTATCGAACAGCACCGAGAACACCTCTTCGGTCGCCACCGTCGCGCCAATCGGCATTACGCCGCCGCCGAGCGCTTTGGCGAGACACAGAATGTCCGGCTGCACATTTTCATGCTCGCAGGCGAACATCTTGCCGGTGCGGCCCATGCCGGTCTGCACTTCATCGAGGATCAGCAGCGCGCCATACTCGTCGCACAGCTTGCGCACCGCAGGCAGATAGCCCGGCGGCGGCAGGATCACGCCGCCTTCGCCCTGAATCGGCTCCAGGATAACCGCCGCGACGTCATCGCCGGTCTTTTTGCACTCGCCAAGCAGCTCGCGCAGCGCGTCGATATTGCCGAAAGGCACGTGGCGAAAGCCCGGCAGCAGCGGCATAAACGGTTTGCGAAACGCCGCTTTGGCGGTGGCGGAGAGCGCGCCGAGCGATTTGCCGTGGAAGGCGCCGCTTGCGGCCACAAAGGTAAATTTACCGCGCGGCGACTGATACGCTTTGGCGAGCTTAATGGCCGCCTCGACCGATTCCGTTCCGCTGTTGCAGAAGAAGCTGTATTTGAGTTTGCCGGGCGTCAGCGCGGCGAGGGTTTTGGCGAGCATGGCTCTTAGCGGATCGAGCAGCTCCTGGCTGTGCAGAGGTTGCTTGGCGAGCTGATTCTCTACGGCGGATACAACAACTGGATTACGGTGCCCCACGTTAAAAATGCCAAACCCACCCAGGCAATCGAGGAACTCCTGTCCCTGAGTGTCGACAAGCGTATTAAGACCTCCCGCCTGCCACTCTACGGCTCCGTAATCCCCGCCAGCGGTGGCTGATTTTCGATACTCTAAGAACCCTGGGTTTACATGCTGCTGGAAGTAGTCGTGGACCTCCCGGTTAAGTGCTTTCATCTCCTCATGCGTCAGCGTGCGCTTTTCGATGAGATTCAGTGCGTGCGCGGTACAGGCAAGAGCCGAGGCGCTGTTAGGTAACCTGTTCAAAATGTGCCCCTTTGGATCGCGTATCACATGATACCGATAATAAGTATTGCAGCCTTTGCGCCACATCGGCGTGAGGCATGAAAATCGGGATAAACCGCTGCGAAGCGCCGGGGAGCGCGGCATGAAATCATTCTTAAAAAACCTTTGCGGGGCTTCGTGCTGCCGCTGTCGCGCGCGTCACAGGCGGTCTGATATCGTGTTGCACCACGATGGGGCAGCCGCGCGCGGTTATCGCGCGCGGCCATGAGCGGATATTTCGCCCGGTGTGTTTCTGTATATAATTCCTGGAAAATATCTCTCTCAGGCGCTGTTTCGCCATTTACTGATTTATCGCCAGGACGTTTTTCAGGACCTTCATTAGGCTGTAGCTTTTCCCGAGGCTCCGGCGATAAGGGTTTTATGAGGTCAGCATGGATTTAGAACAGATCGATTTATCATTAAAAGAATTAAATCAGGCCGTTAAATTACATTATGAATGGACGGGTAAATTTTTAGAGCTGGCATTATTAGGCAGCGAACCAGACAACGAATTTAATGATTCACAATCACACCGTTATTGCCGGTTCTGCCAGTGGATAACGGCGCGCGCGAATATCACCTTTCGCTACGCACGCTTTATTGAGGCGATTCGCGAAACCCATAAAACGATGCACGACACCGCCCGGGTATTAATTCAGGCGATTGCCGATAAACAGGTTAACTCCACGACATTATATGCCTACCACGCCGCCCAGCAGCAGTTTGTGGCAAGCATTGATGACTATCGCCAGCAGCTGATTTCGCTGCGCAACCTCCATGACGCGCTTACCGGCCTGCCGCTGCGCCACCTGCTGTATGAAGATTTCGCCTTCCTGCATACCCGCGCCAATGAACGCGCGCTGTGGCTGCTCATCATTGATATTGACCGCTTCAAAATGGTGAACGATACGCTCGGGCATAACGCAGGCGATGACGTCTTACGTCAGGTCGCGCAGCGCCTGAAAATGGCCGCGCAGACGGGCGAGCGGGTCTATCGCTTCGGCGGCGAAGAGTTTATCGCGCTACTGGAGGCGCAGACGTCGCAGGCCGCCGCGCGGGCGGGCGTGCGCTTTTGCGACAGCCTGCGCCAGCAGCCGTTGACCGTGAATGGCGACACGCTACGCGTGACCGCGACCGGCGGGCTCACCTGCGTATTGCCAGAGGAGACGTTGCACGAGGCGATCGGTCGCGCCGATAAAGCCATGTATTTCGGGAAAAACAGCGGCCGTAACCGCTGCATCCTGGCGCATAACGATATCGCGCTTGAGACACTGGAATAATAAAAAACCGAACTACTCACCTGGAGGTATTATTGCGGATATAAATTATCGGCGGCGGTTATAAAAAAATAACGGGCCAATGCGCAAATTGCGAGCTGAATCGAATTTAACAGCTAAAGATAATTTATATATCGCCGACATAACAAAGCAGAAAAAAGAGTAACAATTGGATAACCTGCCTAAGGACGCCGTTATGTCTTCTCCCCCGTTTGTTACCCAGCGCGACGTTGCGCTCGCTAACGACACCACGCTCATGTCCACCACCGATCTGCAAAGTTATATCACGCACGCGAATGATGATTTCGTCGAAGTCAGCGGCTATTCAATCCAGGAGCTGACCGGCAGCCCGCACAACATGGTGCGCCACCCGGATATGCCGAAAGCCGCGTTCGCCGATATGTGGTACACGCTGAAACAGGGCGAGCCCTGGACCGGGATCGTGAAAAACCGCTGCAAAAACGGCGATCATTACTGGGTGCGCGCTAACGTCGCCCCGATGGTGCGTGGCGGCAAAATCACCGGCTATATGTCGATTCGCACCAAAGCCAGCGCCCAGGAGATAGCGGCGGTGGAGCCGCTTTATAAGGCGTTGCGCGAAGGCCGCAAGCCGCGTCGACTGTTTAAAGGCCTGGCGCTGCGTAACGGTTTATGGGGCAAACTGCCCGCGCTGCCGCTGCGCTGGCGGCTACGCGGGGTGATGGCCGCGCTGTTTATCGCCTGGACCGCAGTGATGGCCTGTACCGGCACGCCGCTGCTGGCACCGGTGCTGTCGGCGGCGGTGATGCTGCTTATCGGCGGCGCGGCGCTGGAGTGGCAAATTGTCCGCCCGGTCGAGGACGTCGCGCGACAGGCCCTGCGTATCGCCACCGGCGAGTCGCAAAGCATTGATCACCTTAACCGCATCGATGAAGTCGGCCTGACGCTACGCGCGATTGGCCAGCTTGGGCTGATGTGCCGCTGGCTGATGAATGACGTGTCAGGCCAGGTCAGCAACGTGCGCACCGGCAGTGAAACTCTGGCGCGCGGCAATGAGGATCTTAACGAGCGTACCCGCCAGACTGTCGTCAACGTACAGCAGACGGTGACCACCATGAACCAGATGGCGGCGTCGGTGCAGAACAACTCCGCCACCGCGGCGGCGGCGGATAAGCTCTCCAGCGAGGCGAGCGATGCGGCGCGTCTCGGCGGGCAGACGATGGAAACCGTGGTCAACACGATGGATGAAATTGCCGACAGCACCCAGCGCATCGGCTCCATCACCGCGCTGATTAACGATATCGCGTTTCAGACCAACATCCTGGCGCTCAACGCCGCCGTGGAAGCGGCGCGCGCGGGCGAGCAGGGCAAAGGCTTTGCGGTGGTTGCGGGCGAAGTGCGCCATCTCGCGAACCGCAGCGCCAGCGCGGCCAATGATATTCGCAAGCTTATCGACGCCAGTGCCAGCAAAGTGGAGTCCGGCACGGTGCAGGTGCATGAAGCGGGCCGCACCATGCAGGATATCGTCAATCAGGTGGAGAACGTTACGCGCTTAATCGGTCAGATAAGCCAGGCGACCACGGAACAGGCCGACGGGCTGTCCGATCTCACCCGCGCCGTCGCGGAACTGGACGCTATCACCCGTAAGAACGCCGCGCTGGTGGAAGAGAGCGCGCAGGTCTCCTCGATGGTCAAACACCGCGCCGGTCGTTTGCAGGATGCCGTGACGGTACTGCATTAATTTCTCGCGGTTAAAGGCGGCGCAATGTCGCCTTTTTTGATAATTATCCTCAGGTTAGATTTGGCTTTTTGTGCGCTTTTTGCCGCGCCTTACGTTGTTGCCTTATTGTTAACAATAAATTAAATAAATGTTTTTAATTTAACCCCTGATTTTCAAAGCGTTTTCCCATCTTCCTGAACCCTTTAAAAAAAGCGTCACGGGACGTTTGTAATTAATTGCGCAATTAAGTGATCTGGCGCACATTTGGCCGATCAATCGCCGCTTATTAATAGTTAATGGCTATTGTTTTTGGGGTTTATAAAAGAGAAAAACGATCAAAGTCATAAAGTTACAAAACGGCCTGACGATAACGTCCTCTGTCGATCCATGAAGGTTCGGTGGATCGCGTTATCCATTGCTGCGATTTCCGTTTCGCCAGCGCTAAATAACCCGTTCAACGGAGTGAATATGTCCATGCGCGATATTAAAATCCGCACCAAGCTTATTTTCGCTTTTGCTTTCTTTATTGTTCTTCTACTTATCAGCGCCAGTTTATCGCTCGGCAGTCTTAGCCAGGCGAATAATAATATTCAGCAGATTGTGGTTAAGGATTATCCCACTACCGTTAAAGCTAATCAGCTTATTGAGAATTTCCAGAGCTTCGTCAGCACGCAGCAATTAATGCTGATGGACGAGGATCAGCGCTGGACGCAGCAGTCGCAGGCGCAACTCAGCGCAATTAGCGGGCGCATCAGCGCGCTGCTGACGGATCTGAATAATACGCTGACCGACGACGCCTCCCGTCAGGCACTGGCGCAGATAGCCGATGTGCGTAAGCAATATCTGGCCTCGCGCTTTCGCATTCTTGACGCGGTGAAGCGCAATGACCGCAACGCGGCGATGGAGGAGATGATGTCCACCACGCTGCAACTCCAGGAAGAGTACAAATCGCGGGTGCAGGCGCTGATTAAAATTCAGGATAACCATATGCGCGCGGCGGGCGTGACGGTCGCGAGCGATTTTCGCAGCAACCGCGCCATGCTTATCTGCCTGACGCTGCTGTGCGTGGGGCTGGGCTCGCTGATGGGTTGGCTTATCGTGCGTGCGATTACGCGCCCGCTCGGTCAGGCGGTGCGTTTTGCCGGCGCGATTGCCGAAGGCGATCTGACCCATTCGGTTGAGGTGAAGAGTCGCGATGAAACGGGCGTGTTGCTGCATGCGCTGATGGACATGAAGCAGCGTTTACAGGCGATTGTGCAGGAGGTGCAGTTCAGCGCCGAGAGCATCTCCAGCGCCGCGTCGCAGATTGTCGCGGGCAACCAGGATCTGGCGGCGCGTACGGAAGAGCAGGCAAGCTCTGTAGAGCAGACCGCCGCCTCGATGGAGCAGATCACTTCAACCGTGAAAAACACCGCCGATAACACCAGCGAAGCGACGCGGCTCTCATCCGATGCGGCGAGCGTGGTGAAGCGCAACGGCGAGATGATGCAGCAGGTGACCGATAAAATGCGCGTCATTCGCGGCACGTCGGATCGGATGTCAGACATCATCAACCTGATTGACGCTATCGCGTTCCAGACCAACATTCTGGCGCTCAACGCCGCCGTGGAAGCGGCGCGCGCGGGCGAACACGGACGCGGTTTCGCCGTGGTGGCAGGCGAAGTGCGTCAGCTCGCGCAAAAGAGCGCCTCGTCGGCGAGCGAAATCCGCGCGCTGATCGAGGATTCGACCGGCCAGACGCGGGAAGGGATGGAGCTGGTCGAGAAGGCGAGCGGCCTGCTGAACGGCATGGTGACGAACGTCAGCGATATGGACGCCATTCTTCGCGAAATCGCCCAGGCGAGCCGCGAACAGACCGACGGCATTTCGCAGATCAACAGCGCCATCGGCATGATTGACACCACCACGCAGCAGAACTCCGCGCTGGTGGAGGAGTCCGTGGCGGCGGCGTCTTCGCTTAACGATCAGGCGCATAACTTAAAAGAGATGGTTAAAGTGTTCCGTCTCAGCGCCTGATGCCCTGACGGCGGTGGCCTGCCACCGCCGTTTCTCTTAATCGAGCTGCGAAATCTCCAGCGCCGCGCGGTCGATAATCCCGATAATCTGCTTTAATGTCTCCGGGCTGATTTGCGCCTGATTCACTTTTAAATCCAGCACCGCTTTCATATTGTCGAGCGCCCGTTTCATCTGCGGATCTTTACGTAGCTGATGGCCGATGGCGCGCGCCCGCATGCGCGTCTGAATATGCGCCAGCGCCTCGCGGTTCTCCTGAAGCCACGCGCGGCCCGCGTCGGTGATCGCTATTTTCTTGCGGCCATTTTCCTCTTCATGCAGCGCGATAAACCCCTGCGCCTCCAGCGCATCGAGCGTCGGGTAGACCACGCCGGGGCTTGGCGCATAGTGGCCAGCGGTGAGCGTTTCGATGGCTTTGATGAGCTCATAACCGTGGCTTGCGCCGCCGCACAGGATATCCAGCATCACCAGGCGCAGCTCGCCGTTGCCGAAAAAACGCGGACGGCGGTGGCCGTCATGACCGTGGCGGCTCTCGCGGCGGGAATGAGGGGCGTGATTGTCGTCTGAACGCATGGCAAAGTCTCCGGTAAAAACAGATATATCTTAACTATATCTTTTTTAATGGCGCACGTCTTAAAAAGGAAAGATAAAAAAATAAATTACTGATATTAATATACCTATTTTGTGTATTTGGCGCGCTGTGCGATTCTTAGTCTGGATATCTAAAAAATGCTTGCCATTTCCGTTGTTGGCAATCATTATCATTTACGACTATTTAGATATATCGAATTTACCGTTTACGTTGGCAGGTTGATAATGAATCAGACAACCCAGTTTCCGCAGCGCGTGCGTAACGCGCTGCACTTTCGCGAACTTACCGTCCTTGAGAGCAAGCGCGTCAGCGGGTTCCAGCGCGTCGTTCTCGGCGGCGACGCGCTCGCGGGCTTTACATCCCGTGGCTTCGACGACCATATCAAAGTGTTCTTCCCGCAGGATGGCGCGCCGTTTGTGCCGCCTGAGGTGACGGATGAGGGCATCGTCTGGGCAGGCGACGTGCGCCCGCCGTCGCGTGACTATACGCCGCTCTTTGACGAGGCGCGCCAGCAGCTGACGCTCGATTTCTACGTGCATGCGTCCGGCGTGGCGAGCGACTGGGCCGTGGCGGCAGCGCCTGGCGACACGCTCTGTATCGGCGGGCCGCGTGGCTCGCTGGTGGTGCCGGAAGGTTACGCCTGGCAGCTTTACGTGTGCGATGAGTCCGGCATGCCGGCGCTGCGCCGCCGTCTCGAGGCGCTTCGCGCGCAGCCGAACCCGGTACATGTCGAGGCCGTCGTGACCATTGCCGACGACTCGCTGAAGGGCTACCTGGCGCACCTAGAAAACTTTACTATTCAGTGGGTTATCGGCCATGACACCCAGGCGGTCGCCGAAAAACTGGCCGCGCTGACGGTGCCGCAGGAGGATTACTATCTGTGGATTACCGGCGAAGGCAAAGCCGTTAAGCAGTTAAGCGAGCCGTTTGAAGGGCGCGTTAACCCGCAGCTGATGCGCGCCGCGGCCTACTGGCACCGCAAATAACCGCCTCTTTCTGCGGGATCGGGCGTGATGCTTTTTTCCGCAGAATATCCCTTCTTTTTTTGTCACTTCCGGACGTATAATCGCCGCCCTTTGTCGATTTTTTGCCATTTTTCCGGAAGCACTATGAGTTCCCTGAGCCTGATCCAGCCGGATCGCGATCTGTTCTCCTGGCCCCAGTACTGGGCCGCCTGTTTCGGGCCTGCGCCCTTTTTACCCATGTCGCGCGAGGAGATGGACCAGCTCGGCTGGGACAGCTGCGATATTATTCTCGTCACCGGCGACGCCTATGTTGATCATCCGAGCTTCGGTATGGCCATTTGTGGCCGTATGCTTGAGGCGCAGGGTTTTCGCGTCGGGATCATTGCCCAGCCGGACTGGAATACCAAAGAGGATTTCATGCGGCTTGGCAAACCGAATCTGTTTTTCGGCGTGACGGCCGGGAATATGGATTCGATGATCAACCGCTACACGGCGGATCGCAAACTGCGCCACGACGACGCCTACACGCCGGATAACGAAGCGGGGAAACGCCCGGATCGCGCTACGCTGGTGTATACCCAGCGTTGCAAAGAGGCCTGGCGCGATGTGCCGGTTATCCTGGGCGGTATTGAAGCGAGCCTGCGCCGCACCGCGCATTATGACTACTGGTCAGATACCGTGCGCCGCTCGGTGCTGGTGGATTCCAAAGCCGACATGCTGATTTTCGGCAACGGCGAGCGCCCGCTGGTGGAAGTGGCGCATCGTCTGGCGATGGGCGAGCCGGTCAGTGCGATCCGCGACGTGCGTAATACGGCGATTATGCTTAAAGAAGCGCTGCCGGGCTGGGCGGGCGTTGACTCCACGCGTCTTGACACGCCGGGACGTATCGATCCTATTCCGCATCCTTACGGCGAGGATCTGCCCTGCGCCAATGGCAACACACCGGAGAAACCGGCGGCGAAAACCGTCACCGTACAGCCGCCGCGCCCGAAGCCGTGGGAGAAAACCTACGTGCTGCTGCCGTCTTATGAAAAAGTGAAGGGCGACAAAGTGCTGTACGCGCACGCCTCGCGTATTCTGCACCACGAAACCAACCCCGGCTGCGCGCGTGCGCTGATGCAAAAGCACGGCGACCGCTATATCTGGATCAACCCGCCCGCGATTCCGCTCTCGACCGAAGAGATGGACAGCGTGTTCGCGCTGCCGTACCAGCGTGTGCCGCACCCGGCCTACGGCAAAAAGCGCATCCCGGCGTATGAGATGATCCGCTTTTCGGTGAATATCATGCGCGGCTGCTTTGGCGGCTGTTCGTTCTGTTCCATTACCGAGCACGAAGGGCGCATCATTCAGAGCCGCTCGGAAGACTCCATCATTAATGAGATAGAGGCGATCCGCGACGCGGTGCCGGGGTTTACCGGTGTCATTTCCGATCTCGGCGGGCCGACGGCCAATATGTATATGCTGCGCTGCACCTCGCCGCGCGCCGAGCAGACCTGCCGCCGCCTGTCGTGCGTCTACCCGGATATCTGTCCGCATATGGATACCGATCATACGCCGACGATCAACCTGTATCGCCGCGCGCGCGATCTGAAAGGCATCAAGAAGATCCTGATCGCCTCCGGCGTGCGTTACGATCTGGCGGTGGAAGATCCGCGCTATATCAAAGAGCTGGCGACACACCACGTCGGCGGTTATCTCAAGATAGCGCCGGAGCATACCGAAGAGGGGCCGCTGTCGAAAATGATGAAGCCGGGCATGGGCAGCTATGACCGCTTTAAAGAACTCTTTGACACCTACTCGAAACAGGCGGGCAAAGAGCAGTATCTGATCCCGTATTTTATCTCCGCGCACCCCGGTACGCGCGACGAAGATATGGTGAACCTGGCGCTGTGGCTCAAACAGCGTCGCTTCCGGCTCGACCAGGTGCAGAACTTCTACCCGTCGCCGCTCGCCAACTCGACCACGATGTATTACACCGGTAAAAACCCGCTCGGGAAAATCGGCTACAAGAGTGAGGATGTGGTGGTGCCGAGAGGCGATCGCCAGCGCCGCCTGCATAAAGCGCTGCTGCGCTATCACGATCCGGCCAACTGGCCGATCATTCGCGAGGCGCTGGAAGCGATGGGCAAAAAGCATCTGATAGGCGGACGTCGCGACTGTCTGGTGCCTGCGCCGACGATAGAGGAGATGCGCGCGGCGAAACGCCAGTATCGCAAAACCCAGCCGGCGTTAACTAAACACACGCCGGTCAGCCATCAGCGTCAGACGCTGGCGAAGCCAAAGAAAACGGCGCGCTGAGCCCATAAAAAAAGCACCGCGAGCGGTGCTTTTTCTTTTCACGGGAGCGACGCTTAGCGACGAACCGCGATCGCTTCGATTTCGATTTTCACGTCTTTCGGCAGACGGGCGACTTCCACGCAGGAGCGCGCCGGGAAGGTGGCGTTATGCTCGGTGAAAAACGCTTCGTAGGTGGCGTTAACCGTGGCGAAGTCGTTCAGATCTTTGACGAATACCGTGGTTTTCACGATATCGCCGACTTTCAGGCCTGCGGCTTCGATAATCGCTTTCACGTTATCGAGCGACTGGCGCGCCTGGGCGGCGATGTCGTCCGGCACGCTGCCGGATTTCGGATCCACCGGGATCTGCCCGGAGGTGATAACCATGTTGCCCAGATCGACGGCCTGAACGTAAGGGCCGATAGCGGCGGGTGCATTTTCCGTGGCGATAGTGCGGGACATAATTTCTCCTGAAGTTAACAGCGGTAAGGCTCCCGCTCATTATAGGGAGCCGTAAAGCCTTTGCCAGCCACAATTAATCCGCCAGCACGACGTGACGGGCGAACTCTTTCTCGCAATATTTGCACTTCAGTTGCACCGCCTCGCCGCGGGTTTTTACCGCGAAGCTCGACGACACCGGCTCGATGCGGCTGATGCAGTTGCCGTTCGGGCAGACCAGCACGTTCTCGATGCGGTCCGGCAGGCTCGGTTTGCTCTTGCCCACCACTTCGTAATCGTCGATGCGGTTCACCGTCGCCTGCGGCGCGTAGAGCGCGAGCTGGTTCACCTGCTCGTCGGTCAGGAAGGTGTTTTCGATTTTAATTAAATCTTTACGGCCCATCTCGCCGGAGGGCAGGTTCAGGCCGATGGTGATGCGCTGATCCGTTTCGGTAAGCTTAAACAGGGAAAGCAGCTTGAAGCCGACCTGCGCCGGAATATGGTCAATCACCGTGCCGCGGCGAATGGCTTCTACCTGAAGTTTATTGTCATGGGTCATGGGCTTCTCCTTACAGAGCTAAATCGCGATTCAGTACCAGCGCCAGCAGCGCCTGACGGGCAAAGATGCCGTTGCCCGCCTGCTGGAAATACCAGGCGTGCGGCGTTTTATCCACGTCGGTGGTAATTTCATCGATGCGCGGCAGCGGGTGCAGCACTTTCATGTTGGCGCGCGCGCCCTGGAGGTCGGCGGCGCGCAGCACAAACTGGGCCTTCACGTTGGCATATTCCGACGGGTCGAGGCGCTCTTTCTGCACGCGGGTCATGTAGAGGATATCCACCTCCTGCACCACGTCTTCAATCGCACCGTGCTGGCTCCAGGCGATGCCTTTTTCATCGAGCATATCGAGGATGTATTGCGGCATCGCCAGCGCATCCGGGGCGATAAAGCAGAAGCGGTTGCCGTTGAATTTCGCCAGCGCCTGGGCCAGCGAATGCACCGTGCGGCCATATTTGAGGTCGCCCACCATCGCGATGGTGAGATTCTCAAGCCGCCCCTGGGTCTCCTGGATGGTGAAGAGATCGAGCAGCGTCTGCGTCGGATGCTGGTTAGCGCCATCGCCCGCGTTCAGCACCGGCACGCCGCCGGAAAACTCGGTAGCGAGACGCGCCGCGCCCTCCTGCGGGTGGCGCATCACAATGGCATCGACATAGGTGCTGATAACCGAAATGGTGTCCGCCAGCGTTTCGCCTTTTTTGCCAAGCGAGGTGTTGCTGCTGTCGGAGAAACCGACCACCGCCGCGCCCAGGCGGTGCATGGAGGTTTCAAACGACAGGCGGGTGCGGGTCGAAGCCTCAAAGAAGCAGCTGGCGATCACTTTATGCTTCAAAAGCTCCGGCTGCGGGTTCGCCTTGAGCTTCGCCGCCGTTTCCAGCACCAGCTCAAGCTCGGTGCGGCTGAGATCGTTGATGGAAATAATGTGTTTTTGATAAAGCGGATTAGCCATTTCTGTCTCCTCTTCAGGCCGGCGGACAAACGCTGGACAAAAAAAAGCCCCTCATTGAGGGGCTTTTATCAGTAATTCTGGAACGGAAAGAGCAACGGCCTGGCCGTCAGCTTTCTGACGACGCGGTAAGACAAATTGTCGAACACACTGGACCATGCTTCCCTCCGGCAAATTGCCCGGCATTATACGCATGTGCGGTTTGCTGACAAGCAGGAAATGCACGCTTTGTCGCCAGGAATCGATTGCTGTGAATATTAATGCATTCTGAGTAAATAATTAATGCGTTTATGCACCAGCGCGGTGCGCTTTACGTCGCGGGGCGCTATCCAGACGATACTGCTGCCTGCCACCACGCCCAGGATCTCCGGCAGGGCGTGATAATCCAGCACTTTCGCGACCGCGCGGCCATAACCCGCCACCGTATGGACAAGGATAAACTCGCTGTTATGTTCGACGCTCACCACCATTTCCGAGATAGAGCGCGCCGCGTCGGGGGCTGGCTGTAACAGCGGATTCAGGGAATAAATTTTTTGTCCTTTGGCGTTGCGAATTTTAATCACGCCAAGCAGTTTCAGCAGGCGTGAGACCGAGGACTGGCTGATATTGTCAAACCCGTGGCGCTGCATATCGCGCCGGATCTCCTCCTGAGAGCAGTAGGTTTTATTACTGATAAGCCGCTGGCACACCGCCATCTGCTGCTGCTCTTTCCCGGAATAATCACCGTAATCCTTCATGGACCGTCACTCCTTACGTTGATGAAAGTTGAAGAAAAACGATATTGTTTTCCCGGCCCGCCTCCGGGGGAACCACAATAGCCTGATGACACGCGGGCTTTTACAGAAATGGGAGGCGTTTCATGTGGCGCGACGTCCGTGATTGACAGCGCCGCGACGCCATGAATGGCTAAAACAGCGCCCCGAGGCTGAGCACGGCCATGTTCAGCACCGTCAGGATCAGAATCAGCGGCGCTACCCATTTCAGATAACGCACATAGGGCACGCGGGCGATAGCAAGACCGCCCATCACCACGGCTGACGTCGGCGTGATGAGATTGACGATGCCGGAGGCCGACTGATACGCGGTAACCACCAGGTCGCGGCCCACGTGGGCGAAATCGGCGAGCGGGGCCATGATGGGCATCGTCAGCACCGCGAGGCCCGATGACGACGGTACCAGGAACGAGAGCAGCACTTCGAGCCAGTAGGTCACCGTGATAAAGACCGTAGTGGAGAGCCCGGTCACCAGGTTTTCAGCGCTGTGCAGAATGGTGTGCGTGATCATGCCGTTATCCATCACCACCACGATGCCGCGCGCGATGCCGATAATCAGCGCCACGCCGAGCAGGTCCCGCGCGCCGTCAATAAAGGTGCTGGTGAAGGCCTCTTCGCTCATGCGCGCCACCACGCCGGTAATAATGGCGGCCGCGAGGAACACGCCGGAAATTTCGCCCATCCACCAGCCGCGCACCGCCACGCCGTAAATCATCACTGCGAACGAGGCGGCGAAAATCACCAGAATAATTTTACGCGTGACGGTAAACGGAATGCTGTCGCCGGAGCGGTTGCCGAGAAAATGCGCGCGGTTGGTCTCCATCAGATCCGCCACGAGCGACGAGGACGGATCCTGGCGCACGCGCCGGGCGTAGCGCATCACCCACAGCACGCAGATAACCCAGCCTATCACCAGCAGCGCCACGCGCAGTCCGATCCCGCTGGTGAACGGAATGCCTGCGGCGTTGGCGGCGATCACCGTCGCGAAGGGGTTGATGGTGGAGCCGAGCGTGCCGATGCCTGCGCCAAGCAGCACGGTGGCGGCGGCCACCAGCGGGTCGAAGCCCGCGGCCATCATCACCGGCACCAGCAGGGTGTAAAACGGCAGCGACTCTTCCGCCATGCCGTAGATGGTGCCACCTGCGGCAAACAGCGCCATCAGGATAGGGATCATCCACTCTTCTTTACCGCGCAACCGCTCCGTGACGCGCTCGATCCCGGCGTCGATGGCCCCGGTTTTATTTACCACGCCAAGAAAGCCGCCGATGATCAGCACAAACAGCGCCACGTCGATAGCGCCTGCGGCGTAGGTGACGTGGTTATAGAGGCCATCCACCGGTGCCAGCAGCACGGCGGTAATGCCCTGCGGGTGCGCATCGACGGGGGCGTAAGTGCCCGCGACCGGCACCTCTTTGCCGAGCGTGTCGTTCATCGCCATCTGGTACTTCCCGGCGGGCACCACCCAGGTCAGCGCCGCCACCAGCGCGATAAGCACAAATAAAATCGTGTAAGCGGAAGGAAATTTGAACCTGTGCATGATATCTCTCCGAAGCGGCGGGCGCGCGGGCGGCGCGCCCGCAGGGGTTATTCGCCGAGCGTCGCCACCATCACAGCTTTGATGGTGTGCATGCGGTTTTCCGCCTCATCAAACACGATGGAGCAGAGCGATTCGAACACCTCATCCGTCACCTCCAGCCCTTTGAGGCCGTAAGCGGCTTCGATGTCGCGACCGACAGTGGTGTGCTCGTTATGAAATGCCGGCAGACAGTGCATAAATTTGACGTTCGGGTTGCCGGTCGCGTTGATGACGGCCTGATTGATTTGATAAGGCTTCATCAGCGCGACGCGTTCGGCCCAGGCCTCTTTCGGCTCGCCCATTGATACCCAGACGTCGGTATAGAGAAAATCGACGCCGTCCACGCCTTCATCGACATGCTCCGTGAGAATAATGCGCGCGCCGGTGTCGGCGGCGATCGCGCGACACTGCTCGACCAGCGCTGCTTCCGGCCAGAAGGCTTTCGGGGCCACCAGGCGAATTTCCATGCCCATTTTCGCAGCACCCACCATCAGCGAGTTGCCCATGTTGTTGCGCGCGTCGCCGAGATACGCGAAGCGGATCTCACGCAAGGTTTTGCCCGGCGCGTGTTCAAGCATGGTCATCAGGTCGGCCAGGATTTGGGTCGGGTGAAATTCGTTGGTCAGCCCGTTCCACACCGGCACGCCCGCGAATGCGCCGAGCTCCTCGACAATCTCCTGCCCGTAGCCGCGATACTCGATGCCGTCATACATGCGGCCCAGCACGCGCGCGGTGTCTTTCATCGACTCCTTATGGCCTATCTGCGAACCGCTCGGCCCGATATAGGTGACCTGCGCGCCCTGGTCGAACGCGCCCACTTCAAATGCGCAGCGGGTGCGGGTGGAGGTTTTTTCGAAAATCAGCGCGATGTTTTTGCCAGTCAGCGTTTTCTTCTCGCGCCCGGCTTTTTTGTCGGCTTTGAGCGTTATAGCGAGATCAATGAGGTACTGGATCTCCGCCGGGGTGTAGTCGAGCAGTTTCAGGAAATTACGGTTTTTCAGATTGATAGTCATGATGGGATCCTTGTGGTGTCAAAGAGAGCGCCCCTCTCCCGGCTGGGGGAGGGGCGAAAACTTACTGGCGAATCAGGGTGCCTTTGTCGCCCGCGAGTATCGCCGGGCCGTCGCCCAGCGCGCCTATCCCGGCGATGCCGCCGCACTGCTCGACGAAGGCGCAGCACGCCGCCACTTTCGGCCCCATCGAGCCTGCGTCGAAGCGCAGTTCGGCAAGCTGCGCGGGCGTGACGTGCGTTAGCGGGCGCTGGGTGGGTTTGCCCCAGTCGTAGTACACCGCGTCGGCATCGGTCAGGATCAGCAGCGCGTCGGCGTGAAGCTGGCGCGCCAGCAGGGCGCTTGAGAGGTCTTTATCGATAACGGCTTCGACGCCGTGGAAGCCGTCGGCTTTCTCCACCACCGGCACGCCGCCGCCGCCGTTGCAGATAACCAGATGATCGCGGGCGATAAGCGCCTCGATGGCGTCGCTCTCGACAATCCGCTGCGGCTGCGGCGAGGGCACCACGCGGCGGAAATACGCGCCGTCGGCTTTCATCGTCCAGCCTTTTTCGGCGGCAAGCAGATCTGCCTGGGCTTTGTCATACACCGGGCCGATGTATTTGGTCGGGTTGGCAAACGCCGGGTCGGCGTCGTCCACCGCCACCTGGGTCAGCAGCACGCTGACGTCGCGCTCCGGCAGCAGGTTTTTCAGCGACTGTTGCAGCAGATAGCCGATCATTCCCTGGCTTTCGGCGCCCAGAATATCGAGCGGATAGGGCGCAACGTTCTGGTAGGCGCTGTTTTGCAGCGCCAGCAGCCCGACCTGCGGCCCGTTGCCGTGCACCAGCACCACGCGCCACTGGCGGGTGAGTTGCGCGATGGTGCGCGCCGCAAGCTCGACGTTATGGCGCTGAATATCGGCTTCCAGCGGTTCGCCGCGTTTGAGCAGCGCGTTGCCGCCAAGTGCCACCACCAGCGTAGGTTTCATTTCCATGGTGTTCTCCTTAAATGCCATCGCGTTCGAGCGGGCAACTCATGCAGCGCGCGCCGCCGCGTCCACGGCCCAGCTCGTCGCCGGGAATAGGCAGCACGGTGATGCCGGCTTTGTCATATTTCTCGTTCGTCCAGATGTTGCGCTCATAGCCAATCACCACGCCGGGACGCACGGTCAGTACGTTATTGGCGTCGTTCCACTGTTCGCGCTCGGCTTCGAAGGCGTCGCCGCCGGTCGTGATAAGCGTGATGCGATCGACCCCGAGCGCCTGCTCCAGCGCGTACACCAGACTTTTCTCCTCGCGGCGCGCAAGACCGCCGCGCCCGTCCGGCGTTAAGGTCCAGCACTTCACGTCGGGGCGCACCACTTCCGGGTAGACAGAGAAAATGTCGACATCGATATGCGTCATCACGGTGTCGAGATGCATACAGGAGCGGTGTTTGGGTAATTCGACGGCAATGACGCGCGTTGCCTGCTGGTGTTTAAAGAGGGCGCCTGCCAGAAATTCCACACCCTGCGGTGTGGTGCGCTCGGACATGCCGATTAATACCGCGCCGCGACCAATCACTAATACATCGCCGCCCTCCAGTGTTGCATGGTCATAATTAATATTCTGGTCGCCAAAATATTTAATAAATTCGCCATCGGCGAAGGCCGGATGCCAGCGATAAATCGCCCGCAGATTATTAGTCTCGCGCTGACGGGCCTGTTTAGCCATCGGGTTAATCGATACGCCGTTATATATCCAGCAGGAGGTATCGCGGGTGAATAAATGATTCGGCAGCGGCTCCATAATAAAATCATTGGCAGCGTGCGTATCCACCACCATATTATGAATCGAGGCCGGGATTTCGCTGAAGGTCAGGCCGCCGCTTAAGCGGCGCGCCAGCTCCCGATGCGGTAAGTCGGCGAGCCAGCCGCGCACGTCAGCGGCGAAAGAGGGGCCGAGGCGGTACTCGGAAACCTGCGTCTCCAGCAGCCAGGCTTTGGCTTCGGGAATATCCAGCGTGCGGGTGAGGAGATCCGTCAGTAATAATACTTCCACGCCCTGGTCACGCAGCGTGCGGGCGAAAATATCGTGCTCTTCACCGGCGCGTTCCACGGATAATACATCGTCGAAAAGTAACTCCTGGCAATTAGACGGCGTCAGTCGTTTCAGGCTTAAATTAGGTCGGTGCAGCATGACGCTGCGTAACTGACCAATTTCCGATCCCACGTAATGCTTTTCCATATTTTATTCCTTGGCTGATTTCAGAATAAAAGCGGCGGCGTTATGCATAAGGTATTCGCATAACCAGTTACCGTGCAGATTGAACTCGGAATAAATAGTAATGGAGTGCCGCTTTTACTTTGTGATGAAAATCACGCCGAATCAGATGAATTCATTATTCCAACGGAATGATGATTTATTTCATGGAAAGTTTAATTAATTTGCCGGGGGATATGAATCGCTACGCAGAAAATGCAGCGCTTATGCGGCGTTGTTAATGAGTTGTATTTGGTTAATAAATAAGCTCAACATTAATGTACTGATAAATAAGGTTTTTTATTTTCTGAAAAGATGGTTATGCAATTGCCGTGGAGATTTATTTTGCAGAAGAGAAAATAAGATAAATAAATATGACGCCGCCGCGCTTGTTTGTCGTGAAAGCAAAACGTGACCGCATCGCCTTTTTTCAAATAAACGATTTTAAATCAACGGGTTATAACGATTCTATGAATACTATTTGCCGGGGTTATGCATAAAAGCTGCATAAACGTCGGGCGAGCCATAACAAGGCTGTAACGACTGATGAGATAACCATGCGCTAAAACAGGTTTCCTACATAAAGCAGTGGCGGGCCGTCGCGATTGCTCGTATAACACGTAAAATGAAACGGCGTTTTATATGAGGGTTTGACAATGATTATCGGTAATATTCACGCGTTGGGTGCCTGGCTGCCTGCGCCGTTCCGCGAGGCGATTGAGCAGGTGAAGCAGCAGGTAACGGCACAGACAGCGCCTGGTAAGTACGATCTGGATGGCAACCGGCTGTTTTTCCTGCTCTCTGAAGACTCGACCGAGCCGCTGGCGGACCGCCGCGCCGAGTATCATGCGCGTTATCTGGATATTCAGATTGTGCTGGCGGGCCGCGAAGGGATGACCTTCAGCACTCTGCCGCCGGGCGCACCCGACACCGACTGGCTGGCGGATAGAGATATTGCCTTCCTTCCCGAAGGCGCGCAGGAGAAGACGGTGGTGCTGGAAGAGGGAGATTTCGTGATTTTCTGGCCGGGCGAAGTACATAAACCGCTGTGCGCCGTGGGCGGCCCCGCGCCGGTGCGCAAAGCCGTCGTGAAGATGTTGATGGAATGAGTTACAGAGGGAATGAGCTACAGAGGTGGGTAAGCGTAGCGCACCCACCATCGCGGCCTCTCCGCCACCCAAAACGCGGATGCCTTACTCGGACAGCGTCGCCACCATCACCGCTTTAATCGTATGCATCCGGTTTTCCGCCTGATCGAACACGATACTGTGGGCGGATTCGAACACTTCGTCGGTCACTTCCATGCCGCCTTTCAGGCCATGCTCCTGCGCCATCTGTTTGCCAAGCGTTGTTTGATCGTCATGGAACGCCGGCAGACAATGCAGGAATTTCACGTCCGGGTTGCCGGTGAGCGCCAGCATCTGGCTGTTAACCTGATAAGGCCGCAGCAGCGCGATACGCTCCGCCCATTTCTCTTTAGCCTCGCCCATCGATACCCAGACGTCGGTATAGATGAAATCCGCGCCCTTCACGCCCGCGGCGATATCTTCGGTTAAGGTGATACGCCCGCCGGTCTCTTTCGCGAGCGCCTGGCACTCGGTCACCAGCTCCTGCGCAGGCCAGCAGCTCTGCGGCGCGACAAGACGTAAATCCAGGCCCATCAGCGCGGCGGCTTCCAGCATCGAATTACCCATGTTGTTGCGCGCGTCGCCCGCGTAGACCAGCGTCATCTCGCTGAGCGCTTTACCCGGCAGATGCTCCTGCATGGTCAGCAGATCCGCCAGCAGCTGGGTCGGGTGAAACTCGTCGGTCAGGCCGTTCCACACCGGCACGCCAGCGAACTGCGCCAGCGTTTCGACGATTTCCTGACCAAAGCCGCGATACTGAATGCCGTCATACATCCGGCCCAGCACGCGGGCAGTATCCTTAATTGATTCTTTATGCCCAATCTGGCTGCCGCTCGGGCCAAGATAAGTGACGCGCGCGCCCTGGTCATATGCGGCAACTTCGAAAGAGCATCGCGTGCGGGTTGAGTCTTTTTCGAAGATGAGCGCAATATTTTTCCCGGTAAGTTTTTGAACTTCAACGCCGTTTTTCTTATCGCTTTTAAGCTTCGCCGCCAGCGCCAGTAATGAATGGATTTGGGCGGGCGTAAAATCGAGCAGTTTTAACAAGGACTTCTGGTACAAGGCGGACATGTTTCCCTCACTGGCTTACGCCACTTATTGAATTAAAATTCAACATATATGAATGAATATTCATTTGCAACCCCTCGTGTTAAAACTTTGCGGTCAAAGGTGGAGGCATTCCCGATGGTGTGTGAAAATAGAAGGTATCTGCCGACACACTGAGGAACGAGCCATGGCAAACCCGGAATTACTGGAAGAGCAGCGCGAAGAGACGCGTTTGATTATTGAAGAGCTGCTTGAAGATGGCAGCGATCCTGACGCGCTGTACACGATTGAACACCACTTCTCGGCAGACGATTTCGATACGCTGGAGAAACTGGCGGTGGAAGTCTTCAAATTGGGCTATGAAGTCACCGATCCGGAAGAGCTGGAGCTGGAAGAAGGCGGCGAAACCGTTATCTGCTGCGACGCGCTGAGCGAGTGCGCGCTGAACCCGGAACTTATCGACGCGCAGGTTGAGCAGCTGATGAATCTGGCGGAAAAATTTAACGTCGAATATGACGGCTGGGGCACCTATTTCGAAGACCCGGACGGTGAAGGCGACGACGAAGACGACGAAGGCATGGATGAAGACGACGACGGCGTTCGTCACTAAGTCGCACTATGCGGCAGCCTGGCGCTGCCGCAGTTCAGGAACCCCCGCATGAATTACGACGCACTCCTTCTCCCCGTTAAAAATTTCCTTCACTGCGCGACCCCGCAAGCCTGGATAGATGAAGCCAGAGCGCCGGAAAACCTGCCGCTGCTGCTGACCGACCACATGATTTGCGAGCTGAAAGCCGCGCAAACCGCGATGCTGCTGATTCGCCGCTATGTCGCGGATAAAAGCGGCTCGGACGAGCTGCTCGGCTGGCTGAAACCGTATGAAGACTTCACCTATCGCGAAGGGCCGGAGCCAGATTTTCTGGCGCTGCATAAGCGCATCGGCAAAAGCGTGATGCCGCAGACCGACGATCCGTGGGGCCAGGCGCTTATCGACAGCATGGTGCTGCTTATCAAAGAAGAGCTACACCACTTCTGGCAGGTGCGCGAAGTGATGCAGGCGCGTAACATCCCCTACGTGAAAATTACCGCCAGCCGCTATGCGCGCGGGATGCGGCGCGAAATGCGCACGTATGAGCCGGCGACGCTTGTGGACAAACTCATTTGCGGCGCGTATATCGAAGCGCGCTCCTGCGAGCGTTTCGCCGCGCTGGCACCGTATCTGGATGACGATTTGCAGAAGTTTTATCTGTCGCTGCTGCGCTCGGAAGCGCGCCACTATCAGGATTACCTGGATCTGGCGCAGCGGATTTCACCCGACGACATCACGCCGCGCGTGCAGGCGCTGGGCGAGGCGGAAGCGCGACTGATTAACCAGCCCGATGCCGAATTTCGTTTTCACAGCGGCATTCCGGCGCACGCGCAGACCTGCGCTGTATAAAAACTATCAATACCGAAGGGATAAAAATGAACTGGAATCATGTGTTGCTTTCCGCGCTGGTTGGCGTGGCGCTTGCGGGCATCGCCTCGACGCTTTACAAGAAAGGCAAAGTCAACAAGCTCGCCGCCATTGCGATTTTCGTGGTCGGCATTGTGCTGTGGAACATCGCGGATATCGCCTGGCTTAAAGGCAGCAAGGCAACGTCTCCTGAGCAGGGTTTTGATGAAGCATTTAGCAGCATGCCGGTGTATGCGCTTATCAAAGAAAAAGATCCGGCGTTTTACGCGCGCATGCGAAACCAGGCGGTTGAGATGGTGAAGCAGGGCAAAACGGAGCAGGAAGTTATCGATATGATCCAGCCGCAGATGGCCGATCTGGAGATGAAGCGGATCCAGTTCGCGCCGGATACCGACGTGATGGCGTATATGCGCGTCAATATGGAGCAGACCCGCGAAATGCAGCAGCACAGCGACGACGCCTGTTTCCGCTTCCTGATGCCGCAGGTGAAAGGCGGCGTTAACCCGGTCAAGCTACTGTCAAAAGAGGTCATTGCGAAGCGGATGGACGTCGAGCTGAAGCTGCTGTCGGCAAGCTACGGTCCGAACACGCATAAAGTTACCGCCGAAGAGCAGAAGCTGGCTGAAGAGACGCTGGCCCCGATTGGTCAGGCGCTGGCGGCCAAATATGGCGACACGATTGACGTTTTTACCGACCCGCAAAAAGGCGTCGGCAAGGAAAAAGAGGTCTGCAATATGGTGCAGGAGCTCTGGCATAACGTGCTGGCGCTGCCGCCGGAAAAAGCCGGGCCCGCTATCCGCATCTCCATGCAGCAAGAATAAAAAAAAGCCGGGTTATCCCGGCTTTTTTATTTCGGCGCTCAGAGCGTTTTTAACATTCGCACTTCGCAGTCCACATGCCCCGTGCAGCCGAGCGGCTCTGAAATATGCATAAAGCCGAGACGCTCATACAGCGCGATGGCTTCTTTTAAAAACGCGGTGGTTTCCAGGTAGCACCGGCGATACCCCTGCGCGCGGGCGAATTCCAGCGCCTGGAGCGCCAGCTTTTTGGCAAGCCCTCTGCCGCGCGCGGCAGGCAGAAAATACATTTTTTGCAGCTCGCAGAGGTCTGTTTCGCTACACGCCAGCGGCGCGATACCGCCGCCGCCTACGACTTCGCCATCGAGTTCCACTACCCAGTAAGCGTGGCCCGGCTTGCTGTATTGCGTGTAAAGCACGTCGAGATTCGGGTCCGCGACCGTGTAGCCTTTGTCGGCGGTCAGGCCATATTCCGCGGAAACCTGGCGGATCACCCGGGCGACGGTCGCGTTATCCGCGGCCGTCATCCGGCGCATGATTATTTCAACCGGCGCCTCAACATTCATTTTCTGCTCTGATGTCATATATCCAACATAGTTTTGTGCTTAATACCATTACCAGAAGAGACACGCAAGCCCAGGAATATTGGCTGCTATTATTCTTCTGCGGCCTTTATTACACTAAAGTACGCACTGGATTAACCCTAAGATATTAATGGTTATAACGGCGCTTTTTTCTTTTTTACAGAATAAGGATTGTTATGTCAGACGATAATAAATTCCTGGCAGGGAATAAGACACACGCATTCTCGTTTCAGGGCAGCGGCGGCGGTTATTTCCCCGTCTGGCTGGTCAACATACTGTTAACGGTGTTCACCGCCGGACTGTTTTTGCCGTGGGCGATGGTGCGTGCGCGTCGTTATTTCTATGAAAATACAGAGCTTGCTGGCGCGCGTTTCTCCTATCACGCCACGGGCCGCGCGATTTTCGTCGGCTGGCTGTGCCTCGCGCTTCTCTATGTCGTGTTCGTGATTAACACGGTGTATGAGAACACCTTTTTAATGCTGTGCATGGTGGTACTGTTTATTGCCTTCGCGCCGTTCCTGATTATGCAGGGCCTGCGCTACCAGCTGCTGATGACCCAGCTCAACGGGATGCGTTTTAGCTTTAAAGCGAGCCCGCTGCGCGCATGGTGGGTGATGCTGGGTTGCCCGCTGCTGATTGCCGTGCTTATCTTTGTGGTTATCTCTCTTGTGTTTACCCTCGCGGGCTCCAGCGCCAGCCTGACCGGCATTATCGTCGGCATTGTGCTCTCCATCGTTGTTGGCCTCGGCGGTACTGCGCTGATGCAGGGGATTTACGCCGCCCAGTGGTACGGGCTGCTGGTCAATAACCTGCAATACGGTAAACACCGTTTCGCCATTAACCTGAACGTCAAAACCTGCACCTTCATCTACCTGAAAGCGATGCTGCTGTTCGTGCCGTTCATCGTTATCGTGATCGTGATGACTGTCCCGATGATGACCCAGATTTTACAGCAAAGCCTGTACGGTGGGGCCAGCGAAGAAGCCATGCTGAGCGCGGGCTTGTCGATGTTCTCCACTGTGATCATGGCCTATATGGTTTATCTTGTCGGCATCCTGGTCTGCTTTAGCTTCGCGTTCGTTAAAGTGCGTAACTACGCTTATCAGCAGATGTCTCTCGAAGGGGGGATTACCTTCCGCTCCACCGTGAGCGTCGGTGCCTTCGTGTGGCTGATCCTGAGCAATTTCATGCTCTGCGGTATTACTTTGGGCCTGGCGTGGCCGTGGGCGAAAGTACGCCTGACGCGCTATCTGCTGGAAAACACCCATGTGGATGGCGAGCTGGATAACCTGGCGCTGGTCGATCATGACGAGCAGGCGCGTAACGATCCTGCAAGCGTGCTGGGCCGCGGTTTCTCCGTGCTGCCTTTCGCTCTCTGATAATACGTTTCCGGGCCTCGTGTTCGGGTAAATAAAAACGGCGCTCTGAGGAGCGCCGTTTTTTTATGCCGTTTTATTTTCCTGCCAGCGAAAATAAACGGGCAGGGGATAATGTCGCCCGTTGGCATTAAGGTAAATTAATCGCCGCGCGCAGCAATAAAAAAAGCCGGGTTTCCCCGGCTTTTTCATTAAACGCAGGAATTAAAGCGCGCTAATGACGCCCTGCTGTTCTATCAGTTTCGCTTTCGCTTCGTGATAGCCCGCGAGTTTCTCGCGCTCTTTCGCAATGACCGCTTCCGGCGCGCGCGCCACAAAACCTTCGTTGCCGAGTTTGCTTTCGATGCGGCCGATTTCGCCTTCGATTTTGGCGACTTCTTTAGCCAGACGCGCCAGCTCGGCGTCTTTGTCGATAAGGCCCGCCATCGGGATCAGCAGCTCGGCGCCGTCGATGATTTTGGTCACGGATACCGGACCTTTATCATCGGCAGGCAGCACGGTGATGCTTTCGAGGCGCGCCAGCGTCTGCAGGAAGCCGCGGTTGTCGTTAACACGACGCGCCGCGTCTGCGCTGCAACCGCGCAGCAGCAGTTCCAGCGGTTTGCCCGGCGCGATATTCATCTCGGCGCGAATGTTGCGCACGGCGATGATCGCCTGCTTCAGCCACTCGGTATCAGCCTGCGCCGCGTCGTCCACGCGTGCGGCGTCAAACGCCGGGAACGGCTGCAGCATGATGGTATCGGCGTTGATGCCCGCGATGACTTTCACGCGCTGCCAGATGGTTTCCGTGATAAACGGAATAATCGGGTGCGCGAGACGCAGCAGGCCTTCCAGCACGGTGACCAGCGTATGGCGGGTGCCGCGCAGCTCAGCTTCGCTGCCGCCGTTCATGACCGGCTTGGTGAGCTCCAGATACCAGTCGCAGAACTGGTTCCAGGTGAATTCGTACAGGATACCCGCCGCGATATCGAAGCGGAAGTTATCCAGCGCCTCACGGTACGCTTTCACGGTCTGGTTGAATTCCGCCAGGATCCAGCGGTCCGCCAGCGACAGCACTTTCTCGCCGCCGTTGAAGCCGCAGTCCTGATCCTCGGTGTTCATCAGCACGAAGCGGCTGGCGTTCCACAGTTTGTTACAGAAGTTGCGGTAGCCTTCGAGACGCTTCATATCCCAGTTGATATCGCGACCGGTCGAGGCCAGCGCCGCCAGCGTGAAGCGCAGGGCGTCGGTGCCGTGTGGCTCGATGCCGTCCGGGAACTGCTTCTCGGTGCGCTTGCGGATTTTCTCCGCCAGCTGCGGCTGCATCATGTTGCCGGTGCGCTTGGCAAGCAGGTCTTCAAGGGAAATACCGTCAACCATATCCAGCGGGTCGATAACGTTCCCCTTGGATTTGGACATCTTCTGGCCTTCGTCATCGCGGATAAGCCCGGTCATGTAGACGGTGTGGAACGGCACCTGCGGCTTGCCGTTTTCATCTTTGATGAAGTGCATGGTCATCATGATCATGCGGGCAATCCAGAAGAAGATGATGTCGAAGCCGGAGACCATGACGCTGGTCGGGTGGAACTGGCGCAGCGCGTCGGTGTTTTCCGGCCAGCCGAGGGTGGAGAAGGTCCACAGCGCGGAGGAGAACCAGGTATCCAGCACGTCTTCATCCTGGCGCAGCGCGACGTCAGCGCCGAGGTTGTTTTCCAGGCGAACTTCGTCTTCGGTGCGGCCCACGTAGACGTTGCCCTGATCGTCGTACCACGCCGGGATGCGGTGACCCCACCAGAGCTGACGAGAGATACACCAGTCCTGAATATCGCGCATCCAGGAGAAGTACATGTTCTCGTACTGCTTCGGCACGAACTGGATATCGCCGTTCTCAACCGCTTCTACCGCCGGTTTCGCCAGCACATCGGCGCGCACGTACCACTGGTCGGTCAGCATCGGTTCGATAACCACGCCGCCGCGATCGCCGTAAGGCACGGTCAGATCGTGCGGTTTGATCTCTTCGAGCAGGCCGAGTTCATCCACGGCTGCCACGATCGCTTTACGCGCGGCAAAACGCTCCATCTTCTGGAACTGCGCCGGGATCTCGCTTGAGTAAACGTCAGATTCGTTGCCTTTGGTGTCGTAGACTTCCGCGCTTTCGCGGATATCGCCGTCAAAGGTCAGGATGTTGATCATCGGCAGCTGATGACGACGACCCACTTCGTAGTCGTTGAAATCGTGCGCTGGCGTAATCTTCACGCAGCCGGTGCCTTTTTCCATGTCGGCGTGTTCGTCGCCGACGATTGGGATCCGGCGGTTTACCAGCGGCAGCACGACGAATTTGCCGATCAGATCTTTATAACGAGGATCTTCCGGGTTAACGGCAACGCCGGTATCGCCCAGCAGGGTTTCCGGACGGGTGGTGGCCACCACCAGGTAATCTTTGCCGTCAGCGGTTTTCGCGCCGTCCGCCAGCGGATAGCGGATGTGCCACATGGAGCCTTTCGACTCGCGGTTTTCCACTTCCAGGTCAGAGATGGCGGTACGCAGTTTCGGGTCCCAGTTCACGAGACGTTTGCCGCGATAGATCAGATCTTCTTTATAAAGACGGACGAATACCTCTTTCACCGCGTTGGAGAGGCCTTCATCCATGGTGAAACGTTCGCGCTCCCAGTCGACCGAGTTACCCAGACGACGCATCTGGCGCGTGATGGTGCCGCCGGATTCCGCTTTCCACTCCCAGATTTTCTTGATGAACGCGTCGCGGCCATAATCGTGGCGGGTTTTGCCTTCTTCAGCGGCAATTTTACGCTCAACCACCATCTGGGTCGCGATACCGGCGTGGTCGGTGCCGACCTGCCACAGGGTGTTTTTCCCCTGCATGCGCTGGTAGCGGATCATGGTGTCCATGATGGTTTGCTGGAAGGCGTGACCCATATGCAAACTGCCGGTGACGTTCGGCGGCGGGATCATGATGCAGAAGCTTTCCTGGCTCTCGTCGCCGTTGGGTTTGAAATAGCCCTGCTGCTCCCAGTGCTCGTAAAGCGGCTGTTCGATATCTTGGGGGTTATATGTCTTTTCCATTTCTACTGTGTCGTTCCGGGCGCCGTGAAGGTGGCCGTGGTCAAGTGGAAACCGGCGGCGCGATAGGCTTTGTAGCGTTCGCGCGCCAGTTGTTTCTGGGATTCGTCGTAAGGTACGAAGTCTACCACTTCATAGAAAGCAGTGGCAAAAGCTGCAAACTCGGGCAGCAGGCTTATCAGTAGTTCGCGCGGGCTGCTGCCGCGTTTTTGCGGCCAGGCTATCTCTACCGGCGCGCCGCCGCGTGGCCCTTCGCCCGCCAGATTGTGCGGTACGAAGCTGTCCGGGTCGCGTTTCCAGAGCGCTTCATCGATGCGGGTCGCCTGGGCTTCGTCGACGCAGGCAATCAGAATGCGTTTGCCTGAGCGCCAGCGCTCTGCGGCGACGTCGCACACCAGCGCTTCCTGCGCGCTCAGTCCGTCGACGTGCGTGTCGTTATCAAGCAGGTAGAACGTTGCGTTTTTCATGAGCTATACCCGTGGTCTTTCACCTTGCCTCGCTGTTGGCTGCTTGTCTTGATTCTGGCCTGAGGATGGCGGGTGGCGCTACGCTAACCCGCCCTACGGGGTTTTGCCTCGCCGCCGTCGTGCAGGGAGGTGTTTGGTAAGGCGGGTAAGCGACGCGCACCCGCCGTTATTACACACGCCGCATAGTTTGCGTAGGGCGGGTAAGCAAAGCGCACCCGCCTTTTACCTTAACACAGGGCGATACCCTCTCCCCAACGGAGAGAGGGCCAGGCTTTACTCTTCGCCGTTAAACCCGGCGCGGTTCAGCAGAAACTGCGACAGCATTGCCACCGGGCGGCCGGTCGCGCCTTTGGCTTTGCCGGAGCGCCACGCGGTGCCGGCGATGTCCAGGTGCGCCCAGTTATATTTGCGGGTAAAGCGCGACAGGAAACACCCTGCCGTGATCGCCCCACCAGGACGGCCGCCGATATTCGCCATATCCGCGAAATTGGACTCCAGCTGCTCCTGGAATTCATCCGCCAGCGGCAGACGCCAGGCGCGGTCGCCCGCCTGCTCCGACGCGCCGATAAGCTCATGCGCCAGCGGATTGTGGTTCGACATCAGCCCGGTAATGTGATGGCCAAGGGCTATCACGCACGCGCCGGTCAGCGTCGCGACGTCAATCACCACTTCCGGCTCGAAACGCTCGACGTACGTCAGCACGTCGCACAGCACCAGACGGCCTTCGGCGTCGGTGTTCAGCACTTCAACCGTCTGGCCGGACATCGTGGTCAGTACGTCGCCTGGACGATACGCGCGCCCGCCAGGCATGTTCTCGCAGCCCGCCAGCACGCCGATGACGTTCACCGGCAGGTTCAGCTCCGCCACCATGCGCATCACGCCGTAAACCGCCGCCGCGCCGCACATGTCATATTTCATCTCGTCCATCCCTTCGGATGGTTTGATCGAGATGCCGCCGGAGTCAAAGGTCAGCCCTTTCCCCACCAGCACAATTGGACGGGCGTCCGGCTCGCTGCTGCCTTTGTATTCAATCACCGACATCAGCGATTCATTCTGCGAGCCCGCGCCGACCGCGAGATACGAGTGCATGCCGAGCTCTTTCATCTGCTGCTCGCCGATAACGCGAGTGACGACGTTTTTACTGAACGCATCCGCCAGCTGACGCGCCTGCGAGGCGAGATAAGCCGGATTGCAGATATTCGGTGGCATGTTGCCCAGGTCTTTCGCCGCTTTAATACCGGAGGCGATCGCCAGACCATGCTGGATAGCGCGCTCGCCGCTGGTGAGCTCACGTCGCGTCGGCACGTTGAATACCATTTTGCGCAGCGGGCGGCGCGGCTCGCTCTTGTTGGTCTTGAGCTGGTCGAAGCTGTAGAGCGTCTCTTTCGCGGTTTCTACCGCCTGGCGCACTTTCCAGTAGGTGTTGCGGCCCTTGACGTGCAGCTCGGTCAGGAAGCAGACCGCTTCCATCGAACCGGTATCATTCAGGGTGTTAATGGTTTTCTGAATCACCTGTTTGTACTGGCGCTCATCGAGCTCGCGTTCTTTGCCGCAGCCGATAAGAAGGATACGTTCTGACAACACATTCGGAACGTGGTGAAGCAACAAGGTCTGGCCCGGTTTGCCCTCCAGCTCGCCGCGACGCAGCAGGGCGCTGATATAGCCGTCGCTGATTTTATCGAGTTGTTCGGCGATGGGAGAGAGACGGCGCGGTTCGAAAACGCCTACCACAATGCAGGCACTGCGCTGTTTTTCCGGGCTCCCGCTTTTTACACTGAACTCCATGCACTACGCTCCTGAATCTTAAAGACAACGGCGGCGGCTACAGATAGAATTAACCACTTCGTAACTCTTGCTCCGCTGTTGCGATGACTTCGTGTTAATCTTAACGAATGTTGTTTTGGTTTCGGCTCGTCAGCAACGCTTGAAGCGCGAAGCCGTTAAGATATGTAATCTTAGCGATCTTTTCGACGACTCAAGAGAATAAATGACGTTTAAGCCATGAAACAAGCGATTTTCCTGCAAAAAGACTCGTATTCACAGGCGTATTTAATGTGATAATCATAAGATATCTGGTTCGGGAGACGCTCAAAAGCCAACTGGCGATTTTGTTCATCCTGTTGCTGATCTTCTTCTGCCAGAAGTTGGTGAGAATTCTTGGCGCGGCGGTGGACGGCGATATCCCGACTAACCTCGTGCTCTCTCTGCTCGGTCTGGGCGTGCCCGAAATGGCGCAGCTCATCCTGCCGTTAAGTCTGTTCCTGGCGCTATTGATGACGCTCGGCAGGCTCTATACCGAAAGCGAAATCACCGTCATGCACGCCTGCGGGCTGAGCAAAGCGGTGCTGGTGAAGGCCGCCATGGTACTGGCGCTGCTGACCGGCATTGTCGCTGCGGTGAATGTCATGTGGGCGGGCCCCTGGTCATCGCGCCATCAGGACGAAGTGCTGGCGGAGGCGAAAGCCAACCCCGGCATGGCGGCGCTCGCGCAGGGCCAGTTCCAGCAGGCGACCGACGGCAACGCGGTGCTGTTCATCGAAAGCGTGGACGGCAGCAAATTCAAAGACGTGTTCCTGGCGCAGCTGCGCCCGAAAGGCAACGCGCGCCCGTCCGTGGTGGTTGCCGACTCCGGCGAACTCTCCCAGCGTAAGGACGGCTCGCAGGTGGTGACGCTCAATCAGGGCACCCGCTTTGAGGGCACCGCGCTGCTGCGCGATTTCCGCATCACCGACTTTAAAGATTACCAGGCGATCATCGGCCATCAGGCCGTGGCGCTGGACCCGGACGATGCCGAGCAGATGGACATGAAAACGCTCTGGCAGTCTGATGCCAAATCCGCCCGCGCCGAGTTCCACTGGCGCCTGACGCTGGTGTTCGCGGTGATTGTCATGGCGCTGATGGTTGTGCCGCTCTCGGTGGTCAACCCGCGTCAGGGCCGCGTGCTCTCGATGCTGCCCGCGATGCTGCTCTACCTTATCTTCTTCCTGCTCCAGACCTCGCTGCGCTCTAACGGCGCGAAAGGCAAGCTTGATCCGCTGGTCTGGATGTGGGCCGTTAACCTGCTTTATC
This sequence comes from Cronobacter dublinensis subsp. dublinensis LMG 23823, assembly GCF_001277235.1. Lineage (NCBI taxonomy): Bacteria > Pseudomonadati > Pseudomonadota > Gammaproteobacteria > Enterobacterales > Enterobacteriaceae > Cronobacter > Cronobacter dublinensis. The sequence goes on from NZ_CP012266.1 coordinate 566,614, forward strand.
TGGCGCTGGCTGTGGCGCTGAACCTGTGGGACACCGTGCCGGTGCGCCGCATTCGCGCCCGTTTTGCGCGTCGGGGAGTGATCGATGCTGGGATTTAGCGTTCTTGACCGGTACATCGGCAGAACAATTTTTAACACCATAATGATGACGCTGTTCATGCTGGTGTCGCTGTCAGGCATCATCAAGTTCGTCGATCAGCTGAAAAAGACCGGCGAAGGCAGCTATACCGCGCTCGGTGCCGGCACGTACACGCTGCTGAGCGTGCCGAAAGATATCCAGATCTTCTTCCCGATGGCTGCGCTGCTCGGCGCGCTGCTGGGGCTCGGCATGCTGGCGCAGCGCAGCGAGCTGGTCGTCATGCAGGCGTCCGGCTTCACCCGTATGCAGGTGGCCGCCTCGGTGATGAAAACCGCCATTCCGCTGGTTATCTTCACGATGGCTATCGGCGAATGGGTGGCGCCGCAGGGCGAGCAGATGGCCCGTAACCTGCGCGCGCAGCAGATGTATGGCGGCTCGCTGCTTTCGACCCAGCAAGGCATGTGGGCGAAAGACGGCAGCAATTTCGTCTATATCGAACGCGTGAAAGGCGAGAACGAGCTCGGCGGTATCAGCATCTATTCGTTTAACGATAAGCGTCGCTTGCAGTCGGTGCGCTACGCCGCCAGCGCCAAATTCGACGCTAAACAAAAGCTGTGGCGTCTGTCGCAGGTGGATGAATCGAATCTGAAAGATCCGCAGCAAATCACCGGCTCGCAGACCCTGACCGGCACCTGGAAAACCAACCTGACGCCGGACAAACTCGGCGTCGTGGCGCTCGACCCGGATGCGCTGTCGATAAGCGGCCTGCGCAACTACGTCACTTACCTTAAGGCGAGCGGGCAAGACGCCAGCCGTTACCAGCTCAATATGTGGAGCAAAATCTTCCAGCCGCTCTCGGTGGCGGTAATGATGCTGATGGCGCTGTCGTTTATCTTCGGGCCGCTGCGCAGCGTGCCGATGGGCGTGCGCGTGGTAACCGGCATCAGTTTCGGGTTTATCTTCTACGTACTGGATCAGATCTTCGGTCCGCTGAGCCTGGTGTACGGCATCCCGCCGATTATCGGCGCGCTGCTGCCGAGCGCCAGCTTCTTCCTGATAAGCCTCTGGCTGCTGATGAAACGCGCCTGACATCTGCCGCACTCCCTCTACCGTTGGGGGAGTGCTTTTCCTCGCTGTTCACGTTCGCCGGGAAGCCATGAAACAACTCGCCTCGCTGTTCCTCCTGTTCTTCGCGCATCTCGCCTTTGTGCCTGAGGTACTGGTGCTGATTCTGATAGTGGGCGCTTACTTTTATTTTCGCGATCCGCTGCCGTGGCTGGCCTTTGAGGGCGGCGTGTTCGCCGTACTGGCGCTGCTTTTCGCGCTGCTCGCGCGCCATGTGGACCGCCGCAGCCTGGCGGTGGGCGTGGTAACGGCAGGATCGCCGCGGGAGGCGGACGCTGACGATGTGCTGCGCCTGTTCTCACTGGGCGAACACCTGCTTTTTGCGATAACCAGCGCCGCGCTGCCGTATTTCATCCTGAGCTTTTTTATCTTCGACGGGCGCGTCGCCTTCTGGCTGCACACCGGCTTTCTGGTTGTCGTGTTAGTGGGCGTTCACTTTGCTGGCCGCTGGCTGGATCGACTGCAAAAGCGGCGCGGCTACGGCGAATACGGGCTCTGAGCACCGCCTGCGTGTGAAACGACTATGCTTTGCATACCGTTCACTGACTCGCAGGAAATCATGTCCAGATTCTTCTTTGACGACCGTAAACACCTCATTAACGACGCCGTTGACGGCCTGATCCTCGCCGCCCGTCATCAGAACCTCACTCGCCTCGATATCGACCCCGCCATCCGCGTGGTTGCCCGCCGTGACTGGGATAAAAGCAAAGTGGCGGTGATTTCGGGCGGCGGCTCCGGCCATGAGCCCGCACATGCCGGGTTTGTCGGTAAGGGAATGCTCACGGCGGCGGTATGCGGCGACCTTTTTGCCTCGCCGAGCGTGGAGGCGGTGCTGAACGCCATTGTGGCGGTCACTGGCGATCGCGGCTGCCTGCTGATTGTTAAAAACTACACCGGCGACCGGCTGAACTTCGGGCTGGCGGCGGAAAAAGCCAAACGCCACGGGCTGAAAGTGGAGATAGTGATCGTCTCCGATGACGTGGCGCTCGAAGATAACAAGCAGCCGCGCGGCATCGCCGGGACAGCACTGGTGCATAAAATCGCCGGTTTCGCGGCCGAGCAGGGCCAGTCGCTCAGTGAAGTACGCGCGCTGGCGCAGCAGGCGAGCGACGCGGTGAAAAGCCTCGGCGTGGCGCTGCAAACCTGCAACCTGCCAGGCAGCAGCGACGACGACGGGCGTATCAAACCCGGTGAGGCGGAGCTGGGGCTTGGCATTCATGGCGAACCGGGGGCGAGCACCATTCATACCCAGAACAGCCGGGACATCGTCAATATGCTGGTGGAGCGCCTTGCGCCGCACGTGCCCGCTGACGCGCGCCTCGCGGTGCTTATCAATAATCTTGGCGGCGCCTCGACGCTTGAGATGTCGCTGCTGACCCGCGAGCTGTCGCGCTCGGCGCTGAAAGACCGCATCGACTGGCTTATCGGCCCCGCGCCGCTGGTGAGTGCGCTCGATATGAAAGGCTTTTCGCTCTCGCTGCTGCCGCTGAATCATACCTTCGAACAGGCGCTGACCGCGCCAGTGGAGACCGCGGGCTGGCTGCCGCCGGTACCGTCTGGCGAAGTGCATACCCAGCCGCATCCGCTGGTGCGCGACAGCGTGGAGGCCGCGCCTTCGGAGGAGCCGCACGTCAGTACGCTGGTGGAAAAAGCCACCTCGACGCTTATCGGGCTGGAGGCGCGGCTGAACGCGCTTGATGCCAGGGTGGGCGACGGCGATACCGGCTCGACCTTTGCCGAAGGCGCGCGGGATATCGCGCAGAAACTCGCGCAACACCAGCTGCCGCTGAACGACGCCGCCGCGCTGTTGCAGCTTATCGGCGAGCGGCTCGCCACCGTGATGGGCGGCTCCAGCGGCGTGCTGATGTCGATATTTTTCACCGCCGCCGGGCAGAAGGTGGCCGAGGGCGCGTCGTTGACTGACGCCTTGCAGGTGGGCCTTGCGCAGATGAAACATTACGGCGGCGCGGCGCCTGGCGACCGCACGCTTATCGATGCCCTGCAACCGGCGCTCGATGCGTTGCAGCAGCACGATCTCGCCGCCGCCGCGCAGGCCGCGGAGCAGGGCGCGCAGGCCACCGCGCAGATGGGCAAAGCCCGGGCCGGGCGTTCATCCTACGTGGGTCGCGATAACCTCGAAGGCGTCGAAGACCCCGGCGCGGTGGCCGTCGCCGAAGTGTTTAAGGCGATGAGCATGTGATGTTGTAGGGCGGGTAGCGCCACCGTTAGCGTTGTTAACGCCCGCTGGCGGGTGCGCTTCGCCCTACAAAACCCCGCCCCATCCAGGCCCCTCATCTTTTACGTAGGGTGGGTAAGTGCAGCGCACCCACCGCACCACCTCACACCACGACTACGGCTCGCATCCCCACCAGAATCAGGAGCATAGCCTTCCCGCGCGCTATGCTAACATCCTGCGTTTTCCCCGATAAAAGCGATGAGCGGCCCTGTCTGAAGGCGGCCTGCATGTTGACGGATTCACTTCGCCCGAGGATACACCATGAAAGACGCCTGGCTTGCCGCCTGCGACACCACCATTCAAACCTTTGTCAGAGACTCCACGCGCCTTGAACCCGGCGAGCTCAGCGTCGTACCTGTCGACTATATCGACTTCCACTACCAGATAAGCGTGCGGCTCGTCTTTAAGGTGAGAACCGAGACCGCAACCCAGGCGGGGCGGATTTCCGCGCGGCAGGATATTCACGTCTGCCGCACGCGGCCGGACTACGAGCGCGCCATGCAGGCGCAGACCAGCGCGGTACTCGCCCGCGACACCACACTGGATGACGCCCGCGCGTCATTGCTCTCGCGGCCCTACGGCGACTGGCAAAACGAAGAGACGGTGTACTATCACCCGATCCGCGTCTGTTTGACGGAGAACTGCAACAACTGCCACGGCAAGGGCTCGGTCAACTGCGGCAGCTGCCACGGCTCCGGCAAAACCTCCTGCTACCACTGCAGCGGCAGCGGCCAGGTGATGCGCCAGCGCAGCTATTACGATCACTACAGCAAGCAGAACCGCATCGAGAACTACTACGAGAGCTGCTCTAACTGTTTCGGCAGCGGCAAGGTGCGATGCAGCAGCTGCGGCGGCTCAGGCGATAAGCAGTGTTCGCCGTGTAACGGCACCGGGGTGATGTCGCATCTTACGTCGCTCACGGCCGCCGCGACGCCCGACTACCAGCTGGTCTATCCGCAGGCGGACGTGCCGGAATACATCCGCGAAGGGCTCTACAAAGCGGGCCTGCCGTCGCTTGGACAGTACGGTCCGGTTCAGATCACCTATAACGATATCGACTACACCCGCCGCGACGTCCATGCCGTGTATAACGCGAACGTGCCGTTTGGTCGCCTGGAGAGCCCGCTCCCGGAGGCGGGCGACGAGCCCATCCGCTGGATCCTCTACGGCGTGAAGCCGCATATCCTCGACGCCGGTCACGTGTTGCAGGCGCTGCTGAAAAACGATCTCGATATGCTGGTGCGCGAGGCGACGCCCGCGAAACGGCGCAACCCGTGGGTGGGTCGCGCCAGCCGTAAAACGGTGCAGACGTTTATGGAGTCGGAAGCGCACCAGAGCATGCTGCTGGAGCACCGTCGCGGCAAGCGGGGCGACGCGCTTCGCGAGGCGCTGAACCGGGCGTTCGCGACGCCTTATCTTAACGAGGCGCTGACGAGCCTCGGCAATATCGTCAGCGCGGTGCAGCGCTGGTCGATGGTGAAGTGGAGCCTGTTTACGGCGCTGATGATGTATCTGCTGCTGCCGGTGCTCACGGCGTACCAGAAGCAGGGGATGATGAACTTTGATACCGGGCGCATTTACCTGACGGCTCCCGGCCATATTGATGGCGTGTGGAATGTGCAGGCGGGGCTACAGGGTATCGCCCTGGTACATGGCATACCGATGGCGGGCATCGCGCTGGTCGGCACGCTGGTGGGTTACCTGTGGCGGCGACGCTGGATGCGGCGCAACTTTGGACCGTCGCTGACCGAATGGAGCAAACAGCAACGACGCCTGCGCAGCTGCTGGCTGCTCGGCTCGCTGCTGGCATGTGCGATCGCGACCGGGGTGTTGCTGGTCGCACCCGTCTGGATCACGCAAAACGAGATGCTGTTTGGCGTGGTGCCGGTGCATGACCTGCTCCAGCAGCTGGCGCAGTTGAGAAGCCAGGCGGGGCATTGATAGCGCCTGGCGGCGGGTGATAGGGCGGGGTGGCGGGTGCGCGGCGCTTACCCGCCCACGTTAGGCGCGGGTGGTGATTGGTAGGGTGGGTAAGCGAAGCGCACCCACCATGGCACAAAATAAAGTACCCATCCTGCGACAACGACGCTACACATCCCATAAAAAAGGCGCCTCGCGGCGCCTTTGCTTTTACTTTCAACCTCAGAAATCTGCCTTTAACACCACGCGGTAGCGGGCTTTACCGTCACGCACGTGTTGCAGCGCTTCGTTGATGCGCGACATCGGGAACTCTTCGGTCTGCGGAGCCACTTTCGCGCGTGCGGCGAGCTTCATCAGCGAGCGCAGCTCGTGCGGAGAACCGGTCGCGGAGCCGGTCACGCTGCGGTCGCCCATGATGAGCGAAAACGCCGGGACTTCGAACGGCTTCATCACCGCGCCGACGGTATGGAAATTCCCGCCCCAGGCCAGCGCCTGGAAATACGGCATCCAGTCGAGCGACACGTTCACGGTGTTAATAATCAGGTCGAACTGCCCGGCCAGCGCTTCAAGCGCTTTCGGGTCACGGCTGTTCACTACCTTATCCGCGCCCATCGCCAGGATCTCCTGCTCTTTCGACGGGTTCGAGCTGAACGCCGTCACCTCGCAGCCCATCGCGCGCAGCAGCTTGATAGCGATATGGCCGAGGCCGCCGATGCCGATAACGCCGACACGGCTGGTGGCGGTGATATGATGCATCAGCAGCGGTTTAAACACCGTGATGCCGCCGCACAGCAACGGACCGGCGGAGGCGGCGTCGATATTGTCCGGCATCGGGATCACCCACTGCCAGTTCGCGCGAATTTTATCGGCGAAGCCGCCGCGATTCAGGATGGTCGGCACGCTGCCGTGCTGGCAGTTTACCTGGTTGCCGCTGATACACGCGTCGCAGTGCTCGCAACTCGACGCCGTCCAGCCGATCCCGACGCGCTGGCCCACTTTCAGGCCCTTGTTCTGCGCGCTGGCACCCAGTGAACTCACGCGGCCAATCACCTCGTGGCCCGCAATCAGCGGATACGCCGAGATGCCCCATTCGTTGTCGATCATCGAGAGATCGGAGTGGCAGATGCCGCAGTACTCAACCTCAACCTCCACATCCTCAGGCTTCAGCTCGCCTGCGTCGTACTCATAGAGCTCAAGCTCTGCGCCAGCTTCGTGCGCGGCGTAACTTTTGATGATGGTCATCGCGGTTTCCTTTGTTGTGGACACTGACAAGGAGTGTAGAGCATTCCGCTGGCGCGGCGCAGCACCCCCCGACGCCAACCGCTCATATCGTTAACATTCGAACGGTTAAGCGGGACTATTCCCAATGTCCTGGGCCATTTTCCCTCGTCTTCGTCCGGCATCAGGCTACTATTTCGCCGGTTTAGCGCCCGGTAATGTGACTCCTGCGAATTCGCATCGCGACGTTCTTACACACTCACAGGAGTAAGCATTATGGATTCTCAATTTATCGGATCGGTCATTAATGCGCTGCCGCTGGAACACATGATTGGCGGGCCGCTGCAGGCGATGATCAAAGCGCAGGTGCAGGCCAGCAAAGCGTATGCCGATTTCCTGCTTTCCGTCTGTATCAAAGACGGCAAGGCGGAGGCGGTGCAGTTCGACTACGACGAAACCGTGGTGGATGAAAAAGGCGTGATTCAGGGCGTGGTGAAAAAGACCATGCGTATCCCGCTGCTGGCGGCGATTTCTCACCCGAACATCAGCATCGAAGAAGGGACCATCGACTTCGAGCTGGAAGTCTCGCAGAGCGAATCCAGCAACAGCGAAACCGCGGCGGAAGCGTCGCTGGAGGCGTCGGTGGGCTGGGGGCCGTTTAGCGTGAAGATCAGCGGACGCGTTTCGCATAAAGCGCAGCAAACCCGCTCCACCGACACGCGCGCGAAATACAGCATTCACACCCAGGTGAAGCGCCAGCCGCCGCCGGAAGCGCTGATGCGTGTGATCGACTTCCTGACCGATGCGGCCACGCGCCCGGCCATTCTGCCGTCCGAAGCCAAAAAGCTGGACGACAAAACGCTCGATACGTATCCCGTCACGCCGGTCGCGCCTGCGGGCAATAACGCCGCACCTGCCACCAGAACCCCCTGATAGCTAACCCTGAGGCTGCCTGGCAGCCTCATTTCTCACGGAGCGCACTATGTCACTGAAAGACTGGATACGCGGCAACCGGGAAACGGGGGCGGGTGGCGGGCAGGCGCCGTTAACGACGGCGTCCACCCAGGGCACGGCAGCGGTAGACCCGCCGGACGAGCCCGTACAGCGCCCTGTCGCCGCCGCGGATATCACGCCGCCCGACCCTTTGCCGCCGGGCGCGCCGCCGCCAGGCTCGCCGCCCCCCGGCAGCGGTACGCCGCCGTCAGGGCCGCCGCCGCGCGGGATGCCCGTTACGCTCGCAGATATCACCCGCGGCATGCAGCACGCGGCGACCTCCGCGAACCAGCTCATCGCCCATCAGTATATGCAGGCGCTGGATCCCTTCTTCGAGCACAGCGACGACGGGCGGCTGGTGCCGAAAGTCATTGAGATGGCGCTTGATGACAACCACCACTTCAAGCTGCCGCTGGTGGCGCTGGCCACACCGCGCGGGCTGATGCTCGAAAAGATGAAAGTGTTCCTGACGGTACGCACGGATGCGGTTGAGCAGCAAAGCGCGCCGGCAGGCGTGTCCGACGATGCGGTAGGGCGTTTTCACGTCAGCATGTCGCCGCAGAGCCGGGATAACAACGGGCGTGACAGCGACCATGTGGACATTGAAATGCAGTTCACCGTACTGGAGCCGCCTGAAAGCGTGATGCGCCTGATTGAAGAATATACCAATCAGGTTCTCCCTAAACCGACAGACAGGAGTAATGACAATGGCTAATATTCCCGTTAATACCGGTATACCCGGCGTGGAATTAATTAAATCATTTGAAGGACTGCGGCTGGAGAAATATCGGGACGCGGTCGGCAAATGGACCATCGGCTACGGCCATCTTATTTTACCGGAGGAAAACTTTACCCGCGCCTTAACGCTTCAGGAGGCGGAAGATCTCCTGCGCGCCGATTTAGGCATGACCGAGCGCGGCATTCGCAAGCTGGTGACGGTCGATGTGAACCAGAACCAGTTTGACGCGCTGGTGAGCTTTGCGTTTAACGTAGGGCTCGGCAACCTGCAAAGCAGTACACTGCTGAGGCTGCTGAATCAAGGCAGTTATCGCGAGGCGGCGGATCAGTTTTTACGCTGGAATAAAGCGGGCGGTAACGTGCTGGCCGGTTTAACCCGTCGCCGTGAAGCCGAGCGCCTTTTATTTCTGACCGCGCTCTGACCCATTAATTTAAGGAACAACTCATGAAACGTTTTAAATACATGCCGATCGGCATGGGGCTCGCTGCATGCTTATTTACCCTGCCGGGTTACGCCAGTTTGCCGGAATGCGATCTGGTGGTAAAGAACGCGAATCAGGAACTGGTGCAGCAAAATAAAAAGCCCGTTAGGGATGTCCCTAAACTCACTGTGTTGTTACGCAGCCTGAATAAGAACGACGTGTTGCCCCGCGAATATGTGACGCGTGAGCAGGCACGCCAGCAGGGCTGGAGCGGCAATCCGCAGGATTCGCTGTGGAGCGTCTGGTCGCTCAATCAAAAACAGCTGGGTGGGGACCGCTATACGGGCGTACCGCTGCCGGAGCCGGGTGAATGGTTCACCGCCGATATCGACAGCGTGCGGGGCATCAGCAGCGGTCGACATCTCATCTTCAGCTTCCAGAACATGACGCGTTATCTCTCGACCGATAATGACGCCAGCGTGGTAGCGCTGCCTCCCTGTCAGTAACCGCCGCAGCCCCGGCGCGCGGCACTGGGGCTGCTTCACTGAGGTGCCGCTATGGCGGATCAAAACATTCATGAGCTGTTAAGCCAGTGCCTGGCGGCGCTCGCCGGATTGTTCGGCGGGCTGAGCGTCTCTTTTTTCTGGCAGCCTAAAAAACTGCATCAGCATGGCCGGCTCGCCGCCGGGATCATTATTGGCGCGATCAGCGTCACCACGACCTTTACGCTGGGCGGATTTATTTCCCACTGGCTCGGTATGAACTTCCGGGACAGCGATATCGCGATGGGTATCGGGTATTTCGTCGGCGCGCTGAGCGTCGGGATGATCGCCTGGCTTGCCAATTTCTTTAACCGTCGCGAAGGGCACGACATTTTGCAGGTGGCGGGCGAGCTTAAGCGCGTCGCCCGCGGCGTGACGAAACGCGCGCCTGCACGCAAGCGCCCGCCCCGACGCCCGAAATCAGGAGAGTCGTAATGCTATCGATTAAATTACTGTTCTGGGCCATTACGCTTATCGATATCACCGTCGCCATAGTGATTTTTATCAGCGCGCTGAACACCCGAATGCTGTTAATCCCGCTCTGGTATCGGCTCGGATTATTAGTGGCGGCGTTTGGCTTTGCGGCCCAAAGTGGTCTTAATCTGCCTTATTTACTGCTGGATAAAAATATTATGGCGCAGACGCTGCCTTTCTGGATCTTAAAAGATATGGGGGTAGGGCTGGTGGCGATTTATTATTTCTGGAGCGTCATGATAAGCCGTAAAAACGCAGCGCCTTTGCCAAAACCTAAAAAAGCGATTACCCCTGCCCGCAAAAAATCCCCGCCCCGTTCGCCACGTAAAAAGACCACGCCATAACCGTTCCCGGAATAGCTCACAAGGTTATTCCGGGAAATGGCCCAGGCTAAACGGCGATGATTTCCTGCCACCCGGCGAATATTCCTGATGCTCGCCTGAATTTATTTTAATCCTGCGAGTTCGCATTCCCTTTTATTTACGTGCAGGAGAGAGATATGTTTACTATTAATCTGGTTTCAGGTATCACCAAAACCCGCGTCATGTCCGGCGCTTTTGCCGCCACGTTAATGGCGTTTTCTTTCAGTAGCTGGGCAGCACCGCTACCGGGACCGGCGTGCGTTTTCCCGCAACCGGGTGGTGAAGCCGCCTGGGCTGATGCGCAGAAGATCGAGCGCGGGCATCTGGTGGAGTGCCATATCGCCAAAAGTGACGAATGGCTTAAGGAGCGGGCGCTGTATGGTAAAGACGGCTGCCTCAAAAATGATAAAAAAACGGCTTCAACCTGGCAAAGTGCAGAGGCGATGTGGAAAACCGTTGGTTGGGCGATTGAGAAGGCTTGTAATGCCCCTGCGCCAGCTAAAAATTTTATTAATCTGTATAGTGATATGAAAGGAAACGCATCAGAAATTGTCGGCAGAGTATACAGGAATGGCGTTTACCAGGATATTAATGGTGATAGCAAAGCTTTTATCAAGATGGTAAAAAGTAGTAAAGGTCAATGGTATGTATTAACCAGCTATCCGCGGTAAACAAACAGGGGCATTATGTCGCGCATAATGCCCCTTAATCGTCAGCATGATTAATCTTGTATCATCAATTAACACATCAACAGAGCGTTATTCATCCCCGGAATACATCATTGCCGCCTGGGTGCGATTCGTGACGTTAAGGCGACGGAATATCGATTCCAGATGGGCCTTCACGGTGCCGGCGCTGATATTCAGATGGCGGCTGATCTGCTTGTTCGATTCCCCCGCCGCCAGCAGTTTGAGGATTTCACGCTGGCGTTCGCTCAGCCGCGCCAGCGCGCTCGGGCCGCTGTCCAGCAGCGAAATACTCTCCTGCGGGAAGCACAGCATCCCCATCGCGGCGGCGCGCAGCGTCTGGACAATCGCTTCTGGCGGCGAATCGCGCCGCACGAATGCCGCCACGTGGTGGCGCAGAAACAGCCGCAGCAGCGCGGGCTGGCACTGATGGATCAGCAACACCACCGGAATGGCCGGGTGGCGCTGCGCTAAATCATCCAGCAGATCAATGTTCACGCTTTTCCCCGCGTCACCGTCCAGTAAAATCAACGAGGCCGGAAAATAACGCAGTGTCGTGTCTATCTCATTCGGGTTATTTAATCCGCAGATGGTTATTTCTGGAATAAACTGCTTCAGCACCGATGCCATTCCTTCAATAAATATCGATTGCTTATCAATCATTAACACATTCATTGTTAATCTCCATGCAGTAGCGCTCGTTGGGAAGTCTATTAGCAGAAAGAGTATTCAATGAGCCGAAAAAAATAAAAGAGGCTATTTGCCATAGGTCTTTTTACCGATGGCAATAATGGGATAATGAAAAAGGGTAAAAATAATTAAAGAAATATCATATATAGCATGGTGCGGTTTTTGGTTTATTTATTGGTGGCTGATTTTTATAGAAAGATAAAAATGGCGTTTAGCGATTTTCGGGTTATTAACCAAACCGCCTGAGCTGTTTAACGCTGGCAATATTTACCCGCGTGCAGGGACATTAATCCCGGCATGTGAATAGCGTCACAACCTGCGCATGAAACCGGGTTCAGCGCTTTACAAGCAACCCATTCAGCCACTGTTCGCGGCGCGCCGGGCGGATATCCTGCGTGACCCACAGCGCGAGCGGCGACAGGGCCGGAAACGCGGCCAGCAGCGCGGTCAGGCGCGCTTCATTCATATCGGTAAAACGACGCCCCTGCTGTTCGCGCTCTCCGTCGCCATATTTGAACGAGAGATACCAGACGCCGCCGGGCCTGAGGGCGTCCGAGAGCTTTTGCATGGCGCCGGGGAGTTCGTCATGTGCGAGATGCAGCAGCGACGCGCAGCACCAGATGCCGTCGTAGCGCTCAACGGCGTCCACATCGTGAAACGTCATCTCCTTTACCGGCAGGCCGCTGTGGGCGCGAGCCAGCGCGACCAGCTCGCGGCTGGCATCGAACGCGTCGACGTCATAGCCCATGCGATGGAACGCGAGCGCGTCGCGCCCGGAGCCGCAGCCCGCGTCCAGAACGCGCGCGCCCGCAGGCAGGTGCGGCGTGAAGGCGGCGTACAGCGAGGACATATCGACCGCGACGGTGCCGTCGAAAAAGGCCTGCGAGTGCGTCTGGTAATAGTTTTGCGTCATCAGAAAATCAGCTCCTGTTGCAGCGCGGGCTCCCACTGTTGCAGGCGGTTCGCGAAGGCGGCGCTCCAGGCGTCCTGCAGGAAGGTTTTACGCAGGCGTTCATTATTACCCGTCTGGTTAATGATTGCCTCATGCAGCGGCAGACGGCTGTTAATAAAGTATTCGTTACGGGCGTGCAGCCGCGCGAGCAGCGTAAGGGTCGGGACGCGGGCGGATTTGCCGTTTTCGCCGCGATTACAGCCGCGACAGGCGAGCACCAGATTCCAGACGCCGTTCAGGTTGATGCCCGGCAGCTGTGCCGCGAGCGGCAGGAAGTGGTCGACATCGGCAAGCGTCGCGTCATGCTTCTCAAGGCTGATGGGCGCGTTGCAGTAAAAACAGTGGCCCTTCTGGTAGCCGTTCAGGCTGTTGCGACAGCTCGTCAGGGTGATGCGCGATGAGTACAAGCGGGGGGTGAACAGGATTTCCTGCTCCGCGTCGTAATGGACATCCAGCAGCTGCGGTGGCAGATTCATCTGCCAGGCTTTTTCGACCAGCCGCCAGCGCGCGTCCGTTTCCTGCGTAAGATTCGCGAACTGCGCGCTTTCCGTGAGGTTATAAAAGTCATCGGTCAGGCGGATGGCTGTATGGGCGCGCGGTTCGTTAATGAAAAACGGCTTCGCGACAGGCCCACCGCTCACGTTATGAAAGGCGCTGAGCACCACGTTAAAACCGTGCCTGACCGTGGCTTCAATCAACTGCCCGTGGGTTATTGCCTGCTCGTTAAAATGCTGACAGGCAAGGATGAACTGGCCGGGGCGCTTAATGTTGAGGATTTGCTTCGGCGCTTCTCGTAAGTGTGCGCAGATATGCGCGCTGAACGGCAGCGCCAGATCCTCAAGCTTTACGAGGCTGTTATCGCGTTTTACCTCACAGAGCGCCTGCGCCAGCGCGAATTTGTACGTGGCGAAGTTGTTTCCAAAAAGGATCACGCCGCGCCAGTAGTTTTCCGGCGTGGGATCTTTCTCGAAAAAATCCATACATTGTCCTGTCAGGGAGCGAGGAGGGCGAGCCGCGCAAGTAGTGGAACCCGTAACGGGATCACATACCAAATGAAAGGTGATGTAAACCTGCAAATGATTGTTTTGGTGAATTTATGAGCGGAAGAGAGGCGACAGGGCGGGAGAAGGGGCGGTGCGCTATGCTGAAATTTTCAGCACTCAACAGGACGGCGCAAGAGCGCTGCTTGCATGGCGGGCCCTGACAGGTATAATCGCAACGTTTTCCGCATCCCTTCCGTGCCGGAGTGGCGAAATCGGTAGACGCAGTTGATTCAAAATCAACCGTAGAAATACGTGCCGGTTCGAGTCCGGCCTTCGGCACCATCGGAACATCAATAGACGTCAACGGACGTCTTTTTTTGTGCCTGAAATCCATTATCCGCAAGGCTTTCCTCGCTTTTTCACTCAACCTAAGTCAACCTGATTCAATCTACATCAACTTACTGATGCGGGTACAACTGCGGGTATATCCCGGTTCGATAATGTTTGTACCCACACAGAACCCTTGAAAGGATACTCATCATGGCTCTGAGTGATGTGAAGGTTCGTTCGGCTAAGCCTGAAGCAAAAGCCTATAAACTGGCTGACGGTGAAGGCATGGTTTTGCTGGTTCACCCTAACGGCTCAAAATACTGGCGGCTACGCTATCGCTTTGGCGGCAAAGAGAAGATGCTGGCGTTGGGAAAATACCCTGAAGTGTCATTGGCGGATGCCCGGGCACACCGGGATGAGGCTCGTAAGCTATTAGCTAATGGTGTCGATCCCAGTGAGAACAAGAAAGCCGTTAAGGTAGAGCAGGAGCAAGAGGCGATAACGTTTGAAGTGGTTGCCAGAGAGTGGCACGCCAGCAATCAAAAGTGGTCTGAGTCGCACAGTGCTCGTGTATTGAAAAGCCTGGAAGATAATCTTTTTTCAGCCATCGGTAAGCGGAACATTGCTGAATTGAAGACACGGGATCTGCTTGTCCCCATCAAAGCCGTCGAGTCATCCGGGCGGCTCGAAGTTGCCGCCCGTTTACAGCAGCGTACTACCGCGATTATGCGCTTTGCCGTTCAGAGTGGTTTAATCGACTACAATCCCGCGCAAGAGATAGCCGGAGCGGTTGCTACGGCGAAAAGACAGCATCGTGCTGCTCTGGATCTTGAACGTATTCCCGAATTACTTCACCGCATTGATTACTATTCCGGAAGACCATTAACCCGACTTGCTGTCGAACTCACGTTGTTAGTTTTCATCCGTTCAAGCGAACTGCGCTTTGCCCGTTGGTCAGAAGTAGATTTTGAAACGGCCATGTGGACGATTCCAGGTGAGCGTGAACCACTGGAAGGTGTTAAACATTCTCAGCGTGGTTCGAAGATGCGAACACCTCATCTCGTTCCCTTGTCGCGCCAGGCGCTGGTCATTCTGGAAAAGATCAGAAGTATGAGTGGGAATCGAGAGCTGATTTTTGTGGGCGATCACGATCCGCGTAAGCCTATGAGTGAGAACACGGTGAACAAGGCGCTACGCGTAATGGGGTATGACACGAAAACGGAAGTTTGTGGACATGGTTTCAGGACAATGGCTTGTAGTTCTTTGATTGAATCAGGATTGTGGTCAAGGTATGCGGTAGAACGGCAGATGAGTCACCAGGAGCGTAACTCTGTACGAGCAGCTTATATCCACAAGGCGGAGCATCTGGGGGAGAGGAGGCTAATGTTGCAGTGGTGGGCTGATTTTCTGGATGCGAATCGGGAGAAGGGAGTGAGTCCATTTGATTTTGCAAAGCTCCATGTAAGAAAAGAGGTTTATGTGACAAATTAGTTTCAGAGAAACTTGCAGTATGAGAGTAAATTTCTTCCATAAAATCACATAAATGCCTTGAAGTAACTGAAGCAAAGCGTGTTTAAATGGGAAAATCATCTTGGTTCAAGGTAATATGAAGAGTGATCCTAGCTGATTAGAGAGAGTGTGGCGATGCAAACTTTTTTATTTGACACGCTTGGTCATTGTGAGGCGTGTTTCAGTAAACTGAGCACGCCTTTGAACTGCTTCTTCGGGTGGGCATGAATTTCTGGGTTTTGCTTACCAGAGTGTGAAAGTAAGTATTCAAATATTTACGCGAACTGGATAGCCTAATGCACGCAAGGCTTTATTGGTTCTGCCATTTCTGGGAGGTGTATCTTCTGGCCTTGCCCAACCGACCACTTCAGCAATAGAGTTAATACCGTAATGCTGGAATTTGTACTCCTCGTCTTTGCCTGCCAGATAGAGCCTTTCCCACATTAATGAAGGCTTTCCACCGTAGAGGACATAGTTGAGCAATTCAGCAATAGTCATACCTTTTTGATTGGTTTGGCCCATGATCCATTTTGTGAATAAAACGGCGCGCTCTTCTTTATTTAAGGATGTTTTGGCTGAATAGCCAAATGTTTCAGCGCTCATTTTTATCACATGGTCCATTGTTGCATGTGTGTAAGAGAATATTTGATAGAGCTTATCCTCTGTCAATGAGCTAATATTATTTTTTGACAAGTGTTCGCGAATGTAGGGGGCGTAAATCCCAAGATGAATATCCTCATTAGACGGAGGAACTGATTGGATTTTCCACCAGGAGAGCATATTCATCAATGCTGCTTGTGGGTTTTTACT
Organism: Cronobacter dublinensis subsp. dublinensis LMG 23823; assembly: GCF_001277235.1. Taxonomy (NCBI): domain Bacteria; kingdom Pseudomonadati; phylum Pseudomonadota; class Gammaproteobacteria; order Enterobacterales; family Enterobacteriaceae; genus Cronobacter; species Cronobacter dublinensis. The sequence continues at coordinate 582,682 of NZ_CP012266.1, forward strand.
ATTGGTACGGTGATAATCCTCAAAAGGATAAGTATTATCTTGTTGATGAACTTTTTTATAATAGTATGCGTGTAGAAATTGATCGGTTTGCCAAAACATTGGAGTATCTTCTGATATCCATGCAGGTCTGTAATCATTAATTTGGTCTGAGATACTCTTGATGATTGAAAATGTGCTTTCCCATTCTTTATGGAAACTCTCTTTCCTTCTATCTTTAGTTTTTTTGTTATCAACAAAATTCACGCCACCCCATTCAGGTATTTTCCGCTTTTTGATAAGCTCTCGTTCTTTTTTCTCTAATTCGACTTTTAGTTTTAATAATTGTCTTTGTTCATCAATAATCTCTTTACTAAGATCAACGCAAGAGTCAAGTGATGCTAAGTTATCGAAGAATTCCTCTAACTGTTCAATTAAATTAGAACTGTATAAATCACTCTCAGTGAAGAAAATACCGGCTTCTATATTCGAGTACCATGCACGCTCAGTTAAATTAGCTGAACCAATATAGGCGCCATATCCCTTCCACCAAATAACTTTGCTGTGCAGGCGATCTGGTATAAGTTTACAAAAAATATTATTTTTAACGTTTGCGAGAAGTTTTGATAAAAATGCAGGCGATACAGGAACTGTATGATCATATCGCATCCAAATATCAAGGCGGTGATGGTTTTTTATGCAATGCTCGAGGAACGTGGTTTTATCATCTCCATAAGCAATGGCGGCAACAACACCATCAATTTCTTTACCTGGAGTGGGTAAACATGATCTAAAAAACTCTCCATTTAATCCGTTAGCAATAAGTTTCATTATTATTTTACCGGGAAGTTTTTCATAAAATAAATGTATTTAGGATGATGTTATATTAAATAAAAATAATATGGGCATTAACATACCGAGAAATGTGATCCATTCCTCGGTATGTCTTAATTTACCCCCAACGCCTTATAAACCGCATCTACAGGTTCAGAGTAAAAACTGACCTGGAATTTAGTAAACAACTCGGCTGGTACAGTCGGAATATCTACTGCGGAAGACATCGGCAGAAGAACCTTTTTCGCGCCACTATCAAAGGCGAGTTGTAAGCTAGCCGCCAGATCCTGAACAGGGTTGATTACTCCACCGAGCGTCATGCTACCTAACACGACCATTTGTTCCTGAACGGGTTTCGCCAGTAAAACGGAACACAGGGCAATAAGTGCCGCAAGGCTGGTCGCAGTACTTGGTCCGGTATTATGCAATTCGACTACGTGCAGATGGTACTCATGTTCAGAAAATTTCGCTGTTGCGCTAACGCGGCTGAGGTTGCCTTTGAAATAATCAAAGCCAACCCGGATAGCTTCCTTAGCCGAGGTACTTGATCCCAGACCTGAAACGCTATGCTTACCATTGCCTGCGGTCATCTGAGTTTCGAAGCGATACAGACCTGTCATGCCACTTTCCGCTTGCGTAACTAAATGCACTACGCCTGGTTTTGGCATGCCAGCCGGAATTAATTCGCTGCCGCCCTGTTCTGGCACGCTGACGAAGAATTCTTCCAGCGTTTCGTTATCGATGTAACTGAAGTTCACATCGAAGAATTCCAGTCCGCCTAGCTTTTTAAGCTGTTCTTTGACTCGACGGCGGGCTTCCATGGCGTAGGTCAGACAAACACGGACATCTTCTTTACTGTAAGAACCATTGGGATGAAGAAGTTTCAATAGACCAGAAACCGTACGCCTTACTGCAATAACGTCGCGTTGGTTAAGATTGTTACCCAGCTTATAGAACTTATCGATCGCATCGGAGAAACTGCGCTTACGCATTTCCCGCATGTATTCTGCGAGATAATCTGTGATAAGGCCGTAGCGATTGGTAAAGAATTCCGGGCGCATTTTCGGGATTTCCCAGCCGGGGATATAGGCATGGAAGCGGTCAAAAAACGCCGTGTCGATCATCGCGGCAGGGAAGGGGGCTAACAGATGGCTGGTTTTGACTAACGTCTCAACGCTCTGATTGATGTTGCCGACGAATACCATCGACGCTTTGCCTTCAATCGAATCTCTGCCGCGTGAAAACGAGCCAGACGCCATGTAATCCTTCATGATTTGCACGCCGTCTTTGTCTTTGAAAGTGATCCCTGCTACTTCATCAAACGCGACCACATCCCACATGCCGACCAGGCCAATCTGGCGACTGGCCATGTTGTAAAACAGGTTTGCTACCGTGGTTTGTCCGCCGGAAACTAGCAGCGAGTTTGGCGAACATTCTTTATAGACGTGGCTTTTACCGGTACCGCGTGGGCCCAGTTCGCAGACGTTATAGTTGTTTTCCACGAAAGGGATCATGCGGGTGATCAGGTGCCACTTGGTTCGCTGCTCAATGTTGGCAGGTTCCATACCCACGGAGCGCAGCAGGACATCAATCCACTGGTCGCGGTTGAAGTGCGTACGTGCGGTAAATACCTCTTCCATGTCCATATTAGGCATCTGGATAGGTTTAAGCGTCATCAGAGAGAAGGGCGAAGTTTTCTGTCCCTCCTCAAAGAAGTAGTTCACGGTGATCATGCACCAGATGCCACCGGTCAACAGCTTCTCGTTGTCCTTGACCATTTGCGGCGGAACCAGTGCATCTTTAATGCCGAGGTTAGAGAGCTGGGCTTCGTAAACGTCTTTCTTCTGATTGAGCTTTACCGACACTTTATCGATGATCTTGTAGGATCCTCGCTCACGAATAAGCGATTTCACCTTCTCCGCTTCATCAGGGCGGACGTAGTTATCAGCCAGAATGCGCTTAACGTTCTGCAACCCTTGCTCGACGATCTGGTCATCGTCGGAAGCACAGTACATACCGAGCAGATACTCTAGCACATAGACCGGGACATTTGCCCCTTCCTTGAGCTGTTTAGTCAGATCTTTACGCACTACCCGGCCACGAAAATGCTGATTCAGTAAGGCGTCTAAATCGTAACCTTCTGCGACGAGTTCCCCTTCAGATACAGCTAGAACGGGTAAGTCATGATGGATTTGCATATCGCCTCACTTAAAAGAAATCATCCTGAAATGCCAGATCGATAATGACAGGGTACTTCTGGTAACCCGTTTCCGTTTGTGCATCTTCCAGTATCAGCCAGTACTCATTTCGGCGATTGAAATTCGCGCCAATCAGCTTCAGCGTAACGTCACGCACACGTTTTTCCATGGTGTTGTTATCGCTGTCAAAGCAGATTCGCTCTTTACCGGATACCACATTGTTGGCGTTATCGACGATAAAGATGTTTAGGGTGCGCGGTTCGTATAACTCACCCACCGGATGGGTTTGCAGCAAACTGACTTTATCAATGTTGTTGACGAGTTTGATCAACGGATGGTAGTTCACGATATCTACCGGACGACGCTGAGGTTGCTTCTCGGCAGCCGTTTTCTGCAGCGCTTTCACCTGCAATACGGGAACGCAGACTTCCTGCAGCATGGCTCCACCGTGCACAAACCGTGCACCACCTGAGAAATGGAAACGCTGGATCCCTTTCGGAATCAGAAACTCGCTGTTATCGCTGACGCCTGCGGTATCCGCCACTTTTCCTTTCCAGCAAAAATCATCGGCAGGAAGCTGATGGCCGATAATAAAGCGTTTGTGGTTTTTAATCGTATTTTCTGGCTTGATCTGCAGCGTGGTTTTATCCTGCCCGGAAAGGGGCTGCTGCTGGAACAGGAAGCCGTGGTCCGCCGTGACGATAATGCGTGTACCATGTAGACGGTTAATCACACGGGTGACTAAATCCTTCAGTTCAACCACCGCGCTGCGGCACGCTTCGAAGGTCTTTTCTTCTGTAGATGCTGTGTCGCCCATAGCATCAATGGTGTTATGCCAGATATAAACGACTTCGTAATCGCGAATAAGATCCCGTCCTTCCTGATTTTTCCATTTCAGAAGATCGTCGGATTTTACTGCCATGCCTTTATATTTCTTCAGAATGGTATCGCGGTTAGGCGTACCTGAGGTGGATAACCCGTCCGCATAAACGATGTCACCATTACCCGGTTGGTAGCATATCTCGTCATGGGGCAGCAATGCAGCCATACCCAGCTGGGTATAGCTGGGTAACACGCCCAACTGGGAACGCAGTTCGGCAGTAAAGCGTTTCTCAGTATTGATCTGATTTCCCAGCTCTTCTGCTACTTCATAGCGCAGCGCATCGGAGATAATCACGAACACGCGCTTGATTTGTGGATTGTTAAACTGTGGCTTAACGGCCTCATTGTAGAAGTTCTGCTGCCGTGGAACGCCCGCAATACGCCACTCCTGCATACGGTTTTCGGCTTCCAGAACCTTATTCCAGCTCCGGCTTAATTCTGCCAGGTACCAGTTGGAATATAGCGCTTCGATATAGTCATCCAGGCTTTTCAGGATCATTGCGCCTTTGCTGTGAACCAACAGCGCGTATTCGTTAAACAGGCGGTAGGCCTGATCAAAGCGGAACAGCTCTTCGCAGTACGCTTTCCAGAACGTTGCGCTGTCCTGATAGTGGAAACCATCAATATGACGATTACGCAGATTTAGCAGCCGCTCAGCCTGACGAAGCGCGTCATAGATGGCGTAGTATTCCTGACGAGTCTGGCACCAGTATTTGCTCTGTCGTTCGGACAGAAGCTTCTTGAAGGCTTCACGGTCAAGCGTGGTGCTCTCTTCCAGAAGCTGCGTCACTAGTGCATGAATAATGGTCTGTTCAATGCTCAGCGTGGTTTCGCACTCGTGTAAATCATAAGGTGAGCTGAGACGGTACTGGTCTTCTGGTCGCAGCGCATCCTGCATCTGCTGTGCGCAATAATCATAGGCGTCTTTGTAGCGACGGTCGGCGCGCCAGGTAACCATAAAGGCCAGCGCGGAGGCTCTGCCTGAAGGCGTGGCCAGCACGTTTTTTTCCAGCCATTCGCGTTTCTGCGGATCTGCCTGTGCGGAGAGATCGGTACAGAACAGTTTGAGGATCAGGTTTTCCAGGGTCGGATTCTCGGCCTGATAGCCCATTTCCTGATTCAGCATGCCCCACAGCACACCTTCCAGATCGTGGCGTTTCAGCATCGCCAGCGTGTTTTCCAGGTCGCTGTCGTCATCTTTTTGCTGATTAACGTATTGGGTAATCAGGCTGAACAGAATCTCTTCCGTTTTTGCTGTTTTTACGCCAGCGATGACCGCAACTATCTTCTTATCAAGGGAGGCTTCGTTTTCCTGCTCAGTCACCAGACCTTTCAAGGCAGCAAGACGTTTAGTGCTGAAAAATGCCTTCCGGCGTTGTATGTGCTCGCGTAGGCCAAGCTGAGGAATGCCTAACGTATTCAACGTGATGGCGGCGAAATCGGCGTGGAACTCCGTACTGTAAAGTCGAATATCCAACAGCCAGTCGAATTCTTTTGGAGGTACATCGTGGGGAAACCACAGCAAAAACTGCTGTTCAGGCTCATCAATTTCAATGCGCTTTTTTACCGCCAGTTGTGACTGGTCGGTCATATCGAGCAGCGTGACGTTCTCCAGTTCGAAGTTACCCAGTTCTTCAAGGAAACGCTTATCGGGATCGTGCCAGAAAACGATGCGATGTTCGGCGAATTTTGCTTTAAGGCCGGCAATAAATTCCTGATTTTGCAAGGTCACAATCCCATGTTGATTCGGTAAATTTAAAGATGTCTGAACGCCTGGAAGCCGTGTTCCGCGTTCTGACACAAAGCCACATTTTATCATGTACTGGAGGTGACGAATGCCTGAAAAAGGCCGGATTCCCGTATCGATATCACCACCGGGCTGAAGCCCGGTGGTGTGGGAAGGTAAGTTATTTGATTAAATCACCTCAGGCGCATTGCCGGTAATGGCTTTCACATCCGCCAGCAGATCGCCAAACTTACCGTAGTTAACCTTAACGCCGTCGTCGAGATCAATACTGATTCTCATATCAGCATAGTGGCGTAAGCGATCGTCAAAGCTTCGCAGTTCGTTGAATTTCTTGCTCAGATTGTCGCGATCGCGCTTCAGACGCGTGGCTTCGCCGCCTGTAGCGCCATCAATCTGTTCGTTCAGACGATCGATATTGGCCTGGTAGCGGGCCAGCAGTGGAACCACATATTCGGTACGCATTCTCGCCAGCGTCGCGTCGTTGTAGCGATGCAGATAGACCAGGCACTCGAATGCTTTCTCTTTACCAGAGCTGAACAGCCAGTAGATCGGGCGCTTTTTATACATCTTCATATGATCTTTCCAGAACTGAGTAGAAAGATAACGACGGATGGTATCCAGCGCAGATTCACCTTTTTTCGGTTTGATCGCATATAAACAGAGACTTTCGGCGATAAATTCGAGGTTTTCCTGCAAGTTTTCTTCGCCCCAGACGGTGCGGACAAACTCTTTGACGCGGGAGGTGACGTCATCGTCAAACCACTCGTCATCCATCAGCGGTAGAATGCCGTCATTATCCGCCGGGAAGGTTTTGTATGCACCTTCGGCGACCAGTTCGGTAAAGCCTTTGTTGCCTTCATGGGCGTAGACAAGACCTTCGCGATCGAGGGAGTAGCGGCCCATCATGCAGCCTATAATATACGAAATTAATTGAGATAAATTGTCAGAAGAAAAACGATATTCTTTTTCTTCAGCTGATATATTGATTCCATAACGGAATGATTTATTGCAACAGAGTGTTATATCATCTTCTTTTACGTCTGATTCTAATTGTTTAGTAAGGCCAGTTTTTTCTAAAAATGATGCGTTTATATGTGATTCAATATTCCTCATTCTGTTAACATTATCATTCCAGTGTGATAAAACGTTCTCGTACACAAAGGATAACTTATTATTATCTTTTGTATTTAAGATGAGTACGTTTCTGATAAAACCCCAAGACGTTTCTTGTTCATCCCAATCAGCCTTAGATATTTCTAGGGCTAATATAACTTCGGGACAATAATTATCAATGTAAGGCGTTTCATTTAGCATGCCTGGTAATAAATTTATTGTTGGATTTAAATCTTCTAGTAATGGTTTTTTTAAAGGGCTATTAAGATAGCCTAATATTGTATACTTTGACTCTTCTGAGGGAAGTGAAATAAAGCAACTCGCATCATTATGAACAAAACCTTTGTCTAAGTATCTAAATGAAATACTTCCGCTAGATATGCGGGACCATGTGATGCAAGATTTAAAATAATATTTTTCGTTCCGAATTGCAGCACCTTTTGAATGATTTTTAATATCGAAGCCTGAATTTTCCCAATTTATAATGTCTAAATGCTCTCCTGACCATTTTCTATGCCCACCACCTTTATTACAAGGATACCATTTAGCATTCTCCTCTGGTGCATTAAATGTTATTTTACTATAGCTAACCTCAAACCAATTTCGAATGTATTTATCGTTATTGCCTGTCTGAAGACCCACTCCAACTTTAGCTTTGAGGCCTATCTTGTTTTTTTTAAAAAGAGATAATAACTCAGGGGTGAACCAGTAGCAAATAATGCAGCTGGGGATTTTTGTGAAATTATTTTGTTGTATATTATATGTGATAAATGTGTTCGTTTTTAATTTTTCATGTTTTAATGATTCATTGCCATCTTTCAAATCTTGATAAGAAGCATTGAAAGATAAATGTTCTTTTTTTAGGAAAACATATGTGCAAGTCTTCACTACTTCCCCTGATATTTGCCCAAAAGCTCTCGCTCCCAAGTGAGCCATTGTAATTAATGTTACATTTTCTAGTAACCATCTACGTAGAGATTCAAAACTAGTTAAAAACATCCATGACTGCATATTAATCTGAGCATTAAAACCATTTTCTTTCAGCAAAAAAAATGCATGCTGCATAAACATTGAAAATAAATCTGACTTGCTATCTGGGAAATTATTTTTGGCAAATTCTTTCAGTTCATTATTCATTCCCCCGTTACCCATATACGGCGGGTTCGCCACTACTGCATCATACCGCTGCGCCAATATCCATGCCTGCTGAATATACGGAATAAACACTTTCGCTGCCGCCTTCTGCTGGAAATCGCCTTCCTGCTCCATGCGATATAGCGCTTCGAGAAACGACTTCAGTTCCGCCTCTTCTTCCTGTGGAACCTGAATCAGCGAGCCCAGCGTTTTGGCATTCACAAAGCGCTTAAGCGTGCGCATAAGCAGCCGATATTCTGCGCTGTCGGTATGGGTTAATGTGGTATTTTCGGCAAACATATCCCCCATGCTGCCGGTCTGGTTCTGCTGGTGGAAGTTCAGCTGCTGCCACAGTTTAGCAATATCCAGATGCAGGCTCTCCTGCAGAGAGACAATATTCAGGCGTACGTCGCGGGTAAATATCCGTCGGTCATCCTGCCGGGCCATCATTAATAATGCAAAACCGGAAAGCTGGGCAGCACGGTCGTCGATGTCGAGACCAAAAATATTATTTTCCAGAATCAGCTGTGGAATATCACGGGCGCGATAGCCGCGCTCTTCGTAGATATTTTTCAGCACGTTATAGGCTTCAATCAGAATATGCCCTGAGCCGCAGGCCGGGTCGAGCACCTTAATGCTTTCCGGTTCAATGCTGGCAGGTGTAATGGCTGCCAGCTGTGCCTGCACTTCCGGCGTCTGTTCGGCTGGCTCAATGTAGTAGTCCATTTTGCCTTTCAGCGGCGAGTCCGGGTAGGTCTGCAGCCACTGGCGACCGACGGAGTTCTGCACAAGATACTGTACAATCCAGTTTGGGGTAAAAAGCTGGGTGGCGGCAGGAATATCTTCGCTCTTTACTACTTTGCCGATAACCGCATCTTTTTTCTCAGAGATATAAAACTGATACAGCCAGCCGATGACTTCGACCTCTTGCCAGTCTTCTTCTGGAATGCCGTCCACCAGACCGCGCAGAATGGAGTCGGTGCGGGTCAGGTTATCCGGCAGCAGCAGTTCGGCTTCATCGTCGACTGCTTCAAACAGGAACGGCATCGCGTGGTGCAGGGCGTGGCACTGGGCCAACAGCAATTCGCGGTAGATGGCTTCGTCCTGGTTGCCGGACAGCTTCATCTCGACCAGTTGTGCTTTTTTCTCCGGCAGCAGCGCTTCCGCCACTTCCGGCACATGGTCCAGCACTTTAAAGCCGGTCGGGTTATCCGGGTGCGAGAGCATATGGAAGCCGTGGTCAAGGTAGCCGTGGATTTCCATATAACGAATGGCGCACAGGCGGTTGAACCAGGTGTAGGCACAGTGCTCAACCAGTACGTCAAAGCCCTGATCGCGGGCGCGTTTTACCAGACGATCGCGGCGGATGAGGGTGGATTTCGGGTAGTCGAACTGGCCATAGCGCACGGTCTCACCGATGACTTCGGCATCCGCAATCTGCAGATTGCCTTTTTTATCGGCGGAAATCCCCAGCGTGGTTAGCTTCTGGATCACCGCATCGCGGAACTGGTTACGGGCCTGTGGAGCATATTTTTTGATGTTATTGGTATTCATAGAAAATCCTGCAAAGGGCAGCAGAGCGCTGCCCTGAAATGGGGGTTACTGAAGACGAATCCGGTCACCTGCCTCAATGGCTGCCAGCAGAGCAGCACGAAGCCTATCAAGCGCTTTTTCCACCTGCTCGGCGGTTTCCAGCACTTCACCACCGGTGGCTTTGCGCATCTCGCTGGCGACGTTCACCAGATGCGTTTTTTTCGGTACCGGCTGGATAACGGGTTTCTCTTCCACAACATAGGTCTGTTGCGACTCGGCAGCGTGTTTTACTTCACTCGCGGCTCGTAGCTGGGCTTCCTGCTTTTTACGCAGCTCGTCGATCCACTGGTTAATTTTCTTCTCTGCATCCGTTTGCAGCGCCTTCGTCTCTTGCTGTTCCGCCAGAATTTCCGGAATCGACTGGCTGACCTCAGCGCGTTTTCTGGCTTTTTGCATCGGCAGCAGAACACTGTTTTGCAGCTCTGAGGTGGCATGTGCTTCCTGCAAGCGTTGGCGGCTCTCTTCGATGCGGGCGTCGATACGCTCCATGGCATGCTGGCGGTACTGTTCCACTAACTGGTGATTGACGTTCTGCACCTGCTCAATCAGCGGCGTGATGCGATTGAGATGCTTGTAAGGCTCCTGCATCTGCCAGATACTTTCCAGTTCACCCAGCGCTTTTACCGCCACGGCGTCTTTTTCCAGCGCGCTGCGGTTGGATTTAAAGCTGCCATTCAGCGCAGCACCCAGCTTTTGCCAGGTCGCAAACTGCTTGCGGTAGAAATCGACCAAATCTTCACGATCTTCACTGAAATCCAGCAGTTCATTGGCCTGGCTGGTGACTTTCTCTATCAGGGCAAAATCTTCTTTTTCACTCAGAATGGAATTCAGTAGACGCAAACCTGATTCAATCTCCTCTTTTCCGGGATTGTTTCCACCTTCCGCTTTCGCTCTGAAGACATTCAGCTCCTGCCTCCAGTCGTCGAAGACCTGGCGAATATGTTCAACCAGGGCAGGTTCTTCACGTTCGCTAAACGGCTGCTGGGCAATCTCTGCCATGGTTTGCGCAGCTTTGCGAATTTGCGCTTCGTCGTGACGACGAATTTTGTGCAGACGCAGCTCACTGTGGCGACGGCTGTTATTGAACAGCTCCCACACCTGTTTACGCTCGATATTGTTATTCTGCTGGCTGAAGCTGAATTTACCTTTGCGCGCCAGACGAGCAACCAGCAGTTTCACTTCTTCTTCCTGCCATCCATAAGGACGACGGGCAAAGTGGTTCAGAATATCGCGTAAATAGACAGGCTTATTGTACTCAATGTTCATACTGACCCAGGTTTCCACCTCGCGCATGGCGTCGGGATTGGACTCTTCTGTATCACCCAGATCCAGTTCTGTATCATTTTCTAACGTAAGCTGTTCATGAATCTCACGCGCGATTTCACCGTTATAGGGATGCAGCATTTTTAATTTGCCGAACGTGTTTTCAATCACATAACGGCAGGCTTCATCTACAATGCTGGACGGTGTTGAAGATTTCTTCGGTAAGCGCTCGCCAATCGCCCAGACATCCGCTTCGGCAATAAGCGACTCTAGCTGGACGCGCAGCATTTTTTCGCGAACGCTGTTTTCGCGGGCTTTTTCTGAAAGCAAGCTGGCCTGTTCCGGACGCTGCCCGGCGTTGTCCCTGAGAAATTTTTCTGTCTGGACAACTAAATCAATATCGGTCCAGGTGCGCCCCTCCTCAGGGAGGCGAATCAAAATACAGCCATCACCGTCCGAAGTATAAGGACGGCAGGCTGCATCGCTGTTATAGAACGTATAGGTCGGATCTTTTGGCGTGAGGATTTTCACCACCAAATCGTTAAGCATCGCGCCATCCAACGGGTGCCCGTTCAGGAAGCGGCTGATATCAAAGTCCTGCTTATTTGCCGGGTAGCGATACTTCCGGTTTTTCAGAATGTCATCAAAGATGATCGAAGCCAGTTTTTTGTTGATCGCAGAGAAGTCGACTTCAACATTGCGGATCTCGTTCTCGATCTCTTTTTCTTCGTTAGTCAGGAACACGTATTTGTCTTCAACACGTGCAATCAACATTTCCCGTTCCAGCTTATTCAGGCTTTTTTCAACGCGACGGCGCAGATCGACTTTATCAGCATCGATTGTATCAATGGAAAGGGTGACCAGATTATCGAGTGTACTTTTCAGCACATCGACATAGCGGATCAGGAACAGCGTTTTCAGTAAGTTGCCATCGAACTCATCAAGAATGCCATTATGACAGGCCTGAGTGATGGTGCGGCTTACAGCCGGTTCCAGGAAGCTCTCAATCGCGGCATAAAAACGCCAGAACGGCACCAGAGAATCCAGACCCTGCGGGGCGATTTGCTGCGCCGCAGTCTGGAATGCTTCTAACTGTGAGCGTTCACCCATGGCTAACTGTTTACCGGCGGCACCTTTGGTCCGGATAGATTCAAAAACCTTCTGCAGGATCTGGTAGTGCCACGGGACAAACGGGTAATTATCAATAAATTCTTCTTCACTGGTATAAGGGCGCAAAGAAGCAGTGGTTGTAGGGTCAAACGCAAGCTGGTTACGCAGAATGTCGCCTTTCTCCTGCCAGACTTTAGCCAGCGCGGGTTTTGCAGCATCGGTTTTCACCAGCAAACGTTTTTGGATAACTTCGGAAGTGTTAGAGCTTGAAAGCTGCAAACGCGTAGAGAAACGGCCCTGGATTTTAGAGAAGTCTTGTCCATCGCGGCTGCTCATACCGCCAATGGCCGCATTGATATCCGCCTGGGAGGTAACAATAACCCATGCGCGTCCACCACAGATAACACCCAGGTTTTCAGTGATAGTCTGCAGCTTCAACATCATCTGCGTATTTTTACCGATGAACTGGCCGACTTCATCCACCATAAAGAGGATGTTTTTGCCGTTTTCATCCAGCCATTCTTTGACCCACTGGCAAAAGTTATTGATATCTAATGGGAAGTTCTTATCCAGCTGTTCCACCCATTGACGCGAGGCGTCAACGCTTTGACCTGTGGCCTGGCTTAGGGCTTCTGCCATTTCATCGCTGATGAAATAGTAGGAATCGCGCTCTTTTTCCCAGCTTGAACCAGTGATAGTGGAGAATGCGGTCTTAAACGCGTCGTATTGGCCGCGTTTAGCCAGCTCACGTTCCAGATGAGCGATGTGCGGAAAATCAGCACAGTAGCCAACCCGTTCGTTAAACACCTTCAGGAAGACTTTAAGGATGGCGTCTTCTTTATCATCGACGTTAGCGCGAGAATCAATATTGAACAGAATCACTTCCGTCGGGTAATGAACCGCTTTGTTGATATCAGCGAGGAACAGAGCATCTTTGATTTTGTCTTCAAAGAAGGAGTATGCATTACGTTCCGTACCGTTATGACTGACTTTACGGTTAGACAATAGATATGACAGGATCTTGATAAAGTGCGATTTACCTGAGCCAAAGAATCCTGAAACCCATACGCCAATTTTGTTTTCCATGCGTATGCGCTCCGGACCGGTTGCCGGAACATAAGATTCGAAGAAATGGCGAAGATGTCCTTCCAGTTCCCGGGTGATGACGTATTCATCAAGCTCAATCCAGGCACTGGCATCGTCCGTCTGCTCGGCTTTTACAACACCATTAATATTTCGGTCCAGACGTTTTTCAAAGATCTGTTCAATATTCATTGCTGTGCTCTTTAACGAGGATTCAATGTCGCCGCAGGCCCGCTTTCGGGTACCAGCCTGAAGGCGCGATAGTAATTTCGGGAATCAATGCCCGCCAACGGAGAGAGGTCGTGTCCGCTATAGGTTCCCGGATAAAACATCAACAGAGGGGTAAAACCCATCACGTCCTGCAAGGCGCTCATCAGCTCATGGCCACGAACCAGCGGCCAGGCATTACCCATGCCCGTCAGAATGACAAACTCTTGATTTTTAAGATCGACTTTTTTTGCTATGTAATCCGCGATTTTTTTCTGATTTAACAAGCCAACGAGTTGTTTTTTCAGCGCTTCGGTACCGACTTTCACTTCCTGCTGACAGACGCGCTCAAATAGCCCACGTTCGGTGAGCATTTCGATAATGATCTGAAAGATGTTGAGGTGTGCGAACTTGTGGTCCTTTTCCAGATTACGGAGCAGATACTTGAGATGTTCACGTACCTGCAGCTCATTCTGAGCAGGATAATCAAAAATCCAGAACCCAATCTCATTACCGGAGCCGTTGTTTTTGAGAAAGCGCTCTTCTCTAATGCGGCTCTGAACCTGTGACAGGCGGTATTCAAGCACGGGATCGATCACCGTTGGCCCTCCAGAATAGAAACCAATTCCTGTTGCCCGAGGCGCTGCAAGGTTGCCTGAGTTTCTGGTAAAAGAAACACTGACTGGAGATTGCGTCGGCGCGGCGTATCCAGATAACCCGCTTCAGCCAGCGCTTTGACCAGGTTGTTACCCATTTTTTTTATGGATGAATCTGAGTAACTGGTGAGTACGGGCTGCTGGCGAAGATGGTTGGTCACAAACTCATCCCAGCTATCCATAGGGAGCTTTTCTTTAAACTGTCTACGCAGGTCATTCACTACTTCTGCCAGGAAGTCTTTGACAACTGGCGAATGGAGCACCAGGGCGACAAACAGTAATTGCTGACGCTCGCGCTCGCTCCCTTCCGCAATAAGTGACCACGCCGTTTTATCAAGCATATTCAGGCGTAGTCTTATGGTTGTGGCATAGCGCTTCGCCGTATTCGCAGAGGAGGCTTGTAGAATGTTATGAACAACGATCTGCTCTTGACAGGTTTGTTCATCAGGATCGGTAAGCATGAGTTCTGCGATGATTCGACTTTCCCTGCTCATCAGCGGCCCGCCTAACAGGTCTCCAATCCATGTCTTGTCGTTTTTCATCGTCATTTCTATCCTCTGAAGACTGCTATGCAGCTCGCGAAAAAACAAACAATGATTGTAATAGGGGGAGGGGCCGGATGCCATGGGAAAAGACAATTTGTGAGAGGCAGCGGTGACCTGCCCCCAGTATTAGATACAACCGTCAGTTAGTAATGTCGGTTTGTTTATCTTCATATTTTTCATTTCGCCACCGTGCTGCAAACTCTGATGGCGTCTGATAATTCAGTGCCGAATGTGGACGACACTCGTTATAATCCTGCCGCCAGTCATTAATGATTTTCCTGGCGTGAACGATATCGCTGAACCAGTGCTCATTCAGACATTCATCGCGAAATCGTCCGTTAAAGCTCTCAATAAATCCGTTCTGCGTTGGCTTGCCCGGCTGGATTAAGCGCAACTCAACACCATGCTCAAAGGCCCATTGATCCAGTACGCGGCAGGTAAACTCCGGCCCCTGGTCAGTTCTTATTGTCGCCGGATAGCCTCGAAACAGTGCAATGCTGTCCAGTATACGCGTGACCTGAACGCCTGAAATCCCGAATGCTGTGGTAATTGTCAGGCACTCCTTCGTGAAGTCGTCCACACAGGTCAGGCACTTTATCCTGCGACCGGTGGCCAGTGCGTCCATGACGAAATCCATCGACCAGGTCAGGTTGGGCGCTTCCGGGCGGAGCAGCGGCAGACGTTCCGTTGCCAGTCCTTTACGACGTCGTCTGCGTTTTACGCCCAGCCCGCTGAGATGATAAAGACGGTACACGCGCTTGTGATTAACCTGAAGGCCTTCACGGCGCAGTAATTGCCAGATGCGGCGGTAGCCAAAACGCCTGCGCTCCAGTGCCAGCTCAATAATGCGCTCTGATAAATGCGCATCAACCGCCGGACGCTGAGCCTCGTAGCGGCAGGTCGACAGAGACAAACCTGTAAGCCTGCAGGCTCGACGTTGCGACAGACCGGTTGCATCACACATAAACTCAACGGCTTCCCGCTTCTGGCCTGTCGTCAGTACTTTCGCCCCAGAGCCACCTGAAGCGCCTCCTTATCCAGCATGGCTTCGGCAAGCAGCTTCTTGAGTCTGGCGTTCTCTTCCTCAAGCGACTTCAGGCGCTTAACCTCGGGCACCTCCATACCGCCATACTTCTTGCGCCAGGTGTAAAAGGTGGCGTCGGAAATGGCGTGCTTACGGCAGAGCTCACGGGCAGAAACCCCGGCTTCAGCCTCGCGGAGGATACTGATGATCTGTTCGTCGGAAAAACGCTTCTTCATGGGGATGTCCTCATGTGGCTTATGAAGACATTACTAACATCGCGGTGTATTAATCAACGGGGAGCAGGTCAGCGGCTCTAATGAAGAGCATTTATGCCTCACCCGCATGGCGGTACTTGTGAATTTCCAGTAGGCATGGATAGAAGTAACGCCGATAATGCCATGCCTTACCAGGTAGTGGAATTCATCTGCTGAAATCAAATCCAGCACCGACACCGCATCGGAAATCGCGATATTAACAGGCTTCTTTTGTCGAACTGGCTGGAGAGCATTATACGCGAGTACGAACTCCTGCTATCCATATGCTTCATTATCTATACATCCGTACAGACAGCTGTAGAGGCGACAGGCATAATTATAGCGCGTAACTATTCACGAAAAAATTATTCTCTGGCAAGTTCATAAAGATACATTAGATAGTTGGGGCCATTAACTATCTAACTACTATATATGGCGGTATTTTCGCTAGCTGCGGGGCTATGTCTGTTGGAAGAACATTATAGCTTGACACTGAGCGATACACTATTCAGTAATGAAACGGTAATGCAGGGCATATCTATACCGGTATTGCTTTGGTTAATGCCGTGAATTTTCTAATGGAAAATTACGGCTAGGTTCTTATTGATATTAAGAGGTTCAACTGGCAATGAAATTTCTCATAACTGTGGGTGTCTATATCCTACGATTGAGAAAGACAACTGGCTTATTAAAAAAATAAAAGCATTAATGCATTTTTGTAGATATTACAAGTGGCTTCGCTGATTCACATTTCTGCCTTAATTATTTACTCCTTATAAAAATAATGGATGTTGGTTAATGCTTTTTCTTGTATGGGCGGAATGTTATGAAAAATGATAATTTAATTTTAACTAACCACATCATCGCGTAACGTTATCCGGTACTATTAGGCAGTCGCTATGGAGGTTTTGACGCATGCGGCGAACAAACTTATGATCCAGCTTAATTTCTTTTCCTCATGAAGGGACGGCTATGGGCAACAGAATGTGGATGATCCGTGGTGACGGCGGCAAACTCTATGACGATTTTCGCGATAAGCAAATTGTAGGCATCGGTTGGTCTCAGCTGGCTCCATTAGTCAAACCCGGCCTGTCCCGAGCTCAGTTACTCGCCTTATACCAGGAGGCAGATCCATTAACAAAGCTGGGAACTGCGCGTTCTGGTGCATCGCAGGTCTGGCGTTTTGTGAACGAAATCCAAAAGGGTGATTGGGTTATTACCTATTCGCCAGCCAACCGTACTTATTTGCTAGGCAAAGTTACTTCAGATTTCCAATATCATCCTGAATGGGTGGAAGAGGGGATGGGAATCGCTCGACAGGTTAAATGGAATACTCAAGAAATTGATCGCGATCGACTGTCTGTTGCTACCAAGAATACATTGGGTTCTACGCTGACGGTTTTCCAGCTTCCAGAATATGCGCTAGAAGAGCTTTTGCAGGATAAGAAACCCCCTGTAGATGTGATTACACAGAATCCAATTGCGATGGATGAAGATGAGGTCGTTTCTGATCCGCTCCGCGATGTGGAGTCGTTGGCGCGTGAAGGTATTAAAGATCGAGTTAATGGGCTCGATCCGAAGGAGATGGAGTATCTGGTTGCAGGAGTTTTACGCAGCATGGGATATAAAACACAGGTGTCTCCTGTGGGTCCAGATCGTGGGAAGGATATCATCGCATCACCTGATGGATTTGGATTTGAGAATCCACGTATCGTCGTTGAGGTAAAACATCGTAGAGAACAAATGGGAAGCCAACAGATCCGCAGCTTTATCGGCGGTCGCCATAAAGACGATCGCGGGCTTTATGTCAGTACCGGTGGTTTTACAAAAGATGCTCGATATGAAGCCGACCGTTCGACGATACCACTAACGCTCTGGACGCTTGATGATCTCGTCCGTGCGCTTATTGAGAACTATGAGCAAGTGGATATTGAGACCAAACTTTTGGTGCCTCTGAAGAAAACTTTCCTGCCTGCCTGAATCTTGCTTTGATAGCCATATCGGTGTTCTACTGGTATGGCTTGATACCCACTTGCAATGTCTATTTTTTGTACGGATTTTAACTTGTGGGTACAAGTGCGGGTATAACTATTTATCTCTTCTTATAAACAACATTGATATCAATCTATTGGGTGTATTCCAACTGTCTTTTGCAAACGCCTGAAAACGGCGCGTGAAGCGAAGGGCCTTTCTCAGAAGAAGCTTGGCATCCTGGCCGGGATTGATGAGTTCGTCGCGAGTGCACGTATCAACCGCTACGAAAAGGGCGTTCATCAGGCAAGTATCGAAATCGCACGCAAACTGGCGGACGCTTTAGCAGTACCGCTGGCTTACTTTTACACTGAGGATGATGAGCTTGCGGAGTTGTTGCTTCGCTGGCAGCTGCTTGATCAAGACGTTAAATATACCATCCTGAGTCATATTAAATAAGATTTTTTCAGCTGAATTAAAGCAACCCCTAATTAATTATCCGAAAATGAAAACTTCAGATTTTATCTAATCAATGAAATTTTTATTTGATTAATAAGGAATTGCGAATTTTTGTAATGGTTCTTTATTGAATGAATTAATATCCCCCTCGTTACTTCTCTCTCTTGTCTGGTAAATAATAACTGCAAAATCATATTTGCGTTTCAGGGACAAGACGATGCAAAACGATGTTGAAGGATCATTAAGGTTGATGACGCTTGGCGAAATCGCAATGGCAAAGCGTTTTTTTGGGCATAGCATTGTGTATAGCCGGGTATGGATACATTGCGATAGTTATTTACCTTTTGGGTTGCAGAGTACCAGATTTGCAATGACGCCAAACGGTGAATTGTGGTTCAGAAAAGAGAAATATGCAGCTGACTACTCAGACGTATCGGTTACTCCAGGCTCTAAACACTTATTTATTCACGAGATGGGACATGTCTGGCAGCACCAGACCGGCAGATGGGTTAGATTGCGCGGGTCGTTTAGCTGGGCTGCTGATTATACGTACAGGCTTGATAAAGAGAAAATTACGGACTATACCCTCGAACAGCAGGCAGCAATAATCGCAGACTACTGGTTTTTATTAACCTACGGAATGAAAGTTTGGCGGGATAATCAAAGACCAAATCGATTAGGGAATTACAGGGGAGTAGACCTTTTAAAAGATGTGCCAATGCTTTATAGGAAAATTATTTATGGACGCGGATAAGATGACTAAATATACGTTAGTTGCAATGGCATTTCTGTTAAGTGGCTGCCCAGGCCCAATGGATCCTGTCCCTGTTGAGGAGCCTGCACAGGTCAGACTGCTCGGCAATCGGGTATGTATTACTACGCCAGCCGGTACGGGTGAAAAAATATTTTCTGTACATATAAGCAACGGGACCGGGCAGGAGATATATAAAACTTTTAGTCGTTATGCGCAGCAGCCCGTCGTTGCTCACGGGGAGTGTCTTCCCACCTTTGGTTTTGAGTTTAAGCCTGGCAACAGGTATGCGGCTTTTTATCAAACAGAAAAGAACGCTACTGAGCCGGGCAAGACGTATGCTGTGAGCTTCTCACTGGAGCAGAATGAGAATGGCAGCTTCAGGTTGACCTCATATAGGCGCAATGGCTGATTAACTATTGAGAGTCACTTACTGCGGTGTTTTTCTTTTCGCACCACGACTATTTTCATGCCAGCCAGCCAGATTAACAACACGACCATGTGGTTATACGCCGTGGACAGCGCGCCGGGTGATGGTTCGCAACAGCGCCCCTTTCATTGGCCGGACGATTCCTTTGCCCGGTGTTATTATTTTGTCGGCAGATGTATCACAAATTATTTTCTGTACGATACGCGATTACAACGCTATCGCCAGAGGAGATGACAAAATATGGTAGACAACTTCGAAAAGCAGATCTACGAACTTATTCGGCCTTACGCCGGTACGTATCTCTTTACGGGGAAGGACGTCCCGCTAACGCCGGAAACGGATTTAGATACCGATCTGCAAATAGACGAGGCGGAAATAGAAGATTTAATGGATGACTTTTTTACCACATTTAACGTTGATCGCGCCGGGTTTACGATAACAACCTATTTTCCCGACTCGCCTTTCTCATGGAATATTTTTAAGAAACCAGAGCCTATTCCAGTGCCGGATTTCACCATAGGAATGTTAATCGCCTCTGCCAGAGCTGGTCGCTGGTTGTATGAATAAACGCTGAAATAAGTACAATTGATAAAAGCCCTACACTTACCCTCCCATAAAAATCCCCGCCGCAGCGGGGATTTTCCAGTCAATATGCTTCAAAACACGACTCGCCGCGCTTACTCCCACTCCTGCAAAAAGCGCTGGCCGTACTGGTCGGCGACCAGCAGCGCGGCATAGACCTGATCGGGCGAGACATCACCCGGCATGTTGTGAATGGTTTCGCCCTCCGCGCACGCCGCCTGCGCCACCATGCGCATTTTGGTTTGCACATCCTCTTTGATATCGAGCTGTGCGAGCGTAATCGGCAGCCCGACGCTGTGGCACAGCGCGGCAACCGTTTCAATCTCCTCTGACGGCGCATTTTCCAGCACCAGTTGGGTGAGCGTGCCGAAGGCGACTTTCTCGCCGTGGTAGTAATGATGCGCGTCCGGAATGGAGGTAAGCCCGTTGTGAATGGCATGCGCCGCCGCGAGGCCGCCGCTTTCAAAGCCGACGCCGCTGAGATATGTGTTAGCCTCGATGATGCGCTCAAGCGCCGGGGTGACGACGTGCTGCTCAGCCGCCAGCATCGCTTTTTCTCCCTGTTCAAGCAGCGTGTTGTAGCACAGCTCGGCAAGCGCCAGCGCGGCCTGGGTGCATTTGCCGCTCGCCATGGTGGTCGCGCCGCTACGCGAGCAGGCGCGCGCTTCAAACCAGGTGGCGAGCGCGTCGCCAATGCCTGCCGCCAGCAGGCGTGCCGGGGCGCCCGCCACGACCTGCGTATCGACGATAACGATATTCGGGTTGTGCGGCAGCATCAGGTAGCGGTCGAACTCGCCGTTGTCGGTGTAGATAACCGAAAGGGCGCTGCAGGGCGCGTCGGTAGAGGCGATGGTCGGCGCGATAGCGACCGGCACTGCCATAAAGTGCGCCAGCGCTTTTGCCGTATCGAGCGTTTTACCGCCGCCGATGCCGAGCACGGCGGTACAGTGGGCGCTGTCGGCGAGCTTGCGCAGGCGGTCGATTTCATTCTGCGAGCATTCGCCGCCAAAGGGCGCGATTTCAACGTTAAGTTCGGCCTGTTTAAAGCTCTGGCGCAGTGTCTCTTCTGCAAACCCGAGCACGAATTTATCGCCGACGACCAGCCAGCGTTCGGCCAGCGGTTTTAAATAGTCGCCGATGCGGGCGAGCACGCCTGCGCCCTGAATGTATTTACCGGGTGACTGAATGATACGGTCCATACCATTTCTCCTTCAGAATGAGTTAACGGATGTGTTTCCTTGTCCTGCTCAGACTTCTCAATCCCTGACTCTACCGCCGGGCGAATGATAATTTGTTGCGCTACATCTAAGGAGATGCGATCGCGCCAGGCCTGCGGGCAGGTAATAAACACGAGAAAGTGTTTTTATTAAACGTTACTGCCGTCATCACTTAATTATTTGGCGCTGCGTTTTGCTGACGAAGCGCTGCCAGGTATTTTATGCCGCTTTCTGAAACAGAATAGTAGTCCATACCCGCCGGGTTCGCCGGTATTATGTCGACGAACCCTGCCTCGTATAAATGATGTACGAGCCTTGCGACATGACCCACGCCTTCCATATTCCGACGGGTCATGGCGCGATCGAGATTATACCAGGTCCAGTTGACTTCTTTTTGGGAGGCTAACAGCCTGAGGATATTTAACTCTGCATTATCAATCATCATGGGGTTTTCTTAATAACTGATGACCTTGTTCTGAGACACGATAACGAGGCTTTGAGGTGCTCTCGTCATACACCGTCTCAACCATTTCCATTTTTACAAGGCGGGTCACTATATTCGCAACATTGCCAAACCCTGCAATGCCGCGCAGAGCAAGAGTGCGATCCAGCATCATCCATGTCCAGGCGATGTCCTTTTCAGCCATTACGCGTAAGACATTAAATTCATTATTTGTCATCGTCATTTCACTGTCTCTGGCAATGCGCCGGGGGAATAACGCACTCTCGTTAATGCGGCACGACCTCCATTCATTAACCCCTCCACGCATTGATCCCCTTCGCCACGCTCTTCGCTTGCGTTATGCTACCCGCAGTCTCTCATTATTACTCCACCATTTTTTGATTTAAGTGAAATTAACAGGGAAAGAAAATGAAGTGTATCCAGTGCAATGAAAATGAGCCGAACAAAGCGTCGGGATTATGCGACGCATGCGAAGAAACTGAAGCCTGTAAAATTAACGGCTTGCTGTATCTGCCAGCCGCCGGGCTTATTTTCAGCCTTATTTTTCTTCCCGTAGAGCTGTTTGATCTGGTCAGCGCGATAAGTGCGTATTTCAGCCGCTCGGGCATTATTACCTGGTATGCGGCGGGCGCGGCGGCGCTGTTGCTGGTGCTGATTGGCATTACCGCCTACGCGAGCTGGCAGTTCTTTCAGCGTAAACGCCAGACGCGCCGCGCGATGGTTATTTACTATCTGGCGGGTGTGGTGAGCGCGCTCTGGTTCGCCGTGCTGCCGGTAAGTCTGTTCGGCGCGACCTGGGATAACGCCAGCATCCGCAGCGTTCTGACGGCGGCCATCGGCGTTACGTGCTGGCTCCCGTACTTTCTGAAATCGCCGCGCATCGGCCAGGTGTTTGTGCGCTAAGCGGGCTTACAGCAGATGCGGTATCTGCGACAGCAAATACAGCACCAGCCCGATGGTGCCGCCGACCAGCGTGCCGTTGATGCGGATAAACTGTAAATCTTTGCCGATGTTGAGCTCTATCTGCTGCGACATCTCGCGCGCGTCCCAGCTTTTTACCGTGTCGGTGATGTGACGCGTGAGGAAGGTCGCGAACTCCGGCGCGACGCTGGTGGCGGCCTGTTCGAGATGCTCATTGAACGAGGCGCGCAGGGCGTCGTCGTTCATCAGCGATTCGCCGAACCACTGTCCGGCATCGGCGATGCGCTGGCGCGTGCGGGAATCTTCGGCCTGCATGTCGTTCTTCAGCCAGCCGCGCAGGTCGCCCCACAGCTCTGCGAGGTAGCGGTTAAACGCCTCGTCCTCTTTCAGGTACGCTTTAATGCCATCGGCGCGGGCGGCCATCTCCGGGTCGCTTTTCAGTTTGTCGATAAACTCTGCGGTGATGCGATCAAAGGCGAGGCGCAGCTGGTGCGCCTGGTCGTGGCTGATGTCGTCGAGCATCGAATTGACGGCGCTGGAGACCAGTTCGGCGCTGTGTTCGCCAAGCCACTCGGTCGGCAGAATTTTCGCCTTGCGCGGATGCTCGGTCTGTAACCAGTGGACAATCTGACGGGCGATAAAGTCGCGCGTGCTCTGCTTCTGTACCAGGCGAATCAGCCTGCCGATGAGGGCGTCCAGCAGCACCTGATGTCGGTTGTTTTTGGTCATGCTCTCCAGCATCAGCGCGCTGGTCTGGGTGAGGTCGACCTTATCAATCGCCTTATGTACCGCCCGCTTTAACAGGCCCTGAATGCGGGTATCGTCGGTCAGCTCCAGAAAGCCGCTCATCACCTGCACCAGGTTCTGGCCCACGCGCTGCGCGTTCGCGGGTTGGCTAAGCCACTGGCCCAGCAGCTGCGCCGGTTCATGGCGGCGGATAAGCGCCACCAGCGAGTCGGTATCGAGGAATTTCTCCTGCACAAACTGCCCGAGGTTCTCGCCGATACGATCTTTTTTACGCGGAATAATCGCGGTGTGGCGCGAGATAAACGGAATCGGCACCCGGCGAAACAGCGCCACCACGGCGAACCAGTCCGCCAGCGCGCCGACCATCGCCGCCTCTGCGATGGCCTTAACGCCGCTGACCCAGAAGCCGGGCGGCAGAAACAGTGTGGTGACAAAGGTGGCCGCTGCCGTCAGCAGCAGCGCGAGCGCAATACGCTTGGTGCGCTTAAGTTCAGCTAATTTTTCCATGCGTTAAGCATATAACCCGTCAGGATGTTGCGACAGGAGATTTATCCAAAGCTTAGCTCTCTTCCATCGCATGATGCAGCGCCTCGCCAACCTGCTTCAGCGCCTGCTGGTGACGCTCGCTTGTCGGCAGCGCGCAGTTGATGCGCAGGCAGTTGCGGTATTTGCCCGAGGCGGAAAAGAGCGAGCCGGGGGCCACGCGGATCTTCAGGCGCGTGAGCTGGCGCGCCACACAGACCATATCGACGCTCTCCGGTAGCTCTATCCACAGCATAAAGCCGCCTTTAGGCCGCGTGACGCAAATCCCGCACGGGAAGTACTCGCGCACCCAGCAGGTGTAGATTTCCATCTGCCGCTGATAGTGCAGGCGCATCCGGCGCAGGTGGCGGTGGTAATGGCCGTCGCGGATAAACGCCGCCACCGCAAGCTGCGTGGCGGGCACGTTGGTGCCGCTGGCGGCATATTTCATCTGCAGCACGCGCTCGCGGTAACGCCCCGGCGCTATCCAGCCGACCCGCAGGCCAGGGGCGAGTGTTTTCGTAAACGAGCTGCACAGCACGACGCGCCCGTCGATGTCATATGAGTTGATGGTGCGAGGGCGGGGGTAGTCGGTGGCGAGCTCGCCGTAGATATCATCTTCGAAAATCACGATGTCGTGGCGCTGCGCCAGCGCCAGCACGGCCCGTTTGCGTGGCTCAGGCATGATAAAACCGAGCGGATTATTGCAGTTGGGCACCAGGATCACACCTTTGATGGGCCACTGCTCCAGCGCCAGCTCCAGCGCTTCGACGCTGATGCCGGTCTGTGAATCGGTCGGAATTTCAATTGCTTTGATATCAAAGCTTCGCAGCAGCTGCATGGTGCCGTAATAGCAGGGCGATTCCACGGCAACGATGTCGCCGGGCTTGCAGACGGCCAGCAGGGCGACAGAGAGCGCGTTGTGGCAACCGCTGGTGATAATAAGCTCATCGGCGGTGATATTGGCGCCGCCATCCAGCATCAGGCGCGCTATCTGCTCACGCAGCTCCTGCCTGCCCGCGAGATCGTCATAGCTGAACACCTCCTGCAGATTGTGCTGCACCACGCGGCTCATCTCCCGCCACAGCGGCTTGAGCGAAGGATGCGAGATATCCGGCGCGCCGCCGCCGAACGTCAGCAGGTTTTTATCACTGCGCCCATCAAGCAGCGTCATCACTTCATCCCACTGCGTCACCTCAACCGGGCGCTGCACCGGGCGGGTCATCGCAGGCTCCGGAGGCTGCATTTTGCGCGGCGCGACAAAATACCCCGAACGTGGACGCGGCACGATGAGCTGCTGGTTTTCCAGCACCTGATACGCCTGCTGCACCGTGCTAATGCTCACGCCATGTTCCAGGCTCAGGCTGCGCACCGACGGCAGTTTTTCTCCGTGACGGTAAAGACCCTGCTCGATACGCTCCGCCAGCAGGCTGGCCAGATGCTGATAACGCGTCATGCTGTATGCTCCCTCGATATAGTACAGATACTTAAACCAGTACAGATAGCGGCAGAATACTCGTTTCAGCCGTCTGTGTCGCTATTCTGTATGGTCAACAAAGATATTTTTTGAATCTGTATTGTTAACGGCGATCGCGACCATCATAAGGCTCTGCGTTAAACAGGAGAGCGACGATGGAATTTCATGAAAACCGACCCCGCCAGCCGTTCATCGGCTTTACGCTGTTATGGCGCGCCTGGAAAGCCTGGCGGGCGCGTGCCCGCGCGCGCCAGGTACTGGGCCGCATGAGCGATGAGCAGCTGCGCGATGTCGGGCTGCGACGCGATGACATGCGTTAATCCGCCGAGGCGGGCGGTACTGCGCCCGCGCGGTTATTGGGTTTTTTTACGCTTGCTGGCAATGACATCGATAAATTCCTGCACCTGTTGCTGCTTGCGGGCAGAGAGCTTGCAAACGCGGCGCAGCGATTTCAGCAGGGGCGGATCTTCCGGCTCCGGCGGGCGCGCGGTGATGACGATACAACCGGGCATGACCCGCACGTCGGTATCGGTGCCAGTAGTAAACCCGGCTTCCTCCAGCCATTTACCGCGAAGCGTCAGCGCGGCCAGGTTCACGCCGTCATGAAAGCGGCTGGCGTAGCTCACACGAATGCGGCGCGGCGCGGCCAGTGCGGCGGGCGCGGGTAATGCCAGCGCCTCAGGTAATGCTTCAGGGAGCAGGGATAACGTCGACATAGTTCCTCCTTAAACGGGCGGTAAAGGCAGCCTGCAAAATACTGGTATTATATACAGTAATGGAGGGAGGGGATCTTTGTGAAATCCGAAAAGCGGCGGGAAAATCGTCGGCCCCGTTAAGGCCGACGCAGGAGAACATTAATGCGCGTGCGGGACGTCGGTTTCGGCGCTGATGCGCAGCCCGTCGGCGTCAAACACCATACAGTCACGCGGGCTGAAGCCCACGTCGATCGCCTGCCACGGGCGGAAATGCACGTCGCCCGGCAGTAAAATTTTCACGTTGTCATGCCCGTAGCACTGGCCGAACAGGTAGGTGTTGTTGCCGAGCCGCTCCACCACTTCGCAGTTAAAGGTGAGGGTGACCTCCGCCTGCGCGTTAGTCGAGAGATGCTCCGGGCGAATGCCGAGCGTGACGGCATCGCCAGGCTTAAGCGGCGCGGTGTTGAGCGCCAGACGCAGCGTTTTACCCTGCGAGAGCGTCACGTCCAGCACGCCTTCTTCCCAGTGCGCCACGGTGGCGGGCAGGAAATTCATCTTCGGCGAGCCGATAAACCCGGCCACGAATTTATTCACCGGATTGTAGTAAAGCTCCATCGGCGAACCCATCTGCTCGACCTTGCCGTAATTCATCACCACGATTTTATCGGCGAGCGTCATCGCCTCGACCTGGTCATGGGTGACATAGACCATGGTAGTTTTCAGTTCCTGGTGCAGTCTGGCGATATGCAGACGCATCTCCACGCGCAATTCGGCGTCGAGGTTCGAGAGCGGCTCGTCGAACATAAACACCTGCGGGTTGCGCACAATCGCCCGGCCAATCGCCACGCGCTGGCGCTGGCCGCCGGAAAGCTGCTTCGGTTTGCGATCCAGCAGGTGCGAGAGCTGCAGCGTTTTCGCCACCATTTCCACCTGATGACGGATCTGATCTTTCGGCACTTTATTGACCTTCAGCCCGTAGCCCATGTTCTCCGCCACCGTCATATGTGGGTAGAGCGCGTAGGACTGAAACACCATCGCCACGCCGCGGTGCGCCGGCGCCACGTCGTTCATGACTTCATCGCCGATCAGCACTTCACCGTCGCTCACCTCTTCAAGGCCCGCGATCATGCGCAGCAGCGTGGACTTCCCGCAGCCGGACGGCCCGACGAACACCGCAAATTCGCCGTCGGCAATATCGAGATTGATATTGTGCAGGGTTTCGGTTTTCCCGAACCGTTTGGTGACATTCCTCAGTCTTATGCTGGACATCAGGGTTCCTCGAAAGTGTAAGCCGTGGTGGCCGCTGGCGTAATGGACGGGCGCTGAACCTCTTTTTGTATTACGTGTAACAATTCAGCGTAGTGATGCGCAACGGCTTTAAATCAGTGTCATGACTATAACTTCCCCGGATTTCGCCCCCTATCGCTGGTTTTCATTTCTGTAACCACGATCACACAACGCACAGTTTTTTGTAGAGTTATCAGGGTTGGCAGCGTAGCGTATAACAAAACGAACTCTCGCTAAGCAGTCCTTCGCAAGCTGCGTGGTTACAGCGATTGGGTTTTAAAACAGAACGACCACATTCAATAAAAAACGCCTGATTGTTATACCTTCACATGAGGTTGAGAATGAAAAAGAACATACTTACCGCCCTGGTGCTCTCTGCTTTGATGGTCAGCACGGGCGCCAGCGCGGCGACCCGACAGCTTAACGTCTGGGAAGATATTAAAAAATCCGCCGGAATTAAGGATGCCGTGGCGGATTTTGAAAAGCAGTACGACGTGAAAGTGAATCTGCAGGAGATGCCGTTCGCCCAGCAGCTTGAGAAGCTGCGCCTCGACGGCCCGGCGGGGATCGGCCCGGACGTGCTGGTGATCCCAAACGATCAGCTGGGCGGCGCGGTGGTGCAGGGGCTGTTAACGCCGCTGAGCTTCGACAAAAAAGAGACCGACGCGTTTACGCCGTCTTCCATCGCCGCGTTCCGCATGGACAACGCGCAATACGGCCTGCCGAAAGCCGTCGAAACGCTGGTGCTTATTTACAACAAAGATCTGGTCGAAAAGCCGTTCGACAGCCTCCAGGCCTGGTATGACTTCTCTAAAGCACAGCGCGCGAAAAACCAGTACGGCCTGCTCGCCAAGTTCGACCAGATTTACTACAGCTGGGGCGCTATCGGCCCGATGGGCGGCTACATCTTCGGTAAAAACGACAAAGGCGGGTTTAACGCCACCGACGTGGGCCTGAACAAGCCAGGCGCGGTGGAAGCCGTCACCTTCCTGAAGAAATTCTACGCTGATGGCGTGTTCCCGGCGGGGATCATCGGCGATAACGGCCTGAACGCTATCGACTCCCTGTTTACCGAGAAAAAAGCGGCGGCGGTGATTAACGGCCCGTGGGCGTTCCAGCCTTACGAAGCCGCCGGTATTAACTACGGCGTGGCCCCGCTGCCGACGCTGCCGGACGGCAAGCCGATGAGCTCGTTCCTCGGCGTTAAAGGCTACGTGGTCTCTACCTGGAGCAAAGACAAAGCGCTGGCCCAGCAGTTTCTCGAATTCATCAACCAGCCGAAGTACGTGAAGATCCGCTACATCGCGACCCGCGAGATCCCGCCGCTGGTGGCGCTGATGGAAGATCCGGTGATTAAAGACGATCAGAAGGCGAGCGCCGTCGCCGTGCAGGCGGCCCGCGCCAGCGCGATGCCGGGCATTCCTGAAATGGGGGAAGTCTGGGCACCGGCCAACGCCGCGCTGGAGCTGAGCGTGACCGGCAAGCAGGAGCCGAAAACCGCGCTTGATAACGCGGTGAAACAGATAACCATGCAGATAGAAGCGATGCAGGCCAGCAATCAGTAAGCCGTACCCGGCGGCGTCTGCGGGCGTCGCCGGATGAACAGTCAAAAGCGGGAGGCGCGCCTCCCGTTTTCAGAAGGAGCCGTGTGTGATTATCAGTCCCAGCGAAAAGATGCCCGTAGCCCGAGGGGCCGGCCGACACGCCTGGTGCGCGCTGCTCTGCGCTCTGCTGCCGGGCGTGGGCCAGTTTTATAACCGTCAGTGGCTAAAAGGCGTCACCTTCCTGGTGCTGCTGGCAAGCTTCCTCGGGGTGTTTCACGATTTCCTGCGTGTCGGGCTGTGGGGGCTCTACACGCTGGGTGAAGAGGTGCCGCGCGATAACTCCATCTTCCTGCTGGCGGAGGGCATTCTGAGCCTGCTGGTGGTGTGCTTTGGAGTGACGGTCTATTACTTCTCGCTGCGCGATGCGTGGATCAATGGCAAGCGCCGCGACGAGGGGCTGACGCTCAACAGCGTGCGTAAGCAGTATCAGCTGCTGCTCTCGGATGGCTTTCCGTATCTGATGATTGCGCCCGGCTTTATTCTGCTGGTGTTTCTGGTGGTGTTTCCGATCCTCTTTGGGTTTGCGATAGCCTTCACCAACTACAACCTCTACCACACGCCGCCCGCGAAGCTCGTGGACTGGGTGGGGCTTAAGAATTTCGTCAATATTTTCACGCTCTCCATCTGGCGCTCGACGTTCCTTGACGTGTTGCAATGGACGGTGGTGTGGACGCTACTCGCCACGACGTTCCAGTGCACGGTGGGGGTGCTGCTGGCGATTCTGGTGAACCAGAAAGATCTGCGCTTCAAGCCGCTTATCCGCACCATTTTCATTCTGCCGTGGGCGGTGCCGGGTTTTGTCACCATTCTGGTGTTCGCCGGGATGTTTAACGACAGCTTCGGGGTGATTAACAACGCGATCCTGGCGTTTTTCAATATCGCGCCGAAACCCTGGATGACCGATCCGTTCTGGACTAAAACCGCGCTGATCATGATGCAGACCTGGCTCGGCTTCCCGTTTGTGTTCGCGATGACCACCGGCGTGTTGCAGGCGATCCCGGATGATTTGTATGAGGCCGCGAAGATGGACGGCGCCAGCACCTGGACGCGCCTGCGCACCATTACGCTGCCGCTGGTGCTCTATGCGATTGCACCCATCATCATCACCCAGTACACGTTCAATTTTAACAACTTCAACATCATCTATCTGTTTAACAACGGCGGCCCTGCGGTGGCCGGCTCCAACGCGGGCGGCACCGATATTCTGGTCTCCTGGATCTACAAGCTGACGATGTCTTCGTCCCAGTACGCCATCGCCGCGACGATAACCATTCTGCTCTCCATCTTCGTGGTAGGGCTGGCGCTGTGGCAGTTCCGCGCCACGAAGTCGTTCAAAAATGACGAGACGGCATAAGGAGACGTCATGGCCAAAAGACAAAGCATGAAACAGGAAAAGTGGCTGCGGCTCTCGCTCTCGTGGCTGCTGATCCTGACGGTGAGCGTAATCATTATCTATCCGCTCATCTGGACGGTCGGCGCGTCGCTGAACGCCGGCAATAGCCTGCTCAGCAGCTCGATAATCCCGGAAAACCTGTCGTTCCAGCATTACGCCGATCTCTTCAACGGCCAGGTGAATTACCTCACCTGGTACTGGAACTCGATGAAAATCAGCTTCATGACGATGGTACTGACGTTAATCAGCGTCAGCTTCACCGCCTACGCGTTCTCGCGCTTCCGCTTTAAAGGGCGTCAGAACGGGCTGATGCTGTTCCTGCTGTTGCAGATGATCCCGCAGTTCTCGGCGCTGATTGCCATTTTCGTGCTGTCGCAGCTGCTCGGGCTGATTAACAGCCACCTGGCGCTGGTGCTGATTTACGTTGCGGGCATGATCCCGATGAATACGTACCTGATGAAGGGCTATCTCGACGCTATCCCAAAAGATCTCGACGAGTCCGCGCGTATGGACGGTGCCAGCAACTTCCGCATTTTCATTGAGATCATCATGCCGCTCTCTAAACCCATCGTGGCGGTGGTGGCGCTGTTCTCTTTTACCGGGCCGCTCGGGGATTTCATTTTATCGAGCACTATTCTGCGCACGCCGGACAAATACACGCTGCCTATCGGGCTCTATAACCTGGTCGCGCAGAAGATGGGCGCGAGCTACACCACCTACGCCGCGGGTGCGGTGCTGATTGCGGTACCCGTCGCCATTCTCTATCTGGCTTTACAGAAATACTTCGTCTCCGGCCTGACCTCCGGCAGTACCAAAGGATAATCTGATGAAACTGTGTAAACCCGCACTGCTTGCCGTCTCGCTGGCCTGCTGCTTTTCCGCTTTCGCCGCCAGTACGACGCAGATAACGCCGAAACCGCTTTCTCTCCCGGCCGATTTCATTAAAGGCGCGGATATCTCCACGCTGCCGGAGCTGGAGCGCCAGGGCGCGAAGTTTTACGACGCGCACCATAAACAGCAGGACGCGCTGACTATCCTGCGTGAGAACGGCGTGAACTACGTGCGCCTGCGCCTGTGGGTCGACCCGAAAGACAGCGCGGGCGCGCCCTACGGCGGCGGCACCAACGATCTCGCCACCACGCTGGCGCTGGCAAAACGCGTAAAAGCGCAGGGCATGAAGCTGCTGCTCGATTTCCACTACAGCGATTTCTGGACTGACCCTGGCAAGCAGTTCAAACCGAAAGCCTGGGAAAACCAGAGTTACGACCAGCTGAAAACTACGATCCATGACTACACCCGCGACACCATCGCTGAATTCAAAAAGGCGGGCGTGCTGCCGGATATGGTGCAGATCGGTAATGAAATTAACGGCGGCATCCTGTGGCCGGAGGGCAAAAGCTGGGGGCAGGGCGGCGGCGAGTTTGACCGTCTCGCGGGGCTGTTGAACGCGGCCATCAGCGGCCTGCGGGAAAATCTCACCCAGGGCGAGCAGGTAAAAATCATGCTGCATCTGGCCGAAGGCACCAAAAACGACACCTTCCGCTGGTGGTTTGATGAAATCACCAAACGCCAGGTGCCGTTCGATGTCATTGGGTTGTCGATGTACACCTACTGGAACGGCCCCATCAGCGCGCTTAAAGCCAATATGGACGACATCAGCAAGCGCTACGACAAAGATGTGATCGTGGTGGAAGCTGCCTATGCGTACACGCTGGAGAATTGCGACAACGCCGAGAACAGCTTCCAGCAGAAAGAAGAAAAAGACGGCGGTTACCCGGCGACGGTGCAGGGCCAGTACGACTACGTGCATGACCTGATGCAGAGCGTGGCGAATGTCGAAAACCATCGCGGCAAGGGCATCTTCTACTGGGAGCCCGCGTGGATTGCCGTTCCCGGCAACACCTGGGCGACGCCCGCGGGCATGAAGTATATCCACGACGAGTGGAAGACTGGCAACGCCCGCGAAAACCAGGCGTTTTTCGATTGCCACGGGCAGGTCCTGCCCTCGGTGAAAGTCTTTAATTAATCCTTTTTATTCCCTTTATACCCGGTTGTATTCACCCGGCAGGCCCTGATGCCTGCCGGATGAAAGTGGACGGGTATGCGGTATCAGGAAGCTTACAATGAACAAATTTGCGCCTTTAAGTCCGAAGGTCAGCGCCCTTTTGCACGGCGCGGACTACAACCCGGAGCAGTGGGAGCACTATCCGGGCACCGTTGAGAGCGATATCGCCATGATGCAGCAGGCCAAATGCAACGTCATGTCGGTCGGTATTTTCAGCTGGGCGAAGCTTGAGCCCGAAGAGGGCGTGTTCCGCTTCGAGTGGCTCGATGAGATTATCGACAAGCTGTATCAGGGCGGCATTCACGTGTTTCTCGCGA
The DNA here is from genome assembly GCF_001277235.1 of Cronobacter dublinensis subsp. dublinensis LMG 23823. Taxonomy (NCBI): domain Bacteria; kingdom Pseudomonadati; phylum Pseudomonadota; class Gammaproteobacteria; order Enterobacterales; family Enterobacteriaceae; genus Cronobacter; species Cronobacter dublinensis. The sequence goes on from NZ_CP012266.1 coordinate 615,202, forward strand.
CGCCGAGCGGCGCGCGCCCGGCCTGGATGTCGCAGAAATACCCCCAGGTGCTGCGCGTGGGGCGCGATCGCGTTCCGGCGCTGCACGGCGGGCGTCACAATCACTGCATGAGCTCGCCGGTCTACCGCGAAAAAACCGCGACCATTAACCGTCTGCTGGCGGAGCGTTACGCGCACCACCCGGCGGTGCTCGGCTGGCACATCTCTAATGAATATGGCGGCGAGTGTCATTGCGATTTATGTCAGGAGAATTTCCGCGGCTGGCTGAAAGCGCGCTACGGCACGCTCGATAAACTCAACGAGGCCTGGTGGAGCACCTTCTGGAGCCACACGTTTACCGACTGGTCGCAGATTGAGTCCCCGGCGCCGCAGGGCGAAAACTCTATTCACGGCCTGAATCTGGACTGGCGGCGCTTCAACACCGCGCAGGTGACCGATTTCTGCCGTCACGAACTGGCCCCGCTGAAGGCGGTGAACCCGGAATTACCGGCGACCACTAACTTCATGGAGTATTTCTACGATTACGACTACTGGCAGCTCGCGGAGCCGCTCGATTTTATCTCCTGGGACAGCTACCCGATGTGGCACCGCGAGAAAGACGAAACCGAGCTTGCCTGCTACACGGCCATGTATCACGACCTGATGCGCACTTTAAAGCACGGCAAACCGTTTGTGCTGATGGAATCGACGCCGGGCACCACCAACTGGCAGCCCACCAGCAAGCTGAAAAAGCCGGGGATGCATATTCTCTCCTCGCTCCAGGCGGTGGCGCACGGCGCGGATGCGGTGCAGTACTTCCAGTGGCGCAAGAGCCGCGGCTCGGTGGAGAAATTCCACGGCGCGGTGGTCGATCACGTCGGCCATATCGACACCCGCATCGGGCGCGAAGTGGCGCAGCTCGGCGATATCTTAAGCCAGCTCGACCCGGTGGTCGGCGCGCGGGTGGACGCGCAGGTGGCGGTGATTTTCGACTGGGAAAGCCGCTGGGCGATGGATGATGCGCAGGGCCCGCGTAACCTGGGGCTGGAGTATGAGAAGACCGTCGCCGAGCACTACCGGCCTTTCTGGGAGCAGGGGATCGCGGTCGATATCATCAACGCCGACGCCGATCTCAGCCGCTATAAACTGGTTATCGCGCCGATGCTCTACATGGTGCGCGAGGGCTTCGCACAGCGCGTCGAGGCGTTCGTCGAACAGGGCGGTCACTTCGTGACGACGTACTGGAGCGGCATCGTTAATGACACCGATCTCTGCCATCTGGGCGGGTTCCCCGGCCCGCTGCGTAAGCTGCTGGGCATCTGGGCGGAAGAGATTGACTGCCTCGCGGACGGCGAACGCAACCTCATTCAGGGGCTGGCGGGCAACGAAGCGGGGCTACAGGGGCCGTATCAGGTACGCCATCTGTGCGATCTTATCCACACCGAAGGCGCGACGGCGCTCGCGACCTATCGCGACGACTTCTACGCCGGACGCGCGGCGGTGACCGTTAACGGGTTTGGCGCGGGCAAGGCGTGGTATGTCGCCTCGCGTAACGATCTCGCCTTCCAGCGTGATTTCTTCGCCAACATTATTAACGAGCTGGCGCTTGCGCGCGCGCTGGAGGCGGACTTCCCGCCAGGCGTCACGGCGCACGCCCGTCAGGATGGCGAATCGGCGTTTATCTTCGTTGAAAACTACACCGGCGCGCCGCAGTCGGTGCTGCTGCCGGAGGGCTGCGCGGATATGCTGACCGGCGATGCCGTCAGCGGCAAGCTGCCGCTCGCCCCGTGGGGGTGCCGCATTCTGCGCCGCCGCCTCGCCTGACCCTCTCCCTGCGCGCCCGTTCACCCGAACGGGCGCTTTTTTATTTCTGCCTGAACAAGGAGCCGCTATGGTTAGCCTGAAATCGTTTCTCAACCACGTTACCCGCCCGCAGCCCGCCAGCACGATTGCCCTAAGCGACGAGGAGCGTCAGCAAATCGCGCGCCTGGTGGCGGATTTCGGCGGGCAGGACAATATCGACAGCGTCGATGCCTGCATGACGCGCCTGCGCGTGAAGGTGAAAGATTTAACCCGCGTTGATTCACAGGCCTTACAGGACGAAGGGGCGCTGGGCGTGATTATTCTCGGTCAGGAAGTTCACGCGATTTTCGGCAAGCAGTCCGATGCGCTGCGCAAGCTGCTGGATGAGCGCTTTACGGGTAAGTAAAAAAAAGCGGGATAACCCTGCATAAGAGGTTATCCCGCAAAAGGCAACGAGGGTGCATCAGCGGCTTACGCCTTGATGGAGGTGCCACAGTTCTCAGAGATACAACGCTTGTCCTGCATGACTGCCGAAAGGCGACATAGCGACAGCGGTTTCGGGCCGCTGCCGCCTGCCTGGCGTCAGGGTATTACCACCAGGCCTCGACCTGAACGCCGAAGTTCCAGGTATCGTCAGCCGTGCCGTCCTGCAACGATTTACCGTTCTGCGAGTCGTTCAGATAAGAGGCGAACACGCGCAGTTCCGGGCGCGACATGAAATCCGGGCCGTCGGCAAGACCCAGCGCGATGGTATATTTTTCGCCGCTCTGTTTGAAATCCGTGCCGTTGTTATAGGTGTCTTTCTGCCAGAAACCGCCCACTTCCCCGATGAGGCGCACGTACTGCGTAAACTGATACTGACCGCGGCCTACCAGCGAGAGCAGGCGGGATTTATCGGTCGTGGCGGTGATGTCATCCGCCGAGCCCCAGGTCAGGACATGGTTAAAAGAGAACTTGTCGGTGATCGGAATCAGGCCCGTGTTGATCACGCGATAGCCGCTGGCGTCGTTGACATAGTTCCACATGTCATACCAGCCGCCGCCCTGAGATACCATGTTCTGCGCGAGGCCTTTGTTGGCGTACTGCAACACGAGTTTGTTATAGCCGCCGAGCATGTCCTGGCTGATTTCGCCGGTCAGCATCACGCCATTGTCGGCTTCATACAGGCCGCCGTACTCTTTCTGTTTGTCGGTCGGGTTAGGCATGGCGTAATCAATGCCGAACTCTGTCCAGGCGCCCGCCCACGGTTTCCAGCCCGCGTAACGCAGGTCGAGATAGTTGATGTTGACGTCGTTATCGCCGTCCACGCGGTAGTCGAGATCGTTGGCGTCGCCGCGGATCCAGGCGAATGAGACCGCGCCCGGCCCGACGGTGTAGTTTTCAATGCCCGCGCCGGAGCCGGAGATGTTCCAGTATTTGGTATCGATGATGTGCAGATCGTGGCGCTGGTAGTAGCGTTTACCGCCCCAGATAACGGCGTTCGGATCGCCCGGGACAAGCCCTTTGATCTGCAGGTTTAACTGGCGCAGGCCGAACTGGGCATCGTCATTCAGCGTGGTTTCGCTGTCGTTGGAGCCGTCAGACACCATGCTGACCATGCTGTCGATATAGAAACTGACTTCATCTTTTTTATAAACTTCAGAGCCCAGCTCCACTTCGCCGTAGGTGTCGGTTTCGTTGCCGAGACGCCCCAGCTTGTTTTTCTGCCACTCTTCCTGGCCGCCGTCCTGCGAGACGCCCACGCCGCCACGCAAATAGCCATGAAAATCAATAGGTACAGAGGATGAGGCTGCCATCAGGCAGGGTGAAGTCAGCGCGGCGGCTAACGCAACGGCCACTGTGCGTAGCGTAGTGTTCATAGTAACCTCTTTTATTGTTTTGTATTACGTTCACATAACCGCAGCCATAAAACGCCTTTACGAAATATCAGGCAAATTTGATCTTGATTAATTGTGACTCAGTGCAAATAAATTGGCCTGTTTTGTAACGAACGGTGATGTTTCTCACGAGTTTTATGTATTGTGAACGTAGTACTTGATGTGGCGAAAGGATCACGACGATTTGTGCAGAAAAGGTATTTCCGGCTGGCCCCTGTTACAATCAGCCCAGCCTACGAAAAAGGAACCGGAACATGAAGTCTAAAAGCGCCACACTGGAAGACGTCGCCCGCCACGCGGGGGTTTCCTACCAGACGGTGTCTCGTGTACTGAATAAGTCGGCGAATGTCTCTGAAGCCACGCGCCGCAAGGTGGAAGAGGCGATCGCCCATTTGCGTTACGTGCCAAACCGGCTGGCGCAGCAGCTGGTCGGCAAGCAGAGTCTGACGCTTGGGCTGGTGACGACGTCGCTGGCCCTGCACGCGCCTTCACAGGTGGCGGCGGCGGTGAAACGTTACGCAAATCTGGATGGCTACCAGGTGTTGATCTCAATGATCGATGAGAACGTCAGCCAGGGAATTCAGGATTCCATCAACGAGCTCAAGTCCCAGCTGGTGGATAAGGTTATCATCAACGTGCCGCTGGAGACCCAGGAAGCCGAGAAGATAGCCGCTGAGAACGACGACATTCTGTGCCTGTTCCTGGACGTGGATCCGTACAGCTCGGTATTTAACGTCTCTTTTAATCCGGCTGACGGCACGCGCGCGAGCGTGAAGTATTTATACGACCTGGGGCATCGCGATATCGCGCTGCTGGCAGGCCCGGAGCGGTCGGTTTCCGCGCGGCTGCGCCTGAAAAGCTGGCTGGAGACGCTGGAGAGCTACGGCTTAAAGCCGGTCACGGTGCTGCACGGTAACTGGGATGCCCAGAGCGGCTATGCGGGCGCGCTGCAAATGCTGCGCGAGGCGCCGCATTTTACCGCCGTGCTGGTAGCAAACGACCAGATGGCGCTGGGCGTACTGAGCGCGTTCCATCAGCAGCAGCTCTCCATTCCGGGCCAGAAATCGGTGATTGGCTACGATGACACGTACGAAAGCTCGTTTTTCCATCCGGCGCTGACCACCGTGTCGCTCGATCTCGACATGCAGGGCAAAGAGGCGGTGCGCCGGATGCTGGAGGCGAGCGAAAGCGACGCCTCGCGGCTTTCGTCCATCCTGCCTGCGCGGCTGGTTATCCGTCACTCCACCGGGCCGCGCGCGGACGACACGCCGGATATGCGCAAAATCGCTGACGAGCTGCGGCTTATCGCCAGTCGTCTTAGCCAGTAATCCTCCCGGCTGTTTGGGCCGTCTGCCGCGCGCGGCGGCCCGCGCCTTTCGCAATCCATGCCTTTTCCCCGCCCGTTTCTTGATACTTACCCTGATAAGTATTAATTTGCCCTCCCGCTGACTGAAGGGAGCCCCCGATGACTGAAGATGAACGCTTCGCCCGCCGCCCGATGGGCATGCGCATGGCGATGATCGTCCGCCAGTGGCGCGCGATTATCGACAACGCCATTACCGATACCGGCCTGACGCAGTCGGGCTGGACGGTGCTGATGCAGCTCGATCAACAAGGGGATAACATTTCGGTCAGCGAGCTGGCGCAGGTGCAGGGCATTGAGCTGCCGCCGCTGATGCGCACGCTGGCGTGCCTTGAAAATAAAGGCTACCTGGCGCGCAGCACCTCGCCGTACGACAAACGCATTCGCCTGCTATCGCTCACCGACGACGGCAGGGCGATGCTCGCCACGCTGAACGCGGTCATTGCGCGTTATCAGGCGCGCGTGTCGCAAAATATTCCCGCGCAGGATATGGATATCTTCAGCGAAACGTTAAATCACATCGCGCGTAATCTGCGAACGATCCGCGAAGATGACCCCGAAAAAACACAATAATTATGATGACTCCGGAACAAAAATTTGCCCGCTGGGTAAGGGTAAGTATTGCCACTTTCCTGGCGATGTTTGTGTACTTTATCCTCGCCGATATCTGGATCCCGCTGACGCCGGATTCCACCGTGATGCGCGTCGTGACGCCGGTCTCCTCGCGCGTGTCGGGCTACGTGGCGGCGGTGCATGTCGCCAATAACAGCCGCGTGAAGAAAGGCGATCTGCTGTTTGAGCTCGACGCTTCGCCGTTCGCCAACCGCGTCGAGGCGGCGGAAATCGCCCTGCGCCAGGCGAAACTCGACAACAGTCAGCTCGACGCGCAAATCGTCGCCGCCAGGGCGAACCTCAATACCGCCCGTCTGACGGCCCGTAACGATAAGGTCACCTTTGATCGCTACCAGCGCCTGAGCGCGCTGCAAAACGTCTCTCAGCAGGATCTCGATAAAGTGCGCACCACCTGGCAGACCAGCGAACAGGCGGTGGCGCAGCTGGAGGCGAAAATCAGCGAGCTGACCATCGCGCGCGGCGAGCGTGATGACAGCCGCAACGTCACGCTGCAAAAATACCGCAACGCATTGCAGGACGCGCAGCTGAACCTCGGCTGGACGCAGGTCCGCGCCGAGGCCGACGGCACCGTCAGCAATCTGCAATTAAGCCCCGGCTGGTACGCCGCTGCCGGTACGCCCGCGCTGGCGCTGGTGAGCGAGCAGACCGATATCGTGGCCGATTTTCGCGAGAAAAGCCTGCGCCATACCCATGCCGGGACGGACGCCGCCGTGGTGTTCGACGCGCTGCCAGGCCAGGTGTTTCGCGCCCACGTGACCAGCCACGACGCCGGGATACTGGCAGGCCAGGAGGCGGTGAATGGTCAGCTGTCGCAGCCGGAAGAGTCGAACCGCTGGGTGCGCGACGCGCGCCGTATGCGCATTCACGTGGCGCTCGACGAGCCGCTGCCTGCGTCGCTGCCGACCGGCGCGCGCGCCACGGTGCAGCTCTATAACAGCGAAGGCGCGTTCGCCCGCTTCTTCTCCGGGCTGCAAATCCACCTCATCAGCCTGCTGCACTATGTGTACTAACCATGTCTATTAACACGCTGGCGCGGGTTTTTACGCCGCACGACAACATCGTCTACACGGCGAATGATTTTCGCCAGACGCTGCGCATCATGGCGGCGGGCGTCACGGCGCTCAGCATTTCGAGCTTCTACAACACCAGCTATGGGGTCTTTTTCGTTATCTACCCGATCATGCTGCTGTCGCTGGTGCCCGTGTTCAACCGCCATGTCGCGAAGCAGTTTATCTTTAGCGCGGCGCTGAACTGCGTCGAAATGGTGATTATCGTCGGCTATCTTGCGCAGTGGCCGGTGGTTATGACCGGCGTGGTGTTTGCGCTGTACGTCATGCGTTTTCGCTTTATGAGCAAAGGGCCGCTGTTTCTTTTCGGCTCAATGGGCGTGGTCTGTCAGAGCGTGATGCTTAACTTTATGAGCTACCCGACCAGCGACTGGCATACGCTGCTGTTTTCCAACATGGAAGCGAGCGTGATGGCCGTGGGCTTAAGCGCGCTGATGCACTATCTGCTGCCGGACGTGGAGCCGCGCAAGCCGCCGCCGCTGATTGAGAAAGACGCCGCGCGGGTGCGCCATGAATATCTGCTCTCCGGCACGGTGGCGACGCTGAACTTCGTGGTGTTTCAGATGGCGGATCTGAGCGACTCGCTCTCGGCGCTGATGGCGGGCATTCTGATCCTCTTTCCCATGCACTATCGCGGCGCGGTGTTGAGCTCGCTGTGGCGCGTGGTCGGGGTGGTGATTGGCTGTCTTTACGTGCTGCTGGTGCAACTGGTGCTCTACGATCACAGCAGCCATATGGTGCTGATGATGCCGCTTATCGCGCTCGGCTTTGCGTTCAGCGCGCGGCTGCACGTGATGGAAAAGGTCGGTGCGGGCGTCGGCTTCGCCAGCATCACCACGCTTGGCATTATGTTCGGCCAGAACCTGCACCCCGACACCGATCTGGTGTTCAGCGATCTCTACCGCATCAGCTCCGTCACCGTGTCGCTGCTGATAACCCTCACGATGGTATTTTTAGTGCACCTCATCTTAAACCGCTTCGCCGCTACCCGTTACGTGGTAAAAAGCGAGCCTTAAGGCGTTCCCTGCGCCGCGTGGATGGCTGGCGCAGCCCTGCGCAGCGCGTTAAGCTCGCGATGCATGATGCATAACGGAAATGCTGAGGGAGCCGAAAAATGAAACGCCTGCTGGTTGTGACAGGTTTGCTGACAGGGTGTCCTTCCGGTGCGGACAGGATATCTCTCGAAGAGCCAGCCGCGGTAATGGCGCGTGGCGATACGGTCTGTTTACTGGTGCCGAATAAAGCTGATGAGGTCATCCGCTCGGTTGAAATATACAGCGAGAAGGGAGAGTCCTTAATGGAATCGCAGTTGCCCGAGGCGAAACGCCACGTGGCGCGCGGGCAGTGTTTACCCGATTTGGGATTCAGTTACCGCCCCGGCAACCGCTATTCGGCGTACTATTATTTCCAGAGCCTGAAAGGCGGCCCGCAGCGCTTATTCACCGCGCATTTCGCCACAGCTGCGCATTTCCCGCTAACCCTCAGCGCCACTTACGCGCACCCGTAATAAGGCCCATTCCCCACCGAATCACGCAGGAGAAGCTCCGAGACAAACAGGTTGTCGCGCGAGAGATAACCGCCGTCGAGCATGGAAATCAGGCGGTTTATCGTTTCGTGAACCATATCGGTCACCGGATCTTTGACGCTCGCGAGCGCCGGGCTTAAAAACGGCGCGTTAGGGCTGTTGTCAAAGCCTATCAGCGACACCTGCTGTGGCACGCTGAGCCCTGCGTCGGTCAGCGCTTTCAGCGCGCCGACCGCCATATCGTCGTTACTGGCTATCACCGCGCTGAAGGCCACGCCGCGTTCCAGCAGCGCGTTGACCGCCGCCGCGCCGCTTGCGGCCGTCCATTTCCCCTCCAGCACCCGCGATGGCGCAGACGCGATGCCGTGCTGGCGCAGCGCCTCCTTGTAACCCGCCAGACGCTCCAGCGCGGTGGGGGAATCAGGGGAGCCCGTGATAAACGCGATATCGCGATGCCCGCGTGCAATCAGCGCCGTGGTGGCGCTAAGGCTCGCGCCTTTGTGGTCGCAGCAGACGCAGTGGCTCTGGTGTTTACGCAGTTTACGGTTCACTACCATCACCGGCTGGCGGGTCTGGCTGATGATATCGTCAATCTCATCGACGCCGAGAAAGCGCGGGTAGAGGATAATCGCGTCGCAGCGCAGATCGAGCAGAAACTCAATCGCCTCGCGCTCTTCACGGGCGCTGTGCTTGCCGTCCACCAGGATTAACTGTCGGCCATTTTCTTCCAGCTTTTTCGCCGCGCGGGAGAGGATTTCGCTGAAGTAACTGCCGCTGTAGAGCGTGTTGGTGACCACCATCCCGATACACTGGGATTTGTTGGTCGCGAGATTACGCGCCAGCAGGTTCGGGCGATAGCCGGTCGCTTCGATGGCGTCGAACACCTGTTTGCGCGTCTCGTCGCTCACATACCCTTTGCCGGACAGCACGCGAGAAACGGTGGCCTTGGACACGCCCGCTTTTTTGGCCACTTCCTGCATTGTCGACATCTTCTCTCTCCGGCTCGGCTTAAGTGCCGCACATTCTACACATTTCCCGCCAAAGCGGCAGGGCATGGCGCACGCTTACGGCTGCCTTGTGGCGATCTGCATCACAGATTTAAAAGCCCAAAAAAATTTCAGTTGATCTGTTTTTCACATGCAACCAATCTGATGTGGAACCGGTTACCTATTTCGTCATCCTGCCAGCGCAACGCGGCGTGTTACGCGCAAAGCACTGGCAAGTACCTGAATTTAAAATAATAAACGCGCAGGGGCGATGTCGCGCCACGGCGTGTGATAACGAGAGATTTCACCATCATGTCAAAGAATTACGTGGCGCTGGCGCGCTCGATAGTCGATGCGATTGGCGGTGGCGGTAACGTGGCGGCCGTCACGCACTGCATGACGCGCCTACGTTTTGTGCTTAACGATGACAGCGCAGTGGACGCGGCGCGTCTGAAAACGATCCCCGGCGTGCTGGGCGTGGTGCGCAGCGACAACCAGTGTCAGGTCATCATCGGCAATACGGTCTCTCAGGCCTACGCGCAAGTGCTGACGCTGCTGCCGGAAGGCGCGCGGGCCGAGCGCGCGCTGCCGCGCAATGACAAAATCACGCTGCGGCGCATCGGCGCGGGCATTCTTGATGCGCTGATAGGCACCATGTCGCCGCTGATCCCGGCCATTATCGGCGGCTCGATGGTAAAACTGCTGGCGATGGTGCTGGAGATGTCGGGCGTGGTCGCGAAGGGCGCGCCGACGCTGACCATTCTTAACGTCATCGGCGACGGCGCGTTTTTTTTCCTGCCGATTATGGTGGCCGCCTCCGCCGCCGTGAAGTTCAAAACCAACATGTCGCTCGCCATCGCTATCGCGGGCGTGCTGGTGCACCCGAACTTCGTTGACCTGATGGCCAAAGCCGCGCAGGGGCAACCTGTCGATTTCATTGGCATTCCGGTCACGGCGGTAAAATATACCTATACCGTGATCCCGGCGCTCTGCATGACCTGGATACTCTCCTATATTGAACGCTGGGTGGACAACATCACGCCGGCGGTAACCAAGAACTTCCTGAAGCCGATGCTCATTGTGCTGATCGCCTCACCCATCGCCATCGTGCTGATTGGCCCTGTTGGGATCTGGATCGGCAGCGGTATTTCGTCAGTGGTGTACACCATCCACGGCTATCTGGGCTGGCTGTCGGTGGCGATTATGGGCGCGCTCTGGCCGCTTTTGGTGATGACCGGCATGCACCGCGTGTTCACGCCGACCATCATCCAGACCATCGCCGAAACCGGCAAAGAGGGCATGGTGATGCCGTCGGAAATCGGGGCGAACCTGTCGCTCGGCGGCTCATCGCTCGCGGTAGCCTGGCGCACCCGCAACCCGGAACTGCGCCAGACGGCGCTTGCCGCGGCGGCCTCCGCCATTGTGGCGGGCATCTCCGAGCCCGCGCTCTATGGCGTGGCGGTGCGGCTGAAACGCCCGCTGGTGGCGAGCCTTATCAGCGGCTTTATCTGCGGCGCGGTCGCCGGGCTTGCCGGGCTCGCCAGTCATTCGATGGCGGCGCCGGGGCTCTTTACCAGCGTGCAGTTTTTCGATCCGGCCAACCCGATGACGATTGTCTGGGTCTTTGGGGTGATGGCGCTGGCGGTGGTGTTGTCGTTCATCCTGACGCTGGTGTTGGGCTTTGAGGATATTCCTGTCGAAGAAGCGCAGCCCGCCCGCGACAACGCGCAGCCTGCCGCATTCCCCACGCAGGCGCCCGCAGTAAAAACGAATTAACAGAGGATACGTATGGATAACAAGACTTTTCCCGACGGATTTTTATGGGGCGGCGCCATTGCGGCAAACCAGGCCGAAGGTGCCTGGCGCGAGGGCGGCAAAGGGCCAACCACGGTGGATATGCTGCCGCACGGCCCGAATCGTCTGGCGGTGAAACTCGGGCAGGACAAGCGCGTCGCATGGCGCGACGACGAGTTTTACCCAAGCCACGAGGCGATCGATTTTTACCATCGCTATAAAGAAGATATCGCGCTGATGGCTGAAATGGGCTTTACGGTGTTTCGTACTTCTATCGCCTGGAGTCGCCTCTACCCGAACGGCGACGAACAGACGCCGAACGAAGCGGGCATCGCGTTTTACCGTGACCTTTTTAGCGAGTGCAAAAAGTACAATATCGAGCCGCTGGTGACGCTCTGCCACTTCGACGTGCCGATGCATCTGGTCACCGAATATGGCTCCTGGCGCAGCCGCAAGATGGTGGAGTTTTTCACCCGCTACGCGCGCACCTGCTTTGAAGCGTTCGACGGGCTGGTGAAGTACTGGCTCACCTTTAACGAGATTAATATTCTGCTGCACAGCCCGTTTTCCGGCGCGGGCCTGGCGTTTGAGCCGGGTGAAAACCAGGAGCAGGTGAAATACCAGGCGGCGCACCACGAGCTTATCGCCAGCGCTATCGCCACCCGCATCGCCCACGAGGTGAACCCGCAAAACCAGGTGGGCTGTATGCTGGCAGGCGGTAATTTCTATCCATACTCCTGCAAGCCGGAAGATGTCTGGGCGGCGCTGGAAAAAGACAGGGAAAACCTGTTTTTCATCGACGTGCAGGCGCGCGGGGCGTACCCGGCCTACACGCAGCGTTTGTTCCGCGAAAAAGGCATTGTTATCGAGAAAGCGCCGGAAGATGACGAGATCCTCAAAGATACCGTCGATTTTGTCTCCTTTAGCTACTACGCCTCACGCTGCGCCTCAGCGGATATGAATACCCAGGTCACCAGCGCGGCGAATATCGTGAAATCGCTGAAAAACCCTTATATCGAGGCCAGCGAATGGGGCTGGGGCATCGATCCGCTGGGGCTTCGCATCACCATGAACATGATGTACGACCGCTACCAGAAGCCGCTTTTTCTGGTGGAAAACGGCCTCGGCGCGAAAGACGCTTTTAACGAAAACGGCGAAATCGAAGACGATTACCGCATCAGCTACCTGCGCGAGCATATCCTTGCGATGCGCGAAGCCATCGGGGACGGCATCCCGGTGATGGGGTATACCACCTGGGGCTGCATCGATCTGGTCTCTGCCTCTACCGGCGAGATGAGCAAGCGCTACGGTTTCGTCTGGGTGGATCGCGACGACCAGGGCCGCGGCACGCTGGAGCGCAAGCGTAAGAAATCGTTCTGGTGGTATAAAAAAGTTGTCGCCAGCAACGGCGCCGATCTCGACTGATCCCCGCCATCCGTTATAACGCGCGTCGCCGTCAAAGGAGGCGCGCGTCTGTTTCCACTCCCTCCCATCTCCCGCCGACAGTGCAAACTGTGCCGCGTTGCACAATCGCAGGGCGTCGTTTTCCCGTTATGGCATAAAACGCCCCCCTTTCGCCCGCCGATTCCTGGCACATAACTTGCTGAATCTCTGCGTAATCGCGTTTTTACTTTTCGCAGAGGAGACGTTATGTCAGCGAACACCGAATTCCCGTTAAGCGAGGCGCCCGCCGCCGGACGCAAAGGCCTGCTCTCCATCTCGATGGTGCTGTTCAGCTTTACCTTTTTCACCGGCACGATGTTCGCAGGCGGCAAGCTGGGCGTCGCCTTTCCCATCGTCGAGATGCTCTGGATTGCCGTTATCGGCAACCTCTTGCTGGCGCTCTACGCGGCGGCGCTCGGCTGGATTGCCGCCCGCAGCGGGCTTAACACCGTGCTGATGGGGCGCTTCTGTTTTGGCGAAATGGGCAGCAAACTCTCGGATTTCCTGCTCGGCTTCGCGGAGCTGGGCTGGTACGCCTGGGGCACCGCGACGGTCGCGATAACGCTCGTAAAACTGCTGGCGCTGCCCGAGTGGATAACGACGCCGCTGATGGTGTTCTTCGGGCTGGCGTTTTGCGTGACGGCGCTGGTGGGCTATCGCGGGCTGGATCTGCTCTCGCGCGTCTCGGTGCCGTTGATGTTTATTCTGCTGGTGGTCTCGATGTGGATAGCAACCCGCCATGCAGGCGGCTGGCAGGGGATGCAGAGCATCGCGCCGACCCAGACGCTGGGCTGGTCGGCGGCCATCACCATGGTCTTCGGCACGTTCGCGAGCGGCGCGACCCAGGCGACTAACTGGACGCGGCTGGCGCGCAGCAGCGGCACCGCCATCACCGGCAGCCTGATAAGCTTTCTGCTCGGCAACGGACTGATGGTGATCGCCGGCGCCTGGTGCGCGGTGGTCTATCAGCAGGCGGATATCGTGGCGGTGATGATGTTGCAGGGGCTTTCGGTCGCCGCGGTGATTATGCTGTGTCTGAATCTGTGGACCATCCAGGGGCCGACGATCTATAACGTTTCTGCTGCCGCCTGTCATTTACTGCGCAGCGAGCGCCGCCGCACGCTGACCGTCGCCAGCGCGGGCATCGGTATTCTGCTCGCCATTGGCGGCATGTATGAAATGCTTATCCCGTTTCTGGTGCTGCTCGGCAGCATTATTCCGCCAGTCGGCGGAGTGATTATCGCCGATTACTGGTTCCACCGCCGCGGGCGTTACCCGGCGCTGCGCGAGGCGAACCTGCCGCGCTTCAACTACGCCGGGCTTGCCGCTTATGCGCTCGGCGCGCTGACCGCGTACTTTTCGCCGTGGATAGCCCCGCTGGTGGGCATCGCGGTGTCGGCGGCGAGCTATCTTTTGTTGATGCGCCTGGCGCGTGGCCGGCAACCGCGCCGCGCGGTGGCGGAGCCGCAACCGTGAGCCGCCCTTACCGTTTTACTGAAAGGAGCCGTTATGAATATCGTTAATGCCCGTTTACGCCGCCGCGAAGGCTGGTTCACGATCGTGCTGGAGGGCGGGCTCATCAAGGCCATTACGCCGCAGACGGCGATGCAGCCGCCGCATGAGGGCGCACTCGATGCGCAGGGCGGGCTGGTGATTGCGCCGCTAGTGGAGCCGCATATTCATCTGGACGCCACCCTGACGGCGGGCGAGCCTGAGTGGAACATGAGCGGCACGCTGTTTGAAGGCATCGAGCGCTGGGGCCAGCGCAAAGCCACCATCACCCATGAAGACACCAAGCGCCGCGCGCACACGACCATCGGTATGCTGCGCGACCACGGCATTCAGCACGTGCGCACCCATGTGGATGTGACCGACCCGACGCTTGCCGCGCTGAAAGCGATGCTGGAAGTAAAAGAAGAGGCGCGCCATCTTATCGACTTACAAATCGTCGCGTTCCCGCAGGAGGGCATTGAATCCTTCCCGCAGGGCCGGGCGCTGATGGAGCAGGCCGTGGAGATGGGCGCGGATGTGGTGGGCGGCATTCCGCATTTTGAAAATACCCGCGAGCAGGGCGTCAGCTCGGTGAAATTCCTGATGGATCTCGCCGAGCGCACCGGTTGTCTGGTGGATGTGCATTGCGATGAGACCGACGACGCGCAGTCGCGCTTTCTCGAAGTGCTGGCGGAAGAAACCCGGGTACGCGGCATGGGCGCGCGCGTGACGGCGAGCCACACGGTGGCGATGGGCTCTTACGACAACGCGTATTGCTCAAAGCTTTTTCGCCTGCTCAGACGCGCAGGGTTAAGCTTTGTCTCCTGCCCGACCGAGAGCATTCATTTGCAGGGGCGTTTTGACACCTGGCCGAAGCGGCGCGGGGTGACGCGCGTAGCGGAGCTGGATCGCGCAGGCATGAATGTCTGCTTCGGGCAGGATTCGATTAAAGATCCGTGGTATCCGCTCGGCAACGGCAACATTCTGCGCGTGCTCGACGCCGGGCTGCATATCTGCCACATGATGGGCTATGAGGATTTACAGCGCAGCCTGGATTTTGTCACCGATAACAGCGCACGGGCGCTGAATCTTGGCGATAACTACGGCATTGGCGAAGGGCGTCCGGCGAATCTGGTGGTGCTGGACGCGCCGGATGATTACGAAGTGGTGCGCCGCCAGGCTAAAGCGCGCTACTCGGTGCGTCACGGCGAGGTTATTCTGCGCCGCGAGCCCGAGACGCTACGCTATTCCTGAATCGCCTCGTATTAATACTGTTATTGCACAAGCGCCTGCGGGCGCTTTTTTTACGCCGGAGCGCAGCCATTGAAGTAAATAATCGCTGGCTGATTATTTTTCATTCATTTTTAAGAAACGTCCTAAAATCCAGAAAATGCGCCATAGGCTTTTTTAATTTTTATTTATACATAATTGAGAAATACGTCGTAAATATTATGTCAGGTGCTTTCCTGGTTTTATATTTGCATAAAATTACTATTATGATGCTTATAGTTTACTTATGGTAATCGATTAATATTTCACTGTTTTTATTTTTTTAACGCTAATAAGCGAAGCGGTAAACCAGCGCTGCCGCGACGGCGTTATTTATCGCGCACGGTTTTAACCCGCTGAAACAGTAAAAGTGATAAAAAAATAATATGACGCAGGTCACTTTTTAAAATGTTTCCCTCTTATTTGAGGGCTGGCATAAATTAATAAATTCTGCTTAACCTTTATATCCGCGACGGCCCGGTGGCCGCGCGTCATACCTATGACAATAAGGGCTGGCACATCTGGCCCATTGCAAACTAACAATGGACGGTCTCTGGGATGATCAACAGAAGCAGAGCAGTGGAACCTGTTCAGGCGGGATATTCGCCTGCACGGGGCGGGCGCCGTATTCGCATGAGCGCGGTGGCAATAGCCTTAGGGCTGGCCGGTGTCGGACAGGCGGCGGCCAGTAATTATATTGAGCAGGGCAAAGCGGGCGACGCCGCCAGCTGGCGCAGCAGCGAATATAATGCCGAATGGGGCCTCGGCGCTATTCACGCCGATGAAGCCTACGCGGCGGGATATACCGGCAAAGGTATTAAGCTGGGTATTTTCGATCAGCCGGTTTACGCGCTGCACCCGGAATTCTCCGGCACCAATAAAGTCATCAACCTGGTGACAGAAGGGATTCGTGAATATACCGACCCGTATATTCCGGTGAAGAAGGGCGACGCCTTCCGCTATGACGGAACGCCCTCTGTGGATTCCGACGGCGAGCTCGGCGCGCACGGTACCCACGTAGGCGGTATCGCGGCTGGCAGCCGCGACGGCGGGGCGATGCATGGCGTAGCGTTTAACGCCCAGATTATCAGCGCCGAAAACGGCGACCCTGGCCCGGAAGACGGCATTATTCTTGGCAATGACGGCGCGGTGTATGAGGCGGGCTGGCATGCGCTGATGGACAGCGGCGCGCGCATCATCAACAACAGCTGGGGCATCGGCATTACAGAAAAATTCGATCAGGGCGGCAAAGATCCGGCCTATCCGCACTTCACGGTTGCTGACGCGCAGGCGCAGTTCGATCAGATAAAACAGATCCTCGGCACCAAACCCGGCGGCGCGTATCAGGGCGCTATCGACGCGGCCCGCAGCGGCATCGTCACTATTTTCGCCGCCGGTAATGACTACAACCTCAATAACCCGGATGCGATAGCGGGGCTGGCGTACTTTGTGCCGGATATCGCGCCGAACTGGCTGTCTGTCGCGAGCGTGATGAAAGATCCGGCCTCCGCCAACAGCATTCCTTACACCATCAGTACGTTCTCCTCCCGCTGCGGTTACACGGCGAGCTTCTGCGTCTCGGCGCCGGGCAGCCGTATCTACAGTTCGGTTATCGAAGGCACCAGCCCTGAGACGCTCACCACCGATTATGCCAACTACAGCGGCACCTCGATGGCCGCGCCGCACGTGGCGGGCAGCGTGGCGGTGCTGATGGAGCGCTTCCCGTATATGACCGGCGAGCAAATCGCCCAGGTGCTGAAAACCACCGCGGTGGATATGGGCGATCCGGGCATCGACGCGTTGTATGGCTGGGGGATGATCGATCTTAGCAAGGCCATTCACGGGCCGGGCATGTTCTACACCGTGGCCGATATTCCTGAGGAATTCCGCGTCCCGGATCCGGACGGCGTCGCCTACGGCTCGTCGCAGTTTATCGCCGATATCCCCGGCATCGGAGAGGTCGTGGAAGCGGGCACGAACCTGGCGCGCACCTGTAGCGATATTCAGTGCGCGATGGATGTGTGGTCGAACGATATCTCCGGCCACGGCGGCCTGACCAAACAGGGCGCGGGCGCGCTGTGGCTGACCGGCGCGAGCACGTACACCGGCCCGACACTGATCAATGACGGCCTGCTGGTGGTTAACGGCTCTGTGACCTCTGACGTGACCGTGCAGCAGCAGGGCGTGCTGGCGGGCAACGGGACCGTTGGTTCGCTGACGGCGGCCCGCGGCGGTACTGTCGCGCCGGGCAACTCCATCGGCACGCTGAACGTCAATGGCGATGTGACCTTCCAGCCTGGCTCGCGCTACGCGGTGGAAGTCTCGCCGGACGGGCGCAGCGACGTGATTAATGCCACCGGCGCGATTGCGCTGAACGGCGGCGAAGTGGCGGTCTCGCTGGAGAACAGCAGCAACCTGCTGAGCCAGGCGGAAGTGCGCAGCCTGCTGGGTCAGCAGTACAACATTTTGTCGGCGACCAACGGCGTGACCGGCCAGTTCGACAGCGTGGCGCCGGATTATCTGTTCCTCGGCACCTCGCTGGGCTACGCGGGCGGACAGGTGCAACTGGATGTGGCGCGTAACGATACGACTTTTGCAAGTGTTGCCAATACGGCCAACGGTCGCGCTGTCGCGGGGGCGCTGGAGGCGCTCGGCGCGGGCAATCCGGTGTACGAAAGCCTTCTCGCCACTGGTTCGGTCGCGCAGGCGCGTCAGGCGTTCCGCCAGCTCGGCGGGCAAATCCACGCGGATATCGCTTCGGCGCAGATTAACGACAGCCGCTACCTGCGCGATACGGTCAATGAGCGTCTGCGTCAGGCGGAAGGGCTGACCAGCGTTTCGCCGGTGGCGGCCGATGACGGCGGCGCGTGGGCGAAGCTGCTGGGTGCGTGGGATCACGCCTCCGGCGATGAGAACGCCACCGGGTATCAGGCTTCCACGTACGGCGTGCTGCTCGGGCTCGACTCCGCGTATGCCGATGACTGGCGCATGGGCGTCGCGACCGGCTATACCCGCACGTCGCTTGACGGCGGCTACGGCGCGAACGCGGACAGCGATAACTACCATCTGGCGGTCTACGGCGGTAAACAGCTCGGCGAGCTGGCGCTGCGCGCAGGCGCGGGCTACACCTGGCACCGCTTCGACACCAGCCGTTCGGTGCGCTTTGGTACGCAGTCGGATCATAGCGACGCGAAATATAACGCCCGTACCGAGCAGTTCTTCGCGGAAGCGGGTTATCAGCTGGCAGCGGGGATGGTCAGCGTTGAGCCGTTCGCCAACGTCTCTTACGTGAACTTTGAAAACAACCGCATCAACGAGCAGGGCGGGGCGACGGCGCTGCGTGCCGACAAACAGCACACCGACGCGACGTTCTCCACGCTTGGCCTGCGTTCCGGGCTTGAGTGGGACGCCACCGCCGAAACGACCGTGGCGCTGCGCGGTGAAGTGGGCTGGCAGCATCAGTATGGCGAGCTCGATCGCGGCACGGGCCTGAAGTTCAAGGGCAGCAGCACGCCGTTTGTGACCAATAGTGTGTCAGCCTCACGCGACGGCACGGTGCTGAAAGCGAGCGCGGAAGTCGCCCTGAACCGCAACGCGCATCTGTCGCTCGGCTACAGCGGGCTGGTTTCAGAAAACTATCAGGACAACAGCGTCAACGCGGGCTTCAGCTGGAACTTCTGATACACCGGCATTTCTGGCGGTAATATTTGCGGTAATGAACAAAGGCGCCACGGAAGGCGCCTTTATTGTTGAGGAGGCTTACTGCGACAGCAAATCGGGGATCTCATCCGCGGCTATCAATATTTTTTGCGGATTGTCTTTTAAGTAATAGGTCGGAATGGTTTTGTGATCTTTCACGTAAATCATATCCGGCGGCGACAACGTGGCGGAACCCACCGCCGTTTCCGGGCCCCTGTCCGTTGTGAAGGTCACCTTCATTTTGTACGTCACGCTGCCGGAGTCAGAAGAGCTGGAGTAGCGCATTTCAAGGATACGGGCATCGACTCTGATAGCCGCGGCTTTGAACTTTGCTGCTCTTTCCATCTGAAATGAGATAATGAAATAAATACCCGTAATGACCAGGACAATGCTGGTGAGAGTGAAAAATACCTCGGCCATCGCTTTTTATTCTCCCTGTAGCAAGACGGCATCGTAGAAGACTGAAAGTGTATGCCAATGGACTGGCCGTGAATATTCCTTTATTAAATGACGATAAGAATAACTGACGTCATAACATATGCCATTGATATTAAAGCTAAAAATAATTATCTTCTATACGGTACGCGCGTCACACGACAGTCGCTGCCCCGCTATTTCGAATGCTGCCTTCCGTTATAAAAGTTTCCACGGTAAACACTTGCGTATCGTTACTATATTTCGTGTTATCAAATTAATGCGGCGCCTGGGCTATTTTTCAACCGCCACAGGTGCTCCTGCAAACATTTATTTTCAGTTTTGTTTTTTTATCACTGGTTTCGAGCAAACGGCTGAGGCTTTGCGGTTAAGCGCTATTTCGTGGCGCTGTAATTGGGAATTAAGCGGGGCTTAATTTGTTTTCCTCAACGTCACAACATGACCTGCGTCACACACTGCGTATTTATGGCGCTTTCCCCACCAAAGTTAGTACAAAAATCCGGCATTTACGGGAGTTATCCATATAAAGTTTTTGGGGTTAATGCCGAAACTCTCTCCATCTGTCGTATCGGGAAGAGAAACCATGTTAAACCGCATAAAAGTTGTAACCAGTTTGCTGTTTGTTCTGGCCCTGTTTGGCCTGCTGCAAATGGCTTCCGGTGGCCTGTTCTTTAATGCCATCAAAAGTGACAAGGAAAATTTCACCGTTCTGCAAACCATCCGTCAGCAGCAGTCCACGCTGAACGGCAGTTGGGTCGCGCTGATCCAGACCCGTAACACCCTCAACCGCGCCGGTATCCGTCATATGATGGATGCGAGCAACATTGGCAGCGGCGCAACGGTGCAGGAGCTGATGCAGATTGCCAGCACCTCACTGAAGCAGGCGGAAAAACACTGGGCGGATTACGAGGCCCTGCCGCGCGACCCGCGTCAGAGTGAGGAGTACGCTCAGGAAATTAAGCGCAACTACGACATCTATCACGGCGCGCTGGCGGAGCTTATCCAGCTGCTCGGCGCCGGGAAAATCAACGAATTCTTTGACCAGCCGACCCAGAAATATCAGGACGGTTTCGAGAAAGCCTACACCGATTACATGGCGCAGAACGACCGCCTGTACGCGATTGCCGTGGAAGACAGCAACAGCTCCTACAGCATGGCTATCTGGATCTTGGTCGGCGTGCTGGCAGCAGTACTGGCGGTGATCGTCAGCGTCTGGTTCGGTATTCAGAATACGCTTATCACTCCGCTCAATCGCCTTATCGACAGTATTCGCCACATCGCGAGCGGCGACCTGGCGCGTCGGATTGAGGTGGACGGCACCAACGAAATGGGCCAGCTGGCCGCCAGCATTAAACATATGCAGGGCGAACTGGTGCGCACCGTGGGTGACGTGCGTAAAGGCGCGGATGCGATTTACAGCGGCGCGAGCGAAATCTCTGCCGGTAACAACGATCTCTCTTCCCGTACCGAAGAGCAGGCCGCGTCTCTGGAAGAGACCGCCGCCAGCATGGAAGAGCTGACCGCGACCGTGAAACAGAACGCCGAAAACGCCCGTCAGGCGAGCCAGCTCGCGCTGAGCGCGTCGGAAACCGCCCAGAAAGGCGGCAAAGTGGTGGATAACGTGGTGCAGACGATGCGCGACATCGCCGGCAGCTCCCAGAAGATTGCGGATATCACCAGCGTTATCGACGGCATCGCGTTCCAGACCAACATCCTGGCGCTGAACGCCGCGGTAGAAGCCGCGCGTGCCGGTGAGCAGGGTCGCGGTTTCGCCGTGGTGGCAGGCGAAGTACGTAACCTGGCGCAGCGCAGCGCGCAGGCCGCGAAAGAGATCAAAGGTCTTATCGAAGATTCCGTCAGCAAAGTGGATGTGGGCTCGACGCTGGTGGAAAGCGCCGGTGAAACCATGGGCGAAATTGTCAGCGCCGTCACCCGCGTGACCGATATCATGGGCGAAATCGCCTCTGCCTCTGACGAGCAGAGCCGCGGCATCGACCAGGTGGGCCTGGCTGTTTCCGAGATGGACCGCGTGACCCAGCAGAACGCCTCGCTGGTGGAACAGTCCGCCGCCGCGGCGAGCGCGCTGGAAGAGCAGGCGAGCCGCCTGACCCAGTCTGTCGCCGTGTTCCGCATCACCCAGGACGCGCGCGAAAAGCCGCGTGACGTAAGCCCTGTCGCGGCAAGCATCGCGCCGGTCGCACCGCGCAAGCCGGTGGTGGCGCAGGGCAGCGATAACTGGGAAACGTTCTAAGCGTTTTCGGGCAACAGGCCCCCGTCGCTCGCGCGGCGGGGGCTTTTTTTATGGCGCTGACGTCCCGTCTCGATCCATTTATATAAAGAATCGGTTAACTGTTTCTATAATTTATCTGTTTGGACCGACGATGACGTTGCTTTGTCAGGCGTGCGGCGACCAGCTCTCTCTTAACCAACGGGATTCTTTGTGCGCATCGCAACAATTACCAATTTTGCCTATGGCGCGACGGTCGCGCTGACGCTCGCCTCCGGCGTGGTGCTGATGATGGCTTCCAGCGCTGATAAAGAAGAGCGGGCGGCGGTGCGGCAAAGCGCGGCATTTGACAGGCTGACGGAAACGGTCGAGCAGGAGACGTACGCGCTCACCGAGCTGGCGCGCGTCTATGTGGTGGATCGCAGGGCGGAAGATCTCGCCGCCTGGCAGGCGAAAAAAGCGCAGGACGATAACGACGAGGCGCATCTGGCGCGGCTGCGGGATGTGGGCGCCTCGCCTGAAGAGTTAGACCATTTACGCGAGGGCATGGCGCTTGCGCACGAGCTGGAAGATGAACAGCAGCAGGCAGTAGACGCGGTGGCGCGCGGCGATAACGAACGGGCCATGCAGCTGCTGTTTGGCGTGGGCTATGAACATGAACTCGACAAGATGGATTTTCAGTTCGCGCATTTTCGAAGCCTCCTTGACCAGCGCACCAGCGCCGCTATCCAGCAGGCGACCGACGCCTCGATGCGGCTGCGCACGCTCTCTGAAATCATGGTGGGGCTGACCGCGCTGCTGTTTCTCTTTGTGCTTGGGTTTATTCTCAAGCGCCGCATTCTGCAACCGGTGGTGAAGCTGAGCGATGTGGTCAACCGGCTGGCGACACAGGATTACGACGTGGAAGCCCCGCTGTTGCAGCAGGTGGATGAAATCGGCGATATGGCGCAGGCGATTCATATCTTTCGTGAAAACGGTCTGGCGCGCCAGCGGCTGGAACAGGAGCGCGACGCCGACTGGGCCATCCGGCGGCTGCTTTCACGGATGACCCAGCGGTTGCAGGGGAGCGAATCGCGTCACGATATTATCGAGCTGACGCGGCTGTTTGCCCCGCAAATCGCGCCGGGGCTGGCAGGGCGTTTATATGTGCTTGATAGCCGCGATAATCTCATGACCTGCGTCGCGCGCTGGCTTGACGTCTCCGGCGGCGACACGGCGTTTACGCCTGACGAATGCTGGGCGCTGCGCCGCGGGCAGATGCACAGCCCAGGCCGTGACCTGGTGGATATCCCCTGCAAACATCTGTCGGCTTTCGCCGCGACGAAGGCTATCTGCGTGCCGCTGATAGCCCAGAATGAAACCATCGGGTTGCTGTCGTTTGAGAAAATCAACGAGGACAGAGAGCCGCCCTATGTCTATCTGGAACTGATGGCCGAGACGCTGGCGCTGGCGCTGGCGAACCAGAAGCTTCGCGACGAACTTATTGAAAAAGCGATGTACGACCCGCTGACCGGCATGCGCAACCGCTATCACCTGGAAGAAGCGCTGCACGCCTGTATCAGCCAGGCGGAGGCGTCCGGCGCGCCGGTGAGCTGTCTGATGATAGATATCGACTATTTCAAAACGCTTAATGACCAGTATGGCCACGACGCGGGCGATGCGGCCCTCAAAGAGATAGCCCGCGCGATGCGGGCCACGCTTAGCGACACGGCGCAGGCGTTTCGCTACGGCGGCGAAGAGTTTCTGGTGTTGCTGCCCGGCATGGCGGAGACCCAGGCGCATGCGCTGGCGACGCGCATTTTGCACCAGGTTAGCGGGCTGTCGCTGCGCTATAACAGCCAGGAGATTGGCCCGGTCTCGGTGTCGATCGGTCTCGCCACCTGGCCCGATCACGCGCGCCGCGAGAACCTGGTGAAAAATGCCGATATCGCGCTTTATCTCGCCAAAGAGATGGGGCGCTCGCGCATTGTGGTGGCGAACCGGCTGAAACCGACCGCCTGACGTCACGGCACGCGCAAACCGGAGTTTTCCGTGACGCAAACCCGCTGTTTTTCCACCTATACTCCTTCGATTGACAGCATATATTTTCTGGCACCATCGCTCTGTAATATGACGGGGCGCACGGCCATTAACGCGGGGGTAGACAATGAAATTTCCTGGGATTCCGGAGAACGAAGAAGAGCGACTGAAGTCGCTGTATATGATGGATCTGCTGGATACCCGGGATGACGAGCGTTTCGAACGTCTGACGCGGGTGGCGAAAAAACTCTTTCAGGTGCCGGTGGCGCTGATAAGCCTGCTGGATCGCGACCGTCAGTGGCTGCTGGCCTGCCAGGGGCTGAACACGCGCGAGACCACGCGCGACGTGTCGTTCTGCGGGCACGCGATTTTGCAGGAAGGGCCGTTTATCGTAAATGACGCCCGCCTCGACGAGCGTTTTCATGATAATCCGCTGGTGACCGGCGAGCCGTTTATCCGGTTTTACGCGGGTTACCCGGTGCGTCTGCCGGATGGTGCGGTGGTCGGCACGCTCTGCCTTATCGATAGCATGCCGCGCGAGTTCAGCGATGAGGATGTTGTGACGCTCAAAGATCTGGCGTTTATCGTCGAAGATGAGTTTCACGTCATCAGCATGGCGATGACCGACAGCCTGACCGGCATACCCAACCGTCGCGGCTTTTACCGCAGCGGCGAGAAGCGTTTTACGGCGCTGAAAGATAACAGCGAGCCGTTCAGCATCCTCTATTTTGACCTCGATAAGTTTAAGCCTATCAACGATCTGTGGGGCCATGCCGAAGGCGATGAAGTGCTGAAAACGTTCTCGGCGCAACTGCGCCAGCACCTGGGCCCGAAAGATATCGCCGGGCGGCTCGGTGGCGATGAGTTCGCCGTGCTGCTGACCCGGGAGAGCGACACCCAGGCGTTTCTCGATAGGCTGCGCGCGAGCCTGGATGCTCACAACCAGCACGCCGGCAAGCCTTACAACATCAATTACTCTTACGGCATGCTCAACCGCGATGAAGGCGCGTTTGATTCGCTGCTGGAGATGATCAAAGAGAGCGATAGCGTGATGTATTCCGCGAAGCGCAGAAAGCGGCTCGGGTAACGAGCGGGATCACCCGCTCGCGTTAATCACCTTAATGGACACCATGCCGATGCCGAGACGGCGCGGCGAATGGCCAAGAATGTTGCCCTCGTTGGTGGACTGCGGCGCGGGCGGCACAATCACCAGCGTATTGCTGCGCGTCGGATTCTCGAAGTAAAGCGTGGTGGTCGACACCTCGTTGCCGAGCGTCAGCGTCTGCTCGCTGTCGCCCACTTTCACCGGCACCGGTTTTCCGGCGTTCGGGCCATAGGCTTTGGCCGTGATGACCAGCGAGAATTTCTCCGGCAGGGGATGGCGATACTCAATTTTTACCGCGTCGCCCAGCTGCGCGTTGGACCAGCGCCCCCAGGACTCCGGGCGTGAAATGCCGGAGAACTGTTTGACCTCTTCCGGCGCGCCCGCCACGTTGAAGATAAAGCTGTCGGCCTGATAGCGGATGTCGTTATCCATCACCTTGAGCGTCTCGACGTTGTGCTGATAGCGCGCGGTGTCGATGACCGTATCACGAAACGCCGCTTTGCCCTGCCAGGTCGCTTTATCGACCCGCTGTACGCGCTGCTCGCCGCCAAGCTGGCCCTGCGAGACGCAATAGTCAGTGGAAAGCGCAAGCTCAGGCGCCCACAGACGCGCCATTTTGTAGCAGTTATCCACCCACAGGAAGTTATCGCGCGGGGCGAAATCCGCCAGCTGGAAGCGCAGCGGGGCGGAGTATTCGCTCTCCGGCAGCGGCTCGATGCGTTTATCCGCCACCCGCAGCAGGAGCGGCAGGCGGAAGTGGCTGCCGGAGAAGGCAATCGTCTGTTTTTGCGTATCGACGGTGAAATCTTTAATCGACGACGGGAATTTCCACAGGCTGATGATATCGGGCTTCCAGGCGAGCACTTTCGATTTCATATTCAGGAACACGGTCGAGAGCGACTGGCCGGAAAGGCTGCTGCGCCCGAGCCCGAGATAGTTATCGCCGCCGAGAATATCCAGCACCGTGGCGCCGTTATCCATCGTGTTGCGCTTCACCGCCACCCGATCCTGCTGCGGCTGGTCGCCGCGCAGAATAAAGAACAGGTTATTGCGATCCTGCTTGCTGAGGTATTTATACGCGGTGTTGTTCATCGCCAGGTGATCGGAAGAGACGACGATGACGGTGTTTTTAAAGTAAGGCGAGGCTTTGATTTTGTTAATCAGCGCCGCGATGTGCTCCTGGCTGCAACTGACCGCGCTGAAAGACTGGTTTGGCTTACCGTCGAACGCATAGCTTTTGCGTTTGCAGGTGCGCGAGACAAAACCGTCCGGGTGATGCGTGTCCACGGTCAGCGTGAAGAGCGAAAAGCGTTTGCCCGCTTTTGAGAGCGCTTCGTACTTTTTCCAGACTTCGTCGAGCACCGTGTCGTCGTAGAAGCCCCAGTCGTTGCGATAGGCCGGGTCCGCCACCACGGTTTTCAGTTCTTCCGCGCCATAGAGGTTATCGAAGCCGTGGGATTTCAGAAAGACGTCTTTCCCGGCGAAGCGCAGGTTGGCGCCCTGAATAAAATAGTTTTCGTAGCCAGAATTTTTCAGGATGTCGCCCAGGCAGACGTTTTGTGGGAAGAAGCTCGACATGGAGGCGGACGCGTTGCCCTCGAACGGCGCAAACAGCGGAATGCCGCACTGCGAAGCGACCATGCCTGCAATGGTGTAGTCGGTGCCGGGCAGCTGCGCGGTCTGGCTGAAGTCAATCCCGTCGTTTTTAAGCGCGCCCAGTTCCGGCGTCAGGTTCGGGAAGGCTTCATCGTCAAAATAGGTACGCTCCAGGCTTTCGCCGTAGATATAGACCAGGTTGAGCTGCGGGTTGTCGATACGCTTTTGCGGCTCTTTGTAGTATGCCGCGAAATCCGGGTCGCCCTCGGCGGTCTGGGATTTCACCAGTTCGGTTATCTGGCGAAAGGCCGGGCTGGCGTCGACCGAGGCGAGCGCCAGCAGCAGCGCCGCAAAGCTGTAGCCGAAGTGATACGGCATATGGCGACGGCGGCGCAGGATCCACGTCAGCAGGCCGAAGACCGCCAGCAGCGCCGCGACGAGCCCGACGCCTGGCAGAATATACTTGCTGACGCCCGCGCCGGTGAGGCTGTTGGTGAGCGTATAGAGCACCGCGTCGTTGATGCCATCCCCGGTAAAATAGTTACTGGCAAGCAGCGTCAGGTTCAGAATCACGCACAGCCCCAACACCACCAGGGTCGCGATGAACCACCAGGTATTACGACCGGCCTTAAAGGCGTAAATCGCCACCGAGGCGATAAATAACAGTAGGGAAAGCCACTCTGACAACACCACATCCTCGCAGCGAAGGCGCCAGGCCCGTTGGGGTTAAACCACTTTTTTAGCGTTGGAATATAACTTTGCTGTCACACTCCTACAATTCTAGCGTCATCTTTCTGTGGATCAGTTCAGATAAGGTTTAGATATGCGATTTTTTGAGCCGGGTCTCATCGCCTGTGGCGCGGCGTGGCACAGGACGTAGCGTAAAAAGAGGTGTTTATTAATGGACAGTTAGCGGAAGCGGTAAAAAGCAGCTTCTTTTATGAAAATTTTATTACAGAGCAGATTTCACTGGCGAAAGGCGAAATATAAGCGAAACGGGAAGGAAGAGCCGGAGCGCAGGTCGCACGCCCCGGTGATGCGATGCGGTTAGTACTCTTTACCGGTGACGCGGCTGCGGTAGCTGTCCCAGTTGAAATTCACCCACAGGCTGTTGCCAAGACGCATGCGATCCATAACGCGCTCGCCCAGCAGTTTGGTCATTTCATCCATGTTCTGGTTGGTCAGCATACCGGTCGGGCGTTTGGATGACGAGCGGCGATCCACCAGCTGATTGATGATCACTTTTTCATAGCGCGATTCGCTCTGCATGCCGATCTCGTCGATCACCAGCAGA
Organism: Cronobacter dublinensis subsp. dublinensis LMG 23823; assembly: GCF_001277235.1. Classification (NCBI taxonomy): domain Bacteria; kingdom Pseudomonadati; phylum Pseudomonadota; class Gammaproteobacteria; order Enterobacterales; family Enterobacteriaceae; genus Cronobacter; species Cronobacter dublinensis. Next base: position 642,806 of record NZ_CP012266.1, read on the forward strand.
TCGACGCTGCTGAGATCTTTTAGCAGCTGCTCTTCACTGGTTTCGCGGCTGCTGAAGGTGTCTTTCATGGCGGACATGATATCGGCGACGGTAATGATCATTACCGATTTTCCGCGCAGCAGCAGTTCATTGCAGATGGCGGCGGCAAGGTGGTTTTTGCCCGTGCCGGGTTTGCCGGCGAAGACAAAGCTCGCGATATTGCCCTCGAACGCCTCGACATACTGGCGCGCTTTGCTGAGCGCGTTCATCTGCCCGTCGTTTTCAACGCGGTAGTTATCAAAAGAGCAGTTCTGATGCAGCGGGCGAATGCCGGAGCGGTTAAACGTGCGCTGCATTTTCATCGCCCGGTTTTCGCGCTCGATAGCCTCCGAGCGAAGACGCCCCTGCTCCTGTTGCCAGGCGAGAAGCTCTTCGCCGGATTTAAAGGCGGGCTTTACGTCAGGCGGCATCAGCCGCTTCAGGCGCATCATCAGGTCAGTGACGTTTTTCATCGTTACCCCCGGAATCCGTCAGGAATCTGGTCGTCCGGCTGTGGAATGGCGTTCACGTCGCGCCGCGCGGAAGACGTAAAGGTGGCGCGGTTCATCTGAATGCTGCGCGCCAGCTTTTGCTGCCACTGGATATGGTGGAAGACCTTTCCTTCCGCCTGCCAGTAGGCGACGAAAGAGGCCAGCTCTTCGCTGGTGACAGGCTGCGCCAGCGGAATGCCCCACAGCGCGGCCATGCGCTGGAAGTCCGGGTCGGGCTGCCAGCCGGGGTACATGGCGAACTTGCCCATCGGCACCGGTACGGGCTGGGCGACGTCATTCCCTTCGTCAAAAAACTGCGCTTCCAGCGCGACATCGGAGCGGGGCGCGGCCAGCTGTTTTTCCAGCGCCAGTAGTTCCGCCATGCGCGCCGGGGTCACGGCATAAAATGCAGGCGCATTGTTATCAAACACCGCCACGGCCCCACGTTCGGCATGCGCGAGCGCGCCACCGGGATTGCGCCGGAAGGCGTCAATATCAACGACATCAGGGGTCAGGATTCTGGAAGACATAAAACGTTCTCAATCAAAGCGTTATCAGACACTGGCGAATAAATGGCCAGCAGAGACGATAATTCCTTCATAGTAGCATAACCCGGCCCGGGGTTTGAGCTTATTGGCTTAGGAGCGGGCGTGTAAAAAAAAGAGCGCGCCATAACATCTGGCGCGCTCCGGGTCCCCTGGTGAGGGCAGTTTCGTTTTTTATTTTAAGCTTCCCCGTTGGCGGGGATAGCGTCAGGCAATAATGTTCAGCGTTACGTCGATGTTGCCGCGGGTCGCGTTGGAGTACGGGCAGACGATATGCGCCGCATCGACCAGTTTCTGCGCCTCTGCCGCGTCCATCCCCGGCAGGTGAATATTCAGGGTCGCTTCGATACCAAAACCGGTCGGCAGCGGGCCAATCCCCACTTCGCCTTCGATAAACGCGTCTTTCGGCATGGCGATTTTGTCGCGAGCGGAGACAAACTTCATCGCGCCCAGGAAGCAGGCGGAGTAGCCTGCGGCAAACAGTTGTTCCGGGTTAGTGACGTCGCCGCCCATGCCGCCCATCTCTTTCGGTACGCCCAGCTTCACGTCAAGCACGCCATCAGAAGAGGTGGCGCGGCCGTCACGGCCTCCAGTGGCTTTTGCTTTGGCGCGGTAGATAACGTTTTCTAAAGACATGCAACATTCCTTTTTTGAGTTTTAGGCGATTTAATCGTGCGCTACTTATATTTTACGTGAACGCCATCCAGGGACGGCGCTTACGACTGATGTAAATTATGGCGTAAATCTTCCAGCTGCGCTTTAAGGCTCATCAGGGTTTCTCTGTCGCATGCGGTCGCGCAGAGCACCGAGCCTGGTATCTCGCTGGCCTCGGCCTTTAATTCCCGGCCTGCGTCGGTCAGCGTGACGATGACTTGTCTCTCATCCTGACGCGAGCGCTGACGCATCAGCAGCCCGGCGGTCTCCATACGCTTTAGCAGCGGCGTGAGCGTGGCGGAGTCGAGATATAACCGTTCGCCAATTTCCGACACCGTGACCTCGTCCTGCTCCCACAGCACCATCATCACCGTAAGTCAGCCCCAGCGGCGTCAGCAACTGGCGATAAATTTTATGCAGCGCCAGGTTTGTCGAGTAGAGCGCGAAGCAGAGCTGATTATCTAAACTCAGCGAGAGACCCGCGCTTTGTTGTTCTTTTGTCTTCATGCTTTCAATATAGATAGCGCACGATTTAATTGCAAGTGAGTTTTGGCTGTCGCTGTGATAGACGTGACCGTTATACGCGGGGGCGTTTACGGTATAGCCACAGACCGGGCAACGACAACCCAATCGACAGCGCGCCGACGGTAGACGCCGCCTTAAGAAAGTTGGTCACCAGCGAGACCATTAACGGGTCGCTATAGCCGAAGTGGCTGATTTTTACCGCCGAGATCATCGCCGAATACGCCGAGATGCCGGGGAACATCGGGATCACCGCTGCGACGGTAAAGACTTTCGGGTGCGCGAGATACCAGCGCGACCACTGGATGCCGATGCAGCCCACCAGCATCGCCGCGAGAAACGTGCCCCACTCGATATTCAGACCGAGCATCATCATCACCGTACGCGAGCCGTGGCCGACCGCGCCCAGCAGCGCGCACCAGAGCAGGGCGCGGCGCGGCACGTTAAACACCATCGCAAAGCCCGCCGCCGGAATGGCGGAAAGCAGCATATCTTCCAGCATCAGCGCGATAATACGCATTACATCCATCCCCGCAGCCCCCATACCGCCATTGCCATAATCACACCGATGCAGGTCGCGAGCGTCAGCAGGCTCGCCATCGCCCAGCGGGCGAGACCGGTATTCACATGGCCTTTAAACATATCCGCCACCGCGTTGATAAGCGGAAACCCTGGCACTAACAGCAGGACGCTGGCGGCCATCGCGACGGCGGAAGTACCGGCGAACGGCGGCAGCGCCAGCAGCAGGCCGGAGACGGTCGTCGCCACAAAGGCGGTCAGGCAGAAGTTAATTTGCGGGTGCAGATGGCGCTGCGTCAGCGTCTGGCGGACATACATCGCGAGCGTGCTGGCGATAAACGTCACCAGCGCGCCATCCCAGCCGCCTTTGTTCATTTTGCAAAAACAGGCGCAGGAGAGCCCCACCATCAGCACCACCTGCCAGCGCGGATAACGCAGGGGCTTGAGCTGCGAAAAACGCTTTTCGACATCGTAGCGATCGAGCAGTTTATGCTCGGCCATAATCACGATGTGCTGCACTTCCGTCACCATATGCATATTGATGCCGCGGTCGACATTTTTGCGCGTTGTGGTGAGACAGTGGTGATCCTTAATGGTGGTCAACACAATCGCATTGGCGGAGATGGAGCTTTCCACGCTGTCCATACCGAGCGCGACGCCAAGCCGCGTCGTCAGTTCTTCTATCAGCGCGCTTTCCGCGCCGTGCTGCAACAAATAAAGCCCGCACTGAATACACAAACGGGTGACGTCCCGCTGCGCTAAAGCATCCGCTTCCATATTCGGTCCTGGTGAAAGAGGGCGTCGAGGCGCCAGAAGTGTCCATTATTAACATGTATGGCGAAACGCAGCCGTGGAGGCAGATCAAGCTTGCTGCATTTTTCAGCGCTTTTTAGCCACGGCACCGGTCATGCGCGTCGGCTGGCGAACCGGTATTTTATTAATCATCCATTTATGGATAAATTAAAAAGGCGCTACGCTGTGCGATAAAACTTATTATTGATGGAATGCTTAATGTATATAAATAGACATTTTTTATCTTTTTACGATGAGAATATCCTTTAATCTCACGTGGCGTATTTTTCGCTTTTTTTGTCGTTGACAGTAAAATAAAGGGTTCATAGAATGCCGATGTTTACCCAGGCGGGAAATTCTTTCTGTCTACTTATATACATTATCTGCTTTTGCTGTTTTCGCTGCGGTTTTTCTTTTTTTATTTTTGCGGTTTTATGACATTACCTCATCAATAAGTTTTAAAAATAGGTTTGGCCGGAAGGATATAACCGGAGGAAATATGTTACCAGGACGTTGCAAACAAGGCCTTATCATTAGCCAAATCCCTGTCATGCATACCGGACTGGAGGCGATTATGCGCCGCCATTTCCCGGAGACGGAACTGTACCATTATAAAGGCAGCGCGGAATTGTCGCTGCCGCTGTTAAACCCGGTTGATATGGTGCTGGCGGAACTGCCCTGCGCGGTGGAAGACGCGCGCCGCGAATGCGAGGCTTATTACTCGCTGGTGGCGCAGGCGCCCGGCGTACACTGGATATTTCTCGTTCCCGCCGCCACGTTCAGCCTGGCGGTGCAGCTGCTGATGCGTCCGGAAACCACACTGCTCTCTACGGCAGAGTCGGTAGATGGCGTCGTGAGTGCGGTGCGGCTTGGGCGTGAAAAAGCCGAGCGTGTCAGCCAGATGTTAGTTACTCCACGCCCGCCGCAGGATAACGAATCCGCGTCAACGGTCATGCTGACCTCGTCGGAAAGACAGGTATTACGCCTGCTCGGCAAAGGCTGGGGAATAAATCAAATCGCCCAGATGCTGAAAAAAAGCAATAAGACGATCAGCGCGCAGAAAAACAGTGCGATGCGGCGCTTATCGTTGCGCGGAAATGCAGAAATGTATGCCTGGATAAGCAGCCTGCAGGGATTAAAAGAATTAAATTTAATTTCATTACATAAGGAACAGGCCGAATGGAACACGGAGTCGAAAAACGAAGCGTTGCGCTCATCGAAAAATGCGTAATGAGTGGTGAAGGAATACGATCGCTGCTGAAGGTAAATCATTCGACATCATGCCGCCTGGAGATATTTGCCGATCACCACGCGTTTATTCAGGCGCAGGCAAGTCGCCACTTTTCCGCCGTTATCTTTTCGCTTGATGGCACGCGTGAACACCGGCGAGATTGCCTGCAGTTCGTCAGCGAAATGGCGAAAGCCTTTCCACGAATGAAACGCATCGTGATGGTGAATAACGTCAATGAGGCGAAGCTGATAAGCCAGCTTTCCCCAACGCCATTGCAGGGGATTATCGATAAATCGGAAACGCTGTCGCGTTTTACCGATGAGCTGACGTCAGCAATGAATGATTCGGCACGCGCCAGCGAATCGCCAAATAAAGCCTGGTATACAAGCCAGGGATCGCGGCTGTTGAGCCCGACTGAGCGGATCATTTTGCGCTATCTGACGGACGGCTATTCGGTGTCGCAGATTGCCTGTCATCTTGAGCGCAATATTAAAACCATTCGCGCGCACAAATTTAACGCGATGCTGAAGCTTGGGGTGCATACCGATGCCGGCTTGCTGAACGCGGCGGATATTCTCCTGCACCGGGCAGGCTTGTTTTAAGCCTGCGGCGGCGCGGCGTGTTGTATAAGGCAGGGTTATAAGCGCCGCACGCGCGCCAGCCGGGCGCGAGGCTTGCCACGCTCACCTTTTACAGGCAGACATCCACCCATTGTGCCTGCGTCAGTTCCGCCAGGCGATTCGGCGAGATGCGCACCGCGCTGTGAATGGCGCCTGCGGCGGGGAGCACTTCGTCATACTGGCGCAGCGACACATCACAATAAACCGCCAGCGCGTTTTCCAGCCCAAACGGACAAACGCCGCCAACCGGATGGCCTGTCCAGGTCACCACTTCGTCACTGCTGAGCATCCGCGCTTTCGCGCCAAACGTGGTTTTCAGCTTTTTGTTATCGAGGCGAGCGTCGCCTTTAGCAACGACCAGAATCACCTGATCTTTCACTTTCAGCGAGAGCGTTTTGGCTATCTGACCGGGTTCAACCTGATGAGCGGCAGCCGCCAGGGCGACGGTGGCGGTGCTTTGATTCAGTTCGATGATTTCAATATCGGGGGCATTTTCGACAAAAAATTGCCGCACGGATTCCAGACTCATTTATTTCTCCTGAAAATGGCTGTCCTAATCTGGCATACAGGGCCAGGTTTTGTAAATTATCGGAAAAGTCATTTTCGGCGGCTATCCGGTGTTTTCTGGATCTCCTTCACAATCAAAGAAACCGGTTACTGTAACCGGTTGCAGACGCACTCCGGCGGATTAATACTGGTTAGGTAACCTCCCTCTGTAACCAATAATAAGAGCCGTCTATGAAACCTTATTTTCTCAGTTACGCCGCTGCAGCCCGGATGCTTTCGCTGCGCAGGAAGCAGAGCGACACGCCCGGTTACGGTTTTCAGTTCAATGGATTATGGGATGATGCGCGACGGTCACCCGCCGCGTATTCACGTTGATTGCCTGACAGGAGAACCGCCATGTCTGCCAACCATGCTGCATTTAATGTGATTTTTCGCTTTGTTGAAAATTATGTTAGCCCGATAGCTTCCCGCATTTCTGCGCAACGCCACGTTATGGCGATTCGCGACGGTTTTATCTCCGCTATGCCGTTTATGATAGTCGGCTCTTTTTTGCTGGTCTTTGCTTATCCGCCGTTTTCGCCGGATACCACGCTCGGATTTGCCCGCGCGTGGCTGGATATGGCAAAACAGTTCGAAGGCCAGATCCTCACCCCGTTTGATATGACGATGGGGATCATGTCGATCTATATCTGCGCCGCCATCGCGTACAACCTCGGCAAACACTACGTCAAATCGCACCAGCTGGACCCTTTCATGTGCGCCATGCTGTCGCTGATGGCGTTTCTGCTGGTGGCTGCGCCGAAAACCAAGGGCACGCTGCCGGTGGACAGCCTCGGCGGCACCGGGATTTTCACCGCGATTCTGGTGGCGATTTACTGTGTAGAGATGATGCGTTTTCTGAAGGCGCATAATATCGGCATCCGCCTGCCGGATCAGGTACCGCCGATGATTAAAAACTCCTTCGATTTGCTGATCCCGGTGCTGGTCGTCGTGCTCACGCTTTATCCGCTGAGCCTGTTGATCCAGTCGCAGTTTGACATGCTGATCCCGCAGGCGATCATGTCGGTATTCAAGCCGCTGGTATCGGCGGCGGATTCGTTGCCGGCGATCCTGCTGGCGGTGCTGATTGGCCATCTGCTCTGGTTTGCAGGCATTCATGGCGCGGCGATCGTCTCCGGCATGCTACAGATGTTCTGGCTGACGAACCTCGGCCTTAACCAGACCGCGCTGGCGCAGAGCGCGCCGCTGCCGCACATCTTTATGGAAGCGTTCTGGACGTTCTTTATCGTTATCGGCGGCTCCGGTGCGACGATGGGTCTGGTGTTCTGCTACCTGCGCAGCCGCTCCGCGCACCTGCGCTCTATTGGACGCCTGAGCGTAGTGCCGAGCCTTTTCAACATTAATGAGCCGGTGATTTTCGGTACGCCTATCGTGATGAACCCGGTATTTTTCATTCCGTTCCTGCTGGCCCCGATGGTGAACGCGGTGCTCGCCTGGGCGGCGATGAAATTTGATTTGATTGGTCGGGTTATCTCTGTGGTGCCGTGGACCGCGCCCGCGCCGGTTGGCGCCGCCTGGGCGCTGGGCTGGGATTTCCGTGCCGCGCTGCTGGTCGTTGTGCTGGCGGTGGTGTCGGCCATCATTTACTTCCCGTTCTTTAAAGTCTACGAGAAGCAACTGCTGGCGCAGGAAGCTGAAGAAGCGCTGAAAGAGGCGCAGGGGGCAGGTGAACAGGCTGCCTGATAACGAAACGGCGGGGCAACCCGCCGTTAACTATTTGAGGGTGCAGTCGCCGCACTGCTGCACATCGGGCAGCTTATAACGCTGGCAGCAGGTGCGGCGCACAAGAAGGCCTTCACGCAGGACAACGGTGCGAAACAACGGGTTATCCCGGCCGTTAAGCAACGTTTTTTCGAAAAAGCAGCTCTGGCGAAGCGCGCTCACGGTTTCTTCGCCGAGCCACTCGCGCCATTCGCCGAAGCACCAGTTAATCAGATAGCCGGTGTTGCTCCAGATAAGTTTGCCGTTAATATCGCCAGAGGCCTCCAGCGCCTCAACGACCGGCGTTATCACGTCCACCACAAGCTTCTCCAGCCGCGCGCGCGCGGTAAGCGCCGTCGCGTGGCGGTCTTCTTCCACCGTCACGTAAAAGCAGGCCGCGCGACCTGTTTCATGAAATTCCAGTGCGATATTCTCATCGCTTACAGACAGCGCCTGCGGCTGCGTCAGCAGCGCGAGCATCAGCGGCGGCACCAGCAGACCGAGATACCACTGCGCCCAGAGCGATTTCAGCGGTTTGTTTTCACGTGCGGCGGTGGGATCGTTGCGATAGATATGATCGGAATAGAGCGCCATTAACGAGGCGAGTGCCGCAGGCTGCGACCATTCGCTAAAGCTCAGCGCCGTGGCGGGCGGCGTCTCGTCGAGCTTCATAATGTCGTGAAAATGCGCGCGGTGCGTCGTAAACGCGTCACGCAGGCGAACCGCCAGCGTCGAAGGCGGACGTTGCAGCGGGGCGCGCCAGATAAGTTCATCAACAGAATGAAGAGAGCGATAAGCCATAGCGGAGTCTGAATAGCAAATCTAAATGATAATGATTGCCAATCCTAACTATAGGTGGAAACGATAGCAAGCGGTTTGACCATGAAACCGGCGCGTCGGGCAGACTGGCGGAGGCGTCAGGCGTCAGGCGTCAGGCGTCAGGCGTCAGGCGTCAGGCGTCAGGCGTCAGGCGTCAGGCGGCGCGCCGGGCCTCGTAATACAGAATGTGATTGCGGCCTTTGTTTTTAGCGGCGTATAGCGCCTCATCGGCGCGGCGCAGCGCGTCGTCGATGTCGCCATTCTCCAGCGGGGCGATGCCAATGCTCAGCGTCACGTTGGTCGCCACGCTTTCATTAAAGATATGTGCAATACGCAGATCGTAAACCCGCTGGCGGATGCGCTCGGCCGTCCGCCGCGCGCTCTGCTCATCGGCGCGTGTGAGCAGCACCATAAACTCCTCGCCGCCGTAGCGGGTGACAATATCCCGCGAGCGAACCGAATCACGAATTGCCGCCGACACGCGCGTCAGCGCCTGGTCGCCCATCATATGACCGTAGTGATCGTTATAGGCTTTGAAATGGTCGATATCCATCAACAGTACGAACTGCTGGCCTGCGTCCGGCGGCAGGTTAGCGAAGCGGTTCTGAAAGCCACGACGGTTACAGAGGCCGGTGAGCGGGTCCATCATGCTCAGATCGGTGAGCGTCGCTTTTTCATCTATTAACTGCTGCATCATCTGGCGCGCGAAAATATCGCTGCGTCGGGCTATCAGATGCTGAATAACCAGGCCAATTAACGGCAGCGCCAGCGTATAAGCATATAGCACCGGATGCTGGCCTTTATCCAGCCAGAGGATCGTGGCGGTAATGGGCAGACAAAAACCGCTAAACGCGCCCAGCATATTTATAAAAGAGAGCGCGGCGATAAACAGCGCGCCGAGTAAGGTAATAAGCAGACAGGTGCCGTCATGAAAAACGCACCACGGGCTTTTCAGCCAGATATTCCACGACCAGAGCGCGCCCGTCAGGAGCGCCATAAGGTTGATAGCGTTGAGGCTGAACGCGCGAGTTTGCGCGCGCAGCAGCAGGGCGCCGCTTAGCGCGATAACGCCTAAAGAGGGCCAGGGAATATGCGGATAGTCATAAAGCGGATCCACGAGATTAAACAGCGCGGAAAACAGATTGAGAAACAGGAAGAGTTTCAGGGAGAGCTGATATTTTTCTTTTGTCAGAGCTCGCCAGTTATTTGCAGTCATATCCGTTGGTGACTTATTCAGCGCTATCAGGTTTTTATAAAAGCCAGATAAAAGATGGGCTTATTATGCCATGTTACTGAGAATGAGAATTTTCTTAAGCATGGCGGACAATTTATCACCTTCCTCCCGGTATGTCATTACCTCTTAACCAAAGTAAAGCAGCGCTAAATCTATTTCCGCTGACAAATAAGAATTTATATCATATGATATTGGTTATCATTATCGATACGAGAGGCGAAACGATGTTGTACAGACGACTGGAAAGTGGTTGGGCTGTCCTTTTGCCGGGGGCGCTGGTGGCGATGCTGGCGTGGAATGAGCTGAGCTGGGCGCAGTGGCGGGTGATCATTGTGCTGGCGCTACTGACGACGGTCGGCATGCTCTACCATCCGCGTCTGCGGCATTATGTCCTGCTGCCGTCATGCATCGCTTTCGCCAGCGGTTTAATGCTTATCGTATCGCACTTGCACATAGCGCTGAATTAACGCAAAGGTTGGAACCTTGAAGCTTGAAAGCAGGGAAATAATAAAGAAAAAGCAGGAAAGGCTGAAGAGTAAGAAGAGATAAAAGAAGTGGTGCGAGGGGGGGGACTTGAACCCCCACGTCCGAAGGACACTAACACCTGAAGCTAGCGCGTCTACCAATTCCGCCACCTTCGCACTGTCTCTTTTATCGTATCGCCATCGCATTGGTGCGAGGGGGGGGACTTGAACCCCCACGTCCGAAGGACACTAACACCTGAAGCTAGCGCGTCTACCAATTCCGCCACCTTCGCGCAGTGCGAGCGATACTTTCTTGCGTGGTCTTTGGTGCGAGGGGGGGGACTTGAACCCCCACGTCCAGAGGACACTAACACCTGAAGCTAGCGCGTCTACCAATTCCGCCACCTTCGCATACCAGCAATACCGGGAAGTATTGCAACCACGGAGGCGCATTCTAGATGTTTTCTGGACTTCGTCAATACTTAATTTCGTGCCGCTTTTCTGAATGATGCAAAAAGCGGCATTTCTCGCATGAATACCGTTAACGCTTCGCGTTGCGACCCATCACGGCGCGGTAAACTTTAAAGCGACCCGTCTGCGCCAGCACTTCGTGGTTGCCGAAGGTTTCGTCCAGCACGTTCGGGTACGGCAGAAACGCGTTCGCCACGATACGCAGCTCGCCGCCGATGTTCAGGTGGCGCACGGCGCTGCGGATCAGCGTCTGCGCGGCTTCAAAACTGGTCTCCATGCCGTCGTGGAACGGCGGGTTAGAGATAATCATGTCGAAGCGACCTTTAATTTCCGAGAACACGTTGCTGGCGATGACCTCGCCTTCAAAGCCGTTCGCGGCAAGCGTCGCGCGGCTCGCTTCCACCGCTGGCGCGCTCACGTCGCACAGGGTCAGGCGCACTTTCGGCGAATGGCTCGCCAGCACTGCCGCCAGCACGCCCGTCCCGCAACCGACATCCAGCACTTTGCCTTTCGTGTGCGGCGAGAGGGTGGAGAGCAGGAGATCGCTGCCGACATCCAGCCCGTCGCGGCTGAAGACGCCCGGCAACGTTTTGATGGTCAGCCCGTCAACGTCATACTCGCCCCACCAGCCGTCAGGATTGAAGGTTGGCTGCTTTTCGAGACGGCCGTGATAAAGCCCGCAGCGGCGCGCGCTGTCGATTTTGTTCAGCGGACAGTATTCTTCGAGCATCGCTTCGGCGCTGCGCACGCCGCTGCGGTTCTCGCCCACGACGAAAATATCAGTGCCCACGGGCAGCAGCGACAGCAGGTTCATCAGCTGGAACTGCGCTTCGGGTTTGTTTTTAGGCCAGTAGTAGATAAGCGTATCGCTGTCCGCCACGATATCGGCATCGGCCACCAGGCCGTAGCGCGCGTTATCGCCCATCGGCTTGCTCAGCACCTGCCAGTGGTGGAACTGCTGCGTATGCGCGCGGCTTTGCGCGGTATCAAAACGCGCAGGCAGGTCATCCTGCATATCGCCGGCAAACAGAACGCGGCTTTCGGTAAAATCATCACTGTGGCGCAGCAGAACTTCGCTTGCCGGGGAAAAACCAGACATGAAACACTCCTTCGGAAACTTGAGGGGCGATTATAGTGGTTTGTTGGCGCATGTTCGACGGATTTGCTATATTTGCGCCCCTTCGGCACTGATTCAGGCATCCCTATGACATCCCGACGAGACTGGCGATTACAGCAACTGGGCATTACCCAGTGGGTATTGCGTCGCCCCGCCGCGCTGCTGGGTGAAATCGCCATCGTGCTGCCTTCTCATATCCGCCTGGTCATGGTGGCCGCCGAGCCGCCGTCGCTGAGCCAGCCGTTCATTAAAGATGTGCTGCGCGCGCTGGCGCTCGACGCCGACCAGGTGATGCAACTCACCCCTGACCGCGTGGCGATGCTGCACGATGCCCAATGCAACAGCTGGTGCCTCGGCGTCGAGGCGGCGCTTGAACTGCCTGGCGCACGGCTGGTCACGCCAGGGCTGGAAACGCTACAGCGCAGCGGCGCGGCACGCGCCGATCTCTGGCAACAAATTTGCGAGCATGAAGATGATTTCCTTACTCCAGCCCGCTGATCTGGCGGCGGCTTTCGCGATTGAACAGCGCGCTCACGCCTTTCCGTGGAGCGAAAAGACCTTCGCCAGCAATCAGGGCGAACGCTATCTGAACCTGCGGCTCGACGTGGACGGCGTAATGGCCGCCTTCGCGATAACCCAGGTCGTGCTGGATGAAGCCACGCTGTTTAATATCGCGGTTGACCCGGCGTTTCAGCGCCGCGGTCTGGGACGAGCGCTGCTGGAGCATCTTATCGTGGCGCTGGAGCAGCGCGATGTGCTGACGCTCTGGCTTGAAGTTCGCGCGTCCAACCACGCGGCGCGCGCGTTATATGAAAGCCTGGGCTTTAACGAGGCGACCGTGCGCCGCAACTATTATCCGACGCCTGACGGGCGCGAAGACGCCATCATCATGGCTTTGCCGCTGGGTTAATACTGAATAAAGGTGACGTAATGAAGTGGGACTGGATTCTTTTTGACGCTGACGAAACGCTGTTTACTTTCGACGCCTTTGGCGGCCTGCAGCGCATGTTCCTGGACTACAGCGTGACCTTTACCGAACAGGACTATCACGACTACCAGGCCGTGAATAAACCGCTGTGGGTCGATTACCAGAACGGCGCCATCAACGCGCTGCAGCTTCAGCACCAGCGTTTTCAGGGCTGGTCTGACCGTCTGAGCGTACCGGCGGGCGATCTGAACAGCGCGTTTTTAAACGCGATGGCGGAGATCTGCGCGCCGCTGCCGGGGGCCGCCTCTTTGCTGGACTCGCTGAAAGGCAAAGTGAAGCTTGGCATTATCACCAACGGCTTTACGGCGCTCCAGCAGATCCGTCTTGAGCGCACCGGATTTCGGGACTATTTTGACTTACTGGTTATCTCGGAACAGGTCGGCGTCGCAAAGCCCGCGCCGGAAATCTTCGACTACGCGCTCGCGAAAATGGGCAATCCTGACCGCTCGCGCGTACTGATGGTGGGCGATACCGCGGAGTCCGATATTCTCGGCGGCATTAACGCCGGCTTCGCCACCTGCTGGCTGAACAGCCACGGCCGCACGCTGCCGGAAGATATCGCTCCGACCTGGCAGGTCACCTCATTAAGCGAACTGGAGCAATTGCTGTGTAAACAATGATTGTCTGACCCTTTCGGATGGGTAAAATAGCCGCATTTTTCGCTCACTCGCCGCGTGGCGCCTGGCCGCGCGCTTACACAGAAGATTTTGATTATGACGTTGTCTCCTTATTTGCAAGAGGTGGCCAAGCGCCGCACCTTCGCGATCATCTCGCACCCGGACGCCGGTAAAACGACGATCACCGAAAAGGTGCTGCTGTTCGGACAGGCGATTCAGGTTGCCGGTACGGTAAAAGGCCGCGGCTCCAGCCAGCACGCGAAATCGGACTGGATGGAGATGGAAAAGCAGCGTGGTATTTCTATTACCACCTCCGTGATGCAGTTCCCTTACCATGATTGTCTCGTCAACCTGCTGGACACCCCCGGCCACGAAGACTTCTCGGAAGATACCTACCGCACGCTGACGGCGGTGGACTGCTGCCTGATGGTTATCGACGCCGCGAAAGGCGTTGAGGATCGTACCCGTAAGCTGATGGAAGTTACCCGTCTGCGCGACACGCCGATCCTGACCTTTATGAACAAACTCGACCGTGACATCCGCGACCCGATGGAACTGCTGGATGAAGTGGAAAGCGAGCTGCGGATCGCCTGCGCGCCGATCACCTGGCCGATTGGCTGCGGCAAACTCTTTAAAGGCGTTTACCACCTTTATAACGACGAAACCTACCTCTACCAGACCGGGCAGGGCCACACGATTCAGGAAGTGCGCATTGTTAAAGGCCTCGATAACCCGGAGCTCGACAAGGCGGTGGGCGAAGAGCTGGCTGCGCAACTGCGCGACGAGCTGGAGCTGGTGAAAGGTGCCTCGCACGAGTTCGATAAAGAACTGTTCCTGAGCGGCGAAATCACACCGGTGTTCTTCGGGACCGCACTTGGCAACTTCGGCGTCGATCATATGCTGGACGGCCTCGTGGAGTGGGCGCCTGCGCCGATGCCGCGTCAGACCGATGGCCGCGTGGTCGAGGCGAGCGAGGAGAAATTCTCCGGCTTCGTGTTTAAGATCCAGGCCAACATGGACCCGAAACACCGTGACCGCGTGGCGTTTATGCGTGTGGTGTCCGGTAAATATGAAAAGGGCATGAAGCTGCGCCAGGTGCGCACCGGTAAAGATGTCGTCATCTCCGACGCGCTGACCTTCATGGCGGGCGACCGTTCGCACGTTGAAGAGGCGTATCCGGGCGACATCATCGGCCTGCATAACCACGGCACCATTCAGATTGGCGACACCTTTACCCAGGGTGAATCCATGAAGTTCACCGGTATCCCGAACTTCGCCCCGGAACTGTTCCGCCGTATCCGCCTGAAAGATCCGCTCAAGCAGAAACAGCTGCTCAAAGGGCTGGTCCAGCTTTCGGAAGAGGGCGCGGTGCAGGTGTTCCGTCCGCTCTCCAACAACGACCTGATTGTGGGCGCAGTCGGTGTGCTTCAGTTTGACGTGGTCATGTCGCGTCTTAAAACCGAGTACAGCGTTGAGGCGATTTACGAATCGGTCAACGTCTCGACGGCCCGCTGGGTAGAGTGCGACGACGTGAAGAAATTTGAAGAGTTCAAGCGTAAGAACGAGATCCAGCTGGCGCTGGACGGCGGCGATAACCTGACGTACATCGCGCCGACCATGGTTAACCTCAACCTGACGCAAGAGCGTTACCCGGATGTGACCTTCCGGAAAACGCGCGAGCACTAATCCCCTCCAGGACGCGGCAAAGCCGCGTCCTGTCTTGCTTTCCCGCCTTTTTTCCGCGATGCGGAATGTTCTTAAATTCCTGCTTTCACAGCTGTTTTGGCGATTTTTCCCGCCCCTGCCCAGGCGTTTTTGCGAACCTGATCTATATTTAACAATATGATGACGCTGTCGTCGGGATGAAATGCCGTTAAGCGCTTCCAACCCGGTGATTCATCATCATAAACGTTATTATTGCCATATTAATAACTG
This sequence comes from Cronobacter dublinensis subsp. dublinensis LMG 23823, assembly GCF_001277235.1. Taxonomy (NCBI): domain Bacteria; kingdom Pseudomonadati; phylum Pseudomonadota; class Gammaproteobacteria; order Enterobacterales; family Enterobacteriaceae; genus Cronobacter; species Cronobacter dublinensis. The sequence goes on from NZ_CP012266.1 coordinate 658,111, forward strand.
AGTTTTCGCAACGTAACGGCTGACTGTCTGACTAACCCTCTGATAATGCCTTACCGGTGCGGCGCGAATAACTCATCAGCAGCGCGAATGCCTGCTGTTAGGAAAAGCCGCTGACGTGGCGGCTTGCGGCTCAAATTCTGAGCAAACCACAGGAATGAATCGATGAACAAGACTAAGATTTCAAAAACTCTGCTGGCTGTTGTGTTGGGTTCTGTCATGGCGTCCTCTTCTGCGTTCGCAGAAAACTCCGCCGTTGAAAGCACCAAATCCACTGCGGATAGTGCAGGGCAAAAAATCGATAGCTCTATGAATAAAGTCGGTAATTTCATGGATGACAGCGCCATCACTGCCAAAGTGAAAGCGGCGCTGGTAGATGACGAAAAGATTAAGAGCACCGACATCTCTGTGAAAACCGAGAAAAGCGTTGTGACGCTGAGCGGCTTTGTAGAAAGCCAGGCCCAGGCCGAGGAAGCGGTGAAAATCGCCAAAGGCGTTGAGGGCGTCGCTTCTGTAAGCGACAAGCTGCACGTTCGCGACGGTAAAGACGCGTCGGTGAAAGGTTATGCGGGTGATGCGGCCACCACCAGCGAAATCAAAGCGAAACTGCTGGCGGATGACATCGTGCCTTCGCGTAATGTGAAAGTCGAAACCACCGACGGTGTGGTGCAGCTTTCCGGTACCGTAGAGTCTGAAAAACAGTCTCAGCGCGCTGAAAGCATCGCGAAAGCGATTGATGGCGTGAAAAGCGTGAAAAACGATTTAAAAGTGAAGTCGTAACAGGCAAACCGCTCTCCCGGTTACGGCCGGGAGAAAGGGGAAGCAATAATAGCTGGATAACACCGCCAGTGGACGCTGCGTTCATTAAGAAGCGGTATAAAGATTAACTATGGTAAAGGAGAGTCTTATGTTTCGTTGGGGCATTATCTTTCTGGTTATCGCGTTGATTGCGGCCGCTCTGGGCTTTGGTGGCCTGGCAGGTACCGCAGCAGGCGCAGCGAAGATCGTTTTCGTCGTCGGTATTATTCTGTTCCTGGTTAGCCTTTTTATGGGTCGTCGACGCCCGTAGTGTGATAAAAAGATAACCGACAGACGGCAAAGCCAGTCCCTGTGACTGGCTTTGCTCGTTTATGGCATCGGTAACGTTCGCGCGGCGCGCGACGGATAAAAACAGGAAAGCAGGGTGGGACAACGAATTCCCGTAACGCCGGGCAACATAGCGCCGCTGGCAGTGAAACCGTTTCGTCCCGGCAAGCTGGCGATTGTCTGCGAAGGGGGCGGCCAGCGCGGGATCTTTACAGCCGGCGTGCTGGACGAATTCATGCGCGCGCAATTTAACCCGTTCGATTTCTTTCTCGGCACGTCCGCCGGGGCGCAAAACCTCTCGGCATACGTTTGTAACCAGCCGGGTTACGCGCGGCGTGTCATTACCCGCTTTACCACCTCACGCGATTTCTTTGACCCGGTGCGCTTCGTGCGCGGCGGCAATCTTATCGATCTCGACTGGCTGAACGAGGCGACTGCGGCGCGTATGCCGCTTGAGATGGGCAACGCGATGCGGCTTTTCGAGGCGGGCAAGGCGTTTTATATGTGCGCCTGTCGCCGTGACGACTTCTCGCCGGGCTATTTCGCGCCGCAGGAGAATAACTGGCTTGATATCGTGCGCGCCTCCAGCGCCATTCCTGGTTTTTATCGCCCCGGCGTCGATATCGACGGCGTGAACTATTTCGACGGCGGCGTCAGCGACGCCATTCCGGTGCGGGAGGCGGCGCGCCTCGGCGCCACTACACTTGTGGTCATCCGCACCGTGCCGTCGCAGGCGTTCTACACCCCGCAATGGTTCAAACGCATGGAACGCTGGCTTACCGACAGCAGCCTTCAGCCGCTGCTGAACCTGGTGCAGCATCACGAAACCACCTACCGCGAGATTCAGGAATTTATCGAAAAGCCGCCCGGCAAACTGCGCATTTTCGAAATTTCGCCGCCCCGCGCGCTCACCAGTATGGCGCTCGGCAGCCGCGTGCCCGCGCTGATGGAAGATTACAAGCTGGGCCGCCTGTGCGGGCGCTATTTCCTGGCGACGGTCGGCAGGCTGCTGGTCAGCAAGCCGCCGCTGCGTCGCTACCGTATGCCGCCCGTGTTGCCTGTCGCCGTACCGGCGGAAGCGACCGTGGCCGCGCCTGCTGAAATCCTGGTGCCGGTGGCTGCGGAGGCGACCATCGTGGTGCCGCCTGCGACGGTCGCGAACGACGCGTTCGACGCGCCGCTGGTGAAAACCGAGCATGCGAACGACGCGACGTTTAACGATGAGGATCTGGCATGACGCGGCGCTTTATCGACACCCACTGCCATTTCGATTTTCCGCCTTTTACCGGCGCGGAGGCGGTAAGCCTCGCGCAGGCCGCTGAGGCGGGCGTTGAGCACATCATCGTGCCCGCGATTGAAGCGGCGCGTTTTGCTACCGTGCTTGAGCTCGCCGCGCGCTACCCGGCTCTGTGGGCGGCCATCGGCCTGCACCCGATTGTTATCGGCAACCATGATGACGCAAGCCTGGCGCTGCTTGAGCATCATCTGCAGCGGCAGGCGGATAAACTGGTGGCGATAGGCGAAATCGGGCTCGATCTCTACATGGAAAACCCGCTTTTTGAACGCCAGGAGGCTATCCTCGACGCCCAGTTGCGGCTCGCGAAGCGCTATGAACTGCCGGTCATTCTGCATTCGCGCCGCACCCACGATAAGCTCGCGATGCACTTAAAGCGCCACGCGCTGCCCTGTACCGGCGTGGTGCACGGCTTCGCGGGCAGTCTGCAACAGGCGCAGCGCTTTATTGAGCTGGGTTATTACATCGGTGTGGGCGGCACCATTACCTACCCGCGTGCGCAGAAGACCCGTGACGTGATGGCGCGACTGCCGCTTTCCGCGCTGCTTCTGGAAACCGACGCGCCAGATATGCCGCTTAACGGCTGGCAAGGGCAGCCAAACCGTCCCGAGCGGGTCAACGGTGTGTTTGACGTTCTGTGCGAGCTGCGCCCCGAGCCGCCTGATGTTATCGCCCATACCCTTCTTGAAAACACCCGCACGCTCTTCCCGCGCCTAAAATGTGACCGGAAATCCACGGTTGCTTAAAAAAGCGTAAAGCGTCTGGATTTACCTTCATTCCCTGTCGTTAAATCGCCCCGCCTGCGCGCGCGGGACACTCATAATTCACTCATTACACAGGGATACTGTATGCAAATACTCATGGGGCTGGTGGGAATGTTGGCGTTGCTTGCGATAGCCGTCGCGCTTTCCAGTAACCGTAAAGCGATAAACCTGCGCACCGTCGCGGGCGCCTGGCTGATTCAGGTTGCCATCGGGGCGCTGGTGCTCTACGTGCCGGCGGGCCGTAAAGTGCTGCTGGCGATGTCCGAAGGCGTGGCGAATGTCATCGCTTACGGCAATAGCGGCATTTCGTTTTTGTTTGGCGGCCTGGTGTCGGACAAAATGTTCGAGGTATTCGGCGGCGGCGGGTTTATCTTCGCGCTGCGCGTGCTGCCGGTTATCGTCTTTTTCTCCTCGCTGATTGCGGTGCTTTACTACCTCGGCATTATGCAACTGGTTATCCGCCTGCTTGGCGGCGCGCTGCGTAAAGTGCTGAAAACCTCCCGTACCGAATCGCTTTCAGCCACCGCCAATATTTTTGTCGGTCAGACCGAAGCGCCGCTGGTGGTGCGTCCTTATATCGCGACAATGACCCGCTCGGAACTCTTCGCGGTGATGTGCGGCGGGCTGGCGTCTGTTGCGGGGTCAGTACTGGCGGGCTATGCCCAGATGGGTGTGCCGCTGGAATACCTCATCGCCGCCTCTTTCATGGCGGCGCCCGGCGGTCTGCTGTTTGCGAAAATCATGATCCCGGAAACCGAACAACCCAACGATGCCCCGCACCTTGAGCGCGTGCAGCACGATCCGGATCGTCCGTCGAACGTGCTGGACGCTGCCGCCTCCGGCGCGTCCGCCGGGATGCAGCTGGCGCTGAACGTCGGCGCGATGCTGCTGGCGTTCGTGGCGCTGATTGCTCTGCTGAACGGCATGCTCTCCGGCATCGGCGGCTGGTTTAACCATCCGGAGCTCTCATTGCAGCTGATCCTGGGCTGGGTATTCTCACCGGTGGCGTGGCTGATTGGCGTGCCGTGGGAAGAGGCGATGGTGGCGGGATCGTTTATCGGCCAGAAGCTCATCATCAACGAATTCGTGGCCTACATGAATTTCGGCGAATACCTGAAAGATGACGCCGCCGTGGCGGCCGCCGGTCTGCAGGTGCTCTCGGCGCATACCAAAGCGATTATTTCTTTCGCGCTCTGCGGATTTGCTAACCTTTCTTCTATCGCCATTTTGATTGGCGGGCTTGGCAGCATGGCGCCCAGCCGACGTCATGACGTCGCGCAGCTCGGACTAAAAGCCGTTGCCGCCGGCACGCTCTCGAACCTCATGAGCGCGACCATCGCCGGTGTGTTTCTGGCGCTGTAGCCCTGTGTGAAAATGTTATTATTTTCACATTTTCTGTGACATTCAGGCTGGCCTCGCGCCAGCCTTTTTTGTGTCCGGCGCGCGCTTCAGACTGTCATAATGTTGTGTTAATCACATATAATGGCTGAAAGTATGCAACCATTACTTTGTAATTTGTGAAACAAGGCACAAAATCATTCCGCCCGTCAGTGTTAGAATTTTAACATTGATGGCAATGATGTGCGGTGAGACGGATCTCAGCGTGACGGCGGTCGACGCCGCTCTTCTTCATGGAACCACGACCGCTCCAACGTGTTGAGTTTCTCATCCGAGATGCATTTTTTTGTTGGAGAAAGTTATGACCGATTTAACCAAAAGCAGCCTGCGTGCGCTGCAGCTGATGGACCTTACCACCCTGAATGACGACGACACCAATGAGAAAGTCATCGCATTGTGTCATCAGGCGAAAACCCCGGTGGGCAATACTGCCGCCGTCTGCATCTACCCGCGCTTTATCCCGATTGCCCGCAAAACGCTGAATGCACAGGGCACGCCGGATATCCGTATCGCGACCGTGACCAACTTCCCGCACGGCAACGATGATATCGATATCGCGCTCGCGGAAACCCGCGCGGCTATCGCTTACGGCGCGGATGAAGTGGACGTGGTGTTCCCGTATCGCGCGCTGATGGCGGGCAACGAGCAGGTCGGTTTTGACCTGGTGAAAGCCTGTAAAGAGGCCTGCGCCGCGGCCAACGTGCTGCTGAAAGTCATCATCGAAACCGGCGAACTGAAAGAAGAAGCGCTGATCCGCAAAGCGTCTGAAATTTCCATCAAAGCTGGCGCAGACTTCATTAAAACCTCTACCGGTAAAGTGCCGGTTAACGCGACCCCGGAAAGCGCGCGCATTATGCTCGAAGTGATCCGCGATATGGGCGTGGCGAAAACCGTTGGCTTTAAACCGGCAGGCGGCGTGCGCACCGCAGAAGACGCAGCGAAATACCTGGCGGTTGCCGACGAACTGCTCGGCGCTGACTGGGCGGATGCCCGCCACTATCGCTTCGGCGCCTCCAGCCTGCTGGCAAGCCTGTTACAGGCGCTCGGCCACGGTGACGGCAAAAGCGCCAGCAGCTATTAATCCGCTCTGCGCCTGACAGCGCATCGCTGTCAGGCCCCAGGATCGTAATACGGGCAAGCCGTAGCGCTGCCCGCCATTATTCACCCTAATTCACGGGGGTTATCGTGTTCCTCGCTCAGGAAATTATTCGTAAAAAACGCGACGGCCACGCGCTTAGCGACGACGAAATCCGCTTTTTTATTAACGGCATTCGCGACAATACCGTTTCCGAAGGACAGATCGCCGCGCTGGCGATGACCATTTTCTTTCACGACATGACCATGCCGGAGCGAGTCTCGCTGACGATGGCGATGCGTGATTCCGGCACCGTGCTGGACTGGAAAAGCCTCAATCTGAATGGCCCGGTCGTGGACAAACACTCCACCGGCGGCGTGGGCGACGTCACGTCGCTGATGCTCGGCCCAATGGTGGCGGCGTGCGGCGGCTATATTCCGATGATTTCCGGGCGTGGACTGGGCCATACCGGCGGCACGCTCGATAAACTCGAAGCGATCCCGGGGTTCGATATTTTCCCGGACGATAATCGCTTTCGCGACATTATTAAAAATGTGGGCGTCGCGATTATCGGCCAGACCAACTCGCTCGCGCCGGCGGATAAGCGCTTTTACGCCACGCGCGATATCACGGCGACGGTCGATTCGATTCCACTGATCACCGCCTCGATCCTCGCGAAAAAACTTGCCGAAGGGCTCGATGCGCTGGTGATGGACGTGAAGGTCGGCAGCGGGGCGTTTATGCCCACTTATGCGCTTTCTGAAGAGCTCGCGCAGGCGATTGTCGGCGTGGCTAACGGCGCAGGCGTGCGCACCACGGCGCTGCTGACCGACATGAATGAAGTGCTGGCCTCAAGCGCAGGCAATGCGGTGGAAGTGCGTGAAGCGGTGCGCTTCCTCACCGGCGATTACCGCAACCCGCGCCTGCTGGACGTCACCATGGCGCTGTGCGTGGAGATGCTGCTCTCCGGCGGGCTCGCGAAAGACGACGCCGAGGCGCGCGCGAAACTTCAGCGGGTGCTGGATAACGGCAGCGCGGCGGAAATCTTTGGCCGCATGGTGGCCGCGCAAAATGGCCCGGCGGACTTTGTTGAAAACTACGACCGCTATCTGCCTGCCGCCACGCTCAGCAAAGCTGTTTATGCCGACCGCAGCGGGTTTATTACCGAGATGGATACCCGCGCGCTCGGAATGGCGGTGGTGTCGATGGGCGGCGGTCGTCGTCAGGCGTCCGACAGCATTGATTACAGCGTCGGGTTAACCGATATGGCGCGTCTCGGCGAGCAGGTGGACGGCGAACGACCGCTTGCCATCATCCACGCGAAGAGCGAGGCGAGCTGGCAGGAAGCGGCGGCAGCGGTAAAAGCGGCCATTAAGGTTGACGATACGGCGGCGAAAGCGTCACCGGTTGTCTATCGCAGAATCAGCCAATAAGTGGCATACTGATCTGATCACTTTTTTACAGCGCAAAAGGTACGGAGAAAATATGAAACGTGCATTTATCATGGTGCTGGACTCCTTTGGTATTGGCGCGACGGAAGACGCGGAACGCTTCGGCGACGTGGGCTCCGATACGCTCGGCCACATCGCCGAGGCCTGCGCCAAAGGTGAAGCGGACATCGGCCGTAAAGGCCCGCTGCATCTGCCGAATCTGACAAAGCTGGGCCTTGCGAAAGCGCATGAAGGCGCGACGGGCTTTATTCCTGCCGGGATGGACGGCAATGCGGAAATCACCGGCGCCTACGCCTGGGCACATGAGCTTTCTTCCGGTAAAGATACGCCGTCAGGCCACTGGGAAATCGCTGGTGTGCCGGTCCTGTTCGACTGGGGTTACTTTACCGACGAGAAAAACAGCTTCCCGCAGGAGCTGCTCGACAAGCTGGTGGAACGCGCGAACCTGCCGGGCTACCTCGGCAACTGCCACTCTTCCGGTACGGTGATTCTGGATGAACTTGGCGAAGAGCATATGAAAACCGGCAAGCCGATTTTCTATACCTCTGCCGACTCGGTGTTCCAGATTGCCTGCCACGAAGAGACGTTCGGCCTGGACAGACTCTATGAGCTGTGCGAAATCGCGCGTGAAGAGCTGACCGAAGGCGGCTACAACATTGGTCGCGTGATCGCGCGTCCGTTTATCGGCGATAAAGCGGGCAACTTCCAGCGCACCGGCAACCGTCACGACCTGGCGGTCGAGCCGCCGTCACCGGTGGTGCTGAAAAAGCTGGTGGACGAGAAGGGCGGTCACGTCGTTTCCGTCGGTAAAATCGCGGATATCTACGCCAACATGGGCATCACCAAAAAGGTGAAAGCCACCGGGCTGGACGCGCTGTTCGACGCCACCATCAAAGAGATGAAAGAAGCGGGCGACAACACGATTGTGTTCACCAACTTCGTGGATTTCGACTCCTCCTGGGGCCATCGCCGCGATGTCGCAGGCTACGCGGGCGGCCTTGAGCTGTTCGACCGCCGCTTGCCGGAGCTGCTGGAGCTGGTGGGCGAAGATGACATCATCATCTTTACCGCTGACCACGGCTGCGACCCGACCTGGAAAGGCACCGACCATACCCGTGAGCATATCCCGGTGCTGGTTTACGGCCCGAAAGTGAAACCGGGCTCGCTCGGCCATCGCGAGACGTTTGCCGATATCGGCCAGACCGTCGCCAAATATTTTGGCCTGTCTGACATGGAATATGGCAAAGCGATGTTCTAAAGGGATTGAGGGCGGCCAGATGTCCTCACCCCAACCCTCTCCACAGTGAGAGGGAGCACAGAATACAGGCCGGGTAAGGCGCAGCCGCCACCCGGCGAGATAAAAGATTAAAAAGGAAAATAAGATGGCAACCCCACATATTAACGCCGAGATGGGTGATTTCGCAGACGTCGTACTGATGCCGGGCGACCCGCTGCGCGCTAAACACATTGCAGAAACTTTCCTCGAAGACGTGCGCGAAGTAAACAACGTGCGCGGCATGCTGGGCTTTACCGGTACCTACAAAGGCCGCAAAATTTCCGTGATGGGCCACGGCATGGGCATTCCGTCCTGCTCCATCTACACCAAAGAGCTGATCACCGATTTCGGCGTGAAGAAAATCATTCGCGTGGGCTCCTGCGGTGCGGTACGTGCCGATGTGAAACTGCGTGACGTGGTGATCGGTATGGGCGCGTGCACCGACTCTAAAGTGAACCGTCTGCGTTTCAAAGATCACGATTTCGCAGCCATCGCGGATTTCGACATGGTACGTAACGCGGTTGACGCGGCCAAAGCGCTGGGCGTTGACGCGCGCGTCGGCAACATCTTCTCCGCCGACCTGTTCTATACGCCGGACCCGTCCATGTTCGACGTGATGGAAAAATACGGCATCCTGGGCGTGGAAATGGAAGCGGCGGGCATCTACGGCGTGGCGGCGGAATTTGGCGCGAAAGCGCTGACCATCTGCACTGTGTCCGACCATATCCGCACCCATGAGCAGACCACCGCGGCAGAGCGTCAGACCACGTTTAACGACATGATCAAAATCGCGCTGGAATCCGTGCTGCTGGGCGATAAAGCGTAAGCTTTCGCTGGCATCAGGTGAAAAGAAAAGGGCGCTGCGGCGCTCTTTTTTATTGGCCGTGGTGGGTGGCTTTAAAAGCCAAAAGAAATGGCGGGTGCGCTGACGCTTACCCGCCCTACGCGCGTAAAGAGTGATGTTTTTGCAGGACGGGTAAGCGCAGCGCGCCCGCCATCAGGGCAAAGGTTTTGTAGGGCGGGTAAGCGCACCCGTTAACTCAACGTACCGCCTGCGCCATCCACGCGCCCACTTCGCGAAGCTCCGCCGCCTGCGCCGGAAATTCTGCGGCCAACGCCTCGCAGGTGTGCTGCAACGCGTCGGCCTGATACACGCAGCCCGACAACCGGCTCGCCAGCGCCTCCAGCGGCGCGGGGTTAAGGCTGTCGGTAAACAGCTGAGTGCGGGTGATATGCCCTTTTTCCACATCGAAATGCAGCTCCACGCCGCCCCAGACAAAACGCTCGTCCAGCTGATGCGTAAAGGCGGGCGCCTGGCCGAAATTCCACTCCCAGCTGCTCTGACGGGCGAACGTTTGCGCAAATCCTGGCAAATCCGGGAACGCGTCGGGTGAAATCACCTCGGCGGACACATGCTCGCCGTAATAGGCGAAAAACGCGTCCATCACCGCCTCGCACACCTGGGCGTGCGTGATGCCCGGCCTGAAATCGTTAAGGTTGGCGACGCGCCCGCGCACGGAAGTGATTCCTTTCGCCTGGAGCTTTTTCTTATCCGGGTTCAGGTAATTCGCCAGTCGGCTTAAATCGGCGTTCAGCAGCAGCGTGCCGTGGTGGAAGCCGCGATCCATCGTCTCGCGGTAGGCGGAGCCGGAAATTTTGCGCGGCCCTTCGGCGGTCTCCACCACTAAATCGTTGCGCCCGGAGGCCGACGCCTGCACGCCAAGCTGCGCCAGCGCGTTAATCACAATCGTCGTGGAGACGCTTTTGTCATACTCTGGCTTGCCCGCCATAAAGGTGAAACAGGTGTTGCCGAGATCGTGGAACACCGCGCCGCCGCCGCTGCTGCGCCGGGCCAGACGCACGTTATCTTCCTCCATGCGGCGGGTGTTGCACTCTTTCCACGGGTTCTGCGCCCGGCCAATCACGACGGTGTCAGCGTTGCGCCAAAGAAACAGCACGCGCTGGGTGGCGGGCATCTGGCGGAAGATGCACTCTTCCACCGCCAGGTTAAACCAGGGATCGTAAGAATCGGAAATAAGCAGGCGTAGAGAGGACACGGGCGTTTTCCCTTAAGCATTGAAAAACGCCCATTGTATCACGCGGTGTCACGCGCGTTTGTCGTCCGCTGGCGCGTCGGGTTCGCTCTCTTCTTCGGGCACCGATTTGCTGGCGGTCAGCAGGAATGGCGACTGCTGCCAGCGGGTGCGTTTGCCCTGCAGGAGCGTGCGCGTCAGCACAATGCCGATGGCGAGCGCCAGCAGCATCATCAGGCGCAGAATATTGGTGGTGTTATCGACCTGGCGCGCTTCGGTCGGCAGGCTGTGCGTGTCGAGCGTCAAACGCAGGTAACCGATGGGCCCGCTTTTATCCTGCACCGGCTGAACGATCTGCTCGTTAAAGTAGCTGCCTGCCTTTTTCCCGTCGAGCGCCAGCCGGTCGCGCACGTTAACGCTCTCACCGGCGCGCGCGATAAGTTCTCCCTGCTGGTCATAGACGCTGGCGTCGAGAACGCGGCTCTCTTCCGTCAGCTGGCGCAGAAGCGCGCCTACGCGCTTTTCATCCGGGTTTTCGCCTTTGATCAGCGGCACGAGGCTGTAGCTCACCTGGCGGGCCAGCGTGCGGGCGAGCTCTTCCATCTGGATATTACGGGACTGTTGATGGCTCTGGCTGAACCAGGACGCGCCCTGCATCAGCGCCACCAGCAGCGCCAGACAGATGAGTACAATCACTGCGCGATGCAGCCGAAATTTGAGTTTTGCCCGGGCCATAGAGTACCTGCTTAAATTTTGAAGCTTAATGTTGCCAGAAGCGCCGCAGACAAGGTAGCCTCATGCGTTGTTTTGTCCCGCCCCGATACTATTTACAGGAGCCTGAATGCCGAACAGTCTTACCTGGTGCGACCTGCCGAATGAGGTTTCTCTCTGGCCTGGATTGCCCCTTTCTTTAAGCGGTGACGAAGTGATGCCGCTGGATTATCACGCCGGTCAAAGCGGCTGGCTCCTGTACGGACGGGGTTTAAATAAGCAAAGTCTGACCCAATATCAGCATAAGCTCGGCGCGGCGATGGTTATCGTCAACGCGTGGTGCGTGGAAGATTATCAGGTGATCCGTCTCGCGGGCTCGCTGACGCCGCGCGCGACGCGTCTGGCGCATGATTCCGGCCTCGATGTCGCGCCGCTCGGTAAAATCCCGCATCTGAAAACGCCCGGCCTGCTGGTGATGGATATGGATTCCACGGCTATCCAGATCGAATGCATTGATGAAATCGCGAAGCTTGCCGGAACCGGCGACGAAGTGGCGGAAGTGACCGAGCGCGCCATGCGCGGCGAGCTGGATTTCACCGCCAGCCTGAAAGCGCGCGTTGGCACGCTAAAAGGCGCAGACGCCGATATTCTGCGCCAGGTACGCGACGTGCTGCCGCTGATGCCGGGCCTGACCTCGCTGGTGCTGAAACTGCACGCGCTGGGCTGGAAAGTGGCTATCGCCTCCGGCGGTTTTACTTACTTCGCGCAATATCTGCAGGACAAACTCCACCTGGACGATGTGGTCGCCAATGAACTGGCGGTGGAAAACGGTCGGCTGACCGGCGACGTCACCGGGCAGATTGTTGACGCCCGCTTCAAGGCGCAAACCTTACAGCGTCTCGCTGAAAAATACGCGATCCCGGCAGGCCAGACCGTGGCGATTGGCGACGGCGCCAACGACCTGCCGATGATCCAGACCGCGGGGCTGGGCATTGCCTACCACGCCAAACCGAAAGTGAATGAAAAGACGGAAATCACAATCCGTCACGCTGATCTGATGGGGGTTTTCTGTATCCTCTCCGGCAGCCTGAATCCGAAATAAAGAGGTAAAAGGTGGCGAAAGCTCCAAAACGCGCATTTGTCTGTAACGAGTGTGGTGCGGATTATCCGCGCTGGCAGGGGCAGTGCAGCGCCTGTCATGCCTGGAATACCATCACCGAGGTGCGTCTCGCCGCCTCGCCGCAAGCGGCGCGCAATGAACGTCTCTCCGGCTATGCGGGCAACGCGGGCGTAGCCAAAGTGCAGAAGCTCTCTGAGATAAGCCTGGAAGAACTGCCGCGCTTTTCGACCGGCTTTAAAGAATTCGACCGCGTGCTCGGCGGCGGCGTGGTGCCGGGCAGCGCCATTCTGATTGGCGGCAACCCGGGCGCCGGGAAATCGACGCTGCTGCTGCAAACGCTCTGCAAGCTCGGCGAGCAGATGAAAACGCTCTATGTCACCGGCGAGGAGTCGCTGCAACAGGTGGCGATGCGCGCGCACCGTCTGGGCCTGCCGACCACCAATCTCAACATGCTCTCGGAAACCAGCATCGAGCAGATCTGCCTTATCGCCGAAGAAGAGCAGCCGAAGCTGATGGTTATCGACTCCATTCAGGTGATGCACATGGCGGATGTCCAGTCGTCGCCGGGCAGCGTCGCGCAGGTGCGTGAAACCGCCGCCTACCTGACGCGTTTCGCCAAAACTCGCGGCGTGGCGATTGTCATGGTCGGTCATGTGACCAAAGACGGCTCGCTGGCGGGGCCGAAAGTGCTCGAACACTGCATCGACTGTTCGGTGCTGCTCGATGGCGATGCCGATTCGCGTTTTCGCACGCTGCGCAGCCATAAAAACCGCTTCGGCGCGGTGAATGAGCTGGGCGTCTTCGCGATGACGGAACAGGGGCTGCGCGAAGTCAGCAACCCGTCGGCGATTTTCTTAAGTCGCGGCGATGAAGTGACCTCCGGCAGCTCGGTAATGGTGGTCTGGGAAGGCACGCGCCCGCTGCTGGTGGAGATCCAGGCGCTGGTGGATCAGTCGATGATGGGCAACCCCAGACGCGTGGCGGTGGGTCTTGAACAGAACCGTCTCGCCATTCTCCTCGCGGTGTTGCACCGCCACGGCGGTCTGCAAATGGCCGATCAGGATGTATTCGTCAACGTGGTCGGCGGGGTGAAAGTCACCGAGACCAGCGCGGACCTGGCGCTGCTACTGGCGATGGTATCGAGCCTGCGCGACCGTCCGCTGCCGCAGGATCTCGTCGTGTTTGGCGAGGTCGGCCTCGCGGGGGAAATTCGCCCGGTGCCGAGCGGCCAGGAGCGTATCTCCGAAGCGGCGAAACACGGTTTTCGTCGCGCCATCGTGCCCGCCGCCAACGTGCCGAAAAAAGTGCCGGAAGGCATGCAAATTTTCGGTGTTAAAAAGCTTGCGGATGCGCTAACTGTCTTTGACGACTTATAATTAATTATTCAATGGGTTATTACCCACACTAGCCGCCTTGCGGGCGGCCGCGAACGGGGAGTCCTGATCTTACTGACGTAAGGCCGGAAACCCGCCCGCGCCCCCGCAGCTCGACAGATACAGGGTAATTGCAGGAGGCAGCGCATCTTGTCATTCGACTATCTTAAAAACGCGATCCGTCAAAAGGGCTGCACCTTACAACAGGTAGCGGCGGCCTGCGGCATGACTAAAGGCTATTTAAGCCAGCTGCTCAACGCCAAAATCAAAAGTCCCAGCGCGCAGAAGCTCGAAGCGCTGCACCGTTTTCTGGGCCTTGAGTTCCCGCGCCGTCAGAAGCGCGTCGGCGTTGTGTTCGGCAAGTTTTATCCGCTACACACCGGCCATATTTATCTCATCCAGCGCGCCTGTAGCCAGGTCGATGAGCTGCACATCATTATGGGCTACGACGAAAAGCGCGACCGCACGCTGTTCGAAGAGAGCGCGATGTCGCAACAGCCCACCATCAGCGACCGCCTGCGCTGGCTGCTGCAAACCTTCAAATACCAGAAAAACATCCGTATTCATGCGTTTAATGAAGAGGGCATGGAGCCGTACCCGCACGGCTGGGATGTCTGGAGCGAAGGGATCACCGCGTTTATGGCAGAGAAGGGCATTGAGCCCGATACCATCTATACCTCCGAAGAGGCTGACGCGCCGCAGTATCGCGAACATCTCGGCATCGAGACCGTGATTATCGACCCGAAGCGCACCTTTATGAATATCAGCGGCGCGCAAATCCGTGCCAACCCGTTCCGCTACTGGGAATACATTCCTACCGAAGTGAAGCCGTTTTTTGTGCGCACGGTGGCTATCCTCGGCGGCGAGTCGAGCGGGAAATCGATGCTGGTGAACAAGCTCGCCAATATCTTCAACACCACCAGCGCCTGGGAATATGGCCGCGATTATGTGTTCTCGCATCTGGGCGGCGACGAGATGGCGCTGCAATATTCCGACTACGACAAAATCGCGCTCGGCCATGCGCAATATATTGATTTTGCGGTGAAGTACGCCAATAAAGTGGCCTTTGTCGACACCGATTTTGTCACCACGCAGGCGTTCTGTAAGAAGTACGAAGGGCGCGAGCATCCGTTTGTGCAGGCGCTGGTGGATGAGTACCGCTTCGACCTGGTCATCCTGCTGGAGAACAATACGCCGTGGGTGGCGGACGGGCTGCGAAGCCTCGGCAGTTCAGTGGATCGCAAGGAGTTTCAGTCGCTGCTGGTGTCGATGCTCGAGGAAAATAATATCGAGTATGTGCATGTCGAGGAGCCGGATTACGATTCGCGTTTTCTGCGCTGCGTGGAGCTCGTGAAGCAGCTGATGGGTGAGCAGGCGTAGTTTTTTCATCGTATAGAAGGTGGGTGCGCTACGCTTACCCACCCTATGACTATCCGTAAGCTCAGTTCAGTGCAGGGCGGGTAAGCGCAGCGCACCCGCCAGCGTCGCGATTAAAACGCCACCACCACTTTGCCGCGCATATGGCCTTCCAACACTTTACGGTGTGCGTTGGTGATGCTCTCAACGCTCAGCCCGTGGAATGTCTCACTCAGCGCGCTTTCAACTTCGCCTGCCTCTACCAGCTTTGCGACCTCGTTCAGGATCTCGCCCTGGCGCGCCATATCAGCGGTCTGATACATGCTGCGGGTATACATAAATTCCCAGTGCAGCGCGGCCGATTTCGATTTCAGCGCGTCCTGATCCAGCGGGTGCGCGTTTTCGACGATGCTGCAAATATGCCCCTGCGGCGCGATAAGCTGGCTTACCGCCGCCCAGTGGCCGTCGGTATCATTCAGAATAAAAATGTAATCGACAAATTTAATGTCGTGTTGCGCCAGTTCACCCGGTAGATCCCGATAGTTCACCACCAGATCCGCGCCGCGATCCCGGCACCACTGCGCCGAATCTTCACGTGAGGCGGTGGCGATAATTTTCACTTTGCTGCGCAGACGCGCGAACGGGATAGCCAGCGACCCTACGCCGCCCGCGCCGCCGATAATCAGCAGCGTTTTATCTTCTCCTGCGTCCTGAATATTCAGCCGCTCGAATAATCCTTCCCACGCGGTCAGCGCCGTCAGCGGGATAGCCGCGGCAGCGGCCCAGGAGAGCGTGCGCGGTTTATGGCCCACGATGCGGGCGTCGATCAACTGATGGCTGGCGTTGCTGCCCGGACGGGTAATATCGCCGGCGTAATAGACTTCATCGCCCGCCTTAAAACCGCTGACCTTGCTGCCCATGGCAGTCACGATGCCGCTCGCGTCCCAGCCCAGCACGCGCGGTTCCTGGAGGCCGTTTTTTTGCAGGCTGGCGTGGACTTTGGTATCGACCGGGTTGATAGAAACCGCTTTCACTTCGACCAGCAGATCGTAGTCGCCAGGCTGCGGCATCGGCTGGGTGACTTCAATAAAGCTTTCCGGCGCATCCGGGTTAACGGCAATCGCTTTAACAGACATGGTGTATTCCTTATGCAGAGTGCGTTCAGAGCGTGTTGTGTTGAATGTAGTCTATGCGAGCTGAATGGGGGTGATAAGATGGACAATCCAGAACGGCGTGTTCGTGAGAGATGAACAATCATGTTTAAGCATCTGCAGGATATGGCGCTCTTCGCGCTGGTCGCGGAAACCGGCAGTTTCACGGCGGCGGCGCAGAAAGCGGGACTGCCGAAATCAAGCGTCAGCCAGCGCATCAGCCAGCTTGAGGCGCACGTCGGGCTGCGGCTGCTCAATCGCACCACGCGTAAGCTGAGCCTGACGTTTGCTGGCGAGCACTATCTGGTGCACTGTCGCGAAATGCTGGATGCCAGCGAACGCGCGGATCTTGCCGTCCAGCGGCTTCGCGACAACCCCAGCGGTAGGCTGCGCATTACCAGCCCGGCGGGCATCGGCGCGACGCTGCTCGCGCGCATGAATGCGGAGTTTCTCACGAAATACCCCGATATCACGCTGGAGGTCTTTATCTCTGACGACGTGCGGGATCTGGTCATGGAAGGCTTTGACGTGGCGCTGCGCACCGGCAAGCCTCAGGACTCCTCGCTGATTGGCCGTAAAATCGGCCATTGCCCGCGTTATCTGCTCGCCTCGCCTGGCTATCTCTCGCGTTACCCGACACTTACGCACCCGTCGCAACTGGTAGAGCACCGAGTCGTGGTGCACCGAGCCTGGACCGAATGGCTACTCCAGCGCGACCGCGAGCTCTACCGCTGTCATCTCAATCACATGCACCAGACCGATAATTTGCTCTACGCCCGCGAAAGCGCGCTGGCCGGGGCGGGGATCACGCTGCTGCCCGCGTTCTTACTGGACGACACGCTCCGGCAGGGCGCGCTGGTCAGTGTTCTGCCGGAATGGACCGTCACCGGCAACGATCTCTACCTGGTTTATCCGGGGCGCAAGCTCAATTCGCCTGCGCTGGTAAGCTATATCAATTTTGCACTTGGCTATGAAGGCGTTACCCGTTTTTACGACAAAATGACGATTTCAGACTCATAGTAGTTATTTCTGGTATTAAAACGGATAAAAAAAGATAAATAAAAATCAGAAAAACACACGCTCTAAAAAAAGAAACCCGCCATAAGTTATTTATGGAGATAATGCGTTGTGGTATTTTACGCGCCAGAATTATTGTAACGCCCTTCTGCTGCCGTAATGATGGACATTAATAACTACGGCAAATAATACGTGAGCTTTAATTAACTCGGTTTATATTCACGCGAGCGATAGCCCGCGTGCGTTGCTCTTTTTACGACAGCGGAAGCGCGCCTCGCCACGGCTATGGGTATATCCCACGGCGGTAGCCTGTTCGCAACACTGTCATCAGGAACGATAAATGAAAAGACATGGACTGGCTGTTCAGCGCGCCACCGTGCTGGCGCTCTTTTTAAGGGAGATAAAAACGCGTTTCGGCAAGTTCCGCCTCGGTTACGGCTGGGCCTTGCTTGAACCCTTACTGCATCTCGCTATTCTGCTGTTTGTTCTGGATTTTGTCATGGAACGAACCCTGCCGGATATCTCTTTTCCGGTATTTCTGCTAAGCGGCATTATTCCCTATTTTATTTTTAGCCATATTACGGGGCGTTCTGTTAATGCCATTGAGGCGAATCAGGGGCTTTTTAATTATCGTCCGGTAAAGCCCGTTGATACGATAATCGCCAGAACGCTGCTGGAGGCGGGGATTTATATCGCGGTTTATCTGCTATTGCTCGCGATGCTGGCAATGATGGGCGAGATATTTACCTGCTCGCATCTGTTAACGCTATTTTGCGTCTGGGGCTGTCTGGTTATTTTCTCTTTCGGTACCGGGCTGATTTTCATGGTCATCAGCAGCGCGTTTCCGGAGGCGGAGAAATTTCTGCCGCTGCTGACGCGCCCGCTCTATTTCATCTCCTGCGTGATGTATTCGCTTAACACCATTCCGCAGGAGTATCAGCGCTGGGTGGCATGGAATCCGCTGGTGCATGTGGTTGAACTCACACGGGAAACGCTTGCGACCAGCTATGAGAGCGACGGCGCGAGCCTGACATACCTTGCCATCAGCACGCTGGTGGTACTTTTTACCGGCCTTGCGCTTTATCGTCATCAGGAAGAGGCGATGCTGACCTCATGATAAATATCGAAAACCTCACAAAGTCATACCGCACGCCCGCGGGGCGGCACTATGTGTTTAAAGATCTCAACCTGACGCTCCCGGCGGGGCAGAGCGTGGCGTTAATCGGGCGCAACGGCGCCGGGAAATCCACGCTGCTGCGCATGATTGGCGGCACAGATAACCCGGACAGCGGGCGGATTGTCTCCCGCGCCACTATCTCCTGGCCGGTCGGTCTGGCGGGCGGTTTTCAGGGCAGCCTGACCGGGCGGGAAAACGTCAAGTTTGTAGCACGGCTCTATGCCACGAAAGAGGCGCTGCGCCAGAAAGTGGCGTTTGTCGAAGATTTTGCCGAGCTCGGTAAGTACTTTGATATGCCAGTCAAAGCGTACTCGTCCGGCATGAAGGCGCGCCTCGGTTTCGGCCTGAGCATGGCGTTTACGTTTGATTACTATCTGGTGGATGAAGTCACCGCCGTCGGTGACGCCAGCTTTCGTAAAAAATGCGAAATGGTCTTTGAAGAACGCCACCGCGACGCCTGCTTTTTGATGGTGTCGCATAACCTCAATTCCCTAAAGCACTATTGCGATGCAGCGGTGTTTATAGGCCGGGAAAATCACGTTCAGTATTACGACGATGTCGATGACGCCATTAATGCCTATAAGGCACAGGAAAATCTGTAATCATGTTATACAGAAAAGCCCGCAAGCTGCTCGCGTCTCCCGGCGTATTTTTAAGAGATTACTTGCTTAAAAAACATCCGCTTATCTTTAATGAGATCCACTGCCCGGTCGCGGAAGAGGGGGTGCTACTTAAGCACGACCTCGCGCTGGAGAACATGTTTGCGGTTAATTTTCCGGTCGATGTGGTTTTTACCTGGGTCGATAATGGCGACCCACGCTGGGTCAAAAAATTTCAGCAGTACCAGCATACTTATTTACAGTCGGGTGAAAATACGGACGGCGATCTGGCTCGTTTTGATAACCATAATGAAATCTATTATTCAGTATTGAGCGTATTGCGGTTTATGCCCTGGGTGCGCTTTATCTATATTGTCGTCGACGGGCATTCTCTACCCTGGGCCAGAGATATAGAAAAGATCAAGCTTATCTCTCATGCAGAGATTATTCCGCCACAATATTTGCCTACGTTTAACTCGCACGTCATCGAAGCGCATTTACATCTTATTCCTGGGCTTGCCGAACATTTTATCTATTTCAATGATGATGTGTTTGTGGCGCGCGAGCTGCCGGCAAGTCATTTTTTCAGAAGTAATGGCCTGGCGTCGCTCTTTATCGCCGGTAAGAGCCTGACGGCGATGGCGCAGCGCGGGAGCCCGACACCAGCGCTCGCCGCGTCGTTGAACGCCAGAGCGCTGCTGGCAGAGGATACAGGCTTTGCACCCGATGCGCCGCTGGCCCACACCTATGTGCCGCTGCGTAAAAGCCTTTTTACCGAGACCCGACAGCGATACCACCAGCAAATCGAGGCGTTTCTGCCAGGTAAATTCAGAAGCGACAACGACTTGAATTTGCCGACGTTTCTGGTGCCCTGGCTGACCTATATCCTGGGAATGGCCACGCCCGCAAGGGATATCTGTTATTACTTCAACGTGCGATCCCCCGCCGCAAAAATGCATTATCGCGCGCTGATTAATGGCCAACAGAATAATGCCTCGCCGCATTCCTTCTGCGCCAATGATTTTTCTTCTCGTAACACAAGTACCCCTAATTATCAGGACCAATTGATTGACATGCTGGGAACATATTTTGAAAATGGAACGCACAAAAATGTTTAGTAATAAACTTCGCAAGCTGGTAAGGGACCCCAGGCTGTTCTTCAGCGACATGGCTGCCAATCAGGCACGGAAATTAAGTAAGCTGCATCTTAAAAAAGAAGACGGGCACTACGACTATACGGTGGTGTCGGCAGTGTATAACGTCAGCGCCTTTCTGGATGACTATTTTAAAAGCTTTATCAATCAGCGGCTGAAGTTTAAAAAGCATATTCAGCTGATCCTGGTCGATGATGGTTCGACAGATAATTCTGGCGACATTATTAAAAAATGGCAAAAGAAATATCCGAACAATATCACGTATATCTATCAGGAAAACGCCGGGCAGTCTGCCGCCCGTAACAACGGATTGCAGCATGTGGCTACGGAGTGGGTGACGTTTATCGACCCGGATGATTTCGTTGATGTCGCTTATTTTTACAACCTCGATGCTTTTCTTTATCAGCATAACGATAAAGACGTCAAAATGGTGGGTTGTAATATCATTATGTTTTATGAGGCTAAAAATCAGTACAAAGATGCACACCCTTTGGCTTATAAGTTTAAAAAGGGCAATCAGCTGGTGCCGCTTGCTGAAATGGAAAAAGAGATCCAGTTATCAGCCAGTACGGCATTTTTTCGTTCGGATATGATAGCGTTAAAAAATGTATATTTCGATACCAGAGTTAAGCCTAATTTTGAGGACGCGCATTTCGTTGCCCGCTATTTACAAGGTGAAAAAAACGGACATGCCGCATTTTTAACGCATTCTAAATATTATTACCGCAAGCGTGAGGATGGCTCGTCTACACTGGACACCTCCTGGACTAAAAAGGAGCGGTTCACGCATGTTCCTGTTTATGGTTACCTGGACGTCTTAAAATCCTACGCCGAAAAAGAGGGTGTAGTGCCGGTAAATATACAAAGGACGGTCATTTATGAGATTGTCTGGTATCTCAAATGGTTAACCAATCATGGTGGACGTAGCGCCTTTTTGTCAGCAGATGAAAAACAAACGTTTATTCGTAAGCTTAAAGAGATTTTTGGTTATCTCGATAAAAATACCATTATGAATTTCGAGCTGGCGGGTGCCTGGTTTTTCCATAAAGTAGCGATGCTGTCGTTTTTCAAAGATCTCCAGCCCGAGGCGCAAATCGTATATGTAGAAAAATACGATCCGCATAAACACATGGCGCAGCTTCGCTATTTTACCCGCCTTGTCGGCCTTGAGCAGATTACGCTGGATGGCGCTGACGCAATCCCGGCCTATGCCAAAACTATCCGCCATGACTTTATGGATGAAACCTTAATTCTGGAGCGACGGCTGTGGGTCGCACTGGGTAATGCGCAGAACATAAAAGTATCTGTATCAGGATTGCCGACGCGTATTTCTCTCGGCGGGAAGCAGCATAAGGATGGCCTGAACCCATGCGAAATTGTTAAGTCTTTTTCTTCTATGATGCCTAAGTATGCAAAGAAAAAAGATTATATAGGCGCCTGGGTTTTTATAGACCGCGATACTCAGGCTGATGACAATGCCGAACATCTTTATCGCTATGTTCAAAAAAATTATCCAGAAAGAAAAATTTTCTTTGCTTTAAAGCGAGAGTCACATGACTGGGCTCGTCTGGAAAAAGAAGGGTTTAACCTGCTTGAATTTGGTTCTATGGAGCATAAGCTTGCTCTCGGCTCATGCAGTAAAGTGATTAGCTCCCATGCTAATTACTACGTTACTAATTTATTGGGCCCTAAAATGCTTACAGGAAGGCACTTTGTATTTTTACAGCATGGGGTCATTAAAGACGATCTTTCTGGTTGGTTAAACACAAAAGAAGAAATCAATTGCTTTATAGCGTCATCATCAGCGGAGTATCATTCGATAAGTAATGATTTTACTAAATATTTTTCCTCTAAAAAAGAAGTCTTTTTGACTGGATTGCCACGGCACGACAAACTGATAAATAATTACAGCCAACCAGAAAGACTAATCGTAATTATGCCAACATGGCGACAAAGCATAGTCGGCAAGGTTTTAGGGGATGGTGATGAGCGTGAAATAAATCCATCATTTTTTGGAAGTGATTTTACTTTGCGCTGGAAAAGCTTTTTACAATCTCCACTGTTGGCTGAGTATGCTGAAAAATATAATTACCGTGTGGCGTTTTTTCCTCACTTTAATATTTTGCCTTATTTAGAGGGATTCGACGTTCCAGAGTTTATTGACGTTATTACTCATGTAACGGGGAGTATTCAGGAAACATTTAATCGAGCCGCGCTGATGATTACTGACTACTCATCTGTGGCTTTTGAAATGGCTGTTCAAAATAAACAAACAATCTACTACCAGTTTGACGCTAAAGAATTCTTTGCAGGCCATGTGTATTCCAAAGGCTACTTCGACTACCGCGAGCACGGGTTTGGCCCGGTGGTTGAAACGGAAAAAGCGCTGTTTAAAGAGCTGAACACGCTGCTGAAAAATAACGCGGTGCCCTCTGCGAAAATCCTCAAGCGTATCAGTCAGACCTTCCCTTATCGCGACGGGCAGAACTGCGAGCGCACGTATCAGGCGATCGCGTCGCTGGATGCGCCTTTACCGGATGGCTTCGCCGATGCGGACATCTACCAGCAGTACGCCCGTCAGGCGGGCAGTGCTCGCCGCTGGGCATTGGCCGAGAAACGCTGGCAGGCGTATCTGGCGCTGACGCTTACCCAGGAGGAAGATGCGCAGGGCTGTGCAGGGCTTGCCGAAGCCCTGCGCAAGCAGGGTAAAACCGTGGCGGCGCGGCAGGTTATTGATGGCTGGTATGCGCGTTATCCGCAGCAAAGTCATCACGCGCTCAGCGTCAGTCGCGCGCTGCTCGAAATGGCGGAGCATCACTGGCAGCAGGCGGTATTCTACTGGCAGGAGGCGTGCGAAACCCACGTGGATAACGCCCGTTACTGTTACTGTCTTTGCCGCAGCGAGCAGGTTGCTGTTCTGGAGGCCCTGTGTAAGAAAGCGCGCCCCGTAACGGGGTTCCATTACGCCCGGTTCTGTCTCCTGCTTGCTAAGAAAAAATGGGCCGAAGGGATTGCGTATGTCGAGGAGCAGGGCGTGGATGTGACATCGACAGAAAGCCTGGAAAATAAGCTTTTAATTACGCTTTCTTATTGCTATCAGCAGCTGAATAAGCTCAATGACGCCCATCAGTGTCTGGTGAAATATGAGAAATATATTGAAAACGATCCGCAGTGCCGGTTGAAAATCGCGCGTCTGGCCTTCCTGCGCCAGAACTGGGAGAAAATCCTTACGCAGCTTAATAAGGCCTGTGCGGATATCGGTAATCTGCCGGATGAGCATCTCTATTATTACTGCGTGGCGCTATTGCGCACGGGTAAAAGCGCAGAAATATATGCGCTCTTCGCCACCCTGAAAAGCGCCTTGAAAAATGACGTGCGTTTCCTGAAGGTTTACGCGCAGGCGTGCCTGACGCTTAAGAAAACAAACGAAGCGATCGCGCTGCTGGAAGCCCGCGATAACCCGGATGATGAGCTTTGTCTTATCTATGCCCGCGCATTAAAAGAGGCCGGGCGCTTTAGTCAGGCGCTCTCGGTGGTGCGTAACAGAATCAGCCGTTATAACCAGCCGGCGTGGATGTTGCGCTGCGACCTGGCACAGCTCTGCGAAGACTGGGATGACGCCTATGATTGCTGGCTCAACTTGTTGCGTCATTATCCGCAACAGATGCCTGCCAACGCAGCGGAGAAATTACAAAATCTGCGGCTCCTGCGCGAGTTTTCCGTTAAGTCAGATATCCAACAATAAACGTTAATCATTCAGAACAGGCGCAATAAACCCGCGCCTGTTTTTTTATGGAGTAAAAATGTCAGAGCAAACTGAAATTGTTAATGGCGTACAAATTAAATACCGCTTTAAAAAAAGAAAATATGACACGCAGCATATGATTTTTATTTTCAGTGGGTTTGGGGGGGCCGGTATGTTTACGTATGATTTTGCCAACGCTCTCCAGGATTGTCCGTCGCATGTCGTGTGGATCAAAGACGATTTTAATAACGCCTGCACCTATTACCTGTGTCAGAACAACGATTTTAGCGTCGAGCAGACGGTGATCGCGTTTATTGAGATGATGCTGGCGCGCTATGACCTTGATAAAACGCAGTGTACGCTGGCCGGATTCTCGAAAGGCGGTAGCGCGGCGCTGTGGTATGGCCTTAAATACGGCTTTAAAAATATAGTTTCGACGGTGCCGCAGTTTCATATCGGCAGCTATGCAAAAAACCACTGGCCCGACGTTTTTACGCATATGACTGGCGACGAGAGTGAGGCGTCTGCGCATCGCCTGGATACGCTATTGCCGTGCCAGTTAAACAGCGACACCGCGCTTGATAAAAATATCTACCTGTTAACCTCCGAAGCCGACTGCCAGTATGAAACTGAAGTAAAACCCTATATTCCTGCCTTCAGGAAATACCAAAACTTTAATCTGTTTATGGCGCAGTCGATGCTTATCAGAGAGCATAATCAGGTCACGTCATATCATGTGCCTCTACTGTTAGGGATTTTCTATGCGCTTTCTCAGGGTGCGGTTCCGCGCTACGGCGAATGTGTCCTGACGGCGGATAATCGTGTGCTGCCACGCCCGATTAAACCTGAGCCGGTGGCGGTGCTGAAAAAGGTCGCTGTTAATGGCGCGCGGCTGTTCCCGGAGGGCGTGGCGGTGCTGAAAGGGCTGAGCTGCGCGGAGTATCAGGATATTCAGGTTGATCTGGTATGCAAAAAAGACGGCTTTGAAGAGGTGTTTCGCATCGCGAAAGCCCACCGCGCCATTCTCACCCGCCAGCTCTACGAGGAAGGCTTTGTGAATTATGACAAAGGCTGGTTCTGTACGGCGCGCTATGAAGGCCTTTCGCTGGCGTCCTTGCCCATCGGTACGTATCAGCTGTGGCTGGATATTACCTGCCAGCAGGTCTGGGCGCGTAA
The DNA here is from genome assembly GCF_001277235.1 of Cronobacter dublinensis subsp. dublinensis LMG 23823. NCBI lineage: Bacteria > Pseudomonadati > Pseudomonadota > Gammaproteobacteria > Enterobacterales > Enterobacteriaceae > Cronobacter > Cronobacter dublinensis. Next base: position 683,064 of record NZ_CP012266.1, read on the forward strand.
AGCGCTGGAAACCGACCCTGCGCTGGCAAACCGCGTGCTGGCTACCAGCGAGGCGCTGGAGGTATTCAGCGAAGATAACCGCGTGTATCTCACCCGTAAAGCGAGTTTATAACCCGCTGAAAGGGTTTTCCCGGCTGTAAAAGACGGTGTTGATTTGGGTACAGCGCATCAGATAGCAGCGAAACGCTGAAAACAAGCGGTGGTCCGGGCGAAAGGGCGCGCGCCAGAACGCGTCCAGCGCGCCCTGAAACGTGATCCCGTCGATGTCATACAGTGCGCTGCCCATTACTTTCAATGGCTTATTGTGGATAAGCGCGGAGATCCCTGCGGTGCTGTTGATGGTCACGACCCCCGCTGTATTGCTGAGCAGTTCGGGCAGCGGAACATCGTGGACGTAAATCACCCGCTCGCCGACGCCATAACGTGCGCTCAGCGCATTGATAAACGCGCGGTAATTGCGATGCCCGCGATCCATCGGATGGTGCTTGATGACCAGCATCCGCGATGGTGGGGCATGGCGCGCAAACGAGCCAAGCGTCTCTGCAATAAACGCTCGCATGTCGTGATAACCGCTGTGGCACCGCAGCTGGCTGTCGTTGAAGACCTGCAGGATCGCCAGAAAGTAGCGCCCGCGGTAGCGCGTCGCAAGCGCGCGGCGGAGTCTGTGCTCCGTGGCGCGATACCAGAACTTACGCGCTGCGGCGAGCGTCCAGCATGCGCCTTCATACCAGGGGGAAAAGCATTTGTGGTGCCGGTAGCGCGCAAACGCGCGTTGATGGTAGCAGCCCATCAGATAATACCAGGCCGCGTGGCCGATGCGCCGTAAGGTGGAAGGCGCGATGCGCTTAACGTCCGGCGCGTGCTGCGCAGGCAAACCCCGATAAAACGCCGCCTCGCGCGGCAGGTCGGAGAACCCGTTGACGCCATTCTCTTCAAGCGTGATAAAACACGGACGCAAATAGCCCTCTTCAAACACCAGAAAACGGATCCCCTGCGCCTGCGCCCAGCGGCGGGCAGCCTGATGCAGCGGTCGACAGTCGCCAAAACAGACCAGCGTATCAAATGGCCAGTCGCCGCGCGTCGCGCCAAGCCACGTGCCGAAATCGTCCGGCACTCCCCGGTACGCCAGGCTTTTCCCTTTGCGGGCGTAGAACTGGTCGCCGCCGTTAAACACCACCTGTCGCGCTTCGCGGCCTTTGCTCTCTAACCAGTCGCCGAGATGGCGGAAAAACGGCCCCATCGGCCCCTGCAATAGCAGGTATTTCTGGCCGGAAAGCAGAGTGTCAAGGGCGCTGCGGATCACAGGAGGTTACCGCGCGCCCAGAAAAGCGTGAATGAGGTGGCGGGCTTTGTTCACAAGAGGCGTAAGCCTTTTGCGCCGGGCGGTAAGCGCGCCGCGGCGTATCGGCGAGGCGCTCAGGAGCATGACGGCGTCTTCCGCGCTCATCGGCGTTTTCCGCGTCGGGTGCAGGTAGAAGGGGTAATCGATAAGCGTCGTGTGGATAAGCGCATTCAGCGTAAGCCGCCGGGTGCGGCGCGGGCAGGTATATTCATCGTGCGTCAGGCCCCATCCGGCGTAAAACGGCATGCCGTAGCAATACACCGTTTTGCCGCGCAGCAGCGCTTCAAAACCGGTGAGTGAGGTGAGGGTGTGTACTTCATCGACCTGGTCGAGCACGCTTGTGATGTCAGCCTGTGTGGCGAGGCAGTCCGCCCAGCGCAGCGCGTTTTTGCCGTCGGGCTCTCCGGCACGGTTGCCTGCGACGACATCCGGATGCGGTTTGAAGACGATATACGCCTGCGGGTTTCTGGCGCGCACGAGGCGCAGCAGCGCGGTAACGGTCTGAATGTGCTGCGCGCCGCCGCTGAGCGAGGCGTCATTGCTCACCTGTCCTGGCACCAGCAGAACGCGTCGGCCTCTGGCTTCGCCGGGCAGCCGCCACGCGGTGCCCGCGTTGTATTTGCTCACGCCGCTTTCGACAATATGCTGGCGCAAACGCTCAGCGCGGGCGGCCTGATCAGGCGTCAGGCTCACGGCGTTAAGGGCATCTTCCAGATCGCTTGCACGGGTGGCGTCGTAGTAAATGCCGCGTTTATCCAGCACCAGCGACAGCGGCGCATGGAGATCCGAACCCAGCCCCACCGAGCGCAGAAAGCCGTCTTCCATGCGCCAGACGGCCATCCCGCGCGCCTGTGCGATGGCCTGCCAGCGCGCTTCGCCCGCGGTTCCCCAGACGACGCAGGCGTGAGCCGCCGGGGGGACGCGTGAAAAACACAGGCGGTTATCCGCCGTGGCGAGAAACGGCTTCAGAATGCTGCGTTTCCAGAACGACAGTCCCGGCGCCCACAGCGTGCCGCGCAGCGCCAGTTGATGACGGCGGTAGAGCCTCAGGTATTCCAGGACGTCAAACAGCGTGCCGGGCTCGTTTGTTTGCGGGTTCAGGTAGCGCGCGTAGCGTAAATAGGCCGCGCTCACCAGCGCAAGCAGGGGCGCGCTACCGCGACGGGCCGCCAGCGCCTGCGCCGCCGGATGGCGGTCGTCCGTCAGCCCCCATCCGGCATACCAGGGTTGCCCGAAGCAGACTACCGGTTTGCCTGCCATCAATGCTTCAAAACCATAGTGCGAGGTGACGGTGTAGACGCGCGCCACGTGACGCAGCAGCGACTGCGGGCTGGCATCCTGCGCGATCGGCCGCAGGCGGGCGTCAGGCGGCAGGTCGCCCAGGTAGCCGCGCTTGTTGCCGTGCAAGACGTCCGGATGCGTTTTGACCCAGATTTCGGCATCCGGGTTTTCGGCGCGGGCGACCTCCAGCATCAGCCGGAACGACGCCGCGCTGGCGTTACCAAACGTGACGGACATATCGCCCTGCGTTTGATCCACTACCAGCACCGCGCGGGCTGCGGGCGCGCCGTCAAAGGGCGGGGCGTGGTTATATTTCGCCAGATCGCCCTGCACAATAAGCCGCATCGCCTCCTGCGCCTGGGCGCTGAGCGCGGCGTTGCCGTGCGTATCCTGAATCAGCGTTTCCAGCGCACTTGGACGGCTGGCGTCGTAGTAAATCCCCTTGTCATCCATCACCAGCGAGAGCGGCGGATAACCCTGCGCCGCCGGGCCGGGTGAGCGGATAAAGCCCTCTTCGAGACGAATAACCGGTAGCCCCGCTTCGCGAGCGCGGGCAACAGCTGCCGCCGCGCTGGGGCGGTTGCCCCAGACGGCAATGGCGCCTACCTCCGCCGGGATCGCACGGCGCAACGCGAGTTTGCGGCACGGCACCTGCAGCAGCCGGGCTAAACCCGGAATGCGCCAGATACCCGGTGAGAAAATCCCGAGGACCGTGGTATTCATCATCACAGCGTCAGGATGACTTTCGCCGCGACGGCGAGCTGGTAGAGGATGGTCGAAATACCGCGTGTGACTTCGATATTCTTCGACTCATACTTCGGCAGCACCATCAGCTCGTCGCCAGGCTGCATATCATCCACCTCTTCGGCATCGAGCGCCGCGCCGTTCTGGCGGATGACAATCACTTTCGCGCCGCTGGCTTTCTGGGTCATGCCGCCGCATTTGGCGATGTAATCTTCCGGATCGAGCCCTTTTTCCCAGGTGACGGCGTTGGGGAACAGCACTTCGCCATGCACCATCACCAGCGAGGTTTTCTCCGGAATGGTAATGACGTCGCCATCTTCCAGCAGCACCGAATCGAGGTTGTTTTCGCTCAGCACCACTTCACCCTGCGGCACGACGGTGCGGGCTTTCGCCACAAAGCGGCTCACCAGCTGCGCCTCCTGCATACGCAGGCGTGACTCTTCCTGCGTCGAGGATTGCGCCGACAGCGACGCCTGCTCCAGTTTTTGCAGCGACAGGTCGAGCATCTCTTTCTGGCGCAGCGCGACCGAGCGGCGATAAAGCTTAATGGCGTTGAGTTGCGACATGCTGTTGGGGCGCAGCTTCGCCAACACCTGGCGCATCGTGGCGCCGTATGGCAGCACCATCGCATGTTCGCCGGAGTGCGCGCCTTCCACGCGTACCTGAATGGTGCCGGTGTAGCGGTCGGAGCTCACCACCATTCTGTCGCCATCCTGAAGCGTGCGGCTGGCCGCCTCGCTAATCGGGAAATATTCGCTCTGTTTCATCGCGCCCTGCTGGCGCACCAGCGTGATGTGCGTCGCGCCCGGTCTGGGGCGCGCCCAGCGCAGCGCCTCGGAAACCGGCATCCGTTCGTCGGTGAATTCAAAGTCATAGCTGTTAAACACGTCGCCTTCGACGCCGAACGTGTGCTGGCGAGGCCCGACGATAATAGTGTCGCCATCGGCGAACTGCGACAGGCTGAGGCTGCCGTTGAGCAGGAAATCATACAGATTCACATGCGAGCGCGTTTTCGCGCCGCGCTTGACGGTGATGTCGACATAGCTGCCGCGCTCGCTGTCCACGCCGCCCGCTTTGCTGAGATAGGAGAGCAGCGAATCGGACGCCACGCCGCCGTAAAGGCCTGGCGTGCGCACGTAGCCGGTGACAAACACCTTGACTGGCTGCGCCTGCAACAGCGAGGCGTAAACATTGACGTTGGACTGATACACCTCTTTCACGCGCATGATAACCAGCGTGTTGAGCTGGCTGTTGGTGACGCCTGCCACCTTTAGCGGGCCGACATTCGGCAGAAAAATATTGCCTTTCGGGTCGACGGTCAGCGTGCCGTCATAGGTGAACGCGCCCCACAGGCGCACCTGAATGGTGTCGCCGAGGCCAATCACATAGTTCGGGTTAAAGGCGATGCTGGCGCCGCCCTCGGCGCCGGGCGAGGTAAAGAGCTGCGCGCCGAACATGCGGCTCATCACGGCAGCGGGCGCGGGCGGCGGGGTGTTATCGAAACCGTCTGCGCTAACCGGTGCCGACGCCGTGGGCGTGAGGATCGGCGCCGCGCCGGTCAGCGCCGGGTCGGCAGTTACATCGAGCGCGCTGGCGCTGGCCGTCAGACAGAAAAAGATCAGTGAGGCGGATGAAACGTTTTTCATAACTCTCTCAGGGGTTAAAGCAGCAGGGTTACACGCGGTGATCGTCAATAATCGCCAGCAACAGTTTGAGCGTGCCGAACAGCAGGCTGCAGATCAGCAGTCCGCAGGCCAGCAGGTAGAGTGTCTCGGGGTAGCGCGACTCTTCCGCCAGCTGGGGGGAGCTGATGACCGACAGGCTTTTCAGCTTGCGGGCCGCCTCCACGCGCGTTTTTTCGATAGCCGTCAGGGCGAGCTGGTAGAGATCGGTGTCGAACGTCACCCGTGATTTCAGTTCGTCGAAGTCCGCCGCTACGCGGTTAAGCCGGTTGCCTTCCGGGGCCGTAATGCTGTTTTTTTCTTTGTCTATCTGAGCGTTGATGGAGGCGAGCGTGTTTTTGGTGGTCACCACTGGCGGCGCGTCTTCGCGCAGATAGGTCAGCAGCGTGCGCAATTCGGTTTCAAGGCGGATCTTTTGCTCGGTCAGGTTGTTAACCGCCGAGCTCGCCGCGACAGCGGAGGCCTGCGGATCCAGCATCTGGTTACGGTTCTGAAAGGCGAGCAGCGCGCTTTTGCTGGCGTCCAGCCGCTGGCGGGCTTTTTCCAGTTCGCCTTCGGCAAACGCCTGCTGATCGCGCGCTATCTGGTGCGAAAGCTCGTTGATAAAGCGCTCGGACTCTTTCAGCACCGCCTGGTTAAAGCGCAGCGCGAACTGCGGCGTGAAGCCCTGGGTTTCGATAGTCAGCAAGCCATTTTTATTGTCGTAACGGATGGCGATGCGGTGGCGGTAGTAATCGAGAAACTCTTCGGCGGTCGCGTTAGCGCTGAGGTGATAGAAGAGATCCAGCCCGCTTGCGCCAAACGCCTTTTTAAAATCGAGCTGGCGGTCGAGCGTTTTTAGCAGATCCGGCGAGTGCAGGTACTCTTTGAGATAAAGCGCGTCCTCGGCGGAGCTCGGGTTAGCCGCCCCCATCAGCAGACCGATGTTCAGGCTGCCGCTCTCGATATCGCTGGCGCGCTTGATGACCACCTGCGATTCGCTGACATAGCGCGGCTGGCTGAAAATCAGCAGGTAAACGGCCAGCAGCAGCATCGGCGCGCCAATAAGGATTTTCGCGCTATGGCACTGAAAGACGCGCACGCCGCGGGAAATATCCCGTTGCCGCATTCCTGCTAAAAAGAGCTTTATTTTATTGAGCACGGTCTGAATACCATTAATTTTATGAATAAATGATAGAAAATTATTTTTATAAAAAATGTTTTTATGGCTTCCGGCGTTTATTTCTGACATTGCCAGCAGAAATAGCGTTGTCGACAAACATAAAGCGGCCAGCATAGCCGTAAGCCGCAGCGCGTGTCGTTAGTAACACTAAAAGCGGATTGTCGTTTTTATGTATTGACGGTGAAAATGATGAAAAGCGAGGAGAGATGACGTTAACGACGCGCAGATGGTGGTCTGCTTACCCTGACACCGATTCCGTGACATTTTCAGTCCATGAAAATAATAAACGCCAATAATAAGATTTACGGTCGGATGATACCGGATAAACCTTATGAAACCCAAAGAGCCAAATATGGTTTATTAATTACCATAATAAGTATGAATGGACAATAAAGTGGCCTTAAATCGGAATTGGGGGCGAGTATAAATCTTAAGGATAAGCGAGATAAAAAAACGGCCTTCTTGCGAAGGCCGTGAATGGAATTACTTGGCGATACGTTTGTATTTGATACGCTTCGGCTCCAGCGCTTCTGCGCCGAGCGTGCGTTTCTTGTACTCTTCGTATTCGGTGAAGTTACCTTCGAAGAATTCCACTTTGCCCTCATCCTGGTAATCCAGGATATGCGTGGCGATACGGTCAAGGAACCAGCGGTCGTGCGAGATAACCATCGCGCAGCCCGGGAACTCCAGCAGGGCGTTTTCCAGCGCGCGCAGGGTTTCGATATCCAGGTCGTTGGTCGGTTCATCGAGCAGCAGCATGTTGCCGCCAACCTGCAGCAGCTTCGCCAGATGCAGACGACCGCGCTCACCACCGGACAACTCGCCGACGCGCTTGCCCTGGTCCACACCTTTAAAGTTAAAGCGGCCCACGTAAGCGCGGCTCGGCATCTCGGTGTTGCCGATCTTCATGATATCCAGCCCGCCGGACACTTCTTCCCAGACGGTTTTGCTGTTGTCCATCGCGTCACGGAACTGATCGACGGATGCGAGCTTCACGGTGTCGCCAAGCGTGATGGTGCCGCTGTCCGGCTGTTCCTGCCCGGACATCATGCGAAACAGCGTCGATTTACCCGCGCCGTTCGGACCGATAATGCCGACAATCGCGCCTTTCGGCACGGAGAAGCTCAGGTCGTCAATCAGCACGCGGTCGCCGTAGGATTTACGCAGGTTGCTGACTTCCACCACTTTATCGCCAAGACGCGGTCCCGGCGGAATAAAGAGTTCGTTAGTTTCGTTACGTTTCTGGTACTCGGTGCTGTTGAGCTCTTCAAAGCGCGCCAGACGGGCTTTGCCCTTGGACTGACGGCCTTTGGCGCCCTGACGCACCCATTCCAGCTCTTTCTCGATAGATTTACGACGCGCCGCTTCCTGAGACGCTTCCTGGGCCAGACGCTGATCTTTCTGCTCAAGCCAGGAGGAGTAGTTGCCTTCCCACGGAATGCCTTCACCGCGGTCAAGCTCCAGGATCCAGCCCGCGACGTTATCGAGGAAGTAACGGTCGTGGGTAATCGCCACTACGGTGCCTTCGAAGTCGTGCAGGAAGCGCTCCAGCCATGCCACGGATTCCGCATCCAGGTGGTTGGTTGGTTCGTCGAGCAGCAGCATGTCCGGTTTTTCCAGCAGCAGGCGGCAGAGCGCCACGCGGCGGCGTTCACCCCCGGAGAGGTTCGCGATTTTCGCGTCCCAGTCCGGCAGACGCAGGGCATCGGCCGCGCGCTCCAGCTGAACGTTCAGGTTATGACCGTCATGCGCCTGAATGATTTCTTCATACTTGCCCTGTTGCGCGGCAAGCTTATCGAAGTCGGCATCCGGTTCGGCGTATTTGGCATACACTTCATCCAGACCTTTCAGCGCGTTAACCACCTCGGACACCGCTTCTTCAACGGATTCGCGAACGGTGTGTTCCAGGTTCAGCTGAGGTTCCTGCGGCAGGTAGCCGATTTTGATGCCAGGCTGCGGACGGGCTTCACCTTCGATATCTTTATCGATGCCCGCCATGATGCGCAGCAGGGTGGATTTACCGGCGCCATTCAGGCCCAGCACACCGATTTTGGCGCCAGGGAAAAAGCTCAGAGAGATATTCTTCAGAATGTGTCGCTTCGGCGGAACGACTTTGCCGACGCGATGCATGGTGTATACGAATTGAGCCACGTTGGACTTCGCCTCTTATCATGATTAAGGGTTTAACAGTGGCGAAGTTTAGCTGTTTTCAGCGCTTAATCCCAGCCAGCAACGCCGCGAATGCGCCAGACAAGACATTAAAGCGCGAATGGTAAAAAAATGTTCGCGACATGGCGCAACGGCGTTCGCCTGGTTAGCATGAGGTATCTGAGAATTTCAGGCGGCATGAGGCTGCCGGTCAGTCAATTAACATGAGGAAGGATTGTGGGAACATCCAGACAAGCCGTCTGGCGGTGGCTGGCAGCGGGCGTCTGCCTGCTGGCGCTCGGCCAGGCCGCACGCGCCGATTCGCTCGACGAGCAGCGCAGCCGCTATGCGCAGATCAAACAAGCGTGGGATAACCGGCAGATGGACGTCGTGGAGCAGTTAATGCCCACGCTGCAAACCTATCCGCTCTATCCCTATTTGCAGTACCGCCAGCTCACCGATGACCTGATGAATCAGCCAACACTCACGGTGCAGCAGTTTATTCAGGCGAACCCGACGCTGCCGCCGGCGCGTTCGCTCACCTCGCGCTTTGTGAATGAACTGGCGCGCCGCGAAGACTGGCGCGGCCTTCTCGCCTTCAGCCCGCAGCCGCCGGGTAGCACCGAGGCGCAGTGCAATTACTACTACGCGAAATTTAACACCGGCGACGCGCAGGGCGCGTGGCAGGGCGCGAAAGATCTCTGGCAGACCGGCAAAAACCTGCCCGCAGCGTGCGATCGTCTTTTTGCGGCGTGGCGTACTTCCGGCGCGCAGGATCCGCTGGCTTACCTTGAGCGTATTCGTCTCGCGATGAAAGAGGGCAACACGCGGCTGGTGAGTTCGCTGGCCGGTCAGTTGCCGTCTGATTACCAGACCATCAGCAGCGCGCTGGTGAGTCTCGCAAACGATCCCAATAGCGTGATGACGTTTGTGCGCAGCGTCGGCGCGACCGACTTCACCCGTCAGATGGCGGCAGTGGCGTTCGCAAGCGTCGCCCGCGAAGATGCGGAAAACGCCCGGCTGATGATCCCGTCGCTTATTCAGGCGCAGCAGCTGAACGACGCGCAGGCGCAGGAGCTGCGCGATATCGTGGCGTGGCGCCTCATGGGCAGTGACGTGACCGCCGAGCAGGCCCGCTGGCGCGACGACGCCATTATGCGTTCTGAATCGACCTCGCTGATTGAGCGCCGGGTGCGTATGGCGCTCGGTACGGGCGATCGCAGCGGGCTGAACACCTGGCTTGCGCGCCTGCCGATGGAGGCGAAAGAGAAAGACGAATGGCGCTACTGGCAGGCTGATCTCCTGATGGAGCGCGGGCGCGAGGACGAGGCGAAAACCATTCTGCATGCGCTGATGCAGCAGCGCGGCTTCTACCCGATGGCGGCGGCGCAACGGCTTGGCGAGGATTATCCGCTGCGCGTGGATAAAGCGCCGACGGTGAACGCCGCGCTGTTTGAAGGCGCAGAGATGGCGCGCGTGCGCGAGCTGATGTACTGGGGGCTTGATAACACCGCGCGCAGCGAATGGGCGAATCTCGTGACCAGCCGCAGCAAGCAGGAGCAGGCGGCGCTGGCGCGCTACGCGTTTGATCGTAACTGGTGGGATCTGAGCGTGCAGGCGACGATCGCCGGCAAGCTCTGGGATCAGCTCGAAGAGCGCTTCCCGCTGGCGTATAAAGATCTGTTCGCCCGCTACGTGAGCGACAAAGCCGTGCCGCAGAGCTATGCGATGGCCATCGCGCGCCAGGAGAGCGCCTGGAACCCGAAAGTGCGCTCGCCAGTCGGCGCGTCGGGCCTGATGCAGATAATGCCCGGCACCGCGACTCATACGGTGAAGATGTTTAATCTGCCAGGTTACAGCAGCAGCGCGCAGCTGCTCGACCCGGAAACCAACATCCAGATAGGCACCAGCTATTTGCAGTATGTCTATCAGATGTTCGACAACAACCGCATTTTCGCTTCCGCCGCGTATAACGCCGGGCCGGGACGCGTGCGGACCTGGCTTGGCAACAGCGCCGGGCGCATCGACGCGGTGGCGTTTGTCGAAAGTATTCCGTTTTCCGAGACGCGCGGCTATGTGAAAAACGTGCTGGCCTATGATGCGTATTACCGCTATTTCATGGGCGATAAACCGGTGTTGATGAGCGATGCGGAGTGGCGCCGCCGTTACTGATCGGCGGTGTTGTGCTATGCTGGCGTACTAGTGAACGAGTATGGCGGCATCCGATGACTCAACATTCAACTTATTCCGCGGCCCAGGCCGAACAGAGCCATCAGGAGTGGCTGCGCTTTGTGGCGCTCCTGAAGCAATCTTTTGACGATGAGCTTCATCTTCCCCTGTTAACGCTGCTGTTAACGCCGGACGAGCGCGCCGCGCTCGGCACGCGCGTGCGCATTATCGAAGAGTTGCTGCGCGGCGAGATGAGCCAGCGCGAGCTGAAAAGCGAGCTGGGCGCGGGGATCGCGACGATTACCCGCGGCTCTAACAGTCTGAAAGCGGCGCCCGCCGAGCTGCGTCAGTGGCTTGAGCAGGAGCTGTTACAGGCTCAGCGGTAAATCGCGTTATGAAAGGGGCTTAAGGCCAGGATCACCGCCTGATGGTAGACGCTGCTGCGCGTCAGCTTGCCGGCGGTGAAAATGCCGATAGCCCCTTCTTTACGTCCAATTTCGTCAATGCCTGTCCAGGCGGACATCACCGGCCCCAGTGCCTTCCCGGCGCGTACTTCTTCAAGGATCGCCGCAGGCAGCGGCAGTGTCGCCGAACGCGCTTCGCCGCGCTGTTGCGCGCTTTCAATCACTACCCAGCTGAACGTGCTGCCTTCATCAATACCGGCTTCAATCGCCACCCAGTAGTCGGCCTGCGGGCGAAGGGCGCGGGCGTTCATGACGCGCTGGCGCGCGCCTGTGCGCGTCTCGTCGCTTCCCAGCGGCTGCTCCGGCACGCCACTATCGACGGAGACGGCGTCAATATGGCAGGATGCTTCGCCGAAAATCTCGCTAAACGCACGCAGAATCGCCTGAATTTTGGCTGGATTCGTCGTGGCGCAGACAACATGGTACATAATCAACTCACACTCACAGACGTTTAAGTCGCAGCAGTATAACGGATAAAAAGCATGTTACAGGTATATCTGGTTCGCCACGGTGAAACGCAGTGGAACGCCGAGCGACGCATCCAGGGGCAATCGGACAGCCCATTGACGGAAAAAGGGGAACACCAGGCCATGCAGGTAGCGCAGCGCGCTAAAGCGCTTGGCATCACGCATATCATCAGCAGCGATCTGGGGCGAACCCGCCGCACGGCGGAGATTATCGCGCGGGGCTGTGGCTGTGACGTGATACTGGACGCCCGCCTGCGCGAGCTGGATATGGGCATTCTCGAAAGGCGTCATCTTGACACGCTCACCGACGAAGAAGAGGGCTGGCGTCGTCAACTGGTCAACGGCACGCCGGATGGACGCATTCCGCAAGGGGAGTCGATGCAGGAGGTGAGCGATCGTATGCATGGCGCGCTGAACGCCTGTCTCGAACTGCCGGAAGGCAGCCGCCCGCTCCTGGTAAGTCACGGCATGGCGCTGGGTTGCCTGGTGAGCACCATTCTTGGCCTGCCCGCCTACGCGGAGCGCCGCCTGCGCTTGCGTAACTGTTCGATTTCCCGCGTGGATTATCAGGAGAGCCCGTGGCTCGCGTCCGGTTGGGTGGTGGAGACGGCAGGCGATGTGTCGCACCTCGATGCGCCTGCGCTGGATGAGTTACAGCGTTAACGGCGGATGGGGATCAGGTACTCGCAGCGCAGGTTTATATCGCGTTCCTGAGCGCTGGTTTCTTCTGAGAGGAAATAGCGCTCAATATCCTGGCCGCGGCGGCGTGTCAGCCCCAGGGCGGGCATGCAGGTACCATATACCGTCAGGATAAATTCCTGTACGCCAGTGCCCGGACCTTCGTAGGTGAACTGCACATAATCGCCGCCTTCCAGCGTGACCGGGTGCGCATGTTCCACGCAGCCTTCCGCCAGCGGCTCCGGCAGCGCGGTGGTGTAAAAGACTTCCTGCTCGTCGTCTTTCTCTGCGCTCGGACGCGATTCGTTCAGGCCGTAAAATGCAGGCGGGATTGTCGGGCAGTTTGCGAGAAATTCCCGCCAGAACTGGACGCGCATCTGCTGGCGCATTTCAGAGATTTGCTCCAGCGAGCAGGTATAGCTCTGCGTAAGGCCCGTGAGTTGCAGCGGCGCGAGCGTTACAAACTGGTGAGGCGGCGGCGTGAACGCTTCAAGGCGAATCGGCGGACACATGCCCTGCGCGTTCCAGTCCGGCGAGCGGCGATAGAGCGCGGGCGTTAGCGAAAACTGTTTTTTAAAGGCGCGGGTAAACGTCTGCTGCGAGTCGAAGCGGTATTGCAGCGCGATATCAAGGATAGGACGAGCGGTCAGACGCAGAGCGACGGCGGATTTCGACAAACGGCGCGCGCGGATATACGCGCCGATAGCCTGGCCCGTTACCTCTTTGAACATCCGTTGCAGATGCCACTTGGAATACCCGGCTTTGGCCGCCACATTGTCCAGAGACAAGGGATGATCAAGATGGCCTTCCAGCCAGGTAAGCAGATCCCGAATGATCCCAGACTGATCCATATATAATCCTCATCCTTAAACGCAGTGCCTGAAAAAGTGGGTAGCGAATAGTAGCATTTTTTGCTCTTCTGGCATTCAGTGTTTTCTTTTGCGCTCTGGGCGAGATCTGCTGCTACAAAAAGGGTTTTTTGAGTAACAATGTGATCTGTAAGGTTTTTTGTTCTCACAGTGAATAATCACGAAACGTAACCTTAAATGAATGGTAACAATATGAAATATCGGGTGTTATTAGTTCCCCTAATGTTTATGGCGTTAAGCGGTGGTTTGCGGGCTGAAGAGATTGGCTCGGTAGACACGGTGTTCAAATGGCTGGGGCCGGATCACAAAATCGTCGTGGAAGCGTTTGACGATCCGGATGTCAAAAATGTGACCTGCTACCTGAGCCGCGCAAAAACCGGGGGTATCAAAGGCGGGCTGGGCCTGGCGGAAGACACCTCCGACGCGGCGATTTCCTGCCAGCAGGTCGGGCCTATCGAGCTGAGCGATAAAATCAAAGCCAGTAAGGCGCAGGGCGATGTCGTCTTCCAGAAGCGCACCTCGCTGGTATTTAAAAAATTACAGGTGGTGCGTTTTTATGACGCGAAACGCAACACGCTGGCCTACCTGACCTATTCCGACAAAGTGGTGGAAGGCTCGCCGAAGAACGCGCTGAGCGCGGTGCCGATTATGCCGTGGGGCCAGGCCCGGTAATTCACAGGACTATTCAGGATGAATCAGACAACCGTCTGGCTGGTGGAGGATGAAACCAGCATCAGCGACGCGCTGGCGTATGTGATGCAGCTTGAGGGCTTCACGGTGCGCGCCTTTGAGCGTGGGCTGCCCGCGCTCGACGCGGCCCGGCACGCCTTGCCCGATCTGGTCGTGCTGGATGTCGGCCTGCCGGATATCAGCGGTTTCGAGCTGTGCCGCCAGTTACTGGCGGCACACCCGGCGCTGCCGGTGCTGTTCCTCACCGCGCGCAGCGAAGAAGTGGACAAGCTCATCGGCCTTGAAATCGGCGCGGATGACTATGTCGCCAAGCCGTTTTCGCCGCGTGAAGTCTGCGCCCGCGTGCGCACGATTTTGCGGCGTCTGCAAAAGCAGCAGAGCGGCGCGCAAAACGTGGTGCGCGTAGGGAGCTTCGAGCTGAACGACGACGCCGCGCACATCGCCTGGTGCGGCCAGCCGCTGCCGCTGACCCGCTATGAGTTTCTGTTGCTGAAAACGTTGCTGCTGGCACCGGGCCGCGTGTATTCGCGCCAGCAGCTGATGGATAAAGTCTGGGGCGACGCGAACGACAGTTTCGATCGCACCGTGGATACCCATATCAAAACCCTGCGCGCCAAGCTGCGCGCGGTCAACCCGGACGCCTCGCCCATCAATACCCATCGGGGGCTGGGTTACAGCCTGACGGTCAGCTGATGCGCATCGGTATGCGGCTTCTGCTGGGCTATTTTCTGATTGTCGCCGTGGCGGCCTGGTTTGTGCTCGCGATTTTCGTTCAGGAGATCAAGCCCGGCGTGCGGCGGGCGACAGAAGGTTCGCTCAACGACACCGCAACGCTGCTGGCGGAAATTGCCCGCGATGATCTGCTGGCGGGGCATCCGCGCGACGGGCAGCTGGCGCAGGCGTTTGAGCGGCTTAACCGCTACCCGGTAAATGCCAACATCAGCGGCATTAAAAAAGTGCGTAATGAGTACCGCGTTTATCTGACAGACGCGCAGGGGCGGGTGGTGTTTGACTCCAGCGGCGAGGCGGTGGGGCAGGATTATTCGCGCTGGAACGATGTCTGGTTAACGCTGCGCGGGCACTACGGCGCGCGCAGTTCGCCGCTGCATCAGGATGACCCGGACAGCACGGTGATGTATGTCGCGGCTCCCGTGCGCGACGCGGGCCGCATCATCGGCGTGCTGAGCGTCGGTAAGCCGAATATCGCGCTCGCGCCGGTTATCCGCCGCAGCGAGCATCGCATCATGATGGCGGGTATTGCGCTGCTCGGCATCGCGCTGCTGACCGGCATCGTGATGGTGCTGTGGATCAACCGCTCTATCGGCAGGCTGGTGCGTTACGCCGATTCGGTCACCGGCGCGGCGCCGCTGCCGCTGCCTGACCCCGGCAGCAGCGAACTGCGGCGTCTCGCCCAGGCGCTGGAAAACATGCGCGTGCGCCTTGAAGGCAAAAATTATATTGAGCAGTACGTCCATGCGCTGACCCACGAACTGAAAAGCCCGCTGGCGGGCATTCGCGGTGCGGCAGAAATTCTGCGCGAAGCGCCGCCGCCCGACGTAGCGCGGCGCTTCAGCGAGAATATTTTGCAGCAAAACGCGCGCATGCAGGTGCTGGTGGAAACCCTGCTGCACCAGGCGAAGCTCGAAAACCGGCTGGAGATCGCGCCGGAGCCGGTCTTACTGGCGCCGCTCTTCGCCACGCTGGCGGAGCTGCACGCCTCGTCGTTTCTGCACCACGCGGTGCGTCTGTGTATCGACCCGGCTCCTGGCGACCTGCGCGTGGCGGGTGATGAGGCGCTGTTGTTGCAGGCTATCGGCAATCTGCTGGTGAACGCCCTCGACTTCACGCCGCCGCAGGGCGAGATAACGCTTGGCGCGTGGCAGGAAGGCGGGCGCGTCGTCGTGCGTGTGACCGATACCGGCAGCGGCATTCCGGATTACGCGCTGGCGCGCATTTTCGAGCGGTTCTATTCGCTGCCGCGCGCCGACGGGCAGAAGAGCAGCGGCCTCGGGCTCGCGTTCGTGCAGGAAGTCGCGCGGCTTCATCAGGGGGAAATTACGCTTGCTAACCGGCCGGAAGGCGGCGTCGAGGCGCGGCTGACGTTACTTCCCGCCTGACTTCACCGGCACTTCACATAACTTCATTTTCACCCCACATAAGCCCTCTATCTTCGGCAGCATCGAAGAGGAGAGGCTTATGTTGAAATCACCACTGATGTTAAAAGGCATGGCGCTGCTGGGCTGTATGGCCCTGCTGTTGATCCCGCTGCGCATTCTGAGCGTCGTCATCGGCGATCGCGCCGATTACCGCGATCACGTTACTCACTCGCTTGAGCAGAGCACCAGCGGGCCGCAAAAACTTGTCGGGCCGCTTATCGCTATTCCGGTTACCGAAATCACCACCACGATGGAAGAGGGCAAAGAGGTGACCCAGGAGCGCAGCTTTATCCGCTACTGGCTGCCGGAGTCGCTGGTGGTGACGGGAAAGCAGGCGGTTGAGCCGCGTCATGTCGGCATTTACGAAGGGCAGGTGTGGCGCAGCGACGTGTCGCTGGAGGCGCGCTTTACGCCGCCCGCGCAGGCGATGAAACCCGACGCGCATTACCGGCTGGGCGAAGCGCGGCTGGTGATGGCGGTAGGTGATTCGCGCGGCATTGGCACCGTGGGCGCGCTGAACATTAACGGGCAGACGCTGGCGGTCGAACCGGGCACCGGGCTTGACGAGGGCGGTGAGGGGCTGCACGCGAACGTACCGTCCGCGCTGCTGGAGACGCCGACGCTCGCGGTCCGCTTCTCGCTGGAGCTGAACGGCACCGGCGCGTTTTCCGTCGTGCCGCTGGGGCGCAGCAGCGAGATGTCGCTTATCAGCAACTGGCCGCACCCTAACTTTTACGGCAATTTCCTGCCTGCGTCGCGGGAGATCTCCGCCAGCGGCTTTGCGGCGAAATGGCGCAGCAGCTGGTATGCCAATAATCTCGACGGCTATTTTCAGAAGGGGGAAGACGTGAGGCTGAGTTCGCTGCCCGCGTTCAGCGTGACGGTGGCGACGCCGGTGGATCAGTATCAGCTCACGGATCGCGCAGTGAAATATGCGGTGCTGCTGATAGCGCTGACCTATATGGCGTTTTTCGTCTGCGAAACGCTGAGCGGCATTACGATGCACCCGGTACAGTATCTGCTGGTTGGGCTCTCACTGGTCATGTTCTATCTGTTGCTGCTGGCGTTTTCCGAGCATATCGGCTTTAACCTGGCCTGGCTTGTGGCGAGCCTCGCGGGGGCGACGCTGAACGCGCTCTATCTCCAGGCAGTGCTGAAAGGATGGCGGCGCAGCCTGATCTTCGCGGGCGGTCTGCTGGCGCTTGACGGCGTGCTGTGGCAGCTGCTGCGCTCGCAGGATTTCGCGCTGTTGCTCGGCAGCGGCCTGCTGTTCGCCGCGCTGACGGCGGTGATGCTGCTGACGCGCCATATCGACTGGTATGCGCTGACGCCCGCGAAAGCGCGCTTCACGCGCCTGACTCCCGCGCCGCAGGAGGAGCGGTTCCGGCTGTGGAAGTAAAATGCAGGCAATAAAAAAGGGCGGAATCTCCGCCCATTTTGCGTTGCGCCGACGCGTTTATTCCTGCAGATCGCCGCAGAAACGGTAACCTTCGCCATGAATGGTGGCGATGATTTCCGGGGTGTCCGGCGTGGATTCGAAATGTTTGCGAATGCGACGGATGGTCACATCGACGGTGCGGTCGTGCGGCTTCAGCTCGCGACCGGTCATTTTCTTCAGCAGTTCCGCACGGGTCTGGATCTTGCCCGGATTTTCGCAGAAATGCAGCATGGCGCGGAATTCGCTGCGCGGCAGTTTATACTGCTCGCCATTCGGGCTAATCAGCGAGCGGCTGTTGATATCAAGCTCCCAGCCGTTGAACTTATAGCTTTCCACGCTGCGACGCTCTTCGCTCACCGTACCGAGATTCATGGTGCGGGAGAGCAGGTTGCGGGCGCGGATGGTGAGTTCACGGGGGTTAAATGGCTTGGTGATATAATCGTCAGCGCCGATTTCGAGGCCTAAGATTTTATCCACCTCGTTATCACGGCCGGTCAGGAACATCAGGGCGACATTCGCTTGCTCGCGCAGTTCGCGCGCCAGCAGCAGACCGTTTTTACCCGGCAGGTTGATATCCATGATAACCAGGTTGATATCATTGTCAGAGAGGATCTGGTGCATCTCGGCGCCATCGGTGGCTTCGGACACATCATAGCCTTCTGCTTCGAAAATACTTTTTAACGTGTTGCGTGTTACCAACTCGTCTTCAACGATAAGAATGTGCGGGGTCTGCATGTTTGCTACCTAAAAATTGCCAACTAAATCGAAACAGGAAGTACAAAAGTCCCTGACCTGCCTTATACATGCCATAAATTAACATGCCCGGCCTAACATGACTAAAGTACGTAATTGCGTTCTTGATGCACTTTCCATCAACGTCAACAACATCATTAGCTCGGTCGTGGGTACTTTTCCCTCTGGACCCGACGGTGTCAAAAACGGCAGTCATCCTAACCATTTTAACAGCAACATAACAGGATGATACGATACCAACACCCAATAAAACTACGCTTCGTTGACATATATCAAGTTCAATTGTAGCACGTTAACAGTTTGATGAGATCATCGCAGCGAAGAACTAACTCTGATTACATTTAAGTAACATAGCGGATAATTTCGCCTCTTAACTAATAAACAAAGCGAATCCGATAAGCAAGCGGAATTTGTATTGTTTTTATTGATGATAAACAGCCGGATAAGGCGGTTTTTACAGCACAATAAGCCCGATTCCGCGCGTTATTTTCATAACGTCTGTTTATCTATTTTATGGCCACGACGGGCATGAAATTGTATATAAAATGTAAATTCGCGACGCGTATTAATTAGCGCGCGCTATTTTTTCCACGACAGGATCACAGAGAGCCTTATGCGTTTGCCCATTATTCTGGTGTCACCCGCCAGACCTGAAAACGTCGGCGCCGCCGCGCGCGCTATGAAAACCATGGGATTTACCGAACTGAGGATCGTTGACAGCACGGCGCATCTCGACCCGGCGGCGCGTCGCGTCGCCCACGGCGCGGGAGACATTCTCGATAATACAAAGCATTACGACACCCTCGCCGATGCGCTCGCCGACGTGGATTTCACCGTCGCCACCACGGCGCGCAGCCGCGCAAAGTTCCATTACTACGCGACGCCGCAACAGCTGCTGCCGCTGCTGGAAGAAAAAGCCGCCTGGCTGCCAGTAACCGCGCTGGTGTTCGGGCGCGAAGATTCGGGGCTGACCAATGACGAGCTGGCGCTGGCTGACGTGTTGACCGGCGTGCCGATGGTCGCCGATTACCCGTCGCTGAACCTGGGCCAGGCGGTGATGGTGTACTGCTATCAATTAACGGCGCTGATGCAAAATGCGCCTGCCGCAACGCCAGAGGCTGACCATCATCAGTTGAAAGCGTTACGCCTGCGCATCGACGCGTTGCTGACTACGCTCGGCGTCGCAGACGACATCAAAATGGCCGACTGGCTGCAACAGCGTCTCGGGCTGCTTGAGCAGCGCGACACCGCCATGTTGCATCGTTTGCTGCACGATATCGAAAAAAAAGTGGCGGGCTGAAATGCTAACCGATGGGGTATCGATAGCATTAAATGCTAAATTAACAGGGAAATCACCGGGTTTTTGGGGTGTAAAGACCGCTTTTTTCGCTATTCGCCAGGAAAGTTTCGGCCGGTGCGTAAATGAAATATTCGTTGACTTAACCTGACGATTACTTTAACCAATAGAGATACAGGACAGAAAACAGAAAAGTACAGAGCACACAACATCCATGATTCGCATCAGCCTGACTACCATTATTACTACCACCACCATTACCACAGGTAACGGGGCGGGCTGACGCGTACAGGAAAAACTGAAAAAAGCCCGCACCTGAACAGTGCGGGCTTTTTTTTCGGCATAAAATCAAGGGGTAACAACCATGCGAGTGTTGAAATTCGGCGGTACATCGGTCGCGAACGCAGAGCGCTTTATGCGTGTCGCCGACATTCTGGAGAGCAATGCCAGGCAGGGGCAGGTAGCGACCGTTCTTTCTGCCCCCGCGAAAATCACCAACCATCTGGTGGCGATGATCGAAAAAACTATCAGTGGCCAGGATGCCCTGCCGAATATCAGCGATGCCGAACGTATTTTTGCCGAACTGTTAAAAGGGCTCAGCGAGGCCCAGCCCGATTTCCCGTATGCGCAGATGAAAGCGGTGGTCGATCAGGAGTTCGCGCAGATAAAACATGTGCTGCACGGCATCAGCCTGCTTGGCCAGTGCCCGGACAGCATCAACGCGGCGCTGATCTGCCGCGGCGAAAAGCTCTCTATCGCCATTATGTCGGCGCTGCTTGAGGCGCGCGGCCATAAAGTGACGGTTATCGATCCGGTGGAAAAACTGCTTGCCGTCGGCCATTACCTGGAATCCACCGTCGATATCGCCGAATCCACCCGCCGCATCGCGGCCAGCAAAATCCCGGCGGATCACATGATCCTGATGGCAGGCTTTACCGCCGGTAACGACAAAGGCGAACTGGTCGTCCTCGGGCGTAACGGCTCCGACTACTCCGCTGCGGTGCTGGCGGCGTGTCTGCGCGCCGACTGTTGCGAGATCTGGACCGACGTCGACGGCGTCTATACCTGCGACCCGCGCCAGGTGCCGGACGCGAGGCTCCTGAAGTCGATGTCGTATCAGGAGGCGATGGAGCTCTCCTACTTCGGCGCCAAAGTTCTCCACCCCCGCACCATCACCCCTATCGCGCAGTTCCAGATCCCCTGTCTGATTAAAAATACCGGCAACCCGCAGGCGCCAGGCACGCTGATTGGCGCGTCCAGCGATGAAGACGGCCTGCCGGTGAAGGGCATCAGCAACCTCAATAATATGGCGATGTTTAACGTCTCCGGCCCGGGCATGAAAGGCATGGTAGGAATGGCCGCGCGCGTCTTCGCGACCATGTCCCGCGCCGGGATCTCGGTGGTGTTGATTACCCAGTCGTCGTCCGAATACAGCATCAGCTTCTGCGTGCCGCAAAGCGACTGCGCCCGCGCGCAGCGTGCAATGGAAGATGAATTCTATCTGGAACTCAAAGAAGGGCTGCTGGAGCCGCTGGCCATTATGGAGCGCCTCGCGATTATCTCGGTCGTGGGCGACGGCATGCGCACGCTGCGCGGCATTTCGGCGAAATTCTTTGCCGCCCTCGCCCGCGCCAATATCAATATCGTGGCGATCGCGCAGGGCTCGTCGGAGCGCTCGATTTCCGTCGTGGTGAATAATGACGATGCGGTCACCGGCGTGCGCGTCACGCACCAGATGCTGTTCAACACCGATCAGGTCATTGAAGTCTTTGTCATCGGCGTCGGCGGCGTCGGCGGCGCGCTGCTGGAGCAGTTAAAGCGTCAGCAAACCTGGCTTAAGCAGAAGCATATCGATCTGCGCGTCTGCGGCGTGGCGAATTCAAAAGCGCTGCTGACCAATGTCCACGGGCTGGATCTCGAAAACTGGCGCACGGCGCTGGCGGATGCCAACGAGCCGTTCAACCTAGGGCGTCTGATCCGCCTTGTGAAAGAGTATCACCTGCTAAACCCGGTGATCGTCGACTGTACCTCTAACCAGGCGGTGGCGGATCAGTATGCCGACTTCCTGCGCGAGGGTTTCCACGTGGTAACGCCGAACAAGAAGGCCAACACCTCATCGATGGATTACTACCACCAGCTGCGCCACGCTGCCGCCGCGTCGCGTCGCAAGTTCCTTTATGACACCAACGTTGGGGCAGGGCTGCCGGTTATCGAAAACCTGCAAAACCTGCTCAACGCCGGTGACGAGCTGCAACGCTTCGCGGGCATTCTTTCCGGCTCGCTGTCGTTTATTTTCGGCAAGCTCGACGAGGGCATGAACCTGTCGGAAGCGACCCGCGTGGCGCGTGAAATGGGCTATACCGAGCCGGATCCGCGCGACGATCTCTCCGGTATGGACGTGGCGCGCAAGCTGCTTATCCTGGCGCGTGAAACGGGCCGCCACCTTGAGCTTAGCGATATCGTCATCGAGCCGGTGCTGCCGGAGAGCTTTGACGCCAGCGGTGATACTGAGAGCTTTATGGCGCGCCTGCCGCAACTGGACGATGCGTTCGCCGCCCGCGTGGCGCAGGCCCGCGACGAAGGCAAAGTGCTGCGCTACATCGGCACCATTGAAGAAGACGGCGTCTGCCGCGTGAAAATCGCCGCGGTGGACGGCAACGATCCGCTTTATAAAGTGAAAAACGGCGAAAACGCGCTGGCGTTCTACAGCCGCTACTACCAGCCGCTGCCGCTGGTGCTGCGCGGCTACGGCGCGGGTAACGATGTGACGGCGGCGGGCGTGTTCGCCGATCTGCTGCGCACCCTGTCATGGAAGTTAGGAGTTTAAGATGGTTAAAGTGTATGCCCCGGCCTCCATTGGCAACGTCAGCGTGGGGTTTGACGTATTAGGCGCTGCGGTGTCGCCGGTGAATGGCGAGCTGCTGGGCGACTGCGTGACGGTCGAGGCGGCGGCGGAATTTTCGCTGACCAATACCGGGCGCTTCGTCAGCAAGCTGCCTGCCGAGCCGCGTGAAAATATCGTCTGGCAGTGCTGGGAGCGTTTCTGTCAGGAGATCGGGAAAACCGTGCCGGTCGCCATGACGCTTGAGAAGAACATGCCGATCGGCTCCGGGCTGGGCTCCAGCGCCTGCTCTGTGGTGGCGGGCCTGATGGCGATGAATGAATTTTGCGGCAAACCGCTCAGCGATGACCGCCTGTTAACCTTAATGGGCGAGCTGGAAGGGCGCATCTCCGGCAGCGTGCATTACGATAACGTCGCCCCCTGTTTTCTGGGCGGCCTGCAATTGATGCTGGAAGAAAACCACATCATCAGCCAGCCGGTGCCGTGTTTTGACGAGTGGCTGTGGGTGATGGCGTATCCGGGGATCAAAGTTTCCACCGCCGAGGCGCGGGCCATTTTACCGGCGCAATATCGCCGCCAGGACTGCATCAGCCACGGGCGTTATCTGGCGGGCTTTATTCACGCCTGCCATACGCGCCAGCCGCAGCTTGCCGCTAAACTGATGCGTGATGTCATCGCCGAGCCGTACCGGACTACATTGCTGCCGGGCTTCAGCGAGGCACGCCAGGCGGCGACGGAGATCGGGGCGCTGGCCTGCGGTATTTCTGGCTCCGGCCCGACGCTGTTCGCGGTCTGTGATAAAACCGACACCGCGCAGCGGGTGGCGGAGTGGCTGAAGCAGCACTATCTGCAAAATCAGGAAGGCTTTGTACATATTTGCCGTCTCGACACGGCTGGCGCACGAGTACTGGGATAACGCATGAAACTCTACAATCTGAAAGATCATAATGAGCAGGTCAGCTTTGCGCAGGCCGTCACGCAGGGACTGGGTAAACAGCAGGGGCTCTTTTTCCCGCACGATTTGCCAGAATTCAGCCTGACCGAAATCGACGAGATGCTGGAGATGGATTTCGTCTCGCGCAGCAGCAAAATTCTTTCGGCCTATATTGGCGATGAGATCCCGGCGGACATTCTGCGCCAGCGCGTGGCGAACGCCTTTACGTTCCCGGCTCCGGTAAGCCAGGTGGCGGACGATATCGGCTGTCTGGAGCTGTTCCACGGCCCGACGCTGGCCTTTAAAGATTTCGGCGGCCGCTTTATGGCGCAGATGCTGACGCAAATCAGCGGCGATAAGCCGGTCACCATTCTGACCGCAACGTCCGGCGACACCGGCGCTGCCGTGGCCCATGCCTTTTACGGGCTGAAAAATGTACAGGTTGTCATTCTCTATCCGCGCGGCAAAATCAGCCCGCTGCAGGAGAAACTGTTCTGTACGCTCGGCGGCAACATTGAAACCGTCGCCATCGACGGCGATTTCGACGCCTGCCAGGCGCTGGTGAAACAGGCGTTCGACGACGAAGAACTGAAAGCGACGCTCGGCCTTAACTCCGCCAACTCCATCAACATCAGCCGCCTGCTGGCGCAGATTTGCTACTACTTTGAAGCGGTCGCCCAGCTGCCGCAGGAGGCCCGCAACCAGCTGGTGGTCTCGGTGCCGAGCGGCAACTTCGGCGACTTGACGGCCGGGCTGCTGGCGAAATCCGCGGGGCTGCCGGTGAAGCGCTTTATCGCCGCCACCAACGCCAACGACACAGTGCCGCGTTTCCTGCAACACGGCGAGTGGCTGCCGAACGCGACGGTGGCGACGCTCTCCAACGCGATGGATGTGTCACAGCCGAACAACTGGCCGCGCGTGGAAGAGCTGTTCCGCCGCAAAATCTGGCGTCTGAACGAACTGGGCGTGGCGACCATCGATGATGAGACCACGAAGGCGACCATGCGCGAACTGCGCGAGCTGGGCTATCTCTCCGAACCGCACGCGGCGGTTGCCTACCGCGCGCTGCGCGATCAGCTACGCCCTGGCGAATACGGGCTGTTCCTCGGCACCGCGCACCCGGCGAAATTTAAAGAGAGCGTCGAAGCCGTACTGGGCGAAACGCTGGAACTGCCACCGGAGCTGGCCGAGCGCGTAGACCTGCCGCTGCTGTCGCATTCACTGCCTGCGGATTTCGCCGCGCTGCGTGAACTGATGATGAACAAAGCGCCGTAACAGGCAAAGGCGCAATGAAAACAAAACCGCCTGCGTTGCAGGCGGTTTTTTTATTGCTCGTGACGCTTAAAGACCAGTTCGCCGCCGCCTGAGGCGGCTTCATCGAAGAAATATCCCTCGCTGTCAAACGCCGTCAGTTGTTCCGGCTTTGTCAGACGATGTTCAATGATGTAGCGGCTCATCAGGCCGCGCGCCTTTTTGGCGTAGAAGCTGATGATTTTGAATTTGCCGTTCTTCTCATCAAGGAACACCGGTTTGATGATTTCCGCATTCAGCTTTGCAGGCTTCACCGCTTTGTAATATTCATCCGACGCCAGGTTCACCACCACGTTATCGCCCTGAGCGGCAATCGCCTCGTTGAGCTTTTGCGTGATCGTATCGCCCCAGAAGGTGTAGAGATCTTTGCCTTTCGGGTTCGCCAGACGCGTGCCCATTTCCAGACGGTACGGCTGCATGAGGTCGAGCGGGCGCAGCACGCCGTACAACCCGGAGAGCATACGCAGGTGCTGCTGGGCGAAGTCGAAATCCGCCTCGCTGAAGGTTTGCGCGTCGAGGCCGGTGTAGACATCGCCTTTAAACGCCAGGATCGCCTGACGGGCGTTGTCCGGCGTGAAATCGGGCTGCCAGTCGTTGAAACGGGTAGCGTTAAGCGAGGCCAGCTTGCTGCTGATGCTCATCAGGTCGGCTATCTCGGCGTCGGTCAGGCGACGGGCGATGTCGATAAGCGCCTGCGCGTGGTCGAGCAGTTCAGGCTGTGTGTAGCGCGTCGTGGCAAGCGGACTCTGGTAATCCAGCGTCTTGGCGGGGGAAATAAGAATCAGCATGGCGTTTCCTTTCTTCGTTTTCCCGAGACTCTACCAAAGAACGCCGTAAAGTGAACCAATGGCTGCGATTGAACGCGCTTACTCCAGCGGCGCGCTGCGCCAGATATCCGGCTCCACCTGACGGGCGATGTCCGGGTAACGGTCGGAATTGAAAACGGGCTTCAGCCCCAGCCTGCGCTGGCGCAGGTAGTCGTCGGCGATGCATTTCACTACCGGCGAGAGCAGCAGGATCGCGGTGAGATTCATCACGGCCATCAATGCCATCGCCACTTCGGCAACCTGGCGCAGCAGCGGCAAATTAAAGAACGGCCCGGCGAACACCATCGCGATGACCGCAAGGCGCAGCAGCCAGCGGTACGGGGGCGTGTACCTGCGCAGAAACACCAGATTGTTTTCGGCATACGCGTAATTGGCGACGATAGAGATAAACGCGAACAGGACAATCACGCCCGCGACCAGATCTTTCGCCCACGGCCCCGCAAGCTGACCGAGCGATTCACGCGCGAGCGTGAGCCCGTCGATTGCGACGTGCCGGGACTCCGGCACACCGGCCAGCAGCACAATAAACGCGGTGGAGGAACAGATAACCAGGGTGTCGATAAAGACGCCGATCATCTGCACAATACCCTGCGCGGCAGGGTGGGGCGGCCAGGAGGTCGCAGCGGCGGCGGCGTTAGGCGTGGCGCCCATGCCCGCCTCGTTAGAAAACATCCCGCGCTGAAAGCCGCTGGTCAACGCCTGGCTGATGCTCCAGGCGACCGCGCCGGAGGCGACTTCATGCCAGCCAAAGGCGCTGCGCACAATCATCAGCAAAATGCCGGGCAGGGCGGAGAAATGCAGGGCCATCATCACCAGCGCGGTCAGCACCCAGATCCCTGCGATTAACGGCACCACGCGGCTCATCAGCCGCGCCACACCTTTAAAACCGAGCAGCAGCATCGGCAGCAGGCACAGCGCCAGCAGCGCGCTGCTGACATAGAGGGGGAGCGTTAACGCTCTGCCGAGCGCTTGCGAGAGCGCGCCCGCCTGCGCGGCGTTAAAGAGAAGTCCGAAAGTGAAGATTAAAAACAGCGAAAACAGCACGCCCATCCAGCGCATGCCGAGCCCGCGCTCCATATACCAGGCCGGGCCGCCGCGAAAGTTGCCTTCGCGGTCGCGCCCTTTGTAGAGCTGGCCCAGCGCGTTTTCGGCAAAAGATGTCGCCATGCCGATAAGCCCGGCGACCCACATCCAGAACACCGCGCCCGGCCCGCCGCTGATAATCGCGAACGCGACGCCGGCGATATTTCCGCTGCCGACCCGCGCGGCAACGCTGGTGCAGAGCGCTTCAAACGCCGTCAGCCCGCTGCCGGAGGGGCGCAGGCTGCGGCTCAGCGCGCGCGGAAAAAAGCGCAGGTAGCGGAACGGGATAAACCGGGTGCGCCAGCAAAACCACAGACCCGCGCCAGCCAGCAGATATAGCATGGCTGAACCCCAAAGTATTTCGCTGATAAATAAAAGAAAATCTGACATGCCTGTTCCCCGCGGCACGGCCCCGCCTGATGCCGGCGACGAGGGCCGCCGACACGCCTTCCCTGCAAGCGCAGAGCCTGAAATAAAAGCAGTTTATCACATGGCTACGACGCGATTGCCCCGGTTGCGCTCGAAAAGTCTCGTGTTATCATCACCGCAGACCGGTTACATCTCCCTGACACGAAGTTCAAAAGAGAAACACTATCATGACGGACAAATTGACCTCCCTTCGTCAGTTCACAACCGTGGTTGCTGACACTGGAGACATCGCGGCAATGAAGCTGTACCAGCCGCAGGATGCCACGACTAACCCTTCTCTGATCCTTAACGCCGCGCAGATCCCTGAATACCGCAAGCTGATTGACGACGCGGTGACCTGGGCGAAAAGCCAGAGCAGCGACCGCGCTCAGCAGGTGGTGGATGCCACCGACAAACTGGCGGTGAACATCGGTCTGGAAATCCTGAAGCTTATCCCTGGCCGTATCTCTACCGAAGTTGACGCGCGTCTTTCCTATGACACCGAAGGCAGCATCGCGAAAGCCAAGCGCCTGATTAAGCTCTATAACGACGCTGGCATCAGCAACGATCGCATTCTGATCAAACTCGCTTCCACCTGGCAGGGCATCCGCGCCGCCGAGCAGCTTGAGAAAGAAGGCATCAACTGTAACCTGACGCTGCTGTTCTCCTTCGCGCAGGCGCGTGCGTGCGCTGAAGCGGGCGTTTACCTGATCTCTCCGTTCGTGGGCCGTATCCTCGACTGGTACAAAGCTAACACCGACAAGAAAGAGTACGCGCCGCAGGAAGATCCGGGCGTGGTTTCGGTTACGGAAATCTACGAGTACTACAAACAGCACGGCTATGAAACCGTGGTCATGGGCGCGAGCTTCCGTAACGTCGGCGAAATCCTTGAGCTGGCGGGCTGCGACCGTCTGACTATCGCCCCTGCGCTGCTGAAAGAGCTGGCAGAAAGCGAAGGCACCGTTGAGCGTAAACTGGCGTTCACCGGCGAAGTGAAAGCGCGTCCGGAGCGTCTGACCGAATCTCAGTTCTTCTGGGAGCACAACCAGGATCCGATGGCCGTGGACAAACTGGCGGACGGTATCCGCAAGTTCGCCATCGACCAGGAAAAACTGGAAAAAATGGTCGAAGACCTGCTGTAATCCCTCCGTGGCCGGCCTCGCCGGCCACGTTTCTTGCACTCCCTCCCTGTCTGCAATCCGCTCTGGCGTGTATCATTTCGCAAAACCGCACTCATTTTCGGAAATGATATGGATACGTTACGCATAGGCTTAGTTTCAGTTTCTGACCGCGCTTCCAGCGGTGTTTATCAGGATAAAGGCATTCCGGCGCTCGAAGCATGGCTCACGCAGGCGCTGACGACCCCGTTCGTACTGGAGACCCGCCTGGTGCCTGACGAACAGCCGCTTATCGAACAGACGCTCTGCGAACTGGTGGATGAAATGGGCTGTCATCTGGTGCTCACCACTGGCGGTACCGGCCCGGCGCGGCGCGACGTGACGCCTGACGCCACGCTTGCCGTCGCCGATCGTGAAATGCCGGGCTTTGGCGAACAGATGCGCCAGATAAGCCTTAATTTCGTCCCGACGGCGATCCTATCGCGTCAGGTGGGCGTAATACGCAAACAGGCGCTGATCCTCAACCTGCCGGGCCAGCCCAAATCCATTAAGGAGACGCTCGAAGGGCTCAGAGACGAGCACGGCCAGGTAAAAGTGTCAGGAATATTTGCCAGCGTACCGTACTGCATTCAGTTGCTGGATGGTCCTTACGTTGAAACTAACGCCAGTGTCGTAGCGGCTTTTCGCCCCAAAAGCGCAATTCTTGAAGTAAAAAGCTGATTATTTGCTGTTGCTGGCATAAACATTGTTTGAGGGTGGCGTGACGGTGATTTAACGATATAGTAACTTTAAGTTTACGTTTTCACGATAAGCTAATTCACGCCCACCTCTTTACAAACGGTTCGTTATGGAACAGCAAACACGCCCACTTAATCGTCAGGACTACAAAACCCTGACGCTGGCGGCCCTCGGTGGCGCGCTGGAATTCTACGACTTCATTATTTTTGTCTTCTTCGCGGCGGTCGTCGGGGAACTTTTCTTCCCGCCGGATATTCCGGAGTGGCTGCGTCAGGTGCAGACCTTCGGCATTTTCGCGGCGGGTTATCTGGCGCGACCGCTGGGCGGCATCATCATGGCGCATTTCGGCGATCTGGTCGGGCGCAAAAAAATGTTCACCCTGAGCATTTTGCTGATGGCGGTGCCGACGCTGCTGATTGGCCTGCTGCCGGACTACGCGGCGATGGGCATCGCAGCGCCCGTGTCGCTGCTGCTGATGCGTATTCTGCAGGGCGCGGCTATCGGCGGCGAAGTCCCCGGCGCGTGGGTGTTCGTCGCAGAACATGTGCCGGAAAAGCGCATCGGCATCGCCTGCGGCACGCTGACCGCCGGGTTGACGGTGGGCATTCTGCTGGGATCGGTGGTGGCGACTCTCATCAACACTAGCATGACGCCGCAGGCCATCCATGACGGCGGCTGGCGTATTCCGTTCCTGCTCGGCGGCGCGTTTGGTCTGGTGGCGATGTATCTGCGCCGCTGGCTTCAGGAGACGCCGATTTTCCTTGAGATGCAGCAGCGCAAGGCGCTGGCCCGGGAGCTGCCGGTGAAAGCCGTGGTGGTGAAGCATCGTCAGGGCGTGATTATCTCGATGCTGCTGACGTGGCTGCTGTCGGCCGGGATCGTGGTGGTGATTTTGATGTCGCCGGTCTGGCTACAGAAACAGTACGGCTTCGCGCCTGCGGTTACGCTCAAGGCTAACAGTATCGCTACGATCATGCTCTGCGTCGGGTGTCTGCTGGCGGGCCTGGCAGCCGATCGCTTCGGCGCCAGCCGGACCTTTATTGTCGGTAGCGTGCTGCTTGCGGCCTCCAGCTGGGCGTTTTATCACCTTTCCGGCGCGCATCCTGAACAGCTCTTTTTGCTGTATGGCGTGGTGGGGTTATGCGTCGGCGTGGTGGGGGCGGTGCCTTTCGTGATGGTACGCGCGTTTCCGGCGGCGGTGCGCTTTACCGGCATTTCGTTCTCTTACAACGTGGCGTACGCCATCTTTGGCGGCCTGACGCCCATTGCGGTCACTATGCTGATGGGCGTCTCGCCGATGGCGCCCGCCTGGTATGTGCTGGCGCTCTCGCTGATGGGATTAGGGCTCGGCGTCTGGCTGGGCCGAAAGCGTCAGGCTGACGCCGCGCACGCCGTGGCGGAGCCTGCGCAGCTCTAATCTACGAGGCGCGCTGCTCCAGCAGACGACACGTGGCGAACGCGCCGGCGACGCACAGCACGACCGGCACGATAAAACGATGATCCATGCGGGTGAATTCGAGCATCAGCATCGCTGCCGTGAAAGGCATCATCATAGACGCGGATAAAAACCCGGCGGCGCCGGTCAGGGCGAAGCCTGCCATGTCGCTGCCGGGGAAGTAACGCCCCGCCAGCAAAAAGATAACCGAGCCCAGCAGCGCGCCGATGGTGAGCCCTGGCGTCAGCAGGCCGCCCTCCGCGCCGCCGCGCAACACCGCCCCGATAACCACGACTTTCAGGCACAGCAGCGTAAACGCGAGCGTGAGCGTTACGTCGCCGCTAAGAGTAAGCTGCGTCGGGCCTTTGCCGTTGCCAGGCAACTGAGGAAACCAGACGGCCAGCGTGCCGAGCAGCAGAAAGGCAAGCAGGCTTAATACCGGCATCTGCCAGTCAGCGCGCACGTTTGCACGGGCGCGCTGCGTGAAGCGGCGAAACAGATACGCGGCCGCGCCGAACAGCGGGCCGGAGAGCGCACCCCAGATAACCAGCGACAGCACCGCCGCTTCGGTGCCAAAACGGTACTGATGTTCGTCGCCGAGACCGAGCGTGGCAATCCAGGCCGCCAGCGCGGAGGTAACGAGCGCGGCCAGCGCCGCCTCGCGGCTGAAGCTCACCAGCAACACCTCCAGCGTGAAAATAGCGCCTGCGAGCGGCACGTTATAGACCGCCGCCAGCCCGGCCCCGGAGCCGCAGGCGATCATCAGGCGGATCTCATCCTGAGTTAAACGCATACGACGGGCGATACCGCCCGCCAGTAGCGCGCCCGCCTCGCGCGGCGCTACTTCGCGCCCGAGCGGCGAGCCCATCGCGACCGTCACGATTTGCAAAAGAATATGAACCAGCGTGGTTTTGGGTGGCATCGGGTTATCAGGGCGTGCGACCGCCGCGCTGATGCTGACGCGTTTTTTACCGTAGCGGCCAAGCAACCACCAGCCGCCGCCCGCAACGAGGCCCGCCGCTATCAACACCAGAAAACGCCGCGCCGCGCCCGCGTCGCTCACGCCCTCTAAAAAAGAGCGCGCGCCGAGGAGTTGATGCTGGCTGTAGCCATACGCGAGGTGCTGGATTTCATGCAGCAGCATGGCAAGGAGCATCCCCGCGAGGCCCGCGAGAAGGCCGGTCAGCAGTAGCGCGGCCCAGCGATGCCACAGGGATGAAGGGGAAGAAGGGGTGTTCATAAATACGTGCCGAATAAAGAGGATAGGGTAAGCGTGGCACAGTCAGGATGAACGGCGCGTCAATCAGCGCATCAGGAAAGTGTCGTGCCCGCAGGCACGACGTAACGCGAAACTCAGTGTTTCTCGCCAATCGGCAGTACGGTACGGCCGTACTGTTCGTTCAGCACTTCACCCATCGCGAGGTAAATCGCGCTGGCGCCGCACACGAGGCCAATCCAGCCTGCGATATGCACGATGCTTTCGTTATCCGTCAGATGGCCGACCGCCAGCAGGGCGAACAGCACCGTCAGGCTCAGGAACACAAATTGCAGCATGCGCGCGGCGCAGAGCGTACCGAAGAACATAAACAGCGTGAATACGCCCCAGATGCCTAAGTAAACGCCCAGGAAATGGCCGTTGGCGGCGTCTGCAAGGCCCATTTTCGGCAGCAGCAGGATAGCGACCAGCGTCAGCCAGAACGAACCATACGAAGTAAACGCGGTTAAACCGAAGGTATTGCCTTTTTTATACTCCAGCAGACCGGCAAAAATTTGCGCGATACCGCCGTAGAAGATCCCCATCGCCAGAATAATGCCGTCCAGCGGGAACATGCCGATGTTGTGCAGATTGAGCAGAATGGTAGTCATACCAAAGCCCATTAACCCCAGGGGGGCTGGATTAGCCAACTTAATGTTGCCCATAAACCCTCAAAATAATAGGAAAAATTTGCAAAAAGTAACGCCCCGGACGTTATCTTTCGTTACGGGGCGCGGCATCATAATCAGGCGGTTTCGCGCCGTCTATGATCTGAGAAGGGAGAAAATAAAAAAATTTTGCGCTTTGCCCCTTGATGGCGGGCTGAGCGACCCCATCTTGTAGTCAACCGCAATGGATGAGCCTGAAAAAAAAGGGCGGTGGACGGTTGAATCCCCACCGTTAGCCCGCATAACAGGTTCATACCACATGATGACGATTTTTTAGTGGAGACGTTTAGATGGGTAAAATTATTGGTATTGACCTGGGTACAACCAACTCTTGTGTAGCGATTATGGATGGCACTCAGGCTCGCGTGCTGGAAAATGCGGAAGGCGACCGCACCACGCCTTCTATCATTGCATACACTCAGGATGGTGAAACTCTGGTAGGTCAGCCGGCTAAACGTCAGGCAGTGACTAACCCGCAGAACACCCTGTTCGCGATCAAACGCCTGATTGGCCGCCGCTTCCAGGACGAAGAAGTTCAGCGCGACGTGTCTATCATGCCGTACAAAATCATTGCCGCGGATAACGGCGATGCGTGGCTCGACGTGAAAGGCCAGAAAATGGCGCCGCCGCAGATCTCTGCCGAAGTGCTGAAAAAAATGAAGAAAACCGCCGAGGATTACCTGGGCGAGCCGGTGACTGAAGCGGTTATTACCGTTCCGGCTTACTTCAACGACGCGCAGCGTCAGGCTACCAAAGACGCCGGCCGCATCGCGGGTCTGGAAGTCAAACGTATTATCAACGAACCGACTGCCGCAGCGCTGGCTTACGGCCTGGATAAAGAAACTGGCAACCGTACCATCGCGGTTTATGACCTGGGTGGCGGTACGTTCGATATCTCCATCATCGAAATCGATGAAGTTGACGGTGAAAAAACCTTCGAAGTGCTGGCGACCAACGGTGATACCCACCTCGGTGGTGAAGACTTCGACAGCCGCCTGATCAACTATCTGGTAGAAGAGTTCAAGAAAGATCAGGGCATCGACCTGCGCAACGACCCGCTGGCGATGCAGCGCCTGAAAGAAGCGGCAGAAAAAGCGAAAATCGAGCTTTCTTCCGCTCAGCAGACCGACGTGAACCTGCCGTACATCACCGCAGACGCGACCGGTCCGAAACACATGAACATCAAAGTGACTCGCGCGAAACTGGAAAGCCTGGTCGAAGACCTGGTGAACCGTTCTATCGAGCCGCTGAAAGTCGCGCTGCAGGACGCTGGCCTGTCTGTGTCGGACATCAACGACGTTATCCTGGTCGGCGGTCAGACCCGTATGCCGATGGTTCAGAAGAAAGTCGCTGAGTTCTTCGGTAAAGAGCCGCGTAAAGACGTTAACCCGGACGAAGCTGTCGCTATCGGCGCAGCGGTGCAGGGCGGCGTACTGACCGGTGACGTGAAAGACGTGCTGCTGCTGGACGTGACCCCGCTGTCGCTGGGTATCGAAACCATGGGTGGCGTGATGACCCCGCTCATCACCAAAAACACCACCATCCCGACCAAGCACAGCCAGGTGTTCTCGACGGCTGAAGACAACCAGTCCGCCGTGACCATTCACGTGCTGCAGGGTGAGCGTAAACGCGCTGCCGATAACAAATCTCTGGGTCAGTTTAACCTGGATGGTATCAACCCGGCGCCGCGCGGCATGCCGCAGATCGAAGTGACCTTCGACATCGACGCCGACGGTATTCTGCACGTGTCCGCGAAAGACAAAAACAGCGGCAAAGAGCAGAAAATCACCATCAAGGCTTCTTCTGGTCTGAACGAAGACGAGATCCAGAAAATGGTGCGCGAAGCGGAAGCGAACGCAGAAGCTGACCGTAAGTTCGAAGAGCTGGTACAGACCCGCAACCAGGCCGATCACCTGGTGCACAGCACCCGTAAACAAGTGGAAGAAGCAGGCGATAAACTGCCGGCGGATGACAAAACCGCTATCGAATCCGCGCTGACCGCGCTGGAAGCGTCCCTGAAAGGCGAAGACAAAGCGGATATCGAAGCGAAAATGCAGGCGCTGGCGCAGGTTTCCCAGAAGCTGATGGAAATTGCTCAGCAGCAGCATGCTCAGCAGCAGACGGGCTCCGCTGACGCTTCTGCGAACAATGCGAAAGATGACGACGTCGTTGACGCTGAGTTCGAAGAAGTTAAAGACAAAAAATAATCGCCCTGATGCAGGGTAGATAACACTGGCACGGGCGTAGGAGTTTCTCCACGCCCGTGCATGCATGTCAGGGGCAGATAAAAAATGGCGAAAAGAGACTATTACGAAATTTTAGGCGTCCCGAAAACGGCGGACGAGCGTGAAATAAAAAAGGCGTATAAACGCCTGGCCATGAAATATCACCCGGACCGTAACCAGGGTGATAAAGAGGCCGAAGGTAAATTTAAAGAGATTAAAGAAGCCTACGAAATCCTCACCGATGCGCAAAAACGCGCCGCTTATGACCAGTATGGTCACGCGGCCTTTGAACAGGGCGGCATGGGCGGCGGTGGTTTCGGCGGCGGCTTTGGCAACGGCGCGGACTTCAGCGATATTTTCGGCGACGTCTTCGGCGATATCTTCGGCGGCGGACGTGGTCGTCGCGCCTCGCGCGGCGCGGATTTACGCTACAACATGGAGCTGACGCTGGAAGAAGCGGTGCGCGGCGTCACCAAAGAGATTCGCATCCCGACGCTTGAAGAGTGCGAGGTATGCCACGGCAATGGTGCCAAACCTGGCAGCCAGCCGCAGACCTGTCCGACCTGTCATGGCGCGGGTCAGGTGCAGATGCGTCAGGGCTTTTTCGCCGTACAGCAGACCTGTCCGCACTGTCAGGGCCGCGGTACGCTGATTAAAGATCCGTGCAACAACTGCCACGGTCATGGCCGCATCGAGAAAACCAAAACGCTGTCGGTGAAAATCCCGGCGGGCGTGGATACCGGCGATCGTATTCGTCTGGCAGGTGAAGGCGAAGCTGGCGAGCACGGCGCGCCAGCAGGCGATCTGTACGTTCAGGTGCAGGTGAAACAGCACCCGATCTTCGAACGTGAAGGCAATAACTTGTATTGCGAAGTACCGATTAACTTCGCGATGGCCGCGCTGGGCGGCGAGATTGAAGTGCCGACGCTGGATGGCCGCGTGATGCTGAAAGTGCCGAGCGAAACCCAGACCGGCAAGCTGTTCCGCATGCGCGGAAAAGGCGTGAAATCGGTGCGTGGCGGCGCCCAGGGCGATCTGCTGTGCCGCGTGGTCGTCGAGACGCCAGTCGGGCTTAACGATCGTCAGAAAGCGCTGCTGCAGGAACTGCAGGAGAGTTTCGGCGGGCCGACCGGCGAAAAGAACAGCCCGCGCTCTAAAAGCTTCTTCGATGGCGTGAAAAAGTTTTTTGATGACTTAACGCGCTAATCGTTCTGCTTTTACGAGCCGTGATATTAGCCTGAAATGGTTTTCGCCATTTCAGGCTTTTTTATAAGACTTTACTTGCTATGCAGAAAATAGCGATTTGCGGTCTTTATTGGTCTCGTTATAGTTTCCGCCTTGCTACCCTCCGCCCTGCATCGTTAAAATTTGATAAAAATCGACATCATGGTGAGGTAAATTGATTTTGCCAGAGACTGCTGAACCTCCTATTTTGTTACTTTCCCGCACGGCAGGGTACTCTGACGCATGAAGAAGAAAAACGGTGCCAGTGAGTTTGATTATAACCTCATCAAAGTTTTTGACGCCGTCATCACCGCAGGCAATGCGGCACGCGCTTCCCGGCAGCTTCAGGTCACTCCCGCCGCTATCACTCTTGCTATTCAGCGTCTGCAGCAAACCTATAACGAAGAGCTTTTTATTCGAACCCGCGAAGGTCTGACCCCGACGCCGCGCGCGCAGGAAATTCATCGCGCTTACAGCAAAGCGATGGATATTATCAATGCGACGTTTGACCGCGCCGCGTCAACGCCCTCCCGGTACGAGATGAAGATTACTGGCGATGATGTCAGCGAACAGTACTACTTCTCTCAGCTCTTTGATATGGAACTGTTTGAGCATTTTCGCCTCCATTACTTCTCCTCCACTGGCAAAGCCTTCTCTCGCCAAAGCAACGACTTATATACAGGGAAAAGCGATTTACTGGTCTCGACGCATTATTTTAGCGAACCGGATATCGAACAAACGATTATTGATCAGTACCGGCAGTATACGGTTATCTGTAATGCCCGTAACCCGCTTTGCGAATTACCTCAGCTATCCCTTGCTAATCTTTACAGCTCAAGACACGCAATTTATCAGCCTTATAAAGTTAAACCAGTATTAAAAAAAGAGAACAAAAATAATGATGTTTTCTCATTTTTCAACACCTCATTCTCTGCTGGATACTATACAGATTCAATAAATGGTTTATTAAGCGTTATTGAAAACTCATCGCTTATCGCAATTTTGCCTTTAAAAATCGCCCGTTTTTTTCAGGCGCAAGCGAAATACCGTATTGCGCTTATTACACTGCCTGATGAAATGGACATTGAAATAATTAAAGTTTATGCCGGATGGCACCGTCATAACCCCCAGCGTGACCAGATACGCGATGTTATCGCGATGCTGCAAACCCTCATTAACTATCGTAAATAGCGTGTGCCGCTTCTGTAAATCATCGCTTTCTGTTTTTATGAGTAAAAAACAATCAGGCCGAAAAACGACAGGCGCCCTGGTGAGTGAGAACAAATGATTACCTTGCTACTGGTTAGATTGCTAACTTTATTGCATCGCCAGACGGCGTATTCATTTAACGTTTACTGACTACGAGGTTTATCATGTCTATTGCAGCGCATATTGCCACACCTAAACTGGTTCTGGTTGAACTGGAGATTTTATTAACCATTATCGCTATCGGCGGCTGGGGCGGCTTTGTCAGCTATCTGATGAAGCGTGAAAGGAACGAGACGCACAGAGATATTATGGATTGCCTGGCGCAGATCGCTATCTCGTGTTTTACCGCCTTTCTGCTGAGCGTGGCCGCGATTGACCGCAACATGAGTTTTAATATGGTGCTGATGGTGGCAGGGCTGGGCGGTGTATTCGCAACACCGATACTGCGGATATTAAGCGACAAAGTAAAAAACTTTTTGAGCGGCGCGAGCCTGATTAAATAATCCAACAAAAGCCCGCAATAAACGCGGGCTTTTTCTGTTCCTTTCTTAAGGCATGGTAACCCTTTCGCGTAGCCAGCCGTAAATAAACGCCTCGTTAGCTTCCCGCTTTTCCGTGATATCAAGATAGTAGTCGCCTTGCGTGCAGTTCAACGCCTTCACCAGCACGGTTTCTCCTTCTTTACCGCGTTCATCAAGGTAGCGCTTCAGCGCATCCAGCGTGTTTTTGCCGATGGCGCCATCAACGACCAGATCCGCATACAGCTTCTGCTGACGATTGAAAACATTCAGCCAGCGCTGGAGCCAGCGCGCGGGGATCGCCGGACCAATATTGGTGCCCGCGTCGCAAAGCTCAAACGCCACGGGGAGCGAATACTGAGCGACGCGGTTAAAACCCGGCGCTATCCAGTAGTCTTTCTCCAGAATGTTATACGCCTCCTCGCGGGTGAGATCGCGCATGTCGCCTTGATAACCGTGCGCTCTGGCGGTTTTCTCGGTAATGCCCCACTTTGTGGGGCCGCCAGAATCGGCAGGATGATTCACATAATTTCCTTCTATGTCCAGGATGCCGTCAATGACAGGATTCATAAGGGTTCCTCGCAGCAGAAGTTCAGGAGTTGCTCACATCCATAAAAGTAACAAGCGCCAACACGCAGATGATAAAGACGGCGAACAGCGCCACCATCCACCCTGCTCGCTTAGGTTTTTTGTGGTTTTCGACGGTCAGCAGATCGACAGGGATGTCATCGTTCACTTTGATGCCAAGCTTAGGCACGGTGACAAACAAATCATTGATGCCAAGCGTGCGTAAATCCCGACGCAGCAGGTAAAGCACCTGTGTCAGGTTGGCATCGCTGATGTACTGGCCACGGCTACCCCAGAGCACCGTGGCGATTTGCTGCTTTTCGATTATGCCGTTTTTAGCATTTTCAATAATGAAACTCAGGCAACGCGCCCGCATGGTTGTCATTTTGATAACACATGCATTATCCGTGTTTTTTAATTCGTTATTCGCTTCTGTAAAAATACAATTGCGATTAATAACATAGCTTTTCATATATCACCTGCAGACAGATATAAATATATGGTGGGGAATTTCCTTTAGCGCTTTAGAGAGTAAAGATCAGCTTGCTTATTTTCCATAGCCCCCACTAAAAAAGTTGTTTTTATTTAACGAAACGGCAGTTCAGATCACGATTCGGCACTGTTATTAAATCCATTTTAAGTGCAAGTTAAAGGATGCTTAATTTTCAATACATAATATATTTTGAATTATATACTTGATATTTAACGATAAATTCAAGAAAATTTATGCTAATTTTACTCTTTTGTAATATTTGTCATGAATAATTTTGTTTTTTATTGTCGTTTTATTAGTTGTGATTGGCAGGTTCATTTTTATCCGCTCATGATAGTTAGCGCAGAAAGTACTGCACTCACTTTTCACGAAGGAAAATAAACATGGCTACAAGTAAATTAATTCAGGGCGACAGCCTGACAGAAACCAGCAACGCCGCCGATGGATTTAATCCTGCCAGCGAGGCTGAAAAATACAGTTATACGGCAGCCCGGGTGGCGAAGCCGGTATATAACAAATATAAGGCTGCTAATAAACCTAAGGTGTTTGGTTATTACACCGACTGGTCGCAATATGATGGCCGACTGCAGGGTGATGACACGCCGTCTAATCGTGGCCGCGGCTACGATCTCGCGAAAGTATCTCCCACCGCCTATGACAAGATAATTTTTGGCTTCCTCGGGATCGTTGGCGACAAAGGCGAAAAGCAATACACCATTGAAAATGCCGCGCGTCAGACGAACAAAAACACCAACGAACCGACCTTCCTCGACCCGTGGGGCGATTTTCAGTCTTACGAGAACTGCGGTCATACCACCAGCGGCTGGGATATCGATCCGGCAACCGTCACGCAGGCGACCACGAAAGGTCTGCTGGGCGGTCTGCGCGATCTCCAGCAAAAAGCGAAGCAGCAGGGGCATACTCTGGCGCTCTCTATGAGTATCGGCGGCTGGACCATGAGTAACGGTTTCCACGAGATGTCGAAAACCGACTCCTCGCGCAAAACGTTCGCCGCAGGCGTGGTCAAACTGTTTAAACAGTTCCCGATGTTCAGCGAAGTAGATATCGACTGGGAATACCCGAACGCCGACGGTAACGGCAACCCGCACGGCCCGGAAGATGGCGCTAACTATGCATTGCTTATCGCCGAGCTGAAAAAACAGCTCAGCGCGGCAGGGCGCAGCGATGTGAAAATCTCGATTGCCAGCTCGGCCGTGGTTTCCACGCTCGAATACTCCAACGTTAAAGCGCTGCTGGATGCCGGTCTGTACGCCATTAACGTGATGACCTATGACTTCTTCGGTACGCCGTGGGCGGACACCCTGACGCATCACACCAATCTGACCCCGCTGACCGCGGGCGGCTGGAGCATCGAAGCCGTGGTGGATTATCTGATTGCCGAAGGTTTCCCTTCCGATCGTATTAATATTGGTTACGCCGGTTATACCCGTAACGCGCGCAACGCGGTGATTGAGAGCTTCTCGCCGCTGAAAGGCGCGTACACGCCGGGCAACGGCACCACCACCGGGACGTTCGAATCCGGCAGCACCGAATGGTACGACACCATCTACAACTACCTCGATCTGGAAAACCAGAAAGGGCGTAACGGCTTTAATGTTTACACCGATAAAGTCGCCAACGCGGATTACCTCTATAACCCGCAAAGCAAGCTGTTTATGTCGCTCGATACGCCGCGCTCGGTCAAAGCCAAAGGCCAGTATGCCGCGTCGCGTAATCTTGGCGGGCTGTTTACCTGGACTATCGACCAGGATAACGGCGTGCTGGTGAATGCCGCGCGTGAAGGGCTGGGGTATGAAATTGAAACCCAGACGGTGGATATGAAGCCGTTCTATTTTGAAGGCATCAACGTTTCTGAACCGGATAGCGGCAGCAGCGACAACGAGCCTGCGCCTGCGGTAAACCATGCGCCTGTGGCGGCAATCCAGCTGCGTGTGGTCGGCGGGTCACGTATTCAGCTCTCCGGCGAGGCATCCCGCGATGAAGATAATGATGCGCTGAGCTTTAGCTGGGGCGTGCCGTCTACCATCAGCGTGGCGGATAAGGGCGCCGCCGTGATTGAATTCGACGTGCCGGTTGTCACGCAGAGCACCGATTACCAGTTCACGCTCTTTGTGCGCGACAGCAAAAACGAGCCCTCTTCACAGCAGCGTTTTGTGGTGACCGCCGTGCCGGGCAATGCGTCTTCGACCGGCGACGACACGCCCGCGCCGACCCCGACGCCTGAGCCGCAACCGACCCCCACACCGACCCCGACGCCGGATGACAGCGGATCGGGCAACGCGCCGTATCCGCTCTGGAATGCCAGCACCATTTATGGCGCGAAGTGGGGCACCTTCGAGAAGGTGAGCTGGAAAGGCCATAACTATCAGGTCAACTGGTACTCGCAGGGCGACCAGCCGGATCTGAACAGCGCGCCGTATCAGGTCTGGACCGATCTGGGCGCCTACTGATCATCACGTCATATTCCCTCTTTTCCGCTCAGCCCGCGTTTGAGCGGACTTCAGGCTCCGGGTAAGGATTACCGGAGCCTTTTTTACGCGCGTCTCACCCTGCCTATGAATAACTCGTTTTTGCCGATCTATTAGCGCAGAATAAACTGCTTTTTCGAACAGTAAAGGCCGCTATCCTTATACCTGACACTTTTTAATGACTATTCAACCTGCGCTTCTGGATGAACCATCATGATAAAAACGGTACAAGGATTCTTTAAAAGCGAGGCTGCGGGCGGCATCGTTCTGATTGCGGCCGCCGCGCTGGCCATGCTGTTGGCGAACATGAGTGCGACACATGATCTGTACGAAGGCTTTCTCAGCACGCCGGTAGAGCTACAGGTTGGCGCGCTGGAAATTAAAAAGAACATGCTGCTGTGGGTGAACGACGCCCTGATGGCCGTGTTCTTTTTGCTGGTCGGGCTGGAGGTTAAGCGCGAACTGGTCCAGGGCTCGCTCGCGAGCCTGCGACAAGCCTCGCTGCCGGTCATTGCCGCGCTGGGCGGCATGGTCGTTCCGGCCGCGCTCTATCTGGCGTTTAACTTCCAGGATCCGGTAACCCGCGTGGGCTGGGCCATCCCGGCGGCGACTGACATCGCGTTCGCGCTGGGGATCCTGGCGCTGCTCGGCAGTCGCGTGCCGCCTGCGCTGAAAATCTTTTTGATGGCGCTGGCCATCATTGATGATCTCGGCGCGATTGTGATTATTGCGCTCTTTTACACCAGTTCGCTGTCAATGGTATCGCTGCTGGTGGCGGCAGGAGCGATTGCCGTGCTGGCGCTGCTCAATATCTGCAATGTGCGCCGCGTCGGCGTCTATATTCTGGTGGGCGTCGTGCTCTGGACGGCGGTACTGAAATCCGGCGTGCACGCCACGCTCGCCGGCGTAATCATCGGCTTTTTTGTGCCGCTTAAGGCTGATAAGGGCCATTCACCCGCAGGTACGCTTGAGCACGCGCTGCATCCGTGGGTAGCCTTTATGATCCTGCCGCTTTTTGCGTTCGCCAATGCCGGCGTTTCGCTTGAGGGCGTCACGCTGGCGGGCCTCGCTTCGCTGCTGCCGCTGGGGATTATCGCCGGGCTGTTCATCGGCAAGCCGCTTGGCATCAGCCTTTTTTGCGCGCTGGCGGTGAAGCTTAAGTGGGCCACGCTGCCGCCGGGCGTCAGCCAGAAGACGATTCTGGCGGTCGGCGTGCTGTGCGGCATCGGATTTACCATGTCCATTTTTATCGCCTCGCTGGCGTTTGGCGATGTCGATGCCGCGCTGGTGACCTGGGCGAAGTTGGGTATTCTGGTCGGTTCATTGATGGCTGCGGTCACAGGCTATCTGATGCTGCGCAGCCATTTGTCGGGAACGCGTTAGCACCCGCTTTATTATGCGGCCTTCCGGAGTGAAGGCCGCTCGCTCTCACGGACGCCAGGGAGAATGCGCTTATGTCTCACATCAATTACAACCATCTGTACTACTTCTGGCAGGTTTGCAAAGCAGGCTCGGTCGTCGGTGCCGCCGAGGCGCTCTATCTCACGCCGCAAACCATTACCGGGCAGATAAAAGCGCTGGAGGAGCGGCTGCAGGGCAAACTGTTTAAGCGCAAGGGCAGGGGCCTTGAGCCGAGCGAGCTGGGACAGCTGGTGTTTCGCTATGCCGACCGCATGTTTACCCTGAGCCAGGAGATGCTGGATATCATCAATTACCGCAAAGAATCCCATTTGCTGTTTGATGTCGGCGTGGCGGACGCGCTCTCCAAACGGCTGGTGAGCGGCGTGCTGGATGCGGCGGTCGTGGAAGATGAACAAATCCATCTGCGCTGTTTTGAATCCACGCATGAGATGCTGCTGGAACAGCTCAGCCAGCATAAGCTCGATATGATTATCTCCGACTGCCCTATCGATTCCACGCAGCAGGCGGGGCTGTTTTCCGTCAAGATAGGCGAGTGTAGCGTCAGTTTCTGGTGCCAGAGCCCCGCGCCGAAAAAACCGTTTCCGGCGTGTCTTGAAGAGCGGCGGTTGTTGATCCCGGGACGTCGTTCGATGCTCGGGCGCAAACTCCTTAACTGGATCCACTCACAAGGGCTGAAGGTGGAAATTCTCGGCGAGTTTGACGATGCGGCGCTGATGAAAGCGTTCGGCGCGGCGCATAACGCCGTGTTTGTCGCGCCAAGCCTTTACGCGCACGATTTTTATGACGATGACAATATCGTCGAGATAGGACGGGTGGATAACGTGATGGAAGAGTATCACGCGATTTTCGCGGAGCGGATGATCCAACACCCGGCGGTGCAGCGCATCTGCAATCGCGATTACTCGGCGCTGTTTATGCCGCCGAAATAAAACGGCAGGCATAAAAAAACCCGCAAATGCGGGTTTTTTTAACAAGCTGCTTTCAACAAGCGACAACCAACGGCGATTAAGCCAGTTTGCTGATCTGTGCAGCCAGGTTAGCCTTATGACGCGCAGCTTTGTTTTTGTGGATCAGACCTTTAGCAGCCTGACGATCCACGATTGGTTGCATTTCGTTAAATGCTTTCTGTGCAGCAGCTTTGTCGCCAGCTTCAATCGCTGCGTATACTTTCTTGATGAAAGTACGCATCATAGAGCGACGGCTTGCGTTGTGCTTACGGGCCTTTTCAGACTGAACGGCACGCTTCTTAGCTGATTTGATATTAGCCAAGGTCCAACTCCCAAATATGATCTATGTGGACAATTCAAAGGCCGAGGAATATGCCCTTTCAGCCTTCTTTTGTCAATGGATTTGTGCAAATAAGCGCCGTTGTTATGCGGCGCTCGTTACGTAGTGATGGCGCAAGATTCTACCAGCTTGCCTCGTGCGAATACAGTCTTTGTGGGACAAAATTCGCGTTCGGCGTGAAACCGTTGCGCAGCGCGATGAAATCGTTGCCGGTTTATGGCTGACAGGGCCAAATCGTCGGTTAACCTTAAAGGCTGTACAAGGTATAATCCGACGATTTTCACTGTTCTGAGCCAGTCATGAAGCTGATACGCGGCATACATAATCTCACCTCTGAGCATCACGGTTGCGTGCTGACCATCGGCAATTTCGATGGCGTGCATCGTGGTCACCAGGCATTGCTGAGCGGGCTATGCGCGCAAGGGCGCGAGCGCGGCCTTCCCGTCATGGTCATGATTTTCGAGCCGCAGCCGCTTGAGCTTTTCGCCGCCGATAAAGCCCCCGCACGGCTGACGCGGCTGCGTGAAAAGCTGCG
Source organism: Cronobacter dublinensis subsp. dublinensis LMG 23823 (assembly GCF_001277235.1). Classification (NCBI taxonomy): domain Bacteria; kingdom Pseudomonadati; phylum Pseudomonadota; class Gammaproteobacteria; order Enterobacterales; family Enterobacteriaceae; genus Cronobacter; species Cronobacter dublinensis. The sequence continues at coordinate 726,992 of NZ_CP012266.1, forward strand.
CTATCTCGCCCGTTGCGGCGTGGATTACGTGCTGTGCATTCGCTTTGACCGCCGCTTTGCCGCGCTGACGGCGCAGAACTTCGTCAGCGATCTGCTGGTAGAACGCCTCGGCGTTAAATTTCTGGCGACCGGAGATGATTTCCGCTTTGGCGCTGGTCGCGAAGGGGATTTCTTGTTATTACAGAAAGCCGGGCGCGAATATGGCTTTGAAGTCACCAGCACGCAAACGTTTTGCGATGAAGGCGTGCGCATTAGCAGCACCGCGGTGCGCCAGGCGCTCGCGCAGGATGATTTAGCGCTCGCGGAAAACCTGCTCGGACGGCCTTTCGCCATCTCCGGGCGCGTGGTCCACGGCGACGCGCTCGGGCGCACCATAGGTTTCCCGACGGCGAACGTACCGCTGCGCCGTCAGGTTTCGCCCGTTAAGGGCGTATATGCGGTGGAAGTGCTGGGCATCAGCGACAAACCGCTGCCCGGCGTCGCCAATATCGGCACCCGCCCGACGGTGGCCGGCCTGCGTCAGCAGCTTGAAGTTCATCTGCTGGACGTTGCAATCGACCTCTACGGCCGCCATATAGATGTAGTGCTGCGTAAAAAAATACGCAATGAACAGCGGTTTGCCTCGCTTGATGAACTCAAGGCGCAAATCGCCAGAGACGTGATCACCGCCCGCGACTTTTTTGGGCTACCGACACCGGCGTAACGCCTGAATCGGCTAATTATCAAACCGAAATACGGAACCGAGAATCTGATGAGTGACTTTAAATCAACCCTGAATTTGCCGGAAACAGGGTTCCCGATGCGTGGCGATCTCGCCAAACGCGAACCGGGAATGCTGGCGCGTTGGACCGATGATGACCTCTACGGCATCATTCGTGCAGCCAAAAAAGGCAAAAAAACCTTCATTCTGCATGATGGCCCTCCTTATGCGAATGGCAGCATTCATATCGGTCACTCGGTTAACAAGATTCTGAAAGACATTATCGTGAAGTCCAAAGGGCTTGCCGGTTATGACTCCCCGTATGTGCCGGGCTGGGACTGCCACGGGCTGCCTATCGAACTGAAAGTCGAGCAGGAATATGGCAAGCCGGGTGAGAAATTTACCGCCGCCGAATTCCGCGCTAAGTGCCGCGAATACGCTGCGACCCAGGTTGATGGCCAGCGTCAGGACTTTATCCGTCTCGGCGTGCTGGGCGACTGGTCGCACCCGTACCTGACGATGGATTTCAAAACCGAAGCCAACATCATCCGCGCGCTCGGTAAAATCATCGGCAACGGCCATCTGCACAAAGGCGCCAAGCCGGTGCACTGGTGCGTTGACTGCCGCTCCGCGCTCGCTGAGGCGGAAGTGGAGTATTACGACAAAACATCGCCGTCCATTGATGTCGCCTTTAACGCGGTAGAGCCAGCGGCGGTCGCGGCGAAATTCGGCGCGCAGAATGTCAACGGCCCGGTCTCGCTGGTTATCTGGACCACCACGCCATGGACACTGCCTGCCAACCGCGCAATCTCTTTGCATGCCGACATTGACTATGTGCTGGTACAGGTCGAAGGCCAGGCGCTGATCGTGGCGAAAGAGCTGCTTGAAAGCGTGATGAAGCGCATTAACGTTGCGGATTACACCGTGCTCGGCGAAGCCAAAGGCGCGCAGCTTGAGCTGATGCGCTTTACGCACCCGTTCATGGGCTTTGACGTTCCGGCGATCCTCGGCGAGCACGTCACGCTCGATGCCGGTACCGGCGCGGTGCATACCGCTGGCGGCCACGGCCCGGACGACTACACCATCAGCCAGAAATATGGTCTGGAAATCGCCAACCCGGTCGGCCCGGACGGCGCCTATCTGCCGGGCACATACCCGACGCTCGATGGCGTTAACGTCTTCAAAGCGAACGACATTATCGTTAACCTGCTGCGTGACAACGGTTCACTGCTGCATGTCGAAAAACTGCTGCACAGCTACCCGTGCTGCTGGCGTCACAAAACGCCGATCATCTTCCGCGCCACGCCGCAGTGGTTCGTCAGCATGGATCAAAAAGGCCTGCGCGCGCAGTCGCTCAAAGAGATCAAAGACGTGCAGTGGATCCCGGACTGGGGCCAGGCGCGTATCGAATCGATGGTCGCGAATCGCCCGGACTGGTGTATCTCCCGCCAGCGCACCTGGGGCGTGCCGATGTCCCTGTTCGTCCATAAAGAGACGCAGGAACTGCATCCGCGCACCCTGGAGCTGATGGAAGAAGTCGCAAAACGCGTTGAGCAGGACGGTATTCAGGCGTGGTGGGATCTCGACCCGCGCGACATCATGGGCGATGACGCCGATGTCTATGAAAAAGTGCCGGATACGCTGGACGTCTGGTTCGACTCGGGTTCAACCCACTCGTCGGTGGTTGACGTGCGCCCGGAATTCGCCGGCCATGCGGCGGATATGTACCTCGAAGGCTCTGACCAGCATCGCGGCTGGTTTATGTCTTCGCTGATGATCTCCACCGCCATGAAAGGCAAAGCGCCGTACCGTCAGGTACTGACCCACGGCTTCACCGTCGATGGTCAGGGCCGCAAGATGTCGAAATCCATCGGCAACACGGTCTCTCCGCAGGACGTCATGAACAAACTGGGCGCTGACATTCTGCGTCTGTGGGTGGCGTCGACCGACTACACCGGCGAAATGGCCGTCTCTGACGAGATTTTGAAACGCGCCGCCGATGCGTATCGTCGTATCCGTAACACCGCGCGCTTCCTGCTGGCCAACCTGAACGGGTTCGATCCGGCGAAAGACATGGTGAAACCGGAAGAGATGGTCGTGCTGGATCGCTGGGCCGTCGGCTGCGCGAAAGCCGCGCAGGACGATATCGTGAAAGCGTATGACGCTTACGATTTCCACGAAGTGGTGCAGCGCCTGATGCGCTTCTGCTCCATCGAAATGGGCTCGTTCTATCTCGACATCATCAAAGACCGTCAGTACACCGCGAAAGCAGACAGCGTGGCGCGTCGTAGCTGTCAGACCGCGCTGTATCATATCGCCGAAGCGCTGGTGCGCTGGATGGCGCCGATCATGTCCTTTACCGCCGATGAGATCTGGGGCTACCTGCCGGGCGCGCGTGAGAAATATGTCTTCACGGGCGAATGGTACGACGGCCTGTTTGGTCTCGCGGAAACTGAAACCATGAACGACGCATACTGGGACGCGCTGCTGAAAGTGCGCGGCGAAGTGAACAAGGTGATTGAGCAGGCGCGCGCTGATAAGAAAGTCGGCGGGTCGCTGGAAGCCGCGGTCACCCTGTACGCAGAGCCGGAACTGGCGGCGAAGCTCACCGCGCTTGGCGAGGAATTACGATTTGTCCTGTTGACCTCGCAGGCGAAGGTTGAGGATTATGCCAGCGCCGCCGCCGATGCCCAGCAGAGCGAATTGCTCAAAGGGCTGAAAGTGGCGCTTGCAAAAGCCGAAGGTGAGAAGTGCCCGCGCTGCTGGCACTACACCACCGATATCGGCAAGGTGGCGGAACACGCAGAAATCTGCGGTCGCTGTGTCAGCAACGTCGCCGGTGACGGCGAAAAACGTAAGTTCGCCTGATGAGTAAACCGATTCTTTCCACCGGTCTGCGCTGGCTGTGGCTGGTTGTGGTCGTGCTGATTGTCGACCTGGGTAGCAAGGCGTTAATCCTCCAGCACTTTGCGCTGGGGGACACCGTCTCTCTGTTCCCGTCGCTGAATCTGCACTATGCGCGCAACTACGGCGCGGCGTTCAGCTTCCTCGCGGATAAAGGCGGCTGGCAGCGCTGGTTCTTCGCCGGTATCGCTATCGGCATCTGCGTGCTGCTCGCGGTCATGATGTATCGCTCGAAGGCGAGCCAGAAGCTGAACAACATTGCTTACGCGCTGATTATTGGCGGCGCGCTCGGCAATCTGTTCGACCGTCTGTGGCACGGCTTTGTGGTCGATATGATTGATTTCTATGTCGGCGACTGGCATTTCGCCACCTTTAACCTGGCCGATACCGCTATCTGTATCGGCGCGGCGTTAATCGTGCTGGAAGGCTTCCTGCCTAAGCCTGCCGCGAAAGCGCAGGCGTAAATATCAATGCCGGGCGAGGCTTTCGCCCGCCCGGCTTACAGACATTATGGCCTCCCGTAGCCCGGTGCCTGAAAACAAGTGAGCAACCTGCATGTCTACATCAATACAGAGCAACAGCGCGGTGCTGGTGCACTTTACGCTGAAGCTTGAAGACGGCTCCACGGCGGAGTCGAGCCGCAACAGCGGCAAACCCGCGCTGTTCCGCCTGGGCGACGGTTCGCTGTCGCAGGGGCTGGAGCGCGAGCTGCTGGGCCTGCATGCGGGCGATAAAAAAGCGTTTACGCTGCTGCCGGAAGACGCCTTCGGAACGCCGAGCCCGGATCTTATCCAGTACTTCTCCCGCCGCGAGTTTATCGACGCGGGCGAGCCGGACATCGGCGCCATCATGCTGTTTACCGCCATGGACGGCAGCGAAATGCCGGGCGTCATCCGTGAAATCAACGGCGACTCCATTACGGTGGATTTCAACCATCCGCTCGCCGGGCATACCCTTCATTTTGATATAGACGTGCTGGAAATCGATCCGGCGCTGGAGAGTTCTGATGCAGATCCTGTTGGCTAACCCGCGCGGCTTCTGCGCAGGCGTGGACCGCGCTATCAGCATTGTGGAAAACGCGCTGGCGATTTACGGCGCGCCTATCTACGTTCGCCATGAAGTGGTGCATAACCGCTATGTCGTGGACAGCCTGCGCGAGCGCGGCGCAATTTTTATCGAGCAAATCAGCGAGGTGCCGGACGGCGCTATCCTGATTTTCTCCGCGCACGGCGTTTCCCAGGCGGTGCGCAATGAAGCGAAAAGCCGCGACTTAACGGTGTTTGATGCCACCTGTCCGCTGGTCACCAAAGTGCATATGGAAGTGGCGCGCTCCAGCCGCCGCGGCGAAGAAGCAATCCTCATCGGCCACGCCGGTCATCCGGAAGTGGAAGGCACGATGGGCCAGTACAGCAACCCGCAAGGCGGTATGTACCTGGTGGAATCGCCGGATGACGTCTGGAAAATTACGGTCAAGAATGAAGATAACCTCTCCTTTATGACCCAGACGACGCTGTCGGTGGACGACACTTCGGACGTTATTGACGCGCTGCGCCGTCGCTTCCCGAAAATCGTCGGCCCACGCAAAGATGATATCTGCTACGCCACCACCAATCGTCAGGAAGCGGTGCGGGCGCTGGCGGAACAGGCTGACGTGGTGTTAGTGGTAGGCTCGAAAAACTCCTCTAACTCCAACCGCCTGGCGGAACTTGCCCAGCGCATGGGTAAAACCGCGTATCTCATTGATGACGCGAACGACATTCAGGAAGCCTGGGTGCGGAACGCCGCGTGCGTGGGCGTTACCGCAGGCGCGTCGGCGCCGGATATCCTGGTGCAGAACGTCATTGCGCGCCTGAAAGCGCTCGGCGGCAGCGACGCCCACGAGCTCACCGGCCGCGAAGAGAACATCGTGTTCGAAGTGCCGAAGGAGCTGCGCATCGACGCCCGCGAAGTGCAGTAAATTTCACGCGCGTACCGATAACAGCATGCCGGACGGTGAACATCGTCCGGCATTTTTTTATCCGCAAGCAGGCCAGTGATGACAGGACATTGTGTGAAAAAAACGCCGATTATTCTCGATACCGATCCGGGAATTGACGATGCCGTGGCCATCGCCGCCGCGCTGTTCTCGCCTGAGATCGATTTACAGCTCATTACCACCGTGGCAGGTAACGTCAGCGTGGAGAAAACCACCCGCAACGCGCTGCAACTGCTGCATTTCTGGCAGGCTGATGTGCCAGTCGCGCAGGGTGCGGCCACGCCGCTGACGCGCCCGCTGCGCGATGCCGCCTCAATTCACGGCGAATCGGGCATGGATGGTTACGATTTCCCGGCACACGACCGGAAGACCCTTAATGTGCCCGCGTTTCAGGCGATGTATGAACGCCTGATGGCAAGCCCCGAGCCGCTGACGCTTGTCACTATCGGGCCGCTCACCAATATCGCGCTGCTACTGACGCACTACCCGGCGTGTACCGCGAAAATCAACCGGCTGGTGATGATGGGCGGCTCCGCCGGGCGGGGCAACTTCACGCCGAACGCCGAGTTTAATATCGCCATCGATCCCGAAGCGGCCGCGCGGGTGTTTGAGAGCGGCATTGAAATTGTGATGTGCGGGCTCGACGTCACGCATCAGGCGGTACTGACGCCCGACTATCTCGCCGCGCTGCCCGCACTGAACCGGACTGGCCAGCTGCTCCACGCGCTCTTCAGTCACTACCGCGCAGGCAGCATGACAACCGGGCTGCGCATGCACGATCTCTGCGCCATCGCCTGGCTACTCAGGCCTGAGCTGTTTACGCTTAAGCGCTGTTTTGTCGCGGTGGAAACCCGTGGCGACTACACGGCGGGCACCACGGTTGTGGATATCGAGGGCCGGTTAAACCGGCCCGCAAACGCGCAGGTGGCGCTGGATATCGATGTCGCAGCCTTTCGCGAATGGGTGGCGCAGACGCTGGCGCGCGCGCCGTAACTCACGGTCTTATGCAGAGTTTTTCGCTCAGATAGTCGATAAGCACCCGGATTTTGGCGGGCATATGCCGGCCCGCCGACCACAGCAGCCAGAGCCTGCCGGAATAGCTGCTGATAAATTCCCACTCCGCCAGCACCTGAACAATCTCGCCTGCCGCCAGCGCGTCGCCTGCCGTAAAGCGTGGCAGGCTGCCGATGCCGAGATGGCGTTTTACCGCGTCGAGGCGCACGCCGGTATGGTTGGCGGCGTAGCGTCCGTGGGTCTGCACCACCACGCTTTTCCCCTCACGACGAAATTTCCAGCGGGCGTCCACCGCCGTTTCGCCAAGGCTGATGCAGCTGTGCTGACGTAATTCCTGAGGCGTCTGCGGCGTGCCGTGGCGCGCCAGATACTCTGGGGTGGCGCACAGCAGGTGTTCTATCGCCATCAGCGGTTTGCCATACAAGCCGGGAGAGGGCGAATCAGTGATGCGCAGCGCCAGATCCACTTCATCATCAATCAGATCCATATAGCGGTCTTCAAGACGCAGGCAGATGTCGACCTCCTGATAGCGCGCCAGAAATTCTTCCATCAGCGGATGGATCACGAAGCGGCCTACGGCTTTCGGCACGCCGAGCGTCACTCTTCCCTGCGGTGCCTGCGAGGCGGTACCGCCGAGCGCCATGACGTCGCGGGCGGCGTCCATCATACTGGCGGCGCGCTGAAACACACCGCTGCCCGCCTCGCTCAGGCGCAGCTTGCGGGTGGTGCGCACCAGCAGCTTACAGCCCAGTTCGCGCTCAAGGCGTGAGACGCTGCGGCTGACGGAAGAGGGCGTGCTGCCAAGCTTTCGCGCGGCGGCAGAAAAGCTGCCGGTTTCCACCACCTGGACGAAAACCGCGATATCGGGCAGGAGGGCTAAATTCATATTTGTGCGCCTGATGCAAAGGTTCGTTGTTACCACACAGGATTATCGCTGCGGGAATAACAAATATACTGTGTGGTGAACCGGGAGGAAAACAATGACACAACGAGACTACTACCTGAGTGACGCCTTAACGGGCGAAGCGACGGTGCTGCGCTGCGAGCAAAACGCGCAGGGCGACTATGAAGTTGAACTGGACAGGACGCTGTTTCACCCGCAGGGCGGCGGGCAACCTGCCGATAGCGGCACCATCAACGGCGTGCCGGTGCTGCGCGTCGAAAATCGCGGCGACACGGTGATACATCTGCTGGCGCAGCCGCTGGCAACGGGCCCCGCCACGCTTGCGGTCGATGAAACGCTCCGCACCCGCCACACCCGCTGGCACTCGGCGGGGCATTTGATTGGCTACGCGGGCGAACAACTCGGCTGGCGGCCTGTCAAGGCGCACCACTGGCCGGGCGAGGGCAAAATCACCTTTGCGCCCGATACGGCGACGGACGCGCCCGAGCGCGAGGCGTTTACCGCGGCGATAACGCAGTGGGTTGCCGCCAGTCTGCCGCGTCAGGTGGATTTCGTCGACGGACGTCGCCAGGTGCGGTTCGGCGATCTGCCGGTCTACGGCTGCGGCGGTACGCATGTCGTGTCGCTCTCGCAGGTCGGTGAGGTCACGCTCACCAGTATTAAAGTGAAAAAAGGGCAGCTGCTGGTGGCGTACGAGCTGACGGATTAACCCTCGGGGCAGGCGAAAATGCCTGCCTGCATCGACAACAATGCCCTTATAAATTGCAGGCTTTCTACGCCTTTTACTGATATCCCCGCCGTTTTGTCATAAATTTCTAATTATCCCTGTTTTCAGCTGGCGGCCTGCGGGCAGGCTGGTTAACCTGAGAACGATTTCTAAGCAATCTGAAGAGTATAAATATGCATGAAGCACAGGTCCGCGTCGCGATCGCGGGGGCGAGTGGCCGCATGGGGCGCCAGTTAATCCAGGCAGCCATTTCAATGGATGGCGTGGCGCTGGGCGCGGCGCTGGTACGCGAAGGCTCAACGCTGCTGGGTGCCGACGCCGGCGAGCTGGCGGGCGCAGGCGCGACGGGCGTTATCCTCCAGAGCAGCCTTGAGGCGGTGAAAGATGACTTCGACGTGCTTATCGATTTCACCCGACCGGAAGGTACGCTCGCGTATCTGGCGTTCTGCCGCGCACACGGTAAAGGCATGGTTATCGGCACTACCGGCTTTGACGATGCCGGTAAAGCTGCCATTCGTGATGCCGCGACGGCGATCCCGGTGGTTTTCGCCGCCAATTTCAGCGTCGGCGTTAACGTGATGCTTAAGCTGCTTGAAAAAGCGGCGCAGGTGATGGGCGATTACACCGATATCGAAATTATTGAGGCGCACCACCGTCATAAAGTGGATGCGCCTTCCGGCACTGCGCTGGCGATGGGCGAGGCGATTGCCGGTGCGCTGAATAAAGATCTGAAAAGCTGCGCCGTGTACGCGCGCGAAGGTTATACCGGTGAGCGGGAGCCCGGCACCATTGGATTTGCCACGGTACGCGCGGGCGATATCGTCGGTGAGCACACCGCCCTGTTTGCCGATGTCGGCGAGCGCATTGAAATTACCCATAAAGCCTCCAGCCGGATGACTTTTGCTAACGGCGCGGTTCGCGCGGCATTGTGGCTGAAGGGTCGTAAAAATGGCTTTTTTGATATGCGGGACGTGCTGGGGCTTAACGAATTGTGATTTTTGTTATCCATCGTGATGTGGTCATTACAATCATAACGTTTTGATTGAGAGGGCAATAATTTATTGCCCTTTTTTATTTTTGATTTTTTAAGGGTTTGGTTAGGACATTTCAATGAAATTGGAAAAATTTACGTTTTAGGTGTGTTTTTTGGTTATCAGGTTGTGAATTTTGACCGTTTGGTCCACTTTAAAAGCTGTGTTATGATTCCTCTTTACTTTTCTCGCGTCGCAACCGTTTTCTGCGCTTCGTTTTCTTTGTTTTTTGCCTGTCATTTCTCTTGTTTTTATTAAAGCCGCCAAAAAAACAATAAAAAGTACGTTTTTGGGTAGACTTTCCCCCACCTTCTCTCTAGAATGCCGCCGTTTGCCAAAAATTCGCTATTCAGGCGGTTTTGCGTTGATTTAGCCATGCTGGTTGAATTAATATGCAAATAAATTGACTGTTTATTCCCTGGAGGACGTTTTGATTAAGTCAGCGCTGTTGGTTCTGGAAGACGGGACCCAATTCTACGGTCGGGCCATCGGGGCAACAGGTACGGCAGTAGGGGAAGTTGTTTTCAATACTTCTATGACCGGTTATCAAGAAATCCTCACTGATCCTTCCTACTCCCGCCAGATTGTCACTCTTACTTATCCTCATATTGGTAATGTCGGTACGAACGACGCCGACGCCGAGTCCTCCCGGGTACATGCGCAGGGTCTTGTGATCCGCGATTTGCCGCTGATTGCCAGCAACTACCGCAGCACCGAGGATCTCTCTTCTTACCTGAAGCGCCATAACATCGTGGCGATTGCCGATATCGATACCCGCAAGCTGACACGTCTGCTGCGTGAGAAAGGCGCTCAGAACGGCTGCATCATCGCAGGGGATAATGTCGATGCCGCGCTGGCGCTCGAGAAAGCGCAGGCCTTCCCGGGCCTGAACGGTATGGATCTCGCGAAAGAAGTGACTACGACGGAAGCCTGGAGCTGGACACAGGGCAGCTGGACGCTCAAAGACGAACTGCCGGAAGCGAAGAAAGAAGAAGAACTGCCTTACCACGTGGTGGCTTACGACTACGGCGTGAAGCGCAACATCCTGCGTATGCTGGTGGACCGCGGCTGCCGCCTGACGGTAGTCCCGGCGCAGACCCCGGCGGAAGACGTGCTGAAAATGAACCCGGACGGCATCTTCCTCTCAAACGGTCCTGGCGACCCGGCGCCATGCGATTACGCCATCAGTGCCATCAAGTCCTTCCTGGAAACCGACATCCCGGTATTCGGCATCTGTCTCGGCCATCAGCTGCTGGCGCTGGCGAGCGGGGCGAAAACCGTGAAGATGAAGTTCGGCCACCACGGCGGCAACCATCCGGTCAAAGATCTCGACAATAACTGCGTGATGATCACCGCTCAGAACCACGGCTTTGCGGTCGATGAAGCATCGATGCCCGCCACGCTGCGTGTGACCCACAAATCCCTGTTTGATAACACCCTACAGGGTATTCACCGCACCGATAAACCGGCGTTCAGCTTCCAGGGGCACCCTGAAGCGAGCCCCGGCCCGCACGACGCCGCGCCACTGTTCGATCATTTCATCGAACTTATTGAGCAATACCGTAAGACAGCTAAATAATCAGGAGCCCGAGAGAAAATGCCAAAACGTACAGACATTAAAAGCATCCTGATCCTTGGCGCAGGCCCGATTGTTATCGGCCAGGCGTGCGAATTCGACTACTCCGGCGCGCAGGCGTGTAAAGCGCTGCGTGAAGAGGGCTACCGCGTTATCCTGGTGAACTCCAACCCGGCAACCATCATGACCGACCCGGAGATGGCCGACGCGACGTACATCGAGCCCATCCACTGGGAAGTTGTGCGCAAAATCATCGAAAAAGAGCGCCCGGACGCGGTGCTGCCGACGATGGGCGGCCAGACGGCGCTGAACTGCGCGCTGGAGCTGGAGCGTCAGGGCGTGCTGGAAGAGTTTGGCGTGACCATGATTGGCGCGACTGCCGACGCGATTGATAAAGCCGAAGACCGCCGCCGTTTTGACGTGGCGATGAAGAAAATCGGTCTGGAAACCGCGCGCTCCGGCATCGCCCATACGATGGACGAAGCGCTGGCGGTCGCGGCAGATGTCGGTTACCCGTGCATCATTCGTCCGTCCTTTACGATGGGCGGCACCGGCGGCGGCATCGCGTATAACCGCGAAGAGTTCGAAGAGATCTGCGCCCGCGGCCTCGACCTTTCCCCGACCAAAGAGCTGCTGATTGACGAGTCGCTGATCGGCTGGAAAGAGTACGAGATGGAAGTGGTGCGTGATAAGAACGACAACTGCATCATCGTCTGCTCTATCGAAAACTTCGACGCGATGGGTATCCATACCGGCGACTCCATCACCGTGGCCCCGGCCCAGACGCTGACCGACAAGGAATACCAGATCATGCGTAACGCCTCGATGGCGGTACTGCGTGAAATCGGCGTCGAAACCGGCGGTTCCAACGTGCAGTTTGCGGTGAACCCGAAAAATGGCCGCCTGATTGTTATCGAGATGAACCCGCGCGTGTCGCGCTCCTCGGCGCTGGCGTCCAAAGCGACCGGTTTCCCGATTGCCAAAATTGCGGCAAAACTGGCGGTGGGTTACACCCTCGACGAGCTGATGAACGACATCACCGGCGGCCGCACGCCAGCATCGTTCGAGCCGTCCATCGACTATGTCGTCACCAAAATCCCGCGCTTTAACTTTGAAAAATTCGCAGGCGCCAACGACCGCCTGACCACCCAGATGAAATCCGTCGGCGAAGTGATGGCGATTGGCCGCACCCAGCAGGAATCGATGCAGAAAGCGCTGCGCGGCCTGGAAGTGGGCGCGACCGGTTTCGACCCGAAAGTCAGCCTTGACGACCCGGAAGCGCTGACCAAAATCCGCCGCGAGTTGAAAGACGCGGGCGCCGAGCGTATCTGGTACATCGCTGATGCCTTCCGTGCAGGGCTGTCCGTTGACGGTGTTTTCAATCTTACTAACATCGACCGCTGGTTCCTGGTGCAGATTGAAGAGCTGGTGCGCCTGGAAGAGCAGGTCGCCGAGCAGGGCATTAACGGCCTTGATGCCGATTTCCTGCGGATGCTCAAGCGTAAAGGCTTCGCCGATGCGCGTCTGGCGAAACTCGCGGGCGTCAGCGAGTCGGAAATCCGCAAGCTGCGCGAACAGTACAACCTGCACCCGGTCTACAAGCGTGTGGATACCTGCGCGGCGGAATTCGCCACCGATACCGCCTACATGTACTCCACCTATGAAGATGAGTGCGAGGCCAACCCGAACCAGGATCGCGAAAAAATCATGGTGCTGGGCGGCGGGCCGAACCGTATCGGCCAGGGCATTGAGTTCGACTACTGCTGCGTACACGCCGCACTGGCGCTGCGCGAAGACGGCTACGAGACCATCATGGTCAACTGTAACCCGGAAACGGTTTCGACCGACTACGACACTTCCGACCGTCTCTACTTCGAGCCGGTGACGCTGGAAGACGTGCTGGAAATCGTGCGCATCGAGAAGCCGAAAGGCGTTATCGTGCAGTACGGCGGCCAGACCCCGCTGAAACTGGCGCGCGCGCTGGAAGCAGCAGGCGTGCCGGTTATCGGCACCAGCCCGGATGCTATCGACCGCGCCGAAGACCGCGAGCGTTTCCAGCAGGCGGTAGACCGTCTGAAGCTGAAGCAGCCGGCGAACGCCACCGTCACCGCCATTGAGATGGCCGTTGAGAAGGCGAAAGAAATCGGCTACCCGCTGGTGGTGCGCCCGTCTTATGTGCTGGGTGGCCGCGCGATGGAAATCGTCTACGACGAAGCCGACCTGCGTCGCTACTTCCAGACGGCGGTCAGCGTCTCCAACGACGCGCCAGTTCTGCTGGACCGCTTCCTGGACGACGCCGTTGAAGTGGACGTGGACGCCATCTGCGACGGCGAAAAGGTGCTGATTGGCGGCATTATGGAACACATCGAGCAGGCGGGCGTGCACTCCGGCGACTCCGCGTGCTCGCTGCCAGCCTATACCTTAAGCCAGGAAATTCAGGACGTGATGCGCCAGCAGGTACAGAAGCTGGCCTTCGAGCTCCAGGTGCGCGGCCTGATGAACGTCCAGTTCGCGGTCAAAGACAACGAAGTCTACCTGATTGAAGTGAACCCGCGCGCCGCGCGTACCGTGCCGTTCGTCTCCAAAGCCACCGGCGTGCCGCTGGCGAAAGTGGCGGCGCGCGTAATGGTCGGCCAGACGCTGAGCGAGCAGGGCGTGACTAAAGAAATCATCCCGCCGTACTACTCGGTGAAAGAAGTGGTGCTGCCGTTCAATAAATTCCCGGGCGTCGACCCGCTGCTGGGGCCGGAAATGCGCTCCACCGGCGAAGTCATGGGCGTGGGTCGCACCTTCGCGGAGGCGTTCGCCAAAGCGCAGCTCGGCAGCAACTCCACCATGAAGAAACAGGGCCGCGCGCTGCTCTCGGTGCGTGAAGGCGATAAAGAGCGCGTGGTGGATCTCGCCGCCAAGCTGCTGAAGTTCGGCTTCGAGCTCGACGCGACGCACGGCACCGCGATTGTGCTGGGCGAGGCTGGCATTAACCCGCGTCTGGTGAACAAGGTGCATGAAGGGCGTCCGCACATTCAGGACCGTATCAAGAATGGCGAATACACCTACATCATCAACACCACCGCAGGCCGCCAGGCGATTGAAGACTCCAAGCTGATTCGCCGCAGCGCCCTGCAGTACAAAGTGCATTACGACACGACGCTGAACGGCGGCTTCGCCACCGCCATGGCGCTAAACGCGGATGCCAAAGAAAAAGTGATTTCCGTGCAGGAGATGCACGCGCAAATCACGAAGTAAGCGGTCATGCATGACCAAAAAGCCAGCGTAAGCTGGCTTTTTTTTCGGGCGCCCCCCTAAATTTGATAGCCAATTAATTTTTCATTCCGGTGTGGTCATCCGTTACCCTTAAGGCCGTATCGTTTACCGAAGTCCAGTTTCACGTTCAAGGAGAAACACGTGTTAAAAAGAGCCATGCTTTTGGGTGCCTGTCTGGCATTGACCGCCTGCTTTGGCGGCAATGAGAGCCGAGAATTTCTGATTGATAACCCGACCGGGAAACCCTTAGCAATTTCTGTCGATGATCAGAAAATCACGGTTCCGGCTAAAGAATCACAAAATATTAAACTGGACGCGGGTCAACACACGCTGACGCTGGAAAATGGCGATAAAGTCAAATTCAGCGTATTTGGCGCCTGGCCTCGCTCGGGCGTCAGCGGGTTAATTAACCCGACCCGTACTCGCTATATTTATGTGATACAAAAATATCTGGCGGAAGGGGTAAAACCTACTTCTGAAAATGGCGATGTGCATAACCTGACGATTGACGGGGAGACTGTTACTGGTCCGTTCGAAGATATGGGCAGCGAGCTCTTTATCGATAACTCAATGAAAAACTGGGAGCTGCAGCCGACAGAAGCCTTCCCGGAATCGATGTCATCGACCTCTGCCGATAACTACAAAACCAAAATTTTCCGCGTTGAGGACTTTAAGCATTTTTATAACAACGAGTTCTCTCCGTCAGTGGAATACACGGAGAATATGCGCATCACGGATTCGAGCTATCAGCCGCCAGCTATCACCGCAAATTTCAAATCTCCTGAACTTCAGCAGAACCTGAATGAAGCCACCAAAATTTATAATGACTTTATTCACGCGCCGTCGGCGGACGATCAGAAAGATCTGCTGAAAGCGTTTGAAAAACAGAACCGGGAGAAATGGCGCAGCCCTCAGGCGGGCGGTGAAGAACTGACCCGTTATTACGAAGTGATGACCAATATTAACCACACCATGATGGGCACGATCCTCGAGCTCAAGCCGTAATAGCTGACCGCCGGGCATCCGCATAGCGTGTGCCCGGCCTCAGAACCTTCTGTATTTCCACACGTTATCAGTACATACATCTAAAATAATAAGGTGATTGATTAAAACCAACGAAAAGCAGGGAGAACACCATGCGATCGAACCTACTGTTAACGTCCATTTTTGCTGCCGCTACACTGTTTACCGTGGCGGGCTGTTCATCCAATCAGGCTGTCAAAACCACGGATGGCAACACCGTTGTCACCGACGGTAAACCGGAAGTCGATAAAGATACTGGCCTGGTGTCGTATAAAAACGCGCAGACCGGCCAGACCGAGCAGATTAACCGCGATCAGGTTAAATCCATGAGCGAGCTGGATAACTAACGCGACCCGTACTCCACCGCCCGCGTCCGGCATTCGCCGTATTCATGCGCCGGGCGGTGAATTCCCGTCAGTCGTGGTCCTGAACCGCGACGCCTTCCCCCGTTGTGACAACCGAAAATCCCCGCGTGATATACCTGTGCGACGTCGTGTCGACGGCCGCGCTATAGGTCTTGTCCGGCGCAAAATGAAAATCGTCAAACACCGGCGCGCAGCGACGCGCGTCCAGCATCAACGCCTTTGTCACCAGATTCTTTTCATAAACATCGGCTTGCGCCTCGTCACTCCAGACGCTCACGCGCAGGATTTTTTCCGGCGTGGGTACGTATTCTTCATCGACGGATACGCAGACCTTTCCGTCGGCGACCGCGGTTTGCGCGGGCAGAAAACTGACGCGATCGCCGAGAAAACACCCTGAAAGGAGGCAGGCCAGCGCGGGAATAAGTGATTTTTTCATAGCGGCAATCCTTGCGGCGCAGATGATGGAGTGAACATTATGCCTGCCCGCGCGGAGGCTGGCACCCGTGAATGCGCCGCGCCGCGTGTCGGCGGGCGGTATTCACGCCAATATCCCTGCGGATTGTCCCTGTAAGCGCGCCCGTTAACTGGCTACACTCATTCCATTCCTCTAACGGGCAGCGACACAGGCAAGGTTATGATTTTAATTATTTATGCGCATCCCTATCCGCGCCACTCCCACGCCAACCGGCGGATGCTGGAGCACGTGCAGGGACTGGACGAACTCGAAGTGCGCTCGCTTTACCAGCTTTACCCTGATTTCAATATTAACGTCGCCGCCGAACAGGAGGCGCTCGCCCGCGCCGATTTAATCGTCTGGCAGCATCCGATGCAGTGGTACAGCGTGCCGCCGCTTTTCAAGCTCTGGATCGATAAAGTGCTGGCTCACGGCTGGGCCTACGGTAAAGGCGCCACGGCGCTGAAGGGCAAAAGCGTGCTGTGGGCGGTGACGACAGGCGGCGATAAACACCATTTTGACATCGGCGATCATCCGGGTTTTGACGTGCTCGCCCAGCCGCTGCAGGCGACGGCGCTCTATTGCGGTCTCAACTGGCTGACGCCCTACGTCATGCATCGCACCTTTGTATGTGATGACGAAACGCTGGAAGGCAAGGCGCGCGAATATCAAAAACGGTTAACCGACTGGCAGGAGCATCACCATGGATAGTCATACTCTCATTCAGGCGCTGATCTACCTGGGGTCGGCGGCGCTGATCGTGCCGGTCGCGGTGCGCCTCGGGCTCGGCTCGGTGCTCGGTTATCTGATTGCGGGCGGGCTGATTGGCCCGTGGGGATTGCGGCTGGTGACGGACGCGCAGGCTATCCTGCATTTTGCCGAAATCGGCGTGGTGCTGATGCTGTTTGTCATTGGCCTTGAACTGGATCCGCAACGCCTGTGGAAGCTGCGCGCGTCGGTGTTTGGCGGCGGGGCGTTGCAGATGGGCGCATGCGGCTTGCTGCTCGGCGGCTTTTGCGTCGCGCTCGGGTTACGCTGGCAGGTGGCGATCCTGATTGGCCTGACGCTCGCGCTCTCCTCCACCGCCATCGCCATGCAGGCGATGAACGAGCGTAACCTGACGGCTTCACAGATGGGGCGCAGCGCGTTCGCCGTGTTGTTGTTCCAGGATATCGCCGCCATTCCGCTGGTGGCGATGATCCCGTTGCTGGCTGCGAGCGGCGAGGCGACGACCGCCAGCGCGTTTCTGCTCTCGGCGCTGAAAGTGGTCGGCGCGCTGGCGCTGGTCGTGTTACTCGGCCGTTTTGTGGCGCGCCCGGCCCTGCGCTTCGTGGCGCGATCCGGCCTGCGGGAAGTGTTCAGCGCCGTGGCGCTGTTTCTGGTGTTCGGCTTCGGCCTGCTGCTGGAAGAGGCCGGGCTGTCGATGGCGATGGGCGCGTTTCTCGCGGGCGTGCTGCTGGCGAGCTCTGAATACCGGCATGCGCTGGAGAGCGATATCGAGCCCTTTAAAGGGCTGCTGCTGGGGCTCTTTTTCATCGGTGTCGGCATGTCGATCGATTTCGGAACGCTGGTGGCGCATCCGCTGCGGGTGCTGACGCTGCTGTTCGGTTTCCTGCTGATTAAAACCGTGACGCTGTGGCTGGTGGCGAAGCCGCTGAACGTGCCGGGCCGTCAGCGGCGCTGGTTCGCGGTGCTGTTAGGCCAGGGGAGCGAATTCGCCTTTGTGATTTTCGGCGCGGCGCGCAGCGCAGAGGTGCTGGATGCCGAATGGGCGAAGGCGCTGACGCTCGCCGTCGCGCTCTCGATGGCGGCGACGCCGCTGCTGCTGGTGCTGTTAAGCCGTCTTGAAAAAGCGGGGCAGCAGCAGGCGCGCGAGGCGGACGAGATAGACGAAGAGCAGCCGCGCGTTATCATCGCGGGCTTCGGACGTTTCGGGCAGATTGCGGGCCGTTTGCTGCTCTCAAGCGGCGTCAAAATGGTGGTACTCGATCACGACCCGGATCATATTGAAACCCTGCGCAAGTTCGGCATGAAAGTGTTTTATGGCGACGCCACGCGCGTGGATCTGCTGGAGTCTGCCGGGGTGGCGAAAGCCGAAGTGCTGATTAACGCCATCGACGATCCGCAGGCGAATTTACAGCTGACTGAGCTGGTGCAGACGCACTTCCCGCAGGTGCGGATCATCGCCCGCGCCCGTGATGTCGACCACTATATTCGGCTGCGTCAGGCAGGCGTCGCGCAGCCGGAGCGTGAAACGTTCGAAGGCGCGCTGCGGGTTGGGCGCATGGCGCTGGAGGAGCTTGGCATTGGCGGCTACGAAGCGCGCGAGCGCGCCGACCTGTTCCGCTGTTATAACCAGCAAATGGTCGATGAGATGGCCGACGGCGATAACGACACGACGGCGCGCGCGGCGACCTTCAGGCGCACCAGCGCGATGCTGACGGAGATTATCAGCGAAGACCGCGCGCATCTGTCGCTTATCCAGCGTCACGGCTGGCAGGGCACGCAGGAGGGCAAGCACACCGGCGACGACGCCGATGAACCGGCCATAAAACCGCAGCCATAAAAAACGCCCCGTCAGGGGCGTTTTCTTTTCATACGGGGCGAGCGCGGGTTAACTGAGCGCCACCTTGATCCCGAGCGCCAGCAGCATGCCGCCCAGCAGTTTATCGATAACTTTCTGCGCTTTGGTGAGGCCGCGGCGCACCGGCGCGCTCTGGATAAGCCACACCAGCAGCGGCCACCAGACCAGCGTCAGCGCGACGATAATGCCCGCGTACCAGAGCTTTTCCATCATGCCGGAATTGACGTTCAGCACCTGAGTAAACATCGCCAGGAAAAACAGCGTGGCTTTCGGGTTCAGCAGGTTGCAAAGATAGCCCTGGAGAAACGCTTTTTTAAGCGAGGTGGATTCCTGCGCCACGCCGTCCAGCGCCAGGCTGGTGGTGCCGCGGGCCAGCAGCGCGTTGACACCAAGCCAGACCAGATACGCCGCGCCGACATACTTCAGGGCGCCGAAAAGCCAGGGTGTCGTGGTAATCACCACCGCAATACCCGCCACACAGTAGGTCATATGCGTGATGACGCCGGCGATCACGCCCGCCGCCGTCATCATCGCCGCGCTGCGGGGATAGCGCGCGGCGTTTTTGATAACCAGAAAGAAGTCGGGGCCCGGCGAGAGCATGCCCAGCGCCGCAATGGTGGCAACAAAAAGAGTGGTTTCCAGCATGGTCAATCCTCACATCAGCGAGCGCGCACTATAAAGCATTCGGCCTGTTTTGGCATCTGCGTCAGCGGGCTTTACGGGGGTGTAAAGACGAAGCGCGTGTGGTTTCAAACAGATAACACACAGGCGGCAACGTGCGCATCGTGCACCGCACAGCAGAACGAAAAAAATTCTCCGCCTGGTTCAGGTCGCCAGTCGACTAAAGATTGCGCTTTCCGTATAGTGGCGGCAATTTTTTACACTGGGAAATTATCAATGATCAGTCTGATTGCGGCCTTAGCGGTGGATCGCGTAATTGGTATGGAAAACGCCATGCCGTGGGACCTCCCTGCCGATCTCGCCTGGTTTAAACGTAACACGCTTAACAAACCGGTTATCATGGGGCGTCTGACCTGGGAGTCGATCGGTCGTCCGCTGCCGGGGCGTAAAAACATCGTGCTCAGCAGCCGTCCTGGCGATGACGATCGCGTGGTGTGGGTGCGTTCCGTGGAAGAGGCGCTGCAGGCCTGCGGCGATGCCGAAGAAGTGATGGTCATCGGCGGCGGTCGCGTTTACGAGCAGTTCCTGCCGCGCGCGCAGCGTCTTTATCTCACCCATATCGATGCGGAAGTGGAAGGCGATACCCATTTCCCGGATTACGAGCCGGACGAGTGGCAGTCGGTATTTAGCGAGTTTCATGACGCCGACGAGAAAAACTCGCACAGCTATTGTTTCGAGATCCTCGAGCGCCGTTAAGCCGCATTCAGGCAACGGTGGGACTGAAAAAGCGGAGGCGCATGGCGTGTCCGCTTTTTTTATGGGGCTGCGACGGCGAGGGCGCTTCGCTTACCTGCCCTGGGTTAAAGGTAGCGTTGGAATGTAGGGTGGATAAGCGAAGCGCATCCACCTTTTACAGAAAAACAATCAGGACGCGACGGCTGCTTTATCGTCGTCGCTGTCGGTCTGGCGGTTGGAGTGCTGGGTGAAAACGGCTTTATCTTCCCAGCGCAGGCAGGTGAGGGTGCCACCCCAGCAGCAGCCGGTATCCAGCCCGTAGATGTTTTCCGGCGTGCCTTTGCCTTCAAGCGACGCCCAGTGCCCGAACACAATCGCATACTCGTCGGCGACCGGACCGGGAATGGCGAACCACGGCTTCAGCGGCGCAGGCGCGCTTTCCGGGCTCTCCTTGCAGTACATATCCAGCTGGCCGTTCGGGAAGCAGTAACGCATGCGCGTAAAGGCATTGGTGATAAAACGCAGGCGGGCGAGGCCGGTCAGCTCAGGCGACCAGTTGTTTGGCATATCGCCATACATCGCGTCCAGAAACAGCGGGTAGCTGTCGCTTGAGAGTACCGCTTCGACATCGCGCGCGCAGGCCTGCGCGGTGGCGAGATCCCACTGCGGCGTGATGCCCGCATGGGCCATCACCAGCTTTTTCTCTTCATCCACCTGCAACAGCGGCTGACGGCGCAGCCAGTTGATAAGCTCGTCAGCGTCCGGCGCTTCCAGCAGCGGCGTGACCCTGTCCTTCGGCTTATTACGGCTGATGCCCGCGAAAACGGCCAGCAGATGCAGATCGTGGTTGCCCAGCACCAGGCGCACGGCATCGCCCAATGAGCGCACATAGCGCAGCACTTCCAGCGAGCCGGGGCCGCGGGCCACCAGATCGCCGGTCAGCCACAGCGTATCTTTACCAGGCGTGAATTCGACCTGCTGTAACAGCGCGACCAGTTCATCGTAGCAACCATGAACGTCGCCAATGAGATATGTAGACATCGTATCAGTGAATAAGTGTGGGAATGGCGAGGCGGAAAACCGGGATATCAAGGCGGAAGCCGTTGCCCTGGTCGTCTACCATCTCATAATGGCCCTGCATGGTGCCGAACGGCGTTTCAATAACCGCGCCGCTGGTGTACTGATATTCGCCGCCAGGCTGGATATGAGGCTGAACCCCAACCACGCCTTCACCCTGAACTTCGGTCTCTTTACCGTTGCCGTTGGTGATAAGCCAGTAGCGGCCCAGCAGCTGAACAGGCGTTCGCCCCAGATTGCGGACGGTGACGGTATAGGCAAAGACGAAACGCTCATCCTCGGGAGAAGACTGAGCCTCGATATAAACGCTCTGTACCTGTACGCAAACGCGGGGTGAATCAACCATGTTTAGCTCTCCTTCGAGGGCGGATTATCAGCTAAATAGTTCGCCATCTGGCAGTACTGCGCAACAGAAATATTCTCCGCGCGCATGGCCGGATCGATGCCGAGCGACGTCAGCACTTCCGGGCTGAACACATTGCCGAGGCTGTTGCGGATCGTTTTACGACGCTGGTTAAACGCTTCGGTGGTGAGGCGGCTTAACAGACGCAGCTCTTTCACCGGGTTCGGCGGCGTGGCGTGAGGCACAAGGCGCACCACGGCGGAATCGACTTTAGGCGGCGGCGTAAAGGCGGTCGGCGGCACTTCGAGCACCGGGATCACCTGACAGAAATATTGCGCCATCACGCTTAAGCGACCATACGCTTTACTGTTCGGACCGGCAACCAGACGGTTGACCACTTCTTTTTGCAGCATGAAGTGCATGTCGGCAATCGCATCAGTATAGCTAAACAGGTGGAACATCAGCGGCGTGGAGATGTTATACGGCAGGTTGCCGAACACGCGCAGCGGTTGCCCCATTTTCTCGGCGAGTTCGCCGAAATTCATGGTCATGGCGTCCTGCTGATAGATAGTCAGCTTCGGGCCGAGGAAC
The DNA here is from genome assembly GCF_001277235.1 of Cronobacter dublinensis subsp. dublinensis LMG 23823. Taxonomy (NCBI): domain Bacteria; kingdom Pseudomonadati; phylum Pseudomonadota; class Gammaproteobacteria; order Enterobacterales; family Enterobacteriaceae; genus Cronobacter; species Cronobacter dublinensis. The sequence goes on from NZ_CP012266.1 coordinate 748,880, forward strand.
GGATGGGTTTGCAGACGCGCGGCGAGATCGCGGTCCAGCTCGATAACGGTAAGCTGGTCGAGGCGTTCGCCCACCGGCTCGGTTAACGCCGCCAGACCTGGGCCGATTTCAACCATCGCCTGGCCTTTCTGCGGGTTAATCGCCGAGACGATACTGTCGATCACAAACTGATCGTTAAGGAAGTTTTGCCCGAAGCGTTTGCGGGCTAAATGGCCCTGATGGACTCGATTATTCATTGATTCTTACTGTTCGTAACCATGCTGATGGCGAGATTAAGCGCCGTAATAAAACTGCCGACGCTGGCATTTCCTGATCCTGCCAGCTCCAGCGCGGTGCCGTGATCGACCGACGTGCGGATAAAAGGCAGGCCGAGCGTAATGTTCACCGCGCGGCCAAATCCCTGGTATTTTAGCACGGGCAGACCCTGATCGTGGTACATCGCCAGCACAGCATCGGCGTTTTCGAGGTATTTGGGCTGGAAAAGCGTGTCGGCCGGTAGCGGGCCGGTCAGATGCATCCCGCGCGCGCGCATCTCTTCCAGCACCGGGATTATCGTGTCGATCTCCTCGGTGCCCATATGACCGCCTTCGCCCGCGTGCGGGTTCAGGCCGCAGACCAGCACATGCGGCTGCGCGATGCCGAACTTGCTTTGCAGGTCGTGGTGCAACGTGGTGAGGATATGGCGCAGCAGATCCGGCGTGATGGCCTCCGCCACCGCTTTCAGCGGCAGATGCGTAGTCACCAGCGCCACGCGTAGCGCTTCGGTGGCGAGCATCATGACCACTTTCTCGCTACCCGAGCGCGCTTCAAAAAACTCGGTATGCCCGGTAAACGGGATGCCCGCGTCGTTGATAATGCCTTTGTGTACCGGCCCGGTCACCAGCGCGTCGAATTCGCCGCTAAGGCAGCCATCGCAGGCGCGCGCCAGCGTTTCGACGACATAAATGCCGTTAGCCGCCTCCAGCGTGCCGGGAACGACAGGCGCCTGTAAGGTGACGGGCAGGAGAGTGAGCGTGCCCGCCGGTTGTGGGCAGGCGGGGGCGTCGGAAGAGAAGGGCAATAGCGTGAGCGGTAACTGGAGCTGCGCCGCCCGGGCTGTGAGCAGCGTCGGGTCGGCGCAAACCACCAGTTGCGCAGGCCAGGCGTGCTGGGCAAGCGCAACAACCAGATCGGGGCCAATCCCGGCGGGCTCGCCGGGGGTAATGACCACTCGTGGCGTTTTTACCATTAGTTGCTCAGAATTTTCACGTAAGCGCTGGCGCGTTGTTCCTGCATCCAGGTGGCAACTTCTTCGGAGAATTTGCGGTTAAACAGCATCCGGTAGGCGCGATCTTTCTGCGCGGCATCGGTGCGGTCAGATTTACGGGTATCCATCAGCTCAATCAGGTGCCAGCCGAAGGAGGAGTGCACCGGCGTGCTCATCTGGCCTTTGCTGAGGTTCATCAGCGCATCGCGGAAGGCCGGATCGTAAACGTCCGCTGCTGCCCAGCCCAGATCGCCGCCCTGGTTAGCGGAGCCCGGATCCTGCGAGAACTCGCGCGCGGCCTGAGCAAAGGTGGTTTTCCCGCTCTTAATGTCTGCGGCGATCTCTTCAAGCTTCAGACGCGCCTGCTGATCGGTCATGATCGGCGACGGCTTCAGCAGAATGTGGCGCGCGTGAACTTCTGTCACTGACACGGTCTGAGACTGGCCGCGCAGATCGTTAACTTTAATGATATGGAAGCCGACGCCGGAGCGGATCGGGCCAATTACGTCGCCTTTCTTCGCGGTGCTCAGCGCCTGAGCGAAGACGGAAGGCAGCTCCTGAATACGTCCCCAGCCCATCTGGCCGCCTTTCAGCGCCTGCTGGTCAGCGGAATAAGTAATCGCCAGTTTGCCGAAATCGCCGCCGTTACGCGCCTGATCGATAATTGAACGCGCCTGGGCTTCCGCTTCGCTCACCTGATCGGCGGTCGGGTTTTCCGGCAGCGGGATCAGAATGTGGCTCAGGTTCAGCTCGGTGCTGGCGTCGTTCTGGTTGCCAACCTGTTCGGCCAGCGTTTCCACTTCCTGGGGCAGGATAGTGACGCGACGACGCACTTCGTTATTACGCACTTCAGAGATGATCATCTCTTTGCGGATCTGCGCGCGATAGGTGTTGTAGTTCAGGCCATCGTAGGCCAGACGGCTACGCATCTGATCGAGCGACATATTGTTTTGTTTGGCGATATTGGCGATGGCCTGATCGAGCTGCTCATCGCTGACTTTCACGCCCATTTTCTGACCCATCTGCAACATAATCTGATCCATGATCAGACGTTCGAGGATCTGATGACGCAGCGTGCTGTCGTCCGGGAGCTGCTGGCCCGCCTGGTTTGCATTAAGCTTTACCGACTGCATAAGGCCATCAACGTCACTTTCCAGTACCACGCCGTTGTTCACGACGGCTGCAACTTTATCGACAACCTGCGGAGCAGCGAAGCTGGTATTCACCACCAGGGTGATACCGAGAAGCAGCGTTTTCCAGTTCTTCATACCTTTTCCATTTCGTTTAACCGCAAAGCGGAGAATGTGTCAAAACCTGAGCATTACATCGAGCGCTGATACGGCAGAATATTCGAGCGCAGCATCTGCTGGGTGCCGAGACCGTAGTTGGAACTCAGGCCACGCAGCTCAATGTTGAAGCCGATGACTTCGTCGTATTTGCTCTTGTCGGATTCCCAACCGTTGAGTTTCCGCTCATAACCGACGCGAATGGCATAACAGCAGGAGTTATACTGCACGCCGAGCATTTGATCGGCCGCTTCGTTGGCATTCGTGTCGTAGTAGTACGCGCCCACCACCGACCAGCGATCCACAATCGGCCAGCTCGCCGTCATGCCCACCTGATTGATACCGTCTTTATACTGTTCTGCCGTCGAATAGGAAGGCAGCGTCGCCTGAATGTACTCAGGGCTGGCGTAACGGTAGTTCAGCTGTACCACACGATCTTCATCGCGATGATATTCAAGCACGCCGTTGCCGGTGGCGACGTTCGCAAGACGCGCGTCATACTGCACGCCGCCGCGCAGACCCCAGCGATCGCTGATGCGCCAGTAGGTGTCGCCCGCCCAGACCATCGAGCCGGTATCTTTATTCTTCTCCCAGTTGATATCGTCATCGCCGGTACGGGACTGGGTGAAGTAGTAGATTTGACCCACAGAAACGTTAAAACGTTCAACGGAGGCGTCGTCATAAACGCGCGACGTGACGCCGGTCGTGACCTGGTTCGCGGAGGCGATACGGTCGAGGCCGCCATAGGTACGGTCGCGGAACAGGCCGGAGTAATCGGACTGCAGCAGCGAAGAGTCGTAGTTGTTAATAGTGCTCTGATCGCGGTACGGCACGTAGAGATACTGGGCACGCGGCTCCAGCGTCTGGGTAAAGCCGTCGCCGATAAGGCTGGCGTCGCGCTCAAATACCATTTTGCCGTCGAGCTTAAACTGCGGAAGGACGCGGTTAACGGAGTCTTCCAGGTTGTTCGCCGCCTCGTTGCTGCCGCCGCGATACGCCCGGTAGCGTTCCAGATTATCCTGCTGATAGTGGGTCGCCAGCAGCTTCGCTTCGGCATTCAGGCTGCCCCAGTCGTTAGACATCGGCAGGTTGATGGTCGGCTCAAGATGCAGACGCGTCGCTTCCGGCAGGTTTTCGTTCACGTTAGTGAAGTGGACCGCCTGCGCGTAGAGGCGAGCATCAAACGGGCCGACGTCGTTCTGGTAGAAGTTGACATCCAGTTGCGGCTCGGCGCGGTAGGCGCTGCCCCGGTTAGCATCGAAGACCTGGAACTGGCGCGCGGAAAGCGTTGCGTCGAAGTCCTGCACCGCATAGCCAACGCTGAAGAACTGCGTCGCGTAGCCGTCGGTACTTGAGCCGTATTTAGAATTAAAATCGTTGAAGTAGCTGGTGTCGCTGACTTTGGTGTAGTTAACGTTAAAGCGCCACACCTGATCCATCACGCCGCCATGCTGCCAGTAGAACAGCCAGCGGTGTTTATCACCCATTTCCGGATGCTCGTCCTGATAGACGTTATCGGAAGGCAGATAATCGAACTCCATCAGGCCCGCGCCCGCACGGGTCAGGTAGCGGAATTCATTCTGCCACTGCACATTGCCGCGCTTATGCATATAGTGCGGCGTAATGGTGGCGTCGAAGTTCGGCGCGATATTCCAGTAGTACGGTAAGGAAAACTCGAAATAGTTGCTTTTACTGTACTGCGCGTTCGGGATCAGGAAGCCTGAGCGGCGTTTGTCGCCGACCGGCAGCTGTAAATAAGGGCTGTAGAACACCGGCACCGGGCCAAGCTTAAAGCGCGCGTTCCAGATTTCCGCGACCTGCTCTTCACGGTCGTGGATCACTTCGCTGCCGACTACGCTCCAGGTGTCAGAGCCCGGCAGACACGACGTAAAGGAGCCGTTTTCCAGGATGGTGTAGCGGTTTTGACCGCGCTGCTTCATGACATCCGCAGTACCGCGTCCCTGACGGCCAACCATCTGGTAGTCGCCCTGCCAGACGTTCGTATCTTTAGTATTTAAATTTGCCCACGCTTTAGGACCTTTCAGGATGACCTGATTGTCATCATAGTGCACATTACCCAGGGCATCGACCGTGCGCACGGGCTCTGGCTGGCCTTCCGCTTGTTTCTGATGAAGCTGCACTTCATCCGCCTGCAGGCGACCATTACCTTGCTGAATATCCACATTACCGGTAAACACCGCGTCGTCCGGGTAGTTACCTTTAGCGTGATCGGCGTTAATCGTCACCGGCAGCTGGTTAGGCTCGCCCTGCACCAGAGGACGGTTGTAGGTGGGAATGCCAAGCTTACACTGAGAAGCAAGATCGGCAGCCATGCCTTGTTGGCTGTAAAGGGCTGTGCCAATCATGGTGGCCAGCAAGGTGGGAATACGTTTTTTCATACGAGTTATTCGTGGTTCCATCATCAATGGCTTCGCGTCGGCAAACGGTCAGAGACTAACTTACTCATCACTACAGCGCCAGTGTTATCCTGTCTGCTTTTCTGCCTGCCGGTTAGGCACCGCTTTAAATGGCAGGTATGATAAAGGAATTTCTGGCTGACGGCATGACGATTTGGGGAGTATATGCAGTATTGGGGAAAACTGGTTGGAGGGCTCACCGGGCTGCTGGTCGGCGGTGGAGTCTGGGGCGTCATCCTCGGCCTGGTGATAGGCCATATGATAGACAAAGCGCGCAGCCGCCGTACCGTCTGGTTCACCAGCCAGCAGGAACGTCAGTCGCTCTTCTTCGCCACCACGTTTGAGGTGATGGGACACCTGACCAAATCGAAAGGTCGTGTCACCGAAGCCGATATTCAGGTGGCGACGCAGTTTATGGATCGCATGAACCTGCACGGGACGTCGCGAGACGCAGCCCGCAACGCGTTTCGCGTCGGCAAGGAGAATGACTATCCGCTGCGCGATAAAATGCGTCAGCTGCGCAGCGTCTGTTTTGGCCGCTTCGATCTGATTCGGATGTTTCTGGAAATTCAGATCCAGACCGCCTTCGCGGACGGCTCGCTGCACCCGAAAGAGCGCGACGTGCTGTATGTGATTGGCGAGGAGCTGGGCATTTCCCGCATGCAGTTCGATCAGTTCCTGCGCATGATGCAGGGCGGCGCGCAGTTTGGCGGCGGTCAGCAATCCTGGGGCAGCGGCAGCGGCGAGCCGCAACAGGCTTCGCGCGCGCCGACGCTGGAAGACGCCTGCAACGTGCTGGGCGTTAAAACCACCGACGACGCGACGACCATCAAGCGCGCTTACCGCAAGCAGATGAGCGAGCATCACCCTGACAAGCTGGTCGCTAAAGGCCTGCCGCCGCAGATGATGCAAATGGCGCAGGAAAAAGCGCAGGAAATCCAGAAAGCCTACGATCTCATCAAAACGGCGAAAGGGTTTCGTTAAGACAACCTCGCGCCATGACCGTTGGGCCATAAAAAAAGAGACGCTTTTGCGTCTCTTTTTCTTTTTACGGGTCACGGACGGTTTAAAAATCCGCGGGCGCCCGGAACGTCATCGGCGTGCCGTAGGCCGGGTGGGTAATGGTGAGCTGTTCGGCGTGCAGCAACAGGCGCGGCGCCAGTGCGAGCGCCTGCGGGGTAGCGTAAAACTTATCCCCGAGGATCGGATGCCCAAGCGCCATCATATGTACGCGCAACTGATGCGAACGCCCGGTAATGGGCTTAAGCAGCACGCGGGCGGTGTGGTCATCCGCGTACTCCAGCACCTCGTACTCGGTTTGCGCCGCCTTGCCGGTTTCGAAGCAGACCTTCTGCTTTGGCCGGTTCGGCCAGTCGCAAATCAGCGGCAAATCCACCACGCCTTCCGCCTTCTCCGGGTGTCCCCAGACGCGCGCCACGTACTGCTTTTTCGGCTCGCGTTCGCGAAACTGCCGCTTGAGCTCGCGCTCCGCGGCTTTAGTCAGCGCGACGGCAATCACCCCGCTGGTGGCCATATCCAGGCGATGCACCGACTCCGCCGTCGGGAAATCGCGCTGAATACGGGTCATCACGCTGTCTTTATGCTCGTCGAGTCGCCCCGGCACGGAGAGTAAACCGCTCGGTTTATTCACCACCATGATGTGTTCATCCTGATAAAGGATGAGCAGCCAGGGATCCTGCGGCGGGTTGTAGACGTCCAGCATGTTTCGCTCCGGTTACTGGTGGGTCACCACGATGAGACGCAGCGCATCCAGCCGCCAGCTCGCCTGGTTGAGATTCTCCAGCACCTGCTGGCGGTTTTGCTCGATAGCCGCCAGCTCGTCGTCGCGAATGTTCGGGTTCACGGCGCGCAGCGCTTCGAGGCGCGACAGTTCGGCGGTGAGCTTGTCATCGGCTTCCTGGCGCGCCGCGTCGATAAGCTCGCGGGCCGCTTTTTCCACCTGGGCTTCGCCGCCCTGAATGATCGCGTGCACTTCCTGCTGTACCGCATTCACCAGCTTGCTGCCGGTGTGGCGGTTAACGGCGCTCAGCTGGCGGTTGAAGCTTTCAAACTCCACCTGGCCTGCCAGGTTATTGCCGTTTTTATCGAGCAGCATGCGCACCGGCGTCGGCGGCAGGAAGCGGTTGAGCTGCAGCTGCTTCGGCGCTTTGGCTTCCACCACGTAGATAAGCTCCAGCAGCAGCGTGCCGACCGGCAGCGCCTTGTTCTTCAGCAGAGAAATCGTGCAACTGCCAGTATCGCCGGAGAGGATAAGATCCAGACCGTTGCGGATAAGCGGATGCTCCCAGGTGATGAACTGCGCGTCTTCGCGCGACAGCGCCACGTCACGGCTAAAGGTGATGGTGCAGCCATCTTCCGGCAGGCCAGGGAAATCCGGCACCAGCATGTGATCGGACGGCGTCAGCACAATCATATGCTCGCCGCGGTCGTCCTGATTAATGCCCACGATGTCGAACAGGTTCATGGCGAAGTTCACAAGCCCCGTATCGTCATCCTGTTCGGCGATGGCGTCAGCGAGCTGCTGGGCTTTTTCGCCGCCGTTGGAGTGGATCTCCAGCAGGCGATCGCGGCCCTGTTCCAGCTGCGCTTTCAGTTCATCATGCTGTTTGCGGCACGCCTGAATGAGGTCGTCAAAGCCCTCGGTGTTTTCCGGCGCGGCCAGATAACCAATCAGCTGCTCATAAACGCTGTCGTAGATGGCGCGGCCGGTCGGGCAGGTATGCTCGAACGCGTCCAGGCCTTCGTGATACCAGCGCACCAGCACCGACTGCGCGGTTTTTTCGAGGTACGGCACGTGGATCTGAATATCGTGCGCCTGGCCGATACGATCCAGACGGCCGATACGTTGCTCCAGCAGATCGGGGTTGAACGGCAAGTCGAACATCACCAGCTGGCTTGCGAACTGGAAGTTGCGCCCTTCGGAGCCGATTTCCGAGCACAGCAGCACCTGCGCGCCGGTATCTTCTTCGGCAAACCAGGCCGCCGCGCGGTCGCGCTCGATAATCGACATGCCTTCATGGAACACGGCGGCGCGGATGCCTTCGCGCTCGCGCAGCACCTGCTCCAGCTGCAGCGCGGTGGCCGCTTTGGCGCAGATCACCAGCACTTTTTGCGAGCGATGGCTGGTGAGGTAGCCCATCAGCCACTCCACGCGCGGGTCGAAGTTCCACCAGGTGCCGCTGTCGCCTTCAAACTCCTGATAAATCTGCTCAGGGTAGAGCATATCGCGCGCGCGTTCTTCGGCAGATTTACGCGCGCCCATGATGCCGGAGACTTTAATGGCGGTCTGGTACTGGGTCGGCAGCGGCAGCTTAATGGTGTGCAGCTCGCGCTGCGGGAAGCCTTTCACGCCGTTGCGGGTGTTACGGAACAGCACACGGCTGGTGCCGTGGCGGTCCATCAGCATTGAGACCAGCTCCTGACGCGCGGCACCAGCGCCGTCGCGGTCGCTGTTGGCGGTTTGCAGCAGCGGCTCGATATCCTGCTCGCCAATCAGCTCGCTTAAGGTGTTGAGCTGTTCATCGCTAAGGTGCGTGCCCGCCAGCAGCAGCGCGACGGCGTCCGCCACCGGGCGGTAGTTCTGCTGCTCTTCGACAAACTGCGCGAAATCGTGGAAACGGCTCGGGTCCAGCAGGCGCAGGCGCGCGAAGTGGCTCTCCATGCCGAGCTGTTCCGGCGTCGCGGTCAGCAGCAGCACGCCCGCCACGCGTTCGGCCAGTTGTTCAATCGCCTGATATTCGCGGCTCGGCGCGTCCTCGCTCCAGACCAGGTGGTGCGCTTCGTCCACCACCAGCAGGTCCCACTCGGCGTCGCACAGGTGCTCAAGGCGCTGCTTATTACGGCGCACGAAATCGAGCGAGCAGATGACCAGCTGTTCGGTGTCGAACGGGTTGTCAGATTCGTGCTGGGCTTCGGTATAGCGCTCGTCGTCGAACAGCGAAAAACGCAGGTTGAAGCGGCGCAGCATCTCCACCAGCCACTGGTGCTGGAGCGTTTCCGGCACGACAATCAGCACGCGCTCGGCAGCGCCCGCAAGCAGCTGCTGATGAATGATCATCCCGGCTTCGATGGTTTTGCCGAGGCCTACTTCGTCCGCCAGCAGGACGCGCGGCGCATGGCGGCGGCCCACGTCGTTGGCGATATTCAGCTGGTGCGGGATAAGGTTAGTGCGCTGGCCGCGCAGGCCGCTCCACGGCATCCGGTACTGTTCGCTCTGGTATTTGCGGGCGCGAAAGCGCAGGGCGAAACGGTCCATGCGGTCAATCTGACCGGCGAACAGACGGTCCTGCGGTTTGCTGAACACCAGCTTGCTGTCGAGGAACACTTCGCGCAGCGTGACATTTTCCTCAAGCGTATCCAGACGGGTGCCGATATAAATAAGTAAGCCGTTCTCTTCCTTTACTTCAGCCACTTTCAACTGCCAGCCTTCGTGGCTGGTCACGGTATCGCCGGGGTTGAACATCACGCGAGTGACCGGGGAGTCATTTCGGGCATACAGACGATTTTCACCGGTAGCCGGGAAAAGCAGGGTCACCATGCGGGCGTCGATCGCCACCACGGTGCCCAGTCCCAGTTCGCTTTCCGTATCGCTGATCCAGCGTTGACCAAGTGTAAAAGGCATATATATCGGCTCTATTCTCTTATCAAATGTGCAGGCAATAGTATGACTCCCGCCTGCGCGCAGGCGGGGTGTCGCAATCAGGGTGATGTGAAAAGGGCGCTATGGTACTGGATGGCAGGACGTTCGTCACGCGTCAAAAAAGCCCCATCTGCCCTGTCATCAGTGTAGCAAAGTCATCTTCCATGAAGGGTAAGATCCCATCGGCGACGGGCTCTAACTGCTTCGTTAAATAGTGATCGTAGTCGAGCGCGCCCTGCTGATAATCCACCGGCTCCGGGCCGTTTACCGTCCAGACATATTTAATGGTGCCGCGGTTCTGATACTGCGCCGGACGTCCGAGGCGCGCGTTATGCTCATCGGCCAGCCGCGCCGCGCGAACATGCGGCGGCACGTTGCGCTGATATTCGCTGAGCGGGCGGCGCAGGCGCTTGCGATAGACCAGTCTGTCGTCCAGTTCGCCCGCCATCAGCCGGGCGATGGTATCGCGGATGTAATCCTGATACGGCTCGCGGCGAAAAATCCGCAGGTAGAGATCCTGCTGGAACTGCTGGGCAAGCGGCGTCCAGTCGGTACGCACTGTTTCAAGCCCTTTAAACACCATGCGCTGGCGGTCTCCTTCCTGAATCAGCCCCGCGTAGCGCTTCTTGCTGCCGGTCTCCGCGCCGCGGATCGTCGGCATCAGAAAACGGCAGAAGTGGGTTTCAAACTCCAGCTCCAGCGCGCTCTCAAGCCCCATGCTCTCCTGCAGATGCTGTTTCCACCACGCGTTAACGTGCGCCACCAGCCGCTGGCCTGTCTGCGCGGCCTCCGCTTCGCCGTGCGGGCTTTTCAGCCACACGAAGGTGGAGTCGGTGTCGCCGTAAATCACCGTGTAACCCTGCGCTTCGATAAGCGCTTTGGTCTGACGCATGATGTCATGGCCGCGCATGGTAATAGAAGAGGCGAGGCGCGGGTCGAAGAAGCGGCACGCGCTGGTGCCGAGCACGCCGTAAAACGCATTCATAATGATTTTCAGGGCCTGGGAGAGCGGTTTGTTGCCAAGCCGTTTGGCCTCTTCGCGCCCCTGCCAGATCTGCGTGACGATTGCCGGCAGGCAGTGCGTTTTGCGCGAAAACCAGGCGCCGATAAAGCCTTCCACGCTCGCCGCGCTGTGCGGCGCGCCGAGCCCTTCCACCAGACCGACCGGGTCGATAAGAAAGGTGCGAATAATCGACGGGTAGAGGCTTTTGTAATCCAGCACCAGCACCGAGTCATACAGGCCGGGCTGCGAATCCATCACATAGCCGCCGGGGCTTGCCTGCGGCGGCACCGCGCCGAGGTTCGGCGCCACGAAGCCCGCGCGGTGCATACGCGGAAAATAGAGGTGGCTGAACGCCGCCACCGAACCGCCGTGCCGGTCAACGGGCAGGCCGTTGACCGTGGCGCGCTCCAGCAGAAACGGCATAATCTCCGTTTTATGGAAAATGCGCGTCACCAGCTCGCAGTCTTTCAGGTTATAGGTGGCGAGCGCGGGTTTGTCTTCGGCGAAACGGCGGTCAATCTCCTCCATGCGCTGCCACGGATTGTCGATGGCTTTGCCTTCGCCGAGCAGCTCCTGCGACACCGCCTCCAGCGAAAACGACGAGAAATTCCAGAAGGCGGATTTTAGCGCCTCGATGCCGTCGATAATCAGCCGCCCGGGCGCCTGTGCGAAAAACACGCCGTTTTTAAACCCGTGCTCGCGCCACTCCAGATCGCTGCCGCCGCGACCGAGCCGCAGCGGCACGCCGTAGCGCTCGGCATGTTTTTGCAGCATACGCAGATCGAACTGGACGACGTTCCAGCCTATCAGCACGTCCGGATCGTGCCGGGCGAACCAGGCGTTGAGCTTTTCAATCAGCTGCGGGCGGCTTGCGACATATTCCAGTTCGAAATCGAGACCAGAGGCGTCGCCGTTCTCCGGCCCGAGCATGTACACCACGCGGGAGCCGCAGCCTTCGAGACCAATGCAGTACAGCTCGCCGTGGCGGGTGGTTTCGATATCCAGCGACACCCATTTGAGCGGCGGGCGATAGTGCGGATTGGGTTTCAGGCGGGCGTTAATTAACCGGTCGCCCTGACGCTCGCCGCTGACCCACACGGGGGCGGTGATAAAGCGCTCCATCAGAAAGCGCTCCGGTGGGCGGATATCCGCCTCGTAGACCGTTACGCCGTTCTCGCGCAGCAGCTTATCAAGGCGCATCAGCTGGCGGTGCGAAGCGCGCGTCGTTCTCCTGCGTCAGCAGGCTTTCGGCGCGCGGACGTTCGGCCTGCGGGATAAACGCCACCGACTCCTGCGGCGGCAGGCAAACCCGCAGCGGCCCGGCGTCCGTCGCCAGCCAGAATTCAATCTCTGTGCCCTGCGGGGTATCCCGCCAGTGTCGGCTTAAAATAAACCCCTGATGCGCTTCAGCCACGCTGCGTACTCACGTAAAAAACCAGGCGTGATTATAGCCTGGTTGAGGGTGTTTTGCTGGGGTTTTATACAGGTGTATTTTCGCCCGGCGGCGCTGCCGGGCGCGGTTTTACTGCCCGTAATACGCTTTTGCGCCGTGTTTGCGCAGGTAGTGTTTATCCAGCAGCGTCTGCTGCATGTCCGGCAGTTCGGGCGCGAGCTGGCGGCAGAAGATGCCCATATAAGCCACTTCTTCCAGCACAATCGCGTTATGCACGGCGTCGACCGCGTCTTTGCCCCAGGCGAAAGGGCCGTGCGAATGCACCAGCACGCCGGGCATCTGGGCCGGGTCGATGTCGTGTTCACGGAAGGTTTCAGCGATCACCACGCCGGTTTCCCATTCATACGCGCCGTTAATCTCTTCATCCGTCATTTTACGGGTGCAGGGGATCGCGCCGTAGAAGTAGTCGGCATGCGTCGTACCGGTCGCCGGGATAGGCAGACCCGCCTGCGCCCAGATGGTGGCGTGGCGCGAATGGGTATGCACGATGCCGCCGATGGTCGGGAACTGTTGATAGAGCAGGCGGTGAGTCGGCGTGTCGGAAGAGGGCTTTTTGGTGCCTTCGACGACCTCGCCGGTCTCGATGCTGACTACCACCATATCGTCGGCGGTCATCAGGGTGTAATCGACGCCGGAGGGCTTGATAACCAACACGCCGCGCTCGCGGTCAACCGCGCTGACGTTCCCCCACGTCAGCGTCACCAGATTGTGCTTTGGCAGCGCCAGATTGGCTTCCAGCACCTGGCGCTTGAGTTCTTCTAACATTGTCGTCTCCATGCCGGAGGGCGCGTCGCGTACGGCCTGCGATATCACAGGCCGGTCAACGAGCGCCGTCGGGCAGTCGTGCGTTAACGTTTGAAGCCGTAATAGACTTCATTCCAGCGCAGCGCGTCTTTAAAGGCCGGCAGGCGGGTGTCGTTGTCGATAACGGCAAGTTCAAGGTCGTGCATTTCAGCGAACAGGCGCATGTCGTCGAGCGTCAGGGCCTGGCTGAAGACGGTGTGGTGCGCGCCGCCTGCGAGGATCCAGGCTTCAGAGGCCGTTGGCAGATCCGGCTGGGCTTTCCACAGCGCGTTGGCGACCGGCAGCTTCGGTAGGGAGTGCGGGGTTTCCACCGCGTCGACGCAGTTCACCAGCAGACGGAAGCGATCGCCCAGATCGATAAGGCTCGCGTTCACCGCCGGGCCGGTGGTGGTCGAGAAGATCAGGCGCGCCGGATCGGCTTTGCCGCCGATGCCGAGGTATTGCACGTCGAGGATCGGTTTTTCCGGCGTGGCGATGGTCGGGCAGACTTCCAGCATGTGGGAACCCAGCACCATGTCGTTGCCGTTTTCGAAGTTGTAGGTGTAGTCCTCCATAAAGGAGGTGCCGCCTTCAAGGCCGGTGGACATCACTTTCATGATGCGCAGCAGCGCGGCGGTTTTCCAGTCGCCTTCACCCGCAAAGCCGTAGCCCTGCTGCATGAGGCGCTGAACCGCGAGGCCCGGCAGCTGTTTCAGGCCGTGCAGATCTTCAAACGTGGTGGTGAAGGCGTGGAAGCCGCCGTCCTCCAGGAAGCGCTTCATGCCAAGCTCGATGCGCGCCGCGTCGATAACGTTCTGGCGTTTATCGCCGTTGATCTGCGCGGCGGCGGTCAGGCGGTAGCTGCTTTCATATTCATCCACCAGCGCGTTGATATCGCCTTCGCTGACGTCATTAACGATAGCCACCAGGTCGCCCACGCCCCAGGTGTTCACCGAAAAACCAAACTTGATCTGCGCCGCGACTTTATCCCCTTCGGTCACCGCGACTTCACGCATGTTGTCGCCAAAACGCGCCACTTTCAGATGGCGGGTATCCTGTTTCGACACCGCCTGACGCATCCACGCACCGAGACGCCCCTGGGACTGCTTATCCTGCCAGTGGCCGGTCACGACGCTGTGTTGCAGACGCATACGCGCGCCGATGAAGCCGAACTCGCGGCCGCCGTGGGCGGTCTGGTTCAGGTTCATAAAGTCCATGTCGATGCTGCCCCACGGGATCTGGGCGTTGAACTGGGTATGGAACTGCAGCAGCGGTTTGTTGAGGATGGACAGGCCGTTGATCCACATCTTGGCTGGCGAGAAGGTGTGCAGCCACACCACCAGGCCCGCGCATTTATCGTCGTAGTTAGCGTCACGACAGATGGCGGTGATTTCGTCCGGTGTGGTGCCGAGCGGCTTTAACACCAGCCTGCACGGCAGTTTTGCTTCGGCGTTCAGCGCATTCACCACCTGCTCGGCGTGCTGATTCACCTGACGCAGCGTTTCAGGGCCGTAAAGGTGCTGGCTGCCAATCACAAACCACACTTCGTATTGATCGAAAATTGTCATCATCGTGTCCTTAATGTGTCAGGGCCGCCTGGCCTGCGTGCTCGGCAGACTGCGGGGTGGCGGCTGAAGGGAGATAGTGTTGTTCCGCGCTTTGCGACCATTGCTGGAAGCGGCGGTAGAGTTGTTCGAAACGTGCGGCGCGCTCTGGTTGCGGCTCCAGCGTGCTTTCAATCTGGCTGGCCATCGCCTGCTGCGCCTGCGGAATGTCGGCATGCGCGCCCGCCGCGACGGCGGCGAAGATGGCCGCGCCCAGCGCGCAGCACTGATCGGAGGCGACGATTTGCAGCGGACGGTTCAGCACGTCGCAGCACACCTGCATGATCACCGGGTTTTTACGGGCGATACCGCCGAGCGCCATCACGTTGTTAACGGCGATACCCTGGTCGATAAAGCACTCCTGAATGGCGCGCGCGCCGAAGGCGGTGGCGGCAATCAGCCCGCCGAACAGCAGCGGCGCGTCGGTGGCGAGGTTAAGATCGGTAATAACGCCTTTCAGGCGCTGGTTGGCGAACGGCGTGCGGCGGCCGTTAAACCAGTCGAGGATCACCGGCAGATGATCGAGCGACGGGTTTTTCGCCCACGCTTCGGTCAGCTGAGGCAGAAGCTGTTTTTTGCTCGCCTCGATCTGCGGTTTCAGTTCCGGGTGCTGTTGCGCCAGGGTGTCGAGCGGCCAGCCGAGCAGGCGACCAAACCAGGCGTAGATATCGCCAAACGCCGACTGACCGGCTTCCAGCCCGATGAAATCCGGCACCACGCTGCCATCCACCTGACCGCAAATGCCTTTCACGGCGCGATCGCCGACATCCGCTTTTTCCGCCACCAGAATGTCGCAGGTGGAGGTGCCAATAACTTTGACCAGCGTGTTCGGCTGTGCGCCTGCGCCCACCGCGCCCATATGACAGTCAAACGCGCCGCCGGAGATGACCACGCTCTCCGGCAGGCCGAGGCGCTGCGCCCAGTCGGCGCAGAGGTTGCCCACCGGAATGTCGGCAGTGAAGGTGTCGGTAAACATCGGGTAGTCGAGATGCTGGTTAATCAGCGGGTCGAGCTCGTCGAAAAAGCTCGCGGGCGGCAGGCCGCCCCAGCTCTCATGCCACAGCGATTTGTGTCCGGCGCTGCAGCGGCCGCGGCGAATATCCGCCGGGCGCGTAGTGCCGGAGAGCAGAGCGGGCACCCAGTCGCACAGTTCAATCCACGAGGCGGCGGCCTGGGCCACGGCGCTGTCCTGGCGCGTTACGTGCAGAATTTTGGCCCAGAACCATTCGCTGGAGTAAATGCCGCCGATGTAGCGCGAGTAATCCGCTTTGCCCGGCGTATGGCACAGGCGGGTGATTTCTTCCGCTTCGTCCACCGAGGTGTGATCTTTCCAGAGCACAAACATCGCGTTGGGGTTGTCGGCGAACTCCGGGTTCAGCGCCAGCACGTTGCCGCTGGCGTCAATCGGCGCAGGCGTCGAGCCGGTGCTGTCGACGCCGATGCCCACGACGGCGGCGCGCTGTTCCGGCGAGAGTTCCGCCAGCACGGTTTTCAGCGCCGCTTCCATTGATTCAATGTAATCCCGCGGATGATGGCGGAACTGGTTGCGGGCCGCGTCGCAATAGCGCCCCTCCTGCCAGCGTGGATACCACTCAACGCTTGTGGCAAGTTCGGCACCGGTGGCGCAATCCACCGCCAAAGCCCGAACCGAGTCGCTGCCAAAATCGAGTCCCAGCGCAATAGCCATCTTCATACTCCATGCGATAAACAAACATGGAGAGAACATTAGTTTTACCCCGTCAAAAGGGTCAGGGTGGATCCGCTGAACTTATGGATAAAAATGCTGTGAAGCGAGAATTTGTGACGCCACGCAAATATTCGATGTGGACATTTCTGCCGCACTTATAGACACTTCGGTTATGTATTAAAAAGCCTGACAGCGACGGCAATACAGGTTATTTTCTGTAATAAAGCGGGCTTAAGCTGCGGGCGTCGCCCTGAAGCGCGCCCCCGTACCTGCCGGTTGCGGCTAAAATAACGATATGGACAAATGGTTTCTTCACTCTCGCTTCGGAGCGCCGTGAAAATGGCTGAAACGCAAAACGATCCTCTGCTGCCCGGTTACTCGTTCAACGCCCACCTGGTGGCCGGACTGACGCCGATTGAGTCCGACAGCTATCTCGATTTCTTTATCGACCGGCCGCTCGGTATGAAAGGCTTTATTCTCAACCTGACGGTGCGCGGCGAAGGCGTGGTGAAAAATCAGGGTAAGGAATTTCTCTGCCGCCCCGGCGATATGCTGCTCTTCCCGCCTGGCGAAGTGCATCACTATGGCCGCAGCCCGGAGGCGAAAGAGTGGTATCACCAGTGGGTCTACTTCCGCCCGCGCGCCTACTGGCATGAATGGCTGAACTGGCCGGCGATTTTCGGCCAGACCGGGTTTTATCGCCCCGATGAAGCGCATCACGAGCAGTTCTCGGCGCTGTTTCAGGCGATCATCGACGCCGCTCAGGGGCCGGGGCGCTATGCCGAGCTGCTGGCTATCAACCTGCTGGAGCAACTGCTGCTGCGCCGCGTCGAGGCTATCAGCGAATCGCTGAAGGCGCCGCTCGACAGCCGGGTGCGCGACGCCTGTCAGTACATCAGCGATCATCTGGCCGACAGCCATTTTGATATCGCAAGCGTCGCGCAGCACGTCTGTCTGTCGCCGTCGCGCCTGTCGCATCTCTTCCGCCAGCAGCTGGGCGTCAGCGTGCTGAGCTGGCGCGAGGATCAGCGCATCAGCCAGGCGAAGCTGCTGCTCAGCACCACGCGTATGCCGATTGCGAGTGTCGGACGCAATGTCGGGTTTGAAGATCAGCTCTATTTCTCGCGCGTCTTTAAAAAATGCACCGGGGCGAGCCCGAGCGAATTCCGCGCCGGATGTGAGTAAGGCAGGGCGGGCGTTGTGTCATGCCTGGTAAAGTAAAGTATGGTTAAAGAAGGATGTCTTGACGCAGGACATGGCGCTCAGGAGAATCCTCTCTTCGTCACTTTACCGGATGCGTTATGGAAGCTTTGCTGGAACACTTTATCACTCAGTCAGTGGCGTATTCGCTGATTGCCATTGCGCTGGTAGCGTTCCTCGAATCTCTGGCGCTGGTCGGGCTGCTGCTGCCTGGCACCGTGCTGATGGCGGCGCTCGGCGCGCTCATCGGCAGCGGCGAGGTGAATTTCTACCAGGCCTGGGCGGTGGGAATTATCGGCTGCCTCCTCGGCGACTGGATCTCGTTCTGGCTCGGCTGGCGTTTTAAAAAGCCGCTGCATCGCTGGTCATTCCTGAAAAAACACAAGGCGCTGCTCGATAAAACTGAACACGCGCTGCATCAGCATAGCCTCTTTACCATTCTCGTCGGACGATTCGTCGGGCCGACGCGCCCGCTGGTGCCGATGGTGGCGGGCATGCTCGATCTACCGGTGCGTAAATTCCTGGTGCCGAATCTTCTCGGCTGCCTGCTCTGGCCGCCGTTCTATTTCCTGCCGGGTATCCTGGCAGGGGCCGCTATCGACATTCCGCCGGAGATGAAAAGCGCCGCGTTTAAATGGCTGTTAGGCGGGGTGGCGCTGCTGATATGGCTGGCCGCGTGGCTGCTGTGGCGCTGGTGGCGCAGCGGCAAAACCGAAGACCGCCTCACGCGCTATCTGCCGCGCGCGCGCCTGCACTGGCTGGCGCCCGGCGTGGCGGTGGCGGCGGGTGTGGCGCTGTTTGCAATTCAGAGCCATCCGCTGATGCCGGTCTATCGCGCGATCCTCTGGAAAGTAGTCACCGGCGCTCAGTGAGGCGCAATGCCGAGCAGCGCTGAGGCGCTGGCCTCGCCGCTCAGCAGTTGCGCGGTGGGGCCGTCCCAGACGATTCTGCCTTCCACGACCACCAGACTGCGCGGGGCGATGCGCGCCGCGTCCTCCACGCTGTGTGAGACCATCAGAAGCGTTGTGCCATCTTCCTCGCAGAGTTGCTCCAGCAGCGTCAGCATCTCCTGACGCAGCGCCGGGTCGAGCGCGGAAAACGGCTCGTCGAGCAGCAGAATCGGGCGCTGGCGCACCAGACACCGCGCCAGCGCGACCCGCTGACGCTGGCCGCCGGAGAGCGCCGTGGGCAGCCGCTCCAGCAGATCGCCAATCGCCATTTTACCCGCCATCTCTTCCACCTGACGCTTCTGCTGCGCGTTCAGGCGCAGGCCGGGCGACAGCCCGAGGCTAATGTTCTGGCGCACCGTCAGATGATTAAACAGATTATTTTCCTGAAACAGCATCGACACCGGGCGCTGTGACGGCGGCGTGTGGGTATGATCTTCGCCCGCGAGGCGCAGCGTGCCGCTCGCGGGGGCGAGAAACCCGGCAATCAGGTTGAGCAGCGTGCTTTTGCCCGCGCCGCTTGGCCCCAGCACCGCTATCCGCTCGGTCTCGCGCACGTCGAGCGTAAAGCGCATCGGCAGATGGTGATACAGCCAGGTGAGATCAGTCAGTGTCAGCATGGCGCCCCGGAAGTTTTTCAATCAAGGTGAACAGCAGAAAACAGAGCATGAGCAGCAGCAGCGCCGTCACCGCGCCCGCATCGCTGCGATAAGCGCCAATCTGCTGGTAGAGGTAAAACGGCAACGTGCGGAAATCCTCATTGCCGAACAGGGCCACCACGCCGAAATCGCCAATCGACAGCACGCAGGCGAACGCCATCGCCTGCGCGAGCGGTACGCGCAGCGCGCGCGCCTCCACCAGTCGCAGCCGGTTCAGGCCGCGAATCTCAAGCGACGCGCAGAGCGCGCCGTAACGTGCGGCGATGTCACGCATCGGGTTATCCAGCACTTTCAGCGCGTAAGGGATAGCCATCAGCGCGTTGGTGAAAATCACTATCGCGTCGGCGCGCTCCGGCAGGCCGATGGTGGCGTTCAGCAGCAGGAAAAAGCCGGTCGCGAGCACGATGCCCGGCATGGCGAGGATCAGCACGCCGCAGAGCTCCAGGCTTTGCCCCGCAAGACGGCGGTGTCGCAGGTGGAGCTCGCGGATGCTCCAGAGCAGCATCATGGTCAGGATAACGCACAGCAGGCCTGCGGCAAGCGCGATGCGCAATGATGTCCAGAGCGCGCGCCACAAGGCCGGGTCGGCGAGCGCGTGGCGAATGTCGCCGCTCAGGCCATCTACCAGCACCGCCAGCAGCGGCGGCAGCAGCAGCAGCAGCGCGGCGGCAATCAACAGGCCGTCAGTCAGTTTGCTGCGCCACGAATCTTCCGGGTTGCGCCAGCCGCGCACCAGCGTCGCGCCGACCGGAATCGCTTTGCTAAGCCGTTGACTAAGCAGAATAAGCGACAGACAGCAGCCCATCTGAATCAACGCCAGCAGCGCGGCCCGGCCCGGATCGTAGTCGTAGCTCAGCGCCTGATAGATGGCAAGCTCAATGGTGGTGGCTTGCGGCCCGCCGCCGAGCGCCAGCACCGTGGCGAAGCTTGCAAAGCACAGCATAAAAATGAGCGCGGCCACCGGTGGGATTTGGCGGCGCAGCCAGGGCCACTCCACCAGTCGGAAGAAATCCCAGCCGCGCATGCCCAGCTGCGCGGCCAGCTGGCGCTGTTCGCCGGGGATCTGCGTCAGGGTCTGGTACAGCAGACGGGTCGCCATCGGCATATTAAAAAAGAGGTGCGCCAGCAGAATGCCCTGTAAGCCGTAGGGCGAAAAAGACCATTCGATGCCGAGCGCCGCGCAGAGGGCGGCAAGCCAGCCGCTGCGCCCGTAAACGCTGAGCAGGCCGAAAATCGCCACCAGCACGGGCAGGATAAGCGTCATGGCGCACAGGCGCAGCAGCGTTCGCCGCCCCGGAAAGCGACGGCGGTAGAGCGCGCGGGCAAGAGGAATGGCAGGCACGACGGAGATCAGGGCCGAGAGAAACGCCTGCCAGAAGGAGAAGCGCACCACATGCCACAGGTAGCTGTCGTTCAGCAGGGCGCGGGCATCGGTGTGCGGCGCGTGCGTCCAGAGCGCCGCGAAGGCCGCCAGCGCCACCGCTGCCATCAGCAGGGCGGCGATGAGGCCCGGCCAGAGCCAGCCTGGGATCAGCGGCTCACGGCGCGTTGCCATTCGCTCGTCCATTGCGCGCGCTGCGCGGCCACATCCTCAGCGGTGAATTGTAGCGAGGTGTGCGGTTTCGTCAGCGCGTTGAAGCCCTCCGGCAGCGCGACACCCGCGACCGGATACATCCAGTTGCCGGTCGGGATCGCATTCTGGAACGCAGGCGACACCATAAATTTGAGGAATTTTTCCGCCAGTTCCGGCTGTTTGCTGGCGGCGGTGCGCCCGGCGACTTCCACCTGCAAATAGTGGCCTTCGCTAAAGTTCGCGGCGGCGTAGTTCTCTTTTTTCTCTTCGATAATGTGGTAGGCCGGCGAGGTGGTGTAGCTCAGCACCAGATCGCCTTCGCCTTTCAGGAACAGGCCGTAGGCTTCGCTCCAGCCCTTCGTGACGGTGACGGTTTTCGCCGCGAGTTTCTGCCACGCGTCCGCCGTTTTGTCGCCATAGACTTTCTGCATCCAGAGCAGCAGGCCAAGCCCTGGCGTGCTGGTGCGAGGATCTTCATAAATGACGCGCCATTTCTGGTCGCTCTCCACCAGTTCTTTCAGGCTTTTCGGCGGGTTTTTCAGCTTGTTTTTGTCATAGACGAAGGCGAACCAGCCATAGTCGAACGGCACGAACGTGTCGTTACTCCAGCCGCCAGGCACAGTGACCGCGTCTGCCGGGACGCCACTTTTCGCGAACAACCCGGTGGCGGTCGCGGCCTGCAGCAGGTTGTTATCAAGCCCCAGCACCACATCGGCTTTGCTGTTTTTGCCTTCCATGCGCAGGCGGTTGAGCAGCGAGACGCCATCTTCCAGCGCCACGTATTTCAGCTCGCAGCCGCACTGCGCCTCAAAAGCGGTTTTGATTTTCGGGCCAGGGCCCCATTCGGAGGAGAAGGAATCGTAGGTGTAGACGGTCAGTACAGGTTTGGCAAAAGCCGGGACGGCGACCAGCGCCAGCAGCGGAAGCAGTTTTTTTAACACTTTGCACCTTTATCAAATGGGGGCAAAGGATTTTGAGCGGTAGCCTCAAATCCCTTCGCCGGCGTTATCCGGATCAGGTTCGACGGGTATTATCTCAGCGCGCCGGTTTTCCGGCGGCACCCCGTTGAGAACGGCCCATTGTAATGATTTGCGTAATGTTGCGAAAGGGTTACGGCTCGGGTGGCGCGAACCAGGCGGATTTAAAATCAAACCAGCCGAGGGTGTTCATCCTCACGCCGCGCATGCTGCGCTGGCCCTGCAACATCAGCCAGTGGTGGATAAGCGGTAAGATATCCTGCCGCTCCAGCATGGTGCGGCACCACTGCGGCAGATTGAGCGCGCCGGTGCGCCAGCGCTGCGCGTCGCCCTGCCAGTCGAGCGGGATACAGCGCTGGATGAGCGGCACTTCGCACAGCTGCGCAAACAGCGAGAAATCGAGCGGCAGCGTGAAGTTGGCGCTGTTTAGCCACAAATCGCTGGTTATTTCGCCCTGATACCACTCCTCATAGCTCACTTCACGCAGCTCCAGCTCGACCTGCTCCTGCGCCAGGATATCGCGTAAAAGCGCGCCGATAATTTGGTTCTCATTATGATCGCCATAGAAGGTGAGCGTCAGGCGCTCCAGCCCGGCGGGCTTTTGGGCCTCCAGAATTTGCGGCGCGTGGTGCCAGCGCGGCAGCAGGCCATAGGCCGGGAACCAGATGCGCTGATACTGTGGCGCGGCGTGGTGCAAGAGGCGCGCGGGCGTGAACAGATGGCTTATCCAGCGCCTGACCTGCGGCATGGCCCCGACGCGCGAGCGGGAATCAAACAGCAGGTAGTAACAGCCCTCTTCGAGCCGGCTTTCGACGGCTTTCTCTTCAGGCTCGCGCGTCGGGCCTTCGAGCTGCACGGCGCAGCTTAACTCTTCGCCGATATCCGGCAGCACCCAGAAATTCACTTCGTCGATAAGCGCCCGGTAGCCGAAGTAGTCGTCGAAGGCGTGAATTTTCAGCTGCGTGCTGTTATTGCGCACCACCGCGTAGGGGCCGGTGCCGACCGGCTGGCTGGCGAATTTGGGCAAATCCGGCCATTCGCGCGGGAGGATCATCGCCGGCACGCTGCCGAGCAGCCACGGCAGCCAGTCATCCGGCTCGCTCAGGTGAATATCGAGCGTCCAGGCGGTGGGAGAGACGACCTGATGGATATGGGCGTACAGCGGCAGGGCGCAGATACGTTGCAGCGAGCTGATGACATCGAGCATGTCGAGCTCGCGGCCATGATGAAAATGAATGCCGGGGCGTAAGAAAAAGCGCCAGTGAAAAGGGGAAATCTGCTGCCAGTGATGAGCGATATCCGCTTCCAGTTCCCCGTTTTCCTCGTTTATGCGCGTCAGCCCGCTGAAGATTTGCCGGGCGATATGGGTTTCTGAGCGGCGCAGCGCGCTGCCGGGCAGCAGGTTTTGCAGCGGCCGATAGTAAAGCACGCGCAGGATATGACGCCCCTGCCGGAAGCTGCGGCCAAGATGCGAGAGCAGCATCTGGCGCACGGCGGATTTATCGCCGACGATCTGCACCAGCTGATCGATCCTGTCCTGCTCCAGCAGATCTTCCGCCCGCTGCTGCTGAAGCGCGAGCCCGGTATAGAGAAAACGCAGTCTGGAGCGCTTGCCGCGTCCGGCTTCAGCCTCCCACGTCAGCCAGCCGCGCGCCTGCATCGCATTCAGCAGCGTACGCATATGGCGGCGCGAGCAGTTAAGCAGATCCGCCAGTTCATTGAGCGTGGTTTCCTGCGGCTTGCCGTCGCAGCATTGCCACAGGCGGATGAATTGCTGTTGCAGACGACCTGAAGGCATAAAAGGGGAACTCCTGCGGGAAACTCATCAATTTAATATTCCCTATATTACGGCAATACTTCTCTTCGATGAAAGCGGAGGTGCTTATGAAAACGTCGTCAACTGGCAGGTTTTATCAACGGTATTTTAGCGTAACGCAGCGTCTTTCCGGCTCATGGCTGGCCCGCCTGAGCAGCAGGGCGCCGCAACACATGCTGAATGAAGTGATGCAGTGGGAAGCGACTTTCCCGGTGACGTTTAAGCGCCGCTAAGCGGACATCACGTGTAACTGAGTATTGGTGCTTTTCACCTGCCAGCAGTGTGCTACTGCTGGCTTTTTTCGTCTATCATGAACACTTTTCCGCCCGCCCCAAACGAAAGGATGCGCCCCATGTTGTGGTTCCTTACGCCTGCAAGACGTCTCAATCTGGTCTATCTCGCCTTTATGATCGTCGCTTTTATGATGGGGGTGGCGGGAGCGCTACAGGCACCGACGCTGAGCCTGTTTCTGAGCCGGGAAGTCGGCGCGCCGCCGTTCTGGGTCGGGCTGTTTTATACGGTTAACGCCATCGCCGGGATTGCAGTCAGCCTGCTGCTGGCGAAGCGCTCCGACAGCCGTGGCGACCGGCGCAAGCTGATCCTTTTTTGTTGTCTGATGGCGGTCGGCAACTGCGTGCTGTTCGCCTTTAACCGTCACTATCTGACGCTGATTACCGCGGGCGTGATGCTGGCGTCGCTCGCGAACACCGCCATGCCGCAGCTCTTTGCCCTGGCGCGCGAATATGCCGATAACTCCGCCCGCGAGGCCGTGATGTTCAGCTCGGTGATGCGCGCCCAGCTATCGCTCGCCTGGGTTATCGGGCCGCCGCTCTCATTTATGCTGGCGCTGAGCTTCGGTTTCACCACCATGTTTTTAATCGCCGCCGGGATTTTTGCGCTGAGCCTGGCGATTATCTTTTTCGCGCTGCCGTCGGTGGCGCGCATTGCGCAGCCTGCCGACATGGCGCTGACGCAGGTGAGCGGCTGGAAAGACAAAAACGTGCGGATGCTGTTTATCGCCTCGGTGCTGATGTGGACCTGCAACACGATGTATATCATTGATATGCCGCTGTGGGTGAGTCAGGATTTAGCGCTGCCGGAGAGCCTCGCGGGCGTGCTGATGGGCACCGCGGCGGGGCTTGAGATCCCGGCGATGCTGTTGGCCGGGTTGTACGTGAAGCGGTTCGGTAAAAAACCGATGATGCTGCTGGCGGTGGGCGCAGGCGTGCTGTTCTACGCGGGGCTGAATCTCTTCCACAGCCGAGAGGCGCTGCTGGGGTTGCAGCTTTTTAACGCGGTCTTTATTGGGGTTGTCGCCGGGATTGGGATGATCTGGTTTCAGGATTTAATGCCGGGTCGCGCCGGCTCCGCCACCACGCTGTTTAGCAACAGCATCGGGACGGGGGTTATCCTCGCGGGTGTGGTGCAAGGGGCGCTGGTGGAGAGTTTCGGACATTACGCCGTGTATCCGGTGATTGCGGCGCTTGCGCTGGTGGCGCTGGGGCTGACGAGCCGGGTGAAGGACGTTTAAGGCGGGGGCGGTTTGTTTGATGGCGGGTGCGCAGCGCACCCGCCGTGGTCATGGCAAAGCCTGTAACACTCAGCCCATAAACGCGGGCTGTTTTTTCTCATACGCGGCGATGGCGTCGTCGTGTTGCAGCGTAAGGCCAATGCTGTCGAGCCCGTTCAGCATACAGTGGCGACGAAACGCGTCGATGCTGAAGGCGTAAGATTTCTCACCCGCTTTCACCACCTGCGCCTCCAGATCCACTTCAAAGCGGATGCCGGGGTTAGCCTTCACCAGCGCAAACATCTCATCCACTTCTTCATCGCTGAGCGTGACCGGCAGCAACTGGTTATTAAAGCTGTTGCCGTAAAAAATATCGGCGAAGCTCGGCGCAATCACTACTTTAAAACCGTAATCGGTCAGCGCCCACGGCGCGTGCTCGCGCGACGAGCCGCAGCCGAAGTTCTCGCGCGCCAGCAAAATCGACGCGCCCTTATACTCCGGGAAATTCAGGACGAACTCCGGGTTCGGCTGCTCGCCTTTGTCGTCCAGAAAGCGCCAGTCGTTAAACAGGTGCGCGCCAAAGCCGGTGCGGGTGACCTTTTGCAGAAACTGCTTCGGGATGATCGCGTCGGTATCCACGTTCGCCGCATCCAGCGGAACCACCAGACCGGTGTGTTGGGTAAATTTCTCTGCCATGGTGTTCCCCTTATTTCAGGCTACGGATATCGGCGAAATGGCCGGTCACAGCGGCGGCGGCGGCCATCGCCGGGCTCACCAGATGCGTGCGTCCGCCGCGGCCCTGACGGCCTTCGAAGTTACGGTTGCTGGTGGAGGCGCAGCGCTCGCCCGGATTCAGACGATCGTTGTTCATCGCAAGGCACATAGAGCAGCCCGGCAGGCGCCATTCGAAACCCGCCTCGATGAAAATTTTATCGAGCCCTTCTGCTTCGGCCTGCGCTTTTACCGGCCCGGAGCCCGGCACGACCAGCGCCTGTACCCCCGGCGCCACTTTACGGCCTTTGGCGATTTCGGCGGCGGCGCGCAAGTCTTCAATACGCGAGTTGGTGCAGGAGCCGATAAAGACTTTGTCGATAGCCACATCGGTCAGCGGCACGCCAGGTTTCAGGCCCATATAAGCCAGCGCTTTTTCAGCGGAGGCGCGCTCGACCGGATCGGAGAAAGAGGCCGGGTCGGGGATGGCATCGCTAACCGAAATAACCTGCCCTGGATTGGTGCCCCAGGTGACCTGCGGCGCGATATCTTCGGCATTCAGCGTCACCACGGCGTCAAACTGCGCGCCGTCGTCGGTTTTCAGCGTCTTCCAGTATTCGACGGCGTCAGCAAAATCCTGGCCTTTCGGCGCGTGCAGACGGCCTTTGACATAGTTAAACGTGGTTTCATCCGGTGCGACCAGGCCCGCTTTGGCACCCATTTCAATCGCCATGTTGCACAGCGTCATGCGGCCTTCCATGCTCAGCGCGCGGATGGCGTCGCCGCAGAACTCCACCACATAGCCGGTGCCGCCGGCGCTGCCGGTTTTACCGATGATCGCCAGCACAATGTCTTTCGCGGTGATGCCCGGCGCGGCCGTGCCGTTCACCTCAATCTTCATGGTCTTCGCGCGGCCCTGCTTGAGGGTCTGCGTCGCCAGCACATGTTCCACTTCCGACGTGCCGATACCGAACGCCAGCGCGCCGAACGCGCCGTGGGTGGCGGTGTGGGAGTCGCCGCAGACAATGGTCATCCCCGGCAGGGTGATGCCTTGCTCAGGCCCCATGACATGCACGATACCCTGATACGGATGGTTCAGGTCATAGAGCTCGACGCCGAACTCGTTGCAGTTCTTAATCAGCTCCTGCATCTGGATGCGGGCCATTTCACCGGAGGCGTTGATGTCTTTGGTCTGGGTGGAGACGTTGTGATCCATCGTCGCGAAGGTTTTACGCGGCTGGCGCACCGGGCGACCATGCGCGCGCAGGCCGTCAAATGCTTGCGGCGAGGTGACTTCATGCACCAGGTGGCGGTCGATGTAGAGCAGCGGCGTTTCGTTCGGGGCCTCATGAACCACGTGAGCGTCAAACAGCTTCTGATATAAGGTCTTTGCCATGATTACACCCCTTCGGCCACATAGCGGGCAATGATATCGCCCATTTCATCGGTGCTGACAGCCTGGCCGCCGCGGGCCAGGTCGCCGGTGCGTACGCCTTCTGCCAGCGCGCGGTTAATGGCGTGTTCAATCGCCGTCGCGGCGTCGTCGGCTTCCAGGCTATAGCGCAGCAGCAGCGAGAGCGACAGGATCTGGGCAATCGGGTTGGCGATATTTTTCCCGGCGATATCCGGCGCGGAGCCGCCTGCGGGCTCGTACAGGCCAAAGCCTTGCTCGTTGAGGCTGGCGGAAGGCAGCATGCCCATTGAGCCTGTGATCATCGCGCATTCATCCGACAGGATATCGCCGAACAGGTTGGAGCAGAGCAGCACGTCAAACTGCGACGGGTCTTTAATCAGCTGCATGGTGGCGTTGTCGATGTACATGTGCGCCAGCTCGACATCCGGGTACTCTTTGCCGATTTCATTGACGATTTCCCGCCACAGCAGGGACGTTTGCAGTACGTTCGCTTTATCAATTGAGGTGACTTTATTGCGGCGTTTGCGCGCCGACTCGAACGCGATGCGTGCGATACGCTCGATTTCGAAACGGTGATAAACCTCGGTGTCGAACGCTTTTTCATGCATGCCGCTGCCGTCGCGGCCCTTCGGCTGGCCGAAGTAGATGCCGCCGGTGAGCTCGCGCACGCAGAGGATGTCAAAGCCGTTGGCGGCGATATCCGCGCGCAGCGGGCAGAATTCTTCCAGGCCCGGATAGAGCTTCGCCGGGCGCAGGTTGCTGAACAGTTTAAAGTGTTTACGCAGCGGCAGCAGCGCGCCGCGCTCCGGCTGCTGCGTCGGGGGCAGGTTTTCCCACTTCGGGCCGCCGACTGAGCCGAACAGAATGGCATCGGCCTGCTCGCAGCCCTCTACCGTCGCCTGCGGCAGCGGGTTGCCGTGGCGGTCAATGGCGATACCGCCAACATCGTAGTGGCTGGTGGTGATACGCATATCGAAACGGCCACGAACGGCATCCAGTACTTTCAGGGCTTGCGCCATCACTTCCGGGCCAATACCGTCGCCCGGCAAAACTGCAATATGATAATTTTTAGACATCACACGGTTTCCTGGTTGTGTTCTTTATTCTGTGCTTTGCGTTGCAACTCTTTTTCTACTTCGCCGGCGCGCCAGATATTGTTCAGCACGTTGATCATCGCGCGCGCGGAGGATTCGACGATATCCGTGGTCAGGCCCACGCCGTGGAAGTGGCGACCGTTGTAGCTGACCACGATATCCACCTGGCCCAGCGCGTTTTTGCCGTGGCCTTTCGCGCCTAACTGGTATTTCACCAGCTCAATGTCGTAATCGGTGATGCGGTTGATAGCCTGATAGACCGCGTCAACCGGGCCGTTGCCGTTGGCGGCTTCGGCTTTCACTTCTTCGCCACAGGCGAGCTTCACGGAGGCGGTGGCCATGGCGCTGGAGCCGGACTGCACGCTGAAGTATTCCAGACGGAAATGCTCCGGCTCTTCGTGCTGCTTGTTGATAAAGGCCAGCGCTTCCAGATCGTAATCAAACACCTGGCCTTTTTTGTCCGCCAGCTTCAGGAAGGCGTCATACAAATCGTCCAGGTTGTAATCGTTCTCGTGATAGCCCATCTCTTCCATACGGTGCTTCACGGCGGCGCGGCCGGAGCGGGACGTCAGGTTCAGCTGCACCTGGTTCAGACCGATGGATTCCGGGGTCATGATTTCGTAGTTTTCGCGGTTTTTCAGCACGCCATCCTGATGGATGCCCGAAGAGTGGGCGAAGGCGCCCGCGCCCACCACGGCTTTGTTCGCCGGAATAGGCATGTTGCAGATCTGGCTGACGGTCTGGCTGGTGCGCCAGATCTCCTGATGGTTAATGGTGGTGTGGACGTTCATCAGGTTCTGGCGCAGCTTGATGGCCATGATGACTTCTTCCAGCGCGCAGTTGCCTGCGCGTTCGCCAATGCCGTTCAGCGTGCCTTCCACCTGACGCGCGCCTGCGTTGACGGCGGCCATGGCGTTGCCGACCGCCATGCCCAAATCATCGTGGGTATGGACGGAAATAATCGCTTTGTCGATATTCGGCACGCGCGCATACAGGCCGCTAATAATGTTGCTAAATTCGAAGGGCAGGGTGTAACCAACGGTGTCAGGAATATTAATCGTGGTGGCACCGGCGTTGATAGCGGCTTCCACGACCCGCGCCAGATCCTCGATAGGGGTTCGACCGGCATCCTCACAGGAGAACTCGACATCGTCGGTGTAGTTGCGGGCGCGTTTAACCATATAGACGGCGCGCTCAATCACTTCATCCAGCGTGCTGCGCAGTTTGGTGGCGATGTGCATCGGCGAGGTGGCGATAAAGGTATGAATACGAAACGCTTCCGCGACTTTCAGGGATTCCGCCGCCACGTCGATATCTTTTTCCACGCAGCGGGCCAGCGCGCAGACGCGGCTGTTTTTCACCTGACGGGCAATCGTCTGTACCGACTCGAAATCGCCCGGCGACGAGACTGGAAAACCGACCTCCATGACATCAACACGCATACGCTCAAGCGCCAGCGCGATTTGCAGTTTTTCTTTTACGCTCAGGCTTGCCTGAAGCGCCTGCTCACCGTCACGCAATGTAGTATCAAAAATAATGACTTGCTGGCTCATGATGGGGGGTCCTTTATCTGTACTGGGGCGCCTTGCGTGAGCATAAAAAAACCCGCGCAGCGGCGCGGGTTTTCGTATTTCTGATGACCTGACTCAAGCGTTATCGCCGAACGTCGCGCACCAGTCTACCGCGCACTGAAGATGCGTTTAGTAGTAGTAGACCAGTAAAACGAACGATGCGAATCATGACTCACGTCCCGAATAAATGCGTTAAGAGGCTTTTAGTGGTACTGGATAGCTCAGGCCATGTCAACCCCCTGTCCTGAATTCTACAGTTAACGCCGCCGTGCATCGCTGAAAGCGGATTTAGTGGATTATGCTGAGTAATCGCTTTTATATAAAATATGTGTATAGGTTAAGCGAGGCGTAAGTATTCACGTACCCGGAGTGCCCATTTCTGGGCGCTTTTTAGCGGTTTCGATGCATTAAAATATTTACCATGTCAATTAATTGAAGCGGCGAATGGGGAGGGCGAGTGGTTTTCCCGATGCCGTTTTAAAACTGCGCCCATCATTTATGAGAAAAGAGAAGAAGTTACTAAAACTGAATTGATAATTCATAAAGTGAATTATTGTTTATTCGTCTTTTTTATGATTTGATCACGCCGTAACAAGAAAGACATGATAAACAAAGTCCAAAAGTATCAGGAGAGTTATTTTTATTGTCTATTAATGATCTTCTATTGCGAATTAAATACTTTTTATGAAAATTTAACCTCCTCTTTTGCCTGAGATTGCTTCATGAAAACGGAATGTTTTGGGTAATGCATGCAAAGGGAATAATGTATCAGTGGAGTAGACTATGTCTGGTGATCATATTGAACATTCACCCGTACCCGATGGGCTGAAACCTCAATTACGCACGGTCGATCTTAATCTGTTGACGGTTTTTGATGCGGTGATGCAGGAGCAAAATATCACCCGCGCCGCACATATGCTGGGCATGTCCCAGCCTGCCGTCAGTAACGCCGTGGCACGCCTTAAAGTGATGTTTAATGACGAATTGTTTGTACGCTACGGGCGCGGCATACAGCCGACGGTACGGGCATGCCAGCTGTTCGGGTCGATTCGTCAGGCGCTGCAACTGGTGCAAAATGAGCTGCCGGGCTCCGGCTTTGAACCGCTCAGCAGCGAAAGGCTGTTTAACCTCTGCGTGTGCAGCCCGCTGGATAACCTGCTGACATCGATTATTTATAACAGCGTAATGAATATCGCACCCAATATTCATTTAGTATTTAAATCTTCGCTGAATCAGAATATCGAACATCAGCTGCGTTATCAGGAGACGGAATTTGTTATCGGTTATGATGAATTCCGCCGCCCGGAGTTTACCTGCGTGCCGCTATTCAAAGATGAAATGGTGTTAGTGTGCAGCCAAAGCCATCCGCGTAAAGATAACCTGTTACGCGAAAACGACGTATTTAAAGAACAACACGCCGTGGTGGCCCTGGATCGCTTTAGCTCTTTTAGCCTGCCGTGGTATGACACCGCTGAAAAACAGGCCGCGATCGCTTATCAGGGAATGGCGATGACCAGCGTGCTGAATGTCGTCTCGCGCACCAATCTTATTACCATCGCGCCGCGCTGGCTGGCGCAGGATTACGAGCATACGCTGCAACTGCAAATTATGCCGCTGCCGTTTAAATTAAACAGCCGCACCTGTTATCTCTCCTGGCATGAAGCGGCCGGGCGCGATAAGGGACATCAATGGATGGAGGAGCTGTTATCGAATGTCTGTCGTCGCTGACAGCCTCTTGCGTTTTCCCGGGCGGCCATGGCCGCCCGTTTTACTTTATCTCTTCGCTTTTCCAGCATTTTATTCTGTCGTTATTTACCGCCTCGCTGCTGGTCTGCCTCTCCCCTCCGTTTTTTGATTTATCACTGTCAGGAATGGGCCTCGCGAAATTAACGGTCATAAGCGCCGCTTATATTCAGCATATCTCTCCGTTTAACCGCTTTTCTTTAGCGCCGTGCGGTAATTTCGCAGGCGCGCTGGCCGCCGATTGCTAATTGCCTGCCTCATTTCCAGCGGTTATGTTAGGGAGAACTCATAATGATAATTAACGACAGGACATCACACCTGTACCAGTGACCGTGCGGAAAATGACTTCTGCCGTCAGTCCGTAAACAAAAGCCTGGAGGCAAACCATGGAGATGTTGTCTGGAGCCGAGATGGTCGTCCGATCGCTTATCGATCAGGGCGTGAAGCAAGTATTCGGTTATCCCGGTGGTGCCGTGCTCGATATTTATGACGCGCTGCACACCGTTGGCGGGATTGATCATGTGCTGGTGCGCCATGAACAAGCCGCGGTGCATATGGCAGATGGCCTGGCGCGTGCCACCGGTGAGGTGGGCGTGGTGCTGGTGACCTCAGGCCCTGGCGCCACCAACGCGATTACCGGTATCGCCACGGCTTACATGGACTCCATTCCGCTGGTGGTGCTATCAGGCCAGGTGGCGACCTCGCTGATTGGCTATGACGCTTTCCAGGAGTGCGACATGGTGGGGATCTCCCGCCCGGTGGTGAAACACAGCTTTCTGGTGAAGCAGACCGAAGATATCCCGACGGTGCTGAAGAAGGCGTTCTGGCTCGCCGCGAGCGGCAGACCGGGCCCGGTGGTGGTCGATTTGCCGAAAGATATTCTCAACCCGGCGAAAAAGCTGCCTTACGTCTGGCCGGATACCGTCAGCATGCGCTCCTACAACCCGACCACTCAGGGCCATAAAGGGCAGATCAAACGTGCCCTGCAAACGCTGGTGGCCGCCCAAAAACCGGTGATGTACGTGGGCGGCGGCGCTATCACGGCGGCGTGCGAAAACGAACTGCGCGCGCTGGCGGAAAAACTCAACGTGCCGGTGGTGTCTTCCTTAATGGGACTTGGCGCGTTTCCGGGCACGCACCGCCAGGCGCTGGGTATGCTGGGGATGCACGGCACCTACGAAGCCAACATGACGATGCATAACGCCGATGTGATTTTCGCGGTCGGCGTGCGCTTTGACGACCGCACCACCAACAACCTGGCGAAGTACTGCCCGAACGCCACCGTACTGCACATCGACATCGACCCGACCTCGATTTCCAAAACCGTGGCGGCGGATGTGCCCATCGTTGGCGATGCGCGTCAGGTGCTGAGCCAGATGCTTGAACTGCTGGGCCAGGAAGAGAGCCAGCAGCCGCTCGATGAGCTTCGCGACTGGTGGCAGCAGATTGAGCAGTGGCGCGCCCGTCAGTGCCTCAATTATGACCGCGACAGCGGCAGCATCAAACCGCAGGCGGCTATCGAAACGCTGTATCGTCTGACCAACGGCGACGCCTATGTGACGTCCGATGTCGGCCAGCATCAGATGTTCGCCGCGCTGCATTACACCTTTGATAAACCGCGCCGCTGGATAAACTCCGGCGGCCTCGGGACGATGGGCTTCGGCCTGCCGGCGGCGCTCGGCGTGAAGCTGGCGCTGCCGGAAGAAACCGTCGTATGCGTGACCGGCGACGGCAGTATTCAGATGAACATTCAGGAGCTCTCCACCGCGCTGCAGTATGAACTGCCGGTGCTGGTGCTTAACCTGAACAACCGTTATCTGGGCATGGTGAAGCAGTGGCAGGATATGATCTATTCTGGTCGCCACTCGCAGTCTTACATGGAATCGCTGCCTGATTTCGTCAAACTGGCTGAGGCTTACGGGCATGTCGGGATTTCCATCACTCGCCCGGAGGAGCTTGAAAGCAAGCTCAGCGAGGCGCTGGAGCATGTGCGCAATAACCGGCTGGTGTTTGTCGATGTGACCGTGGACGGAACGGAGCATGTCTATCCGATGCACGTTCGCGGCGGCGGAATGGATGAAATGTGGTTAAGCAAAACGGAGAGAACCTGATTATGCGCCGGATATTATCAGTCTTACTGGAAAATGAATCGGGCTCGTTGTCTCGTGTGATCGGGCTCTTCGCGCAGCGCGGCTATAACATAGAAAGCCTGACGGTCGCCCCCACCGACGATCCGACGCTCTCACGAATGACTATCCAGACGGTCGGCGATGAAAAAGTACTGGAGCAGATCGAAAAGCAACTGCATAAGCTGGTGGACGTGTTGCGCGTCAGCGAGCTGGGGCAGGGCGCGCATGTCGAGCGCGAAATCATGCTGGTGAAAATCCAGGCAAGCGGCTATGGCCGTGAGGAAGTAAAGCGCAGCGCCGAGATCTTCCGCGGCCAGATAATCGACGTCACGCCGTCGCTCTATACCGTGCAGCTCGCGGGCACCAGCGAAAAGCTCGACGCGTTCCTTGCCAGCATTCGCGATGTGGCGAAAATCGTGGAAGTGGCGCGCTCCGGCGTGGTGGGTCTCTCCCGCGGCGAAAAAATTATGCGTTAACCGTTTTGCCTTGTTGTTATATCTCCGCCCGGCTTCTGCCGGGCTTTTTTTTGCAGCAGGCGCGACAGGCGCGCGCAAAAGCAGTTGCTCAGGGTACTATTCTGCGCTTAGATGTTAAGGATTTTAACTTATAACCCTTCAAAGGTTATGGAGTAACACTCTTGTTAAGGGGCAAACGTGAAACTGGATGAAATCGCGCGGCTGGCTGGCGTGTCGCGCACCACGGCGAGCTATGTCATTAATGGAAAAGCCCGGCAGTACCGTGTGAGTGATAAAACCGTTGAGAAAGTGATGGCCGTGGTGCGTGAGCATAACTACCACCCGAACGCCGTCGCTGCGGGCCTGCGCGCGGGCCGTACGCGCTCCATCGGACTGGTTATCCCCGATCTTGAAAACACCAGCTATACCCGAATCGCCAACTACCTTGAACGCCAGGCGCGCCAGCGCGGGTATCAACTGCTTATCGCCTGCTCGGAAGATCAGCCCGATAACGAAATGCGCTGCATTGAGCACCTGTTGCAGCGCCAGGTCGACGCCATCATCGTTTCCACCTCTTTACCTCCTGAACATCCGTTTTATCAGCGCTGGGCGAATGACGCCTTCCCGATCGTCGCGCTGGATCGCGCGCTGGATCGCGAACACTTCACGAGCGTCGTCGGCGCCGATCAGGACGATGCCGAAATGCTGGCAAGCGAGCTGCGCACATTCCCGGCCGAAACCGTACTTTATCTCGGCGCGCTGCCGGAGCTCTCGGTGAGCTTCCTGCGCGAGCAAGGGTTTCGCAGCGCGTGGAAAGACGATCCGCGTGAGGTGCACTTTTTATATGCCAACAGCTACGAGCGTGAAGCCGCCGCCGCGCTGTTTGAAAAATGGCTGGAAACGCACCCGATGCCGCAGGCGCTGTTCACCACCTCTTTTGCGCTGTTGCAGGGGGTGATGGATGTGACGCTCAAGCGCGAAGGGCGTCTGCCGTCTGAACTCGCCATCGCCACCTTCGGTGATAACGAACTGCTGGATTTCCTGCAATGCCCGGTATTGGCGGTCGCGCAACGTCATCGCGACGTGGCGGAGCGCGTGCTCGAACTGGTGCTGGCAAGCCTCGACGAACCCCGCAAACCGCGACCGGGCCTGACCCGCATTCGCCGTAATCTTTACCGGCGCGGCAGCCTGAGCCGTCGTTAAGGCGCTACGCAAAAAATGCAAAAAGGCAGCTTCGGCTGCCTTTTCTCTGGATTCGGATAATTCCGGCGTCTTTTTACACAGACTGACACAGGCGCTCCGCATCGTGCAGAAGTGATGGGGCGTCCGAGATTAGTCGTAACCAATTATTTCTTATGTGTAACTTTGTAACCGCCCTGCGCCACGAAATGACTTCAACAAGCGCTGGCGTTTCAGTGCGTTCGCCTCCCGCGGAGAAAAGCGCGCTAAACCACAGCAGACGCTGTTAACTCCAGGCCTTTTACCTTAAAATGCCGCTCGCGTCGCAAACTCAACACTTAGTCCTCTTCACCGATCGTATTAAGTGGTTTTTAACGGTCCTGTGTGTATTCGTCATTTTTCTTACAAATATTCATAGCGTTAATTTTGCCTCGTCAGTATGGCAGGGATTTTATTTGCCGCTTTCTCGTTGTCAGCGCCGAATCTTTTGTTGAAGGCTGCCCCGGTGCTGGCTTGACAAGCTTTTCCTCCGCTCCGTAAACTCCGGTGGGTGGGATTTTGTGGGATAAAGTGGTGAAAAAGGGCTGAGCTCAGTGAGGCGGGAATGTTTCGTGGCGCAACGTTGGTTACTCTCGACAGCAAAGGGCGGTTATCCGTTCCGACGCGCTATCGCGATTTACTGAACGACGCCTCGTCCGGACAGATGGTTTGCACCATCGATATTCACCATCCCTGCCTGCTGCTTTATACCCTGCCCGAATGGGTAATTATCGAACAAAAATTGTCGCGTCTGTCGAGCATGAACCCCGCAGAACGTCGAGTGCAGCGCCTGCTGCTGGGCCATGCCAGCGAATGCCAGATGGACAGTGCGGGCCGTCTTTTATTAGCACCCGTATTACGGCAACACGCCGGATTGACCAAACAAGTGATGCTGGTCGGGCAGTTCAACAAATTTGAGCTGTGGGACGAAGAGACCTGGCATCAACAGGTCATGGAAGACATCGACGCTGAGCAGTCATCTTCTGAAGTGTTGTCGGAGCGGCTGCAGGATTTGTCTTTATAAAATATGATGGAAAATTATAAACATACGACGGTGCTCCTTGATGAGGCCGTCAACGGCCTGAATATACGTCCAGACGGCATTTACATTGACGGCACCTTTGGCCGCGGCGGACACTCGCGCCTGATCCTTTCACAGCTGGGCGAAAAAGGGCGTTTACTGGCGATCGATCGCGATCCGCAAGCGATTGCGGCGGCTGCCGCCATTGACGATCCGCGCTTCTCCATCATTCACGGTCCTTTCTCCGCGCTTGGCGACTATGTCCAGGAGCGAGAGTTGCAGGGCAAAATCGACGGTATCCTTCTCGATCTCGGCGTGTCGTCGCCGCAGCTTGACGATCCTGAGCGCGGCTTCTCTTTTATGCGCGACGGCCCACTGGATATGCGTATGGATCCCACTCGCGGCCAGTCTGCCGCCGAATGGCTGCGTAACGCGGAAGAAGCGGATATCGCCTGGGTGCTGAAAACCTTTGGTGAAGAGCGTTTCGCGAAACGTATCGCGCGCGCCATCGTTGAGCGCAACCGCGAGCTGCCGATGACCCGCACCAAGGAGCTGGCGGAAGTCGTGGCGGCGGCTACGCCGGTGAAAGATAAATTCAAACACCCCGCCACCCGCACGTTCCAGGCAGTACGCATCTGGGTGAACAGCGAACTTGAAGAGATAGAACAGGCGCTAAAAGGCGCGGTGTCCGTACTGGCACCGGGCGGGCGTCTTTCCGTCATTAGTTTCCATTCGCTGGAAGATCGTCTGGTGAAACGCTTTATGCGTGAACAGAGCCGTGGGCCGCAGGTGCCGGCGGGGCTGCCGATGACCGAAGCGCAACTGCAAAAGCTCGGCGGTCGCGAATTGCGCGCGCTGGGCAAGCTGATGCCGGGCGAGGCCGAAGTCGCTGAGAACCCGCGCGCGCGCAGCTCTGTATTGCGCGTCGCCGAGAGGACCGGCGCATGATCAACCGGGTGACAGAAACCCTCAGCAAAGTCACCGGATCGCTTAGCAGCACCGAGCGTCACGCGCTGCCCGCCGTGATCGGCGGCGATCTTCTGCGCTACGGGAAACTGCCGCTCTGTCTGTTTATCGCCATTATCGTGACCGCGATCTTCGTGGTCACGACCGCGCACCACACCCGTCTGCTCACCGCACAGCGCGAGCAACTGGTACTGGAGCGCGACGCGCTGGATATCGAATGGCGCAACCTGATCCTTGAAGAAAACGCGCTCGGCGATCACAGCCGGGTTGAACGGATCGCAACGGAAAAGCTGCAAATGCAGCATGTCGATCCCTCGCAGGAAAATATTGTGGTGCAGAAATAAGGACTGACCAGGCGAATGAAAGCAGCAGCAAAGACGCTTAAACCAAAACGTCAGGAAGAACAGGCCAACTTTATTAGTTGGCGTTTTGCGTTGCTTTGCGGCTGCATCTTTTTGGCGCTGGCCTTTCTCCTGGCGCGCGTCGCCTGGCTGCAAATTGTCGACCCGGATATGCTGGTGCGCCAGGGCGATATGCGTTCACTGCGCGTGCAGGAAGTATCCACCGCGCGCGGCATGATAACCGACCGCTCCGGGCGTCCGCTGGCGGTGAGCGTGCCGGTAAAAGCCATCTGGGCCGATCCGAAAGAACTGCACGACGCTGGCGGCATCACGCTTGATAACCGCTGGAAGGCGCTCTCCGACGCGCTCAAAATTCCGCTCGATCAGCTTTCCGCTCGCGTCAACGCTAACCCGAAAGGCCGCTTTATCTATCTGGCGCGTCAGGTAAACCCGGATATCGGCGACTACATCAAAAAGCTCAAGCTGCCTGGCATCCATCTGCGTGAAGAATCACGCCGTTACTACCCTTCAGGCGCAGTGACCGCTCACCTCATCGGCTTTACCAACGTTGACAGCCAGGGCATCGAAGGCGTCGAAAAAAGCTTCGATAAATGGCTTACCGGCCAGCCCGGCGAGCGTATCGTGCGTAAAGACCGCTATGGCCGTGTAATTGAGGATATCTCCTCCACCGACAGCCAGGCGGCGCATAACCTGGCGTTAAGCATCGACGAACGCCTTCAGGCGCTGGTCTACCGCGAACTTAATAACGCCGTGGCGTTTAACAAGGCGGAATCCGGCAGCGCGGTGCTGGTGGATGTGAACACTGGCGAAGTGCTGGCGATGGCCAACAGCCCCTCCTACAACCCGAACAACATCACCGGCACGCCGAAAGACGTCATGCGTAACCGCACGATCACCGATGTCTTCGAGCCTGGTTCTACCGTAAAACCGATGGTGGTGATGACGGCGCTGCAGCGCGGCGTGGTGCAGGAAAATACGGTGCTCAATACCGTTCCTTATCGGATCAACGGTCATGAAATCAAAGACGTCGCCCGCTACAGCGAGCTGACGCTTACCGGGGTTTTACAGAAGTCGAGTAACGTCGGGGTTTCCAAACTGGCGTTAGCGATGCCGTCCTCAGCGTTAGTAGATACTTACTCACGTTTTGGACTCGGCAAGTCCACGAATCTTGGGCTGGTCGGAGAACGCAGTGGCTTATATCCACAAAAACAACGGTGGTCTGACATAGAGAGGGCCACCTTCTCATTCGGCTACGGGCTAATGGTAACGCCGTTACAGTTAGCGCGAGTCTACGCGACGATTGGCAGCTACGGCGTCTATCGCCCGCTGTCTATCACGAAAGTCGACCCGCCGGTTCCTGGCGAGCGCATCTTCCCGGAATCCATCGTGCGTACCGTGGTGCACATGATGGAAAGCGTGGCGTTGCCGGGCGGCGGCGGCGTGAAGGCGGCCATTAAGGGCTACCGCATTGCGATTAAAACCGGTACGGCGAAAAAAGTCGGGCCGGACGGACGATACATCAACAAATACATTGCTTACACCGCAGGCGTTGCACCTGCCAGCAATCCGCGTTTCGCGCTGGTGGTGGTGATTAACGATCCGCAGGCGGGCAAATACTACGGCGGCGCCGTTTCCGCGCCGGTCTTTGGTGCCATCATGGGCGGCGTTCTGCGCACCATGAACATCGAACCGGACGCGCTGACAACGGGCGAAAAAAGTGAATTCGTAATTAATCGAGAAGAGGGAACAGGTGGCAGATCGTAATTTGCGCGACCTTCTCGCTCCGTGGGTAGCTAATCTGCCTGCGCGAGCTCTGCGGGAGATGACCCTGGACAGCCGCGTTGCGGCGGCCGGGGATCTCTTTGTGGCGGTGGTCGGTCATCAGGCGGACGGGCGTCGGTATATCCCGCAGGCGATAGCGCAAGGTGTAGCTGCCATCGTCGCCGAAGCGAAAGGCGAGGCGACGGACGGCGAAGTCCGTGAGATCCACGGCGTGCCGGTTATCTATTTAAGCCAGCTCAACGAGCGTCTTTCGGCGCTGGCGGGGCGTTTTTATGATGAGCCGTCCGAGCGTCTGCGCCTGATTGGCGTGACGGGCACCAACGGCAAAACCACCACCACGCAACTTATCGCGCAGTGGTGCCAGTTGCTGGGCGAAACCAGCGCCGTGATGGGCACGGTCGGCAACGGGCTGCTTGGCAAAGTGAGTCCGACGGAAAACACGACCGGCTCCGCGGTGGACGTACAGCATGTGCTGGCAGGTCTCGCCGGGCAGGGCGCAAGCGTCGCCGCGATGGAAGTGTCGTCCCACGGTCTGGTGCAGCACCGCGTGGCCGCGCTGAAATTCGCCGCCAGCGTCTTTACCAATTTAAGCCGCGATCACCTCGACTATCACGGCGATATGGATCATTACGAAGCGGCGAAATGGCTGCTGTTTTCCTCGCATCACTATGGTCAGGCGATTATCAACGCCGACGATGACGTGGGCCGTCGGTGGCTTACGCAGCTGCCGGATGCGGTTGCGGTGTCGATGGAAAATAACATTAACCCGGACTGCCACGGACGCTGGCTGCGCGCTGACGCGGTGGAGTATCACGACCGCGGCGCCACGCTGCGTTTCAGCTCCTCATGGGGCGAGGGCGAGATTGACAGCCGCCTGATGGGCGCGTTCAACGTCAGCAATCTGTTGCTGGCGCTGGCGACGCTGCTGGCGCTGGGCTATCCGCTCGCCGCGCTGCTGGCAAGCGCGCCGCGCCTCCAGCCGGTTAATGGCCGCATGGAAGTGTTCAGCGCGCCGGGCAAACCGACCGTGGTGGTCGACTACGCCCACACGCCGGACGCGCTCGAAAAAGCCCTGCAGGCCGCGCGTCTGCACTGCGCAGGCAAACTCTGGTGCGTCTTCGGCTGCGGCGGCGATCGCGATAAAGGCAAGCGTCCCCTGATGGGCGCGATTGCCGAACAGTTTGCCGATGTCGTGGTGGTCACCGATGACAACCCGCGCACGGAAGATCCGAAAGCGATCATCGCCGATATCCTTACCGGCATGCTGGATGCGGGCCGCGCGCGGGTGGTCGAAGGCCGTGCCGAAGCCGTGACCAACGCCATTATGCAGGCGTCGGAAAATGACGTCGTGCTGGTGGCCGGTAAAGGCCACGAAGATTACCAGATTGTCGGCACCCGCCGGCTTGATTACTCCGACCGCGTCACCGCGGCGCGCCTGCTGGGAGCAGTGGCATGATTCGCGTATCTCTGAGCCAGCTCGCCGCTGTGCTGAAAGGCGAGCTGCATGGCGTCGACGCTGAGGTCGACGCGGTAACGACCGACACCCGCAGGCTTACGCCAGGCTGCCTGTTTGTGGCGCTGAAGGGCGAGCGTTTCGACGCGCACGATTTTGCCGGACAGGCGCAGGCGGGCGGCGCGGGCGCGCTGCTGGTCAGCCGTAAGCTGGATATCGCTCTGCCGCAGCTGGTGGTGGCCGATACCCGGCTGGCGTTTGGCGAGCTGGCTGCCTGGGTAAGACAGCAGGTGCCTGCGCGCGTGGTCGCGCTGACCGGTTCTTCCGGCAAGACCTCGGTGAAAGAGATGACCGCCGCCATTCTTGGCGAGTGCGGCAATACGCTCTACACCGCGGGCAACCTGAATAACGATATCGGCGTGCCGATGACGCTGCTGCGCCTCACGCCGGAACATCAGTTCGCGGTGATTGAGCTTGGCGCGAACCATCAGGGCGAAATTGCCTGGACCGTGAGCCTGACGCGCCCTGAAGCGGCGCTGGTGAATAATCTGGCGGCGGCGCACCTGGAAGGCTTCGGCTCGCTCGCGGGTGTCGCGAAAGCCAAAGGCGAAATCTTCACCGGGCTGCCGGAAAACGGCATCGCTATCATGAACGCCGATAATAACGACTGGCTGAACTGGCAGAGCGTTATCGGCAATCGCAAGGTCTGGCGCTTCTCGCCAAACCTCGCCACCAGTGATTTCAGCGCCACCAATATTCATATCACCAGCCATGGCACCGAATTTACGCTGCGCACCCCGACGGGCGACGTGGACGTTCTGCTGCCGCTGCCGGGGCGCCATAACATCGCTAACGCGCTGGCCGCCTCCGCGCTGGCGATGGCCGTCGGCGCGCCGCATCAGGCGATTAAAGCCGGTCTGGCGAAGCTCAAAGCGGTGCCGGGGCGTCTGTTCCCGGTTCAGCTTGCAGAAAATCAGCTGCTGCTGGATGACAGCTATAACGCCAACGTCGGCTCCATGACCGCCGCGGCGCAGGTGCTGTCTGAAATGCCGGGCTATCGCGTGATGGTCGTTGGCGATATGGCGGAGCTTGGCGATGAAGCCGAAGCCTGTCATCAGCAGGTGGGCGACGCGGCGAAAGCGGCGGGCATTGATAAAGTCCTGAGCGTCGGTACGCTCAGCGAAGCCATCAGCCGCGCGAGCGGCGTGGGCGAACATTTCAGCGATAAGCAGGCCGTGGTTGCA
Organism: Cronobacter dublinensis subsp. dublinensis LMG 23823; assembly: GCF_001277235.1. NCBI lineage: Bacteria > Pseudomonadati > Pseudomonadota > Gammaproteobacteria > Enterobacterales > Enterobacteriaceae > Cronobacter > Cronobacter dublinensis. The sequence goes on from NZ_CP012266.1 coordinate 790,864, forward strand.
CGCCTTAAAACCCTTATCAACGAGCATTCCATCATCACCCTTTTAGTGAAAGGTTCACGTAGTGCTGCCATGGAAGAGGTGGTGCGCGCATTACAGGAGAACGGGACATGTTAGTGTGGCTGGCCGAGTATCTGGTCAAATATTATTCCGGCTTTAACGTCTTTTCATACCTGACGTTTCGCGCCATCGTCAGCCTGCTGACCGCGCTGTTTATCTCGTTATGGATGGGGCCGCGCCTGATCGCGCATTTACAGAAACTCTCTTTCGGCCAGGTCGTGCGTAACGACGGCCCGGAGTCGCACTTCAGCAAGCGCGGCACGCCGACGATGGGCGGCATCATGATCCTCACCTCCATTGTGGTGTCGGTGCTGCTGTGGGCCTATCCGTCGAACCCGTATGTCTGGTGTGTGCTGTTTGTGCTGGTCGGCTACGGCGCGGTGGGCTTTGTCGACGATTACCGCAAGGTGGTGCGTAAAGACACCAAGGGCCTGATTGCCCGCTGGAAATATTTCTGGATGTCCGTCATTGCGCTGACCGTGGCGTTTGCGCTGTATATTACTGGCAAAGATACGCCAGCGACCGAGCTGGTCGTGCCGTTCTTTAAAGACGTGATGCCGCAGCTTGGTCTTTTCTACGTACTGCTGGCCTATTTCGTGATTGTCGGCACCGGCAACGCTGTGAATCTGACCGACGGCCTGGATGGTCTGGCTATCATGCCAACCGTGCTGGTGGCCGCCGGGTTCGCGCTGGTCGCCTGGGCGACCGGTAACGTCAAGTTCGCGGAGTATCTGCACATCCCGTATCTGCGCCACGCGGGCGAATTGGTGATTGTCTGTACGGCGATTGTCGGCGCGGGGCTTGGCTTCCTGTGGTTTAACACCTATCCGGCGCAGGTTTTCATGGGCGATGTCGGTTCGCTGGCGCTCGGCGGCGCGCTCGGCATTATTGCCGTGCTGCTGCGTCAGGAGTTCCTGCTGGTGATTATGGGCGGCGTCTTCGTTGTGGAAACCCTGTCGGTCATCCTGCAGGTGGGCTCCTTCAAGCTTCGCGGTCAGCGCATTTTCCGTATGGCGCCGATTCATCACCACTATGAACTGAAAGGCTGGCCGGAGCCGCGCGTGATTGTGCGCTTCTGGGTTATCTCGCTGATGCTGGTGCTGATTGGCCTGGCTACGCTTAAGGTGCGTTAATCATGGCAGATTATCAGGGTAAAAAAGTCGTCATCATCGGGCTTGGGTTAACCGGCCTTTCCTGCGTGGACTTTTTCCTCGGGCGCGGCGTGACGCCGCGCGTCATGGATACCCGAATCGCCCCGCCGGGGCTCGATAAGCTGCCGGAAGAGGTAGAGCGCCATCTCGGCTCGCTGAACGACGCCTGGCTTTCCGGCGCGGATCTGATTGTCGCGAGTCCCGGCATGGCGCTTGCACATCCGTCGCTGAGTGCGGCGGCGGACGCGGGTGTTGAAATCGTCGGCGATATCGAACTGTTCTGCCGCGAGGCGCAGGCGCCAATCATCGCCATTACCGGCTCGAACGGGAAAAGCACCGTGACGACGCTTGTGGGCGAAATGGCGAAAGCGGCGGGCGTGAACGTTGGCGTGGGCGGCAATATTGGCCTGCCAGCGCTGATGCTGCTTGGGGAAGAGCGCGAGCTTTACGTGCTTGAGCTTTCCAGTTTCCAGCTGGAAACCACCTCCAGCCTGAAGGCGGCGGCCGCGACTATCCTTAACGTGACCGAAGATCACATGGACCGTTACCCGCTCGGCCTGCAGCAGTATCGCGCGGCAAAATTACGGATTTATGAAAACGCGGCGGTGTGCGTAGTCAATGCCGATGACGCGCTGACCATGCCGGTGCGTGGCGCTGACGCGCGCTGCGTGAGCTTTGGCATTGATGTCGGGGATTACCACCTCAACCGTCAGCAGGGCGAAACCTGGCTGCGCGTGCGCGGCGAGAAAGTCCTTAACGTCAAAGAGATGCAACTGGTCGGCCAGCATAACTATACCAATGCGCTGGCGGCGCTGGCGCTGGCTGACGCCGCGGGCCTGCCGCGCGCCAGCAGTCTCAAAGCGCTCACCACGTTTGGCGGCCTGGCGCACCGTTTCCAGCTCGCTTTCGAGCATAACGGCGTGCGCTGGATTAACGACTCCAAAGCGACCAACGTCGGCAGCACCGAGGCGGCGCTGAACGGCCTGCATCTTGACGGTACGCTGCACCTGCTGCTGGGCGGCGACGGTAAGTCAGCCGATTTCTCCCCGCTGGCGCGCTACCTGACGGGCGAACGCGTGCGTCTCTATTGCTTTGGCCGTGACGGCGACGCGCTGGCAGCGCTGCGCCCGGAAATCGCGGAGCGTACAGAGACGATGGAAGAGGCGATGAAGCTGATTGCCGGGCGCGTACAGCCGGGCGATATGGTGCTGCTGTCGCCGGCCTGCGCCAGCCTCGATCAGTTTAAGAATTTCGAACAGCGCGGCGATATCTTTACGCGGCTTGCAAAGGAGCTTGGCTGATGCGCTTATCTCTCCCGCGCCTTCGCCTGCCGCGCTTGCCCGGTATGGGCATTCTCGCCTGGCTTTTTATGGCGCTTCGCGGCTGGGTGATGGGCTCGCGCGAGAAAGATACCACAAGCCTGGTCATGTACGACCGCACGCTGCTGTGGTTGACGCTTGGGCTCGCGGCGATCGGTTTTATCATGGTGACCTCGGCCTCAATGCCGGTGGGACAGCGTCTGGCGGACGATCCGTTCCTGTTTGCCAAGCGTGATGGCATATACATTCTGCTGGCGTTTGGCCTGGCGCTGATTACGCTGCGCCTGCCGATGGAGTTCTGGCAGCGCCACAGCGCCGCGATGCTGCTCGCCTCTATTGTGATGCTGCTCATCGTGCTGGTGGTGGGGAGCTCGGTCAACGGCGCGTCGCGCTGGATTGCGCTGGGCCCGCTGCGTATTCAGCCTGCGGAATTCTCCAAGCTCTCGCTCTTTTGTTATCTGTCGAACTATCTGGTGCGTAAGGTTGACGAGGTGCGCAACAACCTGCGCGGCTTCTTAAAACCGATGGGCGTCATCCTCGTCATGGCGGTGCTGCTGCTCGCTCAGCCTGACCTCGGTACGGTAGTGGTGCTGTTTGTGACCACGCTTGCGATGCTGTTTCTCGCGGGCGCCAAACTCTGGCAGTTCATCGCGATTATCGGCATGGGGATTTCGGCAGTCGTGCTGCTGATTCTGGCCGAACCGTACCGTATTCGCCGCGTGACGTCGTTCTGGAACCCGTGGGAAGATCCGTTCGGCAGCGGCTACCAGCTTACCCAGTCGCTGATGGCGTTTGGTCGCGGCGAGTTATGGGGGCAGGGGCTCGGGAATTCGGTCCAGAAGCTGGAGTATTTACCCGAAGCGCATACCGACTTCATCTTCTCCATTATTGGGGAAGAACTGGGATATATCGGTGTGGTACTAGCGCTTTTGATGGTATTCTTCGTGGCTTTTCGCGCCATGTCGATCGGGCGTCGCGCGCTGGAAACCGATCAACGTTTCGCGGGCTTTTTGGCCTGTTCTATCGGCATCTGGTTTAGTTTCCAGGCGCTGGTAAACGTCGGCGCGGCGGCGGGTATGCTGCCGACCAAAGGCCTGACGCTGCCGCTTATCAGTTACGGCGGTTCGAGCCTGCTTATCATGTCGACGGCGATTATGTTTTTGTTGCGCATAGATTATGAAACGCGTCTGGAGAAAGCCCAGGCGTTTACACGAGGTTCACGATGAGTGGTCAACCAAAGCGGCTGATGGTGATGGCGGGCGGAACGGGCGGACACGTCTTTCCGGGGCTCGCCGTAGCGCACCATCTGATGGCGCAGGGATGGCAGGTTCGCTGGCTGGGGACCGCCGATCGCATGGAGGCAGACCTGGTGCCGAAACACGGTATTGAGATCGATTTCATTCGCATCTCCGGGCTGCGTGGTAAAGGCGCGAAGGCATTGCTGCTGGCGCCGGTGCGTATTTTCAACGCCTGGCGTCAGGCTCGGGCGATCATGAAGCGTTTCCGGCCCGATGTGGTGCTGGGCATGGGCGGCTATGTGTCTGGACCTGGCGGGCTTGCGGCATGGTCGCTTGGTATTCCGGTCGTCCTGCATGAACAAAACGGCATCGCCGGGCTGACCAACAAATGGCTCGCCAAAATTGCGAGCCGCGTGATGCAGGCGTTTCCCGGTGCGTTCCCGAACGCGGACGTCGTGGGCAACCCGGTGCGCACCGATGTGCTGGCGCTGCCGCTGCCGCAGGCGCGTCTCGCGGGTCGCGAAGGCCCGGTGCGTGTGTTGGTGGTTGGCGGCTCGCAGGGCGCGCGCGTGCTGAACCAGACGATGCCGCAGGTGGCGGCGCAACTGGGCGAGGCCGTGACAGTCTGGCATCAGAGCGGTAAAGGTGCGCAGGCGGATGTCCAGAAAGCCTATGCCGACGCGGGCCAGCCGCAGCATAAAGTCACGGAATTTATCGACGACATGGCGGCCGCCTACGCATGGGCGGATGTGGTCGTCTGCCGCTCCGGCGCGCTGACGGTGAGTGAAATCGCCGCGGCAGGCTTACCGGCGCTGTTTGTGCCGTTCCAGCATAAAGACAGACAGCAGTACTGGAACGCGCTGCCGCTCGAAAAAGCGGGCGCGGCGAAAATTCTGGAGCAGCCGCAGTTTACCGTTGCGGCAGTCAGCGAAACGCTGAAGGGATGGGATCGCGCTACGCTGCTCGACATGGCTGAGCGCGCGCGAGCTGCCGCCATTCCCGACGCGACCGAAAGGGTCGCGGATGAAGTACGCGCGGTCGCTCGCGCGTAACGATTGCGGATAAGGTTTGTTCCGCGTGAATTGATGATGTTATGGCGTTTGCCAAAGGCTTTTAAAGAATGAATACACAACAACTGGCGAAACTGCGTTCTATCGTGCCCGAGATGCGTCGCGTCCGGCACATTCACTTCGTTGGCATCGGCGGCGCCGGTATGGGCGGCATTGCGGAAGTGCTGGCTAACGAAGGCTACCAGATCAGCGGGTCGGATCTGGCGCCGAACGCTGTCACGCAGCAGTTGACGGCGCTTGGCGCCACGATTTATTTCAACCACCGTCCGGAGAACGTGCTGGACGCGAGCGTGGTCGTGGTCTCCAGCGCGATTTCTGCGGATAACCCGGAAATTGTGGCGGCCCACGAGGCGCGCATTCCGGTGATTCGCCGTGCGGAGATGCTGGCGGAACTGATGCGTTTTCGCCACGGCATCGCCGTCGCGGGGACGCATGGCAAGACGACGACCACCGCGATGGTGTCGAGCATTTATGCCGAAGCCGGGCTGGACCCGACTTTCGTCAACGGCGGGCTGGTGAAAGCGGCGGGGACGCACGCGCGTCTCGGCAGCAGCCGGTATCTGATTGCCGAAGCCGACGAAAGCGACGCTTCGTTCCTGCATTTGCAGCCGATGGTGGCCATCGTCACCAATATCGAAGCCGACCACATGGACACGTACCATGGCGACTTCGAGAACCTGAAACAGACGTTTATTAACTTCCTGCACAACCTGCCGTTTTATGGCCGTGCGGTGATGTGTGTTGACGATCCGGTGATCCGCGAGCTGCTGCCGCGCGTCGGCCGTCAAATTACCACTTATGGTTTCAGCGAAGATGCCGATGTACGTGTGGGAAATTATCGTCAGACCGGCGCGCAGGGGCACTTCACCCTGGTGCGTCAGGACAAACCTGAACTGCACGTGACGCTCAACGCGCCGGGCCGCCATAACGCGCTTAACGCGGCGGCGGCGGTGTCGGTGGCGACGGAAGAGGGCATTGAAGACGAGGCCATTCTGCGCGCGCTGGAAAGCTTCCAGGGCACCGGGCGTCGTTTCGATTTCCTGGGCGAGTTTCCGCTGGCTGACGTGAACGGCAAAACCGGCACGGCGATGCTGGTGGACGACTACGGCCATCACCCGACAGAAGTCGACGCGACGGTACGCGCCGCGCGCGCCGGCTGGCCGGAGAAAAACCTGGTCATGATTTTCCAGCCGCACCGTTACACCCGCACGCGCGATCTCTATGACGATTTCGCCAACGTACTGTCGCAGGTTGACGTACTGTTAATGCTGGATGTGTACCCGGCGGGCGAAGCGCCGATCCCTGGCGCCGACAGCCGTTCCCTGTGCCGCACCATTCGTGCGCGCGGCAAAGTCGATCCGATTCTGGTCTCGGATCCGGCGCAGGTCGCCGCAATGCTGGCGCCGGTGCTGTCGGGTAACGATTTGATTCTGGTTCAGGGCGCGGGGAATATCGGTAAAATCGCGCGCCAGCTGGCGGAAGCGAAGCTGCAACCGGAGGAAAACGCACATGGCTGAGAAAATCGCCGTACTGCTGGGCGGCAGCTCAGCGGAGCGTGAGGTTTCCCTGCAATCGGGCAGCGCCGTGCTGGCGGGGCTCAAAGAGGCGGGCGTCGATGCGTATGCCATCGACCCGCGCGACGTGTGCGTCACGACGCTGAAAGAAGAAGGGTTCGATAAAGTTTTCATCGCGCTGCATGGTCGCGGCGGCGAAGACGGTACGCTCCAGGGTACGCTGGACTATCTCGGCCTGCCTTATACCGGCAGCGGCGTAATGGCCTCGGCCATCACGATGGATAAGCGGCGCACCAAACTGCTCTGGCAGGGTGCCGGGCTGCCGGTCGCGTCGTGGGTGGCGCTGGAGCGTCGCGATATCGCAAGCGGCCTGAGCGAAACGCTGACAGCGCGTATCGCCGCGCTGGGCCTGCCGGTTATCGTGAAGCCGAGCCGTGAGGGCTCAAGCGTCGGCATGTCGAAAGTCGACAGTGCCGAAGCGCTGTTGCCCGCGCTTGAACTGGCGTTCGAGCATGACAGCGAGGTGTTGGTAGAGAAATGGCTGAGCGGCCCGGAGTTTACCGTGGCTATCCTGGGCGATGAAATATTGCCCTCTATTCGCATTCAGCCTGCCGGCGTGTTTTACGACTATGAGGCGAAATACCTCTCGGACGAGACGCAGTATTTCTGCCCGAGCGGCATTGATGCCGACCGCGAGCAGGCGCTGCAGGCGCTGGTGCTGGAGGCCTGGCGCGTGCTGGGTTGTCAGGGCTGGGGCCGCGTGGACGTGATGCAGGACAGCGACGGCGAGTTCTACCTGCTTGAGGTGAACACGGCGCCTGGCATGACCAGCCATAGTCTGGTGCCGATGGCGGCGCGACAGGCGGGCATGAGCTTCTCGCAGCTGGTGGTGCGTATTCTGGAGCTGGCGGACTGATATGTCGCAGGCTGCGCTGAACACGAAAAATCGTCCTGAAGAAAATACGGTTTCGCGCCGTAATAATGGGACGCGTCTTGCAGGCATCGTCTTTCTGCTGGCGGTCGTGTTAACCGTGATATTCGGCGGCTGGATGGTGCTGGGGTGGATGGAAGACGCCCAGCGCCTGCCGCTCTCAAAGCTGGTGGTGACGGGCGAGCGTCATTACACCCGCAACGATGATATTCGTCAGTCCATCCTGGCGCTGGGCGCGCCGGGGACGTTTATGACGCAGGACGTGAATATTATCCAGAATCAGATTGAACGCTTGCCGTGGATCAAGCAGGCCAGCGTAAGAAAGCAGTGGCCGGACGAATTGAAGATTCATCTGGTTGAATATGTGCCGATAGCACGCTGGAATGACCAGCACATGATCGATACCGACGGCACCGCCTTTAGCGTGCCGGCCGATCGCGCCAGTAAGCAGAACTTACCGCTGCTTTACGGCCCTGAAGGCAGCGAGAATGAAGTGCTGCAAGGTTACCGGGCGATGGGCCAGGTGCTGGCGAAAGATAAATTTACGTTGAAAGACGCGGCAATGACCGCGCGTCGCTCCTGGCAGGTGACGCTGAGCAATGATATCAAGCTCAATCTCGGCCGGGATGACACCATGAAACGCCTGGAACGCTTTGTAGAGCTGTACCCGGTTCTGCAACAGCAAGCGCAAACTGACGGCAAGCGGATAAGCTACGTCGATTTGCGCTACGACTCCGGCGCGGCGGTCGGCTGGGAGCCGGCCCCCACTGAGGACATTAATCAGCAACAGAATCAGGCACAGGCAGAGCAACAATGATTAAGGCGACGGACAGAAAACTGGTAGTTGGACTGGAGATTGGCACCGCGAAGGTTGCCGCTTTGGTAGGGGAAGTTCTGCCCGACGGTATGATTAATATCATTGGCGTGGGGAGCTGTCCGTCCCGGGGGATGGATAAAGGCGGCGTCAACGATCTGGAATCTGTGGTGAAGTGCGTTCAGCGCGCCATAGACCAGGCCGAACTGATGGCGGATTGCCAGATTTCTTCTGTTTACCTGGCGCTTTCCGGCAAGCATATCAGCTGCCAGAACGAAATCGGCATGGTGCCGATCTCCGAAGAGGAAGTGACGCAGGAAGATGTTGAAAATGTTGTCCATACCGCAAAATCAGTACGCGTGCGTGACGAACATCGCGTTTTGCATGTGATTCCGCAGGAATACGCTATTGATTACCAGGAAGGGATTAAAAACCCGGTCGGGTTATCCGGCGTTCGCATGCAGGCGAAAGTACATTTAATCACCTGTCACAACGACATGGCGAAAAACATCGTCAAGGCGGTGGAACGTTGCGGCCTGAAAGTTGACCAACTTATTTTTGCGGGCCTGGCGTCGAGTTATTCCGTATTAACGGAAGACGAGCGTGAGCTGGGTGTCTGCGTAGTGGATATCGGCGGTGGTACAATGGATATCGCCGTCTATACCGGCGGCGCGCTGCGCCATACTAAAGTTATCCCTTATGCGGGTAACGTCGTGACCAGCGATATCGCCTACGCGTTCGGCACGCCGCCGAGCGACGCCGAAGCGATCAAAGTGCGCCACGGTTGTGCGCTGGGTTCCCTCGTCGGTAAAGACGAGAGCGTTGAAGTGCCGAGCGTAGGCGGTCGTCCGCCGCGCAGCCTGCAGCGCCAGACGCTGGCGGAAGTGATTGAGCCGCGTTATACCGAGCTGCTTAATCTGGTTAACGAAGAAATTCTGCAGTTGCAGGAGCAGCTTCGCCAGCAGGGTGTGAAACATCATCTTGCGGCGGGGATTGTATTAACCGGCGGCGCGGCGCAAATTGAAGGTCTGGCGGCGTGCGCGCAGCGGGTGTTCCATACGCAGGTGCGTATCGGACAGCCCTTAAATATTACTGGCCTTACCGATTACGCCCAGGAGCCTTATTACTCCACGGCGGTGGGTTTACTGCATTATGGTAAAGAATCGCATATGAGCGGTGAGGCGGAAGTGGAAAAACGAACTTCAGTGGGCTCGTGGATCAAACGGATCAACAGCTGGCTGCGAAAAGAGTTTTAATTTTTTTCAGAGACCGGACAAAATTAGCGGTCTCAGGCGAAAGGCACAAAACGGAGAGAAATTATGTTTGAACCTATGGAACTGACCAACGACGCGGTGATTAAAGTCATCGGCGTCGGTGGCGGCGGCGGTAACGCCGTAGAACATATGGTGCGCGAGCGCATCGAAGGCGTAGAGTTCTTCGCAGTAAACACGGATGCCCAGGCGCTGCGTAAAACCGCAGTTGGCCAGACTATCCAGATTGGTAGCGGCATCACGAAAGGTCTGGGCGCAGGCGCGAACCCGGAAGTGGGTCGCAACGCTGCGGAAGAAGACCGCGAAGCGCTGCGCGCCGCCTTAGATGGCGCAGACATGGTGTTTATCGCAGCCGGTATGGGCGGCGGTACTGGCACCGGCGCGGCGCCGGTTGTTGCTGAAGTGGCAAAAGACCTCGGCATTCTGACCGTGGCGGTTGTCACCAAGCCGTTTAACTTTGAAGGCAAGAAGCGTATGGCTTTTGCCGAGCAGGGTATCGCCGAGCTCTCCCGTCATGTCGACTCCCTGATCACCATCCCTAACGACAAGCTGCTGAAAGTGCTGGGTCGTGGGATTTCCCTGCTGGACGCGTTTGGCGCGGCTAACGACGTGCTGAAAGGCGCGGTGCAGGGTATCGCCGAGCTGATTACCCGTCCGGGCCTGATGAACGTCGACTTCGCAGACGTGCGCACCGTGATGTCTGAAATGGGTTACGCCATGATGGGCTCCGGCGTTGCGAGCGGTGAAGACCGTGCGGAAGAAGCAGCCGAAATGGCGATTTCTTCTCCGCTGCTGGAAGATATCGATCTGTCCGGCGCGCGTGGCGTTCTGGTCAACATCACTGCGGGCTTCGACCTGCGTCTGGATGAGTTCGAAACCGTGGGTAACACTATCCGCGCATTCGCTTCGGATAACGCGACGGTGGTTATCGGTACGTCTCTCGACCCGGATATGAACGATGAACTGCGCGTAACCGTCGTGGCGACCGGTATCGGCATGGACAAACGTCCTGAAATCACACTGGTGACCAACAAGCAGGCGCAGCAGCCAGCGATGGATCGTTACCAGCAGCACGGTATGGCGCCGCTGACTCAGGAGCAGAAACCGGCTTCTAAAGTGGTCAACGACCCGACGCCGCAGACGGCGAAAGAGCCAGATTATCTGGATATCCCGGCGTTTCTGCGTAAGCAGGCTGATTAAGAATAAGCCGGAAGTTGGGCAGATGCGCTCTTTGTGCTAAAATGCCCCACCGGTTGTGATGTACACTATCGGTAAGGTGAATTATTTGGCGAGATTATACGATGATCAAACAAAGGACTCTTAAACGTATCGTTCAGGCGACTGGCGTCGGTTTGCATACCGGCAAAAAAGTCACCCTGACGCTGCGCCCTGCGCCGGCAAATACCGGGGTCATCTATCGTCGCACCGACTTGAATCCTCCGGTAGACTTCCCGGCCGATGCCAAATCTGTGCGTGATACCATGCTCTGTACTTGCCTGGTCAATGAGCATGATGTGCGGATTTCGACCGTCGAGCACCTGAACGCCGCGCTGGCTGGCCTCGGTATCGACAACATCATCGTCGAAGTGGACGCGCCTGAAATCCCGATTATGGATGGCAGCGCCGCGCCGTTCGTGTACCTGCTGGTTGACGCAGGTATTGATGAGCTGAACGTTGCGAAGAAATTCTTACGCATCAAAGAAACCGTGCGCGTTGAAGACGGTGATAAATGGGCGGAATTTAAACCGTTTAACGGTTTTTCGCTGGACTTCACCATTGACTTCAACCACCCGGCGATTGATGCCAGCAATCAGCGCTACTGCATGAATTTCTCTGCAGACGCGTTTATGCGCCAGATCAGCCGCGCCCGTACTTTCGGTTTCATGCGCGATATCGAATATCTGCAGTCCCGCGGTTTGTGCCTGGGCGGCAGCTTCGATTGTGCCATCGTTGTTGACGATTATCGCGTACTGAATGAAGACGGCCTGCGTTTTGAAGATGAATTCGTTCGTCACAAAATGCTGGATGCGATTGGTGACCTGTTCATGTGTGGCCACAACATTATCGGCGCGTTTACCGCCTATAAGTCGGGTCATGCGCTGAACAATAAACTGCTTCAGGCCGTCCTTGCGAAACAGGAAGCCTGGGAATACGTCACCTATGAAAATGAGGCTGAACTGCCTCTGGCTTTTAAAGCGCCGTCGCTGGTGCTGGCGTAACAGCATAGTCTGACTAAAGACGACTGGTAGACCAGGTACTCTCTCCGGCCTGTGTTCACCAGTCGTTTTTTTATTGCTCTTGTACAGCCATTTTTCTCTTCGCCTTTTACCCTGCTTTTACCATCCTTCTGGTAATGACTAATTGCTGGTTTCTTGTGCGGAATGCGTAAGGTATCGCAGCGATACTGCTGCCGCCTCGCGGGAATGATGGTAATATTTACGCCCTTATTAATGACAACATAACGCTGGCGCTGTCGGCGTTATCCGGTGGGTTACAGTGCCTGGTTTATTCACGCGTTGGCGACAGTTTGGAAGACGCTATTTCTGGCCGCATCTCCTGTTGGGGATGGTCGCGGCCAGTCTTGGCCTGCCTGCGCTCAATAATAACGCCGAGCCCGTTGCGCCCGCTGAAGCTAGCAGCAGCCATACCGGTACCCTGCGCAATTTCGATACCCTGGCGTTGCTGGGTGAAAGTTCGCGCCGTTCGGCATCATTTGGCGTTGATTACTGGCAGCAGCATGCCATTCGCACTGTTATACGTCATCTCTCTTTCGCCATGGCGCCGCAAGCGCTGCCGGTGGCGATGGAAGAAAGCCTGCCGCTAAAAGCGCAACATCTGGCGCTGCTTGACACCTTAAGCGCGATGCTCACGCAGGTATTTCAGCCTGCTGCCACGCCTGTTCAGTCCGCGCCGCGCCTGCATCCGCAACTTTCCTTTACGGTTCCCGCCTGGATAAGCCAGGTTCAGGGTATTCGCGCCGGTCCTTGTCTCCTCGCCTGAGTCATTTCGTTTTTTTCATTATCTATTTTTGCCTGTGCGAGGCTTCAGAGAATTTATTATGTTAATCAAAATGTTAACCAAAGTTTTTGGTAGTCGTAACGATCGTACCTTACGTCGTATGCGTAAGGCCGTTGCGCTTATTAACGGCATGGAACCGGCGCTGGAAAAGCTTTCCGATGAAGAACTGAAAGGTAAAACCGCAGAATTCCGCGCGCGCCTGGAGAAGGGCGAAACGCTGGAAAGCCTGCTACCGGAAGCTTTCGCCGTGGTGCGTGAAGCGAGCAAACGCGTGTTTGGCATGCGTCACTTTGATGTTCAGCTGCTGGGCGGTATGGTGCTTAACGATCGCTGCATCGCGGAAATGCGTACCGGTGAAGGTAAAACCCTGACGGCGACGCTGCCTGCTTACCTGAACGCGCTGACCGGCAAAGGCGTTCACGTCGTGACCGTCAACGATTACCTGGCGCAGCGTGACGCCGAAAACAACCGCCCGCTGTTTGAGTTCTTAGGCATGAGCGTTGCGGTGAACATGTCCGGCATGCCGGCTCCCGCTAAACGCGAAGCCTATGCGGCGGATATTACCTACGGCACCAACAACGAATATGGTTTCGACTACCTGCGCGATAATATGGCGTTTAGCCCGGAAGAGCGCGTGCAGCGTAAACTTCACTATGCGCTGGTGGATGAGGTTGACTCCATTCTTATCGACGAAGCCCGTACGCCGCTTATCATCTCCGGCCCGGCTGAAGACAGCTCCGAACTTTACAAGAAAGTTAACAAAATTATCCCGCATTTGGTGCGTCAGGAGAAAGAAGACTCCGACACCTTCCAGGGCGAAGGCCACTTCTCGGTCGATGAAAAAGCGCGTCAGGTAAACCTGACCGAACGCGGCCAGGTGCTGGTCGAAGAGCTGCTGGTGAAAGAGGGCATCATGGACGAAGGCGAGTCGCTCTATTCGCCGGGCAACATCATGCTGATGCATCACGTCACTGCCGCGCTGCGTGCGCATGTGCTCTTCACCCGCGACGTCGATTACATCGTTAAAGACGGTGAGGTCATTATTGTCGATGAGCACACCGGGCGTACCATGCAGGGCCGCCGCTGGTCGGATGGTCTCCATCAGGCGGTAGAAGCCAAAGAAGGCGTGGAAATCCAGAACGAAAACCAGACGCTCGCGTCCATCACCTTCCAGAACTATTTCCGTCTTTATGAAAAACTGGCCGGGATGACCGGTACGGCGGACACCGAAGCGTTTGAATTCAGCTCAATTTATAAGCTGGATACCGTTGTGGTACCGACGAACCGTCCGATGGTGCGTAAGGATCTGCCGGATCTGGTCTACATGACCGAAGCCGAGAAGATCGACGCTATCATCGAAGACATCAAAGACCGCACGGCGAAAGGCCAGCCGGTTCTGGTGGGTACCATTTCCATCGAGAAATCCGAAGTGATTTCTCAGGCGCTGACCAGAGCGGGCATTGAGCACAACGTGCTGAACGCCAAATTCCACGCCCGCGAAGCGGATATCGTCGCCCAGGCCGGTTATCCGGGCGCGGTGACTATCGCCACCAACATGGCGGGTCGTGGTACCGATATTATGCTGGGCGGCAGCTGGCAGGCGGAAGTTGCCGAGCTGGAAGCGCCAACTGAAGAACAGATTGCGCAGATCAAAGCCGACTGGCAGAAACGTCACGATGCGGTACTCGCATCCGGCGGTCTGCACATTATCGGCACCGAGCGTCACGAATCTCGCCGTATCGACAACCAGCTGCGTGGCCGTTCCGGTCGTCAGGGCGATCCGGGGTCTTCTCGCTTCTATCTCTCCATGGAAGATGCGCTGATGCGTATTTTCGCCTCGGATCGTGTGGCTAACATGATGCGTAAACTGGGGATGAAACCGGGAGAGGCGATTGAGCACCCGTGGGTCACGAAGGCGATTGCCAACGCGCAGCGTAAAGTTGAAAGCCGTAACTTCGACATCCGTAAACAGCTGCTGGAATATGATGACGTCGCCAACGATCAGCGCCGCGCCATCTACACCCAGCGTAACGAGCTGCTGGATGTGGCTGACATCAGCGAGACCATCAACAGCATCCGCGAAGACGTCTTCAAAGCGACCATCGACGCGCATATTCCGCCGCAGTCGCTGGAAGAGATGTGGGATATCCCGGGTCTTGAAGAGCGCCTGAAAAACGATTTCGATCTGGAGTTGCCGATTGCAGAGTGGCTGGATAAAGAGCCGGATCTGCATGAAGAAACTCTGCGTGAGCGTATTCTGGAAAGCGCGAAAGAAGTTTACGCCCGCAAGGAAGAAGTGGTTGGCGCTGAGATGATGCGTCACTTCGAAAAAGGCGTGATGCTGCAGACGCTGGATTCGCTCTGGAAAGAGCACCTTGCGGCGATGGATTACCTGCGTCAGGGCATCCACCTGCGCGGTTATGCGCAAAAAGATCCGAAGCAGGAATATAAGCGCGAATCTTTCGCCATGTTCGCCGCCATGCTGGAATCGCTGAAATATGAAGTGATCAGCACCATCAGTAAAGTGCAGGTGCGGATGCCGGAAGAAGTCGAAGCGATGGAGCAGCAGCGTCGTGAAGAAGCTGAGCGCTTAGCCCAGATGCAGCAGCTCAGCCATCAGGATGACGAAACCGCTGCCGCCGCCGCACTTGCCGAGCAGACCGGCGAGCGCAAAGTTGGTCGTAACGATCCGTGTCCGTGCGGCTCCGGTAAGAAATATAAGCAGTGCCACGGCCGCTTAAGCTAAGCGGATCTTACCCGTCACAAAAGGCGCAGATATCTGCGCCTTTTTTACAGGAAGAAAACAATGAAAAAACTGCAAATCGTGGTAGGTATCGTGCGTAATCCGCAGGGCGAAATCTTTATTACGCAGCGCGCCGCCGATGCGCACATGGCGAATAAATGGGAATTCCCTGGCGGTAAAATCGAAGCAGGCGAAACGCCGGAGGCGGCGCTCTGTCGTGAGCTTCAGGAAGAGACCGGGATCGTGGTGACGTCCGCCACGCTGTTTGAAACGCTGGAATATGAATTCCCCGATCGCCACATCAGCCTGTGGTTTTTCCTGGTGGAAAACTGGGAAGGCGAACCGTGGGGAAAAGAAGGGCAACCGGGGCGCTGGGTGCATCAGCAGGCTCTGGAAGCGGAGGCCTTTCCTCCCGCTAACGAGCCTGTGATAGCGAAGCTGCGCGTGCAGTCTTAAGGCAGGTTTTCTTCCTCGCTCCAGCCATCGCTGTCGGAGCGATCGCCGTTGCTGGGAATGCGTTTCTCTTCAGCGGCCCATTCTCCCAGGTCAATAAGCTGGCAGCGTTTTGAACAAAACGGACGATACGGGCTCTGTTCGCCCCAGATAATTTCTTTGCCGCAGGTCGGGCAGTTAACGATAGTCGCGTCTGACATCTATATTCCTTAACAACAGGCCAGTTCAAAATCGAACCGTTCCGGTACGCGCCCGTGCTCGCTGTCGAGCGGCATAAAGCGGATTGCGAACCGGCTTTTATGGCCGGAAATCTGTGGGTAAAGCGCTTCTTCAAGCGGGATCTGCAGGCGCAGCAGGTCGGCGTCATCGCCGTTGTCCTGATAAAACCCGTTCAGGCTGGTTTGCTTGCGAAACGGCGCAGACTGGCGAATTAAATCCAGAATCATCTCCAGCGTGTGCGTCAACGGCTGTAATGTGGCAAGCCAGCTGTTCACCTGAACGTCGCGCTCTTCCTGCGGCGAGCAGAGCCAGACGTGCAGCAGCGGTAAATCAAAGCTACAGCAGCCGCCCGGAATGCTTAAACGCTGGCGGACCAGCGCGATGAGACGGTCTTCACGCAGCATCTGCCCCAGACGAGGCGCGGCCATTAAGACAGCGCTGCGCGCTTTCAACTGCTGACGCAGTGCCTCGATGCGTTCGTTGTCGACCCCTGGCACTTCGGCCCAGCTTTGCAGTTTACGCTGCTGGCGCTCCAGCTCTTTCAGCAGTTCGGTGCGGGTATCTCCGCGCTCAAAGACGTCCAGCAAATCGCCCACGTTGCGAAAGAAGTGCAGCGCGGTGGCGTGATCGCTGACAGGCAGCAACGCTTTCATTTGCTGGATGAGAAATTCGATGCGCAGCCAGGTGCGCATTTTTTCATTCAGGGGATGTTCAAAAAGAACGTGAGTCTGCATTACTTATTTTCCTGTGGTACGGCCTGAGCCGCCAGTTGCAGATAACGTTGATGCAGACGCGCCACATCTTCGGTGATCGTTTCCGGCGAGCCGTTATTATCTATAACGTCATCAGCGACAGCTAACCGGGCCTCGCGAGTGGCCTGCGCGTTCAGGATCTGCCTGGCATGCTCACGGGAGACCCCATCGCGCTGCATGGTGCGCAGTATCTGTGTTTCTGGCGTCACGTCCACCACCAGTACGCGATTAGCTTTCGCATGGAGTTGATTCTCAACCAGCAACGGCACGACCCAAAGCGCATAGGGCGAGGCGGCATGCGCAAGTTCAGCCTGCGTTTGTTGATGAATGAGCGGGTGCAGCAGCCCGTTAAGCCAGGATTTTTCCTGAGGGCTTGAGAAGATAATTTCACGTAGCGCACGGCGATTGAGCGTGCCGTCGGGGTTGCAAATTGTCTGTCCGAACCGGGCAATAATGGCATTTAAACCGGCGGTGCCTGGCTCAACCACCTGGCGGGCGATGATATCGGCATCCACCACGGTAACGCCGAGACGGGCAAAGGCGTCGGCGACCGTACTTTTGCCGCTTCCGATACCGCCCGTCAGTGCTACCGTATAAACCATAAAGCCATCATCCCGAATCGTTAAAATAGGTATAAATCCCGTGAAAATGTTTTTGTTTCATCGGGTTGCGGTGCGCGCGAGAACAGTGCCTGCGGCCTCGTTTATCGTCCTCGCGCACAAGGTAAATTTATAGGATTGTAGCGTAAAAAAGCGCGCTTTCGCAGTCTTGCGGCGCCATTATTAGTGCGTATGATAACGTCACTGGAGTTGGCAGTTGTCACGCCGCGCACGTTACGCGCTCATCGCCATTAACCCAGGAACCGCACATGCGTATTGAAGAAGATCTGAAGTTAGGCTTTAAAGACGTTCTTATCCGCCCGAAACGCTCTACTCTCAAAAGTCGCTCTGATGTTGAACTGGAGCGTCAGTTCACCTTTAAACACTCCCGCGTTCAATGGTCTGGTGTTCCGATTATTGCTGCCAATATGGATACCGTAGGGACATTTGGCATGGCGCAGGCGCTGGCAGCGTTCGATATTCTGACGGCGGTGCATAAGCACTACAGCGTGCAGGAGTGGGCCGAATTCGTCCGGTCGGTATCCGCTGGCGTGCTGAAGCATGTAATGGTATCCACCGGCACCTCTGATGCTGATTTTGAAAAAACCAAAGAAATTCTCGCCCTTTCGCCGTCGCTCCAGTTTATCTGCATCGATGTCGCGAACGGCTATTCGGAGCATTTCGTTCAGTTCGTCGCGAAGGCGCGCGCCGCCTGGCCTGATAAAGCCATTATCGCGGGCAACGTCGTTACTGGCGAAATGTGCGAAGAGCTGATCCTCGCCGGAGCCGATATCGTTAAAGTCGGCATTGGTCCGGGCTCTGTCTGCACCACTCGCGTTAAAACCGGCGTTGGCTACCCGCAGCTTTCCGCCGTGATTGAATGCGCTGACGCCGCGCACGGCCTTGGCGGTCAGATAATCAGCGACGGCGGCTGTACCGTACCGGGCGACGTGGCGAAAGCCTTCGGTGGCGGCGCGGACTTCGTGATGCTGGGCGGTATGCTGGCAGGTCACGACGAAAGCGGCGGCACCGTCGTTGAGCAGAACGGCGAAAAATTCATGCTCTTCTACGGCATGAGCTCTGAATCCGCGATGAACCGTCACGTCGGCGGTGTGGCGCAATACCGCGCCGCAGAGGGGAAAACCGTGAAGCTGCCGCTGCGCGGACCGGTAGAAGAGACGGCCCGTGATATTCTGGGTGGTCTGCGTTCCGCCTGTACCTATGTCGGTGCCTCGCGTCTTAAAGAGCTCACTAAACGCACCACCTTTATTCGTGTGCAGGAGCAGGAAAACCGGGTCTTTAACAGCCTCTGACCCGTTAACCTCAGGCTGGCGCAGCCCCTGCGCCAGCGTTAATTCATTCCGCTCATCGCGTCTCCCAGCCGGAATATCGGCAGATACATCGCTACCACCAGCGTACCGACAATCAGCCCAATGACCATCATCATCAGCGGCTCCAGCGTGGCTGCAAGCGTCTGGGCGCGCTCGGAGGTTTGCCCCAGATGCCATCCGGCGAGTTTTTCCAGCATGATATCCAGCGCGCCGGTTTCTTCTCCGGTACGAATCAGCTGAATGCACAACGCGGTAAATACGACTTCCTGCTCCAGCGCCCTCCATAGCGGCAAGCCTTCGGCGATGCTTTGTTTAACACGACCGACCGCCTGTCTCCATAGGGGCGACGCCAGCGTTTCCTCAACGCTTGCTAGGCTCTGAAGTAATGGAATCCCCGCGCGCTGCATCAATGAAAGCACCGTATAAATCTGGCTTAGCTGCTGCCCACGTATAAGCGGGCCGAACAGTGGCACTTTCAGCAGTAAGGTGGCCTCGCGCAGCTGCCATTCCGGCCTGCGCCGCAGCCTGATAATCACCAGCGGAGCCAGCAGCAACAGGCTGAGCCACCAGGCGGCGTAGTGCATTAAGGCCTCTGACAGCGCGATAACGGCACGCGTTACCAGCGGTAGCGGCGTGTTAAAAGAGCGGTAGATAGCCGTAAACTGTGGCAGAACAAAACATGTCATTCCGAGCGTCAGCAACAGCGCGACGATAAAAATAAATGCCGGGTAGCGCAGCGCCTTAATGACCTGCTTGCGCAGCTTTTGCTGATCTTCCTGCTGTTGCGCCAGCTGCTGACAACATACGTCCAGCTTCCCGGTCAGCTCGCCCGTTTGCATGAGCGAGACAAACAGCGGGGGAAAGATTTCCGGCCACTGGCGCAGGGTTTGCGAAAAGGCGACGCCTCGCCCTAACTGCTGCGACAGTTGCCCAAGCAGCGCCTGCCACTGGGCCACCGGGTGCTGGCTCGCCAGCATAGTCAGCCCCTGCGTCAGGCTAACGCCCGCCTGCAGCAGCGCGGCCAGCTGGCGGATCACCAGAATCTTGTGCTCGCTGCCCCAGTACCGTTTATTAATGCTTGCCCGCTTAAGCATTAACGGATGAACGTCGCTATCCATGAGCTGTAACGACGCGCTGATTTTGTCCGGCGCCCAGAGCACACCCGCATCGCTGACGCCGTCTTTATTAACACCGCGCCAGCGCCATAACTGATTATCCATGAGGCACACCCGAGACGCGATAAAGCTCTTCCAGCGTGGTCATGCCGGACTCCACGGCCTGTAAACCATGTTCGAAAAGCGTGGTCATCCCCTGCGCCCGCGCCTGTGAGGCTATCTCCTCAAGCGGCGCGCCGCTGGCGACAGTCTGGCGCAGCGCCGCATTGATGCTGAGCAGCTCGAAAAGCGCAATCCGTCCATAGTAACCGCCATAGCAGCGCTCGCATCCGCAGGCCTTATAAGGGTGGAGCGGGCGTGGCAAGAGCGAGGCGGGAAGCGTCACAGGCTCTTGTGAAAATATGCGGCAGTAAGGGCAGAGCTTTCTGACCAGACGCTGCGCAATGACCAGCTCCAGCGCCGAGGCGAGCATCCAGCGCGGCAGTCCCATTTGTTCCAGACGGACTAAGGTTTCGGTTGTGGAGTTGGTATGCAGCGTGGAGAGCACCAGATGCCCGGTTTGCGCGGCCTTAGCGGCGATCTCGGCGGTTTCGAGATCGCGAATTTCGCCAATCATGATGACATCCGGGTCCTGCCTTAATAAGGCGCGCAACACGGCCTGAAATGTCAGCCCTGCTTTGGGCAGCACTGGCGTCTGGTTAAGCCCGGTTACCGGGATCTCTACCGGGTCTTCTACGCTGCAGATATTGACCTGTGGATCGTTAAGCGTGCTGAGCGCCGTATAGAGCGTGACGGTTTTGCCGCTCCCGGTAGGCCCGGTGACCAGAATCAACCCCTGCGGGCGCTGCAACGCCTGGCAAAAAAGCGTCTGTTGCGTGTGCGACAGGCCCAGCGCCTGGACCTCAAGTGGCTGCTCCGTTTGTTGCAGCAGACGCAAAACTACCTTTTCGCCGCAGCGACAAAGCAGGGTCGAGATACGAAACGAGACCGTCCGGCCCGCAAGCTCGATACTGAACTGCCCGTCCTGCGGTAAGCGGCGTTCGGCAATATCAAGATTACCCAGTACTTTCAGGCGAGCGGTAAGCGCGCTGGCAAGCGTCGCTGGCAGTGGCGGCAGCGCGTACAGTACGCCGTCGATGCGAAACCGTATCTGGTAATGCGTTTGCGCCGGTTCAAAGTGAATATCAGACGCGCGCCGCTGTAGCGCCTGTTGTAGCGTCTGGTCAATCACCTGCACGACCGAGGCGCTCTCCTCCTGTACGGCAGGGTGTAATGAATCTGCGGCAAGCTGGCGCTCTTTTTCGAGCCGCTCGGCGCTCCAGCATTCGATATCAATATGCCGGTGCGTGGAAAAACGCAGCGCGTCCATAAGCTCGGCGCTGGGCTCGCCCGCCACGGCGATATGCACCGTGGCGTCGTCGATGTTCAGCACCAGCGCGTTATAACGCTGGCACAGGGTATGCAGATAATCGAGAGGCATCGTCAGCGCCCTCGCTTACGGTAGCGTGCTGCGAAAGACATCTTCGCAGGCCTGTTGCAACGCGGCATCGCTGGTGGCACAGGTCCGCTTCCATCCCTCCATGCCGTTAGCGCTGTTCCACTGAGGCGTCAGGGTGACCGACAAACCGTTAAGGCTATCCTGACCCGTCACGCTGATGACGCCTTGTGCTACAGTCATTTCGCTCACATACCGGGTCGTTTTAGGGCCCGGAATACCGTTGGTGCTGGCATCGCAGCTGCTCAGCCCGCCGCGATCGATAACGCAAAGCTCAATGGCGGTGCGGTAGGGCGTCACGGTTTGCAGCATATCCGTCAGCGCCGCTTTGCGCAGGTAGTTCTGGTATGCCGGTACGCCAATGGCGCTAAGAATGGCGATGATGCCTATCACCACCATCAGTTCAATCAGCGTAAAGCCGCTCTGTCTGTTCATGTTTCCTCCTTGTTTGGGTGACGACACTCTGTCAGGACGTCGCAGGAGGAACCATGCAAAGAAACAGATTCAGGAATCTGTCTTCAGAAGAATTTTATGTACTTGCAGAACACAACAATGCCGCTGCGTACGTCTCGCAAAATCGTTAAAAAACAATCGTATCTTGCAAAAAGTGCGCGACAAACCCGAGGAGAATATTGATGATAGGCCGCAAGGCGAGGGCAGGCGCAAACCTGCCCGGTGGGGTGTCGAGAAACGCGGATTTAGCGAAAACGCATAGAGAGGTCGAGCGCGCGAATATGTTTAGTCAACGCTCCGACAGAGATGTAATCCACGCCGGTTTCGGCGAATGCGCGCAGCGTTTCCAGCGTAACGTTGCCGGAAACCTCAAGCCGCGCCTGGCCCGCAGTGCGTTTAACCGCGGCGCGCATCTGCTCAACGTTAAAGTTATCGAGCATGATGATATCCGCGCCAGCCTTGAGGGCGTCGTCCAGCTCGTCCAGCGATTCCACTTCGACTTCTACCGGCACGTCCGGGTGCAGCCAGAACGCTTTTTCCACCGCCTGGCGCACCGAGCCGGAGGCAATAATATGGTTTTCTTTAATCAGAAACGCATCGGACAAGCCGAGGCGATGATTCGCCCCGCCGCCACACAGTACCGCGTATTTCAGCGCGCTGCGCAGGCCCGGTATGGTTTTACGGGTGTCGAGCAGTTGGGTATGCGTGCCTTCCAGCAGCGCCACATAGCGACGCACTTCACTGGCGACGCCGGAAAGCGTCTGGACGAAGTTCAGCGCGGTGCGCTCGCCGGTCAACAGAACACGGGAGGGGCCTTCGAGTTCGAAGAGGGGCTGATCGGGCTGCACGCTGTCGCCATCATTCACGCGCCAGGTCACGCTGACATCGCCGCCAAGCTGGATAAATACTTCATCAACCCAGCGTTTCCCGCAGAACACGCCCGCTTCACGTGTGATAACCACCGCGTGCGAGCGACTGTCTGGCGGTAACAACTGCGCGGTAATATCCCGGCTGGCATCCGTTTCGCCGCCGAGATCTTCACGCAAGGCCTGAGCGACGGTAACAGGGATATCCAGGGTGATTCTTTCCAGTAGCGCGTCACGTCGATGGTCCGGATTGTAACGGCGAGGCGGCATGATATAACTCCAGATTGGTGGCTAATCAAAGGAATGAAACATGCTACTCTGAAGCGAGTTTGAGTACCACAGAAAGGAGAACTGCGCATGCAGGTGAAAGATGGCTGGCTGGTGGATGCCCGACACGCGCCCTCGCCGCATCATGATTGCCGACCAGGGGACGAGGCACCTTCGTTGCTGGTGGTGCATAACATTAGCCTGCCGCCAGGGGAATTTGGCGGCCCGTGGATCGATGCGCTGTTCGCCGGTACGCTCGACCCGGATGCGCATTCTTACTTCGCGGGTATCGCCCAGCTGCGCGTGTCGGCCCACTGCCTGATCCGACGCGACGGCGAAATTGTGCAGTATGTGCCTTTTAATAAACGCGCCTGGCACGCTGGCGTATCCTGCTATCAGGGGCGCGAACGCTGCAACGATTTTTCCATCGGTATTGAGCTTGAGGGGACGGACACGCTCGCCTACACCGATGCGCAGTACCGGCAGTTAGCCGCCGTGACCCGCGCGTTGCTGGCGCTGTACCCGACGATGACGGGCCATATGACCGGCCACAGCGATATCGCGCCTGAACGTAAAACCGATCCTGGTCCGGCTTTTGACTGGCCGCGCTTTCGCGCGCTGGTGGCCGACCCGTCTGATAAGGAGATGAGATGACGCTTTTCACCCTGCTGCTGGTGCTTATCGCCGAACGGCTTTTCAAACTGGGCGAGCACTGGCAACTGGATCATCGCCTTGAACCGCTGTTCCGCCGCGTGCGCCGTTTCTCCCTGTTTTATACGCTCGGCATGACGGTGCTGGCGATGCTGGTCGTTTTCCTGTGCCTGCATGCGCTGGAAGGATGGTTCTTTAATGTGCCGCTGCTGATCTTCTGGATTCTCATCGGCGTGCTGTGCATCGGCGCGGGTGGCGTGCGCAGGCACTATCACGCCTACCTCAAAGCGGCGAGCCAGGATGACGTCCATGCGCGCGAAAACATGGCGTATGAACTGACGCTCATCCATGGCGTGCCGCCCGGCTGCGATGAGCGGGAGTACCTGCGCGAGCTACAAAACGGCCTGCTGTGGGTAAACTACCGTTTTTATCTGGCACCGATGTTCTGGTTTGTTGTGGGCGGCATGTGGGGCCCGGTCACGCTGACCGGTTACGCGTTCTTACGCGCCTGGCAAAGCTGGGTTGCCCGGCATCACACGCCGCATCAGCGCCTGCTTTCAGGCATTGACGCGGTGCTGCATGTGCTGGACTGGGTGCCGGTGCGTCTGGCGGGCGTGGTGTATGCGCTGGTCGGGCATGGAGAGAAAGCGCTGCCTGCATGGTTCGCCTCGCTGCTTGACCGCTTTACCTCGCAGTATCAGGTGCTGACCGGCCTTGCGCAGTTTGCGCTGGCGCGCGAACCGCATGTCGATAAAGTGGAAACGCCGAAAGCGGCGGTATCGATGGCGAAGAAGGCGACGCTGGTGATTGTGGTCGTGGTGGCGCTGCTGACGATATACGGCACGCTCATGTGAGCGCGCCGTTGAAGCGCATCAGGGGTGATCGGCGGGCGGTACGCCAAACTGCGGCATGCCGTCTTTATCCCAGGTGACCAGCTTCACGCGGGTATGGCGGTTCGGGTCCCAGAGCGGATCGCCTTCGATTTCCGTATAGTTACGCGCGTGGTAGACCAGCACGTCCTGGCCGTCCGGCGTCGTAGTGAAGCTGTTGTGGCCCGGACCGTACTGCCGGTTCTCGTAACTGGTGGTAAAAACCGGCTGCGGTGATTTATGCCAGTTGCGCGGGTCGCGCATGTCCGCCGCCTGATCGATCCACAGCAGCCCTATGCAGTAGTTTTCATCGGTGGCGCTCGCGGAGTAGGCGACAAACAAACGCTCCCCATGTTTCACGACCGCCGGGCCTTCATTGACTAAAAAGCCGCGGCACTCCCACTCCAGCTCCGGTTTGCTCAGCATCACCGGTTCGCCTTTCAGCGTCCACGGGTTTTCCATCTCGCACAGGTAGAGATTGGAGTTGCCCGGAATATCCGGCGCTTTCTGCGCCCATAAATACCAGAGTTTGCCCTGATGCTCGAACGTCGTCGCATCCAGTGAAAAGGTGTCATACGGCGTTTTGATCTGGCCTTTTTCCACCCAGGTGCCGGTCAGCGGATCGCTGTCCGCGCACTCCAGGACATACATCCGGTGCTGGAACATGCTGTCTTTCAGCCCGCGCGTCGGGGCGGCGGCAAAGTAGATGTACCACTTGCCCTGGATATAGTGCAGCTCCGGCGCCCAGATAAGCTCGCTTGTCGGACCGGTGTCCGGCTTACGCCAGACCACCACCGGTGCGGCGTGACGCAGCGACTCAATAGACGGCGCGCGGCGGATCTCCAGCCGGTCATATTCCGGGACCGAGGCGATAAAATAGTACTGGCCCTGATGGTGCAGAATAAACGGGTCGGCGCGCTGTTCAATCAGCGGATTCGGCCAGGGAGAAGTATTCATCATCGCTCCTTAAGGTTTAACTTCCACAGGTTTGGTTTGCGGGTAATCAGCAAGCTCGCGGTAATTTTCGCGGCGTTTTTCCAGGTCGCTCTGAATACGCGCCATCAGTTCGCGGTCCACTTTCAGCATGCGCACAACGCCTGCGGTTATCAGATACCCGACGCCCGGTATGACGGTAAACAGCATGACGATGCCGTTAAGCGCGCTGTCGCTCTGGGCTTTAGCGCCCGCATCGTAGCCATACCAGGAGAGCAGGAAGCCCACCAGTGCGCCCGCGATAGCCAGCCCCAGCTTGAGGAAAAAGAGGTTGCCGGAGAAGCTGATGCCGGTAATACGTTTGCCGGTTTTCCACTCGCCGTAATCATCGACATCCGCCATCAGCGACCAGTGCAGCGGCGACGGGATCTGGTGCAGCACGTTGAGCAGGAAATACATCACCACAATCAGCACGGTGGCGTGCGGATTCAGGAAGTAGAAACCGCTTGAGAAAATCGCCAGCACGATGTTGGTCCAGAAGAAGACTTTCAGCTTGCACCAGCGGTCGGTCAGCACTTTGGCAAGCGTACTGCCAATCATCATGCCCACCACGCCGAGGCTGATAAACAGCGTGGCGAAGCTGGTGCTTTGCTGCATCACCCAGGTGACGTAATACATGGTGGCCGCCATGCGGATAAAACCGGGGCAGACGTTGCAGATAGTCAGCAGCAAAATGCGCACCCACTGGTCGTTCTTCCACACGTCTTTCAGATCGGCTTTTAAGTCGTCATTGGTCGGCACCGCCGGGCGGATACGCTCGCGCACGGTGGCGAAGCTGAACAGAAACATGCACATGCCAATCAGCGCCAGAATGGTCATGGCAATCTGATAGCCTTTGGCCTTATCGCCGCCGCCGAAGTAATCGACCATCGGCAACAGCGTCAGGGAGAGCAGCAGGGTGGCGATGCCCACCATCACGAAACGGTAAGACTGGCAGGCGACGCGCTCTTTCGGGTCGTTAGTAATAACGCTGCCAAGCGAGCAGTAGGGGATGTTGATGGCGGTATAGGTAATGGAGAGCAGGAAGTAGGTCACAAAGGCATAGACAACTTTGCTGCTGTAGCTCCAGTCCGGCGTGGTAAACATCAGCACGCTGAACAGGGCATACGGGAACGCTATCCACAGCAGCCATGGACGAAAACGCCCGAAGCGGCTGCGAGTGCGGTCGGCAATAGCGCCCATAATCGGGTCGGTCACCGCATCGATAACGCGAATTGAGAGAAGCAATACGCCCACCAGCGCCGGGGCAAGGCCAAAAATATCGGTATAGAAGTAATTAACAAACAACATGATGGCGCCAAAGATGATATTGCATCCGGCGTCACCCATTCCATAGCCGATTTTTTCTTTGACAGAGAGTCTGCTGTTTTCCATCGACACATCTCCGGTGAATAATATGGACAGAAGTATCATTCGGCCTAAGCAAAACTGCGCAGCAGTAATAGGTCGCAGAGATGGATAATCGTGTTGTGCGAAGGAATTTGTGAGGAAGGTAACAACCCTCACCCGGTCGGGTGAGGATTTTATCGCTTAGCGGGCGTGCGCCGCTTTCGCTTTTTTCTCTTTCACGAGGTAGCCGATACCGAGGATGACCAGCCATACCGGGATCAGCCATACGGAAATCGCCATGCCCGGCGTCATTAGCATAATCACCAGCACCGCGGCCATGAAGATAAGGCACAGCCAGTTACCGGCCGGATAGAGCAGCGCCGGGAAGCGCGGCGTGACGCCCTGCTGCTGTTTGGCGCGGCGAAAACGCATATGGGCCAGGCTAATCATCGCCCAGTTGATCACCAGCGCGGAGACCACCAGCGCCATCAGCAGGCCGAAGGCTTCCTGCGGGGCCAGATAGTTAATCAGCACACACAGCGCGGTAAAGGCCGCAGAAACCAGAATGGTGTTCACCGGCACGCCGCGTTTGTCGACTTTTTGCAGCGCCTGGGGGGCATTGCCCTGTTTGGCGAGGCCGAACAGCATGCGGCTGTTGCAGTAAACGCAGCTGTTGTAGACGGAGAGCGCGGCGGTCAGCACCACGATGTTCAGCGCGTTTGCCACCAGCGAATCGCCGAGTTCGTGGAAAATCAGCACGAACGGGCTGGTATCCGCGGTGATACGCGTCCACGGCAGCAGGGAGAGCAGCACAGCCAGCGACCCTACATAGAAGATCAGAATGCGGTAGATAACCTGATTGGTAGCTTTCGGAATGCTTTTTTCCGGCTCGTCCGCTTCCGCCGCCGTGATGCCGACCAGCTCAAGACCGCCGAAAGAGAACATGATAATCGCCATCATCATGACCAGCCCGGAGAGACCGTTCGGCAGGAAGCCGCCCTGATCCCAGAGGTTGCGCACCGTCGCCTGCGGACCCGCGGTGTCGCTAAACAGCAGCCAGGCGCCGAACAGGATCATCGCGACCACCGCGATAACTTTAATAATGGCGAACCAGAACTCCATCTCGCCGAACACTTTGACGTTGGTCAGGTTGATGGCGTTGATAACCACAAAGAAGACGGCAGCAGAGGCCCAGGTGGGGATTTCCGGCCACCAGAACTGGATATACTTACCGACCGCCGTCAGCTCGGCCATCGCCACCAGCACATACAGCACCCAGTAGTTCCAGCCGGAGGCAAACCCCGCGAAGCCGCCCCAGTATTTATAGGCAAAGTGGCTGAATGAGCCTGCAACGGGCTCCTCGACGACCATTTCGCCGAGCTGGCGCATGATCAGAAAGGCGATAAACCCCGCGATGGCGTAACCGAGAATAATCCCCGGCCCTGCGGACTGGATTACGGAGGCGCTGCCCAGAAACAGACCCGTACCGATAGCACCACCCAGCGCGATAAGCTGAATATGGCGGTTTTTGAGGCCGCGCTTCAGCGTGTCGCCGTGCTGTTGACCTTCCATCATAAAACCTCGTGTGTGGTTGTTTTTTATCCGCAGCGTGGCGCTGCTGTAATGTTGTTATGTCGCTGTGTGTAGTCTTTTCTTTACAGCCAATAAGGATGAAATTTGTAATAACGACTACCGCAGCGCCAAGAATAGTGATAAGCGCAGCCAAATGCACCTGCTTTCTCAGGGCTTCACGCGGAGTGAATAAAAAGAAACCATTTGTAAATCGCCGCGTTTATTCAGCAGACAGGCGCATTGATTTATTTTAAGCGAGGGATCTGAATGGATATTCATATTTTAATCTAATGAATCGGTTCAGTTTGCACGGCTTTACGTTTCACGAAAGTTAAAACTACCGCTTTTGAGGTAACGGGTTCATTTGCCCGGAGTTACATTTCTGAAACGTTATTTCTTTATGATTGTTAAAATATGCGGGCTTTCCTGATTTCAATCAAAACCAGGATGGACAGAAGGTGAATACTTTGTTACTTTAGCGACACGAACGTTAAATTGGTCATACCAATTGACTCCGGGCGAAATGGCAGAGACAGGGAATAATGGCCTACAGCAAAATCCGCCAACCAAAACTTTCCGATGTGATTGAGCAGCAACTGGAGTTTTTGATCCTCGAAGGGACGCTGCGTCCCGGCGAAAAACTGCCTCCTGAACGCGAACTGGCTAAACAGTTCGACGTTTCCCGACCCTCCCTGCGAGAGGCGATTCAGCGTCTCGAAGCGAAGGGCCTGCTGCTTCGTCGCCAGGGCGGCGGTACTTTTGTTCAGAGTACGCTCTGGCAAAGCTTCAGCGACCCGCTGGTAGAACTCCTCTCTGACCACCCCGAATCCCAGTTTGATCTGCTTGAGACGCGCCACGCGCTGGAAGGCATCGCGGCATACTACGCGGCGCTTCGCAGCACTGATGAAGACAGAACGCGCATCAGCGAATGTCATCAGGCCATTGAGCGCGCCCAGGAGTCCGGCGATCTGGACGCAGAATCAAACGCGGTGGTGCAGTATCAGATAGCGGTAACGGAAGCCGCCCATAATGTAGTGCTGCTTCATCTGCTACGCTGCATGGAGCCGATGCTGGCGCAAAACGTCCGTCAGAACTTCGAATTGCTCTACGCGCGACGTGAAATGCTGCCGCTGGTCAGCGGTCATCGCACCCGTATTTATGAGGCGATTATGGCGCGGGAACCGGAACAGGCGCGGGAAGCGTCGCACCGTCACCTGGCGTTCATTGAAGAAATTTTGCTGGATCGCAGCCGTGAGCAGAGTCGTCGCGATCGCTCGCTGCGTCGTCTGGAGCAGCGCAAGAATTAATGTTTTTCTGGCGTATGCCGGAAGATTTGTACCAAAAGCGCCATTGAAGCGCGGCAACTAAACCCAGAACCTGTCTTATTGCGCTTTGTTAAGTGCCCGTAGTTCAGGTTGCATCGCGGCGGCAAGATGAAGCCCTCACAACATGAAGGGGGCGCACAGCCGCTAAAGACGCAGCCGGACGCTGTAAGAGCACAGAGTGCAATGGGACAGGTTCCAGATAAATCAACGTATTAGATAGATGATAAGGAATACCCCCATGTCAGAACGTTTACAAAATGACGTGGATCCGATCGAAACTCGCGACTGGCTACAGGCGATCGAATCGGTAATCCGTGAAGAAGGTGTTGAGCGTGCTCAGTATCTGATCGATAAGCTGCTTTCCGAAGCCCGTAAAGGCGGCGTGAACGTAGCGGCGGGCAGTGCCGCCCGTCAGTACATCAATACCATCCCCGTTGAAGAAGAGCCGGAATACCCGGGTAATCTGGAACTGGAGCGCCGTATTCGTTCTGCTATCCGCTGGAACGCCATTATGACCGTGCTGCGTGCGTCCAAAAAAGACCTCGAGCTCGGCGGCCACATGGCGTCCTTCCAGTCTTCCGCGACCGTCTACGAAGTGTGCTTTAACCACTTCTTCCGTGCGCGCAACGACAAAGACGGCGGCGACCTGGTCTACTTCCAGGGCCACATCTCTCCGGGCGTTTACGCGCGCGCTTTCCTTGAAGGCCGCCTGACCGAAGAGCAGATGAACAATTTCCGTCAGGAAGTTCACGGCAACGGTCTGTCTTCTTACCCGCACCCGAAACTGATGCCGGAATTCTGGCAGTTCCCGACTGTATCCATGGGCCTTGGCCCGATCGGCGCTATCTACCAGGCGAAATTCCTGAAATATCTGGAACACCGCGGCCTGAAAGATACCTCTGAGCAGACCGTTTACGCCTTCCTCGGCGACGGTGAGATGGATGAGCCGGAATCCAAAGGCGCCATCACCATCGCGACCCGTGAAAAACTGGACAACCTGGTCTTCGTCATCAACTGCAACCTGCAGCGTCTGGACGGCCCGGTCACCGGTAACGGCAAAATCATCAACGAACTGGAAGGCATCTTCGAAGGCGCCGGCTGGAACGTTATCAAGGTGATGTGGGGTTCACGTTGGGACGAGCTGCTGCGTAAAGACACCAGCGGTAAACTGGTCCAGCTGATGAACGAAACCGTTGACGGCGACTATCAGACCTTCAAATCCAAAAACGGTGCCTACGTGCGCGAGCACTTCTTCGGTAAATACCCGGAGACCGCAGCACTGGTCGCAGACTGGTCTGACGATGAGATTTGGGCTCTGAACCGTGGCGGCCACGATCCGAAGAAAATCTACGCTGCATTCAAAAAAGCGAAAGAAACCAAAGGCAAAGCGACCGTTATCCTTGCTCACACCATTAAAGGTTACGGCATGGGCGACACCGCCGAAGGTAAGAACATCGCTCACCAGGTGAAGAAAATGAACATGGACGGCGTTCGCTACGTCCGTGACCGTTTCAGCGTACCGGTGACCGACGAGCAGCTGGAAAAACTGCCGTACATCACCTTCCCGGAAGGCTCTGAAGAGTACAAGTACCTGCACGAACGCCGCCAGGCGCTGCACGGTTACCTGCCGTCTCGCCAGCCGAACTTCACCGAGAAACTGGAGCTGCCGGCGCTGGAAGATTTCCGCTCCCTGCTGGATGAGCAGAGCAAAGAGATCTCCACCACTATCGCTTTCGTACGTGCTCTGAACGTAATGCTGAAGAACCCGTCTATCAAAGACCGTCTGGTTCCTATCATTGCCGACGAAGCCCGTACCTTCGGTATGGAAGGTCTGTTCCGTCAGATTGGTATCTACAGCCCGAACGGCCAGCAGTACACCCCGCAGGACCGTGAGCAGGTTGCCTACTACAAAGAAGACGAGAAAGGCCAGATTCTGCAGGAAGGGATCAACGAGCTGGGCGCAGGTTCTTCCTGGCTGGCGGCGGCGACCTCTTACAGCACCAACAACCTGCCGATGATCCCGTTCTACATCTACTACTCCATGTTCGGGTTCCAGCGTATCGGCGACCTGTGCTGGGCTGCGGGCGACCAGCAGGCGCGCGGCTTCCTGATCGGCGGCACCTCCGGTCGTACCACGCTTAACGGCGAAGGTCTGCAGCACGAAGATGGCCACAGCCACATTCAGTCGCTGACTATCCCGAACTGCATCTCCTACGATC
Organism: Cronobacter dublinensis subsp. dublinensis LMG 23823; assembly: GCF_001277235.1. Taxonomy (NCBI): domain Bacteria; kingdom Pseudomonadati; phylum Pseudomonadota; class Gammaproteobacteria; order Enterobacterales; family Enterobacteriaceae; genus Cronobacter; species Cronobacter dublinensis. Next base: position 822,498 of record NZ_CP012266.1, read on the forward strand.
CGGCTTTCGCTTACGAAGTTGCTGTCATCATGCATGACGGTCTGCAGCGTATGTACGGTGAAGCGCAGGAGAACGTGTACTACTACATCACCACGCTGAACGAAAACTACCACATGCCGGCCATGCCGCAGGGCGCTGAGGAAGGTATCCGTAAAGGTATCTACAAACTCGAAACCGTTGCAGGCGAGAAAGGTAAAGTTCAGCTGCTGGGCTCCGGCTCTATCCTGCGTCACGTCCGTGAAGCGGCACAGATCCTCGCGAAAGAGTACGGCGTGGGCTCTGACGTTTACAGCGTGACCTCCTTCACTGAGCTTGCTCGTGACGGTCAGGATTGCGAGCGCTGGAACATGCTGCACCCGCTGGAAACCCCGCGCGTTCCGTACATCGCTCAGGTGATGAACGATGCGCCGGCAGTGGCATCCACCGACTATATGAAACTGTTCGCCGAGCAGGTTCGTACTTATGTACCGGCTGACGATTATCGCGTACTGGGCACCGACGGCTTTGGCCGCTCTGACAGCCGCGAAAACCTGCGTCACCACTTCGAAGTTGATGCTTCTTATGTGGTCGTCGCAGCGCTGGGCGAACTGGCTAAACGTGGTGAAATCGATAAGAAAGTTGTGGCTGACGCCATCACCAAATTCAATATCGATGCAGATAAAGTCAACCCGCGTCTGGCATAAGAGGTAAAGAAATAATGGCTATCGAAATCAATGTACCGGACATCGGGGCGGACGAAGTTGAAGTCACCGAGATCCTGGTCAAAGTGGGCGACAAGGTTGAAGCTGAACAGTCGCTGATCACCGTAGAAGGCGACAAAGCCTCTATGGAAGTCCCGTCTCCGCAGGCGGGTGTGGTCAAAGAGATCAAAGTGTCCGTGGGTGACAAAGTCGAAACCGGCAAACTGATCATGATTTTCGATTCCGCCGACGGTGCAGCCGCTGCTGCACCTGCTAAGGCAGAAGAGAAGAAAGAAGCGGCACCGGCGCAGTCTGCTGCACCGGCGGCTGCGGCGGCAAAAGACGTTAACGTACCGGATATCGGCGGCGATGAAGTTGAAGTCACTGAAATCCTGGTGAAAGTTGGCGACAGCGTGACCGCTGAGCAGTCTCTTATCACCGTAGAAGGCGACAAAGCCTCTATGGAAGTCCCGGCACCGTTCGCGGGCAAGGTGAAAGAGATCAAAATCAACACCGGCGACAAAGTCTCCACCGGTTCCCTGATCATGGTCTTCGAAGTGGAAGGCGCGGCACCGGCTGCGGAAGCGAAACCGCAGGTGACCGAGCAGGCCGCATCTGCACCGGCTGCTGCTGCGGGCGCGAAAGACGTCAACGTACCGGATATCGGTGGCGATGAAGTCGAAGTGACCGAAGTGCTGGTGAAAGTGGGCGACAAAGTCACCGCTGAACAGTCTCTCATCACCGTAGAAGGCGACAAAGCCTCTATGGAAGTTCCGGCGCCGTTCGCGGGCACCGTGAAAGAGCTGAAAGTGAACGTGGGCGATAAAGTCTCCACCGGCTCCCTGATTATGGTCTTCGAAGTAGAAGGCGCGGCACCTGCTGCGGCTCCGGCGGCGAAACAGGAAGCGGCGGCACCGGCTCCGGCGGCGAAAGCTGACAAACCGGCTGCGGCGCCTGCTGCGAAAGCCGAAGGCAAATCTGAGTTCGCTGAGAACGACGCTTACGTTCACGCGACCCCGCTGATCCGTCGTCTGGCGCGTGAGTTCGGCGTTAACCTGGCGAAAGTGAAAGGCACCGGTCGTAAAGGCCGCATCCTGCGCGAAGACGTTCAGGCTTACGTGAAAGACGCGGTGAAACGCGCTGAAGCGGCGCCGGCTGCTGCCGCTGGCGGCGGTATCCCGGGCATGCTGCCGTGGCCGAAAGTAGACTTCAGCAAGTTTGGTGAAGTGGAAGAAGTGGAACTGGGCCGCATCCAGAAAATCTCTGGCGCGAACCTGAGCCGTAACTGGGTCATGATCCCGCACGTTACGCACTTCGACAAAACTGACATCACCGATCTGGAAGCGTTCCGCAAACAGCAGAACGCCGAAGCTGAGAAGCGTAAACTGGACGTGAAATTCACCCCAGTGGTCTTCATCATGAAAGCCGTTGCGGCGGCCCTTGAGCAGATGCCTCGCTTCAACAGCTCACTGTCTGAAGATGGCCAGCGCCTGACGCTGAAGAAATACATCAACATCGGTGTTGCGGTTGACACCCCGAATGGTCTGGTAGTTCCGGTCTTCAAAGACGTGAACAAGAAGAGCATTACCGAGCTGTCTCGCGAGCTGACCACTATCTCCAAAAAAGCGCGTGACGGTAAGCTGACTGCTGGCGAAATGCAGGGCGGTTGCTTCACCATCTCCAGCATCGGCGGCCTGGGCACCACCCACTTCGCGCCGATCGTGAACGCGCCGGAAGTGGCTATCCTCGGTGTCTCCAAGTCTGCGATGGAGCCGGTGTGGAATGGTAAAGAGTTTGTGCCGCGTCTGATGATGCCAATCTCTCTTTCCTTCGACCACCGCGTGATCGACGGTGCTGATGGTGCGCGTTTCATCACCATCATCAACAATATGCTGTCTGACATTCGCCGCCTGGTGATGTAAGCGAAAAAGCCGGCCTGACGGCCGGCTTTTTTCTGGTAATTCCGCCAGACTGTGCGAAATTATCCGATGCCAAAAGGATTCGTTTGCCGTTTGTTGTTTCAAAATTGTTAACAGTTTTGTAAAATGCAGGCGGATAGAACGTCCCGGTGGATGATGGGCGTTAAAATATAAGCGTCAGACCCGCCGGAAAATTACAAAGAGGTCATGATGAGTACTGAAATCAAAACTCAGGTCGTGGTACTTGGGGCAGGCCCGGCAGGCTACTCTGCGGCCTTCCGTTGCGCTGACTTAGGTCTGGAAACCGTCATTGTCGAGCGTTACAACACCCTGGGCGGTGTTTGCCTGAACGTAGGCTGTATCCCTTCTAAAGCTCTGCTGCACGTTGCGAAAGTCATCGAAGAAGCGAAAGCGCTGGCCGAGCACGGTATCGTTTTTGGCGAGCCGAAAACCGACATCGATAAAATCCGCACCTGGAAAGAAAAAGTCATCACTCAGCTGACCGGTGGTCTGGCGGGTATGGCCAAAGGCCGTAAAGTCAAAGTGGTGAACGGCCTCGGTAAATTCACCGGCGCGAACACCCTGGAAGTGGAAGGCGAGAACGGCAAAACCGTGATCAACTTCGACAACGCGATTATCGCGGCGGGCTCTCGTCCGATTCAGCTGCCGTTTATTCCGCATGAAGATCCGCGCGTATGGGATTCCACCGACGCCCTGGAACTGAAAGAAGTACCGAAACGTATGCTGGTCATGGGCGGCGGTATCATCGGTCTGGAGATGGGTACCGTTTACCATGCGCTGGGTTCAGAGATTGACGTGGTTGAAATGTTCGACCAGGTGATCCCGGCTGCCGACAAAGACATCGTTAAAGTCTTCACCAAGCGTATCAGCAAGAAATTCAACCTGATGCTGGAAACCAAAGTAACTGCCGTTGAAGCGAAAGAAGACGGTATTTACGTTTCCATGGAAGGTAAAAAAGCGCCTGCCGAAGCGCAGCGTTACGATGCCGTGCTGGTGGCTATCGGCCGTGTGCCGAATGGCAAAAACCTGGATGCGGGCAAAGCGGGCGTGGAAGTGGACGACCGTGGCTTCATCCGCGTTGACAAACAGCTGCGCACCAACGTGCCGCACATCTACGCTATCGGCGACATCGTCGGTCAGCCGATGCTGGCGCACAAAGGGGTTCACGAAGGTCACGTGGCCGCTGAAGTTATCGCGGGCATGAAACACTACTTCGACCCGAAAGTGATCCCGTCCATCGCTTACACCGAGCCAGAAGTGGCATGGGTGGGTCTGACCGAGAAAGAAGCGAAAGAGAAAGGCATCAGCTATGAAACCGCCACCTTCCCGTGGGCGGCTTCTGGCCGTGCTATCGCTTCCGATTGCGCAGACGGTATGACCAAACTGATTTTCGACAAAGAAACCCACCGTGTTATCGGCGGCGCGATTGTCGGCACCAACGGCGGCGAGCTGCTGGGTGAAATCGGTCTGGCTATCGAAATGGGCTGTGACGCGGAAGACATCGCGCTCACCATCCACGCGCACCCGACGCTGCACGAGTCTGTGGGCCTGGCGGCGGAAGTGTTCGAAGGTAGCATCACCGACCTGCCGAACCCGAAAGCGAAGAAGAAATAAGTTTCTTCAGATGAAAAAAGCGGCCTGTGGCCGCTTTTTTTATGGACGGCGTTCAGGGGCCACAGGCTGCCAGGTTTTATCAGGGCTAAACGTGTTTTCCTTTTTTAACGTTAAAGGGGAAAGGGACCGTGTAGTCCGGAATAAGAGGATGAGTATTTATTGCTCAATGATAACCGATAACAAAGCGCAGGACGGGCGACTAAGAAGACCGCCCTTGCGGGCGGTCAGCAGCTTAATTGCCCAGATTCAACACCAGCAGCACCGTGATGTCGGAAATATTCCAGCCACCGTGCGACGCCGCCAGCAGTGAACCCAGCGCAACGATGAGCGCAATAAGCCAACGCATCTCCATTGCGAGTAGTCCCGAAGGCGCTACGTTGATCCTCTCTTCACCGGGAAAGGCAGAACCAGGCAAGTATGTCATGCTTGCCACGTAGGTTAATGGAACTGCTTCCAGGCCCGGTGACTGGCTGCTACACCAGCGAAGCAGGCCAGGCGCTAATTTAGCGGGTCGAAGAGAAGGGCGGAAGGGGATTTCAGCGCTTGCAGCAAGTTACATGTAAATTCTGAAAGCGGTACGCAAAACGTACAACTGAGCTTGCGAGCAGAGCAGTCTGATGCCATCATTCTCCCTGTGTCATGCTTGCCACATAAACGGTGCAACGGTGTCTGCTACCACCCGCGCACAACAAGGAAACCGCCACCCGGCGGTTTTTTTGTGCCTGAAATCGCACTTCGCAAACGCGTTCTGCGGACCTTAACGATTCAGCAAAGATTTAATGTTGCTTTTTTGTAAACAGATTAACACTTCACCAGATTCCTGCTATTCTGCCCGTCGCGGAACCGGGCATTTACCCTACAAACTGCTGTCTCACAGGAGCGTGAAGAGAGAAGCCTGGCTCCGACTATGACAATGAGAGCGAGGAGAACCGTCGTGCTAGAAGAATACCGTAAGCACGTAGCTGAGCGTGCCGCCGAGGGGATTGTAGCCAAACCCTTAGATGCAACCCAAATGGCCGCACTCGTCGAGCTGCTGAAGAACCCGCCCGCGGGTGAAGAAGAGTTTCTGTTAGACCTGCTGACCAACCGTGTCCCCCCGGGCGTTGACGAAGCCGCCTATGTAAAAGCAGGTTTCCTTGCCGCTGTCGCCAAAGGTGATGCATCCTGCCCGCTGGTAACCCCTGAAAAAGCTATTGAACTGTTGGGCACCATGCAGGGCGGCTATAACATTCATCCGCTGATTGAAGCGCTGGATAACGAAAAGCTGGCGCCGATTGCCGCGAAAGCGCTGTCCCACACGCTGCTGATGTTCGACAACTTCTACGACGTGGAAGAGAAAGCGAAAGCGGGCAACGTGTACGCGAAGCAGATCATGCAATCCTGGGCCGATGCCGAATGGTTCCTGTCGCGCCCGTCGCTGCCTGAGAAAATCACCGTCACCGTATTCAAAGTGACCGGCGAAACCAACACCGACGATCTCTCCCCGGCGCCGGACGCCTGGTCGCGCCCGGATATCCCGCTGCACGCGCTGGCGATGCTGAAAAACGCCCGTGAAGGCATCGAGCCGGATCAACCCGGCGCCGTCGGCCCTGTTAAACAAATTGAGGCCCTGCAGCAGAAAGGCTTCCCGCTGGCCTACGTCGGCGATGTGGTCGGCACCGGCTCTTCCCGTAAATCCGCCACCAACTCCGTGCTGTGGTTTATGGGCGACGACATCCCGTTCGTGCCGAACAAACGCGGCGGCGGCGTGGTGCTCGGCGGCAAAATCGCGCCTATCTTCTTCAACACGATGGAAGATGCGGGCGCGCTGCCGGTCGAAGTGGACGTATCTAACCTGAACATGGGCGATGTGATTGACATCTACCCGTTCAAAGGCGAAGTGCGTAACCACGAAACCGGCGAGCTGCTGGCGAATTTCGAACTGAAAACCGACGTGCTGATTGACGAAGTGCGCGCGGGCGGTCGTATTCCGCTGATCATCGGTCGCGGCCTGACGACCAAAGCGCGTGAAGCGCTGGGGCTGCCGCACAGCGACGTGTTCCGTCACGCCAAAGACGTAGCGGAAAGCAACCGCGGCTACTCCCTGGCGCAGAAGATGGTCGGCCGCGCGTGCGGCGTCGCCGGCGTTCGTCCGGGCGCGTACTGCGAGCCGAAAATGACCTCCGTGGGCTCTCAGGACACCACCGGCCCGATGACCCGCGATGAGCTGAAAGACCTGGCGTGCCTCGGCTTCTCCGCCGATCTGGTGATGCAGTCCTTCTGCCACACGGCGGCGTATCCGAAGCCGGTCGACGTGACCACGCACCACACGTTGCCGGACTTCATCATGAATCGCGGCGGCGTGTCGCTGCGTCCGGGCGACGGCGTTATCCACTCCTGGCTGAACCGCATGCTGCTGCCGGATACCGTCGGCACCGGCGGCGACTCCCACACCCGTTTCCCGATCGGTATTTCGTTCCCGGCGGGCTCTGGCCTTGTGGCGTTCGCGGCCGCGACCGGCGTGATGCCGCTCGATATGCCGGAATCGGTGCTGGTGCGCTTTAAGGGCCAGATGCAGCCGGGGATTACGCTTCGTGACCTGGTTCACGCCATCCCTTACTACGCTATCCAGCAGGGCCTGCTGACCGTTGAGAAGAAGGGCAAGAAAAACATCTTCTCTGGTCGCATCCTGGAAATCGAAGGCTTGCCGGATCTGAAAGTCGAGCAGGCGTTTGAGCTGACCGACGCCTCTGCCGAGCGCTCTGCGGCGGGCTGCACCATCAAGCTCAACAAAGAGCCGATTATTGAGTACCTCAACTCCAACATCGTGCTGCTGAAGTGGATGATTGCCGAAGGCTACGGCGATCGCCGTACGCTGGAGCGTCGTATTCAGGGGATGGAGAAGTGGCTTGCCGATCCTCAACTGCTGGAAGCGGATGCTGACGCGGAATACGCGGCGGTGATCGACATCGATCTCAATGAAATCAAAGAGCCTATCCTGTGCGCGCCGAACGATCCGGACGATGCGCGTCTGCTCTCTGACGTCACCGGCGATAAGATTGACGAAGTGTTTATCGGCTCGTGCATGACCAACATCGGTCACTTCCGCGCTGCCGGTAAGCTGCTGGATACCCATAAAGGCCAGCTGCCGACCCGTCTGTGGGTTGCGCCGCCGACCCGTATGGACGCCGCACAGCTCACCGAAGAAGGCTACTACAGCGTCTTTGGTAAGAGCGGCGCGCGTATCGAGATCCCGGGCTGCTCGCTGTGCATGGGGAACCAGGCGCGCGTGGCGGACGGTGCGACGGTGGTATCCACCTCCACCCGTAACTTCCCGAACCGTCTCGGTACCGGCGCGAACGTCTATCTGGCGTCTGCCGAACTCGCTGCCGTCGCGGCGCTGATCGGTCGTCTGCCGACGCCGGATGAGTATCAGCAGTTCATGTCTCAGGTGGATAAAACCGCCGTGGACACCTACCGTTATCTGAACTTCGACCAGCTGAATCAGTACACTGAGAAAGCGGACGGCGTGATTTTCCAGACCGCGGTATAACGCACGCTTTGCCCGGCGTCATTCGCGGCGGGCAAGCCAGTAAAAAGGGAAGCCAGCGGCTTCCCTTTTTTATTGCGGTTAACGGCTCACGACTCGGCTTTGCCGTCGTAGCGCGGCAGGCTCACGACAGGATAAGTGAACTCGCCTTCCACCTGGCAGCGTTCCGGTTTTTGCTTGCCGGCGTCGAACAGCACATAGCGCTCATTTTCCGGGAAGTAGATCAGATCGTCGCCGTTACGAAACGAAATCGTCTCATAAGGCGTGCCGTTGTCGGTTTTGCTCTTCTCAATGCCGGACGCTATCTGGAAATGATTTTTCCATTTCATCGTCGAGAGGTGGTATTTGAAGAACGAGACCAGCACGTTGCCGCGGTTGACGCATTCGAGGCGCACGGCCTCGCCGGCATAGGCGGCGGAGAGCGGCAGCGCGACGGTGGTGAGCAGCAGCGCGCGGCGCAGGAGAGAAAGATTCACAGGCAACCCTATTCATCGGTACTTAAGATAAACCAAGAGTACCACAGCAAATGCAACCGCTTGTCTACGGCGGTGTTTTCAGTTTCGTCGGTGGCAGCGCTTTCCTTTGCGTTTCATGCTGCGATAATAACAACAGATAAACAATGCCGCGGTCAGGCACCGCCGGGCCAGAGGAAAACACCATGGATTATGAATTTTTACGCGACATCACCGGTGGGGTGAAAGTCCGCCTTTCAATGGGCCACGAAGCGCTCGGGCACTGGTTCAACGAAGAAGTAAAAGGCAATCTGGCGCTGCTGGATGAAGTGGAAGCGGCGACGCGCGAGGTAAAGGGCAGCGAGCGGCAGTGGCAGAAGACCGGCCATGAATACACCCTGTGGCTCGATGGCGAAGAAGTCATGGTGCGCGCCAATCAGCTGGAATTTTCCGGCGATGAAATGGAAGAAGGCATGAGTTACTACGATGAAGAGAGCCTGTCGCTGTGCGGCGTCGAGGATTTCCTTCAGGTGGTGAAAGCGTATCGCGACTTTCTGGCGCAGTACGGATAACGCGGCGCGTCCGTGCGCCGCGCGGGGTTATACGGACGGAATATTGCGTCCGTAATAGATTTCGCGCATCTCTTTCCAGAGCAGGTCGGTAATGACCTTGCGCTCTTCTTCGGTTAACTCTTCCGGTCGGGTGTGGAACATATAGTGCTTAAGGTCGAACTCCTTAAGCAACATCTTGGTATGGAAGATGTTTTCCTGATAAACGTTCACGTCCACCATGTCATACAGCGCTTTCATGTCGTCGGACAAAAAGTTCTGAATCGAGTTAATTTCGTGATCGATAAAGTGTTTCATGCCGTTCACGTCGCGGGTGAAGCCGCGCACGCGATAGTCGATGGTCACAATATCGGACTCAAGCTGGTGGATTAAATAATTCAGCGCCTTAAGAGGCGAAATTACGCCGCAGGTCGAGACTTCGATATCGGCGCGGAAGGTGCACAGGCCGCCTTCAGGGTGGCTTTCCGGGTAGGTGTGGACGCAAATATGGCTCTTGTCGAGATGTGCGACCACGGTCTCCGGCAGCGGGCCGGGGTGCTCGGTTTTGTCGATAAGCTGCGGGTCGACCGGCTCTTCGCTTACCAGAATCGTGACGCTGGCGCCCTGGGGCTCATAATCCTGGCGCGCGATATTCAGGATATTGGCACCGATAATCGAGCAGGTTTCCGTCAGGATTTCTGTCAGACGGTTAGCATTATAGAGTTCATCGATATACGCGATATAGCCATCGCGCTCTTCCGCCGTTTTGGCGTAGCAAATATCGTAAATACAAAAACTCAGGCTTTTGGTCAGGTTGTTAAAGCCATGCAGTTTCAGCTTTTTCAATTTTTATCACCTCCTTAGGATGCCTGAGACGCCAGGGCATCTTGCAAATATTGCGGCAGAGCGAAGGCTGCCGTATGAATGGCCGGATTGTAATAACGGCACTTCAGCCCGGCGGCGTGAAAGCGCGCCTGTAAGGTTTCGGTCGGCAGTTTGCGCAGGGCCTCGTTATCGGTCGCCCAGGCGAAGGTCATGATGCCGCCGTAGTAGGTGGGGATGGCCGCCTGATAGAAGCTGACGTCGCCAAAATAGTGGCTGAGCTTTTTATGGCTGCCGATGGCTTCCTCCTGCTGCAGGAAGCAGACGCCGTTCTGCGCGACAAAAATCCCGCCTGGATTGAGGCAGCGCTTGCACCCTTCGTAAAACGCGGACGTAAACAGGCTCTCGCCCGGACCGATAGGATCGGTGCAGTCGGAGATAATCACGTCGAATTTCTGGGTGGTCTGGTTGACGAAATTCACGCCGTCGTCAATCACCAGCGTAAAGCGCGGATCGTCGTAGCTGCCAGCGTTGTGGTTGGGAAGATGCTCGCGGCAAAACGCCACCACGCCCGCGTCGATCTCCACCATCGTGATGGATTCCACGCCCTTATGACGGGTCACTTCGCGCAGCATCGCGCCGTCGCCGCCGCCGATAATCAACACGCGCTTCGCGTGGCCGTGGGCCAGCAGTGGGACGTGCGTCATCATCTCGTGGTAGATAAACTCGTCGCGTTCGGTGGTTTGCACCACGCCATCAAGTGCCATCACCCGGCCAAAGGCGGCGTTCTCGAAAATAATCAGATCCTGATGATCGGTCTTTTCGCGATAGAGCACTTTGTCGACGGCAAAGTATTGACCAAACTGATCGTGCAGCGTTTCGTGCCACATAGGATTCTCGGTCACTGGCTGAACCTCCTTCGTTAACAACCCTTAAAAACGGGCGCAACATCATAGCTAACTATGACCGTGGATGCACGGTCACGATTTCACCAGAGGAGCAGGGGAGGGGATTACTTCACGTAGGCAAGCAGGCTGAGCGAGTCGCGCGCCAGCGCTTTGCACTTTTTCGCGGTAGGAATAGCGATGCCGCTCAGATCGCGATAGCTGTCCTCGCCGAGCGCCTTCATATTGAAGCTGTCGTAGTTGCTTAAATCCCACTGGTTTTGCTGGGCGAAAAACACCAGCGCGCGGCGGATCTGTCCGTTCGGCAGGTTCTGGTAGCCGCAATCGTTTTTCAGAAATACAAAAACAGCCGTCAGGTCGGCCATGTCTTCCGCTTCTGATTCACTCAGCGCAAAACTGTTGGTGGAAAAGGCCAACAGACAGCCCAGAAACATTAGCCTGACTACTTTTCTCATCACGTCTACCACTCGCCAACCGATACCCAACGATAGCACATTTCGTTCAGGCGCGACGAGGATATTTATGCAGGCAAACCGCGGTCACAGCGCCTTTTTACGTGCATTTTTATTCGCCCTGCCGCTATGCGGATTGCACTTATGACGCGCCAGACTTGACCTTCCTGCAAGGGGAGGGTTTAAGCTCAACGGGTGCACGTTGACGATAAGGACTGGAAGATGCAACGCCGAGATTTTATTAAGTACACCGCCGCGCTGGGCGCGTTAAGCGCGCTGCCGACATGGAGCCGGGCCGCGTTTGCCGCAGAGCAACCGGCGCTGCCCATTCCCGCGCTGCTGACGCCTGACGCCAGCAGTCGCATTCAGCTCACGGTGCAGGCGGGCAAAACCGCGTTCGCCGGGAAAAATGTCACCACCTGGGGCTATAACGGCTCGTTACTTGGCCCGGCGATTAAGCTGCGTCAGGGCAAGCCGGTGAATGTTGAGATCCGCAATACGCTCGCCGAAGAGACGACGGTGCACTGGCACGGGCTGGAAGTGCCGGGCGCGGTGGACGGCGGCCCGCAGGGCGTCATCGCGCCGGGGCAGACCCGCAGCGTGAGCTTTACGCCGGAGCAGCGCGCCGCGACGTGCTGGTTCCATCCGCATCAGCACGGCAAAACCGGGCATCAGGTCGCGATGGGGCTGGCGGGCCTGGTGCTGATTGAAGATACCGAAAGTCTGCAACTGATGCTGCCGAAGCTGTGGGGCGTCGACGACGTGCCGCTGATTATTCAGGATAAAAAATTTACCGCGGACGGCGAGGTCGATTATCAGCTGGATGTGATGACCGCCGCCGTGGGCTGGTTTGGCGATACGCTGCTGTGTAACGGCGCAGTGTATCCGCAGCATACGCCGCCGAAAGGCTGGCTGCGCCTGCGTCTGCTGAACGGCTGTAACGCGCGCACGCTGAACATCGCCGCCAGCGATAATCGTCCGCTGTACGTTATCGCCAGCGATGGCGGTCTGCTGGCAGAGCCGGTTAAAGTGACCGAACTGCCGATGCTGATGGGCGAGCGTTTCGAGGTGCTGGTGGAAACCCGCGACGGCAAACCTTTCGATATCGTGACGCTGCCGGTGACGCAGATGGGCATGACGGTCGCGCCGTTTGATAAACCGCAGCCGGTGGTGCGCATACAGCCTGTCGTGGTGCCCGCCTCGGGCACGCTGCCGGATAAGCTGGTGGACGTCCCGGCGCTGCCTTCGCTCGACGGGCTTCAGGAACGCTGGCTGCAATTAATGATGGATCCGATGCTCGATATGATGGGTATGCAGGCGCTGACGAAACGCTACGGCAAACAGGCGCTGGCAGGCAACCCGCACGGGCAGATGATGGACCAGATGGGCCACGGCAAGATGTCGCACGGCGCGATGAACCACGGCGGGCACGGGTTCGATTTCCACAACGCCAATAAGATTAACGGAAAGGCGTTTGATATGAACGCGCCCGCGTTCGCGGCGGCGCTCGGAAAATATGAGCGCTGGACCGTTTCCGGCGAGGGCGACATGATGTTGCATCCGTTCCATATCCACGGCACGCAGTTCCGCATTCTGACCGAAAACGGCAAGCCGCCCGCCGCGCATCGCGCCGGGTGGAAAGACACCGTCTGGGTGGAAGGCGCGCGCAGCGAAGTGTTGGTGCGTTTTGATTACGCGGCGTCGGCGGAGCATGCCTATATGGCGCATTGCCATTTGTTAGAGCACGAAGACACCGGGATGATGTTAGGTTTTACGGTGGCGTGATGGGTGATGGCGGGTGCGCTTCGCTTACCCGCCCTACAACATTGACGGTGAGCGCGGCGTAGGGTGGGTAAGCGAAGCACACCCACCGGTTTTCGAATAATCCCGCCCCACAAACCCCACCCATAAAAAAAGCCCCTCGATGAGGGGCTTTGTTTTATCTGACAACGGTTACTTCGCATCATCCGGCAGCGCATAGGCGACGATATAATCGCCCATTTTGGTGCCGAACGAGCCGTGGCCGCCTGCGGAGATCACGACATACTGCTTGCCGTTCACTTCATAGGTCATCGGCGTCGCCTGGCCGCCAGCCGGCAGGCGGGCTTCCCACAGCTTCTCGCCGTTGGTCACGTTGTACGCGCGCAGGTAGTTATCCGCCGTCGCGCCAATGAACAGGACGTTGCCGCCGGTGGTGATAGGACCACCAAGCATCGGCATACCCATGTTAAACGGCACCGGGAACGGCATCGGGAACGGCATGCTGTCGCGCGGCGTACCGATACGTTTTTTCCACACCACGTCGTTGGTCTTCAGATCCAGCGCGGAGATATAACCCCATGCCGGCTGCTTACACGGCAGACCAAACGGAGAGAGGAACGGGTTCAGGGTCACGCCGTAAGGCACGCCGTACTGCGGCTGGATACCGGATTCACTGCCGGTGCCCTGCGCGTCTTTCGGCTGCTCCATCGGGTTGCCCGGACCACGCGGAACGAGTTTGGACACGAACGGCAGCGCCATCGGGTTGGCAATCGCCACCTGACGGTGCGGATCGATAGCCAGACCGCCCCATTCGAACATCCCCAGGTTACCCGGGAACACCAGCGTGCCCTGCTCAGACGGCGGGGTAAAGATGCCTTCGTAACGCAGGCTGTGGAACATCACGCGGCAGACCAGCTGGTCATACATCGTGGCGCCCCACATATCCGCGCCGCTCAGATCTTTCTTCGGACGGAAGGAAAGGTCGGAGAACGGCTGCGTCGGCGTCACGTAGTCGCCTTTCGCAGCACCCTGCGGAACCGGTTTTTCCGGTGCCGGGACAACCAGCTTGCCGTTGCGGCGATCCAGCACAAAGATGTTGCCGGTTTTCGCCGGAGCGTAAATCACCGGAACGGTTTCGCCTTTCACGGTAATGTCGGCGAGCGTCGGCTGCGCAGGCAGGTCCATATCCCACAGGTCGTGGTGAACGGTCTGATAAGACCACACCAGCTTACCGGTCGAGGCGTTCAGCGCGACGATAGAGCTCGCGTAGCGCTCCTGCTCCGGCGTGCGGTTGCCGCCCCAGATATCCGGGGTGGTCACGCCCATCGGCAGGTAGACCATGTCGAGTTTCGCATCATAAGACGCTGGCGCCCACGAGTTCGGGGAGTTCAGCGAGAAGTGATGCTCGTCGGCCGGGATAGCATTCGGGTCTTTCGCACCCGGATCGAACGCCCACAGCAGTTTACCGGTGTTGATATCAAAACCACGGATGACGCCTGACGGCTCACGGGTGGAGAAGTTATCGGTCACCGCGCCTGCGATAACAATCACCTTATCGGTGACGATCGGCGGAGACGTCGGCTCATACATACCCGGCGTCGTGACCGGCATGTTGGTTTGCAGGTTCAGAATGCCTTTATTAGCGAAGCTTTCACACAGCTTGCCGTTATCCGCATTCACCGCAAACAGACGACCGTCGTTCACCGGCAGGATAATACGACGCGGGCAATCCGCGACAACGTCCGGGTTAGCATTCGCCGCCGTCGCTTCGTGATAAGACACGCCGCGGCAGGTGACGTGCTGGAACGTCGGGTTCGTATTCAGCTGCGGATCGAAGTGCCATTTCTCTTTACCGGTCGCGGCATCAACGGCGAAAAGACGCTGGTGCGCGGTGCAAAGGAAAAGGGTGTCGCCCACTTTAATCGGCGTCACTTCGTTAGTGATTTCACCCGGATCGTTCGGTAGCTTCAGGTCGCCGGTGCGGAACACCCAGGCTTCTTTCAGCTGATGAACGTTATCGGTGTTGATCTGCTTAAGCGGAGAGTAACGCTGACCTTCCTGGTTACGCCCGTAAGCCGGCCAGTCGCCGTCAGGAATGCTCTGGCTGCCGTTCACGGCGGCAGGCGTGCTGTCCGCGCTGAGCGTGCCGTTGATTTCCTGCGGATCGTTAAAGCCCGCCCAGAACAGGAGCCCGGCAGTGATAATTAACGAGACCAGCAGCGCTGGTACGCCTGCGCGTGACGGCGTGCTGAGGCGACGCCAGACGAAAGGCAGGATAAGCCAGACGCCGAAGAACACCAGTACGTCGCAACGCGGCGTCAGCGCCCAGAAGTCGAAGCCGACTTCCCAGATGCCCCATGCCATCGTCCCAAGCAGGATAATGGCGTAAAGCCACAGCGCCGCGGCGTTACGTTTCCAGAGTAACCACGCTGTCGCCAGCATGCCCACCCCTGCGATGGGGTAGTACCAGGACCCCCCGATTGAAACCAGCCATATTCCACCAACCAATAAATACAGCCCTGATAATGCTGCGAACAGGGCTGTGAGAATCACGAGAAGTCGTGATTGTGTCTTTTTTGTTTCTGCCATAACCACACTCTTAATTTTTAAGTAGCAAGTTATTATAGTTGTTAACATATGTGATCTTAATCACAAAAAGAGCTTTTCGCACTTTTCTGCCGTCAGGGCGTTTTACTGGTATACTGCCCCGCTTCTCAATCGTTACCGGCGGCAGCCGCGGCGGGTAGCGGTGATTTATTTTTAAATCAAACGGTTAGCGATATGAAACATACTGTTGAAGTGATGATTTCCGAGGCGGAAATCAAGGCGCGCGTTGAGGAACTGGGCCGTCAGATTACGGAACGCTATCAGGACAGCGGCAGCGAAATGGTGCTGGTTGGGCTGCTGCGTGGCTCTTTTATGTTCATGGCGGACCTGTGTCGTCAGGTCAAGGTCGGGCATGAAGTCGATTTTATGACCGCCTCCAGCTATGGCAGCGGCATGTCCTCAACGCGGGATGTCAAAATCCTCAAAGACCTGGATGAAGATATTCGCGGCAAGGATGTGCTGATCGTTGAAGATATTATCGACTCCGGCAATACGCTGTCGAAAGTGCGCGAGATCCTGAGCCTGCGCGGGCCGAAATCGCTCGCTATCTGTACGCTGCTG
The DNA here is from genome assembly GCF_001277235.1 of Cronobacter dublinensis subsp. dublinensis LMG 23823. NCBI lineage: Bacteria > Pseudomonadati > Pseudomonadota > Gammaproteobacteria > Enterobacterales > Enterobacteriaceae > Cronobacter > Cronobacter dublinensis. Next base: position 838,369 of record NZ_CP012266.1, read on the forward strand.
GATAAACCGTCGCGTCGCGAAGTGGAGGTCGAAGTGGAGTTTGTCGGCTTCTCGATCCCGGATAAATTTGTGGTGGGTTACGGCATCGATTACGCCCAGCGCTATCGTCATCTGCCGTATATCGGCAACGTGGTGATGCTGGAAGAGTAAATCCAGCGCGCAAAAAAAGGGGCCTTTGGCCCCTTTTTTATTTCACGAACGCCCTTACTTATGGCTGGCGTGCGTTTTCTGAATGTTGGAAACGCCTTTGCGATAGCCCTGTTCCAGGGTGTCGCGGTTAGTGGCGGTCACGTCCAGATCGCGCAGGAGGCCATCGTGAATGCCGTAAGCCCAGCCGTGCAGCGTGACGTTCTGGCCGCGTTTCCAGGCGGACTGCATAATGGTGGAGTGGCCGAGGTTATAGACCTGCTCCATCACGTTCAGCTCGCACAGGGTGTCGAGACGTTTCTCCTGCGGCAGTTCGTTCAGCAGCGCGCTATGTTTAAACCAGATGTCGCGGATGTGCAGCAGCCAGTTGTTGATAAGGCCAAGCTCCGGGTTTTCCACCGCCGCCTGCACGCCGCCGCAGCCGTAGTGGCCGCAGATAATGATATGTTCTACTTCCAGCACGTCGACCGCGTACTGCACCACAGAGAGGCAGTTAAGATCGGTGTGGATAACCAGGTTCGCGACGTTGCGGTGGACGAAAATCTCGCCCGGCTCAAGGCCGGTCAAACGTTCAGCCGGTACGCGGCTGTCGGAACAGCCGATCCACAGAAATCGTGGTTTCTGCGCCTGCGCCAGACGTTCAAAAAAGCCAGGGTCTTCTTCCACCAGCATTTTTGACCAGATTTCGTTATTACTAATAAGTGTGCTGATATCTTTCATAGAGGTTAACGACCTGTAACCAGACAATTGCGTTGGGGTAATATAGGGCAACTAAACTTTTTTTTAAACCATACAACTTATGCAAGAAAACAAGGTGACTGGACATCCATGACAATTGCACTGGAGCTGGAGCAGCTTAAAAAAACCTATCCGGGCGGCGTACAGGCGCTGCGCGGCATTGATTTACAAGTCGAAGCGGGGGATTTTTACGCCCTGCTGGGGCCTAACGGCGCGGGAAAGTCGACCACCATCGGCATCATCAGCTCACTGGTCAATAAATCCTCCGGTCGGGTGCGCGTGTTTGGGTACGATCTGGAACGGGATGTGGTGAACGCCAAACGCCAGCTTGGACTGGTGCCGCAGGAGTTTAACTTCAACCCCTTCGAGACCGTACAGCAGATCGTGGTCAATCAGGCGGGTTATTACGGCGTGGAGCGCCGGGAGGCCATCGAGCGCAGCGAAAAGTATTTAAACCAGCTCGATCTGTGGGAAAAACGCAACGAACGCGCGCGTATGCTCTCTGGCGGGATGAAGCGTCGTCTGATGATTGCCCGCGCCCTGATGCACGAGCCGAAGCTGCTGATCCTTGATGAACCGACGGCGGGCGTCGATATCGAACTGCGCCGCTCGATGTGGGGCTTTTTGAAAGATCTCAATGACAAAGGCACGACGATCATTCTCACCACGCATTACCTTGAAGAAGCGGAAATGCTGTGCCGTAACATTGGCATCATCCAGCGTGGTGAACTGGTGGAAAACACGTCGATGAAATCGCTACTTTCCAAGCTGAAATCAGAGACGTTTATTCTCGATCTCGCGGCGAAAAGCCCGCTGCCGAAGCTTGAAGGCTATCAGTATCGTCTGGTGGATACCGCCACCCTTGAAGTGGAAGTGCTGCGCGAGCAGGGCATCAACAGCGTCTTTAATCAGCTCACCGCCCAGGGCGTGCAGGTGCTGAGTATGCGTAATAAAGCGAACCGTCTTGAAGAGCTGTTCGTCACGCTGGTGAATGAAAAACAAGGAGATCGCGCATGATGCAGCTTTACTGGGTCGCCCTGAAAAGTATCTGGGCGAAAGAAGTGAACCGGTTCGCCCGCATCTGGATCCAGACCCTGGTGCCGCCGGTCATCACCATGACCCTCTATTTTATTATTTTCGGCAATCTTATTGGCTCGCGTATCGGCGAAATGCACGGCTTTAGCTACATGCAGTTCATCGTGCCGGGTCTCATCATGATGGCGGTTATCACCAACTCCTACGCCAACGTGGCGTCGTCATTCTTCAGCGCCAAGTTTCAGCGCAATATCGAAGAGCTGCTGGTGGCACCCGTGCCTACGCATGTGATTATCGCCGGTTATGTGGGCGGTGGAGTGGCGCGCGGGCTGTGCGTCGGCGTGCTGGTAACGGCCGTGTCGCTGTTCTTCGTGCCGTTCCATGTCCACTCGTGGCTGTTTGTCGCCCTGACGCTGCTGATGACCGCTATTCTGTTCTCGCTCGCGGGCCTGCTAAACGCGGTCTTCGCCAAAACGTTTGACGATATCAGCCTCATTCCGACCTTTGTGCTGACGCCGCTCACTTATCTTGGCGGGGTGTTTTATTCACTGACGCTGCTGCCGCCGTTCTGGCAGGCGCTGTCGCATTTAAACCCGGTTGTCTACATGATTAGCGGCTTCCGCTTTGGTTTCCTCGGCATTTCTGATGTGCCGCTGCTGTTTACCGTCGCGGTGCTGGCGTGCTTTATCGTCGCGTTCTACCTGCTGTGCTGGTATCTCATTAGCCGCGGGCGCGGCCTGCGTTCCTGATGCGTTAACCGCGTCGGCGTTGATGAATATCACGCCGACGCGCCGCCACTTCGCTACACTACCCGACCTGATGCAAGGAGATCTGCCATGTTAGGTTGGGTTATCGCCTGTCACGATTACGCCGCCCGCGACTATGCTGAGAAGCTTGAGGCGCAGTATGGCCCGCTGACGCTGTGCCGCACGGTGGATTACTGGGCGGGGCTCAGCACCAATATGCTAAGCCGCATGATGTGCGACGCGCTCTGGCACGTGGATGCTGGCGACGGCGTCATTTTCCTCACCGACACCGTCGGCGGCGCGCCGTATCGCGCGGCGGCGTTGTTAAGCCATAAATACCCGCACAGCGAAGTGATTGCCGGGGTCACCATGGCGTTGCTGACGCAGATGTACCCGCTACGCGACGCGTGCGACAGCGCCGCGTTTCGCGACGCCATCGTGCAGGCTGGCGGCGAGGGCGTCACCAGCCTCTGGCATCAGCAACAAAAGAACCCGCCGTTTGTCCTGCTGCGCGATAAATAACAGATTGACTTGGTATTCATGTCACTTTTGTTAAAATGCACACAATTTCACCTCTGGCCGTCACTGTTCCTTCATTTCTATGTTAAAGCGTCTTTTTATCTGCCTGCTGATGGTCTGTGCAGGCGTCGCGCAGGCGAGCCTGCTCGGCAATGACCCCGTTCCCGCGCAATATATGCAAACCACGGAAGATGCCGCCATCTGGGCTAAAGTGGGCGATAACGTGCAGACTGTCGGCACGATCCGCGAAGGGCAACTGCTCGCCGTTGTCCCGATTGCCGCCGACTATTATGAATTCCGCTTCGGTTTCGGCACCGGTTTTATCGACAAAAATCACCTGACCGACGTGCAGGGCAACAACCGGGTGAAAGACAGCCTGGGCGATCTCAATAAACCGCTCAGCAACCAGAATTTGCTGACCTGGCGGGATGTTACTCTCTATAACGAGCCGGACATCAACAGCGCGCCGCTCGGCACGCTCGCGCAAAACCTGCGTTACCCGATTGTCGGCAAACTGAAAGACCGCCTGAACCAGACCTGGTATCAGATTCGCATCGGCGACCGGCTGGGCTATGTCAGCAGCCTGGAGGCGCAGGAGGATAACGGCATTCCGGTGCTGACGTATCACCATATCCTGCGTGATGAAGAGAACACCCGGTTTCGTCATACCTCCACCACGACCTCGGTGCGCGCGTTCAGTAACCAGATGACCTGGCTGCGCGACCAGGGCTACGCCACGCTGAGCCTCTACGATCTCGACGGCTACGTGCATAACCGCGCTAATCTGCCCGCCCGCGCGGTGGTCATTACCTTCGACGACGGCCTGAAATCGGTGTATCGCTACGCCTATCCGGTGCTTAAAGAGTATGGCTTTAAGGCGACGGCATTTATTATCTCGTCACGCATTAAGCGCCACCCGCAGCCGTGGGCGCCAAAATCGCTGCAGTTCATGAGCGTGTCTGAGCTGAAGGCGATTCAGGACGTGTTTGATATTCAATCGCACACCCATTTTCTGCACCGCACCGACGGCGCGCATCATCCGATCCTGCTAAGCCGCACGTATCACAATATTCTTTTTGATTACAAACGCTCGCGCCGCGCGCTGGGCCAGTTCAACCCGCACGTGCTGTTTCTCTCGTATCCGTTCGGCGGTTATGACGATAAAGCGGTGAAGGCGGCGGGCGACGCCGGGTTTCATCTGGCGGTGACGACGGTGAAAGGGAAGGTGAAGCCGGGTGATAACCCGTTCCTGCTAAAACGCCTCTATATTCTGCGCACCGACTCGCTCGAAACCATGTCGAAAATCATCAGTAACCAACCACAGGGATAAAAAAAGCCCTCGCGAGGAGGGCTTTATCTGCCGGGACGGGGCGCTTACGCCACCTGCACCGGCACCGCTTTGGCGAGACGTTTCATCTCGTTGTCGCCGTCAAAATAGGCGACTTTCGGCTGCCAGCTGCGCGCCTGCTCATCCGGCATGGTCACATAGCTTGCGATAATCAGGATATCGCCGACATCCGCGCAGTGGGCTGCCGCGCCGTTGACCGAAATGATTTTCGAGCCGCGCTCGCCCGCGATAGCGTAAGTCGAAAAACGTTTCCCGTTGGTCACGTTGTAGATATCAATAGCTTCATATTCCAGAATGCCCGCGGCCTCGAGGAAATCCTGATCGATGGCGCAGGAGCCTTCATAATGCAGGTCCGCCTGAGTAACTTTGACGCGGTGCAGTTTGCCCTGCAACATGGTGCGAATCATAACTTGAACCCTGTTTACCAGAATGTCGTCAGCGCCGGGCGGTGACCCGGCGCCAGGAATTTATCCCGGGCAGTATTGCCCTTTTTAACCATGCTGTCTACTGGGCTAACTCCACGGTCTGATTGTCGATTAACCGCGCCTGACCAAGCCATGCGGCCATCAGGATCACCGCCCGTTTGCTTGCAGGCGAGAGCGCCAGCAGCGTGTCGGCATCGCGGATTTGCAGGTCGTCGGGGCGGAAGCCTTTCTCGCTGAGTTCCTCGCGTGCCGCGGCGATAATCGCCTCCAGATCGCGCTCGCCTGTGCGCAGTTTCTCTGCCATCGCATTCATCACTTTGCTCAGGCCCGGCGCGATTTTGCGCTGGTCACTGGTGAGATAGCCGTTACGCGAACTGAGCGCCAGACCGTCTTTAGCACGCACCGTCGGCACGCCGATGATATCGATGTCATAGCCCATATCGGCGACCATTTTGCGGATCAGCGCGAGCTGTTGATAATCCTTTTCACCGAAGCAAGCCACGTCCGGCTGAACCAGGTTAAAAAGCTTGCTGACGACGGTGGAGACGCCGCGAAAATGTCCCGGACGGCTCGCGCCTTCGAGGATGGTTGAAATGCCCGGGACATCGACAAATGTCTGCTCGCCCATGCCCTGCGGATAGACTTCTTCTGGGGTCGGGGCGAAGACAATATCCGCGCCGCGTTTTTTCAGTTTTTCACAGTCTTCCTGAAGCGTGCGCGGGTAGCGCGCAAGATCGTCGGCGCGGTCAAACTGCATCGGATTAACGAAAATGCTTACCACCACCGCATCGGCATGGGCTTTCGCCTCATCCACCAGTTTCATATGGCCATCATGAAGATTACCCATCGTCGGCACCAGTGCGATGCGTTTGCCTTCCATACGCAGGCGGCGGATATGCTGACGCAGCAGCGGTAAGGTTTCAATAATCAACACAATCAAGACTCCTGTAGTGAAAACAATATGCTTGTGTGAATAGCTCCGGGCATGACGATACGCACAATACGCGGTCATCACAATGCCTGACATCGGGTTTACGCCAGGTTAGGGCAACGACGCGTGGCAGCGATGCGGCAAGCGTCATGTTACCGGAGTAGAGGATGTATCTATTCAAATCACAAATAGTAAAGCGAAGTCATTGCGGGTTCCGTTAACAGAAGTTCGCCGCCGAATATAAATATAATGAATGTATTCGCCTGCTATTTAGCCTGAAATAGTTTTATTGATATTTTGAGGTTATATTTCAACGCATCATCCGTGAAGAAGTGAAAATAATCTTTGCTAGAATTGTGCGGATGCGGTGAAAAATAGTTGTTATTTGCGGCGTGAATGTTTTTAACCACGCCGCGCTCACGTTTTTCTGCGCATCAGTCAGACGGACAGCTTCTCCGTCGGTATAATTCTATATAGTGAGGACCCTTTATGAAAAAAGTAGCTGGGATGCTAATTTTATCATCCCTGTTTATCTCTCAGGCATTGGCGCAGGTTAGCGTCAGTGATAGCGATGCACAGGTCCATATTTTTGGTACGCTAAATACGGGTTACGAGACATCCTGTGCCGTAGGACTTAGCCAAAGCGCCATTAATTTTAATACTTCTGTTGATGACCTTGGAGACCAGAATAAAGTCTACACTGGAGGTACAACGTTAATGCTAACAGTCAGCAATACGGACTATTGCCGTTCTCAGGTTGAAAATAATCATATTTTCTTCAGGTTCACCGGTGAAAAAGACAATGCCAGCGGCACGGTCCTTGCGAACAATAGCACCAGCGAAGATGCGGCTAAGGGTATTGGCGTTGCGACTTACAACACCGACGGTATTCCGGTTGCTATCAACACCGGCACGCTTCGCGCTGTTTTACCTTTCACGAAATTTAAACTGGGCATGGTGAAATTGCACAATCAGGATGTAGTGCCTGGCGATTATCAGGGAACCATGACGATTGAAATTCAGCGTCTGTAAGGAAACGCTGATAATAAAAAGCGGCACATAAGCGCCGCTTTTTTGTGATTAATTGAAACTGTGCTCAGCTCCCGGATAAACGCCGGACTCCACTTCTGCAATATACTCACGTACCGCCGCACGCATATCACCCGCTTGCGCCAGAAAGTTTTTGGCAAATTTGGGGATATGGCCGCCAGTAATGCCGAAGGCGTCATGCATCACCAGAATCTGCCCGTCCGTCACGTTGCCTGCGCCGATGCCGATAACCGGAATTGAAAGCGCGCTGGTAATGCGCTGCGCCAGCGCGACCGGCACGCATTCCAGCACCAGTAGTTGCGCGCCTGCGGCCTCCAGCGCTAACGCGTCGTCCAGCAGCGTCTGCGCAGCGGCGTCATCGCGACCCTGCACTTTATAACCGCCGAAAATATTCACCGACTGCGGCGTCAGGCCCAGATGGCCACACACCGGCACGGCGCGCTCGGTCAGCATGCGTACCGTGTCAGCAAGCCAGCGGCCACCCTCAATTTTCACCATATTGGCACCTGCGCGCATCACGGCGGCGCTGTTTTCAAACGCCTGTTCTGGCGTGGGGTAGGCCATAAACGGCAGGTCTGCGAGCAGCAGACAGTGCGGTGCGCCGCGACGCACGGCACGGGTATGGTAGGCGATATCGTCTACCGTTACCGGCAGGGTGGAGTCGTGTCCCTGGACTGTCATGCCCAAAGAATCGCCGACCAGCATGACGCCAATCCCTTCTTCTTCAAAGAGTTTCGCAAAACTGAAATCGTAGGCGGTAATGGTGGCGAACTTCTTGCCCGCTTCCTTCAGGCGTCGCAATTGAGAAATGGTTGTCGGTTTCATGGGTGTCCCGCAAACAGAAAAAAAGCAGTGTAAACGATGCGATTGCGGGAGGATACTGCGCGGAAATGCGAAGAGGAAGTTTTTGCTTTACCAGTGGCGAATTGCTGAACAATCAAGGCGTTCAAGCACCTCAGCTACGCATTCGCCATCCGGGAAGCGCAGCGCGGGCGCGATCTCTGCAAGCGGCAGCAGCATAAAGGCGCGGTTTTTCATGTCGTAATGAGGAACCGTCAGCCGTTCGGTGTGTATCGTCTCGTCGCCAAACAGCATGATGTCGAGATCGAGCGTGCGCGGCCCCCAGCGCTCCGCCTTACGCACCCGTCCCTGTTGCAGCTCGATGCGCTGCGTATTATCCAGCAATGCCTCCGGTGCGAGCGCGGTTTCCAGCGCGACAGCGGCGTTGAGGTAATCAGGCTGATCCTGCGGGCCCAGCGGTGGCGTGCGGTAAAACGGCGAGGTCGCCACGATCCGGCTGTGTGGGATCTGCGCCAGCGCGGCCAGCGCGTCATTCACCTGAGAAAGCGGCTCGGCGAGATTGCTGCCGAGCGCGATATAGGCAAGGGTCACGCGCTGCCCTCGCGGCGCGGAGCGCGGCGGCGGGGACGACGCTGACGACGGCGTTCAGCCGGTTCGTCGCCCAGATCGGTGAGCATATTTTTTTGCAGCGGCGGCGCGGCGGACTGGAATTCGCCCCACCAGTTCGTCAGGCGTTGCAGCTCGCCGTTGTTCTCGGCTTCGGCGCGCAGCGCCAGCAGATCGTAGGCGGCGCGGAATTTCGGATGCTCCATCAGCTTCCAGGCGCGTTTGCCCTGACGGCGCGACAGGCGCAGCTGCAACATCCAGATATCACGAATAAGCGTGGTGATGCGTTTCGGGATCGCGAGCGAGCGGCAGGCTTCGTCCAGCACGTCGTTCATCGCCAGCGCGAAGGCGTCGTAGTAGGCAAGCCCGCTCTCCTGGGCGATTTTCTGCGCCATTTCGAGCTGCGGATACCAGTACATGGCGGCAAACAGGAACGCCGGGTTCACGCGCATGTCGTTATGAATGCGGTTATCGGTGTTTTTCAGCACCTGCGTGATAATGCGCTCCATCGGGCTGTCACCTTTCTCGGTGAAATAGCGGCTAATGCCCGGGAACAGCGGCTGGAACAGGTTATATTCGCACAGCAGGCGATACGTGGCGTAACCGTAGCCCGCCTGTAACAGCTTTAAGGATTCTTCAAACAGACGCGCCGGCGGCACATCGTTTAACAGCGTGGCGAGGCGCGGAATCGGCTCGCCGGTCTCCGGGCTGATGCGCATATCAAGCTTGGCGGCGAAACGCACCGCGCGCAGCATACGCACCGGATCTTCGCGGTAGCGGGTTTCCGGATCGCCAATCAGACGGATAATGCCGTCATTCAGATCGTTAAGACCGCCTACGTAATCGCGCACCGTGAAATCGGCCACGCTGTAGTAAAGGCTGTTGATGGTGAAGTCGCGACGCTGGGCGTCTTCTTCGATAGAGCCGAAGATGTTGTCGCGCAGCAGCATGCCGTTCTGGCCGCGCTGTGACGTGGCGCGATCGCTCACGCTCTCTTCATGATGGCCACGGAAGGTGGCGACTTCGATGATTTCAGGGCCGAACATAACGTGCGCCAGACGGAAACGGCGGCCAACGAGGCGGCAGTTGCGAAACAGCTTGCGCACCTGATCCGGCGTGGCGTTGGTGGTGATGTCGAAATCTTTCGGTTTTTTGCCAAGCAGCAGATCGCGCACACCGCCGCCCACCAGCCAGGCTTCATAACCGGCTTTGTTCAGGCGGTACATCACTTTGAGCGCGTTCTCACTGATATCTTTGCGGGAGATAGTGTGCTGTTCACGCGGGATAATGGTTATGGCGGGCTGTGCGGCGCCTTCGTCAACCACGCTCTCCTCGCGGTTTAACACCTTACGGCAAAAATTAGCGACTCGGGTAAAAATGGTGCACCTCGGTAGTGTCAGTCTCTGGACAAAAAACAGCGGCTAATATAGCTCAGCGCAACGCATTTGAGAATGCCGGATTCGCGGCCACCGCCGCAGGCACCGCGCTGAGATCCCATTTTTCCACCGCATTACGCAACAGCGTTTCGGTGGAAAGCGCGCGCCAGTCGTCATCGACCGGCTGATTTAAGAACCCCAGCGCGGCGGCCAGCACCGGACGCGGATCGCCCTCGGGCAGCGGCGGCGCGTGATTCTGCTTGGATAGTTTATTGCCGTCCGGGTTGACCACCAGCGGCAGATGCACGTAATCCGGCGCCTGCCACCCCAGTTGCTGATAGAGCGAAATCTGGCGCACCGTCGGCGCGATAAGATCCGCCCCGCGTACGATTTCCGTCACGCCCTGGAAGTGATCATCCACCACGACCGCCAGGTTATAGGCGAACAGCCCGTCGCGGCGATGAATAATAAAATCTTCGCGCGCGAGCGCCGGGTCGGCAGCGAGTTCGCCACGCAGGGTATCGGTGAAGGCCATCACCGGATGCGTCTGCAGCAGGCGCACGGCGGCGTTTTCCGGGCCGAGGCGCCGCGTGCGGCAGTGGCCGTCATAGACGCCGCCCATCTGCTGAATGCGGCTGCGCGGGCAGGTGCAGTAGTAGCTCAGCCCGTGCTCGCGCAGGTATGTTAGCGCCTCGCGGTAGGCGTCGTGGCGTTGCGACTGGTACAGCACCTCGCCGTCCCAGTGCAGGCCGTAGTGCTCAAGCTGGCGCAGGATCGCGTCGGCGGCGCCGGGCACTTCGCGCGGCGGATCGATATCTTCAATGCGCACCAGCCAGGTACCCTGCGAGGCGCGGGCCTGCAGATAACTGCCGAGCGCGGCGATAAGCGAGCCGAAATGCAGTTCGCCGGAAGGAGAGGGGGCAAAACGCCCGATATAAGGTTTAACAGACATGGCGATGGCGGACATAAAAGAATACGGCGGGAAATCCCGCCGTAAGTGTTATTAATGTGTGTCGGTGATTAGCCGGCCATCTGTTTTTCGCGGATTTCGGCGAGCGTCTTACAGTCGATGCACAGATCGGCGGTCGGACGCGCTTCGAGGCGACGGATACCGATTTCAACACCGCAGGATTCGCAGTAGCCGAAATCTTCGTCTTCCACTTTTTTCAGCGTTTTTTCAATCTTTTTGATGAGCTTACGCTCACGGTCACGGTTACGCAGCTCAAGGCTGAATTCTTCTTCCTGGGCGGCACGGTCTACCGGATCCGGGAAGTTTGCAGCTTCATCCTGCATATGGGTTACGGTGCGATCGACTTCATCCCGGAGTTGATTACGCCATGCCTCAAGAATACGCTTGAAGTGCGCCAGCTGGGCTTCGTTCATATACTCTTCGCCCGGCTTCTCCTGATACGGCTCCACCCCAGCGATGGCGAGAATACTCAGGGACGATGTTTTACGGTTTTGCCCTTCTTGCATGTTGCTTCTCCTTAACACGCACTATCGATCCCCTTCTCGGGGGAAAAATCAGGCCGCTATAAATAACAGAAGCTTTTCAGGATAGCAATTATCTAAACGTTACACTTGACAACCCTGTGAGGAAAAGCGTATTTGCGCACGCGGCCGTATCATTATTAGTCGATTGCGGATCAACTGGTTATAAGCGAACCGGCAAAGGCGACGTCAGCGTTATCTCACTGGCGGAGAGCGAGGCCTTCCAGGCCAGGACTTCCACCCCCTTGCGCTGCGCCTCGCTTAAGAGGTCGGCGTAGCGTTCATCAATGTGGCGTGCCGGAGCGACCTGCGTAATGGCGGAGTGCAGCACGGCGAACAACAGCACGGCGCGATCCCCGTTTTCCACTACGCTCATCAGCTCCCGTAAATGCTTCTGACCGCGCGCGGTCACCGCATCCGGGAAGTAGCCTGAATCCGGCTCCGACAGCGTCACGGATTTCACCTCAATATAGCAGTTAACCTTGTCACTCGCCTGTAACATGAAGTCAATTCGGCTGCGCTCCGCGCCGTACTTCACTTCGCTCTTCAGGCTCTCGTAACCGGCAAACGCAGGCAGCCGCTGCGCCTGTAGCGTCTCTTTCACGACGGCGTTCGCCCGCAGCGTATTCACGCAAATCAACGCGCCCTCACGGGTCTGCGTCAGCTCCCAGGTGTGCGGGTATTTGCGCGTCGCAACGCTTGAGGTGGAATACCAGACGGTATCCCCCGGCGTCGCGCAGCCGGTCATCGCGCCGGTGTTCGGGCAGTGCAGGGTCAGGGTTTCGCCTTGTGGCGTAACCACATCGGCAAGAAAGCGCTTATAGCGCGCAATCAGCCGGGCCGGTTGCAGGGCGGGCGTAAATTCCATGTCGCTTCCTTATGGGTTAAGAGACCAGCGCTCCAGCGGCTGGTAACGGGTACGTCCCTTTTCAAAACGCGACTCATACAGCACAAATTCCCGCGCGGCAAGCGCCCAGCCAAACCCTGGCGGCGGCAGCCTGACCGGGTGCTGAGCGTTACGCAGTAATGTGACATGCGGATGAAAGGGCTGCGCGCTTTGTGGGCAACCGCTGCGCGCGGCCTGCGCGCGCAGAAGATTCGCGAGCTGCAACAGGCCGCGCGGCGGCTGGCGCGAGCCCAGCCAGACCACCTGCGAGCGGGGCCAGTGGCCCGCGTCATCAAGATGCAGCGTAAATGCCTGCTGGCTGATACGCCCGGCGAGCGCGCTGAGCGTGCGTTGCTTCTGCGCGCTGACGTCGCCTAAAAAAGCGAGCGTAATATGCAGATTAGCGGCGGCGATGGGCCTGCCCGCGTCGGGCGCGAAGGTCTCGGCGCGCCATTCCATGATGTGTTGCTGAAGCTCGGCGGGCAGAGGCAGCGCGAAAAACAGCCGTTTCTGGTCTGACATAGCGGTAACTCGTAATGATCGGGGGAATGCTACAATGCGTGCCTTTCATAGTAACCCCCTGGAGCCTGTCGTGTCGTCTTTACCGGTCGCCGCCGTTTTGCCTGAACTACTCAACGCCCTGAAGCTCGCGCCTCAGGTACTGCTTAGCGCCCCGACCGGCGCCGGGAAATCGACCTGGCTGCCGCTGGAGATCCTGAAATCCGGCGTCGTCGACGGGAAAATCATCATGCTGGAGCCCCGGCGGCTGGCGGCGCGCAACGTGGCGCAGCGGCTGGCGGATCAGCTTGGCGAGCCGTGCGGCGAAACCGTCGGCTACCGCATGCGCGCCGAGAGTTGCACCGGCCCGGCCACCCGGCTGGAAGTGGTGACCGAAGGCATTCTGACGCGGCTGCTGCAGCGTGACCCGGAGCTGTCCGGCGTGTCGCTGGTCATTCTCGATGAGTTCCACGAGCGCAGCCTGCAGGCGGATCTCGCGCTGGCGCTGCTGCTCGATGTCCAGCAAGGGCTGCGCGAGGATCTTAAGCTGCTGATCATGTCCGCGACGCTCGATAACGATCGTCTCCAGGCGCTATTGCCGCAGGCGCCGACGGTGGTGTCCGAAGGGCGCAGCTTTCCGGTGACGCGGCGCTACCAGCCGCTGCCGACGCATCAGCGTTTTGATGAGGCTGTCGCGCAGGCGGTCAGTGGGCTGCTTCGCGAAGAGGCGGGCTCGCTGCTGCTGTTTTTGCCGGGCGTGGGCGAGATCCAGCGGGTACAGACGCAGCTTGCAGAACGCGTCGGGCGCGATGTGCTGCTCTGTCCGCTCTACGGCGCACTGCCGCTCGCCGAACAGCGCAAAGCCATCCTGCCCGCGCCGCCAGGCTTTCGCAAAGTGGTGCTGGCCACCAATATCGCGGAAACCAGCCTGACCATCGAAGGCATCCGGCTGGTGGTGGACAGCGCGCAGGAGCGCGTGGCGCGCTTTGACGCCCGCACCGGCCTGACGCGACTTATCACCCAGCGCATCAGCCAGGCCTCAATGACCCAGCGGGCCGGTCGCGCCGGGCGTCTTGAGCCGGGCATCTGTCTGCATCTCATCCCGAAAGAACAGGCGGAGCGCGCAAGCGCGCAGGCGGAAGCCGAAATCACCCAGAGCGATCTCTCCGGGCTTCTGCTGGAGCTGCTGATGTGGGGCTGTCGCGATGTCGCCGAACTCAACTGGCTGGATCTGCCGCCTGCGGTGAACCTTGCCGCCGCGCGCCAGCTGCTGACCACGCTTGGCGCGCTGAAAGATGGCCAACTGACCGCGCGTGGACGCCAGATGGCGCAGCTCGGCAACGATCCGCGGCTCGCGGCGATGCTGGTCAGCGCGCAGGGCGCGGACGCCCAGGCGACGGCGGTGCGGCTCGCCGCTATTCTCGAAGAGCCGCCGCGCGGCACGGAGACGGATTTGCGCGGCGCGCTTTCCAGAAGCCAGGGCAACTGGCAGGCCCGTAGCGTGCAGTTGATGAAGCGGCTGAACGCGAAAGGCGGCGCGCCGTCGCTGACGCTTGCTCCCTCGCTGCTGGCTGGCGCGTTCAGCGACCGCATCGCGCGGCGTCGCGGCGAAGAGGGGCGTTATCAGCTCGCCAACGGCATGGGCGCGATGCTCGATAAAGACGACGCGATGACGCGCTACGAATGGCTTATCGCGCCGCTGCTGTTGCAGGGCAGCCACAGCGCCGACGCGCGGATTTTACAGGCGCTGCCGCTGGACATCGACGCGCTGATTGCTGATTGCCCGGATCTGTTGCGCCAGCGCGACTCGCTGGAGTGGAACGACGAACAAGGCACGCTGCGCGCGCAGCGCCGCTGGCAGGTCGGCCAACTGGTGCTGAAAACCCAGCCGCTTTCAAAACCCTCCGAAGAAGAACTGCATCAGGCGATGCTCAACGGCATTCGCGAAAAAGGGCTTTCTGTTCTTAACTGGACGCCGGAGGCCGAACAGCTGCGCCTGCGTTTACACTGCGCGGCGCGCTTTCTGCCGGAACACCCGTGGCCGGACGTGAGCGACGAGGCGCTGCTGGCGTCGCTGGATGTCTGGCTGCTGCCGGAACTGCGCGGCGTTCACTCGTTGCGTGCGCTGAAAAACATCAATCTCGCCCAGGCGCTGCTGCATTTACTCGACTGGCAGCAGCGGCAACGGCTGGATAGTGCGCTGCCGGGGCATTACACTGTGCCGACCGGCAGCCGGATAGCGATTCGCTATCATGAGGAAAACCCACCGGCGCTGGCGGTGCGCATTCAGGAGATGTTTGGCGAGGCGGAAACACCGGTTATCGCTGAAGGTCGGGTGCCTCTCACGCTCGAACTGCTTTCACCCGCCCAGCGGCCGCTGCAAATCACGCGCGATCTCAGCGCGTTCTGGCGCGGCGCCTGGAAAGAGGTGCAGAAAGAGATGAAAGGGCGCTACCCGAAACACGTCTGGCCGGACGATCCGGCTAACGCGCTGCCAACCCGGCGCACCAAAAAGTATCAGTAGCGGCGGCGATGCCGTCGCGATGATTTGAGAGCTTTCTTCTTCCGCCTGCGGGCGGAAGAGCCAAGAATCTGGCCTTTGCGCCTGTATGTTGTGGAGAAAAAGCATGGCGGGGAATGACCGCGAACCTATTGGACGCAAAGGACGACCGACGCGTCCGGCAAAACAGAAGGTAAGCCGTCGTCGTCTCAGGGAAGAGGATTATGACGATGAGTATGAAGACGAAGACGATGAGGAGCCGATGCCGCGTAAGGTAAAAGGCAAAAAAGGCAACGGCGGAAAACCGCGCGGCAAACGCCGCTGGCTGTGGCTTCTGTTAAAGCTGTTTGTGGTTTTTGTGGTGCTGTTTGTTATCTACGGCGTTTATCTGGATCAAAAAATCCGCAGCCGTATTGATGGCAAAGTCTGGCAGCTGCCGGCGGCGGTCTATGGCCGTATGGTCAACCTTGAACCGGATATGACCATCAGCAAGCAGGAGATGGTGAAGCTGCTGGAGGCGACGCAGTATCGTCAGGTGACGAAAATGACGCGCCCTGGCGAGTTTACCGTTCAGGCCAACAGCATCGAGATGATCCGCCGTCCGTTCGATTTCCCGGACAGCAAAGAAGGGCAGATCCGCGCGCGCCTGGAGTTTGACGGCGACCATCTGGCCACGATTGAGAATATGGACAGCAACCGCAACTTCGGTTTCTTCCGCCTCGATCCGCGTCTGATTACGATGCTCTCGTCGCCGAACGGTGAACAGCGCCTGTTTGTGCCGCGCTCCGGCTTCCCGGACCTGCTGGTGGATACGCTAATCGCCACCGAAGACCGTCATTTCTATGAGCATGACGGCATCAGCGTTTACTCCATCGGGCGCGCCGTGCTGGCGAACCTGACGGCGGGTCGCGCGGTGCAGGGCGGCAGTACGCTGACCCAGCAGCTGGTGAAAAACCTGTTCCTGACCAACAAGCGCACGCTGTGGCGTAAAGCCAACGAAGCGTACATGGCGCTGATCATGGACGCGCGCTACGGCAAAGACCGCATCCTTGAGCTCTATCTCAACGAGGTCTATCTCGGTCAGAGCGGCGACGATCAGATTCGCGGCTTCCCGCTGGCGAGCCTCTACTACTTTGGCCGTCCGGTTGACGAGCTGAGCCTCGATCAGCAGGCGCTGCTGGTGGGCATGGTGAAAGGCGCGTCGCTCTACAACCCGTGGCGTAACCCGAAACTGGCGCTGGAGCGTCGTAACCTGGTGCTGCGCCTGTTGCAGGAGCAGAAGGTCATCGACCAGGAGCTCTACGACATGCTGAGCGCCCGTCCGCTCGGGGTGCAGCCGCGCGGCGGCGTTATCTCCCCGCAGCCAGCGTTTATGCAGATGGTGCGTCAGGAGCTGCAGTCGAAGCTTGGCGATAAAGTCAAAGATCTCTCCGGCGTGAAGATTTTCACTACCTTTGATTCCGTGGCGCAGGACGCAGCGGAAAAAGCGGCGGTGGAAGGCATTCCGGCGCTTATCAAACAGCGTAAGCTGAAGGATCTGGAAACCGCGATGGTCGTGGTGGACCGCTTTACCGGCGAAGTCCGCGCGATGGTGGGCGGCGCGAACCCGCAGTTCGCGGGCTATAACCGTGCGATGCAGGCACGTCGCTCGATTGGCTCGCTCGCGAAACCGGCGACCTATCTGACGGCGTTAAGCCAGCCCAACACCTACCGCCTGAACACCTGGATCGCCGATGCGCCGATCTCCCTGCGCCAGCCGAATGGTCAGGTGTGGTCGCCGCAGAATGACGATCACCGTTTCAGCGGGCAGGTAATGCTGGTGGACGCGCTGACGCGCTCCATGAACGTGCCGACGGTGAACCTCGGGATGGCGCTGGGTTTACCGGCCGTGACCGAGACCTGGAAAAAACTCGGCGCGCCGGAAAACCAGCTGCACGCCGTGCCGTCGATGTTGCTTGGCGCACTGAACCTGACGCCGGTTGAAGTGGCGCAGGCGTTCCAGACCATCGCGAGCGGCGGCAACCGCGCTCAGCTGTCCGTGCTGCGCTCGGTTATCGCGGAAGATGGCAGCGTGCTGTATCAGAGCTTCCCGCAGTCGGAGCGCGCCGTACCGGCGCAGGCCGCCTACCTGACGCTCTGGACGATGCAGCAGGTGGTACAGCGCGGCACCGGGCATGCGCTGGCGGTGAAATTCCCGAAACTGCACCTGGCGGGTAAAACCGGCACCACCAACAATAACGTTGACACCTGGTTTGCCGGTATCGACGGGCGTGAAGTGGTGATCACCTGGGTGGGCCGCGACAATAACCAGCCGACTAAACTCTACGGAGCGAGCGGCGCGATGGCGATTTACCAGCGCTATCTGAGTAATCAGTCGCCGATCCCGCTGGATCTGACGCCGCCGGAAGATATTGTCGACATGGGCGTCGATGATATGGGCAATTTCCTTTGCGGCGGCGGCATGCGCACGCTGCCGGTCTGGACCAGCGATCCGAACACGCTCTGCCAGCAGAGCCAGCCGGTCGCGCCGTCGGGCAATCCGTTCGAGCAGTCCGCGCCGCAGCAGCCGCAACAGCAGCAACAGCAACAGGCGCCGCAGCAGGAAGAGAAGAGCGACGGCGTCGCGGGCTGGATTAAAGATATGTTCGGCAGCAACTGACGTCCCGTTCGGGAACACAGGGCTTAGCGCCTCTCCGGCTTCGGCGGGAAGAGGGCTAAGCCCTTTTTATTTTCACCGCGAGTTAAAGGGCCGGTAACGTTCCGGCATCCCCTGATTAACCGGATAATCGCTTCTGGTGAGGAATTGGGCCATTGGCGGCCCGCGCTGCGCCAGGCGCTTGCTATATAAACAGCCTTTCGCATATTATCTCGGGCGCATAATAATAATTCTCGTTTACGTTATCATTTGTCACTTTCACGCAGAGAAATTAGCATGGCGCGTTCTACTCACACTCAGATCAACACCAGGATTTGCAGACTGGCGGTTTTCGTCGCCACGGCATGCGGCGGCTTTGCTGCCTCCGCCGTTGCCGCTGACCACGGTCAGAAAGAGGAAACCATTACTGTTTCCGCTTCCGCAGCCGCGCAGGAGAGCGCCTGGGGCCCGGCCCCGACCATTGCGGCGAAGCGTTCCGCAACTACCACCAAAACCGATACGCCGATTGAAAAAACGCCGCAATCTGTTTCGGTTGTCACGCGGGAAGAGATGGACACCCGCCAGCCGACAACGGTCAAAGACGTGTTAAGTTATACGCCGAGCGTCTTCGCCACGCGCGGTAGCTCCTCGACTTACGACGTCGTGACTATTCGTGGTTTTACGACGTCGACGACGGTGAACACCAACCAGTATCTCGACGGCATGAAGCTTCAGGGCAACAACTATTCTGAAGTCTCTATGGACCCTTATTTCCTGGAACGCGTTGAACTGATGCGCGGGCCGACCTCCGTGCTCTATGGCAACAGCAACCCTGGCGGGATCGTCAGCATGGTTAGCAAACGCCCGACTACCGAGCCGCTGCGCGAAGTGCAGTTCAAGGCTGGTTCTCATAACCTGTGGCAAACCGGTTTTGATTTCAGCGACGCGATTGACGACGCTGGCGTCTGGTCCTATCGCCTGACCGGATTGGGCCGCAGCCAGAATGCCCAGCAGGAGATGGCGAAATCGACGCGTTATGCCATTGCGCCGTCCTTTAGCTGGCGTCCGGATAACCAAACTGATTTCACATTCCTGAGTAATTTCCAGAGCGATCCGGACGCGGGATTCTACGGCTGGCTGCCGCGCTCCGGCACGATTGTCCCTTATTACGACGCTAACGGTAAGGCGCATAAGCTGCCGACCGATTTCAACGAAGGTGAAGAAAACAACAAGATGTCCCGCCGTCAGCAGATGGTCGGCTACAGCTTCTCACACGCCTTTGACGATACCTTCACGGTGCGCCAGAACCTGCGTTATAACCGCGTACATACGCTCTATCGCTCGGTTTACGGCAACGAGTTTAAAGCACCGGCGACGATTAACCGTGCGTATGTGCGTTCCGATGAAGACATGAATGCCTTCAGTGTCGATACGCAGTTGCAGTCTGATTTCGCGACGGGCGCTGTAGACCATACGCTGCTGACGGGCGTGGATTACTCCCGCATGCGTAACGACATTAACGCAGACTACGGCACTGCCAGCTCGCTCAACATGCTGGATCCGCAGTATGGCAACCCTAACGTTAACGTTAACTTCCTTTATGATGTGATTAACCGTCAGGAGCAAACGGGCCTGTATGTGCAGGATCAGGCGGAGTGGAATAAGTGGGTGATGACCTTAGGCGGTCGTTACGACTTTGCGAAAACGTCCACCTATACCCGTTCCTCCGGCGCGCTTGCTGAGATTAACGACCAGCAGTTCACCTGGCGTGGCGGCATTAACTACCTGTTCGATAACGGCGTTTCCCCATACTTCAGCTACAGCGAATCCTTTGAACCGGTGTCGGGTTCAAGTGCCAGCGGCAAGCCGTTCGACCCTTCGCGCGGGAAGCAGTATGAAGCTGGCGTAAAATATGTACCGAAAGATATGCCGGTCGTGTTGACGGCGGCGGTATATCAGCTCACCAAAGACAAAAATCTGACGGCCGATCCGGCGAATAATCTCTTTAGCGTTCAGGGCGGCGAGATCCGTTCCCGTGGCATTGAACTGGAAGCAAAAGCCGCGGTGTCAGCCAACGTCAACGTGACCGCGGCTTACAGCTTTACCGATGCGAAATACACGCATGACACGCTCTTTGAAGATAAGCGTCCGGCGGAAGTGCCGCGTAATATGGCCTCGCTGTGGGCGGATTATACCTTCCACGATACCGCGCTGAGCGGGCTGACAATCGGCGCTGGCGGCCGTTATGTCGGGAACACCGTAAGCTACTATGCCTATGGCGATAACAAAGACAAACCGTTCAACGTTGCAAGTTACACCGTGGCGGATGCGATGGTGAAATACGATCTGGCGCGCTTAGGCCTGCCGGGATCGTCTGTCGCCTTAAACGTCAATAACCTGTTTGACCGCGAGTATGTCTCTAGCTGCTACAAAGATTACGCATGCTACTGGGGCGCGGAACGTCAGGTAACGGCGACCGCAACATTCCGCTTCTGATCCGTCTTCGGGCACGCTTTGCGTGCCCTTCAACAAGTTGGCTATCATGCAGGACAAAACTTCCCCGCCCGATGCTGGTTTTTCTTTAAAAGATCTCTCTTTCCGTGTGCCCGGACGCACGCTGCTTCACCCCTTGTCGCTCACCTTTCCAGCGGGCAAAGTCACCGGGCTTATCGGCCACAACGGCTCCGGCAAATCCACGCTGCTGAAAATGCTTGGCCGTCACCAGAAACCCTCCGAAGGCGAAATTTTTCTCAACGGTGAACCGCTGGCGGGCTGGAACAGCAAGGCGTTCGCGCGCGAAGTGGCGTATCTGCCGCAGCAGTTGCCCGCCGCCGAAGGGATGACGGCGCGCGAGCTGGTGGCGATTGGTCGCTATCCGTGGCACGGCGCGCTTGGCCGCTTCGGCGCACAAGACCGCGAGCGGGTGGAAGAGGCGATAAGTCTTGTTGGGCTGAAGCCGCTGGCGCACCGGCTGGTGGACAGCCTCTCCGGTGGCGAACGCCAGCGCGCGTGGATCGCCATGCTGGTGGCGCAAAACAGCCGCTGCCTGCTGCTTGACGAACCGACCTCGGCGCTGGATATCGCTCACCAGGTGGACGTGCTGGCGCTGATTCACCGCTTAAGCCAGCAGCGCGGCCTCACGGTTATCGCTGTGCTGCACGATATCAACATGGCGGCGCGCTACTGCGATCATCTGGTGGCGCTGCGCGGCGGCGAAATGATAGCCCAGGGCAGTCCGCTGGAATTAATGAACGGCGAGACACTACAGCAAATCTATGGCATTCCGATGGGCATTCTGCCGCATCCGGCGGGCCTGGCACCGGTGAGCTTTGTCTGCTGATGCGTGATGTTCTCTCAACGCCTTTTAGCCGTCGGCGTCTGATGACGGCGATGGCGCTCTCGCCGCTGATGTGGCAGATGGCCAACGCGCGCGCGGCGACGGTCGATCTTAAACGTATTGTGGCGCTCGAATGGCTGCCCGTCGAACAGCTGCTGGCGCTCGGCGTGACGCCTTACGCGGTGGCGGACGTGCCGAACTACCGGCTGTGGGTCAACTCTCCGCCGCTGCCGGACTCGGTTATCGACGTCGGCCTGCGCACCGAGCCGAATCTCGAACTGCTCACCCAGCTAAAGCCGTCGCTGATGTTCTGGTCATCCGGCTATGGCCCGGCAGAGGCGCAGCTTAAGCGTATCGCGCCCGGCATGGGCGTGACCTTTACCGACGGCAAAGCGCCGCTGTCGATGGCGCGTCAGTCGCTGCTGGCGCTGGCGGAGCGGCTGGGTCTTCAGGCGGGCGCGAAAGCGCATCTCGATGCGTTCGACCAGTTCCTGGCGCGGATGAAGCCGCGCTTTGCGGGGCGTGGCGGACGGCCGCTGTTGATGATGTCGCTGCTCGATGCGCGCCATGCGCTGACCATCGGCACCAACAGCCTGTTCCAGCCGGTGCTGGACGCGGTCAACGTGCCTAACGCCTGGCAGGATGGCACAAACTTCTGGGGCAGCGCGATTGTCGGCGTCGAGCGGCTCGCGCAGTTTAAAGACGCCGATGTTATCTGTTTTGAGCATGGCGACGATCAGGCGATGCGCCAGCTTGCCGCCACGCCATTGTGGCAGGCGATGCCCTTTATACGCGCAGGACGCTTTCAGCGCGTGCCCGCGGTCTGGTTCTACGGCGCGACGCTCTCGGCGATGCGCTTTGGCCGGGTGCTGGATAACGCGCTGGGAGGCCGGGCATGAAGCCACGTCATCTGCTTTTCCCGGCGCTGCTGCTGGGGCTGTTGTTCGCGCTGGCGCTCGGCCTGAGCTGGGTCAACCTCACCGCCTGGCTGCCGCGCGCGCAGTGGCGCGAGGCGCTGTGGCAACCGGATATCGACGCCATTGACCAGATGCTGTTCCACTACAGCCTCCTGCCGCGTTTTGCGGTGTCGCTGCTGGTGGGCGCGGGACTGGGGCTGGTGGGCGTGCTGTTCCAGCAGGTATTGCGTAACCCGCTGGCCGAGCCGACCACGCTTGGGGTGGCGACCGGCGCGCAGCTTGGCGTCACCGTCGCCACGCTCTGGGCGTTGCCCGGCGGCGTGCTGACGGGGCAGTTCGCGGCGCTGGCGGGGGCCTGCGTCGTCGGGCTACTGGTGTTCGGCGTCGCCTGGGGCAAACGCCTCTCGCCGGTGACGCTGATTCTGGCAGGCCTGGTAGTCAGCCTTTACTGCGGCGCGGTCAATCAACTGCTGGTGCTGTTTCACCACGATCAGCTGCAAAGCATGTTTTTATGGAGCACCGGCGCGCTGAACCAGAACGACTGGAGCGTGGCGGCGCGGCTGTGGCCGCAGCTGCTGGCGGGCCTGCTCCTGACGCTGCTGCTGCTGCGTCCGTTAACCCTTATGGGGCTGGACGACGGCGTGGCGCGCAACCTCGGGCTGGCGCTGTCGCTGGCGCGCCTTGCCACGCTGACGCTGGCGATTGTCATCAGCGCGTTGCTGGTGAATGCGGTCGGGATCATCGGGTTTATCGGCCTGTTCGCGCCGCTGCTTGCAAAGATGCTCGGCGCGCGGCGGCTGCTGGCGCGGCTGCTGCTGGCGTCGTTTATCGGCGCGCTGCTGCTGTGGCTTTCCGATCAATTTATTCTCTGGCTCTCCCGCGTCTGGCTGGAGGTCTCCACCGGCATGGCGACGGCACTGTTTGGCGCGCCGCTGCTGCTGTGGCTGTTGCCGCGTCTGCGCACCATGAGCGCGCCGGAGATGAACGCGGGCGACCGCATTCCGGCGGAGCGCGGCCACCTGGCGCGCTGGACGCTGGCGGGCCTGCTGCTGCTCCTGGGCGTGGCGGCGCTGGCGCTCTGCTTCGGGCGTGATGCCGACGGCTGGGTCTGGGCGCAGGGCGACATCCTGCGCGAGCTGCTGGGCTGGCGCTGGCCGCGCGTGCTGGCGGCGCTGTGCGCGGGCACGATGCTGGCGGCGGCGGGCTGCATTATCCAGCGGCTGACCGGCAACCCGATGGCGAGCCCGGAAGTGCTGGGCATCAGCTCCGGGGCCGCGTTCGGCGTAGTGATGATGCTGCTGTTCGTGCCGGGCGACGCCTTCGGCTGGCTGCTGCCGGCGGGGAGCCTCGGTGCGGCGGCGACGCTGATGATTATTCTGGTTGCCGCCGGACGCGGCGGGTTTTCGCCGCACCGGATGCTGCTGGCCGGGATGGCGCTGAGTACGGCTTTCACGATGCTGCTGGTGATGCTCCAGGCGAGCGGCGATCCGCGCATGGCGCAGGTGATCACGTGGATCTCCGGCTCCACCTACCGCGTGACGCCGCAGCAGGCGCAGAATTCGCTGTGGGTGATGCTGGCGCTGCTGGCGGTAACGCCGCTGTGCCGCCGCTGGCTGACGGTGCTGCCGCTCGGCGGCGATACCGCGCGGGCTGTGGGGATGGCGCTGACGCCGACGCGCGTCGTGCTGCTGTTGCTCGCCTCGGCGCTGACCGCGGCGGCGACGCTGACCATCGGCCCGCTGAGCTTTATTGGCCTGATGGCGCCGCATATTACGCGCATGCTCGGTTTTCGCCGCGCGCTGCCGCAGCTGGTTATCGCCTCGCTGTTGGGCGGTATGCTGATGATGCTGGCCGACTGGGCGGGGCGTATGGCGATGTTCCCGTATCAGATCCCGGCAGGGCTGCTGGCGACGTTTATCGGTGCGCCCTATTTTGTGTATCTGCTGCGTAAGCAGAGCCGGTAGGGAAGGCGGGGGGGCTCGCGGGCGGTTAAACGGTAAGCGCACCCGCGAGCGAGAGAAAATCAGGCGTTTCGTAAATGTAGGGCGGGTAAGCGTAAGCGCACCCGCCACGGTAACAAACCCGATTACAGCTTCGCGAACACCCGGCGTGCGGCGTCGATGGTAGTGTTGATGTCTTCTTCGCTGTGCGCGATGGACATAAAGCCCGCTTCGAACGCGGACGGCGCGAAATAGACGCCTTCTTCCAGCATCAGATGGAAGAAACGCTTAAAGCGCTCGACGTCGCATTTCACCACGTCCTGATAGCAGGTCACGCTATCGGCGTCGGTAAAGAAGATACCGAACATCCCGCCGACATGGTTGACCACCAGCGACACGCCCGTCTCCTGCGCGGCGTCACGCAGGCCTTCCGCCAGCTGCGTCGTCAGCGTGTCCAGCGTGCTGTGCACGCCCGGCTGCGACACTTCGCTCAGGCAGGCGAAGCCCGCCGCCATCGCGATCGGGTTGCCGGAGAGCGTGCCCGCCTGATAGACCGGGCCGGTCGGGGCCAGCGCTTCCATGACTTCGCGACGCCCGCCGAACGCGCCCACCGGCATACCGCCGCCGATGATTTTGCCAAGGCAGGTCAAATCCGGCACCACGTTGTAATGCGCCTGCGCGCCCGCCAGCGCGACGCGGAAACCGGTCATCACTTCATCGATAATCAGCAGCGCGCCGAATTCATCGCACAGCGCGCGCAGACCCGGCAGGAAATCGGGCTGCGGCAGGATGCAGTTCATGTTGCCCGCGACAGGCTCGACGATAATGCAGGCGATATCCTGAGGGTAAAGCTCGAACGCCTCGCGCACGGAAGCGAGATCGTTATAGGTGCAGGTCAGGGTATGTTTGGCGAAATCCGCCGGTACGCCCGGCGAGTTCGGCTGGCCGAGCGTCAGCGCGCCGGAGCCCGCTTTCACCAGCAGGTGATCGGCGTGGCCGTGATAACAGCCTTCAAATTTGATGATTTTGTCGCGGCGGGTAAAGCCGCGCGCCAGACGGATGGCGCTCATGGTCGCCTCGGTGCCGGAGTTCACCATACGCACCATATCCATCGTCGGGACCAGCTCGGTGACGAGCTGCGCCATTTTAACTTCCATTTCGGTCGGCGCGCCGAAGCTCAGGCCGCGCTGCGCCGCTTCAATCACCGCGTTACGGATAGCCGGGTGGTTGTGGCCCAGCACCATCGGGCCCCAGGAGCCGACATAGTCGATATAGGCTTTGCCGTCGGCGTCATAGAGATAAGCCCCGTCCGCCCGTTCGATAAACAGCGGCGTACCGCCCACGCCGGTAAAGGCGCGCACCGGCGAGTTTACGCCGCCAGGGATAAGTTCGCGGGCAGCGGCAAAGAGGTTTTCAGACTTACTCATGAATCGGCTCCTGATTCGGGGAAAGAGAGATAACGGACTATTCTAAGTCATCCCTTCCGGGTTATGAAAGTTTTGCCCGATTAAACGCTGCCCCCCGAAGGGCTTTTTTGAATGACGTCGCCGCAGGGCGTACAATGCGCAACCTGAATTTCCCCCGGAGAAACCGTTCGCATGAATTCGCAGACGACATCCACTCGCCGCGTCAGCGGTTTTCGACGCGCCGCGATTATCCGCCAGCTTTTGCTGCGCGATAAAACGCCGTTGACGATTTTGCTGCTGGCGGCGCTCACTGGCCTTGTGACGGGGCTTGCGGGCGTCGCGTTTGAAAAAGCCGTGGTCTGGGTGGCGCAGCAGCGCATCGGGCTGCTGGTGCAGGCGGCGGACAACCCGTGGCGCGTCTGGCCGCTGGCGTTTATTGTCTCCGCGCTGCTGGCGATGGTCGGGTATTTTCTGGTGCGCCGCTTCGCGCCGGAGGCGGGCGGGTCGGGCATTCCTGAAATCGAAGGGGCGCTGGAAGAGCTACGCCCGGTGCGCTGGTGGCGGGTGCTGCCGGTGAAATTTATCGGCGGTATGGGCACGCTCGGCGCGGGCATGGTGCTGGGGCGGGAAGGGCCGACGGTGCAGATTGGCGGCAATATCGGGCGCATGGTGTTGGATCTGTTTCGCCGCAGCGACGCCGAAGCGCGCCATACGCTGCTGGCGACCGGCGCGGCGGCCGGGCTTGCGGCGGCCTTTAACGCGCCGCTGGCGGGCATTCTGTTCATTATTGAAGAGATGCGCCCGCAGTTTCGCTACAACCTGATTTCCATCAAAGCGGTGTTTACCGGCGTGATTATGTCGAGCATCGTGTTTCGCGTCTTTAACGGCGAGCGGGCGGTGATTGAGGTCGGGCAACTGACCAACGCGCCGGTCCATACGCTGTGGCTCTATCT
This sequence comes from Cronobacter dublinensis subsp. dublinensis LMG 23823, assembly GCF_001277235.1. Lineage (NCBI taxonomy): Bacteria > Pseudomonadati > Pseudomonadota > Gammaproteobacteria > Enterobacterales > Enterobacteriaceae > Cronobacter > Cronobacter dublinensis. The sequence goes on from NZ_CP012266.1 coordinate 864,654, forward strand.
GCTGCTGGGTATTATTTTCGGCGCGATAGGCCCGCTGTTTAATCGCCTGGTGCTCGGCATGCAGGATGTGTTTGCCCGTATTCATCACGGCAATATTACCCGCTGGGTGCTGCTCGGCGGCGGGATCGGCGGCCTGTGCGGCCTGCTGGCGTTGTGGGAGCCAGTCGCGGCAGGCGGCGGATTTGATCTGATCCCCATCGCGGCGGCGGGCAATTTCACCGTCGGTATGCTGCTGTTTATTTTTATCGCCCGCGTAGTGACGACGGTGCTCTGTTTCTCTTCCGGCGCGCCGGGCGGCATTTTCGCGCCGATGCTGGCGCTTGGCACGCTGCTTGGCAGCGCGTTCGGCATGGCGTGCGCCGCCTGGTTCCCGGACTGGCACTTACAGGCGGGCACCTTCGCCATCGCCGGAATGGGCGCGCTGCTGGCGGCCTCGGTGAGAGCGCCAATAACCGGCATCGTGCTTGTGCTGGAGATGACCGATAATTACCAGCTCATTTTGCCAATGATTATTACCTGTCTCGGCGCGACACTGCTCGCCCAGTTCCTCGGCGGCAAGCCGCTCTACTCGACCATCCTGGCGCGCACGCTGGCGAAGCAGGAGGCGGAGCGACAGGCGCAGGCCGACGGGCGGAATACTTGAACGATTTACCAGGGTAATAGATAATGGCCCTAAAGATCGGGTTATTCTTTGCCCGATTGCTGGTTTCCACGGGAGCAAAAAATGAGTGATGACGTAGCGCTGCCGCTGCAGTTTACCGACGCAGCCGCCAATAAAGTAAAAAGCCTGATCGCAGACGAAGACAACCCGAATCTCAAGCTGCGCGTCTACATCACCGGTGGTGGTTGCAGCGGCTTCCAGTATGGTTTTACCTTTGACGACCAGATCAACGATGGCGATATGACTATCGAGAAACAGGGCGTGTCGCTGGTCGTTGACCCGATGAGCCTGCAATACCTGGTCGGCGGCGCGGTGGATTACACCGAAGGCCTCGAAGGCTCGCGCTTTGTGGTGAATAACCCGAACGCCACCAGCACCTGCGGGTGTGGTTCTTCCTTCAGCGTCTGATAGTCAGCTGAAACAAAAAAGCCGTGTTTTGCGACACGGCTTTTTTTATGGTTTACGCTTTCTCGTCGAGCGCAAAGGTGGGCAGCTTCAGGTGCCAGCGAATGGCCGCAAGCCGGATGGCCAGCGTCACCGCCATGCCCATCATGCTGGCCTGCTCCAGCGGCACCGTAAAGGTGTAAAACGCGGTGGCGTGGACGATGCCGCCCACGATGCAGGCGGTGGCGTAGATTTCAGTGCGCAGGATCATCGGGATTTCGCGCGCCAGCACGTCGCGAATAATACCGCCGCCGACGCCCGTCACCACGCCCATACAGATAGCGACCAGCGGCCCGGTGCCCGCCATAAACGCTTTATTCACCCCAATGCCGACAAAGACCGCCAGACCGACGGCATCCAGCACCGGCAGTATCCACTTCGGCAGACGGCGCGGCTGGCGCACCAGCGCGATGGTCAGTAAACATGTCACCATCGCCACCACCAGATCGGTAGGATCTCTTACCCAAAACACCGGGCCGTGATCGAGCGCCATATCGCGGATCGTGCCGCCACCGACCGCGGTGACGACGCCCAGCACCAGCACGCCGAACGGATCCATACGCAGTTTGCCCGCCAGCAAAACGCCGGAGATGGCAAACACCGCGGTGCCAATAATATCCAGCCAGTAAACCAGCATGATGTTCCTCGACTCGTTATTTTACCTCTGCCAGCGCCTGGCAGAGCTGATTCGCGGCGAGGATAATACGCGGGCCCGCGCGCTCAAACCAGTCATCGTTAATGCTTATGACCGGCACGTCGAGCTGTGGCCGCCAGAACTGCCGCGTGGCGGCGATAACCGTGTCACCGCCGGTAATAATCACGGCCTGCGGCTGGCGAGCCAGCACCTGTTCGCGGCTCACCTGCGGCCAGGGAACGGGGCTGTCGGCAAAGATATTGGCGCCGCCGCAGGTCTCGACTATCTCATTCTGGACAGACGCTTTGCCGGTGGTGAAGAGCGGACGCGTGCCGAACTGAATAAAGACGCGTTTTTTCGCAGCTGTCCCATAACGCGCGGCGAGCGCCTGCCAGCGCTGTTCGAGCGCGCGCGCCGCCGACTGCGCCGTCTCAGGCGTCGGGCTGTAAGCGGCCAGCGCGCGCAGGGCGTCAGCTATCTGCGCGACATTTTGCGGATCGAGCCAGAGCACCTTAATACCGAGCGATTGAAGCTGATTGACCTGTCGTTCCGGGTTGCCGCCGCGCCAGGCAACCAGCAGATCGGGCTTCAGCGCGACGATGCGCTCAAGGTTCATGCCCTGCCAGTTGGCGACCTGCTCAAGCTTACGCGCCGCGTCGGGGTAATCGGAATAAGCGCTCACTGCAACGGGCGTAATGCCAGCGGCAAAGGCGAGTTCGGTATTGGCGGGGGAGAGAGTGATGACGCGTGGCGCGGCGCAGAGCCACGCCGGGAGAAAAAGCAGGGCGACCAGCGCCCTGTTAAGCCAACGCTTAGCCACGGTTCAGGCTCGTGAGCAGCGTCTCCACCATCAGGCTCGACTGCTTCGCCGCCACCGCCAGGAACTCTTCAAAGCTCAGGTGCGACTGCTGATCCGCGACGTCAGAAATCGCGCGTACCACGACAAACGGCACGCCGAAGTTGTGGCAGACGTGACCAATAGCGGTTGCTTCCATCTCCACCGCAATCGCCTGCGGGAAGTTATGGCGGATTTTCGCGAGATTCACCGAACCGTTGATGAACGCGTCGCCGCTGACCACCAGCCCGCGCACCGCGTGCAGGTTCAGCTGTTCAATCGTCGCCTGCGCCGCCGCGATCAGTTTCTCATCGGCTTTGAACGCCGCCGGACAACCGGCCATTTGGCCATATTCGTAGCCGAACGCGGTGACGTCGGCGTCGTGATAGCGCACTTCATCGGACACGACGATATCGCCCACTTTCAGCGAGGGCGCGAGGCCGCCCGCGGAACCGGTATTGATCACCACGTCAGGTTTGCAGTGCTCCAGCAGCAGCGTCGCGCCCATCGCGGCGGAAACTTTGCCGATGCCCGATTTCAGCAGCGCGACGTCCACGCCGTTGAGGGTGCCGGTGTAAATTTCGCAGCCGGCGATATTCAGGGTCTGGCGGTTGTCGATTTTGTCACGCAGCAGCGTCACTTCTTCTTCCATTGCGCCAATAATGCCTGCTTTCATAGAGATACTCGCTAAATGATGGATTCAGAGGCATAGTCTATCATGGCAGACAGCAAGGAATTAATTCGCGTGCGCGCGCAGACCGGGAGGGCGGATGCAGAAAATCGATTTCCGAAACAAAATCAACTGGCATCGCCGGTATCGCTCACCGCAGGGCGTGAAAAGCGAACACGAGATCCTGCGTATCTTTGAAAGCGATCGCGGCCGCATTATTAACTCGCCCGCGATCCGCCGCCTGCAACAGAAAACCCAGGTCTTCCCCCTTGAGCGCAACGCCGCGGTGCGCACCCGCCTGACGCACTCGCTTGAGGTGCAGCAGGTCGGGCGCTATATCGCTAAAGAGGTGTTAAGCCGCCTGAAAGAGCAGGGGCTGCTTGAGGCGTATGGCCTTGCGGAGCTGACCGGGCCGTTTGAGAGCATCGTCGAGATGGCGTGCCTGATGCACGACATCGGCAACCCGCCGTTTGGCCATTTCGGCGAGGCGGCGATTAACGACTGGTTCAGCCAGCGGCTCTTTCCGGCCGATGCCGAGAATCTGCCGGTAAGCCAGGATCGCTGCGCGGTGCAGGCGCTGCGCTTGCAGGAGGGCGAAGAGGACCTCAACGCCCTGCGCCGCAAAGTGCGCAGTGACCTGTGCCATTTTGAGGGCAACGCGCAGGGCATTCGCCTGGTGCATACGCTGCTGCGCATGAACCTGACCTGGGCGCAGGTCGGCGGCATTCTTAAATATACGCGCCCGGCCTGGCATACCGGCCCGGTGCCGGAAACCCACAGTTATCTGATGAAAAAGCCGGGGTTTTATCTCTCGGAAGAGCACTATATTTCGCGGCTACGTAAAGAATTGCAATTAGACGCTTACAGTCGCTTCCCGCTCGCCTGGATTATGGAGGCGGCCGACGATATTTCCTATTGCGTGGCGGATCTCGAAGACGCGGTGGAAAAACGCATCTTCAGCGTCGAGCAGTTATATCAGCATCTTTATGACGCGTGGGGCGAGCATCAGTCTGGCGATCTCTTCAATCTGGTGGTGCAAAACGCCTGGGATAAATCGGGCACGAATCAGCTGCACCACAGCGCGGAAGATCAGTTCTTTATGTATCTGCGCGTCAATACGTTAAACCGGCTGGCGCCCTACGCCGCCCAGCGTTTTATTGATAATCTGCCGGCGGTGTTTGACGGCTCTTTTAATCATGCGCTGCTGGAAGATGACAGCCCGTTTAGCCGCCTGCTGGAGCTTTATAAAAATGTCGCGGTGCGTCATGTGTTTAACCACCCTGACGTCGAACAGCTGGAATTACAGGGCTACCGGGTGATTAGCGGCCTGCTGGATATTTATCGCCCGCTGCTGTCGCTGACGCTGGCGCAATTTCGCGAGCTGGTGGAAAAAGAGAGCGTGCGCGGGCTACCGATTGAATCGCGCCTTTACCATAAGCTCTCTTCCCGCCACCGGCTGGCTTATATAGAAGCGGTGAATAATTTGCACCCGCAGGCGGCAGATTTCCCCGTCTGGGAATATTATTATCGCTGCCGTCTCATCCAGGACTATATCAGCGGGATGACTGATTTATATGCATGGGATGAATATCGCAGGCTAATGGCGGTGGAATAATGCCGTTGCGTTTTGTAAAGACGGCCAATAAATTTTTACTTTTTTCAGAAAATTAACGGTGGAACTTCGCGCTATAAATTCGCTCTGAGTAGTCACCTTCACAGCAATTTATTTGCGTTACTTGTTAGTTGGGAATGAAATGATGAAAAAAACCACGTTAGCAATGAGTGCGCTGGCTCTGAGCCTTGGACTGGCGTTAAGCCCGGTTTCCTTTGCCGCTGAGACGGCATCTGCGGTCACGTCGCAGGCGATGCCGAGCCTGGCGCCGATGCTGGAAAAAGTGATGCCTTCCGTTGTCAGCATTAACGTCGAGGGCAGCACGACGGTGAACACGCCGCGTATGCCGCGTAACTTCCAGCAGTTTTTCGGCGATGATTCGCCGTTCTGTCAGGATGGCTCGCCGTTCCAGAGTTCGCCATTCTGTCAGGGAGGCCCTGGCGGCGCTGACGGCGGCGGCCAGCAGCAGAAATTCATGGCGCTGGGCTCTGGCGTGATTATCGACGCCGCCAAAGGCTATGTGGTGACCAATAACCACGTGGTGGATAACGCGACCACCATCAAAGTGCAGCTGAGCGACGGCCGCAAGCTGGACGCCAAAATCGTGGGTAAAGATCCGCGCTCCGACATTGCGCTGATCCAGATTCAGGATCCGAAAAACCTGACCGCGATTAAACTTGCGGATTCTGACAGCCTGCGCGTCGGCGACTACGCGGTCGCTATCGGTAACCCGTTCGGCCTTGGCGAAACCGTGACCTCAGGTATCGTCTCCGCGCTCGGTCGTAGCGGCCTGAACGCCGAGAACTACGAGAACTTTATCCAGACCGATGCGGCGATTAACCGCGGGAACTCCGGCGGCGCGCTGGTGAACCTGAACGGCGAGCTTATCGGCATCAACACCGCGATCCTGGCACCGGACGGCGGCAACATCGGCATCGGCTTTGCTATCCCGAGCAACATGGTGAAAAGCCTGACGACGCAGATGGTGGAATATGGTCAGGTGAAACGCGGCGAGCTGGGTATTATGGGCACCGAGCTGAACTCTGAACTCGCCAAGGCGATGAAAGTGGACGCCCAGCGCGGCGCGTTCGTAAGCCAGGTGCTGGCGAACTCCTCTGCCGCGAAAGCGGGCGTGAAAGCGGGCGATGTGATTGTGTCGCTTAACGGTAAGCCGATTAACAGCTTCGCAGGGCTGCGCGCGCAGGTCGGCACCATGCCGGTCGGCACGAAACTGACGCTTGGCCTGCTGCGCGACGGCAAGCCGGTGAATGTGGAGCTGGAACTGCAGCAGAGCAGCCAGACGCAGGTCGACTCTTCTTCCATCTTCAGCGGTATCGAAGGGGCGGAGATGACCAACCGTAGCGGCAAGGATAAAGGCGTGATGGTCAACAGCGTGAAACCGGGCTCGCCTGCGGCGCGCATTGGCCTGAAGAAAGGTGACGTTATCGTCGGCGCGAACCAGCAGCCGGTGAACAACATCGCTGAACTGCGTAAAATCCTCGACAGCAAGCCGTCGGTACTGGCGCTGAATATCCAGCGTGGCGACAGCTCTATCTACCTGCTGATGCAGTAATCGGTAGCGAAAAAGAAAAGGCCGCGAATGCGGCCTTTTTTCTGTCTGATGTTCTCGCGAACGCGCTTATTTATTGCGGGTCAGCTTTTCGAGATCGGATTCAATCTCAGAAATTTTATTTGCCACCACGCTTTCCAGGTGGCGCAGATCGTCGAGAATTTTGCGTTTCAGATCCACTTCGGTGCGATCGCGCTGACAGATTTGATCCAGCTCGTCTATCACGTAGCGCAGATTGGGGCTTATCTCCTGCACCTCTTTGTAACCCTGACCGACGCCGTCGGCGACCACGGTTTTGCGCTGGCGTGGGTATTTAAACTTCACGCTCTTGGCGAAGAACTCGCCTCTATCCTTATGAAAGTAGATCTTCAGGATATCGTTGTTCGCTTCCTGGCGCAGACTGTAACGGTCGATTTCATCAGGATTGGTTATGCCAAGACTCTTAAGATTGTCGTACATAGCGATCCCCCTGGGGAAATATTAACCTTTAGATAATTAACGAAAAGATCTCTTTGCGCCACCTTCATATGTTAAAAAAGCGGGCCAGGCCCGCCTTTTTACGTTCTGCTTAGTCGATGGTACGCAGCAGTTCGTTGATGCCTACCTTGCCGCGGGTCTTCGCGTCGACTTTCTTGACGATCACCGCGCAGTAGAGGCTGTATTTGCCATCCTTCGACGGCAGGTTGCCGGACACCACCACGGAGCCCGCCGGTACGCGACCGTAGAAGACTTCGCCGGTTTCACGGTCGTAAATTTTGGTGCTCTGGCCGATGTAAACGCCCATCGAGATAACGGAGCCTTCTTCGACGATAACGCCTTCTACCACTTCAGAGCGCGCGCCGATAAAGCAGTTGTCTTCGATGATGGTCGGGTTCGCCTGCAGCGGCTCCAGCACGCCGCCGATACCGACGCCGCCGGAGAGGTGAACGTTTTTACCGATCTGCGCGCAGGAGCCGACGGTCGCCCAGGTATCTACCATGGTGCCTTCATCGACATACGCGCCGATGTTGACGTAAGACGGCATCAGCACGGTGTTGCGCGCGATAAACGCGCCCTGACGAACGGCGGCTGGCGGCACGACGCGGAAGCCTTCTTTCTGAAAGCGCGCTTCGTCGTAATCCGCGAATTTCATCGGCACTTTGTCGAAGTAGCGGCTTTCAGCGCCCTCGATAACCTGATTGTCGTTAATACGGAAGGAAAGCAGCACCGCTTTCTTCAGCCACTGGTGGGTGACCCACTCGCCGTTGATCTTCTCTGCGACGCGCAGTTCGCCGCTGTCCAGCAGGGCGATAACCTGTTTTACCGCCTCGCGGGTGACGGCATCGACGTTCGCCGGGGTGATATCGGCGCGGCGCTCGAAAGCGGATTCAATAACGTTCTGTAGCTGCTGCATAATTAGCGTCTTTCCTGATAACTTTTGGGTATTAAAAATTCACTACACTTTATCGTTTGGATTGAGGGCCTCTGTCAACCGTTGTCTCACCTCTTGCTGGAGCAGATTATTAAGGCCACGCCGGTCCGCTGTCGCGATTATAAATAAATCTTCTACTCGCTCGCCGATCGTGGTGATTCGGGCTCCGTGCAGGGAGATACCGAGGTCGGCGAAGACCTGGCCGACGCGCGCCAGAAGCCCTGGCTGATCGAGCGCGATAAGCTCAAGAAACGATTTTCTCTCGGTGTGGGTCGGCAGGAAATTGACCTCGGTATCCACCGTAAAGTGGCGCAGTTTGGCCGGCTGACGACGCGGCTGCGGCGGCTGCCAGGTACGCTGCGTGATGGCCTGTTCGAGACCGTGGCGAATCGCCTCGTGACGGTCGGGGGAGAGCGGGCTGCCGTCCGGCTCCAGCACGATAAAAGTATCCATCGCCATGTCGTCGCGGGTCGTGAAGATCTGCGCGTCGTGGACGCTCAGATTGCGCCGGTCGAGCTCGGCGCAGACCGCGGCGAACAGATAAGGGCGGTCCGGGCTCCAGATGAAGATCTCGGTGCCGCCGCGGGTCGCCTGCGGGCTAAGCAGGATAAGCGGCTGGCTGAGATCGTGTCTGAGCAGATGACGCGCGTGCCAGGCGAGCTGGTTCGGGCTGTGGCGCACGAAGTAGTTGGCGCGGCAGCGTCCCCAGATATGATGCAGCGCCTCTTCGTCTATGTTTTCCATGCGCAGCAGCGCCAGCGCCTGCAACTGATGGTGGCGCACCCGTTCGCGCATGTCGGGCGTGCTCTGCATGCCGCGACGCAGTTGTTTCTCGGTGGCGAAGTAAAGCTCGCGCAGCAGGCTTTGCTTCCAGCTGTTCCAGAGCGTTTCGTTGGTGGCGCAGATATCCGCCACTGTCAGGCAGACCAGATAACGCAGCCGGTTCTCCGTCTGCACTTCCTCGGCGAACTGTTTAATCACTTCCGGATCCTGGATGTCGCGGCGCTGGGCGGTGACGGACATCAGCAAGTGATGACGCACCAGCCACGCGACAAGCTGGGTTTCGCGCGAATTCAGGCCGTGCAGCTCGGCGAATTTCAGAATGTCCTGCGCGCCCAGCACCGAGTGGTCGCCGCCACGCCCTTTGGCGATATCGTGAAACAGCGCGGCGATAAGAATAAGCTCCGGGTGTGACAGACGCGGCCAGAGCTCTACGCAGAGCGGGTGTTTCGAGCGTGTCTCTTCTTTTGCGAAGCTTTCGAGCTTCAGCAGCACGCGGATGGTGTGTTCATCTACCGTGTAGGCGTGAAACAGGTCGAACTGCATCTGCCCGACGATATGCGACCACTGCGGCATATAAGCCCACAGCACGCTGTGGCGGTGCATCGGCAGCAGGCCGCGGCTGACCGCGCCGGGGTGGCGCAGCATCGCCAGAAACAGCGAGCGGGCCTCGGGGATGTAGCACAGCGGCTGTTTCAGATGGCGGCGCGCATGGCGCAGGTGACGCAGCGTGGTGGAATAAATGCCGGTGATGTCGCGGTTACGCACCATCATATAAAACATGCGCAGAATGGCCTGCGGCTCGCGGATAAAGAGCGTTTCATCGCGCAGGTCGATAAGCGAGCCGCGTAGCTGGAAATCGTCGTCCAGCACCCGCGGTTTTTCGTCGGTCGTCAGCGCGAGGATAGCCTCATCAAACAGTTGCAGCAGCATCTGGTTGAGCTCGCCGACGCGCCGCGTGACGCGGTAGAAATCCTTCATCATATGCTCGACCGGCTCGTTGCCTTCGCCTTCATAACGCAGGCGCTGGGCGACGCTAAGCTGGCGGTCGAACAGCAGACGGTTGTCGTAGCGGTTAAGCTCCAGATGCAGCGCAAAGCGAATGCGCCACAGCAGGTGCTGGCACTCGTCGAGCTCGTTGCGCTCTGCTTCGGTCAGAAAGCCGAAGCCGACCATTTCACGCAGCGACGTGGCGCCGAAGTGGCGGCGCGCCACCCATTGCAGGGTGTGAATATCACGCAGGCCGCCGGGGCTGCTTTTAATATCCGGTTCGAGATTGTAGCTGGTGCCGTGATAGCGCTGATGGCGCTCGTTCTGTTCATCGACCTTTGCGGCGAAAAACTTTTCAGAGGGCCAGAAACCGTCGCTGAAAATGTGCTTTTGCAGCTCCAGAAAGAGCGCCACGTCGCCAATAAGCAGGCGTGATTCAATCAGGTTGGTGGCGACGGTGAGATCGGATAGCCCTTCCAGCAGGCACTCTTCAAGCGTGCGTACGCTGTGGCCGACTTCAAGCTTGACGTCCCACAGGAGGGTGAGCAGTTCACCTACTTTCTGCGCTTGTTCTTCGGACAGGCGCTTGCGGCTGAGGATCAGCAGATCGATATCTGAAAGCGGGTGCAACTCGCCACGCCCGTAACCGCCGACCGCCACGAGCGCGGTATCCGGGGTTTCGCCGAAACCGGCGGCGAGCCACAGCCGCTGCAGGAGCTGATCGATAAATTCGGTGCGCGCTTCAATCAGCCGCTCGGCGCTATAGCCGTCGTCAAACGCGGCGCCGAGCCACTGCTGGAAAGCGTCGAGATGCTGTTTTATTAGCGCGCAGGTGAGCGCGTCGGCAGGCCAGGTGGCGGGGTTTTCAGGCTGTCCGGGAAGAGGAGCGAGCGTGGTATTCACAGACTGCTCAGGTAATGTGTTGCTCATCATGCGCCACCCATAAAAAAAGCCGGCGTTGGCCGGCTTCTTATTAGTCGTTATGCGAAATGATGTTGGGTATGGTGTCGTCTTTACGCAACGTCAGAATTTCGCAGCCGTTATCCGTGACCACAATAGTATGCTCGTACTGCGCAGACAAGCTGCGATCCTTGGTTTTCACCGTCCAGCCGTCCTTCATGGTACGGATGCGGTAGTCGCCGGCGTTAACCATCGGCTCGACCGTGAAGGTCATGCCCGGCTGCAGCACCACGCCGCCGTCGTCAGCATCGTAATGCAGCACCTGCGGCTCTTCGTGGAAGCCGCGGCCAATGCCGTGACCGCAATATTCGCGCACCACGGAGAACCCTTCTGCTTCGACAAATTTCTGAATCGCGGCGCCCAGAGTACGCAGGCGAATGCCCGGCTTCACCATGCGCAGCGCGACATACAGGCTCTCCTGGGTGATGCGGCACAGGCGCTCGCCCAGAATGGTCGGTTTGCCGACGATAAACATTTTGGACGTGTCGCCGTGGTAGTCGTCTTTAATGACGGTCACGTCGATGTTAACGATATCGCCATCTTTGAGCAGCTTGCCGTCATCAGGAATACCGTGGCACACCACTTCGTTAATGGAGATGCACACGGATTTCGGAAAGCCGTGATAGTTCAGGCACGCGGAGATCGCCTGCTGGTGATTAGTGATGTAATCGTGACAGATGCGATCCAGTTCGCCGGTGCTGACGCCCGGTTTAACATGTTCTTCGATCATCTCAAGCACTTCAGCGGCAAGCCTGCCCGCGACGCGCATTTTCTCGATTTCTTCAGGAGTTTTGATTGAAATAGCCATAATCTGGTCCGCTGGTGCCGGAAAAGTCGGCAATACTGATAAATGTAAAACAATGGTATCAAGGCATCAGGAAGGTGCCAAATTGAGAATCATTAAGGGCACCATCTGTGAACAACTATTGGAGTCTATGGCGAAATTGTGATATAAAGCGCGCCGGACTTCTGTACCAGAATCCTGGCACAGAGGCGACTACTCTCACTTTGTGTAATAACACACACGTATCGGCACATATTCCGGGGTGCCCTTCGGGGTCGGTAATATGGGATACGTGGAGGCATAACCCCAACTTTTAAACAGAGGTTTTAAATCATGGCAACTGTTTCCATGCGCGACATGCTCAAGGCTGGTGTTCACTTTGGTCACCAGACCCGTTACTGGAACCCGAAAATGAAGCCGTTCATCTTCGGTGCGCGTAACAAAGTTCACATCATCAACCTTGAGAAAACCGTACCGATGTTCAACGAAGCCCTGGCTGAGCTGAGCAAAATTTCTTCCCGTAAAGGTAAGATTCTGTTCGTCGGTACCAAACGCGCTGCAAGCGAAGCGGTGAAAGAAGCTGCTAACAGCTGCGATCAGTTCTTCGTGAACCATCGCTGGCTGGGCGGTATGCTGACTAACTGGAAAACCGTTCGTCAGTCCATCAAGCGCCTGAAAGATCTGGAAACTCAGTCTCAGGACGGCACCTTCGATAAGCTGACCAAAAAAGAAGCGCTGATGCGCACTCGTGAGCTGGACAAGCTGGAAAACAGCCTCGGCGGTATCAAAGACATGGGCGGCCTGCCGGACGCACTGTTCGTTATCGACGCTGACCACGAGCACATCGCTATCAAAGAAGCAAACAACCTGGGTATCCCGGTATTTGCCATCGTTGATACCAACTCCGATCCGGACGGTGTTGACTTCGTTATCCCGGGTAACGATGACGCCATCCGTGCTGTCAGCCTGTACCTGAATGCTGTTGCTGCAACCGTTCGTGAAGGCCGTTCTCAGGATCTGGCTGCTCAGGCGGAAGAAAGCTTCGTAGAAGCTGAATAATAAGGCATGCTCTTTTAGAGCCCTTATTAACCAGGTAGTAACAAGTTTGGTTAGGGGGCCTGTCTCAGGCTCCCTTTTTTGTTTGAGTCGGACGTGCCGGAGCCTTCCGGCAGGTCTGGACTTATCTCCCCGCACGAGATAACCGAGGATTATAGAATGGCTGAAATTACCGCTTCCCTGGTAAAAGAGCTGCGCGAACGTACTGGCGCAGGCATGATGGAATGTAAAAAAGCTCTGGTTGAAGCTAATGGCGACATCGAGCTGGCTATCGAAAACATGCGTAAATCTGGCGCGATCAAAGCGGCGAAAAAAGCAGGCAACGTTGCTGCTGACGGCGTGATCAAAACCAAGATCGAAGGCAACTACGGTGTTATCCTGGAAGTTAACTGCCAGACCGACTTCGTTGCTAAAGATGGTGGTTTCCAGGCCTTCGCTGACAAAGTACTGGACGCGGCTTTTGCGGGCAAAATCACCGACGTTGAGGTTTTGAAAGCGCAGTTCGAAGAAGAGCGCGTTGCACTGGTTGCTAAAATCGGTGAAAACATCAACATCCGTCGCGTTGCATCCCTGGATGGTGACGTTCTGGCAAGCTACCTGCACGGCGCGCGTATCGGCGTTCTGGTTGCGGCGAAAAATGCTGACGAAGAGCTGGTTAAACAGCTGGCGATGCACGTTGCTGCGAGCAAGCCGGAATTCGTTAAGCCGGAAGACGTGTCTGCTGACGTGGTAGAAAAAGAGTACCAGGTTCAGCTGGACATCGCCATGCAGTCTGGCAAGCCGAAAGAAATCGCAGAGAAAATGGTTGAAGGCCGCATGAAGAAATTCACCGGCGAAGTTTCTCTGACCGGTCAGCCTTTCGTTATGGATCCGAGCAAAACCGTTGCTCAGCTGCTCAAAGAGCACAACGCTGACGTAACCAACTTCATCCGCTTCGAAGTGGGCGAAGGCATCCAGAAAGTTGAGACTGACTTCGCAGCCGAAGTTGCTGCCATGTCCCGCCAGTCTTAATGGTGTAAAAGAGCCGCCTGAGGGCGGCTCCTTTTTATCCGTCATTCATAAATTTCGGCCTGCTCTTATATAGCCAGAGCCGGAATGCGACGCATCATGTCGCCTGAATTAACCATCCCATTCGTTGACAGTTCCAGGAAAGAAACATGGCTACCAATGCAAAACCCGTTTATAAACGCATTCTGCTCAAGCTGAGTGGCGAAGCGCTGCAAGGAGCAGAGGGCTTCGGTATTGATGCGAGCATACTGGATCGCATGGCTCAGGAAATTAAAGAGCTGGTGGAGCTGGGCATCCAGGTCGGGGTGGTAATCGGCGGCGGCAACTTATTCCGCGGCGCGGGCCTGGCGAAAGCCGGTATGAACCGTGTCGTGGGCGACCACATGGGCATGCTGGCGACCGTCATGAACGGCCTTGCCATGCGCGACGCGCTGCACCGCGCCTATGTTAACGCTCGCCTGATGTCCGCCTTCCCGTTAAACGGCGTGTGCGACAATTACAGCTGGGCTGAGGCTATCAGCCTGCTGCGCAATAACCGCGTGGTCATTCTGTCTGCCGGCACCGGCAATCCGTTCTTCACCACCGATTCCGCCGCCTGCCTGCGCGGTATCGAAATTGAAGCTGACGTGGTGCTGAAAGCCACCAAAGTTGACGGCGTTTACTCCGCTGACCCGATGAAAGATCCGACCGCGACGCTTTACGATCAGCTTTCCTACCAGGAAGTGCTGGAAAAAGAGCTGAAAGTTATGGATCTGGCGGCCTTTACGCTTGCCCGCGACCACAAACTGCCGATTCGCGTATTTAATATGAATAAGCCTGGCGCGCTGCGCCGCGTTGTTATGGGCGAAAAAGAAGGCACTCTGATTACAGAATAATTTTCGTTTTCAGGGAATCAGGGTAAGATTCCGCTTTAAAATCGGTTTCCGTGACCAGGCGACCCGTCGGGTGCCGCAAGATAAAGAAGGCTATACTTAGCACGCAGCCGCAAGGCATCGTGGCGCGGGTGTGGTCTGCCTGATAACCAGTTTTCAAGGATTCGTAACGTGATTAGCGATATCAGAAAAGATGCTGAAGTACGCATGGACAAATGCGTTGAAGCGTTTAAAACCCAAATCAGCAAAGTGCGCACCGGCCGCGCTTCCCCGAGCCTGCTGGACGGGATCGTGGTGGAATATTACGGCACGCCGACGCCGCTGCGTCAGCTGGCTAACGTTACCGTCGAAGATTCCCGTACGCTGAAAATCAACGTATTCGACCGCTCGATGAGCCCGGCCGTTGAGAAAGCGATTATGGCATCTGACCTCGGCCTGAACCCGAGTTCCGCGGGCAGCGATATCCGCGTTCCGCTGCCGCCGCTGACCGAAGAGCGTCGTAAAGACCTCATCAAAGTGGTTCGTGGCGAAGCCGAGCAGGCGCGCGTTGCTATCCGTAACGTCCGTCGCGACGCGAACGATAAAGTGAAAGCGCTGCTGAAAGACAAAGAGATTGGCGAAGATGAAGATCGCCGTTCTCAGGACGACGTTCAGAAAATGACTGACGCCGCCATCAAGAAAGTGGACGCGGCGCTGGCTGATAAAGAAGCTGAGCTGATGCAGTTCTGATCCCTTTCTGATGATACTGTAAACGCCGTACAGGAGAGCCGCATCGCGGTTTTCGCTGGCGGCGTTTTGCATTGGATCGCGCGCCTGCGCGATGCGTTTATTCTTATTTCACGTTGAGCGCCTCATGAAGCATTTAACCATTCTCGGCTCTACCGGTTCTATCGGTTGCAGCACCCTTGATGTAATCCGCCATAACCCCGATGAATTTTCGGTTACCGCGCTGGTGGCGGGCAAGAATGTCGCCCGAATGGTTGAGCAATGCCTGGAGTTCCGTCCTCGTTTCGCGGTGATGGATGATGAGGCGAGCGCGGCTGCGTTGCGCGCGGCGCTGCGTGAGCAGGGCAGTCAGACTGAGGTACTGGCCGGGCGTGACGCGGCCTGCGAGATGGCAGCGCTTGATGAAGTCACACAGGTCATGGCGGCGATCGTCGGCGCCGCCGGGCTTCTGCCGACGCTTGCGGCCATCGCCGCAGGTAAGCAAGTGTTACTGGCGAATAAAGAGTCGCTGGTCACCTGCGGGCGGCTGTTTATGGACGCCGTGGCCCGCAGCGGCGCGCAGTTGCTGCCGGTAGACAGCGAGCACAACGCGATTTTTCAGAGTTTACCGGCAACAATTCAACACAACCTGGGGTACGCTAAACTTGAGGAAAGCGGAGTTTCTTCGATTATCCTCACCGGATCTGGTGGACCGTTTCGACAAACGCCGTTGTCTGAACTGGCGGCAATGACGCCGGACCAGGCGTGTCGTCATCCTAACTGGTCGATGGGGCGTAAAATATCCGTCGATTCGGCTACCATGATGAATAAAGGTCTCGAATACATTGAAGCTCGCTGGCTGTTTAACGCCCGGGCAGACCAGATGGAAGTGCTGATTCATCCACAGTCGGTGATTCATTCTATGGTGCGTTATGCCGACGGCAGCGTGCTGGCTCAACTGGGCGAACCCGATATGCGCACCCCCATCGCGCATACGATGGCCTGGCCGGCGCGTGTCCCTTCCGGCGTATCGCCTCTGGATTTTTGCAAGATAGCGACGCTGAGCTTCTGCGAGCCAGATTATCTGCGCTATCCGTGTCTGAAGCTTGCCATGGATGCCTTTGAGCACGGGCAGGCGGCGACGACGGCGCTTAACGCGGCGAATGAAATTACGGTCGCCGCTTTCCTTGCCGGAGAGATTCGTTTTACGGATATCGCAGCGCTGAATCAGGCGGTGCTGGACGACATGGATCTTCGCGAACCGCAAAGTGTGGATGAAGTACTCACCGTTGATGCCGAAGCGCGCAAGGTAGCGCACAAGCGGGTGACCGCTCTCGCAAGCTGATGATTAATCACGCGGCGAAGGCGACGTTATTTGTGAGCGCTCTGCTTCGGTGATATAGTCTGCGCCACCTGAATACGGGTGGGTGAGCCTGACCGGTCGGGCGAGCCGTGGTTGTCACGGCTTTTTTATGCAAAGGCTTCAGTATTCCTGAGTACCGCTTAATCCTTATCAGGGAATAAATACGCGTTATGTTGTCTGTAAACCTTCCATTAAGCGAAAACTTGCCCGCACATGGCGCGCGCCATGTTGCCATTATTATGGATGGCAATGGTCGCTGGGCGAAAAGACAAGGGAAAATCCGAGCCTTTGGCCATAAAGCAGGGGCGAAGTCAGTTCGCCGCGCGGTCTCTTTCGCTGCAAACAATGGTATCGAGGCACTGACGCTTTACGCATTCAGCAGCGAGAACTGGAACCGCCCCGCTCAGGAAGTCAGCGCGCTGATGGAGTTATTCGTCTGGGCGCTCGACAGCGAAGTCAAAAGTCTGCATCGCCATAACGTGCGTTTGCGGGTCATCGGCGATATCAGCCGTTTCAACACCCGTTTACAGGACCGCATCCACAAAGCTGAGGCGTTAACCAGCCAGAATAGCGGGCTGACGTTAAATATCGCCGCGAATTATGGCGGACGTTGGGATATTATTCAGGGAGTGCAGCATTTAGCGGCACAGGTCCAGGAAGGGGTTTTGCGTCCTGACCAGATTGATGAAGAGATGCTCAGTAAGCAGATCTGCATGAATGAGTTGGCTCCCGTAGATTTAGTGATTAGGACAGGGGGAGAGCATCGCATCAGTAATTTCCTGCTGTGGCAAATCGCCTATGCAGAACTCTATTTTACCGATGTTCTCTGGCCTGATTTTGATGAACAAGACTTTGAAGGTGCGCTAAATGCCTTTGCCAACCGGGAACGCCGGTTCGGCGGCACGGCACCTGGCGGCATCGATGCCTGATGGGGGTAGCTTTTGCTGAAGTATCGCCTGATTTCTGCGTTTGTTTTAATACCGGTTGTTATCGCCGCGCTGTTTCTGTTGCCGCCGATGGGTTTCGCTATCGCGACGCTGGTCGTGTGCGTGCTGGCCGCCTGGGAATGGGGGCAACTGAGCGGTTTTGTTTCCCGATCTCAACGGGTGTGGCTGGCGCTGCTTTGCGGGCTGCTTCTGGCGCTGATGCTGTTTTTTCTGCCCATTTATCAGGCGCCGGTTAACGTTCCTCTGGTAGAAGGCGCGCTCTGGGCGTCGCTGGGCTGGTGGGTGGTTGCCCTGTTGCTGGTGCTTTTTTACCCGAATTCCGCAGCGTTCTGGCGTCATTCCAAAGCGCTGCGCCTGGTGTTCGGTCTGCTGACTATCGTGCCGTTTTTCTGGGGCATGGTGGCGCTGCGCGCCTGGCATTATGACGCTAACCACTATAGCGGCGCGCTCTGGCTGCTGTATGTGATGTTTCTGGTCTGGGGCGCGGATTCCGGCGCGTACATGTTCGGTAAGATGTTCGGTAAGCATAAGCTCGCGCCGAAAGTCTCTCCGGGGAAAACCTGGCAGGGCTTTATCGGCGGACTGTTTACCGCGGCTGTCATCTCCTGGATTTATGGCGCGTGGGCGGATCTTAACGTCGCGCCTGTGACGCTTTTGACCTGTTCTATCGTCGCCGCGCTGGCCTCGGTGCTCGGCGATTTAACGGAAAGCATGTTCAAGCGCGAAGCGGGCATCAAAGACAGCGGACATCTGATCCCAGGCCACGGCGGCATTCTGGATCGCATCGATAGCCTGACGGCGGCGGTGCCGGTGTTCGCCTGCCTGCTGCTGCTGGTCTTCAGGACGATTTAACGGAATAAATTATGTTGAGCATACTCTGGAATCTGGCGGCGTTTATCATCGCACTGGGCGTTCTTATCACGGTGCATGAGTTCGGCCATTTCTGGGTTGCCCGCAAAGCGGGAGTGCGCGTGGAGCGCTTCTCCGTTGGCTTTGGTAAAGCGCTGTGGCAGCGCACCGACCGTCACGGCACCGAATATGTTATTGCCCTAATCCCGCTGGGCGGCTACGTCAAAATGCTCGACGAGCGCGTGGAGCCGGTTGCACCGGAACTGCGCCATGCCGCGTTCAACAATAAAACCGTGGCGCAACGCGCCGCGATTATCGCCGCCGGCCCTGTCGCAAATTTCCTCTTCGCTATTTTCGCCTACTGGATCGTTTTCATGATGGGCGTTCCGGGCGTGAAGCCTGTGATTGGTGAAATAACGCCCAATTCCATCGCCGCGCAGGCACAAATCGCACCAGGCACGGAACTAAAAGCCGTTGACGGCATCGAAACGCCAGACTGGGATGCTGTGCGTCTCGCGCTGGTCGGTCGTATCGGCGAAGAGAACGTGACGCTAAGCGTCGCAACGCCTGGGGACAGCGCCGCCACGGATAAAGTGCTCGATTTACGTCAGTGGCAGTTTGAGCCTGATAAAGAAGATCCGGTAGCGTCGCTGGGTATTCGGCCGTTCGGGCCGAAGATTGAACCTGTGCTTGCGCAGGTGCAGCCAAAGTCGGCGGCCAGCAAAGCGGGTTTGCAAGCCGGAGACAGGATCGTTAAAGTCGATGGGCAGCCGCTCAGTGAGTGGTCAGCCTTTGTGACGATGGTCCGGGATAATCCGGCGCGTCCGCTCGCAATCGACGTAGAAAGGCAGGGGAGCCCCTTGTCTTTGACGCTGATACCGGATACAAAACCCGGTAACGAAAAGGCGGAAGGGTTTGCAGGCGTGGTGCCGAAAATCGCGCCGCTGCCCGATGAGTATAAAACTGTGCGCCAGTATGGGCCGTTCAACGCTGTCACAGAAGCTACGGTGAAAACGTGGCAACTGATGAAGCTGACGGTCAACATGCTGGGAAAATTACTGACCGGCGACGTTAAGCTGAACAACCTCAGTGGGCCAATCTCGATTGCCCAGGGCGCAGGGATGTCAGCGGAGTTTGGGTTGATTTACTACCTGATGTTTCTGGCGCTAATCAGCGTGAACTTAGGGATTATCAATCTGTTCCCGCTACCCGTACTCGACGGGGGACATTTGCTGTTCCTGGCGATTGAGAAGCTTAAAGGCGGGCCGGTTTCCGAGCGAGTTCAAGACTTTAGTTATCGCATTGGCTCTATTTTGCTGGTGCTGTTAATGGGGCTTGCACTTTTCAATGATTTCTCTCGGCTATAGAGAGCAGGTTAGGAAGAACGCATAACAACGATGGCGATGAAAAAGTTGCTCATAGCGTCGCTGCTGTTTAGCAGCGCCACCGTATACGGTGCAGACGGGTTCGTAGTGAAGGACATTCATTTCGAAGGCCTGCAGCGAGTCGCCGTTGGTGCGGCCCTCCTCAGCATGCCGGTTCGCGTTGGCGATACGGTTAATGACGAGGATATCAGTAATACTATCCGCGCGCTGTTTGCCTCCGGCAACTTCGAGGATGTGCGGGTGCTGCGCGATGGCGATACGCTGCTCGTTCAGGTGAAAGAGCGCCCGACGATAGCCAGCATCACTTTCTCCGGCAACAAGTCGGTGAAAGACGACATGCTCAAGCAGAACCTTGAAGCCTCAGGCGTGCGCGTCGGCGAATCCCTTGACCGCACCACGCTTTCCGATATCGAAAAAGGTCTGGAAGATTTCTACTACAGCGTCGGTAAATACAGCGCCAGCGTAAAAGCGGTTGTGACGCCGCTGCCGCGTAACCGCGTTGACCTGAAGCTTGTCTTCCAGGAAGGCGTTTCGGCGAAGATCCAGCAGATCAACATCGTCGGCAACCGCGCTTTCAGCACCGAAGAACTGATTTCCAACTTCCAACTGCGCGATGAAGTGCCGTGGTGGAATGTGGTCGGCGATCGTAAATACCAGAAGCAAAAGCTTCAGGGCGATCTCGAAACGCTGCGTAGCTACTACCTCGATCGCGGTTACGCGCGCTTTAATATCGACTCCACGCAGGTCAGCCTGACGCCGGATAAAAAAGGTATCTACGTCACCATCAACGTGACCGAAGGCGATCAGTACAAGATTGCGGGCGTTGAAGTGAGCGGCAACCTGGCCGGTCACTCCGCCGAAATCGAGTCGCTGACCAAAATGCAGCCAGGCGAGCTTTACAACGGCACGAAAGTGACCCGTATGGAAGACGACATTAAAAAGCTGCTTGGCCGTTACGGTTATGCCTATCCGCGCGTGCAGACGCAGCCGGAAATCAACGATGCCGATAAGACCGTTAAGCTGCATGTCAATGTCGATTCCGGCAACCGCTTCTATGTACGTAAAATTCGCTTTGAAGGTAACGATACCTCCAAAGATGCCGTGCTGCGTCGTGAAATGCGTCAGATGGAAGGCGCGTGGCTCGGCAGCAATCTGGTCGATCAGGGTAAAGAGCGTCTGAACCGCCTCGGCTATTTCGAAACCGTGGATGTGGATACTCAGCGCGTCTCCGGCAGCCCGGATCAGGTTGATGTGGTGTACAAAGTTAAAGAGCGCAACACCGGCAGCTTTAACTTCGGCGTCGGTTATGGCACCGAAAGCGGCGTGAGCTTCCAGGTTGGCGTGCAGCAGGATAACTGGCTCGGTACAGGTTATTCCGTTGGCATCAACGGCACCAAAAACGACTACCAGACGTACTCCGAATTCTCTGTCACCAACCCGTACTTTACGGTGGATGGTGTCAGCCTCGGCGGGCGCATCTTCTACAACGACTTTAAAGCAGACGATGCGGACCTCTCTTCCTATACCAACAAAAGCTATGGTGTGGATGGGACGCTGGGCTTCCCGGTTAACGAATACAACACGCTGCGCCTCGGCTTAGGTTACGTTCATAACGACCTGTCCAATATGGAACCGCAGGTGGCGATGTGGCGTTATCTGGACTCACTGGGGCAGAGCGCGAAAACGACCTCCGATGACAACGGCTTCTCGGCGGATGATTTCACGCTGAACTACGGCTGGACCTACAACAACCTCGACCGCGGCTTCTTCCCGACCGCAGGTTCACGTGTGAACCTGAACGGTAAAGTGACGATTCCGGGCTCCGATAACGAGTTCTACAAAGTCACGCTCGATACGGCGACCTACATGCCTATCGATGAAGACCACAAATGGGTAGTGCTTGGTCGTACTCGCTGGGGTTACGGCGACGGTCTGAGCGGCAAAGAGATGCCGTTCTATGAAAACTTCTATGCGGGCGGTTCAAGCACTGTGCGCGGCTTCCAGTCCAACAACATCGGTCCTAAAGCCGTTTATTACAGCGGTCCGGGTCTGGATAACTGTGACAAAGCGGCAGGCGGCTACTGCTCGTCCGACGATGCGGTCGGCGGTAACGCCATGGGCGTCGCGAGCCTTGAGTTTATTACCCCGACGCCGTTCCTGAGCGAGAAATACGCGAACTCCGTTCGTACGTCGCTGTTTGTCGACGCGGGTACCGTCTGGGATACCAACTGGCAGAACACCGCTGCCATGCGTGCGGCGGGCGTGCCGGATTATAGCGATCCGAGCAACATCCGTATGTCTGCGGGTATCGCATTACAATGGATGTCTCCGCTGGGGCCGCTGGTGTTCTCGTACGCTCAGCCGTTCAAGAAATACGATGGAGACGAAGCGGAACAGTTCCAGTTCAATATTGGCAAGACCTGGTAATGTTCGTTACAAGGGAATGCGTTTAGCAGTCGCGATGACTTTCGGTGCGTGCGCCTAGCACGCATCCGGGCCACGCAAAGAAGAGTGCCTTCGGGCACACATGGGATGGTAAGGAGTTTATTGTGAAAAAGTGGTTATTCGCTGCAGGTCTTGGCCTGGCAATGGCAGCATCAGCTCAGGCTGCTGACAAGATCGCTGTAGTTAACATGGGTAATCTGTTCCAGCAGGTTGCACAGAGCACGGGCGTATCCAAAACGCTGGAAAACGAGTTCAAAGGCCGCGCCGGCGAACTGCAGCGTATGGAAAGCGACCTGCAGTCCAAAATGCAGCGTCTGCAGCGTGACGGCTCTACCATGAAGGCGAGCGAGCGCAGCAAACTGGAGAAAGACGTCATGGCTGGTCGCCAGGAGTTCTCCGGTAAAGCGCAGCAGTTTGAACAGGATCGCGCGCGTCGCTCTAACGAAGAGCGCGGCAAGCTGGTTACCCGTATTCAGGCTGCCGTCAAAAAAGTGGCTGCTGACCAGGATATCGATCTGGTGGTAGATGCCAACACTGTGGCTTACACCAGCAACGATGTGAAAGACATCACTGCCGATGTGCTGAAACAGGTTAAATAAGTAATGCCTTCAATTCGACTGGCTGATTTAGCTCAACAGTTGGATGCGGAGTTACACGGTGATGGCGATATCGTCATCACCGGCGTCGCTTCCATGCAATCTGCACAACCTGGGCAAATCACGTTCATGGTGAACCCGCGTTACCGTGAACAACTGGCGCACTGCCAGGCCTCTGCTGTCGTGATGACCGAGGCCGACCTTCCTTTTGCCAACAGCGCCGCGCTGGTAGTGAAGAACCCCTACCTGACTTACGCGCGCATGGCTCAGATTCTCGACACCACGCCGCAGCCGGCGGCCAGCATCGCGCCCAGCGCGGTGATTGACCCTTCCGCGCGTCTTGGCAATAACGTGGCCGTTGGCGCTAACGCTGTGATTGAATCCGGCGTGGTGCTTGGTGACAACGTCGTTATCGGCCCTGGCTGTTTTGTCGGTAAAAACAGTACGCTCGGCGCCGGTACTCGCCTGTGGGCGAACGTCAGCATTTATCATGATATTCAGATTGGCGAGCACTGCCTGATCCAATCCAGCACCGTTATCGGCGCGGACGGCTTCGGCTACGCCAACGATCGTGGCAATTGGGTTAAAATTCCGCAGCTTGGTCGCGTGATTATCGGCGATCGCGTCGAGATCGGCGCTTGCACGACGATTGACCGTGGCGCGCTGGATGACACGATTATCGGCAATGGCGTGATCATTGATAATCAGTGCCAGATTGCACATAACGTCGTGATTGGCGACAATACGGCGGTCGCAGGCGGCGTTATCATGGCTGGCAGCCTCAAAATCGGCCGCTACTGCATGATTGGCGGCGCCAGCGTGATTAACGGCCATATGGAAATCTGCGACAAAGTAACGGTAACAGGGATGGGGATGGTGATGCGTCCTATTACTGAACCTGGGGTCTACTCTTCAGGCATACCGCTGCAACCGAACAAAGTGTGGCGCAAAACGGCGGCGCTGGTGATGAATATTGATGAAATGAACAAACGCTTAAAAGCAGTTGAGCGTAAAGTCACTCAGCAAGACTGACTCGCCGGTAAATAAAGCCTGCCCGCCAACAGAACCGCGGCCTGCAAGCGATCCAGAATCGCCGCAGGCCGTGTTATTATTGCCCATTCAGTATATTTTTAGACAGGAAGAGTATTTTGACTACTGAAACTCATACTCTGCACATTGAAGAGATTTTAGAGCTTCTTCCGCACCGTTATCCATTCTTGCTGGTGGATCGTGTGCTGGATTTTGAAGAAGGTCGTTTTCTACGCGCAGTAAAAAATGTCTCTGTTAACGAGCCTTTTTTCCAGGGTCACTTTCCTGGTAAACCCATTTTTCCGGGTGTGTTGATTTTAGAAGCCATGGCGCAAGCGACCGGTATTCTGGCTTTCAAAAGCGTTGGCAAACTGGAGCCGGGTGAACTTTACTATTTTGCAGGCATCGACGAAGCGCGCTTTAAGCGTCCTGTCGTGCCAGGCGACCAGATGGTGATGGAAGTTACCTTTGAAAAAACGCGCCGTGGAGTGACTCGCTTCAAAGGCGTCGCGCTGGTTGACGGTAAAGTGGTTTGTGAAGCCACCATGATGTGTGCACGGAGCCGGGAGGCCTGATACGTGATTGATAAGACCGCCTTTATTCATCCTACCGCCATTGTGGAAGAGGGTGCCGTTATCGGTGCCAACGCCCATATTGGTCCGTTTTGTATTGTCGGCCCTGATGTAAAAATCGGTGAAGGTACCGTACTGAAGTCTCATGTTGTCGTGAATGGTCATACTACGATCGGCCGCGATAACGAGATTTACCAGTTCGCCTCCATCGGCGAGGTTAACCAGGATCTGAAATATGCTGGCGAACCGACCCGCGTCGAGATTGGCGATCGCAACCGCATTCGCGAGAGCGTCACCATTCATCGCGGCACGGAACAGGGAGGTGGTCTGACGAAGGTGGGCAGCGACAACCTGCTGATGATCAACGCGCATATCGCGCACGATTGCACTGTCGGCAGCCGCTGCATTCTTGCCAATAACGCCACGCTTGCCGGGCATGTCTCTGTCGATGATTTCGCTATCATCGGCGGTATGACGGCCGTGCATCAGTTCTGCATCATCGGGGCACACGTCATGGTTGGCGGTTGCTCCGGCGTCGCGCAGGACGTGCCGCCTTACGTGATTGCGCAGGGCAACCACGCAACGCCGTTTGGCGTCAATATCGAAGGGCTCAAGCGTCGCGGCTTCAGCAAAGAAGCGCTGCACGCTATCCGTAACGCTTACAAGCTGCTTTACCGCAGCGGTAAGACGCTGGACGAGGTGAAGCCGGAAATCGCCGAGATTGCCGCAAAGCATCCTGAAGTGCAGCCATTCTACGATTTCTTCGCCCGCTCCACGCGTGGTCTGATCCGTTAATGACTCGTCCGCTGACGATTGCCCTGGTCGCCGGAGAAACCTCCGGCGATATTCTTGGTGCCGGTCTCATCCGGGCGCTCAAAGCGCGCGTGCCCAATGCGCGTTTTGTCGGCGTCGCAGGTCCGCGTATGCAGGCCGAAGGCTGCGAAGCCTGGTATGAGATGGAAGAGCTGGCGGTGATGGGGATCGTGGAAGTACTGGGCCGCCTGCGCCGCCTGCTGCATATCCGCGCCGACCTCACGCAGCGCTTCGCTGCGCTGAAACCGGACGTGTTCGTCGGTATCGACGCGCCGGATTTCAACATCACGCTCGAAGGCAACCTGAAACAACAGGGCATTCGCACCATTCACTACGTCAGCCCTTCCGTCTGGGCCTGGCGCCAGAAACGCGTTTTCAAAATAGGCAGAGCCACCGACCTGGTGCTCGCGTTTCTGCCTTTCGAAAAAGCGTTTTATGACAAATTTAACGTTCCGTGTCGCTTTATCGGGCATACCATGGCCGACGCCATGCCGCTGGATCCTGACAAAAACGCGGCGCGCGACGTACTGGGCATCGCTCATGACGCTCGCTGTCTGGCCCTGTTGCCGGGCAGCCGCAGCGCCGAAGTGGAGATGCTGAGCGCGGATTTCCTGAAAACCGCGCTGCGTTTACGCGAACATTACCCGGATCTCGAAATCGTCGTGCCGCTGGTTAATGCGAAGCGGCGTGAGCAGTTCGAGCGCATCAAAGCGGAAGTTGCGCCGGAGCTGACCGCGCATCTGCTTGACGGCCACGCGCGCGAGGCGATGATCGCAAGCGATGCGGCGCTGCTGGCTTCTGGCACCGCTGCGCTTGAATGTATGCTGGCCAAATGCCCGATGGTGGTCGGCTATCGCATGAAGCCGTTTACCTTCTGGCTTGCCAAACGGCTGGTCAAAACTGAATTTGTGTCGCTGCCAAACCTGCTTGCCGGGCGCGAGCTGGTCAAAGAGCTGCTGCAGGATGAGTGCGAGCCGCAAAAGCTCGCCGCCGCGCTGCTGCCGCTGCTGGCCGATGGCAAACAGAGCCATGAGATGCACGACACTTTCCGTAAACTGCATCAGCAGATCCGCTGCAATGCCGATGAACAGGCGGCGGACGCGGTGCTGGAACTGGCGCAATGATGGAATTTATCTATCCTCACACGCATCTGGTGGCGGGCGTTGACGAAGTGGGGCGCGGCCCGCTGGTCGGCGCTGTGGTCACCGCTGCGGTGATCCTCGATCCGCTAAAGCCTATTGTCGGGCTGGCGGATTCCAAAAAGCTGTCTGAAAAGCGTCGCCTTGCGCTCTTTGATGAAATCAAAGAGAAAGCGATCGCCTGGAGTCTCGGTCGCGCGGAGCCGCACGAAATCGACGAGCTGAATATCCTTCACGCCACGATGCTGGCGATGCAGCGCGCGGTCGCGAACCTCGCCGTGACGCCGGAATATGTGCTGGTGGACGGCAACCGCTGTCCGGCGCTGCCGATGCCCAGCATGGCGGTCGTTAAAGGCGACAGCAGGGTAGCGGAAATCAGCGCCGCGTCGATACTGGCTAAAGTCACGCGCGACGCGGAAATGGCTGAACTGGACCTCACCTTTCCTCAATACGGATTCGCTCAGCATAAGGGCTATCCTACCGCCTTTCATCTTGAGCGGCTGGCCGAGCACGGCGTAACGGCTCACCATCGGCGCAGCTTCGCGCCGGTCAAGCGCGCGCTGGGCCTCGCCTCTTAACCGACAAACAGAGTTAACCGGAAACAGAAATGGCTGAACCTCGTTTTGTGCACCTGAGGGTGCAC
This sequence comes from Cronobacter dublinensis subsp. dublinensis LMG 23823, assembly GCF_001277235.1. Classification (NCBI taxonomy): domain Bacteria; kingdom Pseudomonadati; phylum Pseudomonadota; class Gammaproteobacteria; order Enterobacterales; family Enterobacteriaceae; genus Cronobacter; species Cronobacter dublinensis. The sequence goes on from NZ_CP012266.1 coordinate 891,427, forward strand.
AGTGACTATTCCATGATAGATGGACTGGCTAAAACGGGGCCGCTGGTAAAAAAGGCGGCCGCGCTTGGCATGCCTGCCTTTGCGATCACCGACTTCACCAACCTGTGCGGGCTGGTGAAATTTTATGGTGGCGCGCATGGCGTCGGCGTGAAGCCAATTATCGGCGCCGATTTCAATATGCAGTGCGAACTGCTGGGCGAAGATTTTTCGCATATCACGGTGCTGGCGGCGAATAACACCGGCTATCAGAACCTGACGCTGCTTATTTCGCGCGCCTACCAGCGCGGTTACGGCGCTTTGGGCCCGTGGATTGACCAGCAGTGGCTGGCCGAACTCGGCGAAGGGCTGATCCTGCTCTCCGGCGGTCGTCAGGGGGATGTCGGTAAGTGTTTACTTCGTGGCAACAACGTGATGGCCGAGCAGGCGCTGGCGTTTTACCAGGAACACTTTCCGGATCGCTACTATCTGGAGCTTGTCCGTACCGGTCGTCCTGATGAAGAGCGCTATCTCCATGCGGCGGTCGCGCTGGCGGAAGAAAAAGGCGTGCCGGTTGTCGCTACCAACGACGTGCGCTTTATCGAGCCCGGAGATTTCGACGCGCATGAAATTCGCGTCGCCATTCACGACGGCTTTACGCTCGACGACCCGAAAAGGCCGCGCCACTATTCGCCGCAGCAATACCTGCGTACCGAAGATGAGATGTGCGAGCTGTTCTCCGATATTCCGGAGGCGCTGGAAAACAGCGTCGAGATTGCCCGTCGCTGTAACGTGACGGTGCGTCTTGGCGAATACTTCCTGCCGAAATTCCCGACCGGCGACATGACCACGGAAGATTTTCTGGTCCTGAAATCCAAAGAGGGGCTGGAAGAGCGTCTGGAATTCCTGTTCCCGGACCCGGAAGAGCGCGCGCAGAAGCGCCCGGCCTATGACGAACGCCTGGATATTGAGCTTCAGGTTATCAACCAGATGGGTTTCCCGGGTTACTTCCTGATCGTGATGGAGTTTATCCAGTGGTCGAAGGATAACGGTATTCCGGTAGGGCCGGGCCGTGGTTCGGGCGCAGGGTCGCTGGTGGCGTACGCGCTGAAAATCACCGACCTCGATCCGCTGGAATTCGACCTCCTGTTCGAACGTTTCCTTAACCCGGAACGTGTCTCGATGCCCGACTTCGACGTCGACTTCTGCATGGAGAAACGCGACCAGGTGATCGAACACGTGGCGGACATGTACGGTCGCGAGGCGGTATCGCAGATTATCACCTTCGGTACGATGGCGGCGAAAGCGGTCATTCGCGACGTGGGCCGCGTACTGGGCCACCCTTACGGATTCGTCGATCGCATCTCGAAACTGGTGCCGCCGGATCCGGGCATGACGCTTGCCAAAGCGTTCGAAGTCGAGCCACAGCTGCAGGAAATTTACGATGCCGATGAAGAGGTGAAAGCCCTCATCGACATGGCGCGCAAGCTTGAAGGCGTCACGCGTAACGCCGGTAAACACGCGGGCGGCGTAGTCATCGCGCCGACCCAGATTACCGATTTCGCCCCGCTCTATTGCGACGAAATGGGCCAGCATCCGGTCACCCAGTTCGATAAAAACGATGTTGAATACGCAGGGCTGGTGAAGTTCGACTTCCTGGGGCTGCGCACGCTTACCATCATCAACTGGGCGCTGGACATGATAAACGCCCGGCGCGCGAAGCAGGGGCTGGAACCTATCGACATCGCGGCTATCCCGCTTGATGACAAGAAAAGCTTCGACATGCTGCAGCGCTCGGAAACCACCGCGGTTTTCCAGCTTGAATCGCGCGGCATGAAAGATCTCATCAAGCGCCTTCAGCCTGACTGCTTCGAAGATATGATAGCCCTGGTGGCCCTGTTCCGTCCGGGGCCGCTGCAATCGGGCATGGTGGATAACTTTATCGACCGTAAGCACGGGCGCGAGGCGATTTCCTACCCGGATATTCAGTGGCAGCATGAAAGCCTCAAACCGGTGCTGGAGCCGACCTACGGCATTATTCTGTATCAGGAGCAGGTGATGCAGATAGCCCAGGTGCTCTCGGGTTATACCCTCGGCGGCGCGGATATGCTGCGTCGCGCCATGGGTAAAAAGAAACCCGAGGAGATGGCCAAGCAGCGCTCTATCTTTGAAGATGGCGCGAAAAACAACGGCGTCGACGGCGAGCTGGCGATGAAAATCTTTGACCTGGTGGAAAAATTCGCCGGGTACGGATTTAACAAATCGCACTCCGCCGCCTATGCTTTGGTGTCATACCAGACGCTGTGGCTTAAAGCCCACTATCCGGCGGAGTTCATGGCGGCGGTGATGACGGCCGATATGGACAACACCGATAAAGTGGTGGGGCTGGTGGACGAATGCTGGCGCATGGGGCTTAAGATCCTGCCGCCAGACATAAACTCCGGTCTGTACCATTTCCACGTCAACGACGACGGAGAGATTGTCTACGGTATCGGCGCGATTAAAGGCGTTGGTGAAGGGCCTATCGAGGCTATCATCGAGGCGCGTAACAAAGACGGCTACTTCCGCGAGCTGTTCGACCTCTGCGCGCGGACCGACACCAAAAAGCTCAACCGCCGGGTGCTGGAAAAACTGATCATGTCCGGGGCGTTTGACCGTCTCGGCCCGCATCGCGCCGCGCTGATGAATTCGCTCGGCGACGCCCTGAAAGCGGCGGATCAACACGCGAAAGCCGAGGCGATTGGCCAGGCGGACATGTTCGGCGTGCTGGCGGAAGAGCCGGAACAGGTCGAGCAGTCCTACGCCAACTGTCAGCCGTGGCCGGAGCAGGTGGTGCTGGAGGGCGAGCGCGAAACGCTGGGGCTGTACCTCACCGGTCACCCGATTAACCAGTACCTTAAAGAGATCGATCGCTATGTCGGCGGTATGCGTCTCAAAGATATGCACCCGACCGAACGTGGCAAACTGACCACGGCGGCGGGTCTGATAATTTCCGCGCGGGTAATGGTCACCAAGCGCGGCAATCGTATCGGCATCTGTACGCTGGATGACCGTTCCGGGCGTCTTGAAGTGATGTTGTTCACTGACGCGCTGGAAAAATACCAGCATCTGCTGGAAAAAGACCGAATCCTTATCGTCAGCGGACAGGTCAGCTTTGATGACTTCAGCGGGGGCCTTAAAATGACCGCCCGCGAAGTCATGGACATTGACGAAGCCCGCGAAAAGTATGCGCGCGGGCTTGCTATCTCGCTGACGGACAGGCAAATTGATGACCAGCTTTTAAACCGACTCCGTCAGTCTCTGGAACCCCACCGTTCGGGAACCATTCCAGTACATCTCTACTATCAGAGGGCGGATGCACGCGCCCGGCTGCGCTTTGGCGCGACGTGGCGTGTCTCTCCGAACGATCGTTTACTCAACGATCTGCGCGGCCTGATTGGTTCGGAACAGGTGGAACTGGAGTTTGACTGATGCACTGCATCAGGTTCCGGGAGCCTGAATCGCTGGACGCAATCCGCGTGGCCTGCCAGGTTCGGAGCAGGTGGAACTGGAGTTTGACTAATACAGGAATACTATGAGTCTGAATTTCCTTGATTTTGAACAGCCGATTGCAGAGCTGGAAGCGAAAATCGATTCCCTGACTGCGGTTAGCCGTCAGGATGAGAAACTGGATATTAACATCGACGAAGAGGTGCACCGCCTGCGCGAAAAGAGCGTAGAGCTGACCCGTAAAATCTTCGCCGATCTGGGAGCCTGGCAAATTGCCCAGCTGGCGCGTCATCCGCAGCGTCCTTATACCCTGGATTATGTCCGCCTGGCCTTTGAGGAGTTTGACGAGCTGGCAGGCGATCGCGCCTATGCCGACGACAAAGCGATCGTTGGCGGGATTGCGCGTCTGGACGGGCGTCCGGTGATGATCATCGGCCACCAGAAAGGGCGTGAAACCAAAGAAAAGATCCGCCGCAACTTCGGGATGCCAGCGCCGGAAGGTTACCGCAAGGCGCTGCGCCTGATGGAAATGGCCGAGCGTTTTAAGATGCCGATCGTCACCTTTATCGACACCCCCGGCGCGTATCCGGGCGTGGGCGCGGAGGAGCGTGGTCAGTCTGAGGCGATCGCCCGTAACCTGCGTGAAATGTCTCGCCTGAAAGTGCCAGTTATCTGCACCGTGATTGGCGAAGGCGGCTCTGGCGGCGCGCTGGCTATCGGCGTGGGCGACAAAGTCAACATGCTGCAATACAGCACTTATTCCGTTATCTCTCCGGAAGGCTGTGCGTCGATTCTGTGGAAAAGCGCCGACAAAGCGCCGCTTGCCGCCGAAGCGATGGGCATCATCGCGCCGCGCCTGAAAGAGCTGAAGCTTATCGACAGCGTGATCCCGGAACCGCTGGGCGGCGCGCACCGCAACCCGGAAGTGATGGCGCAGTCGCTGAAGGCGCAGCTGCTGGCGGATCTCGCCGATCTCGATGTGCTGAGCACCGAAGATCTGCTCAACCGCCGCTATCAGCGTCTGATGAGCTACGGTTACGCCTGATAAACGGCGAATAAAAATCTCACTGAGGGTCGCGCGAGCGGCCCTTTTTTATGGCTGCGCGCCGCTGATGAAATGTGATTTTAGCGATGAGTTAACGTGACATGACGCCGCATTTTCCCTTCCTACACTCGCTGGTGAACCACAACCAAAGGGGACACCGGAATGGAAATAGTAAAAATGGCGGCGATAGGCGCCGCTGGGCTTCTTGCTGGCTCGCCGGTTTTTGCCGCGCCATTACTCAGCAGCACGACGCCATACACGCTTAACGCCAGCGACCTCACCAAAAAAGAGCATGAGCTGACGAACTTTCCACTGATGCAGTCGGTAAAAAGCGCAATTCGCACCCTGGATAACGCCGAGGTCGAACAGATAGCGCCAGGACGCGCCGCCAACCCGGATAACGTTAAGCGGGTGGAGAAAATCCTGAGCGCCCAGGACTGGGAATATCTCTTTCCGCTGCGCGCGCCGGAATACACCTACAGCAATTTCCTCAAAGCGGTCGGCAAATTCCCGGCGGTCTGTAGCGCTTACAGCGACGGGCGCGACGCCGAGGCTATCTGCCGTAAATCGCTCGCCACCATGTTTGCGCATTTCGCCCAGGAAACCGGCGGCCACGAGAGCTGGCGCGAGCAGCCGGAGTGGCGTCAGGCGCTGGTCTATCTGCGCGAAATGGGCTGGAGCGAAGGGCAGAAGGGCGGTTATAACGGCGAGTGTAATCCTGACACCTGGCAGGGGCAGACCTGGCCCTGCGGTAAAGATAAAGACGGCGACTACATGAGTTATTTCGGGCGCGGCGCAAAACAGCTCTCGTATAACTACAACTACGGACCGTTCTCTGACGCGATGTACGGCGACGTTCGTCCGCTGCTCGATAAACCCGGGCTGGTGGCCGATTCCTGGCTGAACCTCGCCAGCGCGCTCTTTTTCTTTGTCTACCCGCAGCCGCCGAAGCCTGGCATGCTGCATGTCATCGACGGCACCTGGACGCCGAACGCGCACGATAAAGAGAGCGGACTGGTGCCTGGCTTTGGCGTCACCATTCAGATAATCAACGGCGGCGTGGAGTGTGGCGGCGAGGCGGAAAATGCGCAGTCGCTGAACCGTATCGCGTATTACAAAGAGTTCGCTAAATACCTGAAGGTGCCGGTCCCGGCGGATGAAGTGCTGGGTTGTAAGAAAATGAAGCAGTTTGACGCAGGCGGCGCCGGCGCGCTGCCGATTTACTGGGAAATGGACTGGAGCTGGAGCACCACGACGCCGGATGGTCAGGCTTACGCGTGCCAGCTGGTGGGCTACCAGACGCCGTTCAGCGCGTTTAAAGAAGGCGACTACGCGAAATGCGTACAAAACCACTTTAACGTGAAAATTGTCGATGACGCTTCCGGTGGCGCCACGCCGCAGCCGCAACCTGCGCCGACGCCTGAGCCTTCCGCCAGCAATGTCGCGCCGGTGGCTCGCATCAGCGGCCCGGTCGGCGCGGTGGATGCCGGCAGCAAAGTGTCGCTGAGCGCGGCGGGCTCTACCGATGCCAACGGCGATGCGCTGACTTACACCTGGATGGCGCAAACCGGCCAGACGCTGAGCGGCAAAGACAAGAGCGTCATCACGTTCAACGCGCCGGAAAGCGCCAGCGACGCGCAGTACACCATCAGCCTGAAAGTGGAAGACGGCAAGCTGAGCGATACCGTGAGCTACGTGCTCAACGTAAAAGCGAAGGCCAAAACGCCGGATGCCGGACCGGTGAACTATCCGTCCTGGTCGGCAACCCACAGCTGGAAGCCGGGCGATATCGTGCTTAACCACGGCGCGCTCTACCAGTGCAAGCCGTTCCCGGCGGGCGGCTGGTGCGGCGTGGCGCCCGCCTACTATGAGCCCGGCGCGGGCATCAGCTGGCAGGACGCCTGGGACGCGCTGTAACGCGCCGTTACGCAACACCCAACGCCAGCGAGACGCTGGCGTTGTTCCTTCAACTATGCTTACCAGACGGTTTTTTTTGCCAGGGGGTAAGCAGTGAATATCATCGCCATCATGGGGCCGCACGGCGTCTTCTATAAAGACGAGCCGATGAAGGAGTTGCAGGCGGCGCTGCAGCATCAGGGCTTTCAGCTGATTTGGCCGAAAAACAGCAACGATCTGCTGAAATTTATTGAGCATAATCCACGCATCTGCGGCGTCATCTTTGACTGGGACGAGTACAGCCTCGATTTATGCTGTGAGATCAATCAGCTTAATGAATATCTGCCGCTGTATGCCTTTATCAATACCCACTCCACACTGGATGTCAGCGCTAACGACATGCGCATGGCGCTCTGGTTTTTCGAATATTCGCTCGGTATTGCTGACGATATCGCGACGCGTATACGCCAGTACACGCAGGAATATCTCGACAACATCACGCCGCCGTTTACTAAAGCCCTCTTTACCTATGTGAAAGAAGGCAAATACACGTTCTGCACACCGGGCCATATGGGCGGGACGGCGTATCAGAAAAGCCCGGTCGGCTGCCTGTTTTACGATTTTTTCGGCGGCAATACGCTCAAGGCCGATGTCTCCATCTCGGTGACAGAGCTGGGCTCGCTGCTTGACCACACCGGCCCGCATCTGGAGGCGGAAGAGTATATCGCCCGCACGTTTGGTGCCGAGCAGAGCTATATGGTCACTAACGGCACGTCCACCTCCAACAAAATCATCGGGATGTACGCCGCCCATGCGGGCAGTACCGTGCTTATCGATCGCAACTGCCATAAGTCGCTTACGCACTTGCTGATGATGAGCGATATCGTGCCGCTGTGGCTTAAGCCGACGCGCAACGCGCTTGGCATTCTGGGCGGCATTCCGAAGCGCGAGTTTACCCGCGATGCGATAGCGCAAAAAGTGGCGCAGACGCCGGACGCCAGCTGGCCGGTGCACGCGGTTATTACTAACTCGACCTACGACGGGCTGCTGTATAACACCAACTGGATCAAACAGACGCTGGACGTGCCCTCGATCCATTTCGATTCCGCCTGGGTGCCATACACCCATTTTCACCCGATCTACAAAGGCAAAAGCGGCATGAGCGGCGATCGCGTGCCGGGCAAAGTCTTCTTTGAAACCCAGTCGACTCACAAAATGCTGGCAGCGCTGTCGCAGGCGTCGCTGATTCATATTAAAGGCGAGTATGACGAAGAGACGTTTAACGAAGCCTACATGATGCACACCACGACCTCGCCGAGCTATCCGCTGGTAGCGTCGATTGAAACCGCGGCGGCGATGCTGCGCGGCAATCCAGGCCGACGGCTCATCAACCGCTCGGTGGAGCGCGCGCTGCATTTTCGCAAAGAGGTGCAGCGCCTTCGCGAGGAGACCGACAGCTGGTTCTTCGACATCTGGCAGCCGGAGGAGATTGACGAGGCGGACTGCTGGCCAATCACGCCCGGCGACGACTGGCATGGTTTTACCCATGCCGATAGCGATCATATGTATCTCGATCCGGTGAAAGTCACCATTCTGACGCCAGGGATGGACGCGCAAGGCAACATGGAAAAAGAGGGGATCCCGGCTGCGCTGGTGGCAAAATTCCTCGACGAGCGCGGCGTGGTGGTGGAGAAAACCGGGCCTTACAACCTGCTGTTTCTGTTCAGTATCGGGATCGACAAAACCCGCGCGATGGGCCTGCTGCGCGGGCTGACGGAGTTTAAGCGCGCTTACGATCTCAACCTGCGGGTGAAAAACATGCTGCCCGATCTCTGGGCGGAGGATCCGGATTTCTATCGCAATATGCGCGTGCAGGAGCTGGCGCAGGGGATCCATAAGCTTATCCAGCAGCACGATCTCCCGGATCTGATGCTGCGTGCGTTCGATGTCTTGCCGGAAATGAAAATGACGCCGCACGAGATGTACCAGCAGCAGGTGAAGGGCAATGTCGAAACGGTGGAGATAGAAAAGCTGATCGGGCGCGTCTCGGCCAACATGATCCTGCCATATCCGCCCGGCGTGCCGCTGGTGATGCCCGGCGAGATGATCACCGAGGCGTCGCGCGCGGTGCTCGATTTCCTGTTAATGCTCTGCTCGATTGGCCGGCACTATCCAGGCTTTGAAACCGACATTCACGGGGCGAAGTGCGGCGAAGACGGCGTCTATAGGGTACGTGTCCTAAAAAGCGAGTAAGCCCTTGTTTTGCCGCGCCAGGCTCAGTAACGTGCCAGACAATCATAAGGAGGGATTATGCTGGGTTTAAAACAGATTCACCATATCGCCATCATCGCGACGGATTATCACCGCAGCAAAGCGTTTTACTGCGACACGCTGGGGTTTACTCTGCTGTCGGAGGTCTATCGCGACGCGCGCGATTCCTGGAAGGGCGATCTGGCGCTCAACGGCCAGTATGTCATTGAGCTGTTCTCGTTTCCGTTCCCGCCGGCGCGGCCAAGCCATCCGGAAGCCTGCGGCCTGCGCCATCTCGCCTTCAGCGTCGAGGATGTGGACCAGGCGGCGGCGTTTCTGGAAAGCCGCGGCGTAACGTGCGAGCCGGTGCGCGTGGACCCGCTGACCGGCAAACGCTTTACCTTCTTCGCCGACCCGGACGGCCTGCCGCTGGAGCTCTACCAGCAGTAACGCTTGCTCCCGACGCCATTGCCCGGTAAGTTGCCCGGCAATGGCTTCTCTTTCTTTCGACGCAATGGATACTTCTCTGCTCTGTGCCCTGCGGGGCCGACGCCAGCTACTGGTGGCCTACAGCGGCGGGCTCGATTCGACGGTGTTACTCCATCAGCTGGTGCGACTGCGCGAGGCTTGCCCTGCGCTGCGCCTGCGCGCCATTCACGTGCATCACGGCATCAGCCCGAACGCTGACCGCTGGGCGGCGCACTGTCAGGCAATGTGTCATCGCTGGCAGGTGCCGCTTGAGCTGGCGTATGTGGAACTGCGCGAGGAAGGGCTCGGCGTTGAGGCGCAGGCCCGCAAGGCGCGCTATCAGGCATTTGAAGCCGCGCTTGTGCCCGGCGAGGCGCTGGTCACGGCGCAGCATCTGGACGATCAGTGCGAGACCCTGCTGCTGGCGCTTAAGCGCGGCAGCGGCCCGGCGGGGCTGGCGGCGATGCCCGCCGAGCTGCTGTTTGCGGGCAGCGTCATTCTACGCCCGCTGCTGAACACACCGCGCGCGCAGCTCGAAGCCTGGGCCGATCGCCACGAGCTTCTGTGGATCGACGACGAAAGCAATCAGGACGATCGCTACGATCGTAACTTTTTACGCCTGCGCATTTTGCCTGCGCTGGAAGCCCGCTGGCCGCATTTCACCCAGGCGGCGGCCCGCAGCGCGCAGCTGTGCGGCGAGCAGGAACAACTGCTGGATGAGCTGCTGGCGCCGGAACTGGCTGCGCTGATGGAAGGTAAAACGCTCGCTATCGCGCCGCTTGAAAGCATGAGCGAGCGCAAGCGCGCCGCGCTGCTGCGCCGCTGGCTGGCTGCGCTCAACGCACCGATGCCGGCGCGCGCCACGCTGCAACGGATCTGGGACGAAGTGGCGCAAAGTCGTGAAGATGCAAGCCCACGCCTCAAAGTGGGCGACAATGAAGCGCGGCGCTATCAGGGGCGACTCTGGTGGATTAAAGCGCGCCGCGGACAGCGTCAGACTATTATCCCCTGGCAGGATGCAAGCCGTCCGCTACTGCTGCCGCAGGCGCTCGGCGCGCTGGCCTTTGGTGGCGAGGGCGACGCCGTGCGCGCCCCGCGTGCGCAGGAAACCCTCTCGGTGCGCTTTAGCGCGCCGGGCACGCTTTATATTGTCGGGCGCGATCGCGGACGCCCGCTTAAAAAACTCTGGCAGGAACTCCAGGTGCCGCCCTGGCGGCGCGAAACCACGCCCATTCTGTTTTATGATGAGCAACCCATCTGCGCCCCCGGTTTGTTTGTCACCCGTGAAGGCCAGGCGCAGAACGAACCAGGCTTGCGGCTTGCCTGGCATAAGGAGCATAACGATGAGTAAGCAACTTTTTTGGCTGGCGTGCCTGCTGGGCCTTAGCCTGACGGCGCAGGCCAAAGGCGACCCGGCGGCGGGCGAAGAGAAAGCGGTGATGTGCGTCGCCTGTCACGGCGCGACGGGCAAAGCCAGCGCGCCGCTGTATCCTAATCTTGCAGGGCAGAACGAGGCGTATCTGGAGCACGCGTTGCAGGCCTATAAAAAAGGCGAGCGCAGCGGCGGCCAGGCGGAGATCATGAAGGCGTACGTCAGTGGTCTTTCGGATGAGGATATGGCGAATCTCGCGGCGTATTACGCCGGACAGAAACCATAAAAAAGGGCAGCCCCAGGGCTGCCCGTTCAGACGGAACGTGCGTCAGGATTCGCTGACGACGACCGTGCCGATTTGTGGATGGCTGAAGCTGGCGATTTTATCGAGACGCAATTCGCGTACGGCACCGGCTTCATCGGCAACTAAATATTCGACGTTTTTGCGCGAAACCAGATCCTGCGCTTTGGCCTTAATGACCTCGCCGCTTTTCAGTTCCAGCGTCAGTAACAGATGATGCTGGCAGGCGAGTTCGAGGTTGTCATAGTCATCGCAGTTGATGGGTTGATAGGCATCATTCATTGACATAATCGCTCACCAGTAAGTTCGCGGCAGCATAAGCCGCCTGTTCCCTGATCGACTCTGAAAGGGCTTCGTCAGAGGCCACCTCATTCAGAACCCTTAATACGCAGCCCAGCGCGTCGGGGATGTACCCAAGGTCGCCGCTGGCTATCTGCGAATAGCGCTGTCGTATTAATTCACAATATTTATCCACATGCCCTCCTGTCAGAGCCTGACGACAGACTTCACCGCGGGATGCAAGTCTAAGCCTACGTAGTTAAACTCTGTTTAGCAAGGTGACTATACCATAGTCATCAGAGCCATAGCGCGGGTGCCCGCGCGCCTGCCGCGCTCCGCTTGAATCGGCAGCCAGCCGCCGCGGATTGGGCTACAATACCCCCCAACTTTTCAGGGGGCCCTATGGCGTTAAAAGCAACCATTTATAAAGCGGCGGTCAATGTGGCCGATCTCGACCGGCAGCAGTTTCTCGACATCAACCTGACGCTCGCGCGTCATCCTTCGGAAACGCAGGAGCGGATGATGCTGCGTCTGCTGGCCTGGATGATGTACGCCGACGAGCGGTTGCAGTTCACCCGCGGCCTGTGCGCCGACGACGAGCCGGAAATCTGGCTGCGCAACGATCATCTCGGTATCGATCTCTGGATTGAACTGGGTCTGCCGGAAGAGCGACGCCTTAAGAAAGCGGTCAGCCAGTCGCAGCAGGTGGCCCTGTTTACCTACAACGACCGCGCGGCCCAGGTATGGTGGCAGCAGAATCAGGATAAGCTTAAGCAGTATAAGAACCTGACCATCTGGTATATCAACGATGAGCAGCTCGTCCAGCTGAGCGCGCTGGCGGAGCGCACCATGACGCTGCAGGTCACGTTGCAGGAAGGCGTTATCTGGCTGTCCGACGCGAAGCAGAATCTGGAGCTGCACCCGACCGTCTGGCAAGCCTCGGCATGATTACGTTTTCACGAAACGTGGCGGTGCCCGACGACGAAGTGACCTTCAGCGCCATCCGGGCGCAGGGTGCGGGCGGCCAGCACGTGAATAAAAGCTCGACGGCTATTCATCTGCGGTTTGACATTAACGCCTCCAGCCTGCCGGAGGAGTGGAAAGCCCGCCTGCTCTCGGCGAGCCATCATCTCATCACGGCGGAAGGTGTTGTGGTTATCAAAGCGCAGGAGTATCGCAGCCAGGAAATGAACCGCGAGGCGGCGCTGGCGCGTCTGATAATGCTGGTCAGGGAACTTACCGCTACGCAAAAGCGTCGAAAGGAGACTCGTCCAACGCGCGCGTCGAAAGTGCGTCGCCTGGAGGCGAAAACCCATAAATCCGCCACCAAAGCCCTGCGGGGAAAAGTGCGCGGTATGCCGGATTAAAAGCACAACCGAACGATAAGGAAATACGGTGAAGAAAATTATCTTTTGCGCAGCGGCGGCCCTGAGCCTGTTTTCGCTGTTTGGCTGTCATAACCGGGCGGAAATGCAGACGCTGGTGCCAGCCAGCGCGGCGGAATTAAAACCGATGCAGCAGAGCTGGAAAGGCGTGCTGCCCTGTGCTGACTGCGAAGGCATTGAGACGGCGCTGTTTTTAGAAAAAGATGGCACCTGGGTGATGAACCAGCGCTATCAGGGCGCGAAAGGGCAGGCGGTGTTTGCCTCTTACGGCACCTGGGCGCGTACCGCGGATAAACTGGTGCTGACGGACAGCCAGGGCGATAAACATTACTTCCGCGCACGGGGCGAGGCGCTGGAGATGCTCGACACCGAAGGCCACGCTATCGAGTCGTCGCTTAATTATCGTCTTGAACCCGCCCGCGATCCGCTGCCGGTAACGCCGATGACCATGACCGGGATGTATCAGCAAAACGCGAATGCCGTGACGTTTACCGACTGCGCGACCGGGCGACAGTCCGGCGTGGCGAATCACGCCACACTCGCGCACGATGACCAGCTCGCGCGCGCTATCCGCGAGAAATCGGTGCTGCTGGTGGTGGAGGCGCACTTCAGCATGACCGTGGATCCAGCGAACGGTACGGTGCAAAAACAGCTGGTGGCTGACCGGAAAGTGGCGTTTAAGCCCGGTAAAGATTGCGATAATCCGTAACCGATGCGGATAAGAAAAAGGCCCTCGACTGAGGGCCTTTTTTATGCGGAGTGCGAAGGCGCTTAACGCTTCACGTTGGCGACCAGGTAATCCAGGATGTCGCCGGTTTTGATCATCTTCTTCTCGCCGTCGCGACGGTATTTGTATTCAATCTCGTCGTTGTCGAGGTTGCGATCGCCGATAACGACCGTGTGCGGAATACCGATGAGTTCCATGTCGGCGAACATGACGCCCGGACGCTCTTTACGGTCATCCATCAGCACGTCGATGCCTTTGGCGCGAAGCTCAGCGTAGAGTTTCTCGGCAAGCTCCTGCACGCGGAAGGATTTGTGCATGTTCATCGGCAGAATAGCGACCTGGAACGGCGCGATAGCGTCCGGCCAGACGATGCCGCGATCGTCATGGTTCTGCTCGATAGCCGCAGCCACCACGCGCGTCACGCCGATGCCGTAGCAGCCCATGGTCAGGATCTGGTTGCGGCCATCTTCGCCCTGAACGGACGCTTTCAGCGCGTCGGAGTATTTGGTGCCCAGCTGGAAGATGTGACCCACTTCGATGCCGCGCTTGATGAGTAACGTACCCTGGCCGTCCGGGCTCGGATCGCCGGCCACGACGTTACGGATATCGGCCACTTCTGGCGTCGCGATATCACGATCCCAGTTGATGCCGAAATAGTGTTTGCCGTCGATGTTGGCGCCTGCGGCGAAATCGCTCATGGCGGCAACGCTGCGGTCGATAATCACCGGAACCGGCATGTTCACCGGGCCAAGAGAGCCAGGCCCCGCGTTGACTACCGCGCGGATTTCCGCTTCGGTCGCGAACGTCAGCGGGCTTGCCACCTGCGCCAGTTTCTCTGCTTTCACGTCGTTCAGTTCGTGATCGCCGCGCACCAGCAGGGCGACCAGCGGATATTCACTGCCTTCGGCGGCTTTAACCAGCAGCGTTTTCACGGTTTTCTCGACCGGCAGGTTGAATTGCTCGACCAGCTCGGCGATGGTTTTCGCGTTCGGCGTGTCAACCAGCGTCATCTCCTGGTTTGCGGCGGCGCGCGGGGTTGCCGGCGCAACGGCTTCGGCAAATTCAATGTTCGCGGCGTAGTCGGACGTGTCGGAGAAGACGATATCGTCTTCGCCGCTCTGCGCCAGCACCTGGAACTCATGAGACGCGCTGCCGCCAATCGAGCCGGTATCGGCCTGTACCGGACGGAAATCGAGACCCATACGGCTGAAGATTTTGCTGTAGGCCTCATACATCGCGTCGTACGTCTGCTGCAGCGATTCCTGGGAGGTATGGAAAGAGTAAGCGTCTTTCATCAGGAACTCGCGCGAGCGCATCACGCCGAAACGCGGGCGCACTTCGTCGCGGAATTTGGTCTGGATCTGGAAGAAGTTGAGCGGCAGTTGCTTATAAGAGCTCAGCTCGTTGCGGATCAGATCGGTGATGACTTCTTCATGCGTCGGGCCGAGAACGAACGCGCGATCGCCGCGATCGACAAAACGCAGCAGCTCCGGACCGTACTGCTCCCAGCGGCCGCTCTCCTGCCACAGCTCAGCTGGCTGAACCACTGGCATCGACACCTCGATAGCACCGGCGTTGTTCATCTCTTCACGCACGATGTTTTCGACTTTTTTCAGGACGCGCAGACCGGTCGGCAGCCAGGTGTATAACCCGGAGGCCAGTTTGCGGATCATCCCGGCGCGCAGCATCAGCTGGTGGCTGATAACCTCCGCGTCGGCAGGTGTCTCCTTCAGAGTGGAGAGCAGATATTGGCTAGTACGCATGTTGTTACGGTTCCGTTTGAACGTGTGAATTCAGGCATGCTAAAGCCTGACACAAAAAAGTGGTTTAGTGTACCAGTGAGAAAGGGCGGCCAAAAGAGAGGCTCAAGAAATTAACGCGGCTCCAGCGCGTAGACCTCAAAGCCCTGCGGCGTGACGCGCCAGCGGACGTTGAAATCGAGCAGCCAGACGGCGTAGCTTTTACCGGTTTCTTCTTCTTTACGGTAGGCCGGACGCGGGTCCTGTGACAAGACCTCGACGATAAAGCGTTTCAGCATCGGATAGCGTTTCTCAAGGTCCGTTAACGCGTGCGTTATCTCATCGGTAAAGGTGACCGGAACGGCAGCGTCCGGCGCCTGCTGGGCATAGCCTGCGCGCGCGTCGGGCTGCGCTTCGGCGAATGGCAGGTAAGGCTTGATATCCACGACCGGCGTGCCGTCCACCAGATCCAGTCCACCAAGCGTCAGGATGACATGTTCTTTCTCGGTGCGGATGCCCTGAAGCTCGACCAGCGACATGCCGATGGGATTGGGCCGGAAGGTAGAACGTGTCGCGAAAACGCCCATGCGGGCATTGCCGCCAAGGCGCGGGGGACGCACGGTAGGACGCCAGCCGCCTTCCATCGTCTGATGAAAGACAAACAGGATCCAGATATGGCTAAACCCTTCCAGCCCGCGCACCGCGTCGGGCTGATTATAGGGCGCTATCAGATGCAGCTCGCCGCGCGCGCTGTTGACAAGGCCCGGCTGGCGCGGCACGGCGAATTTTTCTTTGTAAGGCGAGCGAATGACGCCGATTTGCTCAAATGCAAATCCGGTCATTTGGTCGGAACGCTAAGGGCCGAGCCTACGCAGACGGCCTGGCGGTAGCAGCCCGGCGTGCCGCTAGTAACTTCACAGCTGTGCAGCAGAACGGCGTTCGCTTTCATTTTCGAGGCGTTGATTTGCAGGCGCTTGCGGGCCGTCGGGATGTTCGGCGGAGAGTCCTGGTTAGTGGCCTGGCAGGATTCGCCG
The DNA here is from genome assembly GCF_001277235.1 of Cronobacter dublinensis subsp. dublinensis LMG 23823. NCBI lineage: Bacteria > Pseudomonadati > Pseudomonadota > Gammaproteobacteria > Enterobacterales > Enterobacteriaceae > Cronobacter > Cronobacter dublinensis. The sequence continues at coordinate 907,388 of NZ_CP012266.1, forward strand.
CTCACTTCGCCTAAATCGCGGAAGGGTTTGCCCACCAGATCTTCTGCATTGGTATAGATTTTCACCGGAGCAGGGCGTACCGTTTTCGGGCGGACAGGCTCGGATTTTTGCGGCGACGCGGTGCTTTGAACAGGTTCTACAGGGGATCTGCTTAGCACGGAACAGCCGCTCAGGATGAATGCTAAAAGACAGATCGGTAAAGCACGCATAATAATTCCTCGTCGGTGATAAAAACGTGGCTTATTGAATCAGGAGCTTGCAGAAATAACAAGACGGGCTTAAGCCCGTCCTGACATTATTAGCGAAGATAACCAAACTGGCTTACCAGCCTTTAACGGCGCCACCGTTAAACACTTTGTTCGCGGCGGCGTTGACTTCATCAGATTGATAAGCCTGCACGAATTTCTTCACGTTTTCCGCGTCTTTGTTATCTTCGCGGGTCACGATCATGTTCACGTACGGCGAGTCTTTGTCTTCTACGAAGATGCCGTCTTTAGCCGGCGTCAGGTTGATCTGGCTGGCGTAGGTGGTGTTGATAACCGCCAGCGCAATCTGATCGTCATCCAGCGAGCGCGGCAGCTGCGGCGCTTCCAGCTCGACGATCTTCAGGTTTTTCGGGTTTTCGGTGATATCCAGCACGGTCGGCAGCAGGCCGATATCATCTTTAAGCTTAATCAGCCCCACTTTCTGCAGCAGCAGCAGGGAACGGCCGAGGTTCGTCGGATCGTTCGGCACGGCAACCTGCGCGCCTGGCTGTAAGTCTTCCAGTGATTTGATTTTGCGGGAGTAACCGGCAATCGGGTAAACGAAGGTGTTACCGACGGAAACCAGCTTATAGCCGCGGTCTTTGATTTGCTGATCCAGATACGGTTTGTGCTGGAAGGCGTTGGCGTCAATGTCACCTTTGCTCAGCGCTTCGTTCGGCAGTACGTAGTCGTTAAACGTGACCAGTTCGACGTCCAGACCATATTTCTCTTTCGCTACTTTCTTCGCGACTTCAGCGACCTGCTGTTCCGCACCCACAATCACGCCCACTTTAATATGGTTCGGATCTTTTTCTTCCTGACCGCAACCTGCCAGAGCCAGCGTGCCGAGCAGGGCGCCTACTGCCGCAAAGGTTTTAAACTTGAAAGACATAACCATTCCTTAACTGAAAAGTATTTGATGTTGTGTGTAACGTTACTTGTGAGTGACAGCCCGGACGATGCGATCGCCTGAGAATTGAATTAAATACACCAGTACTACCAGTAATACTAATACGGTGTTCATCACGGTTGCGTTATAACCGATGTAACCGTACTGATAACCAATTTGCCCAAGACCGCCTGCGCCGACCGCGCCGCCCATGGCGGAATAGCCCACCAGGGTGATCAGCGTAATAGTAGCGGCGTTAACAAGACCCGGCAGCGCTTCTGGCAGCAGTACCTTACGAACGATTTGCATCGGCGTGGCACCCATGGCGCGCGAGGCTTCGATAAGACCTGACGGGATCTCCAGCAGGGCGTTTTCGACCATACGGGCGATAAACGGCGCGGCGCCGACCGTCAGCGGCACGATAGCGGCCTGCAGGCCAATCGAGGTGCCGACAATGACGCGGGTGAACGGGATCATCCATACCAGTAAGATAATGAAAGGAATGGAGCGGAAGATATTCACCAGCGCGGAGAGGACGCGATAGAGCTTCGCGTTTTCGATAATCTGCCCCGGACGCGTGACATATAAAAGTACGCCGACCGGCAGACCAATGACGAAACCGAAAAAGCCGGAGACAAAGGTCATCGCGAGCGTCTCCCAGACGCCTCGCACCAGTAACCCCATCATTGCTTCAGACATAACCCAGAACCTCTACTTTTACATGATGTTGTTGCAGGTAAGCGATGGCCGCTTGCGTTTCTTCCTGTGTGCCGTGCATTTCCGTCAGCATGATGCCGAACTTGACGCCGCCGGCGTAATCCATCTGCGCGCTGATAATATTGTTATTAACGTTATAGCGACGCGCTGTTTCTGAAAGGAGCGGAGCATCGACAGACTGACCGGTGAATTCAAGGCGCAGCAGCGGCACGCGGCCTTCGCTGGACTGCGCGTCAAGACGCTGGGCGTAATCTTCCGGAATATCAAGATGTAGCGTGGACTGAATAAACTGCTGAGCCAGCGGCGTCTTCGGATGGGAAAACACTTCGCTGACGCTGTCCTGCTCAATGAGCTCGCCATTGCTGATAACCGCGACGCAATCGCAGATGCGCTTCACCACGTCCATTTCATGAGTGATGAGCAGAATCGTCAGGCCCAGACGACGGTTAATGTCTTTTAACAGTTCCAGTATGGAGCGGGTGGTGGCGGGGTCGAGCGCGCTGGTGGCTTCATCGCAAAGCAGTACTTTCGGGTTGCTTGCCAGCGCACGGGCGATCGCTACGCGCTGTTTCTGACCGCCGGAGAGGTTTGCCGGATACGCATCCTGCTTTTCACTTAGGCCAACTAGATCCAACAGCTCGGTGACGCGACGCTTAATTTCGTCGCGCGGCGTGTTGTCGAGCTCCAGCGGGAGCGCGATGTTGCCAAAAACAGTGCGCGAAGCCAGCAGATTAAAATGCTGGAAAATCATGCCAATCTGGCGACGGGCTTTGGTGAGCTCAGATTCGGAAAGGGCGGTCAGTTCCTGGCCGCCGACCAGCACGCTGCCCTCGGTCGGGCGTTCAAGCAGATTGACGCAGCGAATAAGCGTGCTTTTACCGGCGCCGGAGGCGCCAATCACGCCATAAATCTGCCCGGCCGGGACATGCAGGCTGACATTATTCAGTGCCTGGATGGTGCGATTTCCCTGCTGGAATACTTTGGTGATATTGGACAGTTTGATCATCTGGTTATTTATTATCTTATAGGAGTTAGCCGTGGCATTTTGTTCTGCCTGATACGGGTGGTGTCCGTAAACAGGATGGATGTTAAGGCATCCAGACGTCTAAATCAATCTGACGGCTGCAATGAGCGCTTTCTCCGTCCAGGAATCATGCGATACTAGGCGGCATTATTTAAGGCAGGAGTTTTTCAGGTGGCTAAATCTGTACCGGCAATTTTTCTCGACCGTGACGGCACGATTAATATCGATCACGGTTATGTGCACGAAATCGATCGGTTTGAATTCATTGATGGCGTTATCGAGGCGATGCGTGAGCTTAAAGCAATGGGCTTTGCGCTGGTGCTGGTGACGAATCAGTCTGGCATCGCGCGCGGGAAATTCACGGAAGCGCAGTTCGAACAGCTGACGGAGTGGATGGACTGGTCGCTGGCCGACCGCGGTGTCGATCTCGACGGTATCTATTATTGCCCGCATCACCCGGAAGGTGCGGTGGAAGAGTTCCGCCAGAACTGCGATTGCCGCAAGCCGCAGCCAGGCATGCTGATCTCCGCCCGCGATTTTCTGCACATTGATATGGCTGCTTCTTATATGGTGGGCGATAAATTAGAAGATATGCAGGCGGCAGCAGCGGCAGGCGTCGGGACAAAAGTTCTGGTGCGCACCGGCAAACCTGTGACGCCTGAGGCAGAAGCGGCAGCGGATTGGGTGTTAAATAGTCTGTCTGCACTGCCGGATGCCATCAAAAAGCGCTAAAAACGAGCGTAATGTTGAAAAGGTGAGCGGTTGTGATTTTTTTTAAGTTTTCCGCTTGCCATTACGACGTGGCTCCCTATAATGCGCCTCCATCGACACGGCGCTGATGAGAAACATCACACAGCGACGGTAAGTCGGAAAGAGAAAAACCCTGAAATTAAGGGTTGACTCTGAAAGAGGAAAGCGTAATATACGCCACCTCGCGACAGCAGGCTGAAAGCCGCGTCGCACCGCTCTTTAACAATTTATCAGACAATCTGTGTGGGCACTCGGGGCACTGATATCTTAACGTCTTCGGACGATAAATGATTATCAAGTCTCAAGTGAACAACAGTTAATTCATTACGAACTAACAGTTTAATTCTTTGAGCATCAAACTTTAATTGAAGAGTTTGATCATGGCTCAGATTGAACGCTGGCGGCAGGCCTAACACATGCAAGTCGGGCGGTAACAGGAATCAGCTTGCTGATTTGCTGACGAGCGGCGGACGGGTGAGTAATGTCTGGGAAACTGCCTGATGGAGGGGGATAACTACTGGAAACGGTAGCTAATACCGCATAACGTCTTCGGACCAAAGTGGGGGACCTTCGGGCCTCATGCCATCAGATGTGCCCAGATGGGATTAGCTAGTAGGTGGGGTAAAGGCTCACCTAGGCGACGATCCCTAGCTGGTCTGAGAGGATGACCAGCCACACTGGAACTGAGACACGGTCCAGACTCCTACGGGAGGCAGCAGTGGGGAATATTGCACAATGGGCGCAAGCCTGATGCAGCCATGCCGCGTGTATGAAGAAGGCCTTCGGGTTGTAAAGTACTTTCAGCGAGGAGGAAGGTGTTGTGGTTAATAACCACAGCAATTGACGTTACTCGCAGAAGAAGCACCGGCTAACTCCGTGCCAGCAGCCGCGGTAATACGGAGGGTGCAAGCGTTAATCGGAATTACTGGGCGTAAAGCGCACGCAGGCGGTTTGTTAAGTCAGATGTGAAATCCCCGGGCTCAACCTGGGAACTGCATTTGAAACTGGCAAGCTTGAGTCTCGTAGAGGGGGGTAGAATTCCAGGTGTAGCGGTGAAATGCGTAGAGATCTGGAGGAATACCGGTGGCGAAGGCGGCCCCCTGGACGAAGACTGACGCTCAGGTGCGAAAGCGTGGGGAGCAAACAGGATTAGATACCCTGGTAGTCCACGCCGTAAACGATGTCGACTTGGAGGTTGTGCCCTTGAGGCGTGGCTTCCGGAGCTAACGCGTTAAGTCGACCGCCTGGGGAGTACGGCCGCAAGGTTAAAACTCAAATGAATTGACGGGGGCCCGCACAAGCGGTGGAGCATGTGGTTTAATTCGATGCAACGCGAAGAACCTTACCTGGTCTTGACATCCAGAGAATCCTGCAGAGATGCGGGAGTGCCTTCGGGAACTCTGAGACAGGTGCTGCATGGCTGTCGTCAGCTCGTGTTGTGAAATGTTGGGTTAAGTCCCGCAACGAGCGCAACCCTTATCCTTTGTTGCCAGCACGTAATGGTGGGAACTCAAAGGAGACTGCCGGTGATAAACCGGAGGAAGGTGGGGATGACGTCAAGTCATCATGGCCCTTACGACCAGGGCTACACACGTGCTACAATGGCGCATACAAAGAGAAGCGACCTCGCGAGAGCAAGCGGACCTCATAAAGTGCGTCGTAGTCCGGATTGGAGTCTGCAACTCGACTCCATGAAGTCGGAATCGCTAGTAATCGTGGATCAGAATGCCACGGTGAATACGTTCCCGGGCCTTGTACACACCGCCCGTCACACCATGGGAGTGGGTTGCAAAAGAAGTAGGTAGCTTAACCTTCGGGAGGGCGCTTACCACTTTGTGATTCATGACTGGGGTGAAGTCGTAACAAGGTAACCGTAGGGGAACCTGCGGTTGGATCACCTCCTTACCTGCAAGATACAACCTCGTAGTGCTCACACAGATTGTCTGATAGAAAAGTAACGAGCAAGGCGCCACGCGTAGGGGGTGCGGTGACAAATAACATTGTCGCTCGATTTTCTCAAGAAAATCTCACCTTTACGTGAAATTAGCGAATCGGCGATTCGCAATGCAAATTTCACGTCCCCTTCGTCTAGCGGTTAGGACTCCGCCCTTTCACGGCGGCAACAGGGGTTCGAATCCCCTAGGGGACGCCACTTGCTGGGTGTGGGTGAAAGACACAACCAACCGATATCTCAAAACTGACTGTTAAGTCACGTTTGAGGTATTTGCTCTTTAACAATCCGGAACAAGCTGAAAATTGAAACAGACACGCTGCTGCATTCTTCCGTAAATAAGGAATGCGCGGTGTGTCAGAGTCTCTCAAACTCGCAGCACGAAGACTTCTTCGGGTTGTGAGGTTAAGCGAACAAGCGTACACGGTGGATGCCCTGGCAGTCAGAGGCGATGAAGGACGTGCTAATCTGCGAAAAGCGCCGGTAAGGTGATATGAACCGTTATAGCCGGCGATGTCCGAATGGGGAAACCCAGTGTGATTCGTCACACTATCTCAGCATGAATACATAGTGCTGTGAGGCGAACCGGGGGAACTGAAACATCTAAGTACCCCGAGGAAAAGAAATCAACCGAGATTCCCCCAGTAGCGGCGAGCGAACGGGGAACAGCCCAGAGCCTGAATCAGCTTGTGTGTCAGTGGAACGGTCTGGAAAGGCCGGCGATACAGGGTGACAGCCCCGTACACGAAGGCACACAGGCTGTGAGCTCGATGAGTAGGGCGGGACACGTGATATCCTGTCTGAAGATGGGGGGACCATCCTCCAAGGCTAAATACTCCTGACTGACCGATAGTGAACCAGTACCGTGAGGGAAAGGCGAAAAGAACCCCGGCGAGGGGAGTGAAACAGAACCTGAAACCGTGTACGTACAAGCAGTGGGAGCCTTCGTAAGAGGGTGACTGCGTACCTTTTGTATAATGGGTCAGCGACTTATATTCTGTAGCAAGGTTAACCGTATAGGGGAGCCGAAGGGAAACCGAGTCTTAATTGGGCGTTAAGTTGCAGGGTATAGACCCGAAACCCGGTGATCTAGCCATGGGCAGGTTGAAGGTTGGGTAACACTAACTGGAGGACCGAACCGACTAATGTTGAAAAATTAGCGGATGACCTGTGGCTGGGGGTGAAAGGCCAATCAAACCGGGAGATAGCTGGTTCTCCCCGAAAGCTATTTAGGTAGCGCCTCGTGAACTCATCTTCGGGGGTAGAGCACTGTTTCGGCTAGGGGGCCATCCCGGCTTACCAACCCGATGCAAACTACGAATACCGAAGAATGTTATCACGGGAGACACACGGCGGGTGCTAACGTCCGTCGTGAAGAGGGAAACAACCCAGACCGCCAGCTAAGGTCCCAAAGTCATGGTTAAGTGGGAAACGATGTGGGAAGGCACAGACAGCCAGGATGTTGGCTTAGAAGCAGCCATCATTTAAAGAAAGCGTAATAGCTCACTGGTCGAGTCGGCCTGCGCGGAAGATGTAACGGGGCTAAACCATGCACCGAAGCTGCGGCAGCGACACTATGTGTTGTTGGGTAGGGGAGCGTTCTGTAAGCCTGTGAAGGTGTGCTGTGAGGCATGCTGGAGGTATCAGAAGTGCGAATGCTGACATAAGTAACGATAAAGCGGGTGAAAAGCCCGCTCGCCGGAAGACCAAGGGTTCCTGTCCAACGTTAATCGGGGCAGGGTGAGTCGACCCCTAAGGCGAGGCCGAAAGGCGTAGTCGATGGGAAACAGGTTAATATTCCTGTACTTGGTGTTACTGCGAAGGGGGGACGGAGAAGGCTATGTTGGCCGGGCGACGGTTGTCCCGGTTTAAGCGTGTAGGTGTGTGTTCCAGGTAAATCCGGTTCACTTTAACACTGAGGCGTGATGACGAGGCACTACGGTGCTGAAGTAACAAATGCCCTGCTTCCAGGAAAAGCCTCTAAGCATCAGGTAACACGAAATCGTACCCCAAACCGACACAGGTGGTCAGGTAGAGAATACCAAGGCGCTTGAGAGAACTCGGGTGAAGGAACTAGGCAAAATGGTGCCGTAACTTCGGGAGAAGGCACGCTGACATGTAGGTGAAGCCCCTGCGGGTGGAGCTGAAGTCAGTCGAAGATACCAGCTGGCTGCAACTGTTTATTAAAAACACAGCACTGTGCAAACACGAAAGTGGACGTATACGGTGTGACGCCTGCCCGGTGCCGGAAGGTTAATTGATGGGGTTATCGCAAGAGAAGCTCCTGATCGAAGCCCCGGTAAACGGCGGCCGTAACTATAACGGTCCTAAGGTAGCGAAATTCCTTGTCGGGTAAGTTCCGACCTGCACGAATGGCGTAATGATGGCCAGGCTGTCTCCACCCGAGACTCAGTGAAATTGAACTCGCTGTGAAGATGCAGTGTACCCGCGGCAAGACGGAAAGACCCCGTGAACCTTTACTACAGCTTGACACTGAACATTGAGCCTTGATGTGTAGGATAGGTGGGAGGCTTTGAAGCGTGGACGCCAGTCTGCGTGGAGCCAACCTTGAAATACCACCCTTTAATGTTTGATGTTCTAACCTGGCGCCATAATCTGGCGTGGGGACAGTGTCTGGTGGGTAGTTTGACTGGGGCGGTCTCCTCCCAAAGTGTAACGGAGGAGCACGAAGGTCAGCTAATCCTGGTCGGACATCAGGAGGTTAGTGCAATGGCATAAGCTGGCTTGACTGCGAGAGTGACGGCTCGAGCAGGTGCGAAAGCAGGTCATAGTGATCCGGTGGTTCTGTATGGAAGGGCCATCGCTCAACGGATAAAAGGTACTCCGGGGATAACAGGCTGATACCGCCCAAGAGTTCATATCGACGGCGGTGTTTGGCACCTCGATGTCGGCTCATCACATCCTGGGGCTGAAGTAGGTCCCAAGGGTATGGCTGTTCGCCATTTAAAGTGGTACGCGAGCTGGGTTTAGAACGTCGTGAGACAGTTCGGTCCCTATCTGCCGTGGGCGCTGGAGAATTGAGGGGGGCTGCTCCCAGTACGAGAGGACCGGAGTGGACGCATCACTGGTGTTCGGGTTGTCATGCCAATGGCACTGCCCGGTAGCTAAATGCGGAAGAGATAAGTGCTGAAAGCATCTAAGCACGAAACTTGCCCCGAGATGAGTTCTCCCTGAGACTATAAGTCTCCTGAAGGAACGTTGAAGACGACGACGTTGATAGGCCGGGTGTGTAAGCGCAGCGATGCGTTGAGCTAACCGGTACTAATGAACCGTGAGGCTTAACCTTACAACGCCAAAGAAGTCTGGCGTGTTGAGAGACAATTCAGCTTGTGACGGATAAACGTTCATGGCGTAAGCGGTGGACGGACAGAATTTGCCTGGCGGCTGTAGCGCGGTGGTCCCACCTGACCCCATGCCGAACTCAGAAGTGAAACGCCGTAGCGCCGATGGTAGTGTGGGGCCTCCCCATGCGAGAGTAGGGAACTGCCAGGCATCAAATTAAGCAGTAAGCCGGAACAATAATCCGGTGGTGTGAAGAAATTCGGTGGAGCGGTAGTTCAGTCGGTTAGAATACCTGCCTGTCACGCAGGGGGTCGCGGGTTCGAGTCCCGTCCGTTCCGCCACTTATTATGAAGCCCTGAACAAATGCTCAGGGTTTTTTTTCGTCTCAACTTTCTTAATTGCGAATTTCGCAAAAAACTCCTGCTGTTATTGTTCTTTTTCAAGCGTTTCATTCCTTTCATACTTCTCTCCTGCTTTTAAAAGAGAGGTAAGACATGACAGTTCCTGCATTTGGTTTAGGCACGTTTCGGCTGAAAGATGATGTGGTTATCGCATCGGTAAAAGATGCGCTGACTTTAGGCTACCGCGCAATTGATACCGCGCAGATTTATGGCAATGAAGCTGCAATCGGCCAGGCCATTGACGAGAGCGGGGTTACGCGCGAAGCGCTATATATCACCACTAAAATCTGGACAGAAAATCTTAGCAAGGATCGCCTGATCCCAAGCCTGCAGGAAAGCCTGAAAAAGCTGCGGACCGATTATGTCGATCTGACACTGATCCACTGGCCTTCACCGGGTAATGCCGTGAGCGTAGCGGAGTCGCTGCACGCGCTGCTTGACGCCAAAGCGCAGGGGCTGACGCGTGAAATCGGCATATCTAACTTCACGGTAGCGCTGATGCAGGAAGCCATTGATGCCATTGGTGCCGATCAGATTGCCACCAACCAGATTGAGCTGTCTCCTTATCTGCAAAACCGAAAGGTTACCGAATGGGCGCAAAAGCACGGTATTCATATTACGTCTTATATGACGCTAGCCTATGGCAACGCGCTGAAGGATGAGGTTATTGGCCAGATTGCGCAGAAACATCAGGCTACCCCCGCACAGGTCATTCTCAGCTGGGCGATGGCGCAAGGATACGCGGTGATCCCGTCATCAACGAAGCGCGAAAACCTGCAAAGTAATCTCGGCGCATTAGCGTTGAAGCTCGACAATGACGATATGGCGGCGATCGCCGCGCTCGATCGTCACGATCGTCTGGTCAGCCCTGATGGACTGGCTCCGGCATGGGATTGACACTATAGCCCCTTCGGGGGCTATTTTTTTATCTGCTCGCTCAGGAAGTCGATGAAGCTCCTGATGCGTGTACTGACCGCGCGATCGCTGTAATACACCGCGCTAAAAGGCATCTCTACCGGCAGGCGGTACTCCGCCAGTAATTCGACCAGTTCTCCACGTTCAATCTCTTTATCAATCATGTAATCCGACAGGCAGGCAATGCCGTTACCGGTCAGGCATAGCTGCTTGAGCGTCTCGCCGCTGTTCGATGTCATCCCCGGCGCAATGTCCAGCAACTGCCCGTCTTCACAGGCGACCGGCCAGGTATTAAGCGTAACCGGCTCTGTAAAGCCCAGACAAACATGCGTTTTGAGATCGCAGATAGTGGTGGGCATGCCGTGGTGCTCAAGGTAATCGGGCGCCGCAACAATTTTGCGATAGCTGGTAAAGAGCGGCCTTGCCCGCAGGCTGGAATCGGTCAGCGTTCCCGCCCGAATAGCCACATCCACTTTACGCTCGATGAGATTAATAAACGTCTCAGAGGAAACGAGTGAGAGTGTGACCTCCGGGTAGCGCTCGCGAAAAGGCTTAATCATCGGCATCAGCAAATGCAGGATAACCGGCGTGGCGGCATCGATTCGCAGCAGCCCGCGTGGCGTTTGTCGGCTTTCCATCAGTTCGGTTTCGGCTGCTCCCATTTCCTGTAACACCAGTTGGACGCGGCGGAAATAACGTTCACCTTCTTCCGTCAGGCTCAACTGGCGCGTTGTACGGTTAAGCAAACTGACGCCGAGCTTCATCTCAAGTTTTTTTACGGCCCGGCTGACGGCTGAATTCGCGAGATTTAGCTGCTCCGCCGCCCGGCTAAAGCTTCCGCTTTCCACCACCGCAACGAAGATAATCAGTTCATCAGAAGAGGCTTTCATTGTTGCTCCAAAGGCAAAATTGTATCCAGACTTTGCTTATTTTTGTTATTTAACCACAGCGCTACGCTGTACGTCATTAATAACGCCGCAGGAAGTGAAACCTGTCGCACGCATGGCTTTGCCTTCGGCGCTCTTACGACAGACACGGCTGCGCATATGTCTTAAGCCCGCTCGATTTTCGGGAGTGCTTTACGCAGTCACGCCTTCGGCTTTCCCACGGCCATTGCATCTGTGAGCTAAAATCCCTATAACGGGTAAAGGTCGCTTATCTTGCGAACACATCTACAGGGGTTAGCAGCGAAACGTGCGAAAAAATACTTATGCCATGCGCTATGTCGCCGGTCAGCCAGCAGAACGCATTCTGGCGCCAGGATCGTTTGCGAGTATAGGGAAGGCATTGCCCGCCGGAGCCCCCTTGCCTGGAGACGGCTCGCTCAGAGTGCTGGTCTGGAATATCTTCAAACAGCAACGCGCTGAATGGCTGTCTGTCCTGCAAAATTTCGGTAAGGAAGCGCACCTGGTGCTCTTACAGGAGGCGCAGACGACGCCTGAGCTGGTGAGATTCGCCACGACCAACTATCTGGCGGCCGATCAGGTGCCCGCCTTTGTGCTGCCGCAACACCCGTCAGGCGTGATGACGCTCTCTGCCGCCCATCCGGTGTATTGCTGCCCGCTGCGCGAGCGTGAGCCTATCCTGCGTCTGTCTAAATCCGCGCTGGTGACGGTCTATCCGCTGCCGGACGGTCGTTTGCTGATGGTGGTAAACATTCATGCGGTTAATTTCAGTCTCGGGGTCGATGTCTACAGTAAACAGCTGGGGCCCATCGGCGATCAGATTGGCCACCATAGCGGTCCGGTGATCATGGCGGGTGATTTCAACGCCTGGAGCCGCCCGAGAATGAACGCGCTTTACCGCTTCGCGCGTGAAATGTCGCTGCGTGAAGTGCGCTTTACCGATGACCAGCGCCGCCGCGCGTTCGGTCGCCCGCTCGATTTCGTGTTTTATCGCGGTCTGGCCGTCCAGGAAGCTTCCGTGCTGGTGACCCGCGCCTCCGATCACAACCCGCTACTCGTCGAATTCAGTCCCGGCAAACCTGAGCAGAAGTAAGGGGTGTCAGGTCTGCCGTTGGGCAGACCCTGTGCCTGCCCTTTCTTTTACTCAACGCAAGGACATAACAATGGCAACACACTCTCATCACGACAACGTAGAAAAACAGTTTGGCTCCCAGGCGAAAGCCTATTTAACCAGCCAGGTACATGCGACGGGACGGGATCTTCTGCACCTGCGCGAGCGTCTGTCGGCGTTCCCGCAGGCGCGGGTGCTCGATCTCGGTTGCGGGGCAGGGCACGCCAGCTTTGCCGCCGCAGAGCAGGTGCGAGAAGTTGTCGCGTATGACTTATCCTCCTCCATGCTGGCAGTGGTGGCGGAGGCGGCGCGCGAGCGTGGTTTCAGTCATCTTTCGACATGTCAGGGATATGCGGAGTCATTGCCGTTTGACGCAGAGAGCTTTGATATCGTGATAAGCCGCTATTCGGCGCACCACTGGCATGACGTGGGCCTCGCGCTGCGCGAGATCAAGCGTGTGCTGAAGCCGGGTGGCACGGTCATCATGATGGATATTCTGTCGCCCGGTCATCCGGTACTGGATATCTGGCTGCAGACCGTCGAAGCGCTGCGCGATACCTCGCACGTTCGTAACTACGCCAGCGGTGAGTGGTTGCAGATGTTTAACCAGGCGGGGCTTATTACGCGCGATGTCGGCACCGACCGGCTGGAGCTTGAGTTCAGCAGCTGGATTGCGCGCATGCGCACGCCCGACGTACTGGCGCAGGCGATCCGTGCTTATCAGCACAGCGCGTCAGCCGAGGTACGGCGCTATTTTACGCTGCAGGACGACGGTTCGTTCACCAGCGATACGATAATGATTGAAGCAGGGAAAGCCGCTTAACGCGGAAAAAGAAAAAGGCACCGGGGGAATCGGTGCCTTTTCATAAGACTGCGGCTGTCTGTCAGGAATCGGGCGTCGAACTGTTCTTCACAAACAGGGTGATTTGATCGCCCGGTTGCAGATTGTCCGTATCGCTATTCCAGCGCAACACATCCTTGATGTTAACGCCGTGACGCTTAGCTATGCTTGAGAGCGAATCGCCCTTGCGCACTTTATAGGTGATGCTGTCGCTGTTGCTCGCCAGCTCGCCTGAGCTGCTGACGGTGCCAACGGACAACGTCTGGCCTGGTTTCAGCTTCGCGCCGCGCAGATTATTCCAGCGCTGCAAATCTTTGGTGCTGACGTTCATTCGTGCGGCGATCGCCGAAAGCGTATCGCCGGAACGCACTTTATAGGTCCGCGCAGACAGTGAGTTATCTGCGACCAGCGTCGGCTGAACCGCAGCAATTTCACCGGCTGCCAGAGACGTGCGCAACTGCTGCGCATGCTTCTGCGGAACCATCACGTACTGCGGCCCGCTGTCGCCAAGGGTTGAACCCTTAACGCCTGCGTTGAAGGTTTTCAGCTTATTCACTGAAATCCCGGCCATTTCCGCCAGCTGTTCCATTTCCACCGGATTATTCACTTTCACGCGAGCCAGCGCGCGGCTTTCATCCGTTGTCGGTAAACGCACCCCATACCTTTTGCTGTTTTTGAGTATGTCACTCAGCGCCAGCATTTTCGGCACGTAAATTTTGGTTTCCTGTGGCAGTGAGAGCGACCAAAAATCCGTGGGCATGCCACGTGCTTTATTCGCTTTCATTGCCTTCAATACACGACCTTCGCCGCTGTTATAGGCTGCGACAGTCAGTAACCAGTCGCCGTCAAACATACGGTTCAGACGTTGCATCATGTTCAGTGCGGCAGTTGTTGACGCCACCACATCACGACGCGCGTCGTAATTCCGGGTCTGTTTTAAACCATAATTCCGCCCCGTGCTCGGAACAATCTGCCAGATGCCTGCGGCATTCGCGCCAGATGTCGCGTGGGGGTTAAAAGCGCTCTCCACTATGGGTAGTAGTACCAGTTCCATTGGCATATTACGTTTCTTAATCTGCCCGGCTATCCAGTACATATACGGCTCTGCCCGTAAAGTTACATCGTGGAGATAGCTCTTATTACTCAAATACTTCTGTTTTTGTTCGCGGATCCGGTCATTTTCCGGAATCCCCATCTTTAGCTCGTCGCCAATGAAAGTCCACAGGTCCTGATCTTGCGCGAGGAACGTTCCATCATCCATCCACCGCGCAGAAGCCGCTCGACCAGCGAACTTTCCTGCTTCCCCTTGACCAGCCGCAGAAAGGCTCTGTGCATGCTGTTGGACGCTGCCGTCGTGTTGCGACGCCTGGCACCCCACAAGCAGGACAGAGGCGAGTAAGATCGCTTTTGCCTTCATGTGTGTGTCAATAGTTGCTTAAAAGACGAGCAATAATAACGGCGAAGCTTCCCGAATACAAGCAAGAATTTTTAGAAGTTATCTTTCTTTGACCTTAACCATGCAAATCTCTCTTCAGGAGGAGACAACCGCAGGTCTGGATTAATTTTATTAATTAAATCATCATCTTCCATACGAAGGTAAAGATTTATTTGGCGCTCATTTTTAAGAATTGAGGGGAGTGTTTTTTGATTTTTTGCACGTAACTCATTAACTTCTCGATAATATTGGGTTAAAACCGGATCGTCAGGCAAAATAGCCACTAAAAACTTAAGATTGCTTAATGTGTACTCGTGAGCGCAGCAAATAAGGGTTTCATCGGGCAGGGCATTTATTTTCTGGAAGGATTGATACATCTGCTTCGGCGTACCTTCAAACAGACGTCCACAGCCAGCGGAAAACATCGTGTCACCACAGAACAGATAAGGGAAACTGAAATATGAGAAATGTCCTAAAGTGTGACCTGGCGTCGCCAATGCGAGGAATTCACAGCCCAGAATGTTGAACTTCTCGCCCTCGTTGACTATAACTTGCGCGCCTTTGCTGCGGGTTTCTTCAGGCCCGTAAACGACGATATCAGGAAAACGCGTCACTAAGGCTTTCACCCCGCCGGTATGATCGTGATGATGATGCGTCAGTAAAATCGCCACCGGCTGCCACTGGTTTTCTTCTATGGCGTGCAACACCGGTTCCGCCTCGCCAGGGTCGACAATCAGGCACTGGCCGTCTTCATTATTCAACACCCAGATGTAGTTATCCTCTAAAGCAGGAATACTGTTAAGATTCATAAATCACCTCTTATGCGTTACGGAAGGTAGTGATGAAACCGGCAAGGACACCCGCGACATTCAGCGCACCGGCCCACTGGGATGCGTTTGCCTGGGGCGATAATTACCGCGCGACGCTTGAGCGGGAACTCCAGCCCTGGCTTGGGAAAATGTATGGCTTTCATTTGCTTAAGATAGGCAATCTGAGCGCGGAGATAAACACCGGGGCCTGCGCTATTTCCCATCAGGTCAATATTGCGCTGCAAGGCGATGGGCTGCAGGTGCAGGGCGATCCGTTGCATCTGCCGTTTGCCGCGAAATCCGTTGATGCCTGCCTGCTGGCGCATACGCTGCCGTGGTGTACCGATCCGCATCAGATGCTCAACGAAGCAGATCGGGTGCTGATTGACGATGGCTGGCTCATCATGACCAGTTTTAATCCGCTCAGCCTGCTGGGAGCCGCTAAGCTCCTGCCGTTCGTTCGCAAACGCGCGCCGGTGAACAGCCGCATGTTTACCCTGATGCGCCAGATGGACTGGCTGTCGCTGCTTAACTTCGAGCTGCTTTATTATAACCGCTGCCAGGTGCTGCCGTGGTGCCGGCAGGGCGGCAAAATGCTGACGAAACATCTGCCTGCGCTGGGCTGTTTGCAGGTTATGGTGGCGCGTAAGCGCACCATCCCGCTGACTATCAATCCATTAATGAAGCCCCGCGCCCGTACGCAGCTACGCCCGGCGGTCGGCGCCACGCGCCAGTATCGTAAACCTTAACTGGCTGCGGTTTCCGGCTGATAACCGGTGTCTTCAAGCGTGGGCGCCATAGCGGCCGCGCGCGCCAGTTCGTCGCAGCGTTCGTTTTCCGGATGACCGGCGTGGCCTTTGACCCATTCCCATTTAATCTCGTGCTGGCCCAGCGCCGTATCCAGCCGCTGCCATAAATCGACATTTTTAACCGGCTTCTTGTCGGCGGTTTTCCAGCCGCGCTTTTTCCAGTTATGGATCCACTGCGTAATGCCCTGGCGCACATACTGACTGTCGGTGCTGAGCGTCACAATACAGTGCTCGCGCAGCGCCTCCAGCGATACAATCGCCGCCATCAGTTCCATACGGTTATTGGTCGTCAGGCGATAGCCGGCGCTGAAGGTGCGCTCATGCTGTTTGTAACGCAGGATCGCGCCATAACCGCCCGGCCCCGGATTGCCGAGACAAGATCCATCGGTGAAAATTTCTACCTGTTTACGCATCTCTGGTAGACTTCCTGTGAGTAAAAAGCCAAGTCTGACATAAACGAGCGCTATGAGCACAGCTATTACACGACAGATCGTTCTGGATACCGAAACCACCGGTATGAACCAGATAGGCGCCCATTATGAAGGGCACCGCATTATTGAGATCGGTGCGGTCGAAGTGATTAACCGTCGCCTGACCGGCAATAACTTTCACGTCTACCTCAAGCCCGACCGGCTGGTGGACCCGGAAGCCTTTATGGTTCACGGGATCTCCGATGAGTTTTTACTCAATAAACCGGTTTTTGGCGATGTGGTGGACGATTTTCTCGATTACATCCGTGGCGCTGAGCTGGTCATCCATAACGCGTCGTTCGATATCGGCTTTATGGATTACGAATTCGGCATGCTCAATCGCGGCATTCCGAAAACCGAAACATTCTGCAAAATCACCGATAGCCTGGCGATGGCCCGTAAGATGTTCCCGGGCAAGCGCAACAGCCTCGATGCATTATGTTCGCGTTATGAAATAGACAACACCAAGCGTACGCTGCACGGCGCATTGCTCGACTCCCAAATTCTGGCGGAAGTCTATCTGGCGATGACCGGCGGGCAGACGTCCATTGCGTTCGCGATGGAAGGGGATGGGCAGCAACAGCAGGGCGACACCGGCATTCAGCGCGTGGTGCGTCAGGCATCGCGCCTTAAGGTCGTTCGGGCCTGTGATGAAGAGCTGGCGGCGCATGAGTCACGTCTCGATCTGGTGCAGAAAAAGGGCGGCAGCTGCCTCTGGCGCGCGTGAGTACGCTGAAAACGCTGACAAAATCGCCTTGCGGGCGATTTTTAAAGCAAACGATTCGAAATGTGAGAAAAACCGTTGACGGCTCCAGGGGCAGCCCGTAATATTCGCCCCGTTCCCCAGGGAACACAACGCGGAGCGGTAGTTCAGTCGGTTAGAATACCTGCCTGTCACGCAGGGGGTCGCGGGTTCGAGTCCCGTCCGTTCCGCCACTATTCAGAAAGCCCGAATCAGCAATGATTCGGGCTTTCGTCATTTCAGCGCCCATGAAATCAACGGGCCGTCTTTCAGCAGCCCCTGACTGTCACCCGAGCGTAAACGGGTCGGCGTCCTGCCAGGCGGGGAATTTTTCGCGATAGTCGTTCAGCGACTCCAGAGACAGCTCCGCTTCCAGACGAACCGCCTGATGCGCGTCGCTTGCGGCGATAATTTCACCCTGCGGATTAATGATGCGGCTGTCGCCGCGGTAGTGATGGCCGTTGCCGTCGCTCCCCACCCGGTTGCAGCCAGCGACATACGCCTGATTCTCGATAGCGCGCGCCGTCAGCAGCGCCTGCCAGTGCAGGGCGCGCGGGGCAGGCCAGTTCGCTACGTAAAGAGCCAGGTCGTAATCATTACGGTTGCGCGACCAGACCGGGAAGCGCAGGTCGTAACAGACCAGCGGCAGAATGCGCCAGCCGCGCCATTGCACGATAATCCGCGTGTTGCCCGCCACATAATGCTGATGCTCGTCGGCCATGCGGAACAGGTGACGTTTGTCGTAGCGGTGCACCGCGCCATGCGGCTCGATCAGCAGAAAACGGTTCACCGGGCCGCGCTCGGTTTGTAGCGCCGCGCTGCCTGCCACCATCGCGTTCGTCTGACGCGCTTTTTCCTGCATCCAGGCGACGACGGTTTCTTCCGGGAGCGACGCCTGCGCGGCTTCCATCGCGAAGCCGGTAGTAAACATCTCCGGCAGCACAATGAGATCCCGTCCCTGCACCTTTTCCAGCAAGATGTCGAAATGGCGCAGGTTGGCGGGCCCGTCCATCCAGGTCAGCGACTGCTGCAGCAGTGAAATTTTCAAACCAGACACGTTCAGACTCCCCCGTCATTGGCAACTCAGGTCACTTTATCATGCGCGCGACAGGATGCGAGGCAATAAAAAACCCCGCCGGAGCGAGGTTTTTTTACGCAGAATGATCAGGCAGCTTCAACTTTACGCACCGCTTCTGGCAGCTTTACCGGCTGGGTGGCCAGCGCTTCTGGCTCGAAATCGTCCACATTAATGCTGCGCAGACGGCTTTCTTCAGCGCGAATCAGGATTGCCGCTTCGTCATCATTGATGCGGCCTTCTTTCAGTGCGCGTTTCGCCAGCTCATCAAGACGGGTGAACGGCAGGTTTTTGCCCATCTCTTTGCAGATCCGCTGGTGGATAGGGTCGGCGGCCATCACATCTTCAAGCGCCTGCTCCAGCAGCCCCACCGGGTTATGCTCGCTCGGTGTCAGATATTGACCGCGACCGATACGTGAGCGGGTGGCTGACGGCGTTTGCAGGATCTTCGCAAGCTTATGATCAAGGCGATCAGACGGCGCGTCGTAACGACGGCCCGCCGGGAAAATCGCCAGGCTCAGCAGGCCCGCGACCGCGCCGTTCGGGAAGTTACGCAGCAGATCGCTGATTGCCTGCTCGGCCTGATGCAACGCGTCCTGCACGCCCCAGTGCACCAGCGGGAGATCCGCTTCCTGACGGCCTTCGTCGTCATAGCGTTTCAGCACCGCAGACGCCAGGTAGAGCTGGCTCAGCACGTCGCCAAGGCGCGCCGAGATACGCTCGCGACGCTTCAGGCTGCCGCCCAGCACCGCCATTGAGACGTCGGAGAGCAGCGCCAGGCTGGCGCTCAGGCGGTTGATATGCTGATAGTAGCGGCGCGTGGCGTCGCGGGTCGGGCTGCTGCTGGTCAGGCCGTTGGTCAGGCCGAGCCAGAAGCTGCGCACCAGGTTGCTGCCGACATGGCCGATATGGCGGAACAGCAGTTTATCAAACGCGTTAACGTCGTTATTCTGCGCTGCCGCCATCTCTTCCAGCACATACGGATGGCAGCGGATGGCGCCCTGGCCGAAGATCATCATGCTGCGGGTCAGAATGTTGGCGCCTTCTACGGTGATCGCGATAGGCGCGCCCTGGTAAGCACGGGCAAGGAAGTTGCCCTCGCCGAGCATAATGCCTTTACCGCCTGCGATATCCATCGCATCGATAATCGACTGCTGACCACGATGGGTACAGTGATATTTCACAATCGCCGACAGCACCGCCGGTTTTTCACCGAGCATAATACCGTAGGTGATAAGCGACGCCGCCGCATCCATTACATAGGCGTTACCCGCGATGCGCGCCAGCGGCTCTTCGATCCCTTCCATTTTACCGATAGAGATTTTGAACTGACGGCGGATATGGGCATAAGCGCCGGTCGCCAGCGCCACCGATTTCAGGCCGCCGGTTGAGTTAGACGGCAGGGTAATGCCGCGACCCACCGACAGACATTCCACCAGCATACGCCAGCCCTGACCGGCCATTTTCGGGCCGCCGATGATGTAGTCGATCGGCACGAAGATATCTTTGCCGCGCGTCGGGCCGTTCTGGAACGGCACGTTAAGCGGGAAGTGGCGTCGGCCGATTTCCACGCCCGGGGTGTTCGTTGGGATCAGCGCACAGGTAATGCCGAGTTCTTGTTCGCCACCCAGCAGGCGATCGGGGTCAGAGAGTTTAAACGCGAGGCCCAGCACGGTCGCGATTGGCGCGAGCGTAATATAGCGCTTGTTCCAGGTGAGACGCATGCCGAGCACCTGTTCGCCCTGCCATTCACCCATACAGACCACGCCGGTATCCGGGATAGCGCCTGCATCAGAGCCTGCTTCGGGGCTGGTGAGCGCGAAGCAGGGGATTTCCAGCCCACGCGCCAGGCGCGGCAGATAATGGTTCTTCTGCGCTTCGGTGCCGTAGTGTTGCAGCAGTTCGCCAGGGCCGAGCGAGTTCGGCACGCCGACGGTAATCGCGAGAATACCCGAGACGCCGGAGAGTTTTTGCAGCACGCGGGACTGCGCATATGCCGAAAATTCCAGACCGCCGTACTCTTTTTTAATGATCATCGCGAAGAAGCGATGTTCTTTCAGGTACGCCCACAGCTCCGGCGGCAGATCCGCCATTTCATGGGTTATCTGGAAGTCATTGGCCATACGGCATGCTTCTTCCACCGGGCCGTCGAGGAACGCCTGCTCTTCGGCGGTCAGCTTCGGCTGCGGGTAGTTATGCAGCTTTTGCCAGTCCGGGTTGCCGCGAAACAGATCGCCTTCCCACCAGGTGGTACCGGCGTCGATCGCCTCTTTCTCGGTGCGCGACATCGGCGGCATCACCTTACGGAAGCCGCGGAACACCGGTGCCGAGATAAGCGATTTACGCATTGGCGTGACGTTAAAGGGAACCAGAATGATAGCCAGCGGCACCAGCAGCCACAGCGACCAGAGGCCAACGGCGCCCAGGGCTGCGGTCCAGGCCAGCAGGATCAGGCTGCTGAGCGTCAGGCTGACGCGGTGATAAAACAGCGCACCGATAAGTACGAGGGTGGCAACGATACTCAAGATCATCATAAAGAAAAGCTCCCTTGTTTGTAGGAGGTCTGACCACTTGTGATGATATGGTTGTAGAGGATGTTGCTTTTTTTAGCAATGCGTTCACAAAATAATTACAACCTGGCTCACATTGTTGCCGCACGTAAACGCAAAACCTGCACGCAGGCCGCGGCGTAGCACTTCTCGCTCCCGGCGCTATCCGTTACACTGCATACGGTTACTTTTTAATGCTGAAGGATATCCCTCATGTACCAGGATCTGATTCGTAACGAGCTGAACGAAGCTGCCGAAACGCTGGCTAACTTTCTGAAAGATGAAGCCAATATCCACGCTATCCAGCGTGCGGCGGTGTTGCTGGCGGACAGCTTCAAAGCGGGCGGCAAAGTGCTCTCCTGCGGCAACGGCGGTTCGCACTGCGACGCGATGCACTTCGCCGAAGAACTGACCGGACGCTACCGTGAAAACCGTCCGGGCTATCCGGCGATCGCGATTTCCGACGTCAGCCACATCTCCTGCGTCGGCAACGATTTCGGTTACGACCACATCTTCTCCCGCTATGTTGAAGCGGTAGGGCGTGAGGGTGACGTGCTGCTCGGTATCTCTACCTCCGGCAACTCCGGCAACGTGATTAAAGCCATCGAGGCCGCGCGTGAGAAGGGCATGAAAGTCATCACGCTCACCGGCAAAGACGGCGGCAAAATGGCGGGCACCGCCGATGTGGAAATCCGCGTGCCGCATTTCGGCTATGCTGACCGTATCCAGGAAATTCACATCAAAGTGATCCACATCCTGATCCAGCTGATTGAAAAAGAGATGGTTAAAGCCTGATAAGGCTGTTGTGCCGGGACGGGCGCGCGTCGCGCGTCCGGCTGCCCCAGTGACGCCTTCTGTCAGGAAGGCGGCGTGTGACGAGGTGAATCATGTGCGAACTGCTCGGGATGAGCGCCAACGTGCCGACCGATATCTGCTTTAGCTTTACCGGCCTCGTGCAGCGAGGCGGGGGAACCGGGCCGCATAAAGACGGCTGGGGCATCACCTTCTATGAAGGCAAAGGCTGTCGCACGTTTAAAGACCCACAGCCGAGCTACAACTCACCTATCGCAAAGCTGGTGCAGGATTACCCTATTAAATCCTGCTCGGTGGTGGCGCATATTCGTCAGGCGAACCGCGGCGAAGTGGCGCTGGAAAACACCCATCCGTTTACCCGCGAACTCTGGGGCCGCAACTGGACTTACGCTCATAACGGTCAGCTCACCGGTTACCGGTCGCTCGACACCGGCCCGTTTCGCCCGATTGGCGAAACCGACAGCGAAAAAGCCTTTTGCTGGTTGCTGCACAAGCTCACCACGCGCTACCCGCGCACGCCGGGCAATATGACGGCGGTCTTTCGGTATATCGCGCAGCTCGCGGGCGAACTGCGTGAGAAGGGCGTCTTTAATATGCTGCTCTCCGACGGGCGCTACGTGATGGCGTTCTGCTCCACTAATCTTTTCTGGATAACGCGCCGCGCGCCGTTTGGCGTCGCCAAACTGCTCGATCAGGATGTGGAGATTGATTTTCAGGAAGAGACCACACCGAATGATGTGGTCACAGTGATTGCCACGCAGCCGCTGACGGGCAATGAAACCTGGCACAAAATCATGCCAGGCGAGTGGGCGTTATTTTGTCTCGGGGAGCGCGTAGTTTGACGCCAGCTGCGGGTGCACCACGCTGCTGTTGAGCGGTTTGCTCACCACGTAGTTGCCATTCACCACCGAGACCACCGGCGGCTGATGGGTCGTCATAAAGTAGTCATACCCCGGTTTCAGCTGTTTCCAGAACCCGATGAAGTACGAATACTTGTGACGCTCCATGTTGGCGTCGGTCATGCGGAACGGATAAATGCTCACCTGGACGTTCGGCTGACCAAACACCAGCGCGCCGGTGACGAACTGGAAAATCTCATCGATATTTTTATCGGTCATCGCGTAGCAACCCACGGAAACGCAGGCGCCGTGAATCATCAGATATTTCCCTTCATAGCCATTAGCGCGGTCAAAGGCGTTCGGAAAACCGATATTAATCGCTTTATAAAAACGGCTGTCGGGTTTGAGCTGGCCGCGCTGCACGCTATAAAAGCCTTCCGGGCTTTTGAAATCGCCCTGACGGCGTTTCGGCCCAAGACCGCCGGAATAGTTGCAGATGCGGTAGCTATCCAGTAACTGATACTGCTCGCCCATCTTGACGTACAGCTCAAGCGTGCGCTCTTCCTTAAAGATCTGGATATAAACCGGGGAACCCATTAACTGCTGTTTTAATTCTTTTTTTATCGGGGTAACGCTGTCGCTGCTGACTGTACTGGCCCATGAAAAGCACGACACCAGAAGCATTGCGATTAACAATGCGAGTTTACGCATACTGCTTGTTTCCTTGATAAAGCCAAGACCAATGCCGGAACGGCGAAGGGATCCAAAATAAGACTATTCTGGTTCGGGAGCGCTCACATTAGCACCGCTGTTATTTTTCGCAAGCGCTGGCTACTGCGTTTACAATTAAGTTCTGCTTAACTTGCTCGCGCCGCATTGAATTTACTCAATCAGGCGGAAATAAGGAAGGTTGCCGCAGCGTCGCTTTTTTGCCAGACTGTATACACATACAGTGTGAGGCCGGGGTATGCGCAAAATCATTCATGTCGATATGGACTGCTTTTTCGCGGCGGTTGAGATGCGCGATAATCCGGCCCTGCGCGATATTCCCCTCGCCATTGGCGGCAGCCGCGAACGCCGCGGTGTGATCAGTACCGCTAACTACCCGGCGCGTAAATATGGCGTGCGCAGCGCGATGCCGACCGGCATGGCGCTCAAGCTCTGCCCGCACCTCACGCTCCTGCCCGGCCGCTTTGATGCTTATAAAGAAGCCTCCGCGCACATCCGTGACATCTTCTCGCGTTATACCCCGTTGATTGAACCGCTGTCGCTCGACGAGGCGTATCTGGACGTCACCGACAGCCCGCACTGTTACGGCTCGGCCACGCTGATGGCGCGCGAAATCCGCCAGACGATATTTAACGAATTACAGCTCACCGCGTCGGCGGGCGTGGCGCCCATAAAATTCCTCGCCAAGATAGCCTCCGATCTCAACAAGCCCAACGGACAATATGTGATAACGCCTGAAGAGGTGCCTGCATTTTTACGCACGCTGCCGCTTGGCAAGATCCCGGGCGTCGGCAAGGTGACGGCGGCGAAGCTTGAGAGCCTCGGTCTGCGTACCTGTGAGGATGTGCAAAAAAGCGATCTCGCCGCGCTGCTTAAGCGCTTTGGTAAGTTCGGGCGGGTGCTGTGGGAGCGCAGCCAGGGAATCGACGACCGCGAGATAAGCAGCGACAGACAGCGTAAATCGGTGGGCGTGGAGCGCACGCTCGCGGAAGATATTCACGACTGGGCCGAGTGCGAGGCGATTATCGAGCGCCTTTACCCTGAGCTGGAACTGCGGCTCGCGAAGGTTAAACCCGACCTGCGCATCGCGCGGCAGGGCGTCAAACTCAAGTTTAACGATTTCCAGCTGACGACCCAGGAGCATGTCTGGCCGCGCCTCAATAAAGACGACCTGATCGCGACCGCCAAAAAAACCTGGGATGAGCGACGCGCCGGGCGCGGCGTGCGGCTGGTGGGGCTGCACGTGACGCTGCTGGATCCGCAGCTCGAACGCCAGCTGGTGCTGGGACTGTAAGCTTTTTCTTGCCGGACCGGTGGGTGCGCTGCGCTTACCCACCCTGGAGAACGTTAACTTTCCAGGACGTAGGGCGGGTAAGCGCAGCGCGCCCGCCATTCCCCAAAGCGCACCCGCCACCGCGCAAATAAAAAAGGCGGCCTCGGGGCCGCCTTTATTCTGCATAAACGTTTATTTCACCGGGATCGCTTTCAGCAGCTCGGTCAGCAGGGTCCAGTACTGGCCCACGCTCTCGATATGCACCTGCTCATCCGGCGAGTGCGGTCCGGTAATGGTCGGCCCGATGGAAACCATATCCATCTGCGGGTACGGTTTTTTGAACAGACCGCATTCCAGACCGGCGTGGATCACCTGAATGTTCGGCGTTTTGTTAAACAGACGCTGGTAGGTTTCTCGCACCAGATGCATCACCGGCGAACTGGCGTCCGGCTGCCAGCCCGGATAGCTGCCTTTGGCGACGGTCTGCGCGCCCGCAAGCTTACCGAGCGACTCCAGCATGCCCACCACGTAATCTTTACCACTGTCGATGAGCGAGCGGATCAGGCAGATGATTTCCGCCTGCTCGTCGTTCATGGTCACCACGCCCACGTTCAGGGAGGTTTCCACCACGCCTTTTGCGACGTCAGAATTGCGGATAACGCCGTTCGGCATCGCGTTCAGCAGCGCGACAAAGGTATCGCGGCTCTGCGCGGTCAGCGCGGCTTTATCGGTCGTGGCCGCTTCCAGCAGAACGGTAATGTTCTTCTCTTTAACGGACAGCTCGTTTTTAAGAATGGCGAGGAAGGTATCCGCCAGCGCTTTCAGCTCGCCCGCTTTAGCGGCAGGCACCGCGACGGTTGCGAACGCTTCGCGCGGGATGGCGTTACGCAGCGTACCGCCGTTAAAATCCACCAGGCGTAAATCCAGGTCCTGCGCATGCGCGAACAGGAAACGGGCCAGCAGTTTATTGGCGTTGCCGAGGCCCAGGTGGACATCGCCGCCGGAGTGGCCGCCTTTCAGGCCTTTGAGCGTCAGTTTAAACGTCTCGAAACCGGCCGGGATCGCCTCGCGGGAAACTTTCAGCGTGGAGATAAAATCGATGCCGCCGGCGCAACCCATGTAGATTTCGCCTTCTTCTTCGGAATCGGTGTTGATCAGAATATCCGCCTGCAGCCAGCCTGCCTGCAGACCGAACGCGCCGTCCATCCCGGCTTCTTCGGTCATGGTCAGCAGCACTTCCAGCGGGCCGTGCTCGACGGAATCATCCGCCAGCACCGCCAGCGCGGAGGCCATGCCGATGCCGTTGTCCGCGCCAAGTGTAGTGCCACGTGCTTTCACCCACTCGCCGTCGATGTACGGCTGGATAGGATCTTTCGTGAAGTCATGAACGGTGTCGTTATTTTTCTGCGGCACCATATCCAGGTGCGCCTGCAGCACGACCGGCTTGCGGTTTTCCATGCCGGCGGTCGCCGGTTTGCGAAGTAAAATGTTGCCCACCTGATCGCGCTCGGCGAACAGGCCTTTTTCCTTCGCCCAGCCCATGATGTGTTCGGCGAGTTGTTCTTCATGGTAGGACGGGTGAGGAATGGAGCAGATTTTCGCGAAAATATCCCACAGCGGTTGAGGGGAGAGTTGAGACAGTTCAGACACGTTAAGTCTCCTTGACTGAGCCCGCTGCAATGCGGCGAACGGGCCTCTGGGTTATCGTTGTGATGTGCCGCAAGACGGGCCTGGGCAATCGTCCGAGAATACCACTTTCTTTTATGCCGTGCAGACCAAAGCGAGCAAAAACCACGGCCCGTGCCGCATGGCACTGGTTTTTAGCGGCTCAGATCTCTATAATCTCGCGCAACCTATTTTCCCCCTGAACACTTTTTAAGCCGTTTTTTAAACTGGCCGGGACACTTCACATGAGCGAAAAATACGTTGTCACCTGGGATATGTTACAGATCCACGCACGCAAGCTGGCGAGCCGCCTGCTGCCGGCCGAGCAGTGGAAAGGCATTATCGCCGTCAGCCGCGGCGGTCTGGTGCCGGGCGCACTGCTGGCGCGTGAACTGGGTATCCGTCACGTCGATACCGTCTGTATCTCCAGCTACGACCATGACAACCAGCGTGAACTGAAGGTTATCAAACGCGCGGAAGGCGATGGCGAAGGCTTTATCGTGGTGGACGATCTGGTGGATACCGGCGGCACCGCAGTGGCTATCCGCGAAATGTACCCGAAAGCCCGTTTCGTCACTATTTTCGCAAAACCGGCAGGTCAGCCGCTGGTGGATGACTACGTCATCGACATCCCGCAGGACACCTGGATTGAGCAGCCGTGGGACATGGGCGTGGTCTTCGTACCGCCGCTGTCTGGCCGTTAATCCCGTCCTTACGCATCTTTACGCCCGGCACTGCCGGGCGTTTTTGTTTTTAGGCATCGCCTGCGAGTACAATCAAACTTTGTGACGTTTTCACGGAGGCAGAGCATGTCGCAGGCAAACCTGAGCGAAACCCTGTTTAAGCCACGGTTTAAACACCCCGAAACCTCGACGCTGGTGCGTCGTCTTCAGCATGCCCCGCCTCCGGATATTCAGTCGACGCTGGACGGTAAAACGGTGCCGCACTGGTATCGCATGATAAACCGCCTGATGTGGGTCTGGCGCGGCGTTGATCCGCTGGAAATCCTTGAGGTGCAGTCGCGCATCGTATTAAGCGACGCCGAACGCACCGATCCCGCCCTGTACGACACGGTCGTCGGCTATCGCGGTGGCAACTGGAACTACGAATGGTCGAAGCAGGCCATGACATGGCAGCAGCGCGCGGGCCAGGAAACGGACGAGCAGGCCATCGGCAAGGCGTGGCTGATGGCCTCCACCCTTTACAGTATCGCCGCCTATCCGCACCTCAAAGGCGACGTGCTTGCCGAGCAGGCGCAGGCGCTCGCCAATCGCGCCTACGAAGAAGCGGCCACGCGCCTTTCCGGCGAACTGCGCGAGCTGACGTTCGCGATTCCTGGCGGCGCGTCCATCAACGGCTTTTTGCATCTGCCCAAAGGCGGGCAGGGGCCTTTCCCGACCGTGCTGATTTGCGGCGGGCTTGATTCCCTGCAAAGCGACTACTTTAACCTCTTCGAGCGCTACTTCGCGCCGCTCGGCATCGCGATGCTGACCATCGATATGCCGTCCGTCGGCGCGTCGGCGAAATGGACGCTTACGCAGGACTCCAGCCTGCTGCATCAGCATGTGTTGCAGGCGCTGCCGACGCTGCCGTGGGTCGATCACACCCGCGTGGCGGCATTCGGGTTCCGCTTCGGGGCGAACGTGGCGGTGCGGCTGGCGTATCTGGAGGCGCCGCGCCTTAAAGCGGTGGCGTGTCTCGGCCCGATGGTGCATCAGCTCTTTAGCGATCCGACGCAGCAGGATCGGGTGCCGGAGATGTATATGGATGTGCTGGCAAGCCGTCTTGGCATGTATGACGCCTCGGACAACGCGCTGCGCGTCGAGCTTAACCGCTATTCGCTGAAAACGCAGGGGCTGCTCGGCCGCCGTTGCCCGACGCCGATGCTGGCGGGCTTCTGGAAAAACGATCCGTTCAGCCCGGAAGAGGAAGCGCGTTTAATCGCCTCGTCATCTGTCGCGGGTAAACTGCTGGAGATCCCCACTTCGCCTGTGTACAGCAACTTCGATAAGGCGCTGTATGAGATTTCCGGGTGGGTAAACCATAAATTGCGTTAATGATTTGCTAATTTCCATTGGTTTGGTAAAACAGTGGCTTCACAAAAGGAGATCGCAATGACGTTACCGAGTGGACACCCGAAAAGCAGGATGATTAAGAAATTCACTGCCCTTGGCCCCTATATTCGTGAAGGGCAGTGCGAAGGCAACCGCTTTTTCTTTGACTGCCTGGCGGTTTGCGTCAACGTCAAACCCGCGCCGGAGAAACGTGAATTCTGGGGCTGGTGGATGGAGCTGGAAGCAGAGGAAGATCGTTTTACCTACACCTGGCAGTTTGGCCTGTTTGATAAAGAGGGCGACTGGAATGCCATCCCTATCAAAGACGACGAAGTAAAAGAGAAGCTTGAGAAAACGCTGCGTGACTTCCATGAAAGATTGCGTGCGCTGCTCGCTTCGATGGATTTAAAACTGGAGCCGGTGACAGAAAATTTTAAGCTTTCTGCATAAGCCGCATTTCAGTTAATGCTTAAACCAGAGTAAAAAATAACCCCGCCGAAGCGGGGTTATTTTTTATCGTAGCCACCCGTTTAATCAGGCGCGTTTATTTTCGCGCCTGTGCGTCATCAGAACTGATAATTCAGTCCGACAGCCACAACATCATCGGTAGAAATTTTCAGACGACGGGTAACGTCATCTTCATCGATCTGGTTGATTTTATAATCCACAAACGCGGACATGTTTTTGTTGAAGTAGTAAGTGGCGCCCACATCAATATATTCCACCAGATCCTGATCGCCGATACCGTTTTCGATATCTTTGCCTTTCTGCATCACGTAGCCCAGGGACGGGCGCAGGCCGAAGTCGAACTGGTACTGCACCACGGCTTCGAAGTTCTGGGTTTTGTTGGCAAAGCCCTGATCGGCGGCGTCAGCGCCTTTAATCGGGGTCATGTTGCGAGTTTCAGAGTACATCACCGCAAGGTACAGGTTATTGGCGTCATATTTCGCGCCAGCCGCCCATGCCTCAGCACGCTCGCCGCCGCCGAGCGCTTTCAGCTCCTGCACGTTGGTGCGGTCAGAGGTGGTGTACGCGCCGCCCAGCACGAAATCGCTGCCGCCGAAATCATAGGTCAGCGCGGTGCCGAAGCCGTCACCGTTCGCGGTGGAGTAATCAGAGCGCTCGTTTTTGCCCTGGTATTGCAGGGTCATGTTCAGGCCGTCGATAGCGCCGAAGAAATCGGTGTTGCGGTAGGTCGCGACGCCGGTTGTGCGTTTAGTCATGAAGTTATCGGTTTTCGCCGAGGAGTCGCCGCCGAATTCCGGGAACATATCGGTCCAGGCTTCCACGTCATACAGCGCGCCCAGGTTGCGGCCGTAATCCAGTGAGCCGAAATCTTTCACTTTCAGACCGGCGAACGCCAGACGGGTTTTCTGCGAACCGTCGTTTTCAGCGCGGTTACCGGCGATTTCATATTCCCACTGGCCGTAACCGGTCAGGTCGCTGTTGACCTGCGTTTCGCCTTTAAAGCCCAGACGTGCGTAAGTTTTATCGCCGTCGTTGCCCGCGTCGTCGCTCATATAATGCATGGCTTTTACACGGCCATAAATATTGACTTTATTGCCGCCCTTATTAAACACCTCTGCGGCCTGAACAGCAGAAGACGCAACAATACCCATCACCACTAATGCCAGAGTGCTCTTTTTCATCATTAATCCCAATCATTATTTACGCGCTAAAATTCGCGGGTCAAAGACCTGTGAAAAAACAAGATGGGTTTTAACGGTCAGATATGAAAAAAATATGACAAAGTAAGATAAATTTTAAAAAGATATATTTTTCGTAAACTGTAATAAAAATATCAAACAGCGCCGCTATGCTTGCCGGTTCGTCTGCGCGCCGTGCGGTTTTTCGGGCCGGGAGTTGGCAAGGGCGCGCTCTCCTGTTACAACGTCATTTTGGGTTTAATTTTTCCAATTTCGTTGATACGGCAAAACATCATGAGTAACAGCCAGACCCTGGTAGTGAAACTGGGGACCAGCGTCCTGACCGGCGGCTCGCGTCGCCTCAATCGCGCCCATATTGTCGAACTGGTGCGCCAGTGCGCGCAGCAGCACGCGGCCGGGCATCGTATTGTGATTGTCACGTCCGGGGCGATTGCCGCCGGGCGCGAACACCTGGGCTACCCGGAACTCCCGGCGACCATCGCCTCCAAGCAGCTGCTGGCGGCGGTTGGTCAGAGCCGTTTGATTCAGCTCTGGGAGCAGCTTTTCTCGATTTACGGCATCCACGTGGGGCAGATGCTGCTCACCCGCGCGGATATGGAAGATCGCGAACGTTTTCTCAACGCGCGCGACACGCTGACAGCGCTGCTCGATAACCGTATCGTGCCGGTCATCAACGAAAACGACGCGGTCGCGACCGCGGAAATCAAAGTGGGCGACAACGACAATCTCTCGGCGCTGGCGGCCATTCTCGCAGGCGCCGATAAACTGCTGCTGCTGACCGACCAGCAGGGCCTCTTCACCGCCGACCCGCGCAACAACCCGCAGGCCGAGCTGATTCAGGATGTCTACGGCATCGACGACACCCTGCGCGCGATTGCGGGCGACAGCGTCTCCGGGCTCGGCACCGGCGGCATGGGCACCAAGCTTCAGGCGGCGGATGTCGCGGGCCGCGCGGGCATCGAGACCGTGATCGCCGCAGGCAGCAAGCCTGGCGTGATTAACGACGTTATCGAAGGGCTGCCGGTCGGCACGCGCTTCCACCCGCAGCAGACGCCGCTTGAGAACCGCAAACGCTGGATCTTCGGCGCGCCGCCCGCTGGCGAAATCACCGTTGACGAGGGCGCGCAGGCCGCCATTATGGAACGCGGCAGCTCGCTGCTGCCAAAAGGCATCAGAAGCGTTACCGGCAACTTTTCGCGCGGTGAAGTTATCCGCATCCGCAATCTGGAAGGGCGCGACATCGCCCACGGCGTCACGCGCTACAACAGCGACGCGCTGCGCCGCATCGCCGGGCACCACTCGCAGCAGATTGACGCCATTCTCGGTTATGAATATGGCCCGGTGGCCGTTCACCGCGACGACATGATCACCCAATAAGGAGCCTGCCATGCTGGAGCAGATGGGCCAGGCGGCCAAAGCCGCCTCATATCAGATGGCGCTGCTCTCCTCGCGCGAGAAAAACCGCGTGCTGGAGAAAATCGCTGATTATTTAGAAGCGCAATCAGAAGAGATTTTGCTCGCCAACGAGCAGGACTTGCTGGAGGCGCGCCGCAACGGGCTGAGCGAGGCGCTGTTAGACCGCCTCGCGCTCAACCCGCAGCGCTTACACGCTATTGCGAACGACGTGCGCCAGGTCTGTCATCTGGCCGATCCGGTAGGCCAGGTTATCGACGGCGGCCTGCTGGAAAGCGGCCTGCGCATCGAGCGCCGCCGCGTGCCGCTCGGTGTGGTCGGCGTGATTTATGAAGCGCGCCCGAATGTGACGGTGGATGTCGCCTCCCTGTGCCTGAAAACCGGCAACGCGGCTATCCTGCGCGGCGGTAAAGAAACCTGGCGCACCAACGCGGCGACGGTGAAAGTTATCCAGAAAGCGCTGGAAGAGTGCGGCCTGCCCGCCGCCGCCGTTCAGGCCATCGAAAGCCCGGACCGCGCGCTGGTTAGTGAAATGCTGCGCATGGACAAATACATCGACATGCTGATCCCGCGCGGCGGGGCTGGGCTGCATAAGCTTTGCCGCGAGCAGTCAACCATTCCGGTTATTACCGGCGGCATCGGCGTATGTCATATTTTCGTTGATGAAAGCGCTGAGTTCGCGCCTGCGCTCAACATCATCACCAATGCCAAAACCCAGCGCCCGAGCACCTGTAATACAGTGGAGACGCTGCTGGTGCATGAGGCCATCGCAGAGCGTTTTCTGCCGGAGCTCAGCCAGGCGATGCACGCGCGCGGCGTAACGCTGCATGCTGACGAGCGTGCGCTGGCGCTGCTTGCCGGCGGCCCGGCGAACGTGGTGGCGGTGAAAGCGGAAGAGCTTGACGACGAATGGCTGTCGCTCGATCTCAACGTGAAGCTGGTGGCGGGCATCGACGGGGCCATCGCGCATATTCGCGCGCACGGCACCCAGCATTCGGACGCCATTCTCACCCGCACATTGCGCCACGCCGACCGTTTCGTAAATGAAGTGGATTCTTCCGCGGTGTATGTGAACGCCTCGACGCGCTTTACCGACGGCGCGCAGTTCGGCCTGGGGGCCGAAGTGGCCGTGAGCACCCAGAAGCTGCACGCCCGCGGCCCGATGGGCCTCGAAGCGCTGACCACCTACAAGTGGATTGGCTACGGCGACGATACGATTCGTGCTTAACTACGCACCGGGTGATGCAAAAATCGCCGCTTGAACCGCAAGGGCATTGACGCATCACCCGCTTTTACTTAAGCTTTTACCCCGTGCTAAGGCACACCCTTCCTCAGGGCCGATATAGCTCAGTTGGTAGAGCAGCGCATTCGTAATGCGAAGGTCGTAGGTTCGACTCCTATTATCGGCACCACGCAAGCATCTCTTAAGAGCCCCTCAATGTAACTACTCGGGCTTTTGTACTATAGAGAGCGAATCATCACATATATCTGTCAGAAGGCATTTTACGATAGGCAATCCCCACGTCTATATGCGATTATTAACGGTAATAAACATTGGTAGGCGAAAACAAAAGGGGATTTTCTATGGCAAGCGTAATAGATGCCGCAAAATATATACTTGAAAAAACAGGCGAAATTACGGCCATGAAGCTACAGAAGCTCGCGTACTATAGCCAAGCATGGGCTTTAGTCTGGGATGAAGAAGAGATTTTCCCTGAAGAGTTTGAAGCATGGGCTAATGGCCCTGTTAACAAATGCCTTTATGCGAAACATAGAGGCTTGTTCAAAGTTAGCGAAGCCGTTTTTAGCGAGGGGGATACTTCTCTTTTGAGTGCACATCAAAAAGAAACCATTGATAAAGTTCTTGATTTTTACGGTGATAAAACGGCGCAGTGGTTGAGCAACCTCACTCATAAAGAGGCTCCATGGTTAGAGGCTAGAGGAGATCTACAACCAATGGCTTCATGTTCCGAAGTGATCACTAAAGCATCAATGGCCGAATACTATTCCTCACTCTAGTATGACTAACAAGTTAAGCAGGCAAGAGAGAAAACAAGCTAGGACTGAAAGAAAGAAAGAAAAAGCAGTCCGGCTTGCTTCTGCCCATCGAGAAGCGATTATCTCCAACACTCCTAAGATTGAGCGCCTGCCTGACTTGCAAAAAATACCTATCATAGGTTCAGCCTTAGGATCTCTTGAAGTTCCAAAACAACCGATAATAAAAGTTTCTGGTTCTCGTCACGGCCTTCTAATGACTTGGTGTGCGCGTCATGCTGATTGTGATGGTCATTGGAGCTGGCGTGCAGGTGATGCTCTCCTGGAACCCAGAAAATGGACGACAGAAGAGTGGGAGGACCCCATAACTTTAAATATGAATAACTTAGAGGGGCTTGATTGGGCAGAAATACAACGTATGGTTTCTGAATCTGGGCATCTCATGCATCACGGACACGAAATAACGGAGCTATGTGATGATGCTGTCAGAAGATGGTTAGAACTTGGATATGAGCAGTTTGAGAGCATTTTTAGATTTAGGTTAGGTGCAACCAAAAGAGCTTGGGGTATTGAACTCAATGGGCATTTTTATCTAATCTGGTATGAGAGAAAACACCAAATTTACCCAACATCTAATCAGTAAATGCTCTTCTTTGCTGCTAAAAAGCCTATTAACTAGGTGAGAATTAATATGACGACATATATTTCGGTCTGCAAATTAAGCCTGCGAATATAACTATTTTTGCCATCGTCATATTATTGCGCTGATAACTGCTATTTGCAATCCTGCCTCAATTTTTTCTAATGCGGTTAGAGTTGCTAGTTAATAAAATATATAAATTAACCCTGCCAGCATTATGATAAATGTACTCATAAAAACATTAATACGCGCTGTGTTTTTTTTGGTGTCATCTATGCGGGAATTATATTTATCAAATTCGTTAATCTGAAAATAGCAAAAATTAAAAAATATAAAAACACTAAGCTATGATTATTGAGTTGAAAATGGAATTGACATCGGCCTCCGTCAGATGTTTGATAATATGTCAGGATTTAAATTTAATGACAATGCTCAATATTTCTAATAAAAATATAAAGTGTTTTTAAAAGTGGTATGAAGAAATGCGGCAGGGACAGGCAATGAGACTTGGGAACAAAAAATAGATTAACGACTGTATTATATGATGGATGCCCCGCTTTAAGGCCGGGGTTAAAAATCTTGAGAGGTGTCTATTTAATTAAGTGTTTTCTTTTCCCATTCAGATGCATTTGTTGATGTCCAATTTTTTCTATTTCCTATTTTCTATTTTCTATTTTCTATTTTCTATTTCTTTTCGCAAAGCCTCAACAACAAACTGTCCAATACTCTCGCCTTCTTTTCGCACCTTTTGCATTTCCCGCACAATTTCATGTGGTACGCAAGCAGCGAGAGTTGGAGACTTTCCATTAATCGCTTTGGTGGCCATTCTTGTCATCCTCTGATTTGAACGTTTTGTCTTTAATAACACACTTTTCAAGATTGCAGTGTTGGACACACTACGAGTAATGTTTGCCTTATCTGAGCCCACCGGCTCAATAAGCGAGACCCGAAAGTGCGCCAACACTTCCGGGCCTCTGACCACAAACGTTAATAGGACTAACGCTATGGCTAACGTCAATAGTAACACACCCGCACGCCCTGAAAATGAGGGCCATAATCTCAATCTGAACGCTCCCGCCACGCCGATGCCGCCGTCGGCGCATTCCAGAATGTTGAGCCTGCATACGCTGTGCGAAGGGCCGATCACGGCGGAAATGGATTTCTTCACGCTCGCCACGCTGTGTGAAGAGACGGTCTGTGAGCTGATTGAATGCGAAGACACGACGCTGTTTCTGGCGCTGGCCGGGAGACTGGCGCTGATGCTGGAATCCCTCGCGGCCGCGCTCGACAGACCGGTGCCAGCGCATCTGTTTGCTTCACTGACGGCCGAGTCGCTCCCTTCAGAGGTGCCGTTCTGCATCGGCAGCGACGCGCAGATGCTGAGCCGCTACTGTCAGGCGCTGAATATGGCGCTCATCAGCCGCGCGCTCGCCCAGGAAACCGCGAAACCTCTTACCGGGCTGTTGTTCGATCTCGTTCATCATCTGGGGGAATTTGTGAGAGCGCCCTGTTTTGTGCGCACCGGAGAGGGCTATGAAGACTGTGCCGGGCAACCTGCCGGGCCGCTGAACTGACAAAAAGGCCGGGGGTTCCCGGCCTTTCTTTATCTGGCGCGCCAGTACAATGCAATAATCAGAAAGGGATTAAAAAACCTTTTATTCCAGGCTCGTTATGTGAAGCATCTGTATTTCTTTAATACGCTGTCTGTTCATATTGATGTTACAGGCCGTGGCGGCATTTCCCAGGTAGTGCGTGCTCGCTGCTTCTGCCACTGCAACGCCGCAATAATCATCACGATATTTGAGCCATTCGGCCTGGCTTCTTTTGAATAATTCAATCATCCGTTTTTTGCGGTCCTCATCGCCCATCCACCATTTAGTGTAATCAAAGTTCTCCATCTCCTTAAGCTTGTCCGCGTAAGCTTTATTGAGTGCCCTGGTGGATTTATCATCAATGTCGCCTAAGCATTCGCTGTTCTCATCGCCATATTGTTCTTCGCAGGCTTTCACTTCATCGTTTCGCGTTACGTTTGTTGTTTGAACTGCCAGCGAAGCGTGGCTGACCAGCAACACAGAAATGATAAAAACGATTTTTTTTATTGCAGTAAATCTCTTACGTTGAGTCTTTAACCTGAATCCTGAATCCTGAATCCTGAATACCGCCATTTTACGCGCGTAGCCGCCATTAACCGGTGTCTCTTTAGGATAAAAATCTTGTTACCCTGCCAGACGCGTTGCCACTGGTAGCCAGGGTTCTTCACCTGGTCGTCTCAACCACGATTAGCTGTATCTCTTTAATGCGCCGTTTGTTCATATTGATGTTACAACCTACCGACGCCGCACCGAGAAAGTGAGTACCCTGCGCTGCGGTAGTCGCTACGTCGCAATAACCGTCCCGGTAGGTCAGCCAGTCACGCTGACTTTTGCGAAAGGCCTCAATCATCCTTTTTTTACGGTCTTCATCGCCCATCCACCATTTAGTGTAATCAACACGCTCCAGCGATTTGAGCTTCGTCTCATACGCCTTTTTAAGTTCGGCTTCGGTTTTATCGTTTAGATCTTCCAGACATTCGCTGCTGAATTCGTAATACTTATCCAGGCACTGGTCGACGGCGTTATCCGCGGTAATGTCTTTTTCATCTGCCGCCAGCGAAGCGTAGCTGACCAGCAGCAAAGAAATGATAAAGGCTATTTTTTTCATTACAGTAAATCCCTTACTTTTAGCATTTTTCCTTTAATGTGAGCGAACCACTTTTCTGCTACAAATGAAAAGATGAGTCACGCTCTTTCATCTCTACGATAGTTTCCCCACAAGCAGTCTTAAAAGCAATGCGTAATTTCATATGACAAGATGTTGTGAAAATGATTACTGGCAAGGCCCTTTTTCCTTAATAACAGATCTTGTTACGTGTTCGTCTGAAGCAAATTCTGAAATGTTATTTTTTCAAAAAATTTAAAAGAAAAGGCATTTATTATAAGTTCAGCTCTTCATGATGATGAAAGGAATGCTGTAAGCGATATGCCAAGGCAGCGCGTTATAAAAGGTATTTGCCATGAAAAAGGAAAATCAAAGTATTCAGGAAGGGAAGTTACGTCTCATAACGGGGGGAGAGATAGCAATGGCCAAAAAGGTTTATGGTAATGCTATTACCTGGCCCAGGGTCTGGATACATTATGACAGCTATCTCCCTTTCGGTTTGCAAAATAAATTTACGGCAATGGCACCGAATGGCGAGATTTGGTTCAGAGAGCCATTTTACCGGGCGGATTATTCCGTTCCTCAGGTCGATACACTACTGAAGCATACATTCATCCATGAACTAGCACATGTGTGGCAACGTGAACATGGTATGTGGGTCAGAATGCGAGGGTTATTTAGCTGGGCTGCTGATTATCATTACCGGTTGGATAGAAGCACATTGGTCGAGTATAGTCTTGAACAACAAGCTTCCATTATCGCTGATTACTGGCTACTCATTGTTAAAGGTTTTGGTGAATGGAACTTTCAGCGACAGAATATTCCGGGGCGATTTTGCAAATATCGTGGGCTTGACAGGCCACAAGATCTTATCGGCTTGTACGAAAAAATCATTTACGGAAGAAAGCGCTCATGATTCGTTTAAGCCTCTGTACATCGGTACTGTTCTTTATGCTGGCAGGCTGTGTCACATTACCGCCGAGGCTTGCGGCCAGCGTGACAGCAGTCAGTGGCAATATCTGCATCCGCGTGCCGGCACAACAGGGCGAAAGGCTCGACTGGATGGAAATCATGGAAAGCGCCAGGCCCTCCAGCACTATTATTCATTATGACGTTGCTCACCCGGTTTGGGTTGCCGACGTGGAGTGTTTACCCGTTAAAGGGTTTCACTTCGTTGCAGGAAAATCTTATACAGTGCTGATTGCGACCGTTATCAACGCGAAAGACGCGCGTCAGTACCAATCAACATTTACAACGGGGCAAGGGCTGGCTGTCATTCAGGAATAATCGAACATGCAGGCGCTATATAACACGTTGAAGCAACGTGACGGCAAACCGCACGGCCTGGCATAGTATACAACCCGATAAGTGCTGGAAGGCCTGCAACAGTGATCATTAAATACGAAGCCCTGCGCATCGCAAAAGCCTGTGCGAAACAGTATCGCTTAAGCTGGAATGAGAAAAACCTGGCGGTAACGAAAGGCCGGCTTGATGAAACACTCTGTTTTATTGTGTCGACGCTCGACGACGGTATGGCAGAAACCGGTGCCTGGATGGATTTTGTCTTTTCTACGCCGGTGCGGTTTTATATCGATGCGTTAAACGGCACGTTTTTGGGGTATGAAGCAGGCAACCGCGGCGTGAACCGGGTCAGGCCTGCGTCATCTTAAGTCCAGTAGTTACCCCGCCGCCAGCAAACAGATCTTCAGCGCCACGTGATACGACGCCTCAAACGATTTCACCGGCAGAAACTCAAACCGTGAATGGAAGTTATGCGCGCCGGTAAAGAAATTCGGCGTTAATAATCCCTTCGCGGAGAGCGCCGCGCCGTCGGTGCCGCCGCGCATCGGGATGGTTTTCGGTTGTATATCGAGCGCCTCCAGCGCCTGATAAATCAGGTCAATCGGTCGGCGGTCATCGCCAATCGCGTTGCTGATATTGCTGTAAACGTCGCTGATGGTGATGTCCACTTTCGCGGTCGGGTGCGCGGCGGCGATGTTCTGCGCCACGTCATGCAGCTGCTGTTTACGGCGCTCAAAAGCCTGAAGGTCGAAATCGCGGATGCTGGCGTTCAGCGTCGCGCTGTTCTGGCTCGCCTGCATACCGTTAAACCACACATAGCCTTCACGCCCGGCGGTGTGCTCCGGCGTCTCCTGGCGGTCGAAGTGGCTGATAAAATCGGTCGCCATCAGCAGCGGGTTCACCAGCACGCCTTTCGAGGCCATCGGGTGCGCCGTCACGCCGGTAAAGCGGATCTCCGCCTGCGCCGCGTTAAAGTTCTCATACACCACTTCGCCCAGCTCGCAGCAGTCGATGGTATAGGCGAAATCTACGTCAAAGCGTGCAAGATCCAGCGCCTTCGCGCCCCGCAGGCCAATCTCTTCATCCGGCACAAACGCCACCACGATATCGCCGTGACGCATCTGCGGCGTCAGGTTCTCCAGCAGCGTCATTACCACCGTCACCGCTGCTTTATTGTCCGCGCCGAGCACGCTGGTACCGTCGCTGAAAATAATCTCTTCGTTCGGGTAGGCTTTTATTTCCGGACGCTCGTTCACCCGCAGCCAGATATCTTCTTTCGCGTTCAGACAGAGATCTTCACCGGTAAACGTGAGGATTTGTGGATGAATCTCCGGCGACAGTCCGACGTCCACGGTGTCGGTATGGGTGATAAAACCGATGCGCGGCGCGCCCGGCACCGTGCCCTTTTTCACCGCGGTAACGGTCGCGTGCTCATCAATAATAATTTGTTCCAGGCCCAGGGTTTGCAGCTCTTCGGCGAGGGCACGGGCCATCTCATGCTGGCCTGGCGTGCTGGGCAGGGTAGTGGCGGACGCATCACTCTGGCTGGTGATTGCCAGGTAGCGAAAAAAGCGACGGGTTAATTGACTGCCGAGCGGTGATGGCATGGTGGATCCTTCTTTATTTGTGTTATCAGGTGTTTGCGTTGTGCTTTTAATGTTATTGATGAAGTGACGAAGAATCAGACTCCTTTGGCACGAAATAAAAAACATAAAGGAATTACGATGATTAGCAAGCACACGATTCACGCGCTGGCGCTCGCCGCCCTGACGACCAGCGCCGCTGCGGGCGCGAGTACGCTGGTCTATTGCTCTGAAGGCTCGCCGGAAAACTTTAACCCGCAGCTCTATACCTCCGGCACCAGCGTCGACGCCAGCGCCGTGCCGGTCTATAACCGGCTGGTGGATTTTAAAACCGGCACCACCGAACTCGTGCCGAGCCTCGCGGAGCGCTGGGAAGTCAGCGACGATGGCAAAACGTACACCTTCCATCTGCGCAAGGGCGTGAAATTCCAGAGCAACAAATATTTCAAACCAACGCGCGATTTCAACGCCGACGACGTCATCTTCTCGTTTATGCGCCAGAAGGACCCGAAACACCCGTACCACAACGTCTCGAACGGTAACTACTCCAACTTTGAAAGTCTGGAATTCGGCAAGCTCATCACGGCTATCGATAAAGTGGATGACCACACCGTGCGCTTCACGCTCGCCCACCCCGAGGCGCCGTTCGTGGCCGATCTTGGCTGGTATTTCGCGTCTATTTTGTCGGCGGAATATGCCGACGCGATGCTGAAAGCCGGCACGCCGGAGCGCGTGGACATGGATCCGATCGGCACCGGGCCGTTTAAGCTCGCGCAGTATCAGAAAGATTCGCGCATCCTGTTTACAGCGTTTGATCAGTACTGGCAGGGCAGAGCAAAGCTCGACCGGCTGGTGTTCAGCATCACGCCGGACGCCTCGGTGCGCTACGCCAAGCTTGAGAAAAACGAGTGTCAGGT
Source organism: Cronobacter dublinensis subsp. dublinensis LMG 23823 (assembly GCF_001277235.1). Lineage (NCBI taxonomy): Bacteria > Pseudomonadati > Pseudomonadota > Gammaproteobacteria > Enterobacterales > Enterobacteriaceae > Cronobacter > Cronobacter dublinensis. Next base: position 947,916 of record NZ_CP012266.1, read on the forward strand.
GATGCCGTTCCCGAATCCGGCGGACCTGCCGCGCATGAAGGCAAACCCGCAGATTAACCTGCTGAGCAAATCGGGGCTGAACACAGGCTTCCTCGCGTTCAACACCCAGAAACCGCCGCTTGATAACGTCAAAGTGCGCCAGGCGCTGGCAATGGCCATCAACAAGCCTGCGATTATCGACGCCGTATTCCAGGGCACCGGGACAGCGGCGAAAAATCTCCTGCCGCCGGGCGTCTGGAGCGCGGATCAGGGCTTAAAAGATTATGACTACGCGCCGGAACAGGCCAAAGCGCTGCTGAAAGCGGCGGGCATGCCGGACGGCTTTACTATCGATCTCTGGGCGATGCCCGTGCAGCGGCCCTATAACCCGAACGCCAAACGCATGGCGGAGATGATCCAGGCCGACTGGGCGAAAATCGGCGTCAAAGCGCATGTCGTCACGTATGAATGGGGCGAATATTTAAAACGCGTGAAAGGCGGCGAACATCAGGCGGCGCTGATGGGCTGGACGACCGCCACCGGCGACCCGGATAACTTCTTCGGCCCGCTCTTTACCTGCCAGTCCGCCAACGGCGGCTCGAACTCCGCGAAGTGGTGCTATGCGCCGTTCGATAAGCTCATCAGCGAGGCGAAAGCCACCAGCGATCGCCCGACGCGCGAAGCGCTCTACCGGCAGGCGCAGCAGATGATGCACGATCAAATGCCCGCCGTGATGATCGCTCACTCAACGATCTTCGAGCCGGTACGCAAAAACGTCACCGGCTATGAAGTCGATCCGTTCGGCAAACACATTTTTTATCAGGTGGATCTTAAAAAATAAGGCGGGAAACCGCCTCTGCGGAGGCGGTTTTAAAACGGCTAAGGGTGAGGGAGATTACGGGAGAATGCCACATTCGCCACCGACTGCACTTTCCAGACATTCCCTTCTTCAACCATGCAATCAATCACGATGTGATCCTGTTTTTTGCCAAACGCGATATAGACATTATTGCATGCCGCATCCGCATCGCTGGCGACGGCGGTGATCTGCTGCCAGTCATCGCCCACGCCCTGCGCCTTAATAAACATATCTACGTCCGGGACGTCATAGTCATTCGGATCTAAGGCTGCCTGCGCTTTAAGTTTTTGAAGGGTGCCGGCGGTGACATAGCGGCTTAGCCCGGCGTAATCGGTCAGAGGCGCTTTGCCGCGTGCAACCTGCTCGATGTACCACTGATTAAACTGTACGGCGGCCGTAACGGGGGCCGGTACATCGTTCGCGGCTGCCAGTGAAACCAGCGGCCAGAGTAAGGCCATAAAGAGGCGATTTGTCATATTCGTTTCTTAAACACGCTTCCTTTTTAAATTTACCCAATCAACAAAGCCCCCTTTATTCTGCCGGGGCTAGCTGAATGGCCGATAACGCTTTTTCCCGTTCGCTATTCATATTTATGATGCAACTCAGCATATTCTCGCTGAAAGCATGGGTTCCTTGATCAGCAGTTGTCACCAGCCCGCAATAGTCGTCCCGGTACGACAGCCATGCCGCCTGATTTTTCTTAAGCGTGGCAATCATCTGGTCTTTTTGCGCCTGTGAGCCTCTCCACCATCGGGTAAAATCGAATGCGTTAATCTCGCTGAGTTTTGCTTCAAAAGCTTTCTTTAACGCTTGCTGAGAACGATCGTTTAGCGTACCCAGGCATTCATCACTGTTTTCACCATACTGTTTTATGCAGCGCTCAACGGCCGGGTGGTGAAGAGGGGTCGCAGCGGCTGTTATACATAGCGAGCATAAGCTGATTAAAAATAAGAATCTTTTCACTGAAGATACCTCAACCTTAGGGCCAGTCTTTGAGAGTCTTTTTTCTGATAAATGTCATTGCGAAGATAGTCTATAATACCATTTCTGCTTTGATCTTTAGCTATAATTATTGCCATTTCTTTTGCGGTGTTATTCCCTTGGTAAATTGTGTCTACAAATACGTCGCGAATCCTTAACTCTATCTGTTCCCAGCGAAGAGCATTTTTTATATCAGCAGCGCTACGTTCATAAATATTTTTTGCATAGTCCTTTTTCTCCTTATAAGATAATTCAAAAAGCCGTATTTGTTGTTGATGTGTTATCTCACCGACCAATGGTCCGTAAAGCTCAATAAAAGAGGAGGCTTTTTTACCAGATAAAAAGGAGGCTTTAGCACAAATCTGCGATTTGTATTCTTCAATCCCAGCCTGTCTTAACGTAAATAATATTTCTCCTGCGCTTCTCTTTTTCATATCATAGCCTCGGCCTATCGTTACACCTGAGCTAATGGCTGGATGATGTAATATACGAGAAAAGCAAGGCATACGAGTTGGCTGTCGGAAAGGATCAACGGCAGTAATATAATCTACGCCTTCATAATCAAACGTAAGTTGTCCTTCTCTTACTGACAATATCCCGTTGCTTGTATGGTTTCGTCTCAAAGAAGAAGCATTCTCCATAGCTTCAAGGAACCAAATATCAGTGGGATTAACCAGGCCGGTAACAGAAATATTCAAAAGCCGCTGATACCATCGAATAGCCTCTATAGTGTCAGCAGAGCATTTACCATCACTCTTTATATTACGGCCAGTGTTCCGACTGTAACCCGCCTCAATAATGCTTTTTTGAATCTTTGCAACATCCTCGCGGTTATTTGTACCACATGCGCCGACAGAATCAGTTAATCTAAAATACGTGGTTTATGATGATGCCTCACTGTTATTCCCTGTGTGAATTATATAACTTAAAAATATGATGATTATATTTTATAATGATATTTACAATGAGAATGAATTTGTCATTCTATATAATATTTTCATTATATTAATTTCAATCACAATCTTTCTGATTCTATTTTGGCTATTTTATTATCAAAGAATAATTAAACAGGTTTAACTTATTCTCATCGGTGAAGTGTTTTTTTGGGGGGGGAATATATTATTCAGAATTATGCTAAGTTATCGCTCCGCACCTTCCGCCGACACACTTCCCACCCAGGCCTGCGACATCACATCGCGCCAGACGTCACCCTGACGTTCAAAAAACGCGGCGGTCTCACGTAACAGCGCATCGGGCGTAAGGTGCGGCGACTGTAACAGCGCCAGCAGCCCTTCGTAGCCAGCGCAGGCGTGCCACTGGCACTGCGCCACGTAACCGATGTTCTGGTCCACGCGCATATGCTGAAAAAACGGCGCGTGGAGCGCGGCGGCGGCCGTGCGCTGCGAAGATGGCAGCGGCACAAACAGCAGCAGGGCGCTGTCGGGCCCGGCGGCGGGCAGCGTAAAGCGGCGCGGCGTGGGCAGCGGGCGCGGCGGCGCCGGGGTGACGAGCGGGAAGGGGAAATCGCTTAAGCGGCGCGCGAGGGCGTCGTGCAGGAGCGGGCCGCCGCCCTCAAGCGTCGCCTGCCACGCCTGCGTGCCCGGAACGTGCGTGGCCATCCGCAGTTCGCGGGGCAGCTGCGCCAGCAGGCGGCGCACCGCGATGGCCTGGCTCTCCTGCGCCTGCGCGCGCTGCGCCAGCCGTTCAGCTTCGGCGGTGTAGCGCTCATCCGGCTCCCACAGGTACGTCATCATCTCCGTAAGGATAGTGATAACCAGCGGCTCGCTGCCGGAAAGCGCGATGCGCCAGCGCCCGTCCGCCAGCCCCACCTGCAGCGCGCCGCCGTCGAGGCGCGCCCGGTCGCACAGCGGGCGCAGGCGTGAGAGGAGCTCCATGCCGCGACGCTCGCTGACGACGGTGCCCGGCGCGGGCGTAAGCGTCAGTGCAACCGTTTCAGCGCCGGGCTGCCACGCGAGCGGCGCGCAGTCGCCCGGCAGCGCCACGGCGAGTGCGGGTGGGAAGACCGGCGCGGGGGAAAATTCAGTGTTTACAGGCAGGGCGTCGTGCGTGGCCGGAAACGCCCCAAGCATCAACCTCAGCCCCTGTGTCTTGACCGGCGCGCCGTTGACGTCCGGAGCCAGCCATAGTCGCGTCGGGCGCTGCGCCCGGAGTGCTGCCAGCAGCGCAGGCAGCGCCTTTGCCTCCACCGGCGGCAGGCCGAACGCGTGGGCGCGCAGGGTGTCCATCGGTCCCAGCGCGGCGAAATCCTCATCGGCGAGCCGTCGCAGCGGCGACAGCGCGCCCTCCGGCAGCGCGGCGAGGGCGGCCAGCCAGCGGTGAAACAGCGCGTCCACGCGGGCCGGGTTTATCGTCTCGTCCGCGAGCGTGAAGGCGAGACGCAGCCAGAGCGTGGCGTCGTCCAGCGCGTCGGCCTCAAGCGTGGCGTCATCGGCGAGCGCCTGCTCGCGCAGCGCCGCCATCAGCCCGCCGGGCGCTTCGCTGTGAAGGGCATGCGCCAGCAGACGCAGAGCAGGGCGCACGTCAGCCGGCAGTAAAAAGCTCAGTTCCAGCTGCGCAAACCCTGGCTGGGCGAGCGCGCCCGAGCCGCCCGTGCGGGCGTTAATGGCCAGCGGCGCGGCCACGCCAGGCGGGATACGCGCGGCAGCCTCGCGGGCCAGCGTTTCGAGCTCATTCAGCGGCTGCGGGCCGCAGAGAAAGAGGTGCAGATTCGCGGCGTGATAGTGCTGCTCATGAAATGCGCTTAACGCCGCACGCAGCCGCGGGGCATCGTCGCCGAACGCCGCCTGATGACCGATGCGCAGGCGCGTCAGCCGCGCATCGCCCGCCGTTAAGGCCAGCAACGCCGCCTCGCGCCGGGTGGCGGCATCCTGCGCCAGCAGCCGGTACTCGGCGTCAATCACCGCTGTCTCCTGCATCAGCGCCCCGGGCGCCAGGCGCGGGGCGACCAGCATATCGGTAAGGCGCGAAAGCCCGGGCTTAAGCGCCTGCGCAGGCGCTTCGAAGAAAAATGCGGTCTGGCACAGCCGGGTGGAGGCGTTAAGCCGCCCACCCTGGTCTGGCACCCAGCGCATCAGGCGCTCGTCATCCGGGTAACCGTCGCTGCCGCGAAACAGCATATGCTCCAGCAGGTGCGCGAGCCCCGGCCAGGCGTCCGGCTCATGCAGGCTGCCGGCGTTCACGCGCCAGAGCGCCGCCGCCTGCGTGGCCTGCGGCTGGTGGATAAGCGTGAGCGTTACGCCGTTTTCGAGCCGGAGAGTGCGGGTCATTGCGGCGTTTTAAAGATGAGTTGCGAGTTAGCGCGGTTGCGAAAACGCAGGTCGCCAATGCCCATCTGCGTCTGGTTCGCGGCTTCGCGCGCGGCGAGGATCGTACCGTGGTGCGGCGATTTGCTGCACACCGGGTCGGCGTTGGCCGCATCGCCGGTCAGCATAAACGCCTGGCAGCGGCAGCCGCCGAAATCCTGCTCTTTTTCAGGACACGAGCGGCACGGCTCCGGCATCCAGTCGTTACCGCGGTAGCGGTTAAACCCGAACGACTCATACCAGATATGCGACAGCGACTGTTCCAGCACCGAGGGGAATTTCACCGGCAGCTGGCGCGCGCTGTGGCACGGCAGCGCGGTGCCTTCCGGCGTCACCGAGAGGAAAATCGCGCCCCAGCCGCCCATGCAGCCTTTCGGGCGCTCTTCGTAGTAATCGGGCGTCACAAACAGCAGGTTGGCGAGGTTGCCGGTGTCGGCCATCTTCTCGCGGTACTGTTTCACCACCGCCTCGGCGTGGGCGATCTGCTCGCGGGTCGGCAGCAGCCCTTCACGGTTGAGGTGCGCCCAGCCGTAAAACTGGCAGGTGGCAAGCTCCACGTCGTCCGCCTCCAGCTGAATGGCGAGCTCAATGATGCGGTCGATCTGGTCGATGTTATGGCGGTGCAGCACGAAGTTCAGCACCATCGGGTAGCCGAGCGCTTTCACCGCTTTCGCCATCGCGAGCTTCTGGTGAAACGCTTTCTCATTGCCCGCCAGCGCCGCGTTCAGCGTCTTGTCGCTCGCCTGGAAGCTTATCTGAATATGATCGAGCCCGGCATCGGCGAAAGTCTGGAGCTTTTTCTCGGTAAGCCCGATGCCGGAGGTGATGAGGTTGGTGTAAAAACCCATGCCGCGCGCGGCAGCGATAAGCTCCGGCAGATCTTTACGCACCAGCGGCTCGCCGCCTGAAAACCCGAGCTGCACCGCGCCCATCGCGCGCGCCTGGCGAAAGACGTCAATCCACTGCTCCGTCGTGAGCTCATTTTCCTGGGCGGCGAAGTCGAGCGGGTTCGAGCAATAGGGGCATTGCAGCGGGCAGCGGTAGGTCAGCTCCGCCAGCAGCCACAGCGGCGGATTCACGGGTTTCGCGTCACTCACGGAAAATCACCCACTTTTGTTGATACGCCAGGCCCAGAAAGCCCAGCACGTCGTCGGTGAGCGAGCCCGCCTCCGGGAAGCGCGCCTCCAGCGCGTCGATTATCGCGCCCGTGGTCTGCTGGCCGTCCACGAGTTGCAGAATGGCCGCCGCGCTCTCGTTCAGTTTCGCCATGCCCTCCGGGTAGAGGATCACATGCGTGTTCTGCGCCTCTTCCCATTGCAGGCGGTAACCGCGGCGAAAGTGCGGAATATGATGGCGTTCAGGCTGCATCAGACCAGTCTCCGTTTGTGCCACACCGGCTCGCGGGTGACGGTGTGATAAGGGGCTCTGTCCAGCATCCAGGCCATCGTCATGGCGTCGAGCATGCTCCAGAGGATGTCGAGCTTGAACTGTAAAATCTCCAGCATTCGCTGCTGGCGCTCCAGCGTATTGCAGTACTCCAGCGCAAGCGACAGCCCGTGTTCCACGTCGCGGCGCGCCTGGCTTAAGCGGCTGCGGAAATAGTCATAGCCTTGCGCGTCGATCCAGGTGTAGTGCTGCGGCCAGCTGTCGAGCCGCGCCTGATGGATCTGCGGGGCGAACAGCTCGGTGAGCGAACTGCACGCGGCTTCTTCCCAGCTGGCGCGGCGGGCGAAGTTAACATAGGCATCTACCGCGAAGCGCACGCCCGGCAGCACGCGCTCTTCGGAGAGCAGCGACTCGCGCGACAGCCCGACCGCCTCGCCAAGCCGCAGCCAGGCTTCAATGCCGCCTTCGCTGCCGTCATAGCCGTCGTGATCGAGAATGCGCTGCACCCACTGGCGGCGCACTTCCGGGTGCGGACAGTTCGCCATAATGGCGGCGTCCTTGATGGGAATGCTGGTCTGATAATAGAACCGGTTCGCCACCCAGCCCTGGATCTGCTCGCGGGTCGCCTCGCCGTTATGCATGGCGATGTGATAGGGGTGGTGAATATGATAGAACGCGCCTTTCGCGCGCAGCGCCGCCTCGAATTCGTCGGGCGTCAGCAGTCGTTGCTCGGTCATAAAGCCTCTTACAGCGCGATTACCATCCCGTCGTGGCTCACCTCGATGCCCTGCTGGTGCAGGAACTGGCGCTCCGCCGAGTCCTCGTTGAGGATCGGGTTGGTATTGTTAATATGAATAAGAATTTTGCGCTCCGCCGGCAGGCGCGCCAGCAGCGCCGCGAGCCCCTGTTCTTCCGAGAGCGCCAGGTGGCCCATCGCTTTGCCGGTGTTGTGGCCGACGCCGGTGGCGGCAAGCTCGTTGTCGCGCCACAGCGTGCCGTCAATCAGCAGTACATCGGCGCGTTCAAGCCATGGCAGAATGGTGTCGTCCGGCTCGCCGAGCCCCGGCGCATAGAGCAGGCTCTTGCCGCCTTCTTCTTCGATAAACAGCGCCACGTTATGGCCCGGCAGCGGGCGGCCGCGGTAGGGCGAATAGGGCGGCGCGTTGCTCAGGAGTGGAATGGCGGTGAACTGCACCGTCGGACAGACCCGCGTCTGAAAGCGTTCCAGCGGCGCGATGGCGTGATGAATCAGCCCACCGTTCCAGTGGGTGAGCATCGGGAAGACCGGAAAACCGGTGCTCAGATCCTCATGCACTTCCGGCGTGCACCAGACGTGGTGCGGGCAGCCTTCACGTAAATTGAGTAATCCCGCGCTGTGATCGATCTGGCTGTCGGTGAGAATAATCGCGCCGATGCCGGTGCCGCGCAGCACCTCGGGATTATGCAATTCGGGTGAGGCGAGAAGCTGGTGGCAAATGTCGGGCGAGACGTTGCACAGCACCCAGTTTTTACCGTCATCGCTCACGGCGATAGAGGACTGGGTACGGGCGGAGGTCTTTATCGTGCCATTACGCACGCCCTGGCAGTTGGCGCAGTTGCAGTTCCACTGAGGGAAACCGCCGCCCGCCGCCGAGCCGAGAACTTTGATCTGCATGTGTCGAACCGGAAAGGAAAAGAGAAAAGGTGCCCGCGATGCCGCGGGCACAGGCGATTAACGGTTGGAAATGTACAGCGTCACTTCCAGACCCAGGCGCAGGTCAACAAACGCAGGTTTAGTCCACGTGGTCATAGTCTTACTCCTCATAAAATGGGTGATTTTTCATCACCCTGGTGAAACCGATTACCGGCGCGCTTATGTTGCGTAAATGTGATCCAGATCGCAACTTAAATGCTTAGCCATTTATTGCGTTTCTCCAAAGGCGAGCCTGAGAACACGCAACCAGTTGCGCCAGGCGAGCTTTTCGAGCAGCGGCGCATCGAACCCGGCCACTGCCAGCGCCTCCATCAGACGCGGTAAACCGGTGACGTCGCCCATCGCATCCGGCAGGCTGATGCCGTCGAAATCCGATCCGAACGCCACCCGGTCTTCACCCAGTTTAGTAATCAGATACTCAACGTGCGTAACAATTTCAGATAAGGGCGTATCACCGTTGCGCTGCCCGTCGGCGCGCAGAAAGGCGGTGCCGAAGTTGACGCCCACCAGGCCGTCGCTCGCTTTAATAGCCGCCAGCTGCTCATCGGTAAGGTTGCGCGGCTGCGCGCAGAGCGCGTGGGCGTTGGAGTGCGTCGCCACCAGCGGCCCGCCGCCAATCGCCGCGGTATCGAAAAACGCCTTCTGGTTCATGTGCGAGACATCCACCAGCAGATGACGTTCGCGACAGGCGCGGATAAGCGCTTTACCCGCAGGCGTTAACCCGGTGCCGGTGTCCGGCGAGCCGGGGAACGGCCCGCTGACCCCTTCGCCAAACGCATTCGGCAGGTTCCAGAACGGCCCGATGCTGCGTACGCCCTGGGCTATCAGAGCGTCGAGTGGTTCGAGCTGCGCATTTATCGCCTGCGCGCCTTCGATATGCAGCACCAGCGCTACCACGCCGTCCGTGATGCACTGCTCGATATCCGCCACGCTCAGGCAGACGCGCATCTTCCCGTCGGACGCCTGCGCCATCTGCTGGAACAGCGCTATCTGCGCCTGGGTGATGGCGAGCGGATCGTGCATCGTTTCGGCATCCGCCAGCGGCAGGTTGCGCATCTGCGCGACATACTCCGGCGGCGGCACGAACACGGCAAACAGCCCGCCCGCAAAACCGCCCTGACGCATCCGCGGATAATCCAGATGACCGCCTTCAAGGCCGCTGAACACCGCGCCGACAGGCTCGCTTTCAGCGCGCAGCCACAGACGCAGCAGCAGATCGTTATGGCCGTCAAACACGGCTGAAAAAGAGGAGTGAAGGGCGTGCATCGGCGCTCCGGTGTAAACAAACGGTGAACGTATTGTGGCATGGGAAAGGGGGATGCGCTTAAACGTGGGTGCGGTTTGGTTGAGGCGTTGGGCTATGGGGCTGCTCTATTGTATTTTCAGAAGGTTTTTTGCAAACCGATTACTGCTTTCAATTATTTGGTATTGATTATGACAATATTAATTTGATTCCTCATGCTGAATACGTTTGAAGTATTTGAGACATTTTTGATATTTATAATTATTGCTTATTGTATATGTAAAGAGCATCCAGAGTACTGGCAATGTTTGTTTTTTTGTGACATTAGAAAGAGTTTTCTTATGAGACGATTTGATGACTTACAAGGGGTTGTATAATGTGCGCTTCACGAACCATTTAAAGAGGGAAATAATGCTATGGATGCGCTAATAAGGCCTTTAACTATTTTCACAACTAAAAAACCTTTTAACGATCGGAACGCTGACGACATGCAGTGCGGCGATTTTGATGAACAAACGCTAAAAAAACGGTTTAAACTATATCAAGTGTCTCCTTTCATTGATTACTGTACTTATCGTTCGCCTTATGATCACCCTGACCTGCCCCCAGTATTAGATACAACCGTCAGTTAGTAATGTCGGTTTGTTTATCTTCATATTTTTCATTTCGCCACCGTGCTGCAAACTCTGATGGCGTCTGATAATTCAGTGCCGAATGTGGACGACACTCGTTATAATCCTGCCGCCAGTCATTAATGATTTTCCTGGCGTGAACGATATCGCTGAACCAGTGCTCATTCAGACATTCATCGCGAAATCGTCCGTTAAAGCTCTCAATAAATCCGTTCTGCGTTGGCTTGCCCGGCTGGATTAAGCGCAACTCAACACCATGCTCAAAGGCCCATTGATCCAGTACGCGGCAGGTAAACTCCGGCCCCTGGTCAGTTCTTATTGTCGCCGGATAGCCTCGAAACAGTGCAATGCTGTCCAGTATACGCGTGACCTGAACGCCTGAAATCCCGAATGCTGTGGTAATTGTCAGGCACTCCTTCGTGAAGTCGTCCACACAGGTCAGGCACTTTATCCTGCGACCGGTGGCCAGTGCGTCCATGACGAAATCCATCGACCAGGTCAGGTTGGGCGCTTCCGGGCGGAGCAGCGGCAGACGTTCCGTTGCCAGTCCTTTACGACGTCGTCTGCGTTTTACGCCCAGCCCGCTGAGATGATAAAGACGGTACACGCGCTTGTGATTAACCTGAAGGCCTTCACGGCGCAGTAATTGCCAGATGCGGCGGTAGCCAAAACGCCTGCGCTCCAGTGCCAGCTCAATAATGCGCTCTGATAAATGCGCATCAACCGCCGGACGCTGAGCCTCGTAGCGGCAGGTCGACAGAGACAAACCTGTAAGCCTGCAGGCTCGACGTTGCGACAGACCGGTTGCATCACACATAAACTCAACGGCTTCCCGCTTCTGGCCTGTCGTCAGTACTTTCGCCCCAGAGCCACCTGAAGCGCCTCCTTATCCAGCATGGCTTCGGCAAGCAGCTTCTTGAGTCTGGCGTTCTCTTCCTCAAGCGACTTCAGGCGCTTAACCTCGGGCACCTCCATACCGCCATACTTCTTGCGCCAGGTGTAAAAGGTGGCGTCGGAAATGGCGTGCTTACGGCAGAGCTCACGGGCAGAAACCCCGGCTTCAGCCTCGCGGAGGATACTGATGATCTGTTCGTCGGAAAAACGCTTCTTCATGGGGATGTCCTCATGTGGCTTATGAAGACATTACTAACATCGCGGTGTATTAATCAACGGGGAGCAGGTCAACCCTGCTTTGCGTCGACTTCCGCCGTATACAAAAGAGAGAGTAGTTGAAATGCTTTTTGCTGACTTCAAAACTCAGTCACGAACTTTCTCCTTCATGGGGACCTATAAAGGTCTTATCGTTAAGTTGATAGATCATATGCATTATAAGGATGGTAAGGATTACTATGATTTAAAGATGAACCAGGCTTATAAGGAAACTATCCTTAATGATAAGTCTGATGATAGTGTGTTGAATGTTATAAAAGAAGTTCTTGATGGTTTCGACTATAAAAAAAGCGTGCTAACGCCTCAGGTTTTTAGTGAGTATATCCGACGGGCGCGCTTGCCAAAGTTTGTTGGTTGGCAGTCCTGTATCAATGGAATGGGTGTGTCAGTACATGATATTAATAGTACGGAAGTGAGTGTTGAGTCACTATTCTTTGATTCTGGTAAATATACTGCCGTTATTCGTTTTAAAGCACAGGACCATTTTGGCCTTGATGTGGATGATATTAATAAACCGCAATTTAGTGCTTTTACCTTCTTCAGAATTTGGTTTGTATTACAACGTTTCAATCGGTTTGCTTTTAAACCGTTTTTCACTAATTTTGAAGCGAAAGTGACATTAACGGGTAAGTGTAATGTTTAAAAAAGCGATTTTTACCGCATTGTTTTTTTGCTTTGCATGGCTGGTTTGGCGTTTGATTGCGCCCACGAAAGTTATTAGGGTTGATGGCAGTGCTGTATATGTTGAAAATCTACCAGTGACCAGTAAAGGTAAAATAAAATGGTGGAAGGAAAATCAAAATCGCCTTCAGGAACAGTATGGTGTTATTAAAAATAAAGAGAATTTTTATGTAATAATAATGAACTTTGACGGCTATGAAAGTTTGCCAACTGGCAGTAATGATGGCTCTGTTGACGATTACCATTGCTTTGATGATATAAAAAGAAAAGAACGTTGTATTTATAATGATATTGCTTTGATGATTCATGGCAATGTCAATAAAAAGGTTTTTTACGGTGTTGACAGGAATATGTACATAGAAACGCCCGATGGTAAGCTGACGCTGCGGGAGGAATAATAGGGTGATGGCCTCTGTGCACAGAGTGTGCAGAGGTATTACCTGAATGCGGATTATTTGCTAAATTTCACATACGGGGGCACATATTTCACAAACCAGTAAACAACGTGCACCAGCCACATAAAGGTCAATGGGCCGGCATACTCAGGAACAATAAAATCAAAAATAACGGCGCCGAGCACAATAAATAAAATGGCGACGTAATGTAAGTACGGCTCAACGAAAAAGAAAATAATTTTTCTCAGCACTGCACTTTTCCTTATTTATCTCTCGTTCCGCGCTTCGGTTATTCTACACGCCACCGGCGCATTCCGCTTCCCTGTACTACCCTTTATTTTTCACCTGTTGAAGGAGGCACGATGGCAGAGTCACATCTGATTGATACCCTGGAATTTGGGCCGGAAAACGCGCCTGAGTGTAAATATGAAATTTACGGCGAGGACGACAAACAGCCGCAGTACGCCACGCGGTTTGTGCGCGACGACAGCGGCGAATGGCAGCCGCAGCAGGATGAGATCCGCTTCGCCGCGCAGCAGGAGCAGCAGGCCGCCAGCAGCACGATGGATTACGGCTACAGCGACGGCGCGCCGGAACTGCGTGACTTACTGGCCGAAGCGAAGGAACACTGCGAACGCGACTGGCAATCGCGCAAGTAAGGCTTGCCCCGCTGCGCTGGCAGCGGGAACCCTTTCTGACAATAACGCGGCCTCGCGACACCACCGCGCCCGTTCTCCCGTCTCTACTTTTTCCGCTTCGCGTATTTCCCTGCGATTGTCCTTATTTCATCACGGGTTATCCCTGTTGACGGCCGCAGAGTTCACGCACGCGACGCTCAGAATACGCCGGGCGGTAAAGCGCTCATGTTGACTTAATTTGTATAAAGCGTATTTTTCAGGACATGAAAACGATTCTGATCATCGCCCCGGAAGGGGGCATGCTGCTTGAAGCGACCGGCATCGCGGATATCTTTACCCGCGCCAATCAGCTGCGGCCCGCGTCCGCGCCTGAGCCGCATTACCAGGTGACGCTCGCCACCACGCAGCCGCACCACGTCATTCACGGCGCCTCCGGCTTTAAGCTGCTGGCGGAGCATCGCCTGTGCGATCTCGCGCCGCAAACGCCGTTCGACACGATCATGGTGACTGGCCGCGGTCTCACGGAAGAGGAGGGCGATCAGGTGGCGCAATGGCTCGCGCAGGCGGCCCCGTATGCCCGACGCGTGGTCTCGGTGTGCGGCGGGGCGCTGCTGCTGGCGCAGGCCGGTCTGCTGGACGGGCGACGGGCCACGACCCACTGGCGGATGCTCGATACGCTCGCCGCGCGCTTCCCGGCGGTGACCGTGGAGCGCGGGCCTATCTATGTGCAGGATGGCGACATCTGGACCTCCGCCGGTGTCACGTCGGGCTTTGATCTGACCCTTGCGCTGCTGGAGGAAGACGGTGGGTTTGAACTGGCGCGCAACGTCGCGCAGGAGCTGGTGATGTACCTGCGCCGCCCCGGCGGGCAGTCGCAGTTCAGCCGCTACTTGCTGACGCAGGCGAAAACGCCCGGCCCGATCCGCGACCTTCAGGGGTGGATCCTCGAAAACCTGGCGCACGACCTCAGCGTCGAGCGGCTGGCGGAGCACGTGGCGATGAGTCCGCGCAATTTCACCCGCGTCTTTACCCGTGAAACCGGCGTGTCGCCCGCGCGCTATGTCGAAGAGGCGCGCCTTGACGCCGCCCGCCAGCGGCTGGAGCAGGGGAGCGAAAGCGTTGAGCAGGTCGCCACCCTGTGCGGCTTCGGCAACGGCATTAACCTGCGGCGCGTCTTTGAGCGCAATCTGCATCTTACCCCGTCTGAATACCGCGAACGCTTCTGCGCCCGCGTTCTGGCGTAAAGTGATCTAATCTCGTCATTTACGCCATCTCTCCTCTGTTACACACTCTCTACAGAACGTTAACAGAGGAGCTTTATCATGGTTAAGGTTGGCATTAACGGGTTTGGCCGTATCGGCCGCAACGTATTACGCGCCGCGCTGGGCAATGAGGCGTTTCAGGTGGTGGCGATTAACGATCTCACCGACAGCAAAACCCTGGCGCATCTGCTCAAACATGACTCCCTGCTCGGCACGCTGCCTGCGACCGTAGAGGCGGGCGAGGGCGAACTTAAGCTCGACGGGCGCGCCATTCGCGTCTTCTCCGAGCGCGACCCCGGCAATATTCCGTGGAGCAGCGTGGGCGTAGAGATTGTCATCGAAGCCACCGGTTTCTTCACCGATAAAGCGCAGGCCGAAGCGCACATCACGAAAGGCGGCGCGAAGCGTGTCATCATCTCGGCACCGGCCAAAAACGACGACCTGACCATCGTGATGGGCGTTAACCATGAGCAGTACGATCCGGCGCAACACCGCGTGGTCAGCAACGGCAGCTGCACCACCAACGGCCTCGCGCCTGCCGCCCAGGTGCTGCATCAGCAGTTTGGCATCCGTCACGGCCTGATGAACACGACGCATGCTTACACCAACAGCCAGGCGCTCCACGATCAGCCCGAGAAAGACCTGCGCGGCGCCCGCGCGGCGGCGCTCTCCATCGTGCCTTATTCCAGCGGCGCGGCGAAGGCGATCGGCAAAGTGATCCCGGAACTGGATGGTCGCATGACGGGCTACTCTTTGCGGGTGCCGGTGCCGGTCGTCTCGATTGTCGATCTCACCGTCACGCTTGAGCGTGATGTCACCGTGGAAGCGGTCAACGCCGCGTTCCTGAACGCATCCCAGGACGGGCCGCTAAAAGGCATTCTCGGCTACAGCGACGAGCCGCTGGTCTCCAGCGACTACCGAGGCGATCCGCGCTCGTCCATTATCGACGGTCTCTCGACGCTGGTGATTGGCGGCAATATGGTCAAAATCCTCGCTTGGTATGATAACGAATGGGGCTTCTCCAACCGGCTGGTGGATCTGGCGCTGTTCATGGCGCGCCGTGGGCTGTAACGCATTGCTGCTGAAAAAGGATGGCTGATGCCATCCTCTTTTTATGCGCGCGGCGCGTCCGGGATGCGGGCGATCACCTTGATTTCAAAATCAAACCCCGCAAGCCAGGTGACGCCGACGGCGGTCCAGTTCGGGAATGGCGGCTGCGGGAAAATAGCCTGCTTGACCGCCATAATCGTCGGGAACTGGTTTTGCGGATCGGTATGAAAAGTGGTGACATCCACCAGATCGTCAAACGTACAGCCCGCGGCGGCGAGCGTCGCGCGCAGGTTCTCAAAGGCGAGGCGCACCTGGGCGTCGAAATCCGGCTCAGGCGTGCCGTCGGCGCGGCTGCCGACCTGCCCTGAGACAAACAGCAGGTCGCCGGAACGAATAGCGGCGGAGTAGCCGTGTTCTTCATAGAGCGCATGGCGGTGAGCGGGGAAAACAGGTTCACGGGCAATCATAGCGGTTCCTCTTATCGGTCAGGCGCAAGGCGGATGCAACGCGCCGGTTATTGATTTAATATACGTGGCGTATGTGAATAATAATCATACATACGCCGCGTATGTCAATTGAAATACGATCCGTATGTGAAATGGAGGAGTTATGGCTGCAAGACGCCGCATCGACACGATGGAAGAAAACCGCGCGAAGCTCATTGCGGCGGCGCGTAAGGGGTTTGCCGAAAAAGGCTTTGCCGCCGCCTCAATGGATGAACTCACCGCGAGCGTCGGCCTGACGCGCGGCGCGCTGTATCATAATTTCGGCGATAAAAAAGGGCTGCTCGCCGCCGTGGTGGCGCAGGTGGATGGCGAGATGGCGCAGCGCGCGAAGGCCGCTGCCGCGAACGCCGGCGATGACTGGGCGACGCTGCTTGCCGAAGGCGTGGCGTATATCCGGATGGCGCTGGATGAAGAAGTGCGGCGCATCGTGCTGCTGGACGGCCCGGCGTTTCTCGGCGATCCGGCGCAGTGGCCAAGCCAGAACAGCTGCCTTGATGCCACGCGCCAGACGGTTATCCGTATGATGGAGAGCGGGGTTATCAAACCGGTCGATCCCGACGCCGCCGCGCGGCTGCTGAACGGCGCGGCGCTCAATGCCGCGCTGTGGGTGGCGGCAAGCCCCGATCCGCAGCAGGCGCTGCCGAAGATGATCGACGCCTTTACGCTGCTGGCAGGCGGTCTGCGCGCCTGAGTGGGCTGCGTTTATGCGAAAAAAGGATGGCTTGGGCCATCCTTTTTTGTCAGCGAAATCGAAAAAATTGATAAGTCGCGACGGGTTTCTTTCAGTCCAGACGTCACAGCGAGGATTGACGGTATAAAACAGGCTGACAATGACAGAAGCGAAAGCCCACCAGAGCATACAGTTGTTATTATGATTTTTAGTAAGCATCGGGGAATAACAATGGCACTGACCGGACCCCTTTATACCCCGTTCCCCTTAAACGAAGCCGTTTTAATTTCAGGGTTAGCGGGCAGCTAAAAAACCATCCTTTTTGCGTTCTGCGCATCCCGGTCCAGACTAAAAGCGGGGCTGCGCCGTCCTGCAAGCCTGTGGCGGTGCGGCAATCTGCTGATTAAAGGGGGCCGGTATGTCTGAAGAGCGAATGATCAACACCACCATCGTCATCACCGGGGCGTCGAGCGGTTTTGGGCGTGGCGCGGCGTTAGCGCTGGCGAAACGCGGCGCGAATGTGGTGCTGGCGGCGCGACGGGGTGAGGCGCTGGAGGCGCTGGCGCAGGAGATCAACGCCGGTGGCGGCCACGCGCTGGCGGTGGAGACGGACGTCAGCCAGCCTGATCAGGTGGAGCGTCTGGCGCAGGCGGCGATCGCGCGCTTCGGGCCGATTAACGTCTGGATCAATAACGTCGGCATTGGGGCGCTCGGCTGGTTCTGGGAGATCCCGTTGGCCGATCACGAACGTCTGGTGGATGTAAACCTCAAAGGCGTCATCTACGGCGCGCACGTAGCGGTAAAACATTTCATTGCCCAGGGCTTCGGCGTGCTGATCAACACCGGCTCCGTGGACAGCGAAGTGCCGCTCGCGTTTCAGTCGAGCTACGCCGCCACCAAAGCGGCGGTCCTGAGCCTCGGGCGCACTATCAACGAAGAGCTGCGGCTCAATGACTATAACGACATCAAAGTGGCGACCATCATGCCGTGGGCGGTGGATACGCCGTGGTGGACCCACGCCGCCAACTATACCGGCCACGCGCCGCGCATGGCCGCGATGGACTCGCCGGAGAAAGTGATCGACGCGATGGTCAAAGCCTGCTTCAAACCGGAAGAGGAGATCCCGGTGGGCTGGAAGGCGCGCTCGTCTAACCTGTCGCACCATCTGTTCCCGGACATGACCGAGAAACTCTCGGCGAAGGTGATAAGCCGCTCGGTGGAAAAAGCGCAACCGCTGGCGCCAACGACCGGTGCGATTTATCAGCCGATGGCCGACACGACGACCATCGACGGCGGCATTCGGGCGCGCATGAAGGAAGAGGATAAAGACCGCTAAAGGTGAAACCCGCCGGGAGGCCCGGCGGGTGCGGCTTAAAAATCGTAGCTCATGGAGAGTTTCAGCGTGCGCGGTTTGCCCTGATAGAGGTAAATGCCGCTGCTTTCCACGGTCGACCAGTATTTCTCATTGGTGACGTTATCGATGCCCGCGCGCCACGTCACGGTATTCTGCTGATCGTTAAGCGTCATGCGGTAACGCACGCCGAGATCGAGCGTGGTGAAGTCGTCCAGCTTGCGGGTGTTGGCGGCGTTAACGTACTGCTCGCCGGTGTGGTTCACCCAGGCGCTGGCGGTCAGCCCCTCGACCGGCGCGATATCCACCTCGCCGCCCACGCGCATCGCGAAGCGCGGCACGCCGACGGCGTCGTGACCGTCATTCGCGCCGTCTTTGGTGCGGGTCATTTGCGGGTCAATCCAGGTGGCGCTGGCGTTCAGGCGCAGCCCCAGCACCGGCTCGCCGAAGAGGTTCAGCTCCACGCCGCGGTTGCGCTGCTCGCCGCTGAGCGCGTAGATATTGGTGACGCTGTCCTGGGTGGCGACGGGCTTTTTGATTTCAAAGGCGGTCAGCGTGCCGCCGAGCCGCCCGAAGTCAATTTTCACGCCTGCTTCATTCTGCTTTGAATGCAAAATGCCGGTGCTCTCCCCGTAGTTGGCGGCGGTAGCCGGCGCGCTGCCGCCAGGCTCCAGCGATTCGGTATGGTTGGCGTAAAGCGATACCTGTTCGGTCGGCTTGTAAACGATGCCGTAAGTCGGCATCCAGCGGCTGTCGTTAAAGCGCGAATCGAGAGTTTCATCGCCCGTTTTGGCGCTGTATTTGCGCACCACCACTTTCTGATGGCGCGCGGCGACCGTCAGCAGTACCCGGTCATCCAGCACGCCGAGCGTATCGCTCAGCAGCCAGCCCTGGGTGCGCGAGCGGCCGGTGGTCGGCGGCGAGCCGTAGTTGCCGCTGGCGCTGGCGTTGGGCGGGCGGCCCACGTCGCGCGGATCGTAAATATTGACGGTTTTGGTGGTTTTCGCCATGCGCCAGGCCGTGGCGTCGCGGCGCGCGATGGCCGAATACCCCAGGTTCACCTGATGCGAAATAAACCCGGTGTCAAAGCGCCCGCGCACGCCGCCCATCCCGCTGGCATTATCGATAATTCGGTTGGTATCCATGCGACCCATCGTGGCGTCGCCGTCGGCGTTAATCAGCCGCGGTGTGGCGTACAGCCCTTTCTCATGGCTGTGCTGGCCGCCGAAGCCGCCATAGAGCGTCCAGTCGTCGGCGAGCGCATACTCAGCGCGCGCCATGCCGAACTGGCTTTCGAGATCGCTGTAAACCCAGTCCTGGCTGTAATTCTGCGTTGCTTTCGGCACGGCCGGAATGAAATCGACATTGCGAACATCCACCCCGATTCGCCCGCCGTGGAAGCCCTGTTTCTGATAACCCAGATCGAGCGAGGTTTTGAGGCGATCGCCTTTATAATCCAGGCCGACGGAAGCAAAGGTAGTGCGGCGCTTTTCATTATCCACCGCCGTCTCGCCTTCGCGCTGCACCAGGTTTACGCGCACGCCGAACTGGTCCGTCTCGCCGAAACGCCGTCCGGCATCCAGCGTGACGCCCGCCTGACGTGCTGAGGTGTAATCGACGCCAAGCCGGGTGAGCGGCAGGGCGTCGGCATGTTTCGGCTCAAGGTTGATAACGCCGCCCACGCCGGTGGTGGACGCGCCGTTGACCAGCGCGTTGGCGCCTTTGAAGATCTCGACGCGGTCAACCATCGCCATCTCCACCACCTGACGCGGCATCACGCCGCCAAGACCGCTGAAGGTCATGTCGTCGCCTTCCAGCGCAAAGCCGCGAATGCGGTAGGTCTCCTGGAAGTTGCCGTAGCCCTGCACGTTCTGCACGCCCGCATCGTTACGCACCACGTCAGCGACGGTGCGCGCCTGCTGATCTTCCACGAGCTTTGAGGTAAAGCTGATGACGTTAAACGGCACGTCCATCGCGCGCTGCTCGCCGAGCATCCCGAGCCGCCCGCCGTGCGCCACCTGACCATCCAGATAGGCGGGTGGCGGCGTGTCGCCGCCCGGCGTAAACGCCTCGCGGGCGGCCTGCACCACGATAGTCTCTTCCGCGTGCGCGTAAGACGCGGCGCAGCCCACGGCCATCGCCAGCAGCGTCTGGCGTAACGTTACGTGTTTCATCCCCGAGGTTGTCCTGTCATTATTTTTGTAAGGAAACGGGCCCCTTGTCGGGCCCGTAAACGGTTATTTCAGGTCGATGCGCACCACCTGCTCCGGCCCTTTGGTGGAGTGGTCTTTGTTAAAAGGCTGTTTGACGGTGACCCACAGCGTCTGGCCATCTGGCGAGAGCAGCAGGCTGTTCGGATTCGGCGGCAGATCCCACTGCTTTTTCACCTTATAGGTGGCGGCGTCAAGGCTCAGGAGTTTTCCGCCGTCGCGCCGGGTGATGTAGATCTCCTGGCGCTGCGGGTTGAATTTCACCGCCAGTGAATCGCCCACGTCGAGCTGTTTAATGACGTCGCCGCTGCGGATATCCAGCACCAGCGTGGTTTTCGCTTTCGAATTGTCGGTGACGAACAGGCGGCCGGTCGCCGGATCTTCCGCCATGTTCAGCAGCAGCGCCGGTTTGTCGCCAAGCGGTTTCCAGCGCTTCTCAATGCGCTGCGTGGTCGGGTTGATAACAAGAATTTCGCCGCCGCCGTTCGCCGCGTAGATCCGTTGCGTGGCTGGGGAGAAGTGCAGGCCCGTGACCCATTTGCCCGCGTTTTTAATGCGTTTTTTAAGCTTCAGCGTTTTCGCGTCAACCACCCAGATCACCGCCGGATCGGCGACGGCACCGACATACAGCATGCCGTCGTGCCAGAGAATTTCACGCGCCCCGGACGGGAAGCCTTTCTCGTTACGCTCGCCAAACAGCAGGCGACCGGTGATTTTCCCGGTGGCGGTGTCGAGCGCGCTGATGCCGCCATCGAGCGAGTTGGTCACCCAGACCGTTTTACCGTCCGGCGCGGTGGCGATGCCGAAATTTTTCAGGTCGGTATGGGTTTCGCCGAGCGTGATCAGCGACTGCGGATCGAGCCTGTAAATTACGCCGCCCTGCACGTCCTTAAACGACTGCGCGGTGGCGACATAGAGCGCGTTGCCCGCCGGGCTTAGCGCCATCTCATACACGCCGTAAGCGAGTTCGCGCTTCACGAGGTGATCGTGCTGGGTGTGTGCTGCGGGAGCCGGAGCGGTGGCCGGGGCGGGGGAAGGGTGTGTCGCGCAGCCGATAAGGGCGAGCGTCACCAGCAGCGCCAGGGCGCCGGTCTTGTGGTTCATCAGACAACTCCATTTGGTTTAACTTATTGTCAGATAACGCAAAAGGGGATTTTCCCGGCGTCTGCGCCAGCGGATCCTGCCATAAACTGAAACACCCTTTCACAGAAGTTGAGAATGTTACTAATAATCATTTGCAATTGAAAGCGAAAATCATCGGCGCGAACAGGCCGCTAAAAGGCAGGGAAAATGCGCAAAAGAGGAAGGAAATAACCGTAAACGCCAGAGTGGGGTCTCCGGCGTCGTGCTCAGCACTCGCGCAGCGCTTTCACCAGACGCGCCATCTCATCGAGCAGGCGCTCGCGATCGGCGTGACGGTCGCGCAGCGACGTGGTGGAACGGCGTTCGATGAAACGCGTCGGCAGCAGCGTCGAGCCGCCGTCGCCGTGACCGGTGAGGCGCGCCACCATCCGGCGCACCGATTCCGCGCCGAGGCGGTTGAAATCCTGCTCGACGGTGGTGAGCGGCGGAATGAAATAGGCACTGTCCGGCGTGTCGTCATAGCCAATCACCGAGACATCCTGCGGCACGCGCAGGCCGAGCTCGTCCAGCGCGCTCATCGCGCCGAAGGCCATCTGGTCGTTAGCCACCAGCAGCGCGGTGATGTCGCGCCGCGTGCGAAACAGGCTGAGCGTCTGCTGCCAGGCATCTTTCGAACTCCAGTCGCCGTGCAGCAGCGCGCAGGCGCGCAGGCCGCGCTCCGCCAGTACTTCCTGCCAGCAGGCGAGACGCATTGCCGAGGCGACCGAATGCGCGGGCCCTGCGAGTAGCGCTACCTGCCGATGCCCGGCATCAAGCAGAAACTCCACGCTCTGGCGCGAGCCGTCGCGCGGATCAAAGCTCACGTGAAACACGTCGCTGTCGGCGGGCACGTCGAGAAACTGGCACAACAGATCGCTGTTTTGCGCCGCGAGTGTCGCCGCCGCGTCGGCCCCGAGCGGCAGGTTGATGATAACCCCGTCCACTTTCTGCGCGCGCATCTCATTTAGCGAGCGTTGCAGCTCCTCCAGCGCGCCGGTTTCCAGGGTGGCGATCACCACGCTGTAGCCCGCCCGCGCGGCGTGGCTTTTAATGGCGGCGGCAATCTGCGACGGCGCGTGGAGCGCGAGAGAGACGGTAATAAAACCGAGCGTGCGGGTGGCTTTGCCCGCCAGCAGCTGCGCGCTGCGGTTTGGCACAAACTGTAACGCCTCCATGGCCTCCAGCACCCGCTGTCGGGTGGCGGGCGACACCAGCGCCGGTTTGTTAAGCACGCGCGACACCGTCTGGTGCGACACCCCGGCCTTCTGCGCCACGTCATCCAGCGTGCTGAGTCGTTTTTTCATCGCCTTTCCTCTGCCTCTCGTCGGCGCAATGATCGGTGATGGCGGCGGCGAAAGTCAATTTCTGGCGTGAAATGTCGTGCGCTAACATTATCGGTGTGATGAAGATCCCATTTCTGGATCCATTCATGGCTGTGATGTGATCCAGGTTCTCATTCTGAAAAGCCGCTGTTCGCGATCCGCCCGGTTTCCCGCCATGCTGATTATCAATGTTAGCGCACGACATTTTTTGATTTCCAGGGAACCATCATGACAGAAAACCCCACCACCACTGCTTTTAACGAGCTGCAGACGCGCCCGCTGGCGACCATCCTTGCCCGTAACGACTGGCAAAATCCGGCTATTACCAGCGTGAACCGCCTGCCTTCCCACACGCCGCTGCACGGCTGGCGTGACGCCTGCCAGGCGCGCCGGGGCGACGCCTCCGACGCCGTGCTGTCGCTCGACGGCGAGTGGCAGTTCAGCTTTTTCTCAAGCCCTCATCAGGTGCCGGATGTCTGGCTGGCGGCCGATCTCACGGATGCCCGAGCCACAACGGTGCCGTCGAACTGGCAGATGGAAGGCTATGACACCCCGATCTACACCAACGTGCGCTACCCGATCCCGGTCAACCCGCCGTTTGTGCCGGACGACAACCCGACCGGCTGCTATTCGCGCGATATCGACGTGCCGCAGGCGTGGCTCGAAGCGGGCCGCACGCGCATCGTCTTCGGCGGCGTGAACTCGGCGTTTTATCTCTGGTGTAACGGGCAGTGGGTGGGGTACTCCCAGGATAGCCGTCTGCCAGCGGAGTTCGATCTCACTGACGTGCTGCACGCGGGCCGCAACCGCCTGTGCGTGCTGGTGCTGCGCTGGTCGGACGGCACGTATCTGGAAGATCAGGATATGTGGCGCATGAGCGGGATTTTCCGCCCGGTGAGCCTGCTGCATCTCCCGGAGCAGGCCTTCGCAGACGTGCGCGTCCATACCGAGCTTGCGCCATCGCTGCGCCACGCCACGCTGTTTAGCGAGGTGGAGGTGACGTCCGCCGCGCGCGGGCTCAGCGTCAGCCTGGCGCTGTGGCACGGCGACACCGAAGTGGCGAGCCAGACGCGGGCGCTCGGCTCCGCCCCGATTGATGAGCGCGGTAACTACCCGGAGCGCGTGACGCTCTCGCTCGATGTCGACAATCCGCTGCTCTGGAGCGCCGAAGCGCCGCACCTCTACCGCGCGGTCGTGACGCTGCTGGACACTGACGGTATGGCGTTAGTCTCCGAGGCGCACGACGTCGGCTTTCGTCGCGTGGAAATCCACAATGGCCTGCTGACGCTCAATGGCCAGCCGCTGCTTATTCGCGGCGTCAACCGCCACGAGCATCACCCGGAAAAAGGCCAGGCGGTGGATGAGGCGGCGATGGTGCAGGACATCCTGCTGATGAAGCAGAACAACTTTAACGCCGTGCGTTGCTCGCACTACCCCAACCAGCCGCGCTGGTATGAGTTGTGCAGCCGCTACGGGCTTTACGTGGTGGATGAAGCGAATATCGAAACCCACGGCATGGAGCCGATGAGCCGCCTGTCGGATGACCCGGTGTGGCTTGGCGCCTACAGCGAGCGCGTCACCCGGATGGTGAAATGCAACCGTAACCACCCGAGCATTATTATCTGGTCGCTCGGCAATGAGTCGGGCAACGGCGCGACCCACACCGCGCTCTACAACTGGATCAAGCATCAGGACCCGACGCGCCCGGTGCAGTATGAAGGCGGCGGGGCGGATACGCGCGCCACCGACATCATCTGCCCGATGTACGCCCGGGTAGAAACGGATCAGCTTATCCCGGCGGTGCCGAAATGGTCGATTAAAAAGTGGATCTCGATGCCCGGCGAAACCCGCCCGCTGATCCTCTGCGAATACGCCCACGCGATGGGCAACAGCCTCGGTAATTTTGCCGACTACTGGGACGCGTTCCGCCAGTATCCGCGCCTGCAGGGCGGGTTTATCTGGGACTGGGCCGACCAGGCCATCACGCGCGTGGAGCCGGACGGCAGCCGCTGGTGGGCCTACGGCGGCGATTTCGGCGACACGCCGAACGACCGACAGTTCTGCATGAACGGGCTGGTCTTCCCGGACCGCACGCCGCACCCGGCGCTGTATGAGGCGAAGCATCAGCAGCAGTTCTTCCAGTTCCGGCTGGTGAGCGAAAGCCCGCTGCAAATCGAAGTGACCAGCGAATACCTGTTCCGCGACAACGACAACGAGCGCCTGGTCTGGAGCGTCGAGGTGCGCGGCGAAACACGCATCAGTGGCGAAACCGCGCTGGAGCTTGGCCCACAGGAGAGCTGCGTGCTGACGCTCAGCGAGAACGGCTTTAGCGCTCAGGCGGGCGACGACGCCATCTGGCTGCACGTGCGCGTGGAACAGCCGCAGGCGACGGCGTGGTCGCCGGAGGGGCATCTCAGCGCCTGGGCGCAGTGGCCGCTTGCCGCGCCGCTGGCGCTGCCCGAACCGCCGGTGGCGGGCGAAGCGCCCGCGCTTGAGATAGCCGACGCGGAATTTGTCATCCGCCATGGGCGTCAGGTCTGGCGCGTCAGCCGCGCCAGCGGGCTGCTTACCCAGTGGAGCGACGACGGCGAAGATCAACTGCTGACGCCGCTTGCCGATCAGTTTATTCGCGCGCCGCTGGATAACGATATCGGCGTCAGCGAAGTGGAACGCATCGACCCGAACGCCTGGGTGGAGCGCTGGAAAGCGGCGGGGCTGTATGACGCCGAACACCGCTGCCTGGCCTGCGAGGCGCAAACCACCCGCGAGGGCGTGGAAGTGCGCGTGCAGCACGCGTATTTCGCCCGCGGTCTGGCGGACGGCCCGGCCATTCTCAGCCGCTGGCGTATGGTCGTGGATAACCAGGGCGCCCTGCACTGCGATATCGACGTCGAGCGCAGCCCGGCGCTGCCGCCGCTGCCGCGTATCGGCGTCGTCTGCCAGCTGCGCGGCGGCGAAGAGACGGCCAGCTGGCTCGGCCTCGGCCCGCATGAGAACTACCCGGACCGGCTGAGCAGCGCCTGTTTCTCACGCTGGACGCTGCCGCTTGCTGAGCTCTCCACGCCGTACATTTTCCCTACTGAGAACGGCCTGCGCTGCAATACCCGCGAGCTGAACTGGAACGGCTGGCTGGCCGAGGGCGAGTTTCATTTCTCGTTAAGCCCGTACGGTACCCGCCAGCTCATGGAGACCAGCCACTGGCACAAACTGCAGCCGGAGGCGGGCATCTGGCTCACGATTGACGGTTTCCATATGGGCGTCGGCGGGGATGACTCCTGGACCCCGAGCGTGCACCCGGAATATCTGCTGAGCGCGCGGGAATACCGCTACCGCTTTACCCTGCGCAGACGGCAAGGCTGACAGGGCGCGACCGCCGGGGCTTGCCCCGGCTTTAACAACAAAAACAGCCTCATTAACACGAAAGGTGAACGATGAATAAGCCTGCCCTGACCCCGGTTGAAAGACAGAACTTCCTATTCTTTTTGCTGTTCTTCTTTTTCTACTACTTCATTATGTCGGCCTACTTTCCGTTCTTTCCGGTGTGGCTCGCGGATGTCGCCCACCTGAATAAAACGGATACGGGGATCGTCTTCTCGTGCATCTCGCTGTTCGCGATTATCTTCCAGCCGGTGTTCGGGCTGGTGTCCGATAAGCTCGGGCTGCGTAAACATCTGCTGTGGACGATTACCGGCCTGCTGGTGCTGTTTGCGCCGTTCTTTATCTTTGTGCTTAAACCGCTGCTGGCGTTTAACATCTGGGTCGGGGCGTTTGTCGGCGGCTGCTATCTCGGCATCGTGTTTTCGAGCGGCTCAGGCGCCGTGGAGGCATATATTGAACGCGTGAGTCGCGCCAATAATTTTGAATATGGCAAAGTGCGCGTCTCCGGCTGCGTGGGCTGGGCGCTGTGCGCCTCCATGACCGGCATGCTGTTTGGCGTGAACCCCAATATCATCTTCTGGGTGGCCTCGGCGTGCGCGCTGATACTCGCAGGCGTCCTGTGGTTCTCACGCCCGGCGGGGGAGAGCGGCAACCTGATTTCCGGCACCCAGGAGACCAGCCAGGCGTTCTCGATGAAGCTTGTGAGCGAGCTGTTCAGAATGCGCAGCTTCTGGGCGTTTATCATCTACGTGGTGGGCGTGGCGAGCGTTTATGACGTCTTCGACCAGCAGTTCGCCAACTTCTTCAAAGGCTTTTTCTCAAGCCCGGAGCGTGGCACGCAGATCTTCGGCTTCGTCACCACCGGCGGCGAGCTGCTCAACGCCACCGTAATGTTCTTCACGCCGTTTATCATCAACCGCATCGGCAGTAAAAACGCGTTGCTGATAGCGGGCGCCATTATGTCTATGCGCATTATCGGCTCGTCGTTCGCCACCGCCGACTGGCAAGTTATCGTGCTGAAAACGCTGCATATGTTCGAGCTGCCGTTCCTGCTGGTGGGCACCTTTAAATACATTTCGGCGGTGTTTGACCCGCGCCTTTCCGCCACGCTGTTCCTGGTAGGCTTTAACCTCTCGAAACAGCTCTCCGGCGTTGTGCTCTCCACCTGGGCGGGGCGGATGTACGACACGGTCGGCTTCCAGCAGACCTATTTGATACTGGGGCTGATTACGCTTGGCTTTACCGTCATCTCTTTCTTCACGCTACAGGGTCGGCCGCGCGCGGCGCTTGAGAAATCGCCCGACTCCTCGCTTGCCTGACGCCCACACCCTGACGGGGGAGCCCGGCTCCTCCGTCATTCCCCTGAATGAATAAATTGCATAGCATTGACGTCAGAAATCTGTCCATTTATGGAAGAGTGGCGGGCCGCTTTCTTATACACTATGTGCCGCTATGGTAATCCGCCCGTTCCGACGCGGCCTCCAGAGAGCCGGTGATAAGGCTTCTGCCGCGCAAAAAAGAGTGAGACAGATGGAAATCAAACACAAAAAAAACCGTTCGCTTTACATTCCCTACGCCGGTCCGGTTCTGCTGGAGTTTCCGCTACTGAATAAAGGCAGCGCCTTCAGCATGGAGGAGCGCAGCAACTTCAACCTGTTGGGGCTGCTGCCGGAAGTGGTGGAAACCATTGAAGAGCAGGCGGAGCGCGCGTGGCGACAGTTTGAAGATTTCAAAACGGATATTGATAAACACATTTACCTGCGCAACATCCAGGACACCAACGAAACCCTGTTCTACCGCCTGCTGGAAAACCATCTCGAAGTGATGATGCCCATCATCTACACCCCGACGGTGGGCTCCGCCTGTGAACGTTTCTCTGAGATCTACCGCCGCGCCCGCGGGGTGTTTATCTCCTGGCCGAACCGCCACAACATGGACGACATTCTGCAAAACGTGCCGATCCATAACATCAAAGTGATCGTGGTGACCGACGGCGAGCGTATTCTCGGCCTCGGCGACCAGGGCATCGGCGGCATGGGCATTCCTATCGGCAAGCTCTCGCTCTATACCTCCTGCGGCGGCATCAGTCCGGCTTACACGTTGCCTATCGTGCTGGATGTCGGCACCAACAACCAGCAGCTGCTGAACGATCCGCTCTACATGGGCTGGCGTCATCCGCGCATCACCGATGACGAGTACTACGCCTTTGTCGATGATTTCATCCAGGC
Source organism: Cronobacter dublinensis subsp. dublinensis LMG 23823 (assembly GCF_001277235.1). Taxonomy (NCBI): domain Bacteria; kingdom Pseudomonadati; phylum Pseudomonadota; class Gammaproteobacteria; order Enterobacterales; family Enterobacteriaceae; genus Cronobacter; species Cronobacter dublinensis. The sequence goes on from NZ_CP012266.1 coordinate 975,995, forward strand.
CGTGAAACAGCGCTGGCCGAACGTGCTGCTGCAGTTTGAAGACTTCGCGCAGAAAAACGCGATGCCGCTGCTGGAGCGCTATCGCGACGAAATCTGCTGCTTTAACGATGATATCCAGGGCACCGCGGCGGTCACGCTCGGCACGCTGATTGCGGCGAGCCGCGCGGCAGGCAGCCAGCTTTGCGAGCAGAAAATCGTCTTCCTCGGCGCAGGCTCCGCCGGGTGCGGCATCGCCGAGCAGATCATCGCCTGGATGCGCACCGAAGGCGGCTTAACCGACGAGCAGGCGCGGGCGCGCGTTTATATGGTCGACCGCTTCGGCCTGCTGACCGACAACATGCCGAACCTGCTGTCGTTCCAGTCGAAGCTGGTGCAAAAACGCGAGAGCCTGCAGGGCTGGGATACGCAAAGCGATGCCCTCTCGCTGCTGGATGTGGTGCGCAATGCCAAACCGGACATTCTGATTGGCGTTTCCGGCCAGACCGGGCTCTTCACCGAAGAGATCATCCGCGAGATGCATAAGCACTGCGCGCGCCCGATCGTGATGCCGCTTTCCAACCCGACGTCACGCGTCGAGGCGACGCCGCACGACATCCTGAACTGGACCGACGGCGCGGCGCTGGTGGCGACGGGCAGCCCGTTCCAGCCGGTAACGGTGAAAGAGAAAACCTACCCGATTGCCCAGTGCAACAACGCGTACATCTTCCCCGGCATCGGGCTGGGGATTATTTCGTCCGGCGCGCTGCGCGTTACCGATGAAATGATGATGGCGGCGAGCGAAGCGCTGGCGTCCCATTCGCCGCTCGTTAATACCGGCAGCGGGCTGGTGCTGCCGCCGCTGACCGACATTCAGCAGGTGTCGAAGGATATCGCGTTTGCGGTAGGGAAAATGGCGCAGCAGCAGGGTGTGGCGGTGAAAACCTCCGCCGAGGCGCTGTTGCAGGCCATTGAAGAAAACTTCTGGCTGCCGGAGTATCGCAGCTATCGCCGCACGTCTATCTGAGGCGGCTTCACGCTGGCGCGTCGCGCCAGCGTGTTTCACATCCGGCGCGTCACCCGCGCCACTGCATCCAGAGACACTTGCCCGCCACGGTCGTTATCAGCGAACAGATAACCGACACCACCGCAAGCTCAATAAAATACGCGTTAAAGTCATCCAGAAACGGCACCACGTTCACCACCGCAGCGACGTCGCGCAGCTCGGTGGCGTGCAGCAGGGCGAACAGCAGGTGCGGAAGGTTTAAAAAGAAAAAGATAAACAGCAGGCAAAAGATAATGGATTCAACGGTGTTGGCCGGGGTGACTCTCATTGACGCGCTCGGTTCTGAATAAAGGACAACCCCGACAACGCCTGGCGCCACGGGATCTGGCCTCGCATCATACCTGAAACCGCGCCCCGACCACAGGTGATTTTATCGCCGTTTTGCGCGCCCGGGCTCAGGCAACGTGCTGGCGCACAAGCTCAATGCTGCTGAGGATCTCACGCTCGATATCCGCTTCGCTCCATGTCGCCAGCGCTGATGAGAACGGCTCAAAAGCGTAAATCCCCTGATAGCCCCGCGCCTCCAGCGCGTTAACCTGCTCAACCGAGTTCAGACGATCGCCTGGCGTCAGCATGATGCGCTGATCGTCGGTGAGCGCGTCGAACGGGCGCGCGTCCTCTACGCCTGAGAGGTGCACCAGCCCAATCATCGACACGTCCACCTGCGCGAACTCCTGCGCCGCCTGCGGGTAGAGCGCGTGGTGAAAGGTGTCGATCAGCAGCTTAAAAGGAGCGCTGGCGTCGCGGATCAACGTCTGGGCCTGCGCCGCCGAGCGCAGCGAGCTTTGCGGAAAACCGAGCGGCTCGACCAGCCCCTGAATGCCGTAGCGCGCAAAGAGAGGGGCGAGATCCCGCAGCGCGGCCAGGGTCTCGTCGGGCGCGATGTGGCTTCCGTCATTCAGCGGGCAGAGCACCAGCCCCGCCGCGCCCACCGCCTGCGCCTCTTTCAGCAGCGACTCGGTGAGCTCGCGCACCGCAGGCGTGCGCTGGTTAAACGGATAAACGGCGTTAATCGTGACAATTTCAATACCGTAACGCGCCGCCAGTTCGCGTACCTGCGCATGGCCGAGGCCGTCTGTCACGCTGCCGCCGGGCATGTCATTACGCAGCTCGACCTTGTTCAGCCCAAGCCGGTTAACAAGCTTAAAGAACGCGGGGATATCGAGCCCCGGCGCGATTTTGCGGTTAACGCAGAAGCGGTGCAGTGCAATGGTCATCGTACTCTCCTGAAAGCAACAGAATGAAAAACGGGTCTGTCTTTAATCAAAACATTTATTTCATAATTGGCAATATTTGAAATGCGGATTCTTTGATCGGCTTCGCAAAAAAAGCGTTGAAGCTGGCGGATATGTCAGTGATACGCGGCATGATCCGTGATGTTTCAGGGGGTGAACCGGTAAGGTGAAAGCGGGGCAACGCGTCGCGGGATGAAAATGCGACCATAGTCACCAAAATTAAATTCCATTTGATTGCTTTATTGAAATATTCATTTCATTTGGCCAGGATAAAGGCAGATGTTTTTACACGAGCCGGCACGGCGACGACATTGACCCCCTCCAGACGACGAGGCTAAGCATGAATATCACAGGAAACTTTATCGGCGGGAAAATCTGCAACAGCAGCAGCAACCAGACGGTGCCGGTCTTCGACCCGGCCACGGGCAAACCGGTGCGCGAATTGACGCAATCCACAGCCCAGGAGGTCTCAGGCGCAATCCAGGTCGCCCATGAGGCGTTCGCCGCCTGGTCGAACACCACGCCGCTGCGCCGCGCCAGGGTGCTGTTTCATTTCAAAATGCTGCTGGAACAACACGCCGAAGAACTGGCGGCGATTATCGTCAGCGAACACGGCAAGGTCTGGTCAGACGCGATGGGCGAACTGACGCGCGGCATGGAAGTGGTGGAGTTCGCCTGCGGTATTCCGCACCTGATCAAAGGCGAATACTCCTCGGATGTCGGTACCCGCGTCGACAGCTACTCCCTGATGCAGCCGCTCGGCGTGGTCGCCGGGATCACTCCGTTTAACTTCCCGGCGATGGTGCCGATGTGGATGTTCCCGATAGCGCTCGCGTGCGGCAACAGCTTTGTGCTCAAGCCGCCCGCGCTGGCGCCGACTGCCGCGGTGCGCATGGCGGAGTTGCTGAAAGAGGCCGGGTTGCCGGACGGCGTTTTTAACGTCGTGCATTGCAGCAATGAAGACGCTGAACAGCTCTATACCGATCCGCGCATCGCGGCGGTGAGCTTTGTCGGCTCGTCCGGCGTGGCGGAGCATATCTACAAAACCGCCAGCGCGTACGGCAAACGCGTGCAGGCGTTCGGTGCGGCGAAAAACCACGCTATCGTGATGCCGGATGCGGATCTCGACGCGACGGTCAACGCCATTATGGGCGGCGCGTTTGGCTCGGCGGGCGAGCGCTGTATGGCGCTGCCGATTGTGGTCGCGGTGGGCGACGAAACGGCGGATAAGCTGATTGCGCGCCTCACGCCGCTGGTGGAAGCGCTGAAAGTGGGCCCAGGCTGTATGCGCGGGCCGGAAGAGAATGAGATGGGGCCGGTCGTCTCTGACGCGCACCAGAAAAAAGTCCTGGGCTATATTGAGAAGGGCGTTAACGAGGGCGCGAAGCTGGTGGTGGATGGTCGCCGTTTCCGCCTGCCGGGTTATGAAGCGGGTTATTACGTGGGCGGCACGCTGTTTGATAACGTAACCCCGGAGATGGTCATCTGGCGCGAAGAGATTTTCGGGCCGGTGCTTGGCATCGTGCGCGCGCCGGACTACGAGAGCGCGCTGGCGCTGATTAACAGCCATGAGTTCGGCAACGGCAGCGCTATTTTCACCAGCAACGGCCACACGGCGCGCGAGTTCGTGCATGACGTGCAGGCAGGGATGGTGGGCGTCAACGTGCCGGTACCGGTGCCGATGGCATTCCACAGCTTCGGCGGCTGGAAGCGTTCCGTCTTCGGCGCGCTGAATGTACACGGGCCGGACGGCGTGCGGTTCTACACCCGCATGAAAACTGCCACGGTACGCTGGCCGCAGGGGCAGCAGACCGTCTCTGAATTCAGTATGCCGACGCTCGGTTAAGTTTTTCCAGGAGGAGCCATGTCGTTACTTGCAAAGGCGCAGCGCGACGCGCGCCATCTTCAGCACATCACCCCGGAAAACGCTGGCTGGCGTTATATCGGCTTTGATGTCTGGATGTTGAAAGAGGGTGAAACGCTCACGCTTGAGAGCGGTGACCGGGAGCTGTGCCTGGTGCTGGTGGCGGGACTTGCCTCGGTGAAAACGCGCAAGGCGGATTTTCCGGGGCTCGGCGGGCGGATGTCGCCGTTTGAGCGCACGCCGCCGTGGTCGGTCTACGTGCCGCCGCAGGAGCAAATTGAAGTGACGGCGGATTCCAGTCTGGAACTCGCGGTCTGTAGCGCGCCGGGCAAAGGCGCGCTGCCTGCGCGAGTGATAACGCCGCAAGAGGTGGGTGTTGAGCATCGCGGCAAGGGGCGCAATCAGCGTCTGGTGCATAACATCCTGCCGGACAGCGGCGAGGCGGACGCGCTGCTGGTGGTCGAGGTGTATACCGAAGAGGGCGCGACCAGCTCCTGGCCCGCGCACAAGCACGATACTCCGGTGCCGGGCCAGGAGACGCAGCTTGAAGAGACCTACTATCACCGCTTCGACCCGCCGCAGGGCTTCGCGTTTCAGCGCGTCTACACCGACGACCGCAGTCTCGACGCCTGCATGGCCCCCTACAATCACGACGTGGTGATGGTGCCGCGCGGCTATCATCCGGTCGCGGCGATTGCGGGTTATGACAGCTATTACCTGAACGTGATGGCAGGGCCGGAGCGCAAATGGCTGTTTACCTGGGAAGAGGACCACGCCTGGATCAACCGCGACGACTATCCGCGGCGCTAAGCGTGGAAACAAAAACGGCCCATCCGGGCCGTTTTTTTTGTGGCGCGCGTCAGGCGCTCTGCTGCTGCGCGTTTTTACTGTTGTTAAGCGCCAGCGACACGGCGAGCGTCTGGGCGAGACAGAGCGAGGCCACCTGCGAGCGGAAGCCGTCCACCTGGGCTTCGCGTACCACAAAACAGACATCGCTGAAGGCGGCGAGCGGGCTTACCTGGCTGTCGGTAATCGCAATCTGGCGCGCTTTGCGCTGGGCGCCCAGCTCTACCAGTTCCACCACTTCGCGGGAATAAGGCGAGAAGCTGACCGCCACCACCACATCTTTCGGCCCCACCAGGCTTAACTGCTCGGTAAACATGCCGCCCAGCCCGTCGATAAGAAACGCCTTGCGATCGAGATGGCGCAGCGCGTAGGTGAGGTAAGACGCGACGCTGAACGAGCGGCGCAGGCCTATCACATAAATATTTTCCGCCTCCGCCAGCAGCTTCACCGCGTTTTCCAGATCTTCCGGCGCCATCTGCATCGCCAGCTGTTGCAGCGCCTGGCTGTTGACCATCGTAAACATGCTGAGGATTTCCGCCGGCGTTTCCGGGGCGCTGGTCTCTTCGCTGGCGGTCTGGCGGAACAGGCGTGCGCGCTCGGTATAGTTAGCGGTCTCCTCCATCAGATGCTGTCTGAACATCTGCTTCATCTCATTAAAACCGCTGAAGCCGAACGCGTTGGCGAAGCGGATAAGGGTGGAGGGCGGCACATCCGCCTGCTGGGCGATAGAGGCCACGGTGTCGAACGCCACGCTGTTGCTGTTATCGAGAATGTAGCGCGCCACCTGTTTTAGTCGTTTGCTGAGCTCGTCATACCGGCGACGAATTTCATCCTGAAGGATGGAGAGCTGGGTCGGATTATTTGCCATGTATCGTGCCTGAAAAAGGGGAAAAAGAAGGAAAGCTTGTGTCAGTGTATCAAATGAAGCGAATTTTTCATTTTCCCGGATGAAATACGCGATTCATTTCACGAAGCAGAAAGGCGCGGAGCGACAGGGCCGCTCCGCGGGAAGGTTAACGGCGCGCGTCGCGCCAGAAGTCGATAAGCGTCAGGTAATTGTTTTTTACCTCGCGGATCAGTGCCTCGTCGCTCAGCTCGCCCTGCATCCAGCGGCGCGACGGCTGACCAAAAATGGTGCGCCCGACCGCAAAGCCTTTGATGATGGGGTGCGTTGCCGCTTCAGCGAACCCTTCGCGCAACTGCTCCTGCGGCGCGTCGAGGCCGAGCAGCAGGATGCCGCGGCAGTACGGATCTTCCTGCTCAATCAGCGCGCTGATGGCCTGCCAGTGGTGGCTCGCCAGCGGCGGCAGTTTCCACCAGTCCGGTTTAATGCCGAGCTGATAAAAATGCGCCAACATCCTGTGGTAATGCTGCCTGTCTTTATCGGGGCCGTTCTCCGGCAAAATCACTTCCAGCAGCAGTTCATGCCCCGACTGCTGACAGGCGCGCCACACATCCAGCAGCAGCGCGTCCTGTTCTTCGCGAAGCGCGGCCGGATCGTGCGGATGGTAAAACACCAGGCATTTCACCACATGTTCCAGCGGCCAGCTCGCGAGCTGCGAGCCGATATCGCCATGCTCAAGGCGCAGCGGGCGAGAGCCCGGCAGCTCAATCGGGCGGCCAATCCACCAGCCCTGGCCGGTAATAGCGTTCAGCGCGCGCTGGCCGTAAGTGCCGTCGGCCAAAATGCCGCTGCGTCCCTCAAGCCCCGTCTCCTGCGCCGCGTCTTTCGCGGCCTGTAGCAGCAGCTGTTTCAGCGCCGGGATGCGCGCTTCGTCGCAGCCGGTGTTGCAAGCCAGGTCGGCGAGCTGTTTGCGATGATCGAAGGCGAAGATGCACAGCTCCGGCCAGGCCTGACGGCGGGCGGTCACGCGATGCAGATGGTTTAAGCGATCGTCGAGATCCGGGCGCGGCACCGCATCGGCACGCGCCAGATAGTCATCAAGTTCAGCACGGGTCGGCATCGCCGGTGCGCAGCCGTGGCGGGAGACCACCAGCGCGCCGCAGGCGTTGGCGTAGCGGCAGGCCTGCTCCCAGCCTTCGTCGTTCAGCCAGCCGCGCAGCAGCCCGGACATAAACGCATCACCCGCGCCCAGCACGTTCAGCACCTCCACGCGCACGCCCTGAAAGAGCGGAACCGCGTCCCAGCCGTCAGGCACCGCCCCTTCCAGCACCACGCAGCCCATCGGCCCGCGCTTGCACACCAGCGTGGCGTTCGTCGCGTGGCGGACGTTTTTCAGCGCCGTCAGCGTGTCGGTGCTGCCGCCCGCGATATGAAACTCCTCTTCCGTACCGACCACCAGATCGAAAAGATGCAGCACTTCCTGAAGCTGGCGCGTCACGGGCTCTGACTCCACATAACGCGTTTCACCGTCGCCAGGCGAGGTCAGGCCCCACAGAACCGGACGGTAGTCGATATCCAGCGCGGTACGCAGCCCGTGGCGGCGCGCGTATTCCAGCGCTTTCAGCACGGCGGCGCGGGTGTCCGGGTGCGAGAGGTGCGTGCCGGTTACCGCCAGCGCGCGGGCGGAGGCGATATAGTCTTCGTTGATATCCTGCGGCGTCAGCGCCATGTCGGCGCAGTTATCGCGGTAGAAAATTAACGGAAACGTCTCCTGGTCTTTAATGCCGAGCATCACCAGCGCCGTCAGCCGTTGTTTATCGGTTATCAGGTATTCGGTATCGACGCCTGCGCGTGTCAGCGTTTCACGCAGGAAACGTCCATTATGTTCATCCCCCACGCGGGCCAGCATCGCCGATTTTAGCCCCTGGATCGCGGTACCAAACGCGACATTGCCTGACGATCCGCCGAGATATTTGGCGAAGGTCGCTACATCTTCAAGCCTCGCGCCGATTTGCTGCGCGTAGAGATCCACGGCAACACGGCCAATACAAATGACATCGAGCCGCTTAACTGCTGCATTCATAGCTACGGTTTCCTTTTGCATGCCTGCTTCACGAGAGGGCCGGAGAGCCGGCGGCGCGCCCGCAAGCAGCCTGAGGGTTAACGGTTGAACGTAGTATGAGAAATAAATATTTCATTTACAAATTAGTTTGAAACTAAAAAACCAAAAATGTGAACGCTATTCCACTCTGCGTGTCGTCAGCGCGCAGCGAGCAGTCATCGACTTTGCTTCGTGGCAGCGCCTGTCTGACCGCCGCAAACGCATAGACTCTGAGTGGTTATCCTGTGCCGCGCGGCGTTGCAGGTTACCGCATTTCGCGATCCCTGCCACAGAAAAAGCCCGCCAGCGAAATAGAGTTTGATCGTTCTCGCAAAATGAAACATTTCATCTGTATTTTGGTTTTATGAAAAATATGTTTGCCTATAATCCAGACAGATTCCGGCAGGCAGTCCGCTTTTACACAGATACCAGAGCGAGCCTGCATGACATTGGCTTAAAAAGGAAGGCGAACATGGGCAAGCAGAGACTGACAATGGCGCAGGCGCTGGTGAAGTTTCTTGATAACCAGTATCTGGAGGTGGATGGCGAGACCGTCAAATTCGTCAAAGGCATTTTCGCCATTTTCGGCCATGGCAATGTGCTGGGGCTTGGCCAGGCGCTGGAGCAGGAGCGCGGCGAACTGCGCCTCTATCAGGGCCGCAACGAACAGGGGATGGCCCATGCGGCCACCGGTTTCGCCAGACAGTCGCTGCGCCGCCAGATCCTCGCCTGCACCTCGTCGGTCGGCCCCGGTGCCGCCAACATGATAACCGCCGCCGCGACGGCCACTGCCAACCGTATTCCGCTCTTGCTGCTGCCGGGCGATGTCTTTGCCACCCGCCAGCCGGATCCGGTATTGCAGCAGATAGAGCAGAGCTACGATCTTAGCATCAGCACCAACGACGCCTTTCGCGCCGTCAGTAAATACTGGGATCGCATTACGCGCCCGGAACAGCTGATGAGCGCCTGCATTAACGCCATGCGCGTCCTGACCGATCCGGCGGAAACCGGCGCGGTGACGCTGGCGCTGCCGCAGGATGTCCAGGGCGAAGCCTGGGATTATCCGCCGGAATTTTTCGTCCGCCGCGTGCATCGTCTCGACCGTCGTCCGGCAAGCGCCGCGCAGCTAAACGACGCGGTGAATGCGATTCTGGCGAGCCGCAAACCGCTGATTGTCTGCGGCGGTGGGGTGAAGTATTCCGGGGCGGGCGAGGCGCTGGCGCAGTTCGCTGAGCGTTATCGCATTCCGTTCGCCGAGACCCAGGCAGGAAAAGGCACGCTCCTCTCGTCGCACCCGTATAACGTCGGCGGCGTCGGGGAAACCGGCTGTCTTGCAGCGAACCTGCTTGCCAAAGAGGCGGATCTGGTGATCGGCGTCGGGACCCGTTTTACCGATTTCACCACCGCCTCGAAATGGATTTTCCAGCATCCGGGCGTGCGGTTTCTCAACATCAACGTCAGCAATTTCGACGCCTGGAAACTTGACGGTATTCCGCTGCTGGCCGACGCCCGCGAGGCGCTGACGGCGCTTGACGCGGCGCTTGGCGATACCGCGTGGCAGGCGGGCTGGGGCGAGCAGATTGCCGCCGTACAGAGCCGCCAGATGAAAGAGACGCACCGCGTTTATCAGGCCACCTTTCAGGAAAACGGCTTTGTCCCGGAAATAGACGACCATCTCGACCGCAAATCGGTCTATCGGGAGTTTCGTCAACTGACCGACTCGACGCTGACCCAGAGCAGCGTGCTCGGCCTGCTTAATGAGGCATTACCCGAAGAGGCGGTGATCGTCGCGGCGGCGGGCAGCCTGCCGGGCGATCTGCAACGTGTCTGGCGCACCCGCGCGCCCAATGCTTATCACGTCGAGTACGGCTATTCCTGCATGGGGTATGAAGTGAACGCGGCGCTCGGCGTGAAGCTCGCCGAGCCGCAGCGCGAGGTCTACGCGATGGTCGGCGACGGCGCGTTCATGATGCTGCATTCAGAGCTCATCACCTCCTTACAGGAAGGCGCGAAAATCAACGTGCTGCTGTTCGACAACATGACCAACGGCTGTATCAACAATCTGCAAATGGAACACGGCATGGACAGTTTCGGTACCGAATTCCGCTTCCGCTCCGCCGAAAGCGGCCAGTTAAACGGCGGGCTGGTGCCGGTGAACTTCGCCGCCATCGCGGCGGGCTACGGCTGCAAAACCTGGCGCGTCACTACGCTTGATGAACTGAAAGCGGCGCTGGAAGCGGCCCAGCGCGAGACGGTCAGCACCCTTATTGATATCAAAGTGTTGCCCAAAACGATGGTGCACAAATATGGCAGCTGGTGGAACGTCGGCGTGGCGCAGCAGGCGCTGAGCGAACGTATTCAACGGGTGGCGCAACAGATTAACGAAAAACGCGCGCAGGCGCGGGATTACTGATTGTTCACTTAACAAGACAACTTACCTTAACCCTGATTATTCCGGAGATAACCCTTATGTCGCTCAGATTAGGCGTAATTGGCGCAGGCGCCATTGGTAAAGAACATATCCGTCGCTGCACTCAGGTGCTGCAAGGCGCAACCGTCGTTGCCGTATCGGACATCAACCTGGACAACGCGCGCGCCGCGGTGACCACGCTTGGCCTGCAAGCGGAAGTGTATGCCGACGGGCAGGATGTGATTAAGGCGCAGGATGTGGACGCGCTGATTGTCACCTCATGGGACCCGACGCACGAAGCGTTTACGCTTGGTGCTATCGAAGCAGGCAAACCGGTGTTCTGCGAAAAGCCGCTCGCCATGACCGCTGAAGGTTGTCGCCGCATTGTCGATGCAGAGATGAAAGCGGGCCGCCGCCTGGTGCAGGTCGGCTTTATGCGCCCTTACGACGAAGGCTACCAGGCGCTCAAAGGCGTTATCGATAGCGGCGACATTGGCGCGCCGCTGATGCTGCACTGCGCGCACCGCAACCCGGAAGTGGGCGAGAACTACACCACCGATATGGCCATCACCAGCACGCTTATCCATGAGCTCGACGTATTGCGCTGGCTGCTGAACGACGACTACACCTCGGTGCAGGTGCGTTTCCCGCGCGCCACGTCGCACACCCACGCGCAGCTCAAAGATCCGCAAATCGTCATGCTGGAGACCCGCAAAGGAACGCTTATCGACGTCGAGATTTTCGTTAACTGCCGCTACGGCTACGACATCCAGTGCGAAGTGGTCGGCGAGACCGGCATTGCCCGTCTGCCGGAGCCGTCGTCGGTGCAGATGCGTAAAGCGGCGAAGCTTGCCACCACGATCCTGACCGACTGGAAAGACCGCTTCATTAAAGCGTATGACGTGGAGCTGCAGGCGTTTATCAATGACGTAAAAGCGGGCGAACTGCGCGGCCCGTCCGCCTGGGACGGCTATGCGGCGTCTGTTGCGGCGGATGCGTGTCTGAAGGCGCAGGAGAGCGGCGCGCAGGAGAGCATCAGCCTGCCGGAGCGCCCGGCGTTTTACCTGCGCTAATGTCGCAGCCGGCTACTGAACTGACAGGGGTTAACCATGAAAATCGCATTTGACGTCGACGTCATTAAAGACCTCGGGATTACGAATATGGTCCGGCAGGTCGCGGAGTGGGGGTATCAATACATTGAGCAGTCGCCGCACCCGCAAATCAACCCGTTTTATAAGCACCCGAAAGCGGGCCGCGAGGTGATTGCCGAGTATAAAAAGGCGCTGCGCGACACCGGCGTTGCGCTTTCTTCCTTTATTTGCGTCTACCGCTGGTCGGGCCCGGACGAGCTGCGGCGTCAGGCGGCGGTGAAAAACTGGAAGCGCCTTATCGAAATCGCTATCGAGATGGATGTGCAGGTGATCAACACCGAGCTTTCCGGCGACCCAAACCAGCCGGAGATCTGCGAGGAGATGTTCTATCGCTCAATGGAGGAACTGCTGCCGATTTTCGAGCGCGAGGGGTTGCGCGTGGAGATCCAGGCGCACCCGTGGGATTTCTGCGAAGAGAACAACGAGACCGTCGATATTGTGAAATCGTTTCGCAGCGATAACGTGAAATATGTCTACAGCGTGCCGCACACCTTCTTTTATGACAAAGGCAAAGGCGAGGTGGAAAAGATGCTGCGCTACGCCGGGGATGACCTGTCGCATGTGCTGATCGCCGACACCATGAACCACACCCGCCACTGTCGCTATATCGTCAACCCGCCGGGCGTCGACGCCGCGGTTCATCAGCATGTCGGCGTAGGGGAGGGCGACGTCGATTTTCAGGCGCTGTTCAGCACGCTGCGCGATATGGGGTTCGCCCGCCAGACTTTTAAGGTCGGCGGCGAGCCGATTGTCGCCGCGTCGCTCTTCGGCTACCCGGAGAAAATGAAATACCAGGCGGTGGAAACCCGTGAACTGATTGAGCGCGAACTGCTGGGCCGTTAAGCCGCAGCGGTTTGCCAGAGAGGCGCATTATGAATAAGCAACACGTGAAGCTGGCCATCGCCCCGATCGGCTGGACAAACGACGATATGCCGGAGCTGGGCAGCGAAAACACCTTCCAGCAGACGGTCAGCGAAATGGCGCTGGCGGGTTTTACCGGCAGCGAAGTCGGCAGCAAATACCCGCGCGATCCGGCCATTCTGAAACCGATGCTGGCTATCCGCGGTATGGAAATCTGCAACGCCTGGTTTAGCACCTTTTTTGCGGCGGGCGAGCGGGAGAAAACCCTCGACGAGTTCGTCAATCACATGAATTTCCTGCATGCGATGGGCGCGAAAGTGATTGGCTGCTCCGAGCAGAGCGGCAGCATTCAGTGCACCACGCTGCCGGTGATGGGGGCGGATAAACCCTGTTTCAGCGAGGAGGAGTGGGCGCGCGTGACGGAGGGCTACAATACGCTTGGACAGCTCGCCGCCGAAAAGGGCATGCAGGTCTGTCTGCATCACCATATGGGCACCGGCATCCAGACCGCGCAGGAGATAGACACGTTTATGTCCCGGGTGGATGCGTCGGTGTATCTGCTCTATGACACCGGACACGCCTGGTATTCCGAAGGCAGCGAAGCGGCCATGCTCGCGATTCTGGAAAAACACCTGCCGCGCATCAATCACGTGCATCTCAAAGACGTGCGCCCGGCCGTGATAGACGAGGTTAAGCGCGACGGGCTGTCGTTCCTGGCGGGCGTCAGGAAGGGCACCTTCACCGTGCCAGGCGACGGGGCTATTGATTTCCGCCCGGTCTTCCAGCTGCTGGATAAGCATGGCTATCGGGGCTGGATGGTGGTGGAGGCCGAGCAGGACCCGGCACTCGCGAATCCCTTTGAATACGCGGTAAAAGCGCGGCGTTATATCCGGGAGACCGCCGGGATCTGACCATGACGTGCTGGCCCGTCACGTGCAACCTGGCGGGCACAGCCATCCAATCTGCTTTATTATGAAAACAACGTTTCATTATGGCTGGCGCTGTCTGCATGGCGGTGTCGGCACGCCCCGCGTTACGTTACCGCTGGTCTTTGCCTTCCTCATCTTATTTATTCATTTATATCAGTCTATTGTGATGTTTCTATCTCTGTGTGTCTGTTGGGACTCTGGCGATCCTTGTTCAGCTACGTGCTGATTATCACAAATCAATAACAAAACATGACCAGTAACTCAAAATTAAAGTTTCATTGTTTATATAAATGAAATATTCGATCTAAATTAGTTGTGGTGAATATATCATCAACCGAGCCCGGCCCCTGGCAACTGGCCGCCTCGTTTTCCCTGAACGGCAGGTTACTGGAGTCTTTTATGACTAAAGAACAATATCTCACCCTTAACAGAGCATCAGGGCCTAACAGCGATGCGCCGACGTCGCCGTTTGTCAAAGTGATTGCGCTTATCGCCACGCTCGGCGGTCTGCTTTTTGGTTACGACACCGGCGTTATCTCCGGCGCGTTGCTGTTTATGGGCAGCGAACTGCACCTTACCCCGCTTACAACAGGCCTTATCACCAGCTCGCTGCTGTTTGGCGCCGCCTTTGGCGCGCTGCTGGCGGGCCATATGGCGAACGCTGCGGGACGAAAGAAAATCATCATTTATCTGGCAGTCATTTTTGCTATCGGTGCCGTTGGCACGGCGATGGCGCCGGACGTGTCGTGGATGATTTTCTTTCGCCTGGTGCTCGGCGTGGCGGTGGGCGGTGCCGCGGCAACGGTACCGGTCTATATCGCGGAGATAGCGCCCGCTAACAAGCGTGGCCAGCTGGTCACGTTGCAGGAGCTGATGATCGTCTCCGGGCAATTGCTGGCGTATATCTCTAACGCGTCGTTCCACGAGCTGTGGGGCGGCGAGTCCACCTGGCGCTGGATGCTGGCGGTTGCGACGCTGCCCGCCGTGCTGCTGTGGTTTGGCATGATGTTTATGCCTGATACGCCGCGCTGGTACGCCATGAAAGGGCGTCTTGCCGAAGCGCGTCGCGTGCTGGATCGCACCCGTCGCCCCGAGGACGTAGACTGGGAAATGATGGAGATTGAAGAGACGCTCGAAGCCCAGCGCGCGCAGGGCAAACCGCGTCTGCGCGAACTGCTCACCCCGTGGCTGTTTAAACTGTTCCTGATTGGTATCGGCATCGCCGTTATTCAGCAGTTAACCGGCGTGAACACCATTATGTATTACGCGCCGACGGTGCTGACGGCGGTCGGAATGTCCGATAACGGCGCGCTGGTGGCGACCGTCGCCAACGGCGTGGTCTCAGTACTGATGACGTTTGTCGGCATCTGGATGCTCGGTAAAATCGGGCGGCGTACCATGACCATGATTGGTCAGTTCGGCTGTACCGCCTGTCTGGTGTTTATCGGCGCTATCAGTTATCTGCTGCCGGAAACCGTCAACGGCCAGCCGGATGCGCTGCGCGGCTATATGGTGCTGGCGGGAATGCTGATGTTCCTGTGTTTCCAGCAGGGCGCGCTCTCGCCGGTCACCTGGCTGTTGCTCTCGGAGATTTTCCCTACCCGCCTGCGCGGTATCTTTATGGGCGGCGCGGTGTTCGCGATGTGGATAGCCAACTTCCTGATCTCGCTTTTCTTCCCGATCCTGCTCGCCTGGGTCGGGCTCTCCGGCACCTTCTTTATCTTCGCGGCAATCGGCATCCTGGGGGCGACATTTGTTATCAAATGCGTGCCGGAAACCCGCAACCGCAGCCTGGAACAAATTGAGCACTACCTGCACGACTGGCTGGATAACAGCCCTGAAGGCCAGCGCCGCGCCCGCGAACGCCGGGCGTATCGGGCGCAGATGGATAAAGCGCGATCGTAACAGGCGCGTGGATCCACACAGGGAAGCCGTCTGGCTTCCCTTTTTTTTTACCGCTGATTGTTATAATTCTGTAACAAATATTCCGTAGCCTCACGTGCATAAAAACTATTCCCCTCAAAAACGACATCCCGAAAGGAAACCGCGATGGGCAGACCGTTAAAAACCTTATTCAAACGTGAGCATAGTGAAGAGATCAGCAACCAGAGCGATAACCGCGCGTTCTCGCAGGTAGCGGAAGTCTATCTGTCGCGCCGTCGCCTGTTGCAGGCCGGCGCGGTTGCTGGCGCTGCGGCAGCGTTTCCGTTTCTGCTGAAGCCGGAAAACGCGCTGGCGAAAGCGGTCGCGCACGCCAGCGGCAACCTCGGCAAAGCCACGGCGCTCGGCTTCACCAGTCTGCCGGTTTCCACGGAAGATACGGTTATCGTGCCGGAAGGCTACATCGCGAAGCCTTTCTATAAGTGGGGCGACGCCACCGGGCTTGCGGGCAACCTGCCGGTTTTCAAAACCGACGGCAGCAACACCGCGCAAGAGCAGGCGGCGCAGGCCGGGATGCACCACGACGGCATGGCGTGGTTTAGCCTGCCGCAGGGCGGACACAGCGCCGATCATGGCCTGCTCGCCCTGAACCACGAATACATCGATAACGGCCTGCTGTTTAAAGATGGCGAAGCCAACTGGAACGCGGATAAAGCGCTGAAAGGCCAGAACGCGATGGGCGTGTCGGTTATCGAAGTGAAAAAAGGCCAGCAAGGCTGGGAAGTGGTGCGCCCTTCCTCCTTCGCGCGCCGCATCACGGTCAACACGCCGATGAAAATTACCGGCCCGGCGCTGCACAATAAACTGATGCAGACCGCCGCCGACCCGAAAGGCGAGACCATTCTCGGCACCATGCAGAACTGCGCCAACGGCTTTACGCCGTGGGGCACCTACCTGACGTGCGAAGAGAACTGGTCCGATATTTTCGTCAAGAAAGCGGAAATGAACCCGCTGGAGAAGCGCTACGGCATCAGCGACAGCGACGACTCCTACCGCTGGAACGAAGTCGACAAGCGATTCAGCGTCGACGCCACGCCGAACGAACCGAACCGTTTCGGCTGGGTAGTGGAAATCGACCCTTACGATCCGCATTCCGTACCGCGCAAGCACACCGCGCTTGGCCGCATCAAGCATGAAGGCGCCGCCGTGACGCTCGCGCCGGATAATCGCGTTGTGGTCTATATGGGCGATGACCAGAAATTCGAATACATCTATAAATTCGTCTCCGAAGGTAAATACAACCCGAACGATCGCAAAGCTAACATGCACCTGCTGGAGAACGGCACGCTGTATGTGGCGAAATTTAACGACGACGGCAAAGGCGAGTGGCTGCCGCTGGTCTTCGGCCAGAACGGGCTCGACGCCAGCAAAGGTTTTGAGAACCAGGGCGATCTGCTGGTGAAAACCCGTCTCGCGGCAGACGCCGTAGGCGCCACCAAAATGGACCGCCCGGAATGGATTGCCGTCGACCCGTACCATACCGGCAGCGTCTACTGCACGCTCACCAACAACAGCGATCGCGGCAAGGAAGGCAAAGCGCCGGTGGATGCCGCCAACCCGCGCGCCAAAAACGTCTACGGCCATATCATGCACTGGCTGGAGCAGAACGGCGACCCGACCGCGCAGCAGTTCGCCTGGGATATTCTGGTGATGGGCGGTCGCACCGATACCGACAAACCGGAAGCCAAAGGCAGCATGAAGGGCGCGGAATTCGGCAGCGCCGACGGCCTGAGCTTCGATCATCGTGGCGTGCTCTGGATCCAGACCGACGTGTCGTCCTCGACCATCAACCGCAAAGATTATGACGGCATGGGCAACAACCAGATGGTGGCGACGATCCCCGGCACCAACGAGTTCCGCCGCTTCCTGACCGGGCCGCGCGGCTGCGAAATCACCGGCATTGCGTTCACGCCGGATAACCGCACGCTGTTTATCAATATCCAGCATCCGGGCGAGCCGGGCGAAGGACTGAGCGACCCGCAACATCCGACGGCGGTTTCAAGCTGGCCTGACGGCGCGAACGCGGGCCGTCCGCGCTCCTCGACCGTGGTTATCGTCAAGGCCGACGGCGGCATGATAGGCACCTGACAATAAACCGTTCAGAGAACAACGCAGGCGCAGTCAGCCTGCGTTTTTTTATGGGGCAAAACCAGCCCGTCTCGACCGCGAGCCGCGCAGGCGCTGGTCACGCTTCATACGCTGGTGCGGTTTAGAATCATCTGTTATATAACATTCTCTTTTATTCATGTTCACCCTCAGGCCTTTCGGTATATTCCTCCAGGATAAGACCTAAAGTCGGAACGTCTGCGCGTGGCGCACCCTGTGTTTTGCGGCAGTGCGCCGCTGAAGGAAAGTAAAACCTTATGATAGTTTTAAGGAACATCTCAAAGCTGTTTCATCAGGGTAAGGACACCATTACGGCGGTAGATGACGTCAACCTGAACGTTGAGCGTGGACAGATCTACGGCATCATCGGCTACAGCGGCGCGGGGAAAAGCACCCTGATTCGCCTGTTAAACGGTCTCGAAAAACCGACCTCCGGCACCGTGACTATCGCGGGTAAAGAGATTTCGGCCGCGCGCGGCGAATCGCTGCGCCAGGCGCGCCTGAAAATCAGCATGGTGTTCCAGCACTTCAACCTGCTCTGGTCGCGCACCGTCAGCGAGAACATCGCCTTTTCGATGCAAATCGCCGGCGTGCCGAAAGCGGAAATTAAAACCCGCGTGGCGGAGCTTATCGACCTTGTCGGCCTGAAGGGGCGCGAAAACGCCTATCCTTCACGCCTTTCCGGCGGGCAGAAGCAGCGCGTCGGCATCGCCCGCGCGCTGGCGAACCGCCCGGATGTCCTGCTGTGCGACGAAGCCACTTCGGCGCTCGACCCGCAAACCACCGATCAGATCCTCGATCTGCTCCAGGATATTAACCGCCGCTTCGGTCTCACCATTGTACTCATCACCCATGAGATGCACGTGGTGCGTAAAATCTGCGATCGCGTGGCGGTCATGGAGGAGGGGCGCGTGGTGGAAGAGGGCGACGTGTTGCAGGTCTTTACGCATCCGCAGCAGCCGATCACCCGCCAGTTCGTGCGCCAGATTAGCCAGGAAGATGGTGATGAAGCGTTCGACCCGGCGCTTGCAGGCGAGCTTAACGGCGCCGTTATCAAACTGACGTTCGTCGGGCACAGCACGCACAAGCCGGTGGTGGGCGAACTGACGCTGCGCTACGGCCTGCCTTTTAATATTCTGCACGGCAAAATGACCCAGACCGCCCACGGCGTGTTTGGCCAGCTCTGGCTGCACGTGGTGGCGACGCCGGAACAGCTGGAGAATATCCTCGCCGATTTACGCCTGCATGAGATCCACTGCGAGGTTATCAAACATGCTTGAGTCACTTTTTCCTCATCTGAAGCTCGACCAGCTGCTGGCCGCCACCCAGGAGACGCTCTACATGACCGCGCTCTCCGGCGTCGCCACCTTTGTGCTCGGTATTGTGCTCGGCCTGGCACTGTTTTTGACGGCGCGCGGCGGGCTGTTTGAAAACCGTCTGGTCTACGGCGTTATCTCCATCGTGGTGAACGTGTTCCGTTCCATCCCGTTCATCATTTTGATTGTGTTGCTGATCCCGTTTACCAAAACGATTATCGGCACCATTCTCGGCGCTAACGCCGCGCTGCCGGCGCTGATTGTCGGGGCCGCGCCGTTCTATGCGCGTCTGGTGGAGATTGGCCTGCGCGAAGTCGACAAAGGGGTGATTGAAGCCACCCGTTCGATGGGCGCGCGCATGAGCACGTTGATTTTCCGGGTTCTGCTGCCGGAATCGTCCCCCGCGCTGGTGTCGGGCATTACCGTGACTCTGATTGCGCTGGTCAGCTACAGCGCGATGGCCGGGGTGATCGGCGCTGGCGGGTTAGGGAACCTTGCTTATCTGGAAGGATTCCAGCGTAACCACAACGACGTCACGCTGGTGGCGACGGTCGCTATACTGGTGATTGTCTTCATCATTCAGTTCATCGGTGACGCCTTAACCTCTTATTTAGATAAACGCTAACAACAACAGAGAACACACATCATGAAAAGAGTACTGACGCTGATTGCCGCCGCCACCCTGAGCGTTTCCGCGTGGGCCGACACCCTGACCGTAGGCGCGTCCAACGTGCCGCACGCGGAAATTCTGGAGCAGGCGAAGCCTATCCTGGCGAAGCAGGGGATCGATCTGGAAATCCGCCCGTTCCAGGATTACATCCTGCCGAACACGGCGCTGGCGAGTCGCGACATCGACGCGAACTACTTCCAGCACATCCCGTATCTGAACAGCGTGCTCAAAGACCACGCCGACGATAAAACCTATGATTTTGTCAGCGCGGGCGCGATCCACATCGAGCCTATCGGCATCTACTCGAAAAAATACAAATCGCTTAAAGACCTGCCGGAAGGCGGCAAAGTCATCATGCGTGACGCCGTGGCGGAAGAAGGCCGTATCCTCTCAATCTTCGAGCGCGAAGGCGTTATCAAGCTGAAACCGGGCGTGAGTAAAGTTGACGCGCGCATCAGTGACATCGTGGATAACCCGAAAAAGCTGAAGTTCCTGCCGAACGTGGAAGGCTCTCTGCTGCCGCAGATGTATAACAACGACGAAGGCGACGCGGTGGTGATTAACGCCAACTACGCCATCGACGCAGGCCTCGACCCGGTGAAAGATCCGATTGCCGTCGAGAGCGGTGAAAACAACCCGTACGCCAACATCATTACCGTGCATAAAGGCGACGAGAAGAAAAAAGATATCGTGGCGCTGGTGAACGTGCTGCACTCTAAACAGATTCAGGACTGGATCCGCACCAAATATAAAGGTGCGGTCATTCCGGTAAATAACTGATTAGCGATAGCGATATCTTTACGGGGCTGCCAGCGTGCAGCCCCGTTTTATTTTGAGCGCCGAACCGCGTCATAATCTTCGCCTGGGCGTTCGTATGCCCGGTATGTGTATATCTGGACAGGGCTCAGCCCGTGTCGGTGTCGGCTGAATGCTATGATTTTGACCACAAAATCATAGCAATGCGTCATAACGGAGGCAGTACATGGAAATGGAGAGCGCCCGCCATTTAACCCCAGGCGAAATCAGCGCAGCGAAACTGCTTTATAAAAACTCGCTGAATTATCAAAAGACTTATATTCACAACGCGCCCTGGTTTCCGTTCGGATTTCAGACCGCGCATACCGCAGTATCCCCTGATGGCGATATCTGGTTTTTACCCACAGAGTACTGTGACAATTTCGCCAGCAGCCCGCTGCGTTTACAGCACTTATTCATGCATGAAATGATGCATGTCTGGCAATTTCAACATGGCTATCAGGTCAAATTACGGGGCCTGTTCTCCTGGGCGGTAAGCTATTTTTATACGCTCGAGAAAAACCGTCCTCTGAAGACATACGCGATGGAACAGCAGGCGTGCATCGTCGCGGATTACTGGGTTCTTAAATATCACACCATCAGGCAGTGGGCCCAACTCAAGAAATGCCTCAACCCTTTCTCGTTTAATGATGTCGCCCGATTGCTGAGCTTATATGAAACCGTTATTGACCGTTTCGATGAGTAGCCTTTTGGCGGGCTGCGTGTGGTCAGGCGCCGATCGGCCGGTATTTTCTGAGGCGGCCAGTGTGACGATACAGAGCAACCCTATTTGTATCTCGATCCCCGACGCGGCAAAGCATGACGTCATCACTTATTACGCGTTTTCAGATGGCAATGGCCTGTTTACTGAAACCCATAAAATGCTCCCTGCCTGGAAAACCTGCCTGCCGAATATCGCTTACAGGCGCGGCGAGCGCTACGAAGTCTGGATAACGCTCAGGACGACATCGTGGGCATTACGGAAATATGCGGCGGAGTTTACCGCCCCATAAAACCAGCGCGCCAGCAGGCGGCAAGCCGCCTGCTTTCTCAAATCCTGTGCCCCGGATTCTCCTCGGACAGCGCGTTGGCGGCGCAAATCAGCGAAAGATGGCTTAGCCCGAGCGGCATATTGCCGCGCCAGCCGCCGGTGCGAGTGTCGTACATCTCGTTGAAAATTTGCACATTGCCGCTCTGGCACAGGGTATCCAGGATTTCTTTCATATCTTTTTGCGCCTGATCGCGCTTTTTAAGCTCTGCCAGCGCCTCGACGCGCCAGAAGGCGCAGGCCACAAACGTGCTCTCTTCCACCTCGACGCCCGAGTAGCGATAGAGCATCGGACTGTTGTGGCCAAGCTCCTGATAAATCGCCTCAAGGGTTGAGAGCATTCGCTTGCGGTTAATTTTACTGCCGTAATAGTGGGTGAGGCTGATGGCGGCGTCGAGCGTCTCACTGCCCGCATAGAAGGTGTACGCCTGACGGCTTTCGCTCCAGCAGTGCGTTTCTATCCACTCGCTGATGCGGTCACGCTCGCGCGCCCAGCGGCCCTTCCAGGTCGGTTCGATATGTCCTATTTCGGCGAGCGCTACTGCCTGATCGAGCGCCAGCCAGCAGGCCATTTTCGAGTGCGTATACTGGCGCTCCTCGGGCAACTCCCAGATGCCGGAATCGGGCAGCCGCCAGCGATCGGCGCAGCGGTTCGCCAGATGCCCAAGCAGACGCGAGGTGGCGAGATCGAGCACATGCCCCACTTCAACGAACAGCCGCGCGGTCGCCAGCAAATCGCCATACATGCTGGGCTGAAACTGATCGCGAGCATTATTGCCGACCCGCACCGGCTCCGTGCCCTGGTAACCTTCCAGCTGCGGGTAACGCTCCTCCGGCACCAGGCCGCCTTCCAGCGTGTAGCAGGCCCGCAGCCTGCCGTCGTGGCGGATGATCGTCGACGTAAGCCACGAAAACGCTGCCTTACAATCTTCAATCGCCCCCATGTAGACGAACGATTTGATAATCAGGCAGGCGTCGCGTACCCAGGCGTAGCGATAGTCATAATTTTTTTCTTTGCCGAGCCCTTCCGGCAGTGAGGTTGTGGCCGATGCTGCGAGCGCACCGGTCGGTGCGTACCAGAGGAATTTCAGCGCCAGCGCCGAGCGTTTCACATGATGCCCAAACGGGCCATTCCAGCAGAGGTTTTCTGCCCAGTCACGCCAGGCAAGATGGCTGGTTTCAATACGCTGATCGATTTTTTCAAGCGGCGGCATGGCCAGCGGCTCTTTTTCCGTCGCGACCAGTGCCACCAGCGAGTGCGAGCCGGGCGCGGTGATTAACGAGCCTTCCATTCCTTCGTCGTCACAGCGCGTGGTCTCCACATCCTCAGAGAGCCGCAGGGCAATCATCAGGTCATCAAGATGGAAAATCGTTTTCTCCTGGACGTGATCCAGCCACGGCGAACAGGTGCGGGCGCGCGTGCCGGGCTTAAACTGCACCTTCAGGCGCACGTGTCCTTTAATGCCCTCGACACGCCTTGCCATTTCGCTCCACGGCAGGCGTCCGGCAAAGGTGCTGTTAATCGATTCGGTAATCAGCACTTCGCCGGAGGCGGTTTTATAGCGCGTCTCCAGCACATTGCTGTTTTCACGATAGCTGCGCGACATCTCCCATTCTTCTTCCGGCGTCAGCGCGAAATAGCCGCCTTCGGGCGCGTCGAGAATACGGTCAAAGAGCGGCGGCGAATCGAGGTTCGGCACACACCACCAGTCGATAGCGCCATCCGGGGCGATGAGCGCCACCGAACGGCCTTCGCCGATGACGGCGTAATCACCGAGACCCGCGTAGCCTTGCTGACGCGCGGGGGAGCGGTAGGTCTTATTTTTCACAGGCGGGATAATCCTTTCTCTGGTCAACGCTTGCGCAACCGCCGCAGGGCGGCGAAACGGTAATGCTTTAAGCGTAGACTATGAGAGCGCGGTCACAGTCTGGCGGCAGATGACGGGAGAAAGGCAAAAAAAGGCCCGCCATAAGGCGAGCCGTGGCTGCGCGAGGAGAGGATTAGCGCAGATTGTTCGGGAAATCCGCGGGCAGTTCGCTCGCCGGGCAGGCGATGACGCTGTCGTCATTGGCGCCGCAGTCGCGCACGAAGGTAATGGTGGCGAACTCGTCGATCACTTCGGTCGGGTACGCCGGGCCGGCTTCGCGGTAGGCTTCCATCTGTGCGATATGGTCATTCTGGAAGCAGACGGTTTTCTTCGGATCGTTCATTACCCAGCGCGGGAAGAAAATGGTGCCGTGGAACAGACGGTCGCCGAGGTTGGCGATAAGGCTGACATCGGTGCCGGTCGGCTCGGTCCAGGACACTTTATAGATGTTTTCGCCGACGCGAACGATATACACGCGCTGATCTTTCACCCAGCGGTTGCCGACGATGCCGCTGTGGATGCGGTAGTCGATGGTGTTTTCATTTTTAATGTACAGCTCGTAGTTCCAGCCGTTGTCGTAGGTATAGACCAGATGTTTACCCACAAAACCGCTTAAGTCATGTTTGTCGAAGTTGCTCATGATTGGCCTCCTTTATGTTGTTGAAATAAGCATAGACCTTTATTTTTTTAATGAATAACGCTAATTTTGCATAAAATTGATTCAAAAATTCGATGGGTTATGCATAAAACAACGCTGGAACAGTGGGCCCTGCTGGACAAAGTGGTGGAAGAAGGCAGTTTCGCGCGGGCGGCGGACAGCACGCACCGCAGCCAGTCGTCGGTGAGCTATAACCTGGCGCTGCTGCAGGAGCGGCTCGGCGTGGCGCTGCTGGAGACCCGGGGCCGCCGCGCGGTGCTGACGCCCGCAGGCGAACTGCTGCTGGCGCAGGTGCGCCCGCTGCTCAGCGCCTTTAGCTGGGTGGAGGCGCACGCCGCCACGCTTCGCGACGGCACCCGCACGCGGCTTGAGCTGGTGGTTGATAATATCTTCCCGCGCGAGGCGCTGTTCGCCATTCTGCGCGAGTTCCAGCGCCAGCATCCGTCCACCCAGGTACAGCTGACCGAAGTGCTGGAGAGCCAGAGCGATACGCTCGCCGCGCACGCCAGCGCCGATCTGCTGGTGCTCTCGCGTCGCGAAGACGGCACCGGGCGCGGCGAATGGCTGATGAACGTGAATTTTGTGGCGGTGGCGCACCGCGATCATCCGCTGGCGCAGATGCCGGGGCCGATTGGCGAAGAGGCGCTCGGGCGCTACGCCCGCATCCGGCTGGCGGGCGGCGAGTCGCCGCGCGCAGGCGGCGAGCCCGAGCAGTGGGTGTTTTCAACGGTGGACGCCGCCATCGAGGCGGTGCTGCATCAGGTGGGCTATGGCTGGCTGCCGGAGGCGCGCATCGCAGGCCCGCTCTCGCAGGGGCTGCTGCGCGCGCTGCCGCTTGCCCACGGCGCGCGACGCGCCACGCCCCTGCATCTGATCGTGAAAAAGGATCTGGTGGTGCCGGACGCCGCCGTCAGTACGCTGATTGCCCTGTTTAGTCAGCTGCGCGAGGCGTAGCCGCCCGCCGGTTGCTGAGGTAAATCAGCGCCAGCGCGACCGCAAGGCACGCCACCGCGCCGAGGCGGCTGAGTGAAAACGGGATGGCCGCGTTGCCGAGCCAGCCAAAGTTATCGATAAGCATACTCATGGCGAGCTGGCCGAAAATCACCGCCACCGTCGCGACCGCCGTGCCGATGCGCTGTACCGCCAGCACCATAATCACAATATAAGGTACGCCGCACAACGCGCCGGTAAGTTGCCACTTCGGCACGTCCAGCAGCGAGGTCGCGTGCGTCGGCTCGAAGAAGAAAATCAGCAGCGCGCAGACCAGCGCGCCTACTGAAAACGTCAGAAAGGCGCAGCGGAACACGCCCACTTTACCGCCGAGCTGGCCGTTAATGGCCGCCTGAATGCTCAGCAGCGCGCCGCCAATAATGGCGAGAATAATCATGATGGTTGTCATTGCGCTTCCTTAACTGTGGGCGACCAGCGCCAGGGCGGCGAGAATAAACAGCAGCGCCAGCAGGCGCAGTATGTCCATCGGTCGGCGTTCGACGCCGAACAGCCCAAAGTGGTCGATAATCAGGCTCTTAAAAACCTGGCCTGCAAGAATGCCTATCATCGTCATGGCGATACCGATAACGGGCGTCGCGACGGTGAGGATCACGACATACCCCGCGCCGAGCAGGCCGCCGGTCAGCTGCCAGCCGGGCTGGGCGAAAAACGACGGGCTATTGCGCGGGCTGTAGAACAGCATCAGCAGAAAAGTGAGCGCCGCGCCGACGCCGAAGATGCTGAACGCCGCCCAGAAATCGCCGACTTCGCCGCCGAGCGGCCCCAGCAGGCCCGCCTCAACGGAAAGCCCCATCCCGCCCGCAATCACGAGCGCTATCAATAAAAGCTGCATGGTTATCCTTAAAAAAATCGCGAAGGCCGCGCAGTGTAGTGCAGCGCGCTGTGCTGAAAAACGCTACGATGCACGAAACACCTTTGCAGGATTGGCACAGATGATGGATACCGGTTCAGTCAATATTCGGGCGCTACAGCTGTTTATCAGCGTCTTTGACGGGGAGAGTTTCTCGGCCGTGGCGCGCCGGGAGGGCGTGTCGGCCTCGATGATCTCGCGGGTTATCCGCCAGCTTGAGGAGGCGCTCGGCCAGCAGCTTTTCTACCGCAACACCCGCGCCGTCATCCCTACCGAAGCCGGGCGGCTGTTTGCGCAGTACGCGCGCGGCATCGCCGAGCAGTTCAGCGAGGCCAGGCGCGAGTTGCAGGACAGGGCGCTTGAACCTTCCGGGCTGCTGCGCATCAACGCGCCGGTGTTCTTCGGCCAGCGGCATATCGCGCCGTGGCTGACCGGCCTTGCGGAGCGCTACCCGCGCCTGCAGCTGGAACTGACCCAGACCGACGATTATGTCGACCCGCATCGCGACGCTACCGATCTTATCGTGCGCATCGGCACGCTCACCGATTCCAGCTTTCACGCCCGCGTGTTTTGCGAACAGCGCTATTATTTCGCCGCCGCGCCGCGTTATCTGGCGCGCTACGGCGCGCCCGCGTCGCCGGAGGATTTCCGCGCGCATCAGTGTCTGGTCTACAGCGGTTCGTCAGGGCCCAACCGCTGGCTGGCGCGCAGGCCCGGCGAGCCGTGGGTGCATTACCCGATAAGCGCGCGGCTCGTCTCGAATAACGCCAGCTCGCTGCTGACGGCGGCGCTCGACGGCATGGGGCTTGTCCTGTTCCCGGACTGGCTGATGGGGGAGTGGCTTAAGCAGGGCAGGTTGACGAAAGTGTTGCCGGAGTATGAGGCGGCAATCAACACGGAGGCGCAGCATATCGCGGCCATTTACCCGAACGCACGGCATCCGCCGCTCAACGTGCGCGCGGCGATCGACTACTTTGTCGAGGCGTTCGGCACGCCGGTTTACTGGCAGCGCGACTGACCGTCCCTGTAAAAAAAGGGCCGCGCGGCGCGGCCCTTTCTCTTTTGGTGATGGTGTGAACGCCTGGTCAGGAAGGCAGATCGTCTTTTTTCTCAACCGCGACGGAGGAGCGTCCGGGACCGGCGGAGAACGTATTCCAGCAGGTGACGAAGAGCGCGGCGATAAGCGGCCCCACCACGAAGCCGTTAATGCCGTACACTTCCAGCCCGCCGAGGGTCGAGAGTAAAATCAGCCAGTCGGGCATACGGATATCTTTCCCCACCAGCAGCGGGCGCAGCAGATTATCGGCAAGGCCCACGACCACCACGAAAAACGCGGTCAGCAGCACGGCTTTGATTATCGCGCCGGTCGTGAAGAGATAAATCACCGCCGGTACCCAGATAAGCGCGGCGCCGACCGCAGGCACCAGCGACAGAAATGCCATCAGCGAACCCCAGAGGATGCTCGCGCCAATACCCGCGAAGTAAAACGCCACGCCGCCCAGAATGCCCTGTACGATGGCCACCACGACCGTGCCTTTCACCGTGGCGCGCGCCACGGCGGCGAAGCGGCGAAACAGCCGCTGTTTCACTTTATCGGAGAGCGGCACCGCGCTCAGCACCACTGACACCAGCCGCGAGCCATCCTTCAGCAGGAAAAACAGCAGGTAGAGCATGATGCCGAAGCCTATCACCACGCTGAACGTGTTGCGGCTGATGAGAAAAAGACTGCCCGCTACATACTGGCTGCCCTTAAGCGCCACGCCGGAGATCTTCTCCTGGATGGCGGTCGCGTTGTCGAGCTGGTTTTCCGCCAGCATCCGCTGCGCCCAGTCCGGCAGGATGCGCACCACATCGGCCAGCAACGTCGGTAGCGAGGTGTTATTGGCCTGCACATCGCTGTAAACGGCGTTGAATTCGCTCACCAGCGACGAGGCCACCACCGCCAGCGGCACGAAGACCAGCAGGCAGATAAGCACCACGGTTAAGAGCGAGGCGATGTTGTTGCGCCCGTTCATCATGTGACAGAGCCTGCGCTTTATCGGGTAAAAGATGACGGCCAGGATCACCGCCCACAGCACGGCGGAAAGATACGGTTTTACAAGATTGAAAAAGAGGATCGAAACGATAAACAGGATCAGGATAAAAAAGCCCCTGGACATCTCTTTCGAGTTCATGGTGCGTCCTTATTGTCATTAAAAGCAGCCGGATACTACAGCGTCGCGGCATCCACTTCATCCCGGAGGGTCTTATAAACGTAGCTGAAGGGCGCAGAGATTGTCGAAGGGGAACGGCGGGGGCCTGTGAAAAGGCCCCCGGCGGGGTCAGGTAACCGGCCACTGGGTGAGGCGAATACCGCGCTGCGGCGCGTTCTGCGCGAAGTCGCTCAGCACGGCTTTGACATCCGGGTCGAAATAGTCGGCGTTGTCATGCTCGACAATCACCACGCTCTTTTCCGGAATTTTATCCAGCAGCGCTTGCAGGCGCGGGTTGTGCATAAACGTCAGGTTCTGGTGAATGCGCAGCACGTAGTGGTCGTCATAGCGCGCCAGCTGCATGGCGTTACGATGGCTGTGCCAGAGGCTGAGCGCTATCTGGGCGACAAGACCGATGCCGATGCCTGCGAGCATCCCGAAGGCGATGATGCCGATGATGGTCGCGAGGAACGGCACATACTGCTGCGCGCCCGCGCGAAACTGCCCGACAAAAAGACGCGGCGTGGCGAGCTTGTAGCCGGTATAGAGCAGCACCGCCGCGAGGCTCGCCAGCGGGATGGTCATTAAGACGTCGCGAAACCACAGCACGCAAATAAGCAGCAGCGCGCCGTGAATGAAAATCGACAGTTTGGTCTGCGCGCCGGTGCTGACGTTCACGGAGCTGCGCACGATCACCGCCGTGATCGGCATCGCGCCCACAAGACCTGCCAGCAGATTGCCCGCGCCCTGCGCCAGCATTTCGCGGTTGGGCGACGGCGGCGGATTCTGCGGGCGCAGCTTTTTCAGCGCCTCCTGGCTTAAGAGCGTTTCCAGGCTCGCCACCAGCGCGAGCGTCACCGCCACCACATACACCGACGGATTGGTCAGCGCCTGCCAGGCGGGGGCTTCCAGTTCGGAGACCAGCGCGCCTAAGTTTGCGAACTCCGGGAGCGTGATAAGCGGCAGGCGCTCAAGCAGCGCGGGCGCGCTGTGGCTGAGGGCAAGCGTCGTGACGCAGCCTGCCAGCACCGCCACCAGGGGGCCTGGGATCCAGGCGAGGCTTTTCACGCGCCGGATGGCGGGGGAGCTCCAGAGCGCCATTAACAGCAGCCCGGCTGCCGCGACCGCGATGGAGACCGGCGAGAACGTGAAGCCCTCGCGAAACACCGCAAGCAGGCTGTTTTCATCCGCCGCGCCCAGCGCCACCGGGATCTGCTGCATAATTAACAGCAGGCCGATCGCCGCCAGCATCCCTTTAATGACGCTGCCCGGCACCAGCGCGATAAACCGCCCGGCGCGGATAAGCCCGAGCGCGATTTGCAGCACGCCCGCCAGCACCAGCGCCAGCAGAAACGCCGAAAACGAGCCGAGGCTTTCAATCGAGGCGACGACAATCGTCACCAGGCCCGCGGCGGGGCCGCTGACCGCAAAGCGCGATGGGCTTAATGCCGTGACCACCAGGCCGCCGATAATGCCGGTCAGCAGACCGACAAACGGCGGCAGGCCGCTTGCCTGGGCGATGCCAAGGCAGAGCGGCAGCGCCACGAGAAAGACAACCACCCCCGCCAGGCTGTCCTGGCGCAGCGTATTCATGTTCATTATGCTTCCTCCCCCGTTTGTTCCGTCAGCATGTCCAGATGGCCGGAGGCCAGGTCATAGACGCAACCGTACACGTTCAGCTCCTGACCGCTGCGCCAGATGTTGCGCACCGTGCGGGTCTGCACCAGACGGTTGAACTGCGCGATGACGTTGGCTTCCACCAGATGATTCAGGGTTTGCGTATCGGGCGGCGACGCGTCGCGCCCGGCGATATGCTGCGACAGCGCCTCGCGCAGGTGGCTGATACGCCGCGCCAGCGAAGAAGACTCCTGGGCAAGCGACATCTGCGGCAGGGTCAGCGCCGCCTGCACGCCGCCGCAGCCGTAATGGCCGCACACCACGATGCGTTTCACTTTCAGGTAGTGCAGCGCGTATTGCAGCACGCTCATAAAATTATCGTCGTCCGGGTCGACCATGTTGGCGATGTTGCGGTGCACGAACAGCTCGCCTGGGTGAGAGCCGGTGAGCACTTCCGCCGGTACACGGCTGTCGGAACAGCCAATCCACAGCGAGTGCGGCTGCTGCTGATCGCGGTGTTTGTCAAAGTAATCCGGGTCCCGTTGAAGACGCTGCTGCGCCCAGCTACGGTTTTTGGCCAGAAGAGGTTTTAGGGTGGTCAAAATACGGTCTCCATGAGGGATCCAACGAGCGAATATCGACGGCCCGTGACGGGCATTCTCCGTGAGCTCGCTACGGCGAAATTAATAAGTAGCATTATTCAGCGATATTTATGCCTCAGGAAATTCCTATAAGAGAAATTAAAGTTTAAAGGTTTATCAGCTTTGTAAAGTTTTAAAAATTCTGGGTAAGCAAATGCGAGTGGCTATAACAGAAACAAAAAGTAATTCATCATGAAATGATGAGTCTGGTGATAGTCAGCCTGAGTAAGTCTTTGTTATAACGTGGATAAGAAAAGCATCTTTTAAAATTCGTGGGCGCGTGGTTTTCTGCGAGAATATATTGCTTCTCGTCTTTTGTTTTCCGATAACGCTTTCTTTTGATGATAAGCATTGTTTATGTTTTGGGGTGAGATATCGACAGGCTTCTTTTGCCGAACGCGGTTAAGAACCTGCGTTTTCGAGTGCCCGGAATGACCGCGCGCGAGGTGCTTGCGGCTGAGAGGGATATGGTCGGGCGGCGGCGCGCGGGTTTGTGTCGCTGACCCGGCCGTTGCATACGCGCCTGTCGCCTGCAATCGAGAGCGGCGCAACCTATTCTCCCCCTGAAATTTAGCGGGTACGCAAACCGATTTTTTTATGACAACAAAATAAAAGTTTATTACCGCTAAAAAAAAGCGTAGAGAAAATAACCTATTATTTCGGCGGATCGAATAAAAAAACAGCGATACGTGAGCAAGACTGCGCCGACCAGAGTCGATGAATAAGATAAAACTTAACCATCATCATATTTTTTCATAAAATCCGCGTTAAAAATGTCTGCGGGCCGTGAGCTTCAGCGTAAACTGCGTTTTCGCCAGGGATGCTACGTAAATACCAGACTGGAGGTGAATATGTATTCCTTTATCGCCAGGCAGCCAATCTTTGACGCTGCGCTTAATACCGTCGCGTATGAGCTGCTTTATCGCAATGGATTGACCAATACGTTTCCGCTGGTAACGGAAGAATACGCCACCAACCATCTGCTGGCGGAGCAATTCCTTGTCACGCCGTTGCAACGTCTGGTGGGACCGCACACGTCCTATATCAATTTTCCGCATGAGATGATCGTCAACGGCCTGGCGCAAACGCTGCCGGCGGAAAAAGTGGTGATTGAGATCCATCAGAACGCGGCCCCGGAACCCGAGCTGTTAAAAATGGTACGGGAGATGTATTACAAAGGCTTTCGTTTTGCTCTTGATAACTTTCGATTGAGCGAGGCGTGGTCGAATTTCCTGCCGTATGTCACCATTATTAAATTCGATATTCAGGCATTAACACCGGAGCAAATTGCACGCTTTATTCGTGACAATAATATTAGCAACCGCAAATTACTGGCTGAAAAAGTCGAAACCCGCGAGCAATTTACCCTCTACAAAGAGATGGGATTTCAGCGTTTCCAGGGCTATTTTTATGGCGAGCCGGAAATGATCAAGACCCGTAAATTGCCGGAGCAGCAGATGTTTATTCTGCAATTGCTCAATGAAGTGGTGTCGGCAAATCCGGATATGCGCAAAATTGAAGAGCTCATCAGCCGCGATGTGGCGATTACCTACAAGCTGATGCGCTACGTCAATAACATCAAATATAAAATCAACCACCACGCCAATGCGGATGTTTTGCCCTTCCGTAATATTCTTTATTTCTTAGGGCTCAGCGAGTTGCGGCGGTTTATCGCGATTCTGGCCGTCACCCACAGCAGCGAGCCTGCGGTCACCGAGCTGTTTAACTACAGCCTCGCCTGCGGGCGCTTTTGCGAAATGGCGGTTGCGCAAACGGGCGCGAGCGTCGATGAAAACGACGCCTTTATCGCCGGGCTGTTCTCGCGGCTGGATATTATTCTGAGCGTGCCGATGGCGGTACTGCTGGAGCAGATAACCGTACCGGTCATCGTGCGCGAGGCGCTGCTGAACCGCAGCGGTACGCTCGGCGCGCTGCTGGATCTCTACGAAGGCTACGAGCAGAACCACTGGCAGGGCGTCACGCAGGGGATGAAACAGCTCAATATGAGCGAAGCGCAGGTGCAGCAGCTGTTTCTCGAAGCGGTGGAGTGGGGCGACAGGATTATTTAATACCGGCGCCGTCGCCCGAACCTGCCGGTTGCGGCGCCAAACGTGCAACTTCAGGCATTACGCCTGCGGCACGTCCTCCAGCGAAAAGTAAATCGTTAGCCCATGTTCCCGGGCAATTTCCACATCACGATCCGCGCCCCCGGAGGCGCCAGGCAGGCGCAACACCGCGTCGCATTTCGCCACCAGACGGTGTGCGACCGGATACAAAAACCGCTCGCTTATCGCATCGCCGGGCTTCTCACTGCCAGCTGCTCCGGCGAGCGGCAGCGCGAGCCATTCGCCGATAACTGGCACATGGCCACGCTCAAACAGCGCCAGCGCCGCCTGCTCAAGGCGCGCCAGGTTCTGCCGCATCAGGGTTTCATCGCCGTTGGTGCCGCTGCGCCACGGGCCTGCCACCAGAATCAGTTTGCTCATCGTCGTATCCTTAAATCAGTGCGTTCAGCGCCGCGTATTGCAGCAGCATGATGGTTTTGGCATCGACTATCTCGCCGTCGCGCACCGCGCGCAGCGCCTCGTCGATGGGCATTTTTACGACCTCGATATCCTCGCCTTCTTCCGCGACCCCGCCGCCCGCGCCGCGTCGGCGCGTCGGATGGTATTCGCCGACAAAGAAATAGAGTTTTTCCGTGACCGAGCCGGGGCTCATATAGGCTTCAAACACTTTCTCCACGTTTTCCACCAGATAGCCGGTCTCTTCTTCGGCTTCCGCCCGGATGCGCGCTTCAGGCTCGGCGTCATCGAGCAGGCCCGCCGCGGTTTCGGTCAGCAGCCCGTCGTAACCGTTAAGGAAAACCGGCAGGCGAAACTGGCGGGTGAGCACAACGCAGCGCTCGGCGCGGTTATACAGCAGGATGGTCGCGCCGTTGCCGCGATCGTAGGCTTCGCGGCTCTGGCGCTGCCACTGACCGTCGCGGCGCTGGTAATCGAAGGTATATTTCTTCAGCACATACCAGTCGTCAGACAGGGTTTGCGTCCCGATAATGCGTACTTTTTCACGAACAGATGGCATGATGGCGTCTCCACAGGTAGAATTGGCAACATAACGTGCATATTCGTGCATGGTCAAGAAATATCGTGCAACAGGAAACCCGTATGCTGACGTCACAACGTAAAAAACTCATCCTGGAAAAACTGGCGGCAGAAGGGCAGGTGCAGTCCCGGGCGCTCAGCGAGTGGTTTAACGTCTCGGAAGATACGATACGGCGCGATCTGCGCGAGCTCTCCGCCGAAGGCCGTCTGCAACGCGTGCATGGCGGCGCGTTACCGGCATCGGCGGCGGTGGTGGATTTCGCGGGCCGCAGCCAGTTGTCGCTCGACTCCAAACGGGCGGTAGCCCGGCGCGCCGCAGCCCTGATTGAGCCGGGACAGATTGTGATGCTCGACGGCGGCACGACGACCAGCGAACTGGTGAAATGCCTGCCGCCGGATCTCGCGATTACCGTCATCACCCACAGCCCCGGCATCGCGCTGCTGCTGGTGGAGCATCCGCGTATTGAGGTGATCCTTATCGGCGGGCGGCTGTTTAAACACTCCATCGTCTCGGTGGGCGCGGCGGCTATCGAGGCGATGAGCCATCTGCGCGCCGACCTGTTTTTTATGGGCGTGACCGGCATTCGCGCCGACGCGGGCCTGAGCACCGGCGACTATGAAGAGGCGTGCGTGAAGCGCGCGCTGGCCTCGCGCGCGGCCGAAACGGTGGTTATGGCCTCGCGTGAAAAGCTCAATGCCGCTTCCGCGTTCTGCATCGGCGACATCTCGCTTATCCATACGCTGGTGGTGGAAGGCGACACCGCCGACAGCCTGCTCGCGCCGTTTGCCGCGCAGGGCGTGACGGTCTTAAAGGCGTAACGCGCCCCCTGGAATCGGTGGGATTGGCAGGCGGGCATTGCCTGGAAAATGCCCGCCTGTTAGCGTGAAGGCATGAACCGACTCCCACACGCTGTTATCGCCGCGATTATTCGCACCGCCTTCTGGTCGGAGGGATAACGCGTATCGCTTACCCGCCTGCAGGGCGGGCGCCTTGCAGGCCACTGCTGCGAGGCTGACGATGTCCCACACGCTTTCCTGTAAACCCGGACCGACGCTCTATCTGCTGTGCGGCAAAATCGCCGCAGGGAAATCGACGCTCGCCGCCGCGCTGGCGCGCGAGGCGAACGCGGTGATCGTCAGTGAGGACGTCTGGCTTGCGCGGCTTTATGGCCCGGAGATGACGGAGGTCGCCGATTATGTCCGTTTCGCCGCCCGGCTTCGCGAAGCGATGACGCCGCATCTCACCGCGCTGCTTGACGCCGGCCTGAGCCTGGTGCTTGATTTCCCGGCTAACACGCCGCAGAGCCGCGCCTGGATGAAAAATCTGATTGACGCCAGCGGCGCAGCGCATGAGCTGCACTGGCTGGATGTGCCGGACGCGGTCTGCCTGGCGCGTCTGCGTCGCCGTAACCAGCAGGGTGGGCACGATTTCGCCGCCACGGACGCCCAGTTCGCGCAGGTAACGCGCTATTTCGTTCCGCCTGGCGCGCAAGAGGGGTTTAACATTGTGGCGCACCGCGAGGCCCCGGACGGAAACTGCGCATAACCGGGCAAAGCTGTCTATTCTGTGAATGACGACGTCCGAAAACGGTTATGCGGATAATTTCAGGAGGGACGGCATGAAGTTTTTTTATTTTGTATCGTTAATTGCAGCGGCCTGTTATCTGTTTGCTTTTTTACCGCGCGCGAAAAGTGACCGTGAGCCGCTCGCGTACTGGGGATGCTGGGCGTATCTGGGGGCCTCGGCGATTTACTGGGCCATTTTCGGATTAAGGCATTATTTTTAGCCAGTATAATAACGTGCCGGGAAATAATACCCGGCGGATAACGCCATTATGTCGTAAAAGTAAATAGCGAGGGTATTATTCCTAAAGGTTTTATTTTTACCCGTTCTCCATAATTCCATCGCTTTCTTTACAAAATTACGCTATCTTTTCGCGCGCAAAGCCGTCATTCTGACGCTTAGCGTCATCGCTGTAGTTGATAACGTGCTGAACCACACCGCACTGCGTTACAAATATGTTTCAAATACAAGACGATGCAAATTACCAGCCGCAGAATGCCCCAAAGGCTGGAGCCAGTTTCAGTTAATTAAGGTTGTTATCATTAGCGGGTTAATATTACTCACTGCGGCGTTTTGCTGCGGCTGTCGCCAGAAATTACCACGTAATACGGCGAAATGTTTCAGAATTCATGAAAAGGCCACTTTTTATTCACATTCTGACATTACTTTAATTCAAACCGGGAGCCATTACGGCGCATCTTCTTTTTTACCTCCCCGTATTTTATTTTGTAGCAGGAAGGCATTATCCCTGCTGAATCATTCTCTGTCTGGTTTGTACCGCTTACGGAACGGCTTCTTTATGCGATACACCGCTGTGCATAAAGGTGCTTTATGAAAAATGTCATGCCGTTTTCCCGCGCGCTGCTGAATCCGCGTTACTGGTTTACCTGGTTCGGGCTCGGCCTGTTGTGGCTGCTCGTGCAGATGCCGCATCCGCTGCTAATGCGCTTAGGCGCGTTCCTCGGCGGCAACTCGCGCCGCTTTCTCAAGCGCCGTGAAAAAATCCTGCGTCGCAACCTTGAGCTGTGCTTCCCGAACTTCAGCGAGGCGCAAAAAGAGCAGCTGATTCAGGAAAACTTTCTGTCGCTCGGCATGGCGCTGCTGGAAACCGGCATGGCCTGGTTCTGGTCGGACGCGCGCATCAAAAAATGGTTTAACGTTGAAGGGCTTCACCATCTGCACCAGGCGAACGCGCAGCAGCGCGGCGTTATCGTCATCGGCGTGCATTTTATGTCGCTGGAGCTGGGCGGTCGCGTGATGGGGCTGTGCAAGCCGATGATGGCGATGTACCGCCCGCACAATAATAAAGCGATGGAATGGGCGCAGACCAAAGGGCGTATGCGTTCCAACAAAGCGATGATCGACCGTAAAGATCTCAAAGGCATGGTGCACGCGCTGAAGCAGGGCGAAGCGGTTTGGTTCGCGCCGGACCAGGATTACGGCCCGCGCGGCAGCACCTTCGCGCCGCTGTTCGCGGTCAATAACGCGGCGACCACGCGCGGCACTTATGTGTTGTCACGCCTGAGCAATGCGGCGATGCTGACCATTGTGATGATCCGCAACCCCGACGCCAGCGGTTATAAGCTGATTATCCAGCCGGAGTTGCAGGGTTATCCGCGCGAAGACGAAGCCGCCGCGGCCTGTTACATGAACAAGGTTATCGAGCGCGAAATTCTGCGCGCGCCGGAGCAGTATCTCTGGATCCACCGCCGCTTCAAAACCCGCCCGGCAGGTGAAGCGTCGCTCTACACTTAATTCGCTTAATAAAAAAGCCCCGCTCAGTGCGGGGCTTTTTTTTGGCTTAATCGCGGTTTCACCACGCCATGCAGCGCCGGGTTATCGCTCTCATCCTTGAGCTTCACGCCGGTGAGCCTGCGTAAAAACGCTTGCTCCAGCAGCCAGGCGAGCTTAAACGCCGCTGCCTCCCACGGCAGCCCTTCCGGGCGGATATTGGAGATGCAGTTGCGCTCGGACTCAATACGCGAGCGCTGCGGCTGCCAGGTGAGGTAGACCCCGAGGCTATCCGGCGACGACAGGCCGGGGCGCTCGCCAATCAGGATCGCGACGGCCCGCGCGCCCAGCGCCTCGCCGATATCATCCCCTAATGCCACCCGCGACTGGTGCGCCAGCACCACGGGCGCAAGCGATAAGCCGAGCGTGTCGATATAGGGCAGCAGGGCGCGGATAAACCCGACCGACTGGCGGTGCACGGCGTGGGATGAGAGCCCGTCGCCAATCACCAGCAGCAAATCGGCGTCGCGTTTACGCGCGCTCAGCATCGCGCGGCTCTCGTCATCCAGACGGCGGCCCAGATCCGGGCGGTGCAGATAGGTGGCGCGATCGGGCGCGGCGCTGTGCACGGTAAGCGTCGCAAGCCCGAGCGCCTCCAGCGCGGTACGCAACTGCTCGCTGTCGAAGGGCTGATGGATGGCGTCGCGCGCCTGCGCATGCGCCAGACCGAATTTCAGCACCTCATCGGTAGGAAGGCTCGCGCCGCTGCGCCCGAGCGCGATGCGGGCGTCGGTAAACTGGCGTAGCAGTTCCCAGCTGTCGTGGATGCTCATACGTTTTCCCCCTGCGGCAGCGCCGTCAACAGCGGATGGTTCGCGCCGGTCAGGCGCAGGTCGCCCTGGGCGTTGATTATCTGCATTTTCTCAAGCCAGGCGGCGAATTCCGGGGCGTGCTTCAGGCCCAGCAGGCGACGGATGTAGAGCGCGTCGTGAAATGACGTGCTCTGGTAATTCAGCATAATGTCGTCCGCGCCCGGCACGCCGATAAGAAACGTCAGCCCGGCGGCGGCAAGCAGCGTCAGCAGCGTGTCCATGTCGTCCTGATCCGCCTCGGCGTGGTTGGTGTAACAGACGTCGCAGCCGAGCGGCAGTCCCATTAGCTTGCCGCAGAAGTGATCCTCAAGCCCGGCGCGGATGATCTGTTTGCCGTCATAGAGGTATTCCGGGCCGATAAACCCCACCACGGTGTTGACCAGCAGCGGCTTAAAGTGGCGCGCCACCGCGTAGGCCCGCGCCTCGCAGGTCTGCTGATCGACGCCGTGATGCGCGTTTGAAGAAAGACAGCTTCCCTGGCCGGTCTCGAAATACATCACGTTGTCGCCGAGCGTGCCGCGCCCGAGACTCAGCGCCGCCTCGTGTGCCTCCTGAAGGAGCGCCAGGCTGATGCCAAAGCCGCTGTTCGCCGCCTCGGTGCCCGCCACTGACTGAAACACCAGGTCCACCGGCGCGCCGCGCTCGATAAGCTGGAGCGTATTGGTCACATGCGTCAGCACGCAGGACTGCGTCGGGATCTCAAAACGGCTGATGACATCATCCAGCATATAGTTGAGCCGCTCCAGCACCGGCAGGCTGTCGCTCGCCGGGTTAATGCCGACCACCGCGTCGCCGCTGCCGTAGAACAGCCCGTCGAGCATACTGGCGGCGATGCCGCGCAGGTCGTCCGTCGGATGATTCGGTTGTAAGCGCACGCTTAAATGGCCCGGCAGGCCGATGGTGTTGCGAAAGCGCGTCACCACGCGGCATTTGCTGGCGGCGAGGATCAGATCCTGATTGCGCATTAATTTGCTGACCGCCGCCGCCATCTCCGGCGTGATGCCCGGCGCTACCCGCGCCAGCGTCTCGCTGGTGGTCGACTCATCCAGCAGCCAGTCGCGAAAATCGCCGACCGTCAGATGGCTGACCGGCGCGAAGGCGTCGCGGTCATGAGTGTCGATAATCAGCCGCGTCACCTCATCCTGCTCATACGGGATGACGGGGTTATCGAGGATGTCGCGCAGCGGCACGTCGGCCAGCGCCATCTTCGCCGCCATTCGCTCGGCGGCGCTTTGCGCCGCGATGCCCGCCAGCATATCGCCCGAACGCGCGGGCGTGGCTTTCGCCAGCAGCGTTTTCAGGCTGTCGAAACGGTATGTCGAATGCGTAAGCGTAGTGCGATACACAAGCGCTCCTTATGAGGCGACGCGTAGCTGGGCGTCAACGGCGGCGGCGGCCCGCGCGCTGGCGGTCAGCCGGAACCACAGGTAGCCTGCCAGCATCATCACGGCGAAAATCGCGGCCAGCGCCGGGTTAAACCAGACCATCGCCACGAGGCAGAGCAGGGCCATACCCAGCGCGAACGCGGGTGCCAGCGGCCAGAGCGGCGCGCGGAAAGGCCGCGCCAGATGCGGCTCGCTGCGCCGCAGCTTAAACAGCGCGGCCATCGAGACGATATACATAACAATAGCCCCAAACACCGACATGGTGACGATGCTGGCCGTGAGCGACATCCCGTTTATGGTGATCAGCGAATCGGAGAAGATAGCTGCAATCCCGACAATGCCGCCCGCGAGGATCGCCCGGTGCGGCGTGCGGGTGCGCGGGTGGACAGCCGCGAGGCCCGCCGGCAGAAAGCCTGCGCGCGCCAGCGAGAAAATCTGCCGTGAATAACCCATGATAATGCCGTGAAACGACGCCACCAGGCCAAACAGGCCGAGCCACACCAGCATATGCAGCCAGCCGCTGTTGGCCCCGACGATGGTTTTCATCGCCTGCGGCAGCGGATCGTTAATATTCGCGAGCGCGCGCCAGTCGCCGACGCCGCCTGCGAAGATCATCACGCCGAGCGCCAGCACCGTCAGGGTGATAATGCCGCCGCCGAGCGCTCGCGGAATGGTGCGCTGCGGATCTTTCGCTTCTTCCGCGGCCATCGACGCGCCCTCAATGGCTAAGAAAAACCAGATGGCGAAGGGGATGGCGGCAAACATACCCGGCAGAGCGAGGCTACTGAAATTCTCCGCCCCCGACCAGCCGTGCGCGGTAAAGTGGCTCCATGAAAAGCCTGGTGCAACCACGCCCATAAACACCAGCAGCTCGAAAATGGCGAGCAGGGTGACGATAAGCTCAAAAGTGGCGGCGATGCCGACGCCGAGAATATTGAGCGTCATAAAGATGACATAAGCGCCGCAGGCGATCCATTTCGGGTCGAGCGACGGAAACTGCACGTTAAGATAAGCACCGATGGCCATCGCGATGGCAGGCGGGGCGAACACAAACTCTACCAGCGTGGCGAAGCCCGCGATAAACCCCCCGGTGGGGCCAAAGGCCCGGCAGGCGTAAGCGAACGGCCCGCCCGCGTGCGGAATGGCGGTCGTCAGTTCGGTAAAGCTAAAGATAAACGCGCAATACATGGCGGCAATCGCCAGCGCCACCACCAGAAAGCCCATCGTGCCCGCCTGAGACCAGCCATAGCTCCAGCCGAAATACTCGCCGGAAATCACCAGCCCCACCGCGATGCCCCACAGCCGGAAACTGCCCAGCGTGCGTTTTAACCCTGCCTGCTGTTCGCTCATACCTCACCTCGTAAGACGACGGATAGACCTGGCGAGCGCTGCAAAGAGCGTACCAGCCGCGCAGGCCCGCACGGCGCGGGGCCGCCAGGTCTGCATGCGCCAGCGTGGTGCTGACAGTGCGCTGCTTTGGTGAATCGTGCGACAGGCTTTGAAAAAGCGTGCGGGTTGTGGGTTAATAACATTTTGTTTACATATGGAGCCGTCACGATGGCCGGGACCGCCGTACCCTTTTCGTTTAGCGACGTCATGCGCCAGCGCGCGCAGGAGCATGCGCTGCGCCTGGATGCCGATCAGGCGCAGCTGGTCGCGGCGCTGGAGGCGCTCGCGGCCCCGCTGCTGGCGGACCGTGCGCGCTTCGCCGGGCTCTATGTCTGGGGCCGACCGGGGCGCGGCAAAAGCTTTATCGTCGATAGCTTTTTTGCCTCGCTGCCGTGCGCCGCGAAAAAACGCGCCCACTTTCATGATTTCTTTCGTGAACTGCATCAGTGCATGATGCATCAGCCGCTGGAGGCGGCGTTGCGTGAGCTGCTCGGCGACGCGCGGCTGCTCTGCTTTGATGAATTCCACCTGCACGATCCGGGCGATGCGATGCTGGCGAAAAAGCTGCTGGAGGTAGCGCTGTCGATGCGCATCACGCTTATCCTGACCTCCAACTATTCTCCGCGCGAGCTGCTGGCGCACCCGCTTTATCACGAGCTGTTTGTGCCGTCGATTGCCCTTATTGAGCGCGAAATGACGATTTTCGCGCTCAACGGCGAGCGCGATTACCGTCTTACTGCCGCAAGCGACGCCGGGCCGTTCAGCCAGGGCGCGTGGCTCTATCCCGGAACTGTTGCCCAGCGCGAGGCTTTCGGGCTGCCTGTCGTCCACGGCGAATTTGCCGTCGCGGCGGGGTATCACACGTTTTATGCCGCCTCGCCGCCGGGCGAGATACTGCACTTTACCTTTGCGGGATTATGCGAAGCGACGACGGCCGTAATGGATTATTTAACGCTCTGCGAATCGTATTCCTGCTGGTTTATTGACGCGGTGCCGCGGCTCGCGCAGGTTAATCCGGCCGCGCAGCAGCGGTTTATTAATCTTATTGACGTGCTCTATGATAAACAGCGGCAGGTATTTGTCGCCAGTGAATATAAGGTGGCGGAGATTATTGACGGCGTGGCGCTTGACGATATTGGCCGCACCGCCAGCCGGCTTTCGCAATTACCAATAATACAGGCTCCTGTTACGGGTTAACGGAATAATAAAGCGCGCGCGTATTAAGGCGATAATAATAAGGCGTGATAAAAAAGGGTGCCTGAGAGGCATAAAACCGCCAGTCAAATCGCGGGGATTGCTCCCCGCGTCAGACGCTTACTCTCTGGATTTACAAGCCAGTGAAGCGACAACCTCCATGCTCGCGCCCCGCAAGCGCAGCTCGCAAAGCGTTTCCCGTGAGAGGGTGGTGAACATTAATAGCGTCACGCAGACAATAATAACGCACCAGATAAAAGTATTGTCCTTCATAGCCATTCTCCTTGCCGTGAGGCGAGTAAGAGGCTAACATATGAACTGTTCGGGTTCATGTGTCGGCCTCGGGTTAAGTTAATTAACTCGGGGCCTTCATCTTTTTGGGAACCTGCACAATGCCTGAAACCAAAAAGCTTCAGGCACCCGCCGCGAATAATACGCTTCTTTTACCCCGGTAAAATCGTTTCCTTTTTGGGTTTCTTTAAAAACTACCCGAGTGAATATTCACTTCGCTTTCGCGCCGCGAATATTCACATTAGGGGTTCCTGTTATTCTTTTTCTTATTTCTGTTTTCCGCGCGGCGCTGTCAGGGGCGGTCATCGTCGCGCGCGGCGTGAATTTTGCCGCGAAATACCCAGAAGCCCCAGCTGTTATAGATAAGCGTAACGGGCACGAAGACGCCGAAGGCGGCCAGCATCAGCTTTTGCGTGGCGGGCGGCGCGGCGGCCTGGGTGAGGAGCAGTTTCGGCGGCAGAATAAACGGAAAAACGGCGAGCAGCATCGCGCCGAACGCGACCATAAATAACACCAGCGTCATGGCGAGCGGCAGGAAATCGCGCCGCTGGCGCAGGGCCGCAATAAGTCCGGCGAACGCCAGCAGCCCGGTGACGGCCAGCGGCCCGCTCCATGCCCACGCCTGCAAATGGAGCCGGTAGGCCTCATTCAGTTGCACCGTCCAGATAAGCAACCCCGCCAGCAGCGCGGCGGTGAGCGGCGCAAGCCACATCGCCTGACGTCGCGCCAAGGCGTTGAGCTCGCCTTCGCCGCGCCAGATAAGCCAGCAGGCGCCCAGCAGCGCGTACCCGACGCTGAGCGCTATCGCGCAGTAGGCCGAAAATGGCGATAACCAGTCCATCGCGCCGCCGGTGAATGTCGCGCCGTCATGCGTAATGCCTTCCACCCAGGCGCCCATCGTCGCGCCCTGGCTCAGGCTCGCAAGCCAGGAGCCGATGATAAACAGCGCATCGAAGAGCCGTGGGTGCAGCGATTGGTACTCAATCGCCATGCCGCGCACGATCAGCGCCAGCAGCATGATATAGACCGGCAGGTAGAGCGCGCTGTAGAGAATGCTGAAGGCGACGGGAAACATCGCCAGTAGCGCGCCGGCGGTCAGCACCAGCCAGGTTTCGTTGCCATCCCAGACCGGTAGCAGAGAAATATTCATCTGCTGGCGCGCCTGCGACGAGTGAAACGGCGCGAGCAGCCCGACGCCGAGATCCGCGCCGTCGAGCAGCACATAAATCAG
Source organism: Cronobacter dublinensis subsp. dublinensis LMG 23823 (assembly GCF_001277235.1). NCBI lineage: Bacteria > Pseudomonadati > Pseudomonadota > Gammaproteobacteria > Enterobacterales > Enterobacteriaceae > Cronobacter > Cronobacter dublinensis. Next base: position 1,018,749 of record NZ_CP012266.1, read on the forward strand.
CACGCCCGCGGCGAGCGCGACGGCGCAGAGCAGCGTTAACAGCGGGAGAGACAACAGCAATTCAGTCATCCGCGCGCTCTCGCAGGCTCTGCGGCGCGATGCCGCGGCCGGTTTGCGCCGCCACCGCGGGGTTGGCGTCAGGCCCGGCTTCACCGGGCGGTCTGGCGAGCAGGCGCAGCATAAACCACAGGCCGAGGCCGAACACCAGCAGATAGACCGCGACAATCGCGCCAAACGAGCCCAGCACCAGCGAGGGCGCCACGGGCGAGGCGCTGTCGCGGGTCAGCAGCAGCCCGTAGATGGTCCACGGCTGGCGGCCCGTTTCCGTGACGACCCAGCCCGCGAGCATCGCGATAAGCCCCGCAGGGGCCATCGCCACCATGCCGCGTTGCAGCCAGCGCGCGTCCCACAACCGGCCTCGCAGGCGCACCACCAGCCCGGCGACGCCCGCGAACATCATCAGAAAGCCAAGCCCCACCATTGCGCGAAACGCGAAAAACACGCCCGGCACCCACGGGAGTTCATCCGGCGGATACTGATTGAGGCTGTGGATCACGCCGGTGAGATTATGGCGCAGGTAGAGCGAGCCTGCGGACGGGATGGCCACTTCAGCATGGTTGCGCCGGGCCTGCATATCCGGAATAGCGAACAGCCGCAGCGGCTCGCCTTCGCCGGGCGGGGGTGGGTTCCAGCTGCCTTCCATCGCCGCCAGTTTCACCGGCTGATGATCGCGGGTGTTTTCGCCATGCAGGTCGCCCACCACCGCCTGCACCGGCGCGAGCACGAGCAGCAGCCACAGCCCCCAGGAGAACATCCGCCGTGCGCCCGGCTCATCGGGGCGTTTCAGCAGATGCCAGCCGCCGACGGCGGCCACCAGACAGGCAGTCGACAGTAGCGCGGCGATGGACATATGGGTAAGCCGGAAGGGAAAGGACGGGTTAAAGATAACGGCCCACCAGTCGACGGGCTGAAAACGGCCATCGGGCCCGATGATAAAACCGGCGGGCGTCTGCATCCATGAGTTCGCGGCAAGTATCCAGAAGGCGCTGAACAGCGAGCCCGCGGCCACCACGCAGGTCGCGAGAAAATGCACCCACGGGCGCACTTTGCCCATGCCGAACAGCACCACGCCCATAAAGCCCGCTTCGAGGAAAAATGCCACCAGCACTTCCATATACATCAGCGGGCCTATCACCGCCCCGGCCCGGCTGGAGAGCTCGCCCCAGTTGGCGCCGAACTGAAACTCCATCAGCACGCCCGTCACCACGCCCACCGCGACGTTCAGCGCAAACACCTTGCACCAGTATTGATAGAGGTTCAGGTAAACGCGCTGCCTGCGCCACAGCCACAGGCCCTCCAGCAGCATCAGCCACAGCGCGAGGCCCATCGTCAGCGCCGCCAGCACGATGTGAAACCCGATAGTGAAGGCAAACTGGCTGCGCGCCAGCAGCAGCGCGGTTTCCGGACTTATCATTGTCAGGCGTCGCTCGGCTTACCGGTAAACGATGAGATGGGTTTGTCCACATCCTCCTCCATCCGGCGGGAGAAGGCTTTCAGACCGTTCAGCAGCGGCGTCAGCGAGCGCCACAGCTCGTCGTCATGCAGCATTTTCCAGGCACCACGCGCCCCCGGCGCGTTGGTCTGTTCACTCTCAGGCCGTTCTTCTTCCCGGCTCAGTTCCGCGGCGAAATCGCGCACGCCGAAGGCAAGCTTATACATTCGCTCCGGCGGAATGGTGGAAAGCGCCATCAGCAGGACGGAGATATTCTGGATAACATTCAGCGAGCCCTGTCGGCTCAGGCCGTTGATAATGACCTTGATCCACTCGTTGTTGGACGCCACCAGATCGTTGGTCAGACGCAGCACGCCATGTTCATGCAGCGTCTGGAGCAGACGTTGCAGCTCTTCGTCTGCCGTTGGGCCGATTTGCGGCGGCTCGGGCTGATAGTCAATCGCTTTGGCCATTAAAATTTCTCCGGATGAGGTTCCTGTTCAGGCGGCAGGCGATAATCGTCACGCTGCCATTTCTCTTCGACCGGCACATGCGCTATCGGCGTGCGGTCGCCGTAGCGGAAATTGTGCGGCGGCAGCGGGGATGGGTGCGGCGCGCGTGAGAGCTTCTCAAGCCTTACTGCCAGTTCTTTATACGCAGGCGTGTTGACGTCGGGATCGCGATGCTCGCCAGTGAGCGCATTAATACCAGGTTTGCCCTGATGGATAGCGATAAAGAGCGACGGGCCCGCCACGCGGTCGGTGATAACCACCGGCACTTCCAGCGAGCCGCGCCGCGAGGTGAGTTTCACCCAGTCGCCCTCGAAAAGCTCACGCTCGGCGGCAAGGTCAGGGCTTATCTCCACAAACCAGTCAGGCGACAGCGAGGTCGTGCGCCCGCCGCGTCCGCTTTGGTTGGTGGACTGGAAATGCTCCAGCATGCGCCCGTTGTTGAGTGCCAGATCGTACTCCTCATCCGGCGCTTCGGCAGGCGGCCGCCACTCCAGTGGGTAAAGAACAGCGCGCCCGTCCGGAAAGTTGAACCCGTCGGTGTAGAGCAGCGGCGTGCTTTCACCATCGGGCTTCACCGGCCAGAGCTGGGAGTTCCAGCCCTCAAGTCGTTCATAGCTGACACCCGCGAATAGCGTGGCGATGCCAGCCGCCTCCGCCATGATTTGCGACGGGTGGGTGTAGCCCCAGTCATGGCCCATGCGGGCGGCGAGCTCGGTGAGAATGCGCCAGTCCGGGCGGCTGTCGCCAAGCGGCGGCATCGCCTCGTAAAAGCGCTGAATGCGCCGTTCGGTATTCACAAAGGTGCCGTCTTTTTCGATACTCGGGCAGGCGGGCAGCACCACATCGGCGAACTGCGCGGTGCGGCTAAAAAAGAGATCCTGAACGACCAGAAAATCGAGGCTGGCAAAGCCTTCATGGACATTAGCGCTGTCGGCGTCGGAAAACGCCGTCTCTTCGCCAATGACATACATGGCGCGAACCTCTTTCGTGCGCGCGCGCGCCACCATTTCGAAGTTATCTGCGCCCACCTCCAGCGACAGTTTTTCCGGTGCCACTCCCCAGGCTTTCGCCCATCGGGCGCGTACGTTTTCATCGCTGACCGATTCATAACCGGGGTAGTAGTTTTTCAGGCAGCCGAAATCGCTCGCGCCCTGCACGTTATTGTGTCCGCGCATCGGGTAGCCGCCGGTGCCGGGGCGACCGTAATTGCCGGTGACCAGCAGCAGGTTAGAGAGCGCCGTGCTGGTGTCTGCGCCGTGGCTGTGCTGGGTGATACCCATCGCCCAAACGATGCAGACAGAGGGCGCGTTGCCGATAAGCTCGGCGGCGGCGGTCAGTTCTTCGACCGTAAGCCCGGTGATGTCGGCAGCGTATTCCAGCGTGAACGGCGCGAGCGACTGGCGATAGTCATCCACCTGGTTAACGCGGCTTGCGAGAAACGCCTCGTCGGCGTAGCCGTTATCAAACATGTAGCGGGCCATCGCCGATGCCCAAACCATATCGGTGCCGGGGCGTATACGCAGGTAACGATCGGCGCGTTCGGCCATTTCGTGACGGCGCGGGTCGACGACCAGCAACTGTTGCCCGTGATGTTTTTTCGCTGCTTTCATCCGTGCGGCGATCACCGGGTGGTTTTCTGCGGTATTGCTGCCGACGATCACTATCAATGACGCGTTATGAAGGTCGTCAATGGTGCCCGCGTCGCCGCCGTAGCCGACGGTGCGAAACAGCCCTTTGGTGGCCGGGTTCTGACAGTAGCGCGAGGAGTTATCGACGCTGTTGGTGCCAAGAATGAGCCGCGCGATTTTCTGCGTCAGATACGCTTCTTCATTGCTCGCCTTGCTGGAGCCAATAAAACCAATACTTTGCGGGCCATGTTCGTCACGGATGCTGAGCAGGCGGCGCGCCACCACATCCAGCGCTTCATCCCAGCTCGCCTCGCGGAACCGGTCATTTTCACGGATAAGCGGTGTGGTCAGGCGGGCTTTATCGTTAAGAAAATCCCAGGCGAACTTGCCTTTTACGCAGGTGGAAATCCCATTGGCGGGGGCATCGGCGACCGGCTGCACTTTCAGCACATGGCGGTCTCGCGTCCAGATTTCGAAACTGCACCCCACGCCGCAGTAGGTGCAGACCGTTTTGGTCCGTTTGATTTCCGGCTGCCGCCAGTGCATGTCCATGACCGAAATACCTGTGATGATTTCAGCGCCGGTCGTGTTTTCAATAGCTTTTACCAGATCGATCATCGGGCGCTTGAGGGTCTGCTTCATGCGGGTAAACGGCCCGGCGTCGGGCTGCATGGTTTTCTCAAGCAAGGCGTTACACGGGCAGACGGTGACGCAATGACCGCAACTGACGCAGCTCGAACCCGCAATCGTGTCGCCACCGTCCCACAGCACGCGTGGATGTTCCATGGTGTAATCGATACTCAGCGTTTCATTGACCTCGACGTTCTGACACGCTTCCACGCAACGCCCGCACAGAATGCACTGGTCAGGGTCATAGGTGTAAAACGGGTTGGAGTGATCTTTCACATAAGGCTTGCGCTGGTATTCGTAGCGCTGAATGGGAATGTGCATATCGGCGACGGCGTTATGCAGCGTGCAGTCGCCGGTGTTGTGCTCACAGACGGTGCAGTAAAGCTCGTGCTTCGCCAGCAGCCTGTCCATGCCTTCATGCTGTGCGGCTTCAGCCTCGGGGGTACGGCTGGTTATCTCCATGCCTTCTTCGCTTTTCAGCGTGCAGCCGCGCACCAGTTCTCCCTGATACTGCACCCAGCAGACATCGCAGGTCTGCATTGGCGTAAGAGAAGGGTGATAGCACACGTGGGGCAGCTTCAGGCCACCTGCGGTCAAAAAATCAATCAGGGGGATGTTTGCCTGGCCAGTCACTGGCCTCCCGTCATAAAACAGGGTACAGAGAGACTCACTCATCATGCTTCCTCAGACTCACCTTGCCAGGGCTGCGAACGTGTGCCGCAGCGAATAAGAGCGGCTTCTCCGCTGGGGAGGCACCCTTGTTATAGTGACTTAAAGGTAGTAACGCCCCCCGGGCTTCGCCAGGTAAGGATGTTGCGAAGTATGTATGCGGTGAATGATAAGACGGGAGCAGAACGGCGAGCTGCCGATAACTGGCTGGTAGCGCGAGGGCTTTTGCAATTTACGCGGCTTCCCGGTATAACGTTCACTTATGGATGTTTAGACGTCTGAACGTATAGAAGGGTTTATGCAGGAATCGCAGCAGTTACAACGCACCATGAAGGCCCGTCATCTGGTGATGCTCTCGCTGGGGGGCGTTATCGGCACCGGGCTGTTTTTTAATACCGGCTATATCATTTCCACCACTGGCGCGGCGGGCACGCTGCTGGCGTACCTTATCGGCGCGTTGGTGGTCTGGCTGGTGATGCAGTGTCTCGGCGAGCTCGCCGTCGCGATGCCCGAGACCGGCGCGTTTCACGTCTACGCCGCGCGCTATTTAGGCCCGGCGACCGGCTATACCGTCGCCTGGCTTTACTGGCTGACGTGGACGGTGGCGCTTGGCTCAAGCTTTACCGCCGCCGGGTTCTGTATGCAATACTGGTTCCCGCAGGTGCCGGTGTGGGTCTGGTGTCTGGTGTTCTGCGTCGTGATTTTCGCGCTCAACGTCTTCTCCACGCGCCTGTTCGCCGAGGGCGAGTTCTGGTTTTCGCTGATTAAAGTGGTCACCATCGTGGCGTTTATCGTACTGGGCGGAGCGGCGATGTTCGGCATTCTGCCGATGAAAGACGGCTCGCCCGCGCCGCTATTTCATAACCTGACCGCCGCAGGCTGGTTCCCCGCCGGGACGCTGCCTATCCTGATGACGATGGTTGCGGTGAACTTCGCGTTTTCCGGCACCGAGCTTATCGGCATCGCGGCGGGCGAGACCGAAAACCCGCAGCAGGTGGTGCCGGTCGCTATCCGCACCACCATCGTGCGGCTGGTGATTTTCTTCCTCGGCACCGTGCTGGTGCTGGCGGCGCTGATCCCGATGGATCAGGCGGGCGTGGTGAAAAGCCCGTTCGTGCTGGTGTTTGAGAAAATCGGCATCCCGTACGCCGCCGATATCATTAACTTCGTTATTCTCACCGCGATCCTTTCTGCGGCGAACTCGGGGCTCTATGCCTCCGGTCGGATGCTCTGGTCGCTGTCGAACGAGCGCACGCTGCCGCGCAGCTTCTCGCGCCTGACGCGCCGCGGCGTGCCGCTGACCGCACTGTCGGTGAGTATGCTGGGCGGCGTGCTGGCGCTCTTTTCAAGCGTGGTGGCGCCGGATACCGTTTTCGTGGCGCTGTCGGCGATTTCCGGTTTTGCGGTGGTGGCGGTGTGGCTCAGTATCTGCGCCGCGCACTTTTTATTTCGCCGTCGTCATCTGGCCGAAGGCCGGGCGCTCAGTGAACTGCACTACCGCGCGCCCTGGTATCCGCTGACGCCGATCCTCGGCTTCGCGCTCTGCCTTATCGCCTGCGTCGGGCTGGCGTTCGACCCAGGCCAGCGCATCGCGCTATGGTGCGGGCTGCCGTTTGTCGCGTTCTGCTACGGCGCGTATTATCTGACGCACTTTTTCCGCACGCGCCGCCACGAGGAGTCTCGCCATGTCGCTGAATAACCCGTTAACCCCTCTTTTAAGCCAGCAGCCGTTTGTGGTGCTGGACGGCGCGCTCGCCACCGAGCTTGAGGCGCGCGGCTGCAATCTCGCGGACAGCCTGTGGTCGGCGAAAGTGCTGATGGAGCAGCCGGAGCTGATTTACGCGGTGCATCTTGATTACTTCCGCGCCGGGGCGCAGTGCGCTATTACCGCGAGCTATCAGGCGACGCCCGCCGGTTTTGCGGCGCGCGGGCTGGATGAGGCGCAGTCGCGCGCGCTGATTGCGCGAAGCGTTGCGCTCGCGCGGCAGGCACGCGAGGATTTCCTCAGGGAGCAGCCGGATGCCGGGCCGCTGCTGGTGGCGGGCTCCGTCGGGCCGTATGGCGCGTACCTGGCGGACGGCTCTGAATATCGCGGGGATTACCAGCTGACCGACGCGCAATTCGCGGCGTTCCATCGCCCGCGCGTGGAGGCGCTGCTTGAGGCGGGCGTGGATCTGCTGGCGTGCGAAACGCTGCCGTCGCTTGCCGAGGCCCGCGCGCTCGCCGTGCTGCTGGCGCAGTACCCGCAGGCCCGCGCGTGGTTTTCGTTTACGCTTCGCGACAGCGAGCACATCAGCGACGGCTCGCCGCTCGCCGATGTAGCAGCCGCGCTCGCGCCATATCCACAGATTGTGGCGCTCGGTATTAATTGCGTTCCGCTGGAAGACGCCTGCGCCGCGCTGGCGCGCCTGCATGACGCCACGCCGCTGCCGCTGGTGGTTTATCCTAACTCTGGCGAACAGTATGACGCGGTCAGTAAAACCTGGCGTCACGACGGCCATACCTGCCATACGCTGTCGCACCATCTCGACGCCTGGCGCGCCGCGGGTGCCGCGCTTATTGGCGGGTGTTGTCGCACCACGCCTGCCGATATCGCGGCGCTGAGCGCGCGGCGTTGAGGATATTGCCGGGCTCACACGTCAGAATGTAGGGCGGGTAAGCGAAGCGCACCCGCCATTTCTGGCCTCACCCGCCATCCCGCTCATCACCCCGCCATACCGCACAAAATTAACTATCCATTGCCGCTTTTTTTCTAAAAACGATTCGGCATGAGCGATGCCTTTTTATTCCTTTATCAAACGTCGCGTGCCGGAAATACTGCCCCCATAACAAAAGAAGGGGAGCAGACATTATGGCAATTTCATCGCGCATTACCTTGTTGGGCGCACTGGCGCTGTGGGCCTTCCAGGCGCAGGCGGTCGACGTTACCGTCGCGTATCAGACCTCCGCCGAACCGGCGAAAGTGGCGCAGGCGGACAATACCTTTGAGAAAGAGAGCGGTGCGAAGGTCGACTGGCGTAAATTCGACAGCGGCGCAAGCGTGGTGCGCGCGCTCGCCTCGGGCGACGTCCAGATAGGCAATATCGGCTCCAGCCCGCTCGCCGTGGCGGCAAGCCAGAATCTCCCCATCGAAGTGTTTCTGCTCGCCTCGCAGCTCGGTAATTCCGAAGCGCTGGTGGTGAAAAAGTCGATTCGCTCGCCGCAGGATCTTATCGGCAAACGCATCGCGGTGCCGTTTATCTCCACTACTCACTACAGCCTGCTTGCGGCTCTGAAACACTGGGGCATCAAACCCGATCAGCTACAGATTGTGAATCTCCAGCCGCCCGCGATCATTGCCGCCTGGCAGCGGGGCGATATCGACGGCGCGTACGTCTGGGCACCCGCCGTTAACGCGCTCGAAAAAGAGGGCAACGTACTGACCGACTCCGCTGACGTCGGGAAATGGGGCTCGCCGACGCTGGATGTCTGGGTAGTGCGTAAGGACTTCGCCGAGAAACACCCGGAGGTGGTGAGCGCCTTTGCCCGCAGCGCGCTCGCGGCACAGCGCGGTTATATCGACAATCCGCAGGCGTGGCTGAAGCAGCCCGCGCATCTGGAAAAGCTGTCGCGCTTAAGCGGCGTGCCGCAAAGCGATGTGCCGGGGCTGGTGCAGGGCAACACCTATCTCACCGCAAGCCAGCAGGTAGAGCAGCTTAACGGGCCGGTGAATCAGGCTATCGTCGATACCGCGGCCTTTTTGAAAGCGCAGGGCAAAGTGGCGCAGGCCGGCCAGGATTACCGCGCGTTCGTAACTGACCGCTTTGTGAAGCCGCTGGCTCAGCCGTAAGGGGGCGCGATGTTAAGGGTCTCTCATCTGCATGCCAGTTTCGACGGCAAGCCCGCGCTTGCCGATATCAACCTGACGCTGGACGACGGCGAGCTGCTGGTGGTGCTCGGTCCGTCCGGCTGCGGAAAAACCACGCTGCTGAATCTTATCGCCGGTTTTTTGCCGTTTACGGCCGGGAGCATCACGCTGGACGGCCAGCCGGTTACCGGCCCCGGCGCTGACCGCGGCGTGGTGTTTCAGCATGAGGGGCTGCTGCCGTGGCGCAGCGTGCTGGATAACGTCGCGTTCGGGTTGCAGTTGCAGGGCGTCGGGCGTGAAGAACGCCGCGTCCGGGCCCGCGAGATGCTCGCGAAAGTAGGGCTTGAGGGCGCGGCCAGCCGGTTTATCTGGCAGCTCTCCGGCGGTCAGCGCCAGCGTGTCGGCATCGCCCGCGCGCTGGCGGCCGATCCGCGACTATTACTGCTCGACGAACCGTTCGGCGCGCTCGACGCCTTCACCCGCGAACAGATGCAGACGCTGCTGCTGCGCCTGTGGGCCGGGAGCGGCAAGAAAGTGCTGCTCATCACCCACGACATCGAAGAGGCGGTCTTTATGGCGACCGACTTAGTCCTTCTCTCGCCAGGGCCAGGCCAGGTACAGGAGCGGCTGCGGCTTGATTTCGCGAGGCGGTTTGTCGCAGGCGAACCGGCGCGCAGCATTAAATCCGATCCGGCGTTTATCGCCCGCCGGGAATATGTTCTGAGCCGGGTCTTTGAATTACGGGAGAGCGCCCATGAGCGTACTGATTAACGATAACGCGACACGCCAACCCGCGCGTCGTCGCCGGGCGGCACCCCGCCCGCTGACCATCAGCCTCGCCACGCTGGGCGCGCTGCTGGCGCTGTGGTGGGCGGCGACGGCCCTACAATTGGTCAGCCCGCTGTTTCTGCCCGCGCCGCAGCAGGTGCTGCGCCAGCTTATCACCATCGCCGGGCCGCAGGGGTTTATGGATGCGACGCTCTGGGCGCACCTCGGCGCGAGTCTCGGGCGCATGCTGACCGCGCTGCTGGCCGCGGCGCTTATCGGCATTCCGGTCGGCATCGCGATGGGGCTGAACCCCACGCTTCGCGCCATTCTCGACCCGCTGATTGAGCTTTACCGGCCCATTCCGCCGCTCGCCTATCTGCCGCTGATGGTTATCTGGTTCGGCATCGGCGAGACCGCCAAAGTGCTGCTTATCTATCTCGCGATTTTCGCGCCGGTGGCGATGTCGGCGCTGGCGGGCGTTAAAAGCGCACAGCAGGTGCGTATCCGCGCCGCGCAGTCGCTGGGCGCAAGCCGCTGGCAGCTGCTCTGGCACGTGATTTTGCCCGGCGCGCTGCCGGAAATTTTAACCGGTCTGCGCATTGGGCTTGGTGTGGGCTGGTCGACGCTGGTCGCCGCCGAGCTTATCGCCGCCACGCGCGGACTGGGGTTTATGGTGCAGTCCGCCGGGGAGTTTCTGGCGACCGACGTGGTGCTGGCAGGCATCGCGGTGATAGCCCTGGTGGCTTTTATTTTAGAACTGGGGCTGCGCGCGCTGACGCGCCGTCTTACGCCCTGGCATGGAGAAACACAATGAGCGAACGCATTACTATCACGCCGCTGGGGCCGTACATCGGCGCTCAGGTATCCGATATCACTCTGGCGAAACCGCTGAGCGACAGCCAGTTCGAGCAGCTGTATCACGCGCTGATCCGCCATCAGGTGCTGTTCGTGCGCGACCAGCCCATTACCCCGCACCAGCAGCGGGCGCTGGCGATGCGCTTTGGCGATCTGCATATTCACCCGGTCTACCCGCACGCCGAGGGCGTCGAGGAGATAATCGTGCTGGATACGCATAACGATAACCCGCCGGATAATGACAACTGGCACACCGACGTAACCTTTATCGACAGGCCGCCCGCAGGCGCTATCCTTGCGGCGAAGCAACTGCCTTCAACCGGCGGTGACACGCTCTGGACGAGCGGCATCGCGGCGTTCGAAGCGCTCTCCGCCCCAATTCAGCAGTTGTTAAGCGGCCTGCGCGCCGAGCACGATTTCCGTCACTCCTTCCCGGAGTGGAAGCACATGAAAACGCCGGAAGAGCATCAGCGCTGGCGCACGGCGGCACAGAAAAACCCGCCGCTGCTGCATCCGGTGGTGCGCACGCATCCGGTGAGCGGCAAACAGGCGCTGTTCGTCAACGAAGGCTTTACGACGCGCATTGTGGATCTGTCGCCCAAAGAGAGCGACGCGCTGCTGGGCTTTCTTTTCGCACACGTCACCAAACCGGAGTTTCAGGTGCGCTGGCGCTGGCAGGAAAACGACGTGGCGCTGTGGGATAACCGCGTGACGCAGCATTACGCCAACGCCGATTATCTGCCCGAGCGGCGCGTGATGCACCGCGCGACAATCTTAGGCGATAAGCCCTTTTACCGGGCCGGTTAAACCAGGGGCGCTACGGCGCCCTCTCTTTTTACGCTCGCTTGTACATTCGGTTACACGCCGATACCAATCACTCACTGAAGCGGCGGCGTTGCATCTCTATAGTGATTTCCAGAGCCCCGACGCGGGGTAACTAAAAGCCAATTCGAGGGTATAGAGATGAAAAAAGTATTAGCGCTGGTTGTTGCCGCCACTATGGGTCTGTCTGCTGCTGCGTTCGCGGCTGATACCACCGCTGCACCGGCTCCGGCTGCTGCTGCAACCACCACGACCACTGCCGCGCCGGCTAAAGCGCCTGCAGCGAAAACGCACCACAAAAAAGCGCACAAGAAAGCCGTAGAGCAGAAAGCGCAGGCTGCAAAAAAACACCACAAGAAAGCCGCCGAGCAGAAACCGGCTGCTGAGCAGAAAGCCCAGGCTGCTAAAAAGCACCACAAAAAAGCCGTAAAACACGACGCGGCTAAACCGGCTGCCCAGCCTGCTGCATAAGTCTTACGATTCCCCCAGTAATTAAAACACCCGGCTTGCCGGGTGTTTTTTTATGGGTGAAATGTGGCGTGGGGTTGTGGTTAACCGGTGGGTACGCTGCGCTTACCCACTCTACAGAGTTCACATCAGTTTTTGGTAGGGCGGGTAAGCGAAGCGCACCCTCCATCTTCCGGGCGAGCGCTATATCGCGCCGAGATAACGCTCCCGGCGTGACGCTTTAAGGCGCGTTAAATCGACCAGCACCAGACCATCGACGCAGTCGCTGAACGCCGGATCGCTGCCGAAATCGATAAACTGCACGCCGCCGGGCTCGCAGAGCTCCGAATATTGCTTGTAGAGCGGCGGTATGCCGCAGCCGAGATTGCCGAGCAGCGATTTCAGGCGCGTTAAATCCTCCTGATAATTTTCGCCGCCGAACTGCGCCAACGCCTCCGGCAACGAAACCGGATAAGGGCGGCGCGAGGCGGCGAGCGGGTGCTGCGCGGGGAACCAGAGCCGGTAAAACGCCACCAGCAGATCCCGCGCGGCGGGCGGCAGGCCGCCGGAAATCGACACCGGACCGAAGAGATAGCGGTACTGCGGGTAGCGCGCCAGATACGCGCCGATACCCGACCAGAGATAGTCGAGCCCGCGCCGTCCCCAATACTGCGGCTGGATAAAGCTGCGACCAAGCTCAATCCCCTGGCTTAACACGTCATTCATCCGCTCGTCGTAGTGAAACAGGCTGTGGCTGTACAGCCCCTGCGGCCCGCGCAGCGCCACCTGCTGCGCGGTCGGGATAAAGCGATACGCGCCGACAATCTCCAGCGCCGCGTCATCCCACAGCACCAGATGCCAGTAGTCGTCGTCATAGGCGTCGGTATCGCGACGCTTGCCGCTGCCTTCGCCCACCGCGCGAAAGGCGATTTCGCGCAGCCGTCCCAGCTCGCGCAGCACCGGCGCTTCTTCCATACCGTCGCGCCGCCACAGGTAGATGGTTTTACCATCCGGCGTTTTGCCGAGCGTCTCGGCGCTGGCCAGCGCACGGCGCAGCACCGCCCGGTCTTCCGGGCGCGCGATGGCGCATTCCGTTTTAAAGCAGCCTTTTTGTCCCTTGCCGAGGCGCGCCACGTGCAGGCGAAAGCGTGCCGCCATCTCGCGCGGCGGCGTGCTCGCATCGTGCCAGGCGCTCCAGGGAATGCGCTCGCCGATATTCACCGGCAGCGTCGTGCCGCGCTTGCGGAACATTTCGCGAATGAGCATAAGCATGGCGAGCGGCGGGGCGACAAGGGCGGCGCCGTAGAATGCCAGGCTGTTACGCCCGGCGATATGGACCGGCAAAACCGGCGCGCGGTAGCGGCTCGCGAGCTTCACAAACCCGGCGTTCCAGACGCCGTCCTGGATGCCCTCCATTCCGGGGCGCGAGACCTCGCCAGACGGGAAGAAAATCAGGGCGCCGCCGCGCTCCAGATGCGTTTCCATCTCTTTAATGGCGGTTTTGCGGGTGCGGTTGCCGAGATTATCGACGGCGATAAAGAGCGATGAAAGCGGCTCCAGATGGCTCAGCATGCGGTTTGCCACCACGCGCACATCGCGGCGCACGCGGGAGATGGCGTAGAGCAGCGCCAGGCCGTCGGCGGTGCCGGTCGGGTGGTTGGCGACGACGACCAGCGGGCCGTTGTCGGGGATTTGCTCCAGCGCGCGCGCTGGCAAATCGCAGCGAATATCAAGATGCTCCAGCACCTGCTCGACCATATCGAGCCCCTTAAGGTGGCGATGGCGGGCGGCAAAATCCTGAAACTCCTGTTCATACAGCAGACGCTTGAGCGTTTTTTTAAGCCAGGGGGCGGGGGTTTTCTGCGGGTAGAGATCGTCCAGAACGTTGTCGATGCTAAACACGGTTGTGTCTCCTCGGGAACCGTCTGCAGACAGTGATAGACCCGGAAGATGACGCCAGCATGTCAGGGGCGTGAAGGAACGGTCACAGCGCGTGGAGCGCGGGAGAAACGGCGGCGGACAGGGCGTCCGCCGCGGCAGGTCAGAGAATGTTTTTCTCGGCCAGATCGAGGGCGAAGTAGCTGAAAATAAGATCCGCCCCCGCGCGCTTGATAGCGCCGAGGCTTTCCAGAACCACTTTTTCTTCGTCAATCGCGCCCGCCTGGGCGGCGAATTTGATCATCGCGTACTCACCGCTCACCTGATAAGCGCCGAGCGGCAGGCTGGTACGTTCGCGCACATCGCGCAGGATATCGAGATACGCGCCCGCCGGTTTGACCATCAGCGCGTCCGCGCCTTCGGCTTCATCCAGCAGCGATTCACGGATCGCTTCGCGGCGGTTCATCGGGCTCATCTGATAGGTTTTACGATCGCCTTTCAGCGCGGTGCCAGCGGCTTCGCGGAACGGGCCGTAGAACGACGACGCGAACTTGGTGGAATACGAGAAAATCGCGGTGTCCGTGAAGCCCGCCGCGTCCAGCGCCTGGCGAATAGCCTTCACCTGGCCGTCCATTGCGGCGGAAGGGGCGATAAAGTCCGCGCCTGCAGCAGCGGCCACCACGGCCTGACGGCCCAGGTTGATCAGCGTGGCGTCGTTATCCACGCCGTGCTCGCACAGCACGCCGCAGTGGCCGTGCGTGGTGTATTCGCAAAAGCAGGTGTCCGACATCACGATCATTTCCGGCACCGCGTCTTTGGCGATACGCGACATGCGCGCCACCAGGCCGTTTTCATTCCAGGTGTCGCTGCCGCACTCGTCGGTGTGGTGCGAAATGCCGAACGTCATGACGGAGCGGATGCCCGCTTTCGCGATACGCTCGATTTCACGGGCAAGGTATTTTTCCGGGATGCGCATCACGCCTGGCATGGCGGCAATCGGCTTGTAGTCGTCCAGCGCTTCCTCAACGAAAATCGGCAGCACCAGATCGTTGCGGCTTAACGTGGTTTCTTCAAACATGGCACGCAGCGAGGCGGACTGGCGCAGGCGGCGCGGGCGGGAACTCAATGAAAAATCGACCATAATTGCTTCTTATCAGAGAAATGAGACAGGTTTTATTTTAACCCGAAACGGGGGCGGATGTTTGACGATTGTGGGCGCTAACCCGCGCGCAGGCGCAGCGCGCAAGGCCTGCCGGGGTGCAACCGCGCGGGCAGGCCTGATTGCGTCGGTCATTCCCGTTCTTTTAGCAGTTCAACGAGGCGCTCCAGCGCAAAGACCGCAGCCTGATCGATAACGGTTTTGGGGTCGCCGTTGAAGTGGCGTTTTTCCGCCACGGTTTCCTGGCCGGGCATCCCCCAGCCGAACCACACGGTGCCGGGCGGCGTGCCGTCTTCGCCGCCAGATGGCCCGGCGTAGCCGCTTACCGACAGGCTGATATCTTCGCCGGAGCGCTCACGCGCGCCCGCCGCCATTTCATGTACCGTCTGTTCGCTCACGGCGGTGTAGAGGCGCAGCGTCTCTTCTTTCACGCCCAGCATGCGCTGCTTGGCTTCATTGGTGTAAGTGATAAAACCGCTCGAATAAAAGGCAGTGGTATCTTCGGTGGCGCACAGCGTATAGGTAATAAGCCCACCGGTGCAGGATTCCGCCGTCGCCAGTCGTAGCCCGCGCTGGCTGAGATAAATGCCGGCCTGTTTCGCGGCGTGCTGAAGTTTTTCGTTCATTCGATTTCTGTTCTCCATGCCGTTGAGATATTCACATTATAGATGAGTATGCCGCAGGAAATGTAAAAAGTGCCCGGAGCGCAGCGGTAATTATTTTTATTGCTGGTGGTTATTTTATTTTTCAATCCAATAAAGCAACGAGGTTTTATTTGAATGAGTAATCGTTTTCCCGTGGCGCGCAGGCGTGATTATTTCCAGAACGAGGCGATAAAAGGCGGCGGCATCAATTATGCGTGCTGGCGTTAAAAACCAAAGAGTTTGAATTCATACAAAGCGTAAAGAAGAATTGAACCTTTAATTTCCCGGCGTGCATAATTTTGTCGTTAATACACCGCGTTTGTATTACGGCAAACCATTTGATGGACCAACTTTGTGATGTCCCTGAGGAGGGATGATAAATGCGCTCCTGGAAAAAGAAACTTGTAGTCTCACAATTAGCCGTGGCCTGTACGATGGCTATCGCTTCTCAGGCCTCCGCTGCCACGGATATTTCTGGCAAAAGCTACGACACGTTTTATTATGATGGCGGCATTATGTATCAGGGCTATGTCGGCTATGACTATGGCGCTGATTATTATAATGGCAATATTTATCCGCAAATTTCCGGCGCGCATGTCGATGGCGTTATTTCCACCTGGTATCTCGACGATGGCACCAGCAATAATAACAACCGCAACGCGCTGACCATTAAAGACAGCACCATTCACGGGATGATCACCTCCCAGTGTATGACTGATAATTGCGATAACCGCACCGGGGATTATCTCTATAATCGGCTGGCGTTAACCGTCGATAATTCAACCATCGACGATGATTTCGAGCATTATACCTATTATAACGCCGACGATAAAACGACGGCGTCCCAGGATATTTACAACCTCGGCACGGCTATTACGCTCGATCAGGAAACCGATCTGGTTATCCAGAATAACTCCCATGTCGCTGGTATTACGCTGACGCAGGGATATGAATGGGAAGATAATCAGGATGTGACGTCTGCGACGGGCTCAAATAGCAGCGAGATTTTTAATAACACCCTTGTGGTGAAAGATTCCGTGCTGAGCTCCGGCTCATGGACGGATGAAGGCACCCGCGGTTTTTACGGCCATACCGGCAAGGCGAGCGATTACGATAACGCCATTACCGCCGATGATATTGCGCTGGCCGTGGTTGCCAGTCCGGCTGCGGATAACGCCATGCAGACGACGGCCGCTTTCGATAGCTCAACCATTAACGGCGATATCTATTTCGAAAGCACGTTTGATGAGAATTTCGGCGGGTATGATCGCACGACGCCTGACGATGACGGCAATCCGGTCACGACGCACGTTAACGCCTATGACGTCAACGGCGACGGCACGCTGGATTCCAACGGCTGGGATGATACCGACCGTCTGGACGTGACGCTCACCAACGGCAGCAAATGGGTCGGCGCTGCGATTTCGAATGTCGAAGCGACCGCCGAGCTGTATGACTATCAGCCGAACAGCCTCTGGCCGGGCTCTACCTATGGCATCGAAAACAGCGACACGGCGTTTAACGAAGCGGGCCATGTAACGGGCAACGAAGTCTACCAGAGCGGCCTTTTCAACGTGACGCTGCAAAACGGCTCCGAGTGGGATACCCGTAAAGTCTCGAACATCGACGCGCTGGCGGTGGATAACTATTCACAAGTGAACGTCGAAAGCTCCTCGCTGCTGGCGGATTCCATCACGCTGACCAATGCGTCAACGCTGAATATCGGCGACGACGGCGCGGTGGCGACCGATTCCCTGACCCTCGACAGCGGCAGCCAGGCGACGCTTACGGAAGAGACCGCCGCGCTGTACGCCAACACGCTGACCGTTGATAACGGCGCGCAGCTGAACCTCGGCCTGGGACAAGTGGACACCGACCACGTGGTACTGACCGACGGCGGCGTACTGAACGTGGCGAGCCGCGACTATGTGCTGGACGCCTCGCTTGGCAACGCGCGTTACGTCACCAACGATCCGCATCAGAAAGACTACGATGACGGCGTGATTGCGCTGAATGCCGACGGCCATCTGGCGGTGAACGGCGATATATCGGGCAACTACCGGGTGCGTATCGATAACGCTACCGGCGCGGGCGCGATCGCGGACTATCAGGGCAACGAAGTGGTGCGGGTGTACGACGATAACGACGCCACGACCGCGCGTTTTACCGCCGCCAATAAGGCCGATCTGGGCGCGTACACTTACGAGTCGCAGCAGCAGGGCGACACCGTGGTGCTGAAGCAGCGCGAGTTGACCGACTACGCGAATATGGCGCTGAGTATTCCTTCCGCCAATACCAATATCTGGAACCTGGAGCAGGATGTGCTGAGCACGCGTCTCGCGCAGGGGCGTCACAGCGCGGCGGATACCGGCGGCGCCTGGGTGACCTACTTCGGCGGCAATTTCAATGGCGATACCGGCGAGCTGAGCTATGACCAGGATGTGAGCGGCCTGATGGTGGGTATCGATAAACAGGTGGACGGCAATAACGCCAAATGGATGATCGGCGCGGCCGCAGGCTTTGCGAAAGGCGATATGGACGATCGCACCGGCAGCGTCGACCAGGACAGCCAGTCAGCGCGCCTGTACGCCTCCGCGCAGTTCGCCAATAATGTGTTCCTCGACTCCAGCCTGAGCTACAGCCATTTCAGCAATGACCTGAGCGCGGTGATGAGCGACGGCCAGGCGGTGTCCGGCGATGTGTCTTCCGACGCCTGGGGCTTCGGGCTGAAACTGGGCTACGACTGGGCGTTTAACCCGCAGGGCTACCTGACGCCTTATGCCAGCGTCTCCGGGCTGTTCCAGGACGGCGACGGCTATCAGCTGAGCAACGATATGCGCGTCAACAGCCAGTCTTATGACAGCCTGCGTTACGAGCTGGGCGCGGATCTCGGTTACACCTTCAACTACGGTAACGATCAGTCCTTCACCCCGTATGCGAAACTGGCTTACGTCTACGACGATGCGAACGATAACGACGCCGACGTGAACGGCGATGCTATCGATAACGGCGTCGAAGGCTCGGCGGTTCGTGCGGGTCTGGGCGGCAAATTCAGCTTCACCAAAAACTTCAGCGCCTACGCGGACGCCAACTATCTGGGCGGCGGCGATGTGGACCAGGACTGGGCGGCCAATGTCGGCGTCAAATACACCTGGTAACCGCATGATGTAGCGTTAAAAGCTGCCTGTCCCGCGCGGACAGGCAGTTCCCATCAACACACCTGAAATGGATATCTCGCGTGTTAGATCTGGTAAAACCCCGTCATCATCTCGATGCGCTTGCGCGTCATCTCGGCCCGGCAGGAACCCCTTTTGATATTGACGCCCATTGTGAACTCTCGTTTTTCAACGAGCAGGGCGAGCCGCAGTGCTGGTTTTTTAAGGACGGGAGCCTCAATGTCTGGCGTGAGCAGAACCGCATTCACGTCGATTTAATGACCGCGCCGCTTTATTTGAGCTTTTCCGACGCCGTGATCCCGGAACCGCTGCGCTATACGTTGATGACCGAGACGCCGTGTCGTGGCTTTCGTATGCCGGTGCGCCGGGCGATAGAAATTATCGAGCATCGCCAGCTGTGGAAATCGTTCTGCCACTGGCAGACCTGGCTGATGCGCTGGTTTGAGTGGCGCGACGCGCACTTTATCGGCACCACGACCTATTCACAGATCCGCGCCACGTTGCTGACGATGGCGGGCTGGAGCCCGGAGCTGCGCGCCCAGATAGGCGTCATCCACCATATCCAGAATCACACCCATATTTCCCGTTCGGTGATTGCCGAAGTGCTCGCTGAGCTGCGTAAAGGCAAATACATTGAAATGCAGAAGGGAAAGCTGGTGGCGGTGAATAAGCTGCCGCTCAACTATTGAATGCGGAAAGAAAACGGCGCCCCGGGGCGCCGTGAGTGCGGTTACGATTCCGGCGTTGAGAGCGGTTTGTTGCCGCTCAGTTCGGTCACCAGATCGTTGATGCCGTCGCTCATGTTGGTAAAGCGGGTGAGCGGCGAACGGGTTACCACCACGAACGCGCCGATATTGCTCTGCGGCACCATCGCCATGTAAGTGATGAAACCGCCGCCGCCGCCGGTTTTCTGGATGATGCCGGGGCGGCCGTCTTTCGGAGCCATATAGACCCAGCCAAGCCCGAGCGCGTCGGCCTTGCCCGGCACGTCCATACCCACCACGCGGGTCAGCTGCGTGCGCTGATAAATCAGCGTCTGCATCCGGTCGGCCTGCGCGCTGCGGCGGTGAAAATCGGACGCCAGGAACTGCTGCATCCAGCGCATCATGTCGTCCGGCGTGGAGTAGACCCCGCCGCTGCCAATCGCCGCCAGCGTGTTATTGCACGGGCTGGCGCCTTTTTCGGCCACCATCAGGCGCTTGCACTGATCCGGCGAGGGCGTAAACGTGGTGTCTTTCATGCCGAGCGGACGGGTTATCTGCTCTTCAAACAGCTGGGTGTAAGGCTTACCTGCGGCGTTCGCCAGCGCGTCGGCCAGCAGGTCAAAGGCGAGATTGGAATAGGCCGCCGTCGCGCCAGGCGCTGCTTTTAACGTCGCGGTGGAGAGCCACTCCCAGCGCTGCTGACGCGTCGGCCAGACGAACACCGGGCGTTTCGCCGCGCCGCCCGGCTGCTCGCGGGGCAAGGCGCTGGTATGCGTGGCGAGATTCACCAGCCGGATAGGCTCGCCCTGATACGTCGGCACGCGCGCGCCGGACGGCGCGTAACGGCTCAGCGGATCGTCAAGCTTCACCACGCCCTGATCGAGCATTTTCACCAGCATTTCGCTGGTCATCAGTTTGGTGAGCGAGGCGATACGGATAACCGAGTCGAGCTGCGGGCGAACGTTATTGCCGGGGCGCGTTTCGCCGAAGCTTCGGAACACGCGCTGGTTACCGTCAATCACCACGATCGCCATGCCGGTCGCGCCGCTGCCGTAGAAAATATGGTTGGCGTAACGGTCGACGATATCGGACGCAAAGATCGGGTCCGGCGAGGTTTGCGCGGCCTGGGCCGCAGGAAAGGCTGCGCTAATCAGCAGGGCGCAGGAGAGCAGACAACGTTTCAACGAAGCAATCCATTCAGTGAGCGGGGATAGAGGGTATTTATACTACTGCGCGCGGATCTGCAAAGGCCCGAAAAGCGCGTCCGTTGTCGAAAAAACGTAACGACGCGTAACAACAGGTTTTTTTACGCCAATTTTTTGTGCAATCGGTACCGCTTCGCCTGTGGTAACCTCCTGCTTTCCCCGCAGGAGGAGTGTGCAATGTCTGTACCCCAGGTTGTGATGGTGATTGATATGCAGAACGGTGTTTTCGCGACGCCGCGTTTTGACCGGGAAGGGCGAACCGCGCGCATCAATGCGCTGATGGCGGGCGCGGAACAGGTGATTATTATTCAGCACGCCGAAGCGGGCGGGCTGGAAGAAGACTCGCCAGGGTTCGCGCTGCTGCCAGCGCTGAATGTGCCCGAACACGCTCTGAGGGTGACCAAAACCGCCTGCGACGCCTTCTGGAACACGCCGCTTGAGGCGCTGCTGCGCGAGCGCAACATTGAGGCCTTCGTGGTGTGCGGTTGTGCGAGCGACTATTGCGTGGACACGACTATCAAACAGGCGGCAAGCCGCGGTTTTCGCGTCACCATCGCCGGGGACGCCCACACCACCGCCAATCGAACGGCCGCGACCGCGCCGGTGCTTATTGAGCATTACAACGAGGTGTGGGCCAACCTGACGGTGCCGGGCAATCCGCTGCGGGTGCTGAGCACCGCGTCGATACTCACCGCGTGGCAGGCGAACTAACGCGCCTGCGGTCTGTCTCATCACGGCGCGAGCGTGGGCCACGCCGTGACATTTTTGCAAAGGTTACATTTTCAGAAACAATCCGGGCGGCGTGCTGGCCGTTCGTCAGGTTACACTCAACGCCCCTGCCGCGAGGGCAGGGCTGCGGTCATACAGCAACAGCAAAAACAAGAATATTTGCAGGAGTGATTGATGTTTAAATCCTTTTTTCCTCGTCCCACCGCGTTTTTTTTATCGGCGCTGGTCTGGGCGATGCTTGCCGTCATCGCCTGGCAGCTCGGCGGCGACTGGCTTAGCCACCGGCTCGGTGTCGCGGGCGAACTGCCCATCAGCGCGGCCCGTTTCTGGTCGGGCAGTTTTCTGCTTTTCTACGCGTATTACGCGCTCTGCGTCGGGCTGTTCGCCCTCTTCTGGCGCATTTACAGCCCGCACCGCTGGCAGCGCTGGTCAGTTCTGGGCTCGGCGCTGCTGATCTTCGTCACCTGGTTTATGGTGGAGCTGAGCGTCGCCATTAACGCCTGGTACGCGCCGTTTTTCGATCTGATCCAGACGGCGCTCGGCGCGCCGAATAAAGTGAAAATCGAGCAGCTGTATAGCGGCCTCATGGTGTTTCTCGGCATCGCGCTTATCTACGTGACCGTCGGCGTGCTTAACAACTTTTTCATCAGCCATTACATCTTCCGCTGGCGCACCGCCATGAACGAATACTACATGGCGAACTGGCAGCGGCTGCGCCACATCGAAGGCGCCGCGCAGCGCGTGCAGGAAGACACCATGCGTTTCGCCAGCACGCTTGAAGATATGGGCGTGTCGCTGCTGAAAGCGGTGATGACGCTGATAGCCTTTCTGCCGGTGCTGGTGGCGCTCTCGCCGCATGTGAAAGAACTGCCGGTGGTGGGGGCCGTGCCGTATGGTCTGGTATTTGCCGCGCTCATCTGGGCGCTGCTCGGCACCGGGCTGTTAGCGCTGGTTGGGATCAAGCTGCCGGGACTGGAGTTTCGCAACCAGCGCGTCGAGGCCGCCTACCGTAAAGAGCTGGTGTATGGCGAAGACGATCCGACGCGCGCCGATCCGCAGACCGTGCAGGCGCTCTTCAGCAACGTGCGCTTTAACTATTTCCGCCTCTATTTCCACTACACCTATTTCAACATCGCCCGCATTCTCTATTTGCAGGTGGATGCGATCTTCGGCCTGTTTTTGATGTTCCCGTCGATTGCGGCAGGGACGATTACGTTGGGGTTGATGTCGCAGATTGGCAACGTGTTTGGCGAGGTTCGCGGCGCGTTCCAGTATCTGATCAGTTCCTGGACGACGCTGGTGGAGCTGCTGTCTATCTACAAACGTCTGCGCAGCTTTGAGCGCACGCTGAATGATAAACCCGCCCCCGAGCCAGAGGCGCACGAAGCGATGTAACGCGCGCTGCCGCTGCGTCTTCGGAGCGATCCGCTTTTCGCGGCGGCAAAAACGTGGCAGGGTAATCGGCCTGAACCCCGCCTGACAGGATAATCATGGCCGCCACGTTTGACTTTTCCACCCGCTTTCGCCCCCTCACGCTCGCCGCGCTGCTGGCGCTGGCGGGCTGTACCAGCCAGACCTCTGAGACGCCAAAAGGCGCAAAACCGCTCGACGTGCGCGCCGTGGTGAAGCAGAAAATGCCCGCCAGCGTGAAAGACCGTGACGGCTGGGCGCGCGACATCGCCCGCGCGTTTGAAACGCAGAAGATTACGCCCAGCGAAGAGAACATCTGTTCGGTGCTGGCGGTAGCGGAGCAGGAGTCGAATTATCAGGCCGATCCGCAGGTGCCGGGGCTTGGCAATATCGCCTGGAAGGAGATTGAGCGCCGCGCCGGTAAGCTGCACATTCCCGCCTTTGTGGTGCGCACCGCGCTGCTGATTAAATCCCCCAACGGCAAAAGCTACAGCGAACGGCTCGATAACGTGAAGTCCGAACGCGAGCTGAGCGCGATTTTCGATGATTTCATCGGCATGGTGCCGCTCGGTCAGACGCTGTTCGGCAACTTAAACCCGGTGCATACCGGCGGGCCGATGCAGGTCAGCATCGCGTTTGCCGAAGCCCACGCGCGCGGTTACCCGTATGACGTTGACGGCACGCTGCGCCAGGAGGTCTTTACGCGGCGCGGCGGGCTCTGGTTCGGTATTTATCACCTGCTTAACTACCCGGTGGACTACTCGCGTCCGCTCTATCGCTTCGCCGATTTCAACGCCGGCTGGTATGCGAGCCGCAACGCGGCGTTTCAGAATGCGGTCAGCAAGGCGAGCGGCGTGAAGCTGGCGCTTGACGGCGATCTGATCCGTTATGACAGCGACGAGCCGGGCGCGACCGAAAACGCGGTGCGTAAAGTGGCGGGCAGGCTCGATATGAGCGAGAGCGAGATCCATCGTGCGCTGGCGAAAGGGGATAGCGAGGATTTCAGCGACAGCGAACTGTACAAAAAGGTGTTTGCGCTCGCGGATAAACGCGCCGGTAAGGCGCTGCCACGTGAGCTGTTGCCGGGTATTCAATTAGAAAGCCCGAAGATCACGCGTAAGCTCACCACAGCGTGGTTCGCAAAGCGCGTGGACGATCGTCGGGCACGCTGTATGAGTAAAGATTAAAGGCGACGACGTCGCAGGCGAAAGAAAAACGCCATGACCATCGCAAAGACACAGCCTGCCAGAAACGGCACCAGCGCGAACACGGTGCCGACCGCGAGCCCCATTTTGATTTGGGGACGGCCGTTCTCCTGCATCTGCATCAGATTATCCAGAACGCCCGGCGCGTGCACCACGACATTCAGGAGTTGCGCGCCAACCCAGAAAGAAAACAATACAAACAGCGCGTAAGCGAGGTTGCCCAGCGCGGAGGACTTTCCAGGTTTCCCGGCGATTATGGGTTTGGGTAACGATATCTCAGCCATACAGACCTCCGGGTATTCGACCTTCGTACTGGCGTGACGCCAGGTGGTACAGGGTGAAGTTTGGCAGGAGAATTTATTTGTCAATATCGGATTCGTGGTAATTTGGCGGGCAGATTACTCCTGAATGTCAAAATTATGTCGATTCTCACATTTCTGTAACTGCGTTAATAAGTGGTTAACATTCAGACTTTTCCTGCCCGCGCCGCTTATCGATATTCCCCTTCAGAAAATCAGGTTACTGGCGCTTTTTGGCGTCTTTTAAGCGTAACCGTAATGGGCTTCACACCGCGCGACACGGGCCACAGACAGGCGCTGAGGGATATGCGAAGATGCTTTTTTTGACGCTTAGGAGCCACCATGCAACTCTCTGCCAAAATTCGCCGTGACTGGCACTATTACGCGGTCGCACTGGGCCTGATTTTTATTATGAACGGCGTGATTGGCCTGCTGGGGTTTGAAGCGAAAGGCTGGCAAACCTATGCGGTGGGACTGGTGACGTGGGTGATTTGCTTCTGGATAGCGGGCTTTATTATCCGCCGTCGCCCGGAAGAGCCGGGGACGGCGCAAGAGTAGGGCGTTTTAGCCGGTGATGGAGCTTTTCAGCGCCGCATCGGCCTGATGGCGCGCCAGCGCCAGTTCAATCAGGCGGGTGATCAGTTCCTGGTAACCGATGCCGCTCGCCTGCCACAGTTTTGGATACATGCTGATGTTGGTAAAGCCCGGCAGCGTGTTGATCTCATTAATGATCACCTCGTTGTCCGGCCTCAGGAACACGTCGACGCGCGCGAGGCCGGCGCACTCCAGCGCCTGAAACGCGCGTACTGCGATGGCGCGGATCTTCTCGTTGATCTCCGGCGCGATATCGGCAGGCACCACCACGCGGGCGGCCTGATCGTCGATGTATTTGGTGTCGTAAGAATAAAACTCGCTGTTCACCACGATCTCGCCGCAGGTGCTCGCCTGCGGATCCTCGTTACCCAGCACCGCGCACTCAATCTCACGGCCCTGAATGCCGGTTTCCACCACGACTTTATGGTCGAACTCAAAGGCCAGCGCGACGGCGGCGTGATACTGCGCCTCGTCGTTGACCTTGCTGACGCCGACCGATGAGCCCTGATTCGCCGGTTTGACGAACAGCGGCAGGCCGAGCTGCGCTTTAACCTCGGCGAAGGTGATGCGCTGGCGGTTCGCGCGGGTCAGCGTAATAAACGGCGCGACGGCAAGACCGGCGTCGCGCAGCAGACGCTTGGCGACGTCTTTATCCATGCTGACCGCCGAGCCCAGCACGCCTGCGCCGACAAACGGAATATTCGCCATGCGCAGCATCCCCTGCAGGGAGCCGTCTTCGCCGAGCGTGCCGTGGACGATGGGGAAGATAACATCAAGTTGCGGCAGCGCCTGGCGGTTATCGGAATCGATCAGCTGCTGCGCGCTCTGGCCTGGGATCAGCGCGACGTTTTTCTCCGAGCGGTGCAGGGCGATACGCGCCGGGTTATCGGCGTTCAGCAGATAGCGCGACGCGTCGTTCACATGCCACTGGCCCTGTTTATCAATGCCAAGCAGCACCACGTCGAATTTTTCTTTATCAATCGCATCGACGATATTCTTCGCCGACTGAAGCGACACCTCGTGCTCCGCTGATTTTCCGCCAAACACAATGCCCACGCGCAGTTTTGCCATTTTTACAACCCATCCTCAAAGCAGACGAAAGTCCACAACATAGCACGCCCGGCAGGCGGATTCATGTGGTTCGTCGCCCCCTGGCGCGAAGCGGTTATACTTTGATTTTGTGACGGGTTTACGGCGGTGACATGGCGAAAAAAGGGATAGCGATGGTAACGACGCTGGCATTAACGGCGCTGGCAGGCGTCTGGCTGTATGACTATTTGCCTGCCTGGTATAACCCGTTCGCGCCGCTGTCGCCGCTCGATCCGCCGACGATGGTGACGCGCTACAAACTGCGCCAGATGGCGAACGATCCGCAGGCGTGCCTGGCGCTGCTCGACGAAGCCCGCAAGCGGGACATGATCCAGTATCGCGTCCAGACCTCAACCCAGGGCAACTGCCCGCTCGACTCGCCGGTGCGGGTGCAAAGCTTCGGTGAGGTAAAACTCAGCAGCTCGTTTCTCGCAAGCTGCCCGCTGGCGCTCAGTAGCGCCATGTATGTACAGCAACAGGCGAAACCCATCGGCGCGGCGATGGTGGGCAGCCCACTGGTACGCATCGACCACTATGGCAGCTACGCCTGCCGCAATATCTATCATCGCGCCAACGCGCGCTTAAGCGAACACGCGACGGCGGACGCGCTGGATGTCAGCGCGTTTCGTTTCGCCAACGGCCAGCAGATAAGCGTGCTGAAAGGCTGGAAGGAGAGCGGACCGCGCGGCGAGACGCTGCGCGCGCTGTTTGGCCAGAGCTGCCTTTACTTCGGCAACGCGCTCGGGCCGGACTATAACGCGGCGCACGCCAACCATTTCCACTTCGGCATGCGCGGTTTCGGGATCTGCCGCTAAGGATAATCGTCGGCGAATACGGCCCGGTGGTGTGATAAATGTCACAAATGATTTTATATTAATAATAAGCGTCCAAAATATTACAGGCCGCACTGATGGGCATTTCTCCCTGGACGCATCCTGATACTCTTACTCTTCATCGACTTACAGAAAGCAGATAGCGCGCGTATGGAATCCTGGAAGGTTAATCTTATCTCCGTCTGGTTTGGCTGTTTCTTCACCGGCCTTGCTATCAGCCAAATCCTTCCGTTTTTGCCGCTCTATGTCGCCGAGCTCGGCGTGCAGTCGCATGAGGCGCTGTCGCTCTGGTCCGGGCTGACATTCAGCGTCACCTTTCTGGTATCGGCGTTTGTCTCGCCGCTCTGGGGCAGCCTTGCCGACCGTAAGGGCCGCAAGCTGATGCTGCTGCGCGCCTCGCTCGGCATGGCGGTGGCGATTCTGCTGCAGGCCTTCGCGACCAGCGTCTGGCAGCTCTTCGCGCTGCGCGCGTTGATGGGGCTTACCTCAGGGTATATTCCGAACGCGATGGCGCTGGTGGCGTCTCAGGTGCCGCGCGATCGCAGCGGCTGGGCGCTCAGTACGCTCTCCACCGCGCAGATAAGCGGCGTCATTTTAGGCCCGCTGATGGGCGGCTTCCTGGCCGACAGCGTCGGGCTGCGTCCGGTCTTTCTGATAACCGCGCTGTTGCTGATGATAAGTTTCGCGGTAACGCTGTTCCTGATTAAAGAGGGCGCGCGCCCCAGGCTTTCAAAGCGCGAACAGCTCAGCGGCAAAGCCGTGTTCGCCACGCTGCCGGCCCCGTGGCTGGTGGTGAGCCTGTTTATCACCACCATGGTTATCCAGCTCTCCAACGGCTCCGTCAGCCCGATACTCGCGCTCTTTATTAAAGAACTGACGCCGGACAGCAGCAATATCGCCTTCTTAAGCGGGATGATCGCGGCGGTGCCTGGCGTCTCGGCGCTTCTCAGCGCGCCGCGTCTCGGGCGGTTAGGCGACCGTATCGGTACCGCGCGGGTGCTGATGGCAACCCTTGTCATCGCGGTCGTGCTGTTTTTCGCGATGTCGTTCGTCACCTCGCCCTTGCAGCTCGCGGTGCTGCGGTTTCTGCTCGGCTTCGCCGACGGCGCCATGTTCCCGGCCGTGCAGACGCTGCTGGTGAAGTACTCCTCCGATAACGTGACCGGGCGGATTTTCGGCTACAACCAGTCGTTTATGTACCTCGGCAACGTGCTGGGGCCGCTGATGGGGGCCGGGATTTCCGCCGCGGCAGGCTACCGCTGGGTCTTTATCGCCACGGCAATCGTGCTGGTGCTGAACGTCTGGCAGTTCGCTGCGGCGTTAAGACGTAACGCAAAGGCCGCGAATAATTAAAACCGCCCTCGCGGCCAATTAATGGCTTGCGGCACACCACGGCGAATAGCGCGCTGATAATCGCTTTCTTATGCCCCTGTCTTATTTCTGTAAGTAAAACGTTTCGCTCAGATGGATTTTTTGTGGCACCGCACAAAACCGGTGCGACATTAAAAAAAGCCGTTGCGATCACTAGGCAACCCCGATGGCTAATGATAACTTCACAGCAACAATTTCACGGGAAGACAGTTATGAAAAACCTTATAGCTGAACTGCTGCTCAAGCTTGCAGAAAAGGAAGAAGAGTCCAAAGAGTTAGTGGCGCAGGTCGAGGCCCTGGAGATTGTCGTCACCGCCTTGCTGCGTCATCTGGATAGCGAAACGCAACAGACGCTTATCGCAAGCGTGGAAGGGGCGCTCGAAGGGGTGGAGCCGGAAAGCCATATTCCGCAGCGCGATACCGAGCTGCTCCTGCAATACGTAAAAAAGCTGCTGCGGCACCCCAGAACCTGAGCGCATAACGGGCGAGCCGCGTTATTTTTCTGTCACAGAATAACAGTATGCTAATACGCGCTTTTATTTGCTGGCTTCTTCGTGAGGCGGATTATTCTCACGCTCTGAATCAAAGAATAGCTGGCAGTGTTACGGTTATTTTAAGCAGCGGCTGGTCCGTGCGGAGCTTAATGCTTAAGAGGTAACCGCGGCTCCACGATAATAGCTTTTACGTATTGCGCCAGTGCTAATTGCAAAGGTGCTTCCCCCACGCTTTAAAATATATTCTCGCTGTTGTCATAAGTTTATTGTCTGACTGATAAGCGTGCCGATAAAAATAACCGGCTGCGCTTTTTCTGTATTCTCTTTATATCGCTGGTAGGCGCCACAGTGCGTGAGCTCAGGTCACCGCTGACGGGCGTCTTTGCGTCAGGTTAAAAAGGCATCAGCGCACGGATGAAGACAGTAAACTCCTTGATTGTCCATGAGAGAAAAGCCGGATTGCGGCTTTCATTAGTGAAAATTACCGAGCGGCATCACATTAATTCCCGCCATGTGGGGTTATAGCGCGAGGTGAAGCGTTTTTTCTGTTTTATAACCTGCATCACAAAACCCAACCTCATAGCAATTTTATCCATATCTTCGCCGTTTCCCGCCTGACGTCTCTGCGGCGTTACCACTACCGTTATGAGGATGGCTGATTGCCTTTAACGGGAGAAATAAGATGTCCTCGGTAAGTGAATTCTCGCCTGCTGCCAGCGCTCAGGAACGTAAAGCGCGCCGCATGAATCTGTTTGTTTCTTTTTCTGCCGCCGTCGCGGGCCTGCTGTTTGGTCTGGATATCGGCGTTATCGCCGGGGCGCTGCCCTTTATCACCGATCATTTCAGCTTAAGCAGTCGCGCTCAGGAATGGGTGGTGAGCAGCATGATGCTCGGCGCGGCGCTGGGCGCGCTGTTTAACGGCTGGCTCTCGTCGCGGCTCGGGCGTAAGTACAGCCTGCTGGCGGGCGCGGTGCTGTTTATTCTCGGTTCGCTCGGATCCGCGTTTGCGCATTCGCTGGAAATCCTGCTCGCGGCCCGCGTGCTTTTGGGCGTCGCGGTCGGGATCGCCTCCTATACCGCGCCGCTCTATCTTTCAGAGATGGCGTCTGAAAAAGTGCGCGGCAAAATGATAAGCCTGTATCAGCTGATGGTGACGCTCGGCATTCTGCTGGCGTTTTTGTCTGATACCGCGCTTAGCTACAGCGGCAACTGGCGCGCCATGCTCGGCGTGCTGGCGCTGCCCGCCGTGATCCTGCTGGTGATGGTGGTGTTTTTGCCAAACAGCCCGCGGTGGCTTGCGGCCAAAGGGATGCATATTGAGGCGGAAAACGTGCTGCGGATGCTGCGCGACACCTCGGAAAAAGCGCGCGAGGAGCTTAATGAAATTCGCGAAAGCCTGAAGGTGAAGCAGGGCGGCTGGGCGCTGTTTACCGCCAACCGCAACGTGCGCCGCGCCGTGTTTCTCGGCATGCTGTTGCAGGCGATGCAGCAGTTCACCGGCATGAATATCATCATGTATTACTCGCCGAAAATCTTCCAGATGGCGGGGTTCGCCAGCACTGAACAGCAGATGATCGCAACGGTCGTGGTAGGGCTGACCTTTATGCTCGCGACGTTTATCGCGGTGTTTACCGTTGATAAAGCCGGGCGTAAACCGGCGCTGAAAATCGGCTTTAGCGTGATGGCGCTTGGCACGCTGGTGCTCGGCTACTGCCTGATGCAGGTCGATCGCGGACAGATCTCTACCGGCATCTCCTGGCTTTCCGTTGGCATGACCATGATGTGTATCGCGGGTTACGCCATGAGCGCCGCGCCGGTGGTCTGGATTTTGTGCTCGGAAATCCAGCCGCTGAAATGCCGCGACTTCGGCGTCACCTGTTCCACCACCACCAACTGGGTGTCGAACATGATTATCGGAGCCACCTTCCTGACGCTTATTGACCATATCGGCGCGGCGGGGACGTTCTGGCTTTACACGGCGTTGAACCTGGCGTTTGTCGGCGTCACGTTCTGGCTTATCCCGGAGACCAAAAACGTCACGCTCGAACATATCGAGAAGAACCTGATGTCGGGCAAGAAGCTGCGCGATATCGGGCAGTGAACCAGCAAAAAGGGCTACCGGTGGTAGCCCTTTCGTTTTAGCCCTTACTGAGCTTTTCCGATTTCACCATGCACTGGGCCATCGCTTCAATGACCGCAGCGCGCATGCCGCGCTCCTCCAGCACCCGCACCGCTTCGATGGTCGTGCCGCCTGGCGAGCAGACCATATCTTTCAGCTCGCCCGGATGTTTGCCGGTTTCCAGCACCATTTTCGCCGAGCCCATCACCGCCTGGGCGGCGAATTTATACGCCTGCGCGCGCGGCATACCGCCAAGTACGGCCGCGTCGGCCATTGCTTCGATAAACATGAAGACATATGCCGGGGCCGAGCCGCTCACGCCCACCACAGGATGGATCAGATATTCCGCTACCACTTCCGCTTCGCCGAAGCTTCGGAATATCGCGAGCACATTCTGAATGTCTTCGTCGCTGGCGAGCGCGTTCGGTGTGATGGAGGTCATCCCGGCACCCACTAATGAAGGCGTGTTTGGCATGGTGCGCACGATTTTGCGATCGTGTCCCAGCACGGTGGCGAGCTGATCGAGCGTAATACCGGCAGCGATGGAGACGACCAGCGAATCTTTGTTCAGGCTGGAGGCGATATCGCTCATGACTTTCAGCATGATATTGGGCTTCACTGCCCCAAACACGATATCGGCCGCCTGCGCCACTTCCTGCGCGCTGGCGACTGTGTTCACGCCATATTCTTCTTTCAGCGCAGCCCGGCTCTCTTCAGATGGCGTATACACAAACACGCTTTCCGCCTGTGCCTGGCCGCTTGCCAGCAGGCCGCCGAGGATAGCCTTGCCCATGTTGCCGCAACCGATAAAGCCAATTTTCTTTTCCACAGCATCACTCCGTTTTATCGCGTCCAGATTCACAAGAGGTATAGCTTAACGCGCTTTCAGGCAATACGTTAAGGCTTCGGCTACGCTTATCCTGAATCCAGGGAGGTGTGTGATGGCGAAATCTGTCTGTGACGAACGCGCCAGCCGTGAGGTGCCGGTGCGCGAACATATGCACGCCCAGCGCGTCGAGTGGCGTATCCAGCAGGGCGGTAACTGGCTGCTGTTCGCGATAGTGCTTATCGCGCTGCTCGGCGGCTTTTCCGACGGCTGGCTGAGTGAAACGTCGGCCACCAATCGCGAAAAAAGCCTGACTATCGAATACCAGCGCTTTCTGCGCGCCGAAAGCGATGAGCCGTTTGCGCTGCGTATTCAGGGGCCGAAAAACCAGCCGGTGACGCTGACCTTCAGCGGCGATTTCCCCGACAACCTGACGCTGCAAACCCTACAGCCACAGCCGCTTATTACTCATACCGGCCAGCACACGCTGACGCTCACCTTTGCGCCGACGCCCGATGGCGCGCACGCCGTCTGGATGGTGACGCAGCCGCAGTCGGCGGGGCGCTTAACCTCTGCCGTGACGCTTCAGGGCGCGTCGCCGGTGCATCTCACCCAGTGGGTTTATCCGTAGGAGAACAACATGGACAGCGTATTACGCGCCGCAGGCATGTATTTTTTACTGCTGGTGGTGCTGAAAATCGCCGGTCGCCGCACGCTGATGGAGATGAATTCCTTTGATTTCGTGCTGCTGCTTATTATCAGCGAGGCGACACAGCAGGCGCTGCTGGGCAACGATTTTTCCTTTACCGGCGCGGCCATCACCATCATTACGCTGATTGTGCTGGATATCCTGCTGAGTTATCTGAAGAATGCGTTTCCGCGTCTCGATCTGCTGCTTGACGGCTCGCCCCTGATCCTGGTGGAACATGGCCGGCTGCTCACCGCACGTATGAAGAAAGCGGGGATTTCCCGTGACGATATTTTAAGTTCCGCCCGCACCAGCCAGGGGATCGAGCGGCTGGAGGAGATAAAATTCGCCATCCTTGAGAAAAATGGCAAAATCTCCATTATTCCCGCCGACAATCAGGAGTCGTAATGCCAGTCTGGGTGGATGCCGATGCGTGTCCGAAAGTGATTAAAGAAGTGCTGTTCCGCGCCGCCGAGCGCACCGAAACCCCGGTGATTCTGGTGGCGAACCAGCCCCTGCGCGTGCCGCCGTCGCGGTTTATCCGCGCCCGCCAGGTACCTGCGGGCTTCGACGTAGCGGATAACGAAATTGTGCGCTGCTGCGAGCCGGGCGATTTAGTGGTGACGGCGGATATTCCGCTGGCGGCTGAAGTGATAGCGAAAGGGGCGGTGGCGCTGAACCCGCGCGGCGAGCGCTACAGCGAAGCCACGATTCGCGAGCGCCTGACGATGCGCGATTTTATGGATACGCTGCGCGCCAGCGGCATCCAGACCGGCGGCCCGGATGCCCTGAGCCAGCGCGATCGCCAGCAGTTCGCCGCTGAGCTCGACAAATGGCTCAGCGGCCAGAAGCGGCAGGCTTAAACCCAGTTATCGTCGTCGCCGCCAAAATCGTCGCCGCCGAAGTCATCGCCGGCGAAGTCGTTATTCCAGTCATCTTCGCCGCTCGCCGGGACGTAGTCGTTGCCGTTGTCCTGCTGTAAGCCAGCGTCCTGATTCAGGAACTGGCTGTCATCCGCCTGGTTGTAATCCTCGACAGCATTGACCGGGCTCGCGTCGGCCGCCTGCGCCGGTTCATTGATGATGTTGACGATTTCTTCCGGCTGGTGGTGGCTGAACATACTGGTCAGCATATTGCCGAGCACCACGCCGCCCGCGACGCCTGCCGCGGTCTGCAGGGCGCCCGCCATAAAGCCGCCGCCGCGCGGCGCGTTCGCGTTGTTATAATACTGCCCCTGAGCCGCCTGCGGCGCATAACCAGAAGGCGGCGCGCTCTGATACTGCTGCGCGCCGGGGATAGGGTCTGAGCCGCGCAGGCTTGCCTGCGGACGCGGCGCTTGCGGTTCGTTTTTGTTGCCGCCGAACAGTCCGGCCAGGAAGCCGCCGCTGCTCTGCTGATGGCTGGCGGAGTGTTTTAGTTGCTCCACTTCCGCTTCCAGCGACTGGAGGCGAGCATTAAGCTGCTTCATGGCCGCTTCCTGGATAAGAATAGTTTGCGCCATGTAATACGCCGCGCCGGGTTGCGTGCGCATATGCTGCTCGATCCAGCGCTCGGCGTCGGCATCGCGCGGCGCGCTGTTTTCGCTGGCGGCTTTGAGTCGGTCAAAAAGCCCGTCAATCAGACGTTGCTCTTCAGATTGCATGATTCATCCCTCTGTCATTGATGGCGTTAATAGTAAGTCTGGAGAAAAATCCACACTTGTAAATGTCCGGCGCGTAAAGGAAATAAGAAATATGTAACCGGGTGCGGCTAAGGGCGGGGTTGTGTTCGACATCCGCTTTCAAGTAAGGTGGGCGCGTTTTGCGTATTCTCGCAAGTGGTAGCGCTGGTTTACACTTTGCTTTTGGCAGAACGGTTATCCTGCGCGGGATCACGCGCAATATCAGCACTTTTGTAAGTTTAAATTTACGCCTGTCCTGTGTACTAGTTTATTGTTAAACTCATGGCTTACGGCCTGCGTTCTAACCCTTTCGCACTAGCGAAAGGTGAGGTAATCCATCCATGAATCAACCCATTTATTTAATCGGCGCACGCGGCTGCGGCAAAACCACGACTGGCGAGGCGCTGGCTCGCGCGCTGGGGTACGGCTTTGCCGATACCGACCGCTGGCTGTTCGAGCAGACGCAAATGACCGTCGCCGAGGTGGTGGAGAAAGAGGGCTGGCCGGGCTTTCGTGACCGTGAAAGCGAGGCGTTGCAGGCGGTCACCCTACCTGCGACGGTCGTGGCGACCGGCGGCGGCATGGTGCTGCGCGACGGGAACCGCGAGTTTATGCGCCAGCACGGCGTGGTGATTTATCTGAATGTCCCTGTGGCGGTGCTGGCGCAGCGCCTTGAGGCGTTCCCGGAAGAAGGGCAGCGCCCGACGCTGACCGGCAAGCCAGTGACCGAAGAGATCGCGGAAGTGCTCGCGGTGCGCGACGCGCTCTATCGCGCCTGCGCGCATCATGTTATTGACGCTGCCGATACCCCGGCAAGCGTTGTCTCGCGCATTATCGCGGCGCTGCAACCGGCGCATGCCAGCTAAGTGCCGGGATTGTCTATACTTACAGCTCGTCCACGATCATTAAGGAAGAGCTATGCCGAGCAGACCCCCCTATCCGCGCGAGGCGCGCGTGGTTCCCGTTGAAAAAGGCGTGCCGGGTAAAACCGTCACCAGCTATCAGCTGCGCGCCGATCACCCGGAGCCCGATTCGCTTATCAGCGAGCACCCCACCGAGCAGGAAGCGCTGGACGCCAAGCGCCGTTACGAAGATCCGGATAAATCCTGACCGCCCCTCCGGCGGCAGGTGCCAGCGTGACGCTGCGCTTACCGCCAGTCTGAAAAAACGTGCCTGCCGTTTTGCATCACACCTTTCATCCAAAACTAATGTTAACGATACGTTATGATTAACCACAGCAGCAGGCGCGGCGGTGGTTTTTTGTCACGGTGCGGCGCCGGAAAGCTGCTACGCTTGTTGATTCCCCCTTCGCTTGCGCTCAAGTTTTGGGCAAAGGGTGCCGTTATTAATGTGAGAAGCTGTAAAAAAAGGCGATAAGAAAATGCGTGCGACTCTGGCGATACTCACCATCGGCGTTGTGCCTGTCAGCGAGGTTCTGCCGCTGTTAACGGAACATATTGATGAACAGCAAATCACCCATCTGAGTCTCATGGGCAAGCTGTCGCGCGAGGAAGCGCTGGCGGATTACGGCGTTTCTGGCGACGAAGAGACGCTTATCACCATGCTGAGCGACGGCGAAAAAGCGACGGTATCGAAAGCCAAAACCGAAAGGGCGCTGCAAAGCGTTATCGAAGTGCTCGATAACCAGGGTTATGACGTCATTTTACTGATGAGCACGCAGCGCTTTTCTGGTCTGCGTGCGCGCAATGCGATGCTGCTGGAGCCGGATCGCATCATTCCGCCGCTGGTGGCGTCGATTGTCGACGGGCATCAGGTCGGCATCATTTTGCCTGTCCCGGAGTTAATGCCAGCGCAGGCCCGGAAGTGGCAGGTGCTTGAAAACCCGCCGCACTATTCGCTGGCGAATCCCTTTTACGGCACGGAAGATGAGTTGATTGGCGCGGGGCGCGATCTGCTGGCGCAAGGGGCGGATGTTCTGCTGCTCGACTGCCTCGGTTTCCATCAAAAACACCGCGATTTGCTGCAAAAGGCGCTGGATGTGCCGGTGCTCCTCAGCAATGTGCTGGTGGCGCGGCTTGCCTCCGAACTCCTTGTCTGAGCGGGCGTCACAATTTACGTGACAGCCCTCAGGCTGGCCCTCTATATTGTTTTTCCAACCATTTTTTCGATAAGGGCCTGCTTATGCTTCAGAGTAATGACTACTTCTCCGGTAAAGTGAAATCTATCGGCTTCACCAGCAGCAGCACAGGCCGCGCCAGTGTGGGCGTGATGGCGGAGGGCGAGTACACGTTTGGTACCGCGCAGCCGGAAGAGATGACGGTGATTAGCGGCGCGCTGAACGTGCTGCTGCCGGGCGAAACCGAATGGAAAACGTATGAGGCGGGGCAGGTATTTCACGTGCCGGGACACAGCGAATTTCATTTGCAGGTGGCTGAGCCGACGTCGTATCTCTGCCGTTACCTGTAATGGCGCCGCCCCGGACGGGGCGACGCGAATGCATCAGCGTTGGGCTTCGCCGCCCAGCGCTTCCACTAAGTTCTGGATAAGCGCCGCCAGTTCGCCGGTCATCAGCGTGAAATCGGCGTCAAAGCGCTGTGCCACATCTTCACGCGCGATGTCGTCGTTCTGATCGCGCAGTTCATCGGCGAATTTCAGGCGCTTGAGCGAGCCGTCGTCGCACAGCATAAACTGCACGCGCTGCTGCCAGTCGAGCGCCAGTTTGGTGACCACTTTGCCCGCTTCGATATGCACCGCGATTTCATCGCTGACCAGCTCCTGCTTTTTACAGCGGATCACGCCGCCGTCTTCGAGGATAGCCTTAAGCTCCGCTTCGTCGAGCAGCTGAAAACCCTGCGGCACGTTGTTCGCGCGCACCCACTCGGTGAGCGTCAGCTCAATCGGGTTTTCCAGCGTCAGCGGTACGACCGGCAGCGAGCCGAGGCTTTTGCGCAGCAGCGCCAGCGTGTCTTCCGCTTTTTTGGCGCTGGCGCAGTCCACCACGATAAGCCCGCTGGCGGTGTCTATCCACATCATCGTCTGGCTGAAGCGGCTGAACGCGCGCGGCAGCAGCGAGTGCAGCACTTCATCTTTCAGCGAATCTTTTTCCGTCTTTTTCAGCTTGCGGCCCTGGTCGGCCTCCAGACGGGCGATTTTCGCCTCCAGCGCCTGTTTAATTACCGGCGTCGGCAGAATTTTCTCTTCTTTGCGCGCGCAAATGACAATCTGACCGTTGGCGACATGAGTCAGCGCGTCGCTGCCGCCGCCGATTGGCGGGACCCAGCCGGTTTTCGCCATATCCTGGCTGCCGCACGGGGTGAAGGTAAACGCCGCTAACTGCTTTTCCATCTCATCGGCACGCAGCGCCGCGTCGCGGTTTAAACGGTAAACCATTAAATTTTTGAACCACAGCATGTTGATTTCCACGGCCTGGTAGTTAAACGCAGCGGGCATGATAACGAATCAGCCGCGGCGTTTCATTGCCTTTCACGGGCAGGTTATCTACTCTCCAGGTAAGTCATTGAATATGAGGAAGCAGACGTGCGTATTGGGATCGATTTAGGCGGCACCAAAACCGAAGTGATTGCGCTTAGCGACGACGGCGAGCAGCGTTTTCGCCACCGCGTGCCGACGCCGCGCGACGATTATGCGCAAACCGTTGAAACTATCGCCGGGCTGGTGGAGATGGCGGAGCAGGCGACCGGCGAGCGCGGCACGGTGGGCGTCGGTATTCCGGGCACGCTCTCGCCTTACACTGGCGTAGTGAAAAACGCCAACTCCACCTGGCTGAACGGTCAGACGCTGGATAAAGACCTGAGCGCGCGGCTGTCGCGCGAGGTGCGGCTCGCGAACGACGCCAATTGTTTCGCCGTCTCCGAGGCGGTGGATGGCGCAGCGGCGGGCGCGCAGACCGTGTTCGCGGTGATCATCGGCACCGGCTGCGGCTCCGGGATTGCGCTGGGCGGTCAAAGCCATATCGGCGCCAACGGCAACGCGGGCGAGTGGGGCCATAACCCGCTGCCGTGGATGGATGAAGATGAGCTGCGCTATCGCGACGAGGTGCCGTGCTACTGCGGCAAGCAGGGCTGTATCGAAACCTTCATCTCCGGCACGGGCTTTGCGACCGACTACCATCGCCTGAGCGGTCAGCCGCTGAAGGGCAGCGAAATCATTCGCCTCGTGGACGCGCAGGATGCGCTGGCGGAGCTCGCGCTCAGCCGTTACGAGCTGCGGCTCGCGAAATCGCTGGCGCATATCGTCAATATTCTCGACCCGGATGTCATTGTGCTGGGCGGCGGGATGAGCAACGTCGACCGGCTCTATAAAACCGTACCGCCGCTGATGAAACACTGGGTGTTTGGCGGCGAGTGCGAAACGCCGGTGCGCAAAGCGGTACACGGCGACTCCAGCGGCGTGCGCGGCGCGGCCTGGCTCTGGCCCGCGACACGCGCATAAGCACAACAATAAAAAAGGGGCGCGATGCCCCTTTTATCAGTCGACCTGATACTCCCGCGCCAGCCGGCTCACGCCAAGCCCGTTAATCTTACGAACCTTAATCTGCACCGGGATGCGCTCTTTCATCGCCTCGACATGACTGATGACGCCGATGGTTTTGCCGCTGGCGTTCAGCGCGTCGAGGGCGTCCAGCGCGGTGTCGAGCGTCTGCGCGTCCAGCGTGCCGAAGCCCTCATCAAGGAACAGCGAATCGATGCGGGTTTTATGGCTCACCAGATCCGAGAGCGCCAGCGCCAGGGCCAGGCTCACCAGGAAACTCTCGCCGCCGGAGAGTGTGCGGGTGTCGCGCACCGCGTCCGCCTGCCAGGTATCGACCACTTCAAGCTCCAGGTCTTCGCTCAGCTTGCGCTTAAGCAGATAACGGCCATGCAGGCGCGTCAGCTGATTGTTGGCGAGCCACACCAGATTATCGAGCGTAAGCCCCTGGGCGAATTTACGGAACTTGTCGCCTTTCTGGGAACCGACCAGGTGGTTGAGCTGGCCCCACTCGTCGGCCTCGCGGCGTGCCGCGTCGATATGAGCCAGCAGCGATGTCAGGCGCGCGCGGTTCTCTTCATCCTGACGCAGCTGCTGGCGCAGCTCGCCCTGCCGCGTGGTGTTATCGCGCAATTGCTCCGCGATAAGCGCCAGCGCCGCTTCGCTCTGGCGCGCGTCGACGGCGTCATCAAGTGTTGCCGGGCGGGCGTTGAGATGGCTCTCCAGCGCCTGTTGCGCCTGCGCCAGCAGCGTCTGCTGCGCCTCGCGCTCGCGCGTCAGCCGCTGCTGTAACGCCTCCAGCTGACGCAGCGTCGCGTCGTCCAGCAGGGCGGCGAGAAACGCCGCTTTATCGGCAAACTGGCTCGCGGCCAGCGCCTCATCGAAGGCGCGCAGGGCGGCCTGATGGCGCGTGCGTTCCTGTTCAAGCTGCGCGCCGAGCGTCTGCCACTGGGCTTCCAGCGACAGACAGAGCGTGTGGGCCTGCTGGCCCGCGCGCGGCAGGTCATCCACCGGCAGGGCGGCGGCGGGCGCGTCGCCCTCCTGCGGCAGCAGGGCGAGGAGATTTTCGCAGGCCGCGAGCTGCTCGCGCAGGCGCTGCTGGTGCTCGTGCTGCTGCTGCCAGCGCTGCGCTTCTTCTTCACGCGCGGCGAACCATGGCGCCGGGTCGTTATCGTCCGGCGCGGTGAGCGAGAACGCCGCCAGCTGGGCGCGAAGCGCCGCCTGCTGGGCCTGATACGCGTCCTCAAGCGCGGCGCGCTGACGCTGCGCGCTGTGGAGGGCGTCATCCAGCGTCTGGCGTTCGCGCAGCAGATGCAGCTGCTGCTCGCGCTGTGTCTGTTCATCAAGCCACGGGTTGATATCGTCGCCCGGCGCCGCGTTGAGTGCGGCGGCGGCGCAGAGCGTCTGCCACTGAGAGGTGAGCGCTTGCTCTTCTTCCAGCAGGCTTGTCGCTTCGCTTTCCTGCTGCTGGCGCTGTTTTACCAGCGCGTCGAGCTGACCGCGCAGCGCTGCGCCCTCGGCGCCGAGCTGCTCTTTTTCCTGCTCCAGCTGCGTGAGACGCAGGCGGCTGGCGTCGGGCTTCAGCGCCTGATACGCCTCCACCGCCGGATGTTCGGTCGCGCCGCAGAGCGGGCAGGGGCTGCCAGGTTGCAGGCGCGCGCGCGCGTCGACCAGGTTTGCTATCTGCTGCTCCAGCTCGCACACCGCTTTCGCGCGGGTCACTTCATCCTGTTTGGTTTTGTAATCCTGGCGTTTTTGCGCAAGCTGCTGCTCCAGCTGCTGGATTTGCGTTTGCAGCGCGGCGCTGGTTTCCTGCTGGCGCGCTTTACGGCGGGTGAGTGGCGCAAAGGCGGCCTGAAGCGTCGCCAGCTGCTGGCGCAGCGGGCGCTGTTCATTGAGCGTTGCGAGCGCGCGGGCGGCGTCTTCTGGCGAGAGCGCAAGCCCGGTCTGCGCCAGCGCGTCGCGCTTGCGCCGGGTGGCCGCGATGCTGTCGTTGAGCGCCTGTAACTGCTGGCTGTCGCGTTTTTGCTGCGCCAGCACCGCGCGCCATCCCGCCAGTTCGCTGCTCCAGAGGCGATAGCGGTCGTGCTCTGTCAGCCAGCGGGCCACCTGGTCGAGCTCATCGCTGCGGGTCTGCGCCTGCTCC
The DNA here is from genome assembly GCF_001277235.1 of Cronobacter dublinensis subsp. dublinensis LMG 23823. NCBI lineage: Bacteria > Pseudomonadati > Pseudomonadota > Gammaproteobacteria > Enterobacterales > Enterobacteriaceae > Cronobacter > Cronobacter dublinensis. The sequence continues at coordinate 1,059,097 of NZ_CP012266.1, forward strand.
GCCGCCGCCTGGCGGATCGCCCGGCGGCGCTGCGCGCTTTCCTGTAAGCGAACGCTCACTTCTTCGTGCTGACGTCGGGTGGCGGCAAGCGAGGTCTCCAGCTCCTGACAGCGCAGCCAGGCCGGACGCAGTTTTTCCGCTGGCAGCGCCGCCTCCAGCCGGGCGAGCTGCGGGGCGGCGTCCTGTAACGCCTGTTCCGCCTGTGCCGTACCCCGGCGGGCCGCCTCAAGCGCGGCGGCGAGCGCGCCGCGCTGGGTCAGCCACAGGTGCTGCTGCTGTAACTGACGCTGCTGCGCCAGCTGCGTTTTTTCATCGTCAGTGAGCGCCTGCAAACCTGTCGTCAGGCTTTCGCGTTGTGCCTCGTCCAGTAGCGTGACGCCCTGCGCCTGAGATTCCAGCTTCTCAAGCTGGCTGCGGGCCTCTTTATGCTGCTCGAAGATGCGCGCCGAGACCTGGCCGTAAATTTCAGTGCCGGTCAGTTCTTCTAACAGTTCGGCACGCGCTCTGGCCTCGGCGTTGAGAAACGCGGCGAACTGCCCCTGCGAGAGCATCATCGAGCGGGTAAAGCGGTCGTAATCGAGCCCGGTGAGCGCGGCGATGCGATCGAGTTTGTCTTTGATTTTATCGGCGATGATTTTGCCGTCGTCGCAGCGCGCAAGCTCCACGCGCGGGGCTTGCAGATTGCCGTCCGGCTGGCCGCGGGCGCGGCTCTGGCTCCAGAAGGCGCGCCAGGCGACGCCTTTGACTTCAAATTCTACCTCCGCCAGGCATTCGGCGGTGTCGCGGGTCATTAAGTCGTTCTGGCTTTGCGACAGCGCGTTCAGGCGCGGCGTGCGGTGATAGAGCGCGAGGCAGATGGCGTCAAGCAGCGTGGTTTTGCCCGCGCCCGTCGGGCCGGTGATGGCGAACAGCCCGTTGCTGGCGAACGGCTCGGCGGTAAAGTCGATTTTCCATTCGCCTTTCAGCGAGTTCAGGTTTTTCAGCCGCAGGGTTAAGATTTTCATGCGTCGTCCTCCTCGTGCAGGCTCTCCAGCGTGCGGGCGAACAGCGTGCGCAGCCGCGCCCGCTCGGGTTCCTCCAGCGCCTCCAGCTCCAGACGGCGCTCAAATACTTCTTCGACGCCAAGCTCGCTTAAGGTTTCGGTGCTGAGCGTGCCGAGCGCGCGCTCGCGCATTTCGCGGCTGCGGCGCAGCAGGACGACTTCCACCGGCAGGCTTTCGGTAATCTGGCTTATCTGACGGTGCATGTCGTGCAGGAACTCGCTGGTGTCGATTTCGATATCGAGCCAGACTTTGGGCTCATCCGGCGCGTCGCGCCACTGTTCGAGCTGCGCGGTGATGGATTCCAGGCTGCCTTTTAACACCGCGAGCGGCTGACTGACCGGCACCGGGAGCGCCGTGACGTCGTGCAATTTGCCGTCAGCGAACTCCACCAGAAACACGCTTTTCTCTTTGCCGGTTTCATCAAAGCTCAGCGCAATCGGTGAGCCGCTGTAGCGGATGTGCTCGCAGCCCGCCACTTTCTGGGCGCGGTGGATATGGCCAAGCGCAATGTAATCGGCGGGTGGAAAACGGTCCGCCGGGAAAGCGTCAAGCGTGCCTATATAGATGTCGCGTACCGCGTCACTTTTGGTCACGCCAACGGTAGTGAGATGGCCGGTGGCGATAATCGGCAAATTACGCTCGCCGCGAAGCGCGCAGGCGGCCTCATAGCTCTGCTGGTAGTGCTGGCTGATGGCCTCCAGCAACTGCTGCTGTTTTTCGCGCCCCGACTGCCCGCTGAGGCTTCGCAGCACATCGCGCGGGCGCAGGAACGGAATGGGGCAGAGCACCGCGCCGGGCTCGCCGTCGCGGCGGTATAATAATGTGGCCTGGCTTTCCGGCGTGAGCTGCGCGCTGGCGATCACCTGCGTATTGAGACAGGCGAGCAGCTCGCGGGATTCATTGAGCGTCGCGACCGAGTCGTGGTTGCCGCCAAGCACGATAAGCGGGCACTGCGCCGCCTGCAGTTTGACCACAAATCTGTTGTAGAGCTCGCGCGCATAACTTGGCGGCGCGCCGGTATCGAAGATATCGCCCGCGACGATAATCGCGTCCACCTGATGCGCGATGGCCGCGCCGAGCAGCCAGTCGAGAAAGGCTTCATGTTCAGCCGCGCGGCTTTTGGCATAAAAATTTTGACCAAGATGCCAGTCTGAGGTATGCAGAATACGCATGGGATGCCCTGTGGCTAAAAAGCGAGAAGGGGATTATAAACATCCGGTACGGCGGGTGTCCTGTTTCGTCGCGCCGCGTGGTTTTTTCGCCTGCGCTGACAGGTCATCTTACGGTCATCTTTTTCATAAATCTGTCATAAATCTGACGCATAATGGCGCCGCATAACATACTGTTTACTTTATTTAACAGGGCGAATCATGGCGAGACGTATTCTGGTCGTTGAAGATGAAGCACCTATCCGCGAGATGGTGTGCTTCGTACTGGAACAAAACGGTTTCCAGCCGGTGGAAGCGGAAGATTATGACAGTGCGGTGAACCAACTCAATGAGCCCTGGCCGGATCTGATTTTGCTGGACTGGATGCTGCCTGGCGGATCGGGGATCCAGTTTATTAAACATATCAAGCGTGAAGCGTTGACCCGCGAGATCCCGGTGGTGATGCTGACGGCGCGCGGCGAAGAAGAAGATCGCGTGCGCGGCCTGGAAACGGGCGCGGATGATTACATTACCAAGCCGTTTTCCCCGAAAGAGCTGGTGGCGCGTATTAAAGCTGTCATGCGGCGCATTTCACCGATGGCGGTAGATGAAGTCATTGAAATGCAGGGCTTAAGCCTCGATCCGTCATCACATCGCGTGATGACCGGCGAAAATCCCCTCGATATGGGGCCGACCGAATTCAAACTGTTACACTTCTTTATGACACACCCGGAGCGCGTATACAGCCGCGAACAGCTGCTGAACCACGTCTGGGGCACCAATGTGTATGTGGAGGATCGCACCGTCGATGTGCATATTCGCCGCCTTCGCAAGGCGCTGGAACATAGCGGTCATGACAGAATGGTACAAACGGTGCGCGGCACGGGTTATCGGTTCTCGACGCGTTTTTAAACCCAAAACAGGAGTGTGACGCGTGCTGGAACGGCTGTCATGGAAAAGACTGGTGCTGGAGCTGATGCTCTGCTGTATCCCGGCGCTGGTTCTCGGGGCGATATTCGGCTATCTGGCATGGTTTTTACTGGCGGCGGTGACCGGATTGCTTATCTGGCATTTCTGGAATCTGCTGCGGCTCTCCTGGTGGCTGTGGGTGGATCGCAGCATGACGCCGCCGCCCGGCAGCGGCAGCTGGGAGCCGCTGCTCTACGGCCTGCACCAGATGCAGTTGCGCAATAAAAAGCGCCGTCGCGAACTGGGCAATCTTATCAAACGCTTTCGCAGCGGCGCGGAATCGCTGCCTGACGCCGTGGTGCTGACCACAGAAGAGGGCGTCATCTTCTGGTGTAACGGCCTTGCGCAACAGCTGCTTGGCCTGCGCTGGCCCGACGATAACGGGCAGAATATCCTTAACCTGCTGCGCTACCCCGAGTTCACCAGCTACCTGCGCGGGCAGGCGTTTAACCGCCCGCTGCATCTGGTGCTCAATAACGGGCGGCATCTGGAGTTCCGCGTGATGCCCTACAGCGAAGATCAGCTGCTGATGGTAGCGCGCGACGTGACGCAGATGCATCAGCTCGAAGGCGCGCGGCGCAACTTCTTCGCCAACGTCAGCCATGAGTTGCGCACGCCGCTCACCGTATTGCAGGGCTATCTTGAGATGATGCATGAGCAGGTGCTCGAAGGGCCGCTTCGCGAGAAAGCGCTGCATACCATGCGCGAGCAAACCTACCGGATGGAAGGGCTGGTGAAACAGCTGCTGACGCTCTCGAAAATCGAGGCGGCGCCCGCGATGCAGCTTAACGAAACCATCGACGTGCCGATGATGCTGCGGGTGGTGGAGCGCGAAGCGCAGACGCTGAGCCAGCAGAAGCACACCTTTACCTTCGAAGTAGACTCGCAGCTTAAAGTGCTCGGCAATGATGAGCAGTTGCGCAGCGCGATTTCCAACCTCGTGTATAACGCGGTCAACCATACGCCGGCGGGCACGCATATCACGGTACGCTGGGAACATGTGGCTCACGGCGCGCGCTTTAGCGTGGCGGATACCGGGCCTGGGATCGCCGCGGAGCATATTCCGCGCCTGACCGAGCGGTTCTACCGGGTGGATAAGGCGCGCTCGCGCCAGACCGGCGGCAGCGGACTCGGGCTCGCGATTGTGAAACATGCGCTGACGCACCACGACGCGCGTCTTGAGATAGAAAGCACGCCCGGTAAAGGAACGACGTTTTCGTTTCTGCTGCCGGAAAGACTCATTGCTGCCGCGCCTGCCAGCGCCGATTCTGCGCTGTAGCTTGTAACGTCTGCTTTCCAGGGCCAGCCATAAGCTGGCCTTATTCATTTTTTATCCGCCATTCAGCGCTTTTTTCATCGTTTGCTGCTTTTTTGCCCGCGCGAATCGCCGGAGGTTTTTTACGAAATTAGATTTTATCACTGCCCTGAAACTTAGATCTGGCATAAAGGTCTGGTTTTACGATCCCGTCTTGCCTTTAAACGTTATAAGCGTTTAAATTGCGCCCCTGCTATTGCCAGACCGACTGTTTTTGCGCGGTAAACCGAAAAACAATTCTTCGCCAGCGTGATCGGGAAGCATATCCCGCTGTCAGCGTCTGAAATGGCCGTGTTTTCGTCAGCAGGCTGACGATAAAAACTATTCAATTTCAACACCACATCCACAGGCAGTAAATCTTATGACCCATCAGTTAAAATCGCGCGACATTATCGCACTGGGGTTTATGACCTTTGCGCTGTTCGTCGGCGCGGGCAATATCATTTTCCCTCCTATGGTTGGTTTGCAGGCCGGTCCGCATGTCTGGACGGCGGCGATCGGCTTTCTGATAACCGCCGTTGGTCTGCCTGTGCTGACCGTGGTGGCACTGGCGAAAGTGGGCGGCGGCGTTGACAGCCTGAGCCACCCGATTGGCCGCGTGGCGGGTATTCTGCTCGCGACCGTCTGCTATCTGGCCGTGGGGCCGCTGTTCGCCACGCCGCGCACCGCGACCGTGTCGTTCGAAGTGGGCATCGCGCCACTGACCGGTGACGGCACGCTGCCGCTGCTGATTTACAGCCTGGTCTACTTCGCGCTGGTTATCCTGGTGTCGCTCTATCCGGGCAAACTGCTGGATACCGTGGGCAACTTCCTGGCGCCGCTGAAAATCATCGCGCTGGTGGTGCTGTCGGTGGCGGCTATTGTCTGGCCGGCGGGCGATATCAGCGTGGCGACGGAAACCTATCAGAAAGCAGCGTTTTCCAACGGCTTTGTGAACGGCTATCTGACGATGGATACGCTGGGCGCGATGGTGTTCGGGATTGTTATCGTCAACGCGGCGCGTTCGCGCGGTGTTGAAGACTCGTGTCTGCTGACGCGCTACACGGTGCTCGCGGGCCTGATGGCGGGCGTCGGCCTGACGCTGCTTTATCTGGCGCTGTTCCGTCTGGGCTCTGACAGCGCGACGCTTGTCGATCAATCCGCTAACGGCGCGGCGATTCTGCACGCGTATGTTCAGCATACCTTTGGCGGCGCGGGCAGCTTACTGCTGGCGGGGCTGATCTTCCTGGCGTGCATGGTGACCGCGGTCGGCCTGACCTGCGCCTGCGCCGAGTTTTTCGCGCAGTATCTGCCGCTCTCCTACCGCACGCTGGTGTTTATCCTCGGCCTGTTCTCAATGGTGGTGTCGAATCTCGGCTTAAGCCAGCTGATTCAGTTCTCGATCCCGGTGCTGACGGCCATCTATCCGCCGTGTATCGCACTCGTTGTACTGAGCTTTACCCGCGGCTGGTGGCATAATGCGAGCCGTGTTATCGCCCCGGCGATGGCGGTCAGTCTGCTGTTTGGTTTGATTGATGGGGTGAAAGCCTCGGCGATAAGCGGTATCCTTCCGGCCTGGACTCAGAAACTGCCGATGGCGGATCAGGGGCTGGCCTGGCTGCTGCCGACCATCGTGATTGCACTGGCGGCGGCCGTCTGGGATCGTACGGCCGGACGGAGCGTGACTTCCACCGCACATTGATCGTCGGTTGATTGTTGAACCACGGGGCCTGGCTCCGTGGTTTTTTATTGTATGACGTGGTACTGGAAAGATGGAAAACGAGAACAAGCTCAAGCGCGGGTTGAGTACAAGACACATCCGCTTTATGGCGCTGGGTTCAGCGATTGGCACCGGCCTGTTTTACGGCTCGGCGGACGCTATCAAAATGGCGGGCCCGAGCGTACTGCTGGCGTACATCATCGGCGGCGTGGCGGCGTATATCATTATGCGCGCGCTCGGTGAAATGTCGGTGCATAACCCGGCGGCGAGCTCTTTCTCTCGCTACGCGCAGGACTACCTCGGCCCGCTCGCTGGCTATATCACCGGCTGGACCTACTGCTTTGAAATCCTGATTGTCGCCATCGCCGACGTCACCGCGTTCGGCATCTATATGGGCGTCTGGTTCCCGACGGTGCCGCACTGGGTGTGGGTGCTGAGCGTGGTGCTGATTATCTGCGGCATCAACCTGATGAGCGTAAAAGTGTTCGGCGAGCTGGAGTTCTGGTTCTCGTTCTTTAAAGTCGCCACCATCATCATCATGATTGCCGCCGGTATCGGCATCATTATCTGGGGTTTCGGCAACGGCGGTCAGCCGACCGGCATCCATAACCTGTGGAGCAACGGCGGCTTCTTCGCGAACGGCTGGATTGGCACCGTGATGGCGCTGCAAATGGTCATGTTCGCCTACGGCGGTATTGAGATCATCGGCATCACCGCGGGCGAGGCGAACGACCCGGCGAAATCCATTCCGCGCGCCATTAATTCGGTACCGCTGCGTATCCTTGTGTTTTATGTCGGCACGCTGTTTGTGATCATGTCTATCTACCCGTGGAATGAAGTGGGCACCAACGGCAGCCCGTTCGTCCTGACCTTCCAGCATATGGGCATTACTATTGCGGCGGGCATCCTGAACTTCGTGGTGCTGACCGCCTCGCTGTCGGCGATTAACAGCGACGTGTTCGGCGTTGGCCGTATGCTGCACGGCATGGCGGAGCAGGGGAGCGCGCCGAAAGTGTTCGCCAAAACCTCGCGCCGCGGCATTCCGTGGGTGACGGTCGTGGTGATGTGCTTCGCGATGCTGCTGGCGGTGTACCTCAACTACATCATGCCGGAAAACGTCTTCCTGGTGATTGCGTCGCTCGCGACGTTCGCGACCGTCTGGGTGTGGATTATGATCCTTCTCTCGCAGGTGGCGTTCCGCCGCCGCCTGAGCGCGGATGAAGCCAACGCGCTGAAATTCAAAGTGCCGGGCGGGGTGGCGACCACCATTGTGGGCCTGATTTTCCTGGCCTTTATTATCGCGCTGATTGGCTGGCATCCGGATACCCGCATTTCGCTCTACGTCGGTTTCGCGTGGATTGCGCTGCTACTGGTCGGCTGGGTGTTTAAACGCCGCCGCGACGCCCGCCTGTCCGCGTAATTTCTCCCATCATCCCCGCCGCCTGGCGGGGATGTCGTTTTCGCTCTACGCTCACCTGAGATTCTCCGCCTCCCGTCTCCTCCCCCAATAAAATCCAGAATGAGGAAGGCGCGCGGTTGCCCGTGTGAAAAGATCGCCCCGTTTTCTGTCGATTAAGGATTAAGTGTATGTTGAATGCCTGGCATCTCCCCGTCGCGCCCTTTATTCGCAAGCAAGGGGAGACGTTACAGATAACCCTCTGGCTCAAGGGCGACGCGCTGCCGGAAACTGTCGTACTGCGCTATGAGCGCGATAACGAAGAAACGCCCTTTACCATGAAGCGCCTGCCAGGCGCGCCGCACCCGGAGGTCAGCGCGTGGCAGGCGAGCATTCCGCTCGGCGACGGCCAGCCGCGCCGCCGCTACGCCTTTAAACTGCTCTGGCGCGATCGCCAGCAGTGGTTCAGCCCGCTGGGCTTTAGCGAATTTCCGCCGGCCCGCCTGGCGCTGTTCGCGATTGACGCGCCGGACGACGGCCCGGACTGGGTGCAGGACCAGGTGTTTTATCAGATTTTCCCGGACCGCTTTGCCCGCAGCACGCCGCGCGGGGCGCAGCAGGACAAGGTTTACTATCACCACGACCAGGGACGCGACATCATCCTGCGCGACTGGCATGAGCCGGTAAGCCAGGAGGCGGGCGCCTCGACGTTTTACGGCGGCGATCTCGATGGCATCTGCGAAAAGCTTCCCTACCTGAAAAAGCTCGGCGTCACGGCGCTCTACCTCAACCCGATCTTTAGCGCGCCGAGCGTGCATAAATATGACACCGCCGATTACCGCCACGTCGATCCGCAGTTCGGCGGTGACGAGGCGCTGCTGCGCCTGCGCGAAAAAACGCGTGAGGCGGATATGCGCCTGATTCTGGACGGCGTCTTTAACCACACCGGCGACACGCACCCGTGGTTTGATCGCCAGAACCACGGCGCTGATGGCGCGTGCCATCACCCTGACTCGCCAACGCGCAACTGGTACAGCTTCACCGATGACGGCCACGCGTTCTGCTGGCTCGGTTACGACAGCCTGCCGAAGCTCGATTTCGCCGAGCGCGGCGTGGTGGAGGAAATTTACGCGGGCGAAGCGAGCGTGGTGAAACACTGGCTGAAAGCGCCGTGGAGTATCGACGGCTGGCGGCTCGACGTGGTGCATATGCTCGGCGAGCGCGGCGGGGCGAAAGAAAACCTGCGCCATGTTGAGGGCATTACGCGCGCCGCCAAAGCGGTTAATCCGCAGGCGTTTGTCTTTGGTGAGCATTTCGGCGACGCGCGCCAGTGGCTGCAAAACGACGCGGAAGACGCGGCGATGAACTACCGCGGCTTTACCACGCCGCTGTGGAGTTTTCTCGCGGGCGTGGATCAGGGCCTTGAGCCGCAACGGCTCGACGCCGCCGACTGCATCCGCTGGATGGAAGAGTACCGCGCGGCGCTGTCGCACCAGCAGCAGTTGCGGATGTTTAACCAGCTCGACAGTCACGACACCGCGCGCTTTAAGACGCTGGTTAACGGCGATCCGGCGCGTCTGCGGGCGGCGGCGGTATGGCTTTTCTGCTGGCCTGGCGTGCCCTGCATTTTTTATGGCGACGAAGTGGGCGTCGAGGGCGGCAACGATCCGTTCTGCCGCCAGCCGTTCCCGTGGGATAAGGCGCAGCAGGACGGCGAACTGCTCGCGCTCTATCAGCGCCTCGCGCGCCTGCGCCACCGCAGCCGGGCGCTGCGCGCCGGCGGGTGTCAGGTGATGTACGCAAAAGGCGACGTTATCGTCTTCGCGCGCGTCTTTCAGCAGGAGCGGGTGCTGGTGGCGCTCAATCGCGGCGCGGCCTGCGACGTGACGCTGGCGTTCTCGCCGCTGCTTGAGGGCAATACCTGGACGCGTGAAGAGGGCGACGGCGCGCTGGAAGGACAGGCGCTGCGGCTGGCGGCAGGAGCGGCGGTTATCTGGCGCGCGCGATAAGCGCACCGAAACGCGGTAAAGGAATACCGCTTTTCATTCAGATATGGGAAAGTAGCCGCACATCTGCCGCAGGGTCTGAAATCAATGGATGAGATTTTTGTGTTTGCTGCTCTGATTGCGCTGTTCTGCGTGGTCGTGGTGCCCATCATGGCCATCATGGCGCTCACGCGCAGCGCACGTAACGAAACCGAACTGCAGCGCCTGCGCGAGCGGGTAGCGACGCTGGAAGCGCGGCTTGAGGGCGCCCCGGCGGCGAGCGCGCCTGCGCCTGTCGTATCGTCTGCGTGGCAGGCGGCGCCTGCGCCTGTCACCGCTGCGGCTGAGCCTGTAAATGAACCTGAACCGACACCTGCGCCGCAGGCGGCTGATGCGCCGCCGGTCTGGTCGCAGGCGGTGCGGTCTGCGGCGAAACCGAAGACGCGTGACACTGCGCCGCGCCGCGAGACGCCGGTTCAGGAAAACGGCGGCGAGTCAGCTCTGGGCGGCGTGTTTTCAGGCCTGGCCCATTGGTTTATGCAGGGCAATCCGCTCGCCAAAATCGGCGTGATCCTGCTCTTTTTAGGGCTCTCTTTCCTCCTGCGCTATAGCGTCGAGCGCGACATGCTGCCGCTGGAGCTGCGCGTCGCGGGCGCGGGCGTCGCAGGACTGGCGCTGCTGGCGTTCGGCTGGCGGCTGCGGCATACCTCTCCCCTCTACGCGCTGATCCTTCAGGGCGGCGCGGTTGGCGCGCTCTATATCACCATTTTCGGCGCGTTCCGGCTCTGGCAGATGCTGCCGATGCCGCTGGCTTTCGGTTTGATGCTGGTCGTATGCGCCGCGAGCGTGGCGCTGGCGGTGCTGCAACGCGCATTAAGTCTCGCGATGCTGGCGAGCCTCGGCGGTTATCTCGCGCCGCTGCTGCTCTCTACCGGCGGCGGCAGCCATATCGCGCTGTTCTCATTCTATCTGCTGCTTTCCGTGGGCATCGCCGCCGTGAGCGTCTGGCAGCACTGGCGCGAGCTGAATCTGCTCGGGCTCCTGTTTACCTTCGGCGTGGCGGGTCTCTGGGGGATCAATGGTTATCAGCCGGATGAGTGGCTGAGCTGCCAGATCTTTTTAATCGCCAATATTCTGCTCTTCGGCGTGGTCTGCGTGGCGCTGTCGCTACGCGCGCAGCAGCAGAAGAAAATCGTCGACGGCGTGCTGCTGTTTGCGCCGCCGCTGATCGGGTTCGGGATGCAGTACGCGATAACCCGCCACTGGACCTACGGCCCGGCGTTTTCCGCGCTCGGTTTCGGGTTGGTCTATCTGCTGCTCGCTCGTTTCGCGCTGCGCCGCTACCCGCAGCACGGGCGCATACTGGCGATGGGCGGACTGGCGCTCGGCGGCGCGTTTGTCACGCTCGCCATTCCGCTGGCGCTCTCGGCACGCTGGACGGCGCTCGCCTGGGCGCTGGAAGGGCTCGGACTGCTGTGGTTCGGCATGCAACAGGCCCAGCGCCGCATGAGCTACAGCGGCAGCGCGCTGCTGGCGCTGGCGGCGGCGAGCGCGATGTACGCCTGGCTCGACGGCATCGCGCTGCTGAACGCGGCGTTTATCTGCGCGGTGCTGGCGCTCTGCTGGCTCGCGGGCGGCTGGCTGTGGCGTGAGCCGCAGCGACAGGTGAGCCGCGCGCATCTTGGCGCGGGTATCGCGTTCTGGCTGATGGCGCTGATCGCGGCGTCGCGCTGGGCGTTCCATGATGCCTCTACGGGCGTCGCCTGTACGCTTGCGCTGCTCGCGCTCTCCGCGTTGCTGTGGCGCGTGACCGCGCGTAAAGCCGCGTGGCCGGATCTTGGTCATGCCGTCTGGCTGCTGTGGCCGGGCATGACGCTGATGCTGCTGTGCCATCTGATGATTGACGGCGCGCTGGTCCGGGCAGGCTGGCACAGCCTCGTCTGGTGTCTGGCGCTGCCGTGCGCGCTGTGGCTGCTGCGCCGGGATGCCAGCGCGCTGCCGGTTCGTCTTCAGCAGGGGCTGCATCTGTCGCTGTTCTGGATGCTGCTGCTGGCCGTTGCTGCCGAGACCTGGTGGTTTACCGACAGCCTGCCGTGGGGCAGCGAGGCGTGGCAGACGGGGATTATTCTGGCCGTCAGCGCAGCCATCGTGCTGCTGGTGAAGGCGGCATTACGGCGGCAGTGGTGGCCGTTCGCGGCGTGGCCTGCGCTTTACAGCGGGCCGGGGCTCGCGCCGCTCGCGCCTGCGCTTGCGCTGTTACTGCTCACCGGCAATCTGCTCAATGGCGTGACGGCCGACTGGCCGTATCTGCCGTTGCTCAACCCGCTGGAGCTTGGCGCGGGCTTTGCGCTGCTGGCGGTGCTGAGCTGGTGGCGGCTGCTGACGCGCTTCTGGATGCCGCTTCTGCGCCAGGCGCAGCCCTGGGCGCCGCTCGCCTGGCTGGCGCTGCTGTTCTGGTGGGGCAACGGGCTGGTGCTGCGCACGCTCGCCTGGGCAGGCGACATTCCCTGGTATGCTGATGCGCTGTGGGATTCGCGCCTGGTGCAGACCACCTTCGCGCTGCTCTGGATGCTGCTGGCGTTGCTGGTCATGGTGCGCGCCACGCGTAAAGGCGCGCGGCAGGGCTGGTTCTGCGGCGCGGGGCTGCTTGGCGTAGTGATTGTGAAGCTGATGCTGGTGGACAGCGCTCATGGCGGCGGCCTCGCGCGCGCCGTGGCGTTTATCGGCGTCGCGGTGCTGGTGCTGATTGTGGGTTATTTTTCTCCGCTGCCGCCGAAAGCGGCGCAGCCGGTCAACACCCGTCAGGGAGAGTCAGAATGAAATCATACTGGATAGCCCTCGTCTGGGCGGTGGCCGCCGCTTGCGCGGCAGGTGATGACGCGTCAACCCGGGCGGAGAGCCCGCAGGCTTACGCGCGCGGCATGGAGCTCGCCGTCGAAGGGCAGTCGCCCTGGTATCAACTGGTATTGCCGGAGGCGGTCTATCAGCAGAGCGCCTTCCCGGATCTGCGTGATGTCCGCGTATTCAACGCGCAGGGCGCGAACTTGCCTTTCGCGCTGGAAACCACGACGCCGCCCGCGCCTGCGCCGCAAAGCGCGCCGCTGACGGTATATAAGCTCGAGGCGCAGCCGCAACAACCCACCCGCGAGGATGACCCGAACGCGGTGCTGCTGACCATGCCGTCGGGCGTGCAGGTTCGTCTGGAAAACTCGCCCGGCGAGACGATGAGCGCGAGCTGGCTTATTCCGCTTGGCGAAGGGCATGGCGAGCAGGTGCTGACGCAGCTGCGCCTCGCCTGGCCGCAGCAGGCGAAGGGCTGGCAGGCGCGGGTCGATATCCTCAGCAGCGAGGCGCTGCGCGACTGGCAGCCGGAAGTGACCGACGCGCCGCTGATGGATTTAACCTCGGGCGATCGTCGTCTGTTGCAGGACAAGGTGGATTTCAGTGACGGGCTGAGGCTCTCCGGCGCGAAATACCTGCTGGTGGTGGTGAAAAACGCCAGCGCGCCGCTCAGTTTTACCGCAGCGACCGGACAGTGGCAGGCGCCGCATCCGCAGCCGGTGCGCATACCGCTGCCCGCGCAGGGCGTGAAAACGCCCGACGACGCGGCGGTCTACCGCTGGTCGCGCCCGCAGCCGTTTGATGCGCTGACGCTGCGCCCGGCGCAGGAGAACGCCGTCGTGCCGGTAGAAATCGACTACCGCAGCGCGGACAACATGGCCTGGCAGCCGCTCGCCCGCACCGTGATTTACCGCCTGGCGGATCGCCCGGTGGTGAGGATCGCCCTGCACGGCGAGCTGATTTCCTCCCTGCGCGTGCGCGCTGTCAATCAGCGCTTCGGGGAGGCGCTGCCGGAAGTGACCGGCGAGCGTGATGAAAAAACGCTGGTGTTTAACGCTCAGGGGAGCGGTCCGTTCCTGCTCGCCTGGGGCAATGGCGCCGCACAGCCGCAGGCGCTCGCGCTGCAAACGCTGGTGCCGGGGCAGCGCAGCCTTGAGACGCTGCCTTACGCGCAGGCGGCCAGATCCGTGGCGCTGGGCGGCGATGCGCGGCTGGTCGCGAAAGACGCCGTCGCGCAGCGCAGCACGAGCTACACGTGGCTTATCTGGGCTGTACTGGTGGCGGGCGCCGCCGGGCTGCTGCTGCTCGCCTGGCGGCTGTGGCGGGAGATCCGCGGCGAAAAAGCGGCGTAATCAGAGGGTCTGCTGGCGCGCCATCTCCATCATACGCGGGTAGAAGCGCCAGAACTGGCGCTCCAGCGCGGCGTAATGGGTATCGAGATCGTCCCAGGAGTCGCGCAGGGCCGCCAGCTTCGGGCGGCGGCTCGCCATGCCGTTGAGCACGCGGGCGATAAAGTCCATTTCGCGGTAGCGCTCCATCCAGCGTTCGCGCCAGAGCACCTCGTTGAGGTTGACGAAACGCTCGGGCGCGTCGGGGAGCGTTGGCAGGATCAACGCGTGCGCATAGCCGACAAACTGGCCGAGCGGGAGAGCGGGCGAGATCTGCGCCCAGTGTCGCGAGAGAAAGTGATCCCACATCACGTCCAGCGTGACCGGGGCTACGCGGCGGGTTTCCGGGCGGAACCAGTCGCGCGCTTCACGGACTTCCGGCAGGTTATCGGTGAGTACATCCACGCGCCGGTGCATGTAAATTCCCGCCACGACATCCGCCGGGTAAAGCGCGTCCGGTTTGCCGCGCACAAAGTCCGCCATCAGGTTGCCGGGCAGCGAACTTTGCGCAAGATGCGCGAGGTGCAAATGGGCGAGAAAATTCATAACGATCCTTTCCAGAAAGAGAGATAAAGCGGCTTATCAGTTGCAGGGAGCGCGCCCCGGCACTAGACTAGCCGCCTGTTTTTTAAGTCAGAGTTCCAGCCATGCGTTTGACCGATTTCTCCTTTGAATTACCCGAATCCCTGATAGCTCACTATCCACAAGCTCAGCGCAGCGCCTGTCGCCTGCTGTCGCTCGACGGGCCGACGGGCGATCTCACGCACGGCACTTTCACCGATTTACTCGATAAGCTCAACCCCGGCGATCTGCTGGTCTTTAATAACACCCGCGTGATCCCGGCGCGCCTGTTTGGCCGTAAGGCGAGCGGCGGCAAGATTGAAGTGCTGGTGGAGCGTATGCTCGACGACCACCGCGTGCTGGCTCATATCCGCGCGTCCAAAGCGCCGAAGCCGGGCGCAGAGCTGCTGTTGGGCGATGATGAAAGCGTAAACGCGACCATGACCGCACGCCACGACGCGCTGTTTGAAGTGCAGTTTAACGACGAGCGTCCGGTGCTTGATATTCTCAACAGCATCGGCCATATGCCGCTGCCGCCCTATATCGAACGCCCGGACGAAGCGTCCGACCGCGAACTCTATCAGACCGTCTACAGCGAAAAACCGGGCGCGGTCGCGGCACCGACGGCGGGACTGCATTTTGACGAGCCGTTGCTGGCGCGCCTGCGCGAAAAAGGCGTTGAGATGGCGTTCGTGACGCTGCACGTCGGCGCGGGCACGTTCCAGCCGGTGCGCGTGGAGAGCATCGAAGATCATGTGATGCACTCCGAATACGCGGAAGTGCCGCAGGACGTGGTTGACGCGGTGCTGGCGGCGAAAGCGCGCGGTAATAAAGTAGTTGCCGTCGGCACCACATCGGTACGCTCGCTGGAAAGCGCGGCGCAGGCCGCGACAGACGCGCCGATCGCGCCGTTTTTCGGCGACACCCAGATCTTTATCTACCCGGGCTATCAGTATCAGGTGATCGACGCGCTGGTGACGAACTTCCACCTGCCGGAATCGACGCTCATCATGCTGGTGTCGGCGTTTGCGGGCTATCAGCACACCATGAACGCCTACCGCGAAGCGGTAAAAGCGGAGTATCGCTTTTTTAGTTACGGCGACGCGATGTATATCACGTACAATCCGCAGGCCATTTTCGAGCGTCCGGGCGAATAACCGGGCGCTTGCCGCTTTTTTCTCTCTCCTTAACCGGAGAGGGCCGGGGTGAAGGGGGCCTTCACCCTGTAACATTAATCATCAGACTGTCTCTCTGATGTGGAGAAAAACGTGAAATTCGAACTTGATACGACCGATGGCCGCGCACGCCGCGGCCGCCTGGTATTTGATCGCGGCGTGGTGGAAACCCCGGCGTTTATGCCTGTGGGCACTTACGGCACCGTTAAAGGCATGACGCCGGAAGAAGTGGAAGCCACCGGCGCGCAGATTATCCTCGGCAACACCTTTCACCTCTGGCTGCGTCCTGGCCAGGAGATCATGAAACTGCACGGCGACCTGCACGATTTTATGCAGTGGAAAGGCCCGATCCTGACCGACTCCGGCGGCTTCCAGGTCTTCAGTCTGGGCGATATCCGTAAAATCACCGAGCAGGGCGTGCATTTCCGCAACCCGATCAACGGCGATCCGATTTTCCTCGACCCGGAAAAATCGATGGAGATCCAGTTCGATCTCGGCTCTGACATCGTGATGATCTTCGACGAATGCACGCCGTACCCGGCTGACTGGGACTACGCGAAGCGCTCGATGGAGATGTCGCTGCGCTGGGCGAAACGCAGCCGCGACCGCTTTGACAGCCTCGGTAATAAAAACGCGCTGTTCGGTATTATTCAGGGTAGCGTTTACGAAGATTTACGCGATATCTCAGTTAAAGGTCTGGTAGAGATAGGCTTTGATGGCTACGCTGTCGGCGGCCTGGCTGTCGGCGAGCCGAAGGAAGATATGCACCGCATTCTGGAACATGTCTGCCCGCAGATCCCGGCAGATAAACCGCGCTACCTGATGGGCGTGGGCAAACCGGAAGACCTGGTCGAAGGCGTACGTCGCGGCATTGATATGTTCGACTGCGTAATGCCGACGCGTAACGCTCGCAATGGCCATCTTTTCGTCACCGAAGGCGTGGTGAAAATCCGCAACGCGAAGTACAAAAGCGATACGGGGCCGCTGGATCCTGAGTGTGATTGCTATACCTGTCGCAATTATTCACGCGCCTACTTGCATCATCTCGACCGTTGCAACGAAATACTGGGCGCGCGTCTTAATACCATTCATAACCTTCGCCACTACCAGCGCTTAATGGCTGGTTTACGCAAGGCTATTGAAGAGGGTAAATTAGAGCACTTCGTCGCGGATTTCTACCAACGTCAGGGGCGGCCGGTGCCACCGTTGAACGTTGATTAATTTAATAATGAGGGAATTTGAATGAGCTTTTTTATTTCTGATGCGGTAGCCGCTGGCGGTGCGCCGGCTCAGGGCAGCCCGATGTCACTGATCCTGATGCTGGTGGTATTTGGTCTGATCTTCTATTTCATGATCCTGCGTCCGCAGCAGAAGCGCACCAAAGAACATAAAAACCTTATGAGCTCTATCGCGAAAGGCGATGAAGTGCTCACAAACGGTGGTCTGGTCGGCCGCGTGACCAAAGTAGCGGAAAACGGCTACATTGCTATCGCCCTGAACGACACCACTGAAGTGGTTATCAAGCGTGACTTCGTCGCAGCCGTCCTGCCGAAAGGCACCATGAAGGCGCTGTAATCCATTGTTTTCCCAAAGGGAACTGCCGTGTTAAACCGTTATCCTTTGTGGAAGTACCTTATGCTGGTCGTCGTGCTTCTCGTCGGCCTGCTTTATGCACTTCCCAACCTGTATGGTGAGGATCCGGCTGTTCAAATCACTGGCGCGCGCGGCGTCGCCGCCAGTGATCAAACGCTGGTCCAGGTCCAGAATACGTTACAAAAAGAAAAAATCTCCGCGAAATCTGTGGCTCTGGAAGAGGGCGCCATTCTTGCGCGCTTTGACTCCACCGATACTCAACTGCGCGCTCGCGAAGCGCTGATGAGCGCGCTGGGCGATCAATTCGTCGTTGCGCTTAACCTCGCGCCTGCCACCCCACGCTGGCTCACCACTATTTCCGCTGAACCAATGAAGCTGGGTCTTGACCTGCGCGGCGGCGTGCACTTCCTGATGGAAGTGGATATGCAAACCGCGCTTAGCAAGCTCCAGGAGCAGAACATGGACGGCATGCGCAGCGATCTGCGCGATAAAGGCCTGAACTGGACTAACGTCCGTAAAGCTGAAAACTACGGCATGACGATCCAGTTCCGCGACGGCGACACCCGTGACGCCGCGGTTTCTTATCTGACTGCCCGTCATCGCGATATGGTTATCTCAAGCCAGGGTGATAACAGCCTGCGCGCGGTGCCGTCTGATGAACGTCTGCGCGAAGCGCGTGAATATGCCGTTCAGCAGAACATTAATATCCTGCGTAACCGCGTTAACCAACTGGGCGTCGCTGAGCCGCTGGTACAGCGTCAGGGCACCGACCGCATTGTGGTTGAACTGCCGGGTATTCAGGACACCGCGCGCGCCAAAGAGATCCTCGGCGCGACCGCGACGCTTGAATTCCGTCTGGTTAACAACTCTGTCGACCCTTCTGCCATCGCCGCGGGCCGTATTCCTGGCGATTCCGAAGTGAAGATGACGCGTGAAGGCCAGCCAGTGGTGCTGTACAAACGCGTGATTCTGACCGGCGATCATATTACCGATTCCACCTCCGGCGTTGACCAGTACAACATGCCGCAGGTGAATATTTCGCTCGACAGCTCGGGCGGCAATATCATGTCCAACTTCACCAAAGACAACCTGCGTAAACCGATGGCGACGCTCTTTGTGGAATATAAGGACAGCGGTAAGAAAGACGCTAACGGGCGCAGCATTCTGGCGAAAGACGAAGAGGTGATTAACGTCGCGACCATTCAGGCGCGTCTTGGTCAGAACTTCGTGATTACCGGCATCGACAATGCGAACGAAGCGCGTCAACTCTCGCTGCTGCTGCGTGCGGGCGCGCTGATTGCGCCGATCCAGATTGTAGAAGAGCGCACCATCGGCCCGACGCTGGGTATGCAGAACATCACTCAGGGTCTGGAAGCGTGTCTGGCGGGCCTCGCGGTCTCCATCCTCTTCATGGTCCTGTTCTATAAGAAGTTCGGTCTTATCGCCACCTCGGCGCTGCTGGCGAACCTGGTGCTGATCGTCGGCATTATGTCGCTGCTGCCGGGCGCGACGCTGACCATGCCGGGTATCGCGGGGATTGTGTTAACCCTTGCGGTCGCGGTCGATGCGAACGTACTGATTAACGAGCGTATTAAAGAAGAGCTCAGCAACGGTCGTTCGGTCCAGCAGGCGATTGATGAAGGCTATCGCGGGGCGTTCAGCTCCATTTTCGACGCCAACATCACGACGCTGATTAAGGTCATCATCCTGTACGCAGTGGGGACCGGCGCGATTAAAGGGTTTGCTATCACGACCGGTATCGGCGTGGCGACCTCCATGTTCACCGCTATTGTCGGTACCCGTGCCATTGTAAACCTGTTGTACGGCGGCAAACGCATCAACAAGCTGTCTATCTGAGGAGTGCGTTGTGGCACAGGAATATACTGTTGAACAATTGAACCACGGCCGTAAAGTCTATGACTTTATGCGCTGGGACTACTGGGCCTTCGCCATTTCCGGCCTGCTGCTTGTCGCCTCGATTGTGGTGATGGGCGTGCGCGGCTTTAACTGGGGCCTGGATTTCACTGGCGGTACGGTCATCGAGATAGCGCTGGAAAAACCTGCGGATCTGGATTTAATGCGCCAGTCGCTGGAAAAGGCGGGCTTTGAAGAGCCGCTGCTGCAGAACTTCGGCAGCAGCCGCGACATCATGGTACGTATGCCGCCAGCACCGAGCGAAACCGGCGGTCAGACGCTTGGCAGCAAAGTGCTGAACGTGATTAACGAAGCCACCGGCCAGAACGCGGCGGTGAAGCGTATCGAGTTCGTCGGTCCGAGCGTAGGCGCGGATCTCGCCCAGGCGGGCGCGATGGCGCTGCTGGTCGCGCTGATTTCCATTCTGGTATACGTCGGATTCCGCTTTGAGTGGCGTCTGGCGGCGGGTGTGGTTATCGCGCTGGCGCACGACGTTATCATCACGATGGGCATACTGTCGCTGTTCCAGATAGAGATTGACCTGACCATCATCGCCTCGCTGATGTCGGTCATCGGTTACTCGCTGAACGACAGCATCGTGGTCTCCGACCGTATTCGTGAGAACTTCCGCAAAATCCGTCGCGGTACGCCTTACGAAATCTTTAACGTGTCGCTGACCCAGACGTTGCAAAGGACGTTGATCACCTCCGGCACCACGCTTGTCGTGATCCTCATGCTGTACCTGTTCGGCGGCGCGATGCTGAAGGGCTTCTCGCTGACCATGCTTATCGGCGTGTCCATCGGTACGGCGTCGTCGATTTACGTCGCGTCCGCGCTGGCGCTCAAGCTCGGCATGAAGCGTGAACATCTGCTGCAGCAGAAGGTGGAAAAAGAGGGCGCCGATCAGCCCTCCATTCTGCCGTAATCGCCTGAGACGTTACGTGACAGTAAAAACCGCAGGTTTTGGCCTGCGGTTTTTTTTCGCCTTGATGATGCGCCGTGCGCGTTGCAGGCAGCAGGTTTGCTCGCTATTTGTCACCCGCGCCCATAAAAAAAGCCAGCATACGCTGGCTTTTTCATTGAGCTTGTCAGGCTCAGAAGTTGTAACCGACGACCAGGTAACCACCCCAACCGGTAGAGCGGGTGTTGTAGTTGGTGAATGCCAGTTCGGCATCGTCGTTCCACTGGCCGCCGTTGTGCCAGTAACGCGCCACTACAGAGTAGTGCCAGTGATCGTAGTTCAGCGCCAGGATATGGCTGGAGGCGATGGAGTCGTTCGTGCGGGCCTTCACGCCATTGAGCGCGTAACCGCCTTTATCGCCGAGGTCTGAACCCCAGTCAAAGTTAGTAAAGCCGATATAGCTCAGGTTGCCGCCCCACAGCTGGGTGATCGGCACAAAGTATTTCACTTTGAAGCGGTAGCCATCCCACTCGTTTTCATTCGGGGCGCCGTAGTTCTGCCACTGGTATTTGGCATAGACGTTCAGGGAGAGGCTCATCGGCAGGCCGGTGTCGATATCGGTGCCGAGGCCCATATACCAGGTGCTCTGTTCCTGAGAGTCGTTACGACCCATATCATAGATATAGTTGTTGGCGAAGTACCACTCTTTGAACGGGCCGAACGCCAGGCTGGTGCCGGTCAGTTTGTCGATGGAGAAACGCGGTTCGATCTCCATAAACAGCGGGGAACCCTTGTTCCAGATCCCTTTGGCATCGCGGTTGCCGCCGAAGAATACCGGCGCATCCAGGTAGCCATAGAAATCAAACCAGTCTTTTTTCGCGAAAGCTTCATATTCCAGATAGGTATCGTTGCGGATGGTCGGTCCGAAGCGGGTGTGGTAGCTGCCCACGACGTTCACGCTCTGGTGCCACCAGTCGGAAACAAACTCGCTATTGCTGGTTTCTGCCGCACTGGCAGTAAAAGAGGTGGAGAGCGCCAGGGCTGCACCGGCAGCTAAAACAATTTTTTTCATAATAGAGCCACTGTTTTAAGGAAATCCCCATTTCTGGGTGGAGTAAAGCTTTCGCATTTGGCGGGCTGGCCGCCACCGCATAAATTGTGCTGCCTATTATAAGTATCCAGCCTCACAAAAATATGTGGCATTTCACATTCTTGTCATGTACGTAATCGATTGCGTTCACGTTTGCGTACATCGGAAAGCGGATTCTAACGGCATAAGGGAACTCTGCCAACATTCGTGGTGCCACTTTTTATGGAAATGGCGGCAAAAGACGGAAGTTAACGGCGTGAGAACGCAAGAGGGCGCAGCGGCGCGAATGTAACAAATGGTGCGCCGCTGGCTAAGGGAGCATTACGGCGCGACGACGGCGTCGCTGGCGATAAGCGGCTGGATATCATGCACGCGGATAAAACCCAGTTGTTCTGGCGTAATACCACTAAGCGTCAGTGGAATCGAAACGTCGCCTGGCGCCAGCGTGCTGGCAGGCGCGCTGAACGGCTGATTCTGCACGTTCACTTCCTGATAGTTTTCCGTCGTGCCCTGCAGCTGGCCCCATTCTACGGTGCCGGTAAAGGCGGGCAGCGGTTCGTTGGATTCACTCTGAATAAATAGCGCCGCCTGCGTGCCGTTCGCGCCTGCCGAGACGTTGCGCAGCGACATTTTCAGCATCCCGAGCTGACTGCTGAGGCGCGCCGGAGTGTTCGAGCCCGGCAACAGGTAAACACCGCTTTGCGATTTTACATTCAGCGCGTTCTGCTGCGTGATTTTGACGGTTTCCTGCTTCAGCTTCGTCATTTCGTGATTCAGCGTGCTGACATTCTGGTGCATCTGGCGCACTTCGCTTTGCGGGGCGCAGGCGCTCAGGGCCAGGGTGCTGCCTGCGATCAGCCATTTCAGATAACGTGTTGTCATTGTTCGCTTTTCCTGAAAAAGGTGAGGTGCAGTAATGGTAGAGCCTGGCGGCGCGTCTGGCATAGCGCCTTTGTCTCAAAATGGTTGCGTCTTTGTAGTCCCGCCAGTTCAGGGTAAACTGTTGTTCAGTTAACTTTTTCAGTCAGGAAGCGCTATGCATTGCCCGTTCTGTTTCGCCGTTGACACTAAAGTGATCGATTCCCGCCTGGTGGGTGAGGGCTCCTCGGTACGCCGTCGCCGCCAGTGCCTGGTGTGCCATGAGCGTTTCACGACGTTTGAGGTGGCCGAGCTGGTGATGCCGCGCGTGGTGAAAAGCAACGACGTGCGCGAGCCCTTTAACGAAGACAAACTGCGCAGCGGCATGCAGAAAGCGCTGGAAAAGCGTCCGGTCAGTTCCGACGACGTCGAAATGGCCATCAACCATATCAAATCCCACCTGCGCGCCACCGGCGAGCGCGAAGTACCGAGCAAACTTATCGGCAATCTGGTCATGGAACAGCTCAAAAAGCTCGATAAAGTGGCGTATATCCGCTTCGCCTCGGTCTACCGCAGCTTTGAAGATATCCGCGAATTCGGCGAAGAGATCGCCCGCTTACAGGATTAACCGATGTCCGACGAATTTTACATGGCGCGCGCGCTCACGCTCGCGGGCCAGGGACGCTTTACCACACACCCCAACCCGCGCGTAGGCTGCGTTATCGTTAAGGATGGCGCGATTGTCGGCGAAGGCTTCCACCTGCGCGCAGGCGAGCCGCATGCGGAAGTCCACGCGCTGCGTATGGCGGGCGACAGGGCGCGCGGCGCGACGGCGTATGTCACGCTGGAGCCGTGCAGCCATCACGGACGCACGCCGCCGTGCTGCGACGCGCTGATTAACGCGGGCGTCGCGCGCGTCGTCGCGGCGATGCAGGACCCGAACCCGCAAGTGGCGGGGCGCGGGCTCTATCGTTTGCAGCAGGCGGGCATCGACGTCAGCCACGGGCTGATGATGAGCGAGGCCGAGGCCCTGAATAAAGGTTTTCTCAAGCGCATGCGCACCGGCTTTCCGTTTATTCAACTCAAGCTTGGCGCGTCGCTTGACGGGCGCACGGCGATGGCGAGCGGTGAAAGCCAGTGGATAACCTCGCCGCAGGCCCGGCGGGACGTGCAGCGTCTGCGCGCCGAAAGCCATGCTATCCTCACTACCAGCGCCACCGTGCTGGCGGACGACCCGTCGATGACCGTGCGCTGGGACGAACTCGGCGAAGACACGCAGGCGCTTTACCCGCGTGAAAACCTGCGCCAGCCGCTGCGTATCGTGCTTGACCGTCAGAATCAGGTGACGCCCGCACACAGGATTGTCAATCAGCCTGGCGAAACCTGGCTTGCCCGCGCCACCCCTGACGACGCCGTCTGGCCTGCGGGCGTTGAACAACTTCCGACGCCGGTACATAACGGCAAGCTGGATCTCGTCCTGCTGATGATGCAACTGGGCAAACGCCAGGTGAACAGCCTGTGGGTGGAAGCGGGCCCGCAGCTCGCCGGCGCGCTGCTCCATGCCGGTCTGGTGGACGAACTTATCGTGTATATGGCCCCGAAACTGCTCGGCAGCGAGGCCCGCGGGCTTTTCGCGCTGCCAGGCCTTGAGCGACTCTGCGACGCGCCGCGTCTGGAATTTCGCGACGTCGTACAGGTCGGCCCCGATTTGCGCCTGCGCCTCGCGCTCGCCTGACGGCGGGACGTAAAACGTAAGCAGTGCGCGAAAGAGTATGATAAAATCCGCCCCCTGCGGGGGCTACATAACCCTAAGGTAAGAGTATGAACATTATTGAAGCTACCGTTGCTGCCCCGGACGCTCGCGTCGCCATCGCCATTGCGCGTTTCAACAACTTCATCAATGACAGCCTGCTGGAAGGCGCGATCGACGCCCTGAAACGTATTGGTCAGGTAAAAGATGAAAACATCACCGTGGTGTGGGTGCCAGGCGCTTACGAGCTGCCGCTGGCGGCACAGGCGCTGGCGAAAACCGCAAAGTATGACGCGGTTATCGCGCTCGGTACGGTGATCCGCGGCGGCACTGCGCATTTCGAATACGTTGCGGGCGGCGCCAGCAATGGTCTGGCCCACGTGGCGCAGAACAGCGAAATCCCGGTAGCTTTTGGCGTACTCACCACTGAAAGTATTGAACAAGCCATCGAACGCGCTGGCACCAAAGCCGGTAACAAGGGCGCCGAAGCGGCGCTGACCGCGCTTGAAATGATTAATGTCCTGAAGGCTATCCAGGCCTGATTTTTTTGTAAGGGGAATTCCGTGAAACCTGCTGCTCGTCGCCGCGCCCGTGAGTGTGCCGTCCAGGCGCTTTACTCCTGGCAGTTGTCCCATAACGACATCGCCGATGTTGAATACCAGTTCCTGGCGGAACAGGATGTCAAAGATGTGGACGTGATGTATTTCCGCGAACTGCTCTCCGGGGTGGCGACCAACAGCGGCTATCTCGACGGCCTGATGAAGCCGTACCTGTCCCGTCAGCTCGAAGAGCTGGGCCAGGTGGAGAAAGCGGTGCTGCGCATCGCGCTGTTCGAACTCTCAAAACGTGACGATGTGCCGTACAAAGTGGCCATCAACGAAGCGATTGAGCTGGCGAAAGTCTTCGGTGCCGAAGACAGCCACAAGTTCGTCAATGGCGTGCTCGACAAAGCCGCGCCGTATATCCGCCCCAACAAAAAGTAAAATCCGCCTGCCATCGGCAGGCGAGACCTGGCGCTCGTTTTCTTTTACCGTTCTGTGCGTCAGACGGGCAAAAAGCTGGCGATTGTCTACTATGGTCATCAATGCGAAGAACCTGCTGTTCTTCGTCTGCTGTCTGAGGCCGGGCTTCCGGCCTTTTCTTCTTTTCTCTTGTGTTGAGGCATAACCCTATGGCATGCGGCGAGTTTTCCCTGATTGCACGTTATTTCGATCGGGTCAGAAGCTCTCGTCTTGATGTTGAAACCGGCATCGGTGACGACTGCGCGCTGTTAACCGTGCCGGAGAAGCAGACCCTGGCGATCAGTACCGACACGCTGGTATCAGGCATTCACTTTTTACCGGATATCGATCCGCGCGATCTCGGCTACAAGGCGCTGGCAGTCAACGTGAGCGATCTGGCGGCGATGGGCGCCGACCCGGCCTGGCTGACGCTGGCATTAACCCTGCCGGAGGTCAATGAGCCCTGGCTTGAGGCCTTCAGCGACAGCCTGTTTGAACAACTCAACTATTACGATATGCAGCTTATCGGCGGCGACACCACGCGCGGCCCGCTGTCGATGACGCTTGGCATTCACGGTTTCGTCCCGGCCGGACGGGCGCTGAAACGCTCGGGCGCGCGGCCTGGCGACTGGGTCTACATCACCGGCACGCCGGGCGACAGCGCCGCGGGGCTTGCGATTTTGCAGCAGCGCCTGACACCAGAGAACGACCCCGATGCCGACTATCTCATTAAACGCCACCTGCGCCCGACGCCGCGTGTGTTGCACGGTCAGGCGCTGCGCGGGCTGGCGAGCGCGGCTATCGATCTCTCCGACGGGCTGATTTCCGATCTCGGGCACATCCTCAAGGCAAGCGACTGCGGCGCGCGCATCGATCTTGACGAAATTCCGTATTCAGCCGCAATGACGCGCAACACCACGCCGGAACAGGCGCTGCGCTGGGCGTTGTCGGGCGGCGAAGATTACGAACTCTGCTTTACGGTGTCGGAGATTAATCGCGGTGCGCTGGAGGTGGCGGTGAATCATCTCGGCGTGCCCGTGACCTGCATCGGACAGCTGACCACTGCTGCCGAAGGCATGGTTTTTTTACGCGATGGCGCGCCGGTAACGCTCGACTGGAAAGGATATGACCACTTCGAAACGCACGTTTAATAAGGATGTCGCTAAAAGCCGGCTGAATTTACGCAACCCCTGGCACCTGCTCGCCACGGGCTTTGGCAGCGGTTTAAGCCCGTGG
Source organism: Cronobacter dublinensis subsp. dublinensis LMG 23823 (assembly GCF_001277235.1). Taxonomy (NCBI): domain Bacteria; kingdom Pseudomonadati; phylum Pseudomonadota; class Gammaproteobacteria; order Enterobacterales; family Enterobacteriaceae; genus Cronobacter; species Cronobacter dublinensis. The sequence goes on from NZ_CP012266.1 coordinate 1,084,960, forward strand.
GTGCCGGGCACGATGGGCTCGCTTGCCGCGATCCCGTTCTGGTATCTGATGACGTTTCTGCCCTGGCAGCTCTACTCGCTGGTGGTGATGTTCGGCATCAGCCTCGGGGTCTATCTCTGCCATCAGACCGCCAAAGACATGGGCGTGCACGATCACGGCAGCATCGTCTGGGATGAGTTTATCGGCATGTGGATAACGCTCATGGCGCTGCCCACCCACGACTGGCAATGGGTCGCCGCCGGGTTTGTGATTTTCCGTATTTTCGATATGTGGAAACCCTGGCCTATCCGCTGGTTTGACCGCAACGTTCACGGCGGCATGGGGATCATGGTGGATGACATCGTGGCAGGGATTATCTCGGCGGGCCTGCTCTACTGGATTGGCCATCACTGGCCCATCGGCCTGATTTAAAACCGTCAGCCCTCGCTTCTGAGGGCTGATTTTTTTTGGCTTATTTAAACCCAACGACCGGATGCGCTTTATAAGGCGTTTCCAGCTCGGCCATCTCCTCGCTGGTGAGCGTCACCTCAACCGCTTCGATCAGCTCCTGCAACTGCTCCTCGCGCGACGCGCCGATAATCGGCGCGACAACGCCCGGTTTGCTCAGCAGCCAGGCGAGCGCCACCTGCGCGCGGCTGACGCCTTTATCCTGCGCGATATACGCCAGCCGTTCGGCGATCCTGGCGTCGTTCTCTTCGGTTTCGCTGTAGAGCGTTTTGCCAAATTCATCAGACACCAGCCGCGCCGTGGTTTCGCCCCACGGACGAGTGAGACGGCCACGCGCCAGCGGGCTCCACGGGATAACGGCCACGCCTTCGCGATAGCAGAGCGGCAGCATCTCCTGCTCCTCTTCGCGATAAATCAGGTTGTAGTGGTTTTGCATGGTGACGAACGGCGCCCAGCCGTTCTCTTTTTGCAGGTTCAGCGCCTGTTCGAACTGGTGCGGATGCATGGAAGACGCGCCGATATAGCGCGCTTTACCGGCTTTCACCACCTCGTTTAACGCCTCCAGCGTCTCTTCAATCGGCGTGTCGTAGTCCCAGCGGTGGATTTGTAGCAGGTCGACATACTCCATGCCGAGGCGGCGCAGGCTGTCGTCAATGGAGCGCAGGATCTGCGGGCGGGAGAGCCCCTGCGGCAGGTCGCCGACCTGGTGATAGACCTTGGTGGCGACAACGACATCCTCGCGGCGTGCGAAATCGCGCAGCGCGCGCCCGACGATCTCTTCGCTGCTGCCGTCGGAATAGCTGTTGGCGGTGTCGAAAAAGTTAATGCCGCCATTGAGGGCGTGTTTGATGATAAGGCGGCTGCTTTCTTCGGGGAGAGTCCAGGCGTGGTTACCGCGGTCCGGCTCGCCAAATGTCATACAGCCCAGGCACAGACGGGAAACCTGAAGGTCGGTTTTTCCTAATTGCTTGTATTGCATGGTTCCGCTCCTGCTTTAGGGTCACAAAGGTACCTTTAAGCATAGCAGGAGCGGAAACGAAGCAGAGGTCAGGCGAGCCAGTCGCGCACGCGCCGCGTGATGCCGTCGGCGGTAAGGCCAATCTCCGCGCGCGCTTCGTCCTGGGTGCCCTGCGGGATAAAGTGATCCGGCAGACCGAGATTCAGCACCGGCACCGGTTTACGCTTCGCCATCAGCAGCTCGTTAACGCCACTGCCTGCGCCGCCCATAATGGCGTTCTCTTCGATCGTCACCAGCGCCTCGTGGCGTTCGACAAGCTCCATGATCAGCGCTTCATCGAGCGGTTTCACAAAGCGCATATCCACAAGCGTCGCGTTGAGCGCTTCGGCGGCCTGAGTGGCCTCCGGCAGCAGCGTGCCGAAGTTGAGCAGCGCCACTTTTTCGCCGTGGCGTTTCACCACGCCTTTGCCAATCGGCAGTTTCTGGAGCGGCTCCAGCGTGACGCCAAGCGCATTGCCGCGCGGGTAACGGACAGCGCTCGGGCCGTCGTTGTAGTGATAGCCGGTAAACAGCATCTGGCGGCACTCGTTCTCATCGCTCGGCGTCATGATGACCATATCAGGGATGCAGCGCAGATAAGAGAGATCGAACGCGCCCTGATGCGTCTGACCATCGGCACCGACGATGCCCGCGCGGTCAATCGCGAACAGCACCGGCAATTTCTGGATAGCGACGTCGTGGATAACCTGGTCATAGGCGCGTTGCAGGAAGGTAGAGTAAATAGCCACCACCGGCTTATAACCGCCAATCGCGAGACCCGCCGCGAAGGTGACCGCGTGCTGCTCGGCAATCGCCACGTCGAAATATTGCCCCGGATACTGGCGGGAGAACTCGACCATGCCGGAGCCCTCGCGCATGGCGGGGGTGATCGCCATCAGCTTGTCGTCTTTCGCCGCGGTTTCACACAGCCAGTCGCCGAAAATTTTCGAATAGCTCGGCTGGCCGCCGCTGCTTTTCGGCAGCGTGCCGCTTTCCGGATCGAATTTCGGCACCGCGTGGAAAGTAATGGGGTCTTTCTCGGCGGGTTCATAACCACGACCTTTTTTGGTCATGATATGCAGGAACTGGGGGCCTTTGAGGTCGCGCATGTTTTTGAGCGTATGCACCAGGCCCAGCACGTCGTGGCCATCTACCGGGCCGATATAGTTAAAGCCCAGCTCTTCAAACAGCGTGCCCGGCACCACCATCCCTTTGATGTGCTCTTCGGTGCGCTTGAGCAGTTCTTTGATGGGCGGCACATTGGAGAAGACGCGTTTGCCGCCTTCGCGAAGCCGTGAATAGAGCTTGCCGGAAAGCAGCTGCGCCAGATGGTTATTCAGCGCGCCGACGTTCTCGGAAATCGACATTTCGTTGTCGTTAAGGATAACCAGCATGTCCGGGCGAATATCGCCCGCGTGGTTCATCGCCTCGAACGCCATGCCGGCCGTGATGGCGCCGTCGCCAATCACGCAGACGGTGCGGCGGTTTTTCTCCTCGCGCGCCGCGGCGACGGCGATGCCGATGCCTGCGCTGATGGAGGTGGACGAGTGGCCGACGCTTAACACGTCATACTCGCTCTCGCCGCGCCACGGGAACGGGTGCAGGCCGCCTTTCTGACGAATGGTGCCGATGCGGTCACGGCGTCCGGTCAGAATTTTATGCGGGTAGGCCTGATGGCCCACGTCCCAGACCAGCTGGTCGAACGGCGTGTTGTAGACGTAATGCAACGCCACGGTAAGCTCCACCGTGCCAAGCCCGGAGGCGAAGTGTCCGCTTGAGCGGCTCACGCTGTCGAGCAGGTAACGACGCAGCTCGTCGCACAGCTTCGGCAGACTCTCTTTTGGCAACAGGCGCAGCTGTGCAGTGGAGTCCACCAGCGCCAGGGTCGGGTATTTGGCAGTATCAAAACTCATCAGAGACTCATCGTGGTGTTATACGTTTATTTATCACGTTGGATTATGAAATTCGCTAACGCTTCCAGTGTCGCGGTATCCAGCGCCTGGGCTTTCAGCGGCGCCAGCGCCGCCAGCGCGTCGTCGCACAAACTGCGCGCTTTCGCCTGAGCGTGCTCAAGACCCAGCAGGGCGGGATAGGTGCTTTTGCCAAGTTGCTGATCGGCACCCTGGCGTTTACCAAGGGTTGCAGTATCACCCACCACATCCAGAATGTCATCCTGTACCTGGAAGGCGAGGCCGATGCTTTCTGCGTAGCTGTCAAGATAACCCAGCGCCTCGCGGCCTTTATCGCCAGCGCATAAGGCGCCCATGCGAACCGCCGCGCGGATAAGCGCGCCGGTTTTATGGCGATGGATGCGCTCCAGCGCGTCGAGATCGACCTGCTGGCCTTCGGCTTCGAGATCGAGCGCCTGACCGCCGCACATGCCCGCCACGCCGCTCGCTTTCGCGAGCTCAGAGACCATCGCGAGACGGTCGCGCAGCGTCACGTTGTCCATCGGCGCGTCGCTTAAAATAGAGAACGCCAGCGTTTGCAGCGCGTCGCCTGCGAGAATAGCGCTCGCTTCGCCAAAGCGGATATGGCAGGTAGGCTGACCGCGGCGCAGGTCGTCGTCGTCCATCGCCGGCAGATCGTCATGCATCAGCGAATAGGCGTGAATACACTCGATGGCGGCGGCCGGGGCATCCAGCGCGGTCGGATTGACGCCGAACATTTCGCCGGTCGCGTAGACCAGGAACGGCCGCAGGCGTTTACCGCCTAATAATGTGCCGTAGAGCATCGCCTCAACCAGTGGACTCTTCTGAAACGGCAGGGCGCCGATAAAATGCTGCAGCGCGCTGTTGGCCCGCTCAGCCTGCGACTGAAGCTGTTGACTGAAATCCATGTTTACTCGGCGTCCGGCGTAAAGGGGGTAAGAGGCGCGTCTTCGTTCTGAGAAAGCAGGATCTGCACGCGCTGCTCCGCCTGTTGCAGTTTTACCTGGCCCTGGCGCGCGAGCTGCACGCCGCGTTCAAATTCATTGAGCGCCTCTTCGAGCGGCAGGTCGCCGCTTTCCAGACGGGTGACGATAAGCTCAAGTTCCGACAGGGCTGTTTCGAAGCTGGCCGGCTGTTCATTTTTCTTCGGCATAGTAAATGTCTGACTCTATGGGTTAACTGTCATTTCAGCGACACTGCATGGTAGCGGAGACGCAAAGATTAGCAAATAACGCCTTGTGGGTTGGTAACTGGCGCAGTTACACCGCGATGGTGATATACTGCCGGGCTCACGATGCAGGCGCTCGACGTCCTGCAGTACTCTTTTCTAAGCCCCGGTGGGCTTGCCAACGAATCATAGCCACCATGAAGTTTATCATTAAATTATTCCCGGAAATCACCATTAAAAGCCAGTCTGTGCGGTTGCGCTTTATAAAAATCCTGACCGGGAATATTCGTAACGTACTGAAACACTACGATGAAAATCTTGCCGTGGTTCGCCACTGGGACCATATCGTGGTGCGTATTAAAGATGAAACCATGCACGATACCGTGCTTGACGCGCTGACCCGCATTCCCGGCATTCACCACGTGCTGGAAGTGGATGATGTGCCGTTCACGGACATGCACGACATTTTCGAGAAAGCGCTCGCCAACTGGCGTGAGCAGCTCGAAGGGAAAACGTTCTGCGTGCGCGTTAAGCGACGCGGTCAACATGAGTTTAGCTCTATTGAAGTGGAGCGCTATGTCGGCGGCGGTTTAAATCAGCATATTGAATCCGCCCGCGTCAAACTCAAGCAGCCAGACGTCACCGTCAATCTGGAGATTGAAGATGATCGTCTGCTGTTGATCAAAGGCCGCTACGAAGGCATCGGCGGTTTCCCAATAGGCACCCAGGAAGATGTGCTGTCGCTGATTTCCGGCGGTTTCGACTCCGGTGTCTCCAGCTACATGCTGATGCGTCGCGGCTGCCGCGTGCATTACTGCTTCTTTAACCTCGGCGGCGCCGCGCATGAAATCGGCGTGCGTCAGGTGGCGCACTATCTGTGGAGCCGCTTTGGCAGCTCGCACCGCGTGCGTTTTGTGGCGATTAACTTCGAGCCTGTCGTCGGCGAAATTCTGGAAAAAGTGGACGACGGCCAGATGGGCGTTGTGCTCAAGCGCATGATGGTACGCGCGGCGTCGAAAGTGGCGGAGCGCTACGGCGTGCAGGCGCTGGTCACCGGCGAGGCGCTGGGCCAGGTCTCCAGCCAGACGCTGACCAACCTGCGCCTTATCGATAATGTCTCCGATACGCTGGTGCTGCGCCCGCTTATCTCTTATGACAAAGAGCACATTATCGATATCGCGCGCAAAATCGGCACCGAAGATTTCGCGCGGACCATGCCGGAATATTGCGGCGTGATTTCGAAAAGCCCGACTGTGAAGGCCGTGAAAGGGAAAATCGAAGCCGAAGAAGCGAACTTCGATTTCACTATTCTTGACCGCGTGGTGGCTGAAGCCACCAATGTTGATATCCGCGAAATCGCCGAGCAGACCGAGCAGCAGGTGGTGGAAGTGGAAACCGTCAGCGGTTTCGGCCCGAACGACGCGATCCTGGATATCCGCTCCATCGACGAGCAGGATGACAAACCGCTGGCTATCGACGGCGTCGAGGTGGTTTCGCTGCCGTTCTACAAGCTCAGCACGAAGTTTGGCGATCTCGACCAGAGCAAAACGTACCTGCTGTGGTGCGAGCGTGGCGTGATGAGCCGCCTGCAGGCGTTGTACCTGCTGGAGCAGGGCTTTAAGAATGTGAAAGTCTACCGTCCGTAACGCCGGGCGTTTCGCAGAGACAAAAAAATCCCCTCAGCCGAGGGGATTTTTATTGGCGGCATTTCAGCGGTGACGCTTAATAGTCGCGATAGCTGTAAATGCCTGCCGCCATCACCAGTTGCCCGGCAACTTCATGCGCTTTCTCGCGCCCGACCAGCACGTCGATAATCTTCAACGCGAAGTCAATTGCGGTGCCCGGTCCCTGGCTGGTCAGCAGGTTGACGCGCGGATCCCAGACCACGCGTTTATCCTGCCACTGCTCCTCAGGAATAGTCTCTTTGAGTGCCGGGAAGCCGGTCATATTGCCGATGGGAAAAAGCTCGTGCGGCACCAGCACCGTGCCTGCCGCCGCGCAAATAGCGGCGACAATTCGCCCCGAGAGATGAAACTGGCGCACGGTTTCGACCAATAACGGGCTGTCGCGAAACGCTTCGGCGCCTTTCAGGCCGCCCGGCAGCACGATGACGTCGAAATCGCCGTCCGCCACTTCCACCAGCGGCGCGTCCGCCAGCAGCCGGACGCCGCGCGAGCAGGTAATGGTGAGATTGCCGTCGCTCGCGACGCTCGCGGTGGTGACGTTAATGCCGCCGCGCACCAGCAAATCGATGGTGGTGACCGCTTCGGTCTCTTCAGTGCCAGGGGCGAGGCATACCAGTGCCGATGCGCTCATACTCATTCTCCTTGCGTTTAATCTGTTCATACAGACGGCTGTTTACCGGCAGCGTCAGGCCATGCGCTCTGGCGCGGCGCAGCAGATAGCCGGTGATGTAATCAATTTCGGTATGACGCTGCTGGCGGACATCCTGCAGCATTGATGAAATATTGGCGGCGGTGCTCTCAATCACCTGGTCGATATAATAAAGCAGGCTGTCTGTCGACGTGTGATAGCCCTCGCGCTGCATGACCTGCGCCACCTCCGCGCAAATCTCCCGCACTTCATCATGGCGCGCGCGCAGGTCGCCGTTCGGGCAGTTGTAAAGCGCCGTCAGCGGGTTAATGACGCAGTTGACGGCAAGCTTGATCCAGCGCGACGCGTTAATGTTATCGTGCCAGGCGACATCGGGCAGCGCCTGTTGCAGCAGCGCCGCCAGTCGGGAGTAATCCTGCGCGCCCGGCGTAACGGGGCCCATATGGGTGGTGCCGCAGGCAACGTGGATGACCCGACTGCCGTCGCGCCGGGCGGCATGGGTGGTGACCCCGGCGAGCAGCGGCTGAACTACCGCGCGCAGCTCATCCAGCGTGCCCATGCCGTTATGAAGCAGCAAAATGGGGCTGACGGCGGGCAGACGCGCGGCGAGGGTGTTCACCGCCTCTGAGACCTGCCAGGCTTTCAGCGTCACCAGCAGCAGCTCGCTGTCGGCGAGAAAGGCGGTGTCGTTGGCCAAAAACGTATGTGTAAATGCGCTGCCGTCGGTTTCCACCAGACTGACCTGACAGGAGGATTGCGGCACGCGCAGCCACCCCTGCACCTCGTGACCTTGTTTATGCAGCGCGCTCATCCAGAGCTGGCCTAAAGCGCCGCATCCAAGCACGGTAATTTTCATTGTTCCTCCTCGCCCGCAACGGCACCGGGCGTTGTGTCATACGTCTATTATAACGTGAGCGCTCAGGCTTTCGCCTGCTGCCGGTTTCCGGGTTGTGTTATGCGCCTTTGCGGGTATTATGCAACGCACATACTGAGAGGGAGATAGAAAACATGCCATCTTTTGACATTGTCTCTGAGGTCGAAATGCGCGAAGTGCAGAACGCGGTTGAGAACGCCACGCGTGAACTGGAAACCCGTTTCGACTTTCGCAACGTGACCGCGAGCTTCGAGCTGAACGAAAAAAATCAGACCATTAAAGTGACGAGCGAATCCGATTTCCAGGTCAATCAACTGCTGGATATCCTGCGCGCAAAACTGCTCAAACGCGGCATTGAAGGCAGCTCCATCGACGTGCCGGAAGAGTTTGAACACAGCGGCAAAACCTGGAGCGTGGAAGCGAAGCTCAAGCAGGGCATCGACACCGCGATGGCGAAGAAAATCGTCAAGCTTATTAAAGACAGCAAGCTGAAAGTCCAGGCGCAGATCCAGGGCGAGCAGGTGCGTGTTACCGGCAAAGCCCGCGACGACCTCCAGCAGGCAATCGCGCTGGTGCGCGGCGGTAACCTCGGCCAGCCGTTCCAGTTCAATAACTTCCGCGACTAAACACCGGAAGCGTAAAACACAAAGGGCGGATAATCCGCCCTTTTTTACGTCTGCTGCCCGCGGTTACGCGTGGCGGATCTGCTGTTCTATCTCGACGCGGTTCGTCACTTTAGTGTCGATTTTTAAATACGCGCTGCGCTCATCGGCCACTACCACCGCTTCGCTGACGCCTGCGGTCTCCCGCAAACGCTGCGCGAGCGATTCATCCGCCGTCACCTCAGGCGGAATTTCCACGCGAATGCTGCTGACATACGGCGGCTCTTTCATCGTGGTACTGACCAGCAGCCAGACAGTCGCCAGCAGCGCGCCCACCAGAAACACCGTTTGCGAGTCAAAGAGGCCGTCGAGCCAGCCGCCGAGCGAGCCGCCGATCGCGACACCCAGGAACTGGCTGGTGGAGTAAACGCCCATCGCGGTGCCTTTATAGCCCGCCGGCGACTCCTTGCTGATAAGCGACGGCAGCAGCGCTTCCATCAGGTTAAACGCCACGAAGAACAGTTGTACGCCGACGATAAGCTCCCAGAAGTGCGGACCAGCGCCCCACAGGACGATTTCCGCAATCAGTAGTAGCGCCACGCAGAAGAGAAACACGCGTTTCATTTTGCGCTTCGCTTCGGCGTAAATGATAAACGGTACCACCGAGACGAACGAAATCAGCATGGTGCAGAGATAGACCTTCCAGTGCGCCGCTGCCGGATAACCTGCCGCTTCGAGCTGGCCGGGTAGTGCGACGAAGGTCGACATCAGCAGGATATGCAGGCACATGATGCCGAAGTTGAGCTTCAGCAGCGTCGGCTCCGCCAGCACTTTACGAAAGCAGCCCTTCACCATGCCGGAGTCGCGGTTCAGCACGTGGCTGCCGCTGTCGGGCACGACCCAGAGCGTAATGATAATGCCCGCCGTCGCGAGCACCGCGATCATCCAGAACAGCGCATGCAGGCCGAGCGCGTGGGTGATAATCGGGCCGAGCACCATCGCGATGGCGAACGTCACCCCGAAGCTGACGCCGATAAAGGCCATCGCCTTGGTGCGGTTCTGTTCGCGGGTGAGGTCAGAGAGGAGGGCCATCACGGCGGCGGCGATAGCGCCGGAGCCCTGTAATGCGCGCCCGAGAATAATGCCCCAGATGGAGTCGGTCAGCGCGGCGACCAGGCTGCCGATAACAAAAATCGCGAGGCCGCCGACAATCAGCGGTTTACGACCAATACGGTCAGAGAGCAGGCCAAACGGCACCTGGAAAATCGCCTGCGCGAGGCCGTAAATACCGATAGCGAGGCCAATCAGCGCTTCGCTGGCGCCCTGTAGCGCCATTCCGTAAGTAGTAATGACCGGCAGCACCATAAACATGCCGAGCATGCGCAAAGAAAAAACCGTCCCTAAACCCCATGTCGCGCGCAACTCGACTGGCGTCATTTTGTTATCGTTCATTACCACCTCAGATAAAAAGCAGGCCTTAGTGTAGTGCGAGGGCAGGGGAGGGTAAATGCCGGGTTATTTAGAAAATATTTCAAGGGTTAACTATTAGTGCGGCCAATGAATCACGGCCCGGATTGGCGCAATAAAAAAGGGTGCCGCAGCACCCTTTTTCGTGTCGGTAACTTACCAGACGTAAGTCATCAGACTATGTGAATCCGGCACCATAAAGTCCACGGACATCATCACGCTCAGCGACGTAATCGCGACAATCGAGAACACAAACAGTTTGCGCGCCCAGACTTTGTCATTTTCAGCCTTGTAGCCGCGCAGGGCCATGCCAAGCCACCAGACGCTGACCGCTGCCGCCACCACCAGGTATTTATACCCGGCATAACCCCCTAACGAGAGCATCAGCGTCGCCACGGCGAAGGCGATGATATAAAGGGTGATATGGTTTTTCGCCACAGAGATCCCTTTTACCACCGGCAACACCGGAATATTGGCGGCCTGATAATCCTTAAAGCGGAAAATCGCAATCGCGTAGGAGTGCGGCATCTGCCACAGGCTGAAAATCGCAAGCAGGATCAACGCGCCGGTATCGAACTCGTTGGTCACCGCGCAGTAGCCGATAACCGGCGGCGCCGCGCCCGACAGCGAGCCAATCAACGTGCCATAGACCGAGTGGCGTTTCATGTAGAGGCTATAAACCCCGACATAGACCACGAAGCCCATGACCGCGAGCCACATCGCCAGCGGGTTGGCGCCGAACCAGAGCAGCATAAAGCCAGCAATACCCAACAAGGTGGCGTACACCAGCGACATTTTCGGCGAAATCAGTCCTTTCACCAGCACACGGTTTTTGGTGCGCTCCATTTTGCGGTCGATATCACGGTCGATGTAGTTGTTAAACACACAACCGGACGCCACGACCAGCGACACCCCCACGAGGGTGAAAAGGAACAGGGGATAATCGATGCTGCCTTTGGAAGCCAGCAGGAATCCCCCGATAACCGATATCAGGTTGCCGAAAATGATGCCTGGTTTCGTTACTTGCAGGTATTGCTTAATCATACTCGCCGCTCTTAGTGAACCATCATGTTGTAATTCAGGTTCCACATAATCCAGATAGAGCCTACCACTACAATCGCGATAATCAGCAACGTAAAGACAAAGGCTACCAGGTTCCAGCGCTCCTCAGAGGAGGCGTTCATGTGCAGGAAGCACACCAGGTGAACCAGAATCTGTACGACTGCGGTTGCCACGACCACACCCAGCAGGGTGCCGTGAGATGCGGAGCCGTTCATGACCATCCAGAACGGGATTACTGTCAGAATAACCGACAGGATAAACCCGATCAGGTACGTCTTGACGCCACCGTGATGAGCGCCGTTGTGATCGGTTGAATGACTCATTACATCGCCCCCATCAGATAGACTACAGAGAATACACAGATCCACACTACGTCCAGGAAGTGCCAGAACATGCTCAGGCACATCAGGCGCGCGCGGTTGTTATGGGTCAGACCGCGGCGGGAGACGTGAATCATCATCACGATCATCCAGATAAGGCCAGAAGTTACGTGGATACCGTGGGTGCCGACCAGAGTAAAGAACGCTGACAGGAAGCCGCTCTTATCCGGGCCGAAGCCTTCCGCGATCAGATGATGGAATTCATAGATTTCCATCGCCACGAACCCTGCGCCAAACAGGAAGGTCAGGGCGAGCCAGGACATGACCTGGCTCTGGTTGTTTTTGTTCATGGCGATCATCGCCATGCCATACGTGATGGAGGAGAACAACAGCAGGAAAGTTTCAACCAGCACAAACGGCAGTTCGAAAATGTCTTTCCCGGTCGGGCCCCCCGCCGTGCCGTTCACGAGAACGGCATAGGTGGCAAACAGACATGCAAAGAGAATGCAGTCGCTCATCAGGTAGATCCAGAAGCCGAACACTTTGTTCGCTCCTGCATCGTGGTGCCCATGCTCATGGCTGCCATGGGCAAGTTCGTGATTAATGCTCTCAGTTGACATTTTTCAGCCCTGCTTTGGTGATTTCTTCGAAGTGCTGGTTTTCCAGTTTCTCAACGGTGGCTACCGGTACGTAGTAATCCACGTCTTCATCGAAGCTCTTCGCAATCCAGGTAATAACGATACCCGCGAAGCCCAGGATAGCCAGCCACCAGATGTGCCAGATCATCGCGAAGCCAAAGATGGTGCTGAACGCGCCGATGAAAATACCCGCTGCGCTGTTGCGCGGCATATGAATTTCTTCATAGTGCGCCGGCTGCTTGTAAGCTTCACCTTTGTCTTTCATTTCCCAGAACGCATCGCGCTCGTGGATTTCCGGTACTACTGCGAAGTTATAGAACGGCGGCGGAGAAGAGGTTGCCCACTCCAGCGTACGGCCGCCCCACGGGTCGCCAGTCAGGTCGCGGTTCAGATGACGGTCGCGAACACTCACGTAGATCTGCAGAACGATGCACAGGATACCGCAGGCAATCAGCAGCGCGCCGATTTCAGCCACAATCATCAGCGGCTGGAACATCGGGTCGATGTTCTGGCTAACGCGACGCGTCATACCCATGAAGCCCATGGCGTACAGCGGCATAAAGGTCACGAAGAAGCCGATGATCCAGAACCAGAAAGCACGGATGCCCCAGGTTTCGTTCATCTTGTAGCCAAAGGCTTTCGGCCACCAGTAGCTCATACCGGCGAAGCACCCGAAGACCACACCACCGATAATCACGTTATGGAAGTGCGCAATCAGGAACAGGCTGTTGTGCAGTACGAAGTCTGCGCCCGGTACTGCCAGCAGCACGCCGGTCATACCACCGATGGAGAAGGTGATGATGAAGCCGATAGTCCACAGCATGGAGGAGTGGAACTGGATGCGGCCCTGATACATGGTGAACAGCCAGTTGAAGATCTTCACCCCGGTCGGGATGGCGATAATCATCGTGGTGATACCAAAGAAGGCGTTCACGTTCGCGCCACTGCCCATGGTGAAGAAGTGGTGCAGCCACACGATGAACGACAGCACGGTAATCGCGATAGTCGCCCATACGAGGGAGGTGTAACCGAACAGACGTTTCTTCGAGAAGGTGGAGGTGATTTCAGAGAACACACCAAACACCGGCAGAACCAGGATGTACACTTCCGGATGGCCCCAGGCCCAAATCAGGTTCACGTACATCATCATGTTGCCGCCCATATCATTGGTAAAGAAATGGGTGCCCAGATAGCGGTCCAGGGTTAGCAACGCAATCGTAACGGTCAGGATCGGGAAGGAGACGATAATCAGGACGTTAGTACACAGCGACGCCCAGGTGAATACCGGCATTTTGAACATGGTCATGCCCGGCGCACGCATCTTCAGAATGGTCACGAAGAAGTTGATACCGGTCAGTGTCGTACCAATACCGGAGAGCTGGAGACTCCAGATCCAGTAGTCCACCCCAACGCCCGGACTGTACTCAATACCCGAGAGCGGCGGATAGGCCACCCAACCGGTCTGAGCGAACTCGCCCACGCCCAGAGAGACGTTCACAAGGATTACCCCGACAACGGTGAACCAGAAGCTCAGGTTGTTCAGGAACGGATATGCCACGTCGCGCGCGCCGATCTGCAGCGGAACCACCAGGTTCATCAGACCGATAACGAACGGCATCGCCACGAAGAAGATCATGATAACGCCGTGGGCGGTAAAGATCTGATCGTAGTGATGCGGCGGCAGGAACCCGGCTTCGCCGGAGGCCGCCAGCAACTGCTGGGTACGCATCATGATGGCGTCCGCGAAGCCGCGAACCAGCATCACGATAGCCACGAGGATATACATTACCCCCAGACGTTTGTGGTCCACAGACGTGAGCCACTCGTTCCACAGATAAGACCACTTACCGAAGTAAGTGATAGCTGCAACTAGCGCCAGACCCCCGACGATAATGGCAGCCACCGTAACCATGATAATTGGCTCATGGTACGGAATTGCATCCAGTGTAAGTTTTCCGAACATCGTATTATTCCTCGGCCCCTTAGTGAGAGGTTTCCGCGTGATTCATGTCCATGCCTTCCATGCCTTCGTGGGCGTTGTGCTCCCCTTCAGACTGAGTCACGTCCATGCTCTTCCCAGGTCCCATGAATTTGTTAATAACGTCTTTAAACAAATCCGGTTTTACGCTGGAGAAGTATTCGACTTTGTTGTATTCGCTCGGGGCCGCCAGCTTGTCATAGGTCGCCATATCGTTAATGGTTTTGCCAGACTGCTTCGCTTTGGCCACCCACTGGTTGAAGGTCTCGTTATCCGGCGTGGCGATTGCCTTGAACTTCATGCCGGAGAAACCTGCACCACTGTAGTTAGCAGAAATACCGTCGTAGGTGCCGGCTTCGTTCGCAATCAGGTGCAGTTTGGTCTGCATGCCTGCCATTGCGTAGATCTGGCTACCCAGGCGCGGAATAAAGAAGGAGTTCATCACCGAGTTGGAGGTGATTTTGAATTCCACAGGCGTGTTCGCCGGGAACGCGATTTCATTGACCGTTGCGATGCCCTGCTCCGGATAAATGAAGAACCACTTCCAGTCCATTGCGATAACTTCGATGGTCACCGGCTTCGCATCGTGCGCCAGCGGACGGCTGGGTTCGAGCGAGTGCGTGGTTTTCCATGTCAGTACTGCAAGGAAAATGATGATAAGGATAGGGATGGTCCAGACAACAGCTTCAACTTTGTTGGAGTGTGACCAGTTGGGGCTGTATTTTGCGTCCTTATTGGTTGCCCGATATTTCCAGGCGAAGCCAATAGCCATCAAGATGGCTGGAATCACGACAATCAACATCAGCCCGAGGGCGGTCAGTATCAATGAACGTTGCTCCAGTCCAATCTGTCCTTTGGGGTTGAGAAGCGCAGCATCACAGCCACTGAGTAAAACAGTGCCTGCGAATAATGACAGCAGTCCCAAACTTTTATTGTATTTCCTGAGTCTCATTTAACGACCTCAATTCAGGGGGATCTGGTGGCGGTTAAAGTGTGCCGGGCATTTTACGGGAAGGTTACATTACTGTAAACACGAATGGCGCAGTGTCTGTGGGGTGTAACCGGGTTCTGTCGCTACCGTCACAGCCAATGCAACAAAATGTAAAATGTAAGCCATGACAGCCACATGGCAAGGGTTATAACAAAATCCTATGTAAAGTAAGGTCAAGACGGGAATTGAGTATATAGGGGCGGAAATGGCATACAATAAATTAACAAGGCGGTTTCAAATGAGAAACAATAACGGCGGGAAAATAATTTTTCACGGTGCTGAATCGTTAAAAATAATGTCGCACAGAATGATAAACGAAATTATTTAAAGTCTCTGCTACCAAATTTCGATAAATATATCTAAGCAAATCAGATGCTATTTTATTGACCAGCAAATTGAAACGCTTTTCTGGTAGTGCTTTTTTTCTGGCGATAAAAGCAACAATAAAACAACAATTATTCAGGGTAAAGGATTGATACACATGGAAACAGCAACGCCTTTAGTGGGCATCGATTTAGGCACGTCTAACAGCGCGGTGGCCTGGTTTACCGATGGGCGTGCGACGCTGATTGCCGATGGCGATAACCGCGTGCTCACGCCGTCGGTCGTCGGCCTGGACGACGAGGGTCATATCATTGTCGGTGCGGCGGCGAAAGCGCGGCTGGTCAGTCATCCAACGCTCACGCACGCCAGCTTTAAACGCTACATGGGCACCGACAAAATTTTTATCCTCGGCGAGCACCGCTTTCGCGCGGAAGAGCTTTCGGCCCTGGTGCTGCGCAAACTGAAAGCCGATGCCGAAGTGGCGCTTGGCGTCACAATCACGCGCGCGGTGATTACTGTTCCTGCTTGGTTTAACGATATTCAGCGTAAAGCGGTCAAAACGGCCGGGCATCTGGCGGGGCTCGAGGTGGAGCGGCTGGTCAATGAACCGACGGCAGCGTCGCTGGCCTATGGCCTTGCCGAAAACCGCGAGCAAAAGTTTCTGGTGTTCGATCTCGGCGGCGGCACGTTTGACGTTTCCATCGTCGATATGTTTGAAGGCGTGATTGAAGTGCGCGCCAGCAGCGGCGACGCGCGCCTCGGCGGCGATGATTTTACCGATATTATCCGCCAGTGGATGTTGTCGCGTTACCCGGACTACCGCCCTGCAGATGCCTTCGAAGAAGCGCAGCTGACCGAACAGGCTGAACATCTTAAACACCAGCTGACACAGCAGCCGCTGGCGACGGCCACGCTCCACGCGGGCGGGCAGGAAATGACGTGGCGGCTTGATAACGACCGGCTTACTGACATTTGCCAGCCGCTGCTGGCGCGCCTGAAGCAGCCGGTGATTCAGGCGCTGCGCGATGCCCGTTTTGATATCAGCGATCTGGACGACATTATCCTGGTGGGCGGTGCCACGCGTATGCCGGTGGTGCGCCAGCTGGCAGCGCGCATGTTTGGCCGCTTCCCGCGCGCCGAACTGAACCCGGATGAAGTGGTGGCGCTGGGCGCGGGCATTCAGGCCGGGCTTGCAAGCCTCGATGCCGCGCTCGACGACATCGTGCTGACCGACGTCATGCCCTATTCGCTCGGCATCGAAACCGCGCGTCGTCATGGCGAGCGTTTTGAGAGCGGCTATTTCCTGCCCATCATCGAGCGCAACAGCTTTGTGCCGGTCAGCATGTTCCGCTCCATCGCGACCGTATACGACAACCAGCGCCAGCTGGAGATCGCCGTGTTCCAGGGCGAGGCGCGTCGGGTGGCCGAAAATATCCTGCTCGACAAATTCACGCTTGATATTCCACCGCGCCCGGCAGGCGAGGTCACGGTGGAGGTGCGTTTCACCTATACCCTCGACGGGATCCTCGAAGTGGAGTGCAAAATCGACGGTCAGGAGGGAGTGGCGTCGCTGGTGATTGAGCGCGCGCCCGGCAGCCTCAGCCCGGAAGAGATCCAGCAGCGGCTGGCGCAGTTGAACGCGCTGAAAATCCACCCGCGGGATCGCACTGAAAACCGGCAACTGCTGGCGCTGGCGAGCCAGCGCTACGAGCAGACGCTCGGCGAACGACGCCATCTTATCGATCACTACAGCGCGCAGTTTGAGCAGGCGCTGGAAAGCCAGGATCTGCGCACGATCGCCGAGGCGCGTCAGTCGCTGGAGCAGATCCTCGCCCAGTTTGACGACGGGCTACGCTAATGGACGCCTGGAGCCTTCTCGGCCTTGAGCCGACCAAAGACAAAGCCGCGCTGCGCCGCGCCTGGGCGAAAGTGGTGAAGCAGAACCGTCCGGACAAAGATCCGCAGCGGTATCAGCGGTTGCGCGAAGCCTATGAGGCGGCGCAGCGCTATCAGGAAATTGACGAAGAAGAAGACGAAGCCGACAACGACGAGGCGCAAGCTCCCGTCATTATCACCGACGGCGCGATCCCCGCGTGGCTGCAAACCGCGCTGGAGGAAGCCCCGCCGCCATTGCCCGATATCGCGTCGCAGCCTGGCTGGGATGCGCAGCAGCTTCGCGAGAAAGCGCAGTCGCTGTCGACTTTCGTTGTCGCCGATGAAATGGCGGGCTGTGAGCAACTGGAAACGTATCTGATCACCGAACTGCCGGATGCGCTGGCGGCGCGGCGCTATTTCAGCGAGGCGTTTGCCGGGGCGCTGGCGGAGGAGCAATGGCTCACGCGCGGCCAGCTGGAGCATGTCGGCAGGATAATGGGGTGGGAACTTGAGAGCTATCGCAGTACGGCGCTACCCGACTGGCTGGTGGAGGCGCTCGATGCGCGTGTCGCCACCACGGAAGACGACTACCGTATGATTGTGGAGCATGGGCAGCATCAGGTGAGCTGGCTGTCAAAAGCGCGCTGGCGGCTAATGACCGAGCCGCAGGCACCGCTGCCGTGGTGGGGGCGCTTATGGCCTGGCTTTCTTGATGAGGCGCGCCAGCGCGTACAGGCGATGTGCAGCGAACAGCCAGGGTTATGGCAGCGTATTAACCCGGTGATGAGGGACCTGCTCTATACGCCAGGCACGGCGCTGTCGATGCACCTTTTTATGAGTCTGCTGTTCTGGGGCGGCGTGCTGGGCTTTCTGGCGTTCGACCCGAAGGTAACGCTACTGGATGTCGGTGTTGTCGCTGCCATCGTCGCCGCTTATCTGCTCGGTATTCCTTATCTCTGGAACCGCTATTCTGAGGGCAGCGGCAGGCGGATCGCCGTGCGTGTGGGATACGTGCTGTTATCACTTGCGCTGCTGGCGATCCCGGTGGGGCTTTTTGCGCACTATGCCGTGACGTTCTATGAGAGAAACCACGAAATCACGCCGCTGCTCTATGTCAGCGTGATTATCGTGGGGGTGCTGGTGGTGTGCCTGAGACCGCAGGCGCGGCAGTGGTGGCGCTGGCCCATTGATATCATCTCCGGGCCGGTGGGATTTCCTGTGCAGTTTCTTCGTCAGCTACCGTGGATCATTAACCTGTTTTTGATTCCGTTCGGCACAAAGGTCTACAGCGTATTGGTAAGCATGTTTATTGTGTTCATCCATCCCTGACGATTACCGTTGTGCTCGGCGGCGCAGCGCCAGGTAATCGAGCAGACAACCCAGCACGATACCACCCAGCGCCAGCAGCGCGCCGGCTTCGGGCAGCGTAACGCTAACGCTCAGCGCGCTCAGGCCCAGCGCGTTGCTGACAATTAGCAGAAGCCAGACGCCGAGCAGGGCGCAACCGGCCATCAGCAGACGCAGCGCAAAGCGATAACCCGCCGGGTACGCCTGGCGGCGCAGAAACTCGCCGGTTTCACGGGTATATTCCAGCGTCCCCCGGCACAGTTGCAGCAGCAGAAGGCCGGGCAGCGCCGCGACCACCGAGAAGAGATAAAAGCTCGGCCAGCCGTAAGCTTCTACAAACCAGCCCGCCACTGGGCCCACGTAGACGCGGCCAACGGCCGAGAGGGCAGAGAGCAGGGCGAACTGGGTAGCGGAAAACGACTTATTACAGAGCGTCATCAGCAGCGCCACAAACGCCGCAGTGCCCATGCCGCCGCACAGGTTTTCGAAGAACACGGCGGCCGCCATGGTCAGCAGATCTTTATCGCTTACCGAGAGCAGCCAGTAACCGGCATTCGAGGCCGCCTGCAAAATGCCGAAGATCAGCAGCGCGCGAAACAGCGTCAACCGCTGCATCAACACCCCACCGTAGAGCGCGCCGATGATCGTCGCGAGCAGCCCCAGCGTTTTATTCACCATGCCGACCTGGGCGGCGTCAAAGCCTACGCCGCGGATAAGAAAGGTGGTGGTCAGGCTCATGGCGAACGCGTCGCCAAGCTTATAAAGGACAATCAGCAGCAGGATAAGCCAGGCGTTGTTACGCCCGAAGAAATCACGCAGCGGCGCGACAACCGCCTGCTCCAGCGTACGCGGGGCAGGAATGGCGTCGTCAGGCTCCGGCGCAAACCAGGTGGCGATAAGGCAGGGAATAAGGAGCGTCGCCATCAGCCAGTAGGTGGCCTGCCAGCCGAGCCAGCGGTCCGCAAGCCACAGCGCCAGTCCGCCTGAAACCAGCATCGCCAGCCGGTAGCCGAGCACGCTAATCGCCGCGCCCGCGCCGCGCTCGTCGGCAGGCAGCACATCGGTTTTCCAGGCGTCGAACACAATATCCTGCGAGGCCGAACAGAACGCGATAAGCACGGCCAGCGCCGCCATCCAGCGCAGATGCGTTGAAGGCTCCAGAAAGCCCATCCCGGCGATGGCCGCCAGCAGCAACAGTTGCGTGATAAACAGCCAGCCGCGTCGCCTGCCGAAAAGCGGCGGCGTATAGCGGTCCATGACCGGCGACCAGAGAAATTTAAAGACGTAGGCCTGGCCGACAAGCGAGAAAAAGCCGATGGTTTTGAGATCGATATTCTCTACCGTCATCCAGGCCTGGAGCGTACCGGACGTGAGCGCCAGCGGCAGGCCGGAGGCGAAGCCGAGGATCAGTAAAATGGCGGATTTCGGCTGCTGAAAAAGGCGGAAATAATGACTGTGCATGGGCGGCCGTAAAAAAAGCGGCCCGGCGAACCGGGCCTTTAAAAACAAGGATGATTAACGCGCGTTCTGTTTGATGAACTCGTGGATGCTGGTGTCCTGCGCCATGTCGGCGATGGTGTCGCTCAGCACAGAGTTAACCGCGTTGGCGATATTCTGGTTGCTCGCCTGGAAAGCGCCTTCCACAGAATAGCTGGCGCGGTAGTTTTTGGTCATCTTATTGCCGGTTTTCGCGGTCGCGATAATAGAGATGTCCGCTTTGGTGGCGATGTTGTAGCGTACGTTACCCTGCGAGACGTCAGCATACAGCTGGTTGACGATGATCTGCAGGTCTACCGCGCCGCTTGGGCCAATCATATAACCGCGGGAGGTCATCTGTTTTTCCAGCACTTCCTGGAGCAGGAAACGCAGGTCGCGCGAGGCGGTCAGCGTTACCAGCTGGTTGTCGCGGGTCACTTTCGCCAGCGCTTGATCCTGACGCTGGTCGGCGCCGTTGATGCTGACGGTCACGCCCATCAGGCTCGGATCCTGCTGCGGCAGAGTGATTTTCGGGGAGACTTCAATGGTGGTCGGCGGGGTCGCGCAACCGGCCAGCATAAAAAGGGCAACGAGCGGGAAGAGTACTTTTTTTAACATGTTCAGGCTCTCAACGGTCCATGGGCAATAAAGAAGAAAATTCTCGCCATCATAGCATCGCCATGCGCGAGGGGAAGAGGCCAGTCGACTGAAAATAACGCAATGTCTTTTTTATGACCGCCGCCTGGCTTAGCGCCATTCTGAATTGCGGTTAAATGGCGCTGACCGGCGCAGAGCGTGCCATAAAGCGCAGCGGCTGCAAAAGTTAAAATTGTGTTGTTTTTTAACAATGGAAACGGTAAAAGCGGCTAACCTTTAAAGTGATGGCTACCATCGCAGCGTGGTCGAGGAGAGTCTTATGATGATACGCGAGCAGATCGAAGAAAAACTGAAGGCAGCCTTTGAGCCTGTCTTTCTGGATGTGGTGGATGAAAGCTATCGTCATAACGTGCCGGCGGGCTCTGAAAGTCATTTCAAAGTTGTGCTGGTCAGCGATCGCTTCGTCGGCGAGCGCTTTCTTAATCGTCATCGGCTCATCTACGGCATCCTGAGCGAAGAACTGGCCTCGACGGTGCATGCCCTCGCGCTGCACACCTACACCCTGAAAGAGTGGGAAGGGCTTCAGGATACGGTCCTGCCGTCTCCGGCCTGTCGGGGAGCCGGCACGCTGGCCTGATCAATCACAGTTGCAACGTCGGGAGCTTTTCCAGTATGTTGCGCCAGCGGTAATAAAACGAAACGGCCTGCGTGGCCGTTTTTGTTTTGCCTGAATTTTGCGCGCCATGTGCATTTTTCAGTCGTAAATTTGCCGGGAAGTGTGAAAAGAGCCGCAATGCCTCGGCTGGCTTTTCTCGACTCCCCAAGGGGATGCCGCTATAATGCTGCGTCTTATTTTTCGGAATGTCTTCGGGACGATTCTGGCGACAGGGATAGTGTTTCTTCTAAGGAAGACGTCCCGGTTCTGCGAAGCGAATACCATAGGGCTTCCAGAGTTGACCGAGCACTGTGATTTTTTGAGGTAACAAGATGCAAGTTTCAGTTGAAACCACTCAGGGCCTTGGGCGCCGTGTAACGATTACTATCGCTGCTGACAGCATCGAGAACGCTGTAAAAAGCGAGCTGGTCAACGTGGCAAAGAAAGTGCGTATCGACGGCTTTCGCAAAGGCAAAGTACCGATGAATGTTGTTGCTCAGCGTTATGGCGCGTCCGTGCGTCAGGATGTGCTGGGCGATCTGATGAGCCGTCACTTCGTTGACGCTATCATCAAAGAAAAAATCAATCCGGCTGGCGCACCGAACTATGTTCCGGGCGAATATAAACTGGGCGAAGACTTCACCTACGCGGTAGAGTTTGAAGTGTACCCGGAAGTTGAGCTGCAGGGCCTGGAATCTATCGAAGTGGAAAAACCGGTTGTTGAAGTGACCGACGCTGACGTAGACACCATGCTGGATACCCTGCGCAAGCAGCAGGCGACCTGGAAAGACAAAGACGGCGCTGCTGATGCAGAAGACCGTGTCACTATCGACTTCACCGGTTCTGTAGACGGCGAAGAGTTCGAAGGCGGTAAAGCGACCGACTTCGTACTGGCGATGGGCCAGGGCCGCATGATCCCGGGCTTTGAAGAAGGCATTAAAGGCCACAAAGCAGGCGAAGAGTTCACCATCGACGTGACCTTCCCGGAAGAGTACCACGCGGAAAACCTGAAAGGTAAAGCCGCTAAGTTCGTCATCAACCTGAAAAAAGTTGAAGAGCGCGAACTGCCGGAACTGACCGAAGAGTTCATCAAACGTTTCGGCGTTGAAGATGGTTCCGTTGCCGGTCTGCGTACCGAAGTGCGTAAAAACATGGATCGCGAGCTGAAAGGCGCGGTGCGTAACCGCATCAAGTCTCAGGCTATCGACGGTCTGGTGAACGCGAACAACATCGACGTTCCGGCTGCGCTGATCGACGGCGAAATCGACGTGCTGCGCCGCCAGGCCGCACAGCGTTTCGGCGGTAACGAGAAACAGGCTCTGGAACTGCCGCGCGAACTGTTCGAAGAACAGGCTAAACGTCGCGTTGTTGTGGGTCTGCTGCTGGGCGAAGTGATTCGTACCCACGAGCTGAAAGCTGACGAAGATCGTGTGAAAGCGCTGATCGAAGAGATGGCTTCCGCTTACGAAGATCCGTCAGAAGTTATCGAGTTCTACAGCAAGAACAACGAGCTGATGGACAACATGCGCAACGTGGCGCTGGAAGAGCAGGCAGTTGAAGCGGTACTGGCGAAAGCTAAAGTCACCGAGAAGCCGACCTCTTTCCAGGAGCTGATGAACCAGCAGGCGTAAGCCCGTTTCATCGTTCCACGACGAGGCACATGGGCCCGTCACCGCAGGGTGACGGGCTTTTTTGTCACTTTTCCTACCCAGAAATGGCGGGTAAGGGGTGTTTCGGTGTTAGCGTAACAGCAAAAGATTGTTATGCTTGAAACAGGGCATCATTATCCCCATTAATGAAACAGTAAGAAGTGAACGACTGGCTGATAATCCGTCCGTAAGGTGTTTACCGGCAGGAGCGTAGTCATCCTGATCGGTCTCAAGTAGAATCAGTACAGCAGGTTACTCAGAATATTTATCCAGGAGACGGATATGTCATACAGTGACGAACGTGATCAATTTGCACCCCATATGGCGCTGGTGCCGATGGTTGTTGAACAGACCTCGCGCGGCGAGCGTTCTTACGATATTTTCTCCCGTCTGCTCAAGGAACGTATCATTTTTCTGACCGGCCAGGTCGAAGACCAGATGGCCAACCTGATTGTCGCGCAGATGCTGTTTCTGGAAGCGGAAAACCCAGAGAAAGACATCTATCTTTACATTAACTCGCCGGGTGGGGTAATCACCGCCGGGATGTCAATCTACGACACCATGCAGTTTATTCAACCGGACGTCAGCACCATTTGTATGGGCCAGGCCGCCTCAATGGGCGCTTTTCTGCTGACTGCGGGCACGAAAGGTAAACGTTTCTGCCTGCCCAACTCGCGCGTAATGATCCACCAGCCGCTGGGCGGCTACCAGGGGCAGGCGACGGATATCGAAATCCACGCCCGCGAAATCCTGAAAGTGAAAGCACGCATGAACGAACTGATGGCGCAACATACGGGCCAGCCTCTTGAACAAATCGAGAGAGACACTGAGCGCGACCGTTTCCTCTCTGCTGGTGAAGCAGTAGAGTATGGTCTGGTTGACTCCATCATGACCCATCGTAACTGATGCCCGCCACGCGAGGGCCGCTATACTCATTAAGAGATGGCCCTCGGTATCCTGGCGGCAGGCGCTGGTACGAGCATGGCGTTGTCGCGTGCGGCACTAAGAACAGAAAAGAGGTTTTGACTCATGACAGATAAGCGCAAAGACAGCTCAGGCAAACTGTTGTACTGCTCTTTTTGCGGCAAAAGCCAGCATGAAGTGCGCAAGCTAATCGCCGGGCCGTCCGTGTATATCTGCGACGAGTGTGTCGATTTATGTAACGACATTATTCGCGAAGAGATTAAAGAAGTGGCTCCGCACCGTGAACGCAGCGCTCTGCCGACGCCACATGAAATTCGTAGCCATCTTGACGATTATGTTATCGGTCAGGAAAAGGCGAAAAAGGTGCTGGCGGTAGCGGTCTATAACCACTACAAACGCCTGCGCAATGGCGACACCTCTAACGGCGTCGAGCTCGGCAAAAGTAACATTCTGCTGATTGGCCCGACCGGTAGCGGTAAAACCCTGCTGGCCGAAACGCTGGCGCGCCTGCTGGATGTACCGTTCACCATGGCTGACGCCACCACGCTGACCGAAGCCGGTTATGTGGGCGAAGACGTGGAAAACATCATCCAGAAACTGCTGCAGAAGTGCGACTACGACGTACAGAAAGCGCAGCGCGGCATCGTTTATATTGATGAGATTGATAAAATCTCCCGTAAATCCGATAACCCGTCCATCACGCGCGATGTGTCCGGCGAAGGCGTTCAGCAGGCGCTGCTGAAGCTTATCGAAGGCACCGTGGCTGCCGTGCCGCCGCAGGGCGGGCGCAAACATCCGCAGCAGGAGTTCTTGCAGGTTGATACCTCCAAGATCCTCTTTATCTGCGGTGGCGCATTCGCGGGCCTCGACAAAGTGATCGCCAACCGTGTTGAAACCGGCTCCGGCATCGGTTTTGGCGCGACAGTAAAAGGCAAATCGCAGAAGGCGACGGAAGGCGAGCTGCTCTCCCAGGTCGAGCCGGAAGATCTGATCAAATTTGGTCTCATCCCGGAATTCATCGGTCGTCTGCCGGTGGTCGCGACGCTGAACGAGCTGAGCGAAGACGCGCTGATCCAGATCCTCAAAGAGCCGAAAAACGCCCTGACCAAGCAGTATCAGGCGCTGTTTAACCTCGAAGGCGTGGAACTGGAGTTCCGCGACGAAGCGCTCGAAGCTATCGCCAAAAAAGCGATGTCGCGTAAAACCGGCGCGCGTGGTCTGCGCTCTATCGTCGAAGCGGCGCTGCTCGAAACCATGTACGATCTTCCTTCTATGGAAGAGGTCGAAAAAGTGGTTATTGACGAGTCCGTGATCGCAGGCCAGAGCGAACCGCTGCTGATTTACGGCAAGCCGGAAGCCCAGCAGGCATCCGGCGAATAATTCGCCAGTTCTGACAATCAGTTAACAATAAATGGGGGAAATAATCCCCCATTTATTTTTCCTGCATCCGTGCCGTTGAATGTGCGGGAAACATCCCCATATACTGATTTACTTATTGGTGATGCCGTGAAGTGCGTTCACATGCGCCCCATCACCAGGCGGAAACTAAACTAAGAGAGAGCTCTATGAATCCTGAGCGTTCTGAACGCATTGAAATCCCCGTATTGCCATTGCGCGATGTGGTGGTTTATCCGCACATGGTTATCCCTTTGTTTGTGGGACGGGAAAAGTCTATTCGTTGCCTTGAAGCCGCCATGGATAATGACAAAAAAGTCATGCTGGTGGCGCAGAAAGAAGCTTCAACGGATGAGCCGGGCGTCAACGATCTGTTCACAGTGGGCACCGTGGCGTCTATTTTGCAGATGCTGAAACTGCCGGACGGCACCGTTAAAGTGCTGGTCGAAGGTTTGCAGCGCGCGCGTATCACCACGCTTTCCGACAACGGCGACCACTTCGCCGCTAAAGCCGAATATCTGGAATCGCCGGCCATTGACGAGCGCGAGCAGGAAGTGCTGGTGCGCACCGCCATCAGCCAGTTCGAAGGCTACATCAAGCTTAATAAAAAAATTCCGCCAGAAGTGCTGACGTCGCTGAATAGCATCGACGATCCGGCGCGTCTTGCGGATACCATCGCCGCGCACATGCCGCTGAAACTCAGCGACAAGCAGTCGGTGCTGGAGATGTCTGACATCAACGAGCGTCTGGAATACCTGATGGCGATGATGGAGTCGGAAATCGACCTGCTGCAGGTGGAGAAACGCATCCGTAATCGCGTCAAAAAACAGATGGAAAAAAGCCAGCGCGAGTACTATCTGAACGAGCAAATGAAAGCCATTCAGAAAGAGCTCGGCGAGATGGACGACGCGCCGGACGAAAACGAAGCGCTGAAGCGTAAAATCGACGCGGCCAAAATGCCGAAAGAGGCGAAAGAGAAAGCCGAAGCCGAGCTTCAGAAGCTGAAAATGATGTCCCCGATGTCCGCCGAAGCCACCGTGGTGCGCGGCTACATCGACTGGATGGTTCAGGTGCCGTGGAATGCGCGCAGCAAAGTCAAAAAAGACCTGCGCCAGGCCCAGGAGATTCTGGATACCGACCACTACGGCCTTGAGCGCGTCAAAGACCGTATTCTGGAATACCTCGCGGTTCAGAGCCGTGTGAACAAAATCAAAGGGCCGATCCTCTGCCTGGTGGGGCCGCCGGGGGTAGGTAAAACCTCGCTCGGTCAGTCCATCGCCAAAGCGACCGGTCGTAAATATGTTCGTATGGCGCTGGGCGGCGTACGTGATGAAGCGGAAATCCGCGGTCACCGCCGTACTTACATCGGTTCTATGCCGGGTAAACTGATCCAGAAAATGGCGAAAGTGGGCGTTAAAAACCCGCTGTTCCTGCTCGATGAGATCGACAAAATGTCTTCCGACATGCGTGGCGATCCGGCTTCCGCCCTGTTGGAAGTGCTCGATCCGGAACAGAACGTGGCCTTTAACGATCACTACCTGGAAGTGGATTACGACTTAAGCGATGTCATGTTCGTCGCCACGTCCAACTCCATGAACATTCCGGCGCCGCTGCTGGACCGTATGGAAGTAATCCGTCTTTCCGGCTACACCGAAGATGAAAAACTCAATATCGCCAAACGCCACCTGCTGCCGAAGCAGATCGAGCGTAACGCGCTGAAAGAGAATGAAATCGAGGTGGATGACAGCGCTATCATCGGCATCATCCGTTACTACACCCGCGAAGCGGGCGTGCGTAGCCTTGAGCGTGAAATCTCGAAACTGTGCCGTAAAGCGGTCAAACAGCTGCTGCTGGATAAATCGCTCAAGCGCATCGAGATCAACGGCGACAACCTGAAGGATTTCCTGGGCGTTCAGCGCTTCGACTACGGTCGTGCCGACAGCGAAAACCGCGTAGGGCAGGTCACTGGCCTGGCGTGGACGGAAGTGGGCGGCGATCTGCTGACCATTGAAACCGCCTGCGTGCCGGGTAAAGGCAAGCTGACGTACACGGGCTCTCTTGGCGAAGTCATGCAGGAGTCTATCCAGGCGGCGTTAACCGTGGTTCGCGCGCGTGCTGAGAAGCTTGGCATCAACAGCGACTTCTACGAAAAACGTGATATTCACGTTCACGTGCCGGAAGGCGCTACGCCGAAAGATGGCCCGAGCGCCGGTATCGCCATGTGCACCGCGCTGGTCTCTTGCCTCACCGGCAACCCGGTTCGCGCCGATGTGGCGATGACGGGTGAAATCACGCTGCGTGGTCAGGTACTGCCGATTGGCGGCCTGAAAGAGAAACTGCTGGCGGCGCACCGTGGTGGCATCAAAACGGTGCTGATCCCGGACGAGAACAAGCGTGACCTGGAGGAAATTCCGGAGAATGTCATTGCCGATCTGGAAATCCATCCGGTGAAACGCATTGAAGAAGTGCTGAGTCTGGCGCTGCAAAACGCGCCGTACGGCATGCAGGTCGCGACCGCAAAATAGTGACCTGACGCAAGCAGGCTGAGAAAAACAGGGCTGGTGAGTGCTTTCGCACTTGCCAGCCTTTTTTTGTATAGCTACTTTAGATTGCCAGTCCGGGGAGCCATCAACAACTCCTGTTGTAAGGGCATGAGAGGACTGCTATAACTGCTGCGCGGTCGCGTCGTGAAGGATTCCGGTGCGATATAAAATATAAAGAGAGGAAGAGAAGAGTGAATAAGTCTCAACTGATAGACAAAATTGCCGCAGGTGCCGATATTTCTAAAGCAGCGGCTGGACGTGCGTTAGATGCTTTGATTGATTCCGTTACCGAATCTCTGCAGGCAGGGGATGAAGTTGCGCTGGTTGGCTTTGGTACTTTTGCTGTTCGTGAACGTGCTGCCCGCACCGGCCGCAACCCACAGACTGGCAAGGAAATCACCATCGCAGCGGCGAAAGTTCCGGGTTTCCGTGCTGGTAAAGCGCTGAAAGACGCGGTTAACTGATCCTGTGGCTTGCGATACCGCAGCCGGGGGATAAAAAAACAAGGCGCATCATCTGATGTGCCTTTTTTATTTCTGGACGAGTTATCTGGCGATATGGGCTGACAACCGCCCCGGTTTCTTGTCACAATACGCCTTTGCGCGCAGCGGCCGAGCGGATGTCGTCACGTTTCTGTGCGAGTTCTACCTGTCATTCTACAGCGGAGTGTTGTTACACCATGATGGACAATTTACGCGCGGCGGCGAATCACGTCGTGCTCAAGATCATTCTGGGTTTGATTATCCTGTCATTCATACTGACTGGCGTGAGTAACTACCTGATTGGCGGTAACAGCAACTATGCCGCAAAAGTTAACGACCAGGAGATAAGCCGGGCCCAGCTTGAGAACGCGGTTAACGCGGAGCGCAACAACCGTGAGAGAAGAATGGGCGAGCGCTTCTCGGAACTCGCTGCTGATGAAAAATACATGGCCAGTATGCGCCAGGAAGTGCTGCAGGGCCTGATTGACGAAGCCCTGATCGACCAGTACGCGCGCACGCTCCATCTGGAGATCAGCGACGAACAGGTGCGTGACGCTATTTTCAAAAATCCGGCGTTCCAGGAAAACGGCAAATTTGATAACGCGCGCTACAACGCGATTATCACCAGCATGGGCATGAGCGCCGATCAATACGCGCAGGCGCTGCGTCGCCAGCTCACCACCGACCAACTGGTCAACGCTGTCGTCGGCAGCGACTTCATCCTGCCGGGCGAAAACGATCAGTTTGCCGCGCTGTTCTCGCAGCAGCGTCAGGTGCGCACCGCGACTATCGCTATCGATGCGCTGGCGCAGAAGCAGCAGGTTTCCGAACAGGAAATCAGCGATTACTACCAGCAACACACCAATAACTTCATGTCGCCTGAGCAGTTCCGCATCAGCTACATCAAGCTTGACGCCGCCGCGCTCGCTGAGAACGCCAGCGAAGAAGAGATTCAGGCGTACTATGACAAACATCAGGATGCGTTCGGTCAGCCGCAGCGCAACCGCTACAGCCTGATCCAGACCAAAACCGAAGCCGACGCGAAAGCGGTGCTGGCGCAGCTCAAACAGGGCGCGGATTTCGCCACGCTCGCGAAAGAGAAATCGGTAGATGTCATCACGGCTCGTAACGGCGGCGACATGGGCTGGCTCGAGCCGGGCACCACGCCGGAAGAGTTCAAAAACGCCGGTCTGAAAGAGAAAGGCCAGCTTTCCGACGTTATCAAATCGTCGGTCGGCTTCCTGATTGTGCGTCTTGACGACATTGAACCAGCCAAAGTGAAGCCGCTTTCAGAAGTGCATAACGATATCAGCGCTAAAGTGAAGCAGGAGAAAGCGCTCGACGCCTTCTTCGCGCTGCAACGCACCGTGAGTGACGCGGCGAACAACGATAACGAGTCGCTGGCGAGCGCCGAGAAAGCCGCTGGCGTGAAAGCAGTCCAGACCGACTGGTTCAGCCGCGATGCCGTGCCGCAGGAGATCAACTTCAAACCGGTTACCGACGCGGTATTTGGCGGTAATCTGCTGGGCCAGAACGGCACGCCGGGCAGCAACTCCGACATCATCACCGTCGATGGCGATCGCGCTTTCGTCCTGCGTATCACCGATCACAAACCGCAGGCGGAAAAACCGCTTGCCGAGGTGAAAGATCAGGTGACCGCGCTGGTGAAACATGAAAAAGCGCTTAAACAAGCGAATGACGATGCGCAGAAACTGCTGAGCGCGCTGAACGCAGGCAAAGGCGACGATGCGCTGAAAGCGGCCGGCATTGCCTTCAGCCCGGCGAAAACCTTCGAGCGCAGCACGATGGATACGCTGACGCAGCCGGTCTTCGCCCTGCCGCTGCCGGCGAAAGACAAACCGAGCTACGGCATCGGCAACGACATGCAGGGCAACGTTGTTCTGCTGGCGCTGGATGACGTTCGCAGCGGCACCATGCCGGAAGCGCAGAAGAAAATGATGGCGCAGCGTCTTACCCAGAATAATGCGGAAATCGCATTCGACGCGCTGCTGCTGGGCCTGCGTAAAGACGCCAAAATCAAGTTTGGCGATACCGGCGCAGCACCGCAGCAATAACGAGACGTCTCGCACAAATTTTGCAATTCACTGCAAACCTCAAAGGCCGCTTTCGCGGCCTTTTCCATTTCTGAAATCCGGCGTTTGAGCCGCGTTCTCTGTCCGCTTAAGGTGGCGATGCTGTTAACAAACAAGGAGAACACAGCATGAAACGTGGAATCAAAATCTTTTGTCTCGCCGTCGCGCTGGCTGGCGGTACCTTTTGCACTGCGGCGAACGCGACACCCTCTACCGGAAAAGCTCAGGCAGAGCAGGTGAAAGAAAAACCTGCCGCCGCCGCGCCGCAGGCGAAGCCGGAAAGCGCACCGCAAGCGCTGGAAGAAACTGTGAGCATCAACACCGCCACGGCGGATGAACTGGCGCAGGCGATGAACGGCGTTGGCAAAAAGAAAGCGCAGTCTATCGTCAGCTATCGTGAAGAGTACGGTCCGTTTAAATCCCTTGAGGATCTTAAACAGGTGCCCGGTATGGGTAATTCGCTGGTCGAGCGTAACCTTTCCCGGATCCGGCTCTAATCGTTAAACCTTCGCGCTTGCAGAGTTGAAAAACTTTGCCAGACTACAGAGGTCATACCAGTGGTGTGGCCTCTGTTTTTTTTATCACCCTGTATCCCTTACAAA
This sequence comes from Cronobacter dublinensis subsp. dublinensis LMG 23823, assembly GCF_001277235.1. Classification (NCBI taxonomy): domain Bacteria; kingdom Pseudomonadati; phylum Pseudomonadota; class Gammaproteobacteria; order Enterobacterales; family Enterobacteriaceae; genus Cronobacter; species Cronobacter dublinensis. The sequence continues at coordinate 1,115,731 of NZ_CP012266.1, forward strand.
AAAGAAAAGGTTCAAGCGCTATGCAGACTCAAATCAAAGTGCGTGGTTATCACATTGACGTTTACCAGCATGTGAACAACGCGCGTTACCTGGAGTTTCTTGAGGAGGCCCGCTGGGATGGGCTGGAAAACGACGAAAGCTTTAAATGGATGATGGCGCACAACATCGCCTTTATTGTCGTCAATATCAACATCAACTATCGCCGTCCTGCGGTGCTTGGCGACATGCTGACCATCACCAGCGAGATGAAACAGCTCAATGGTAAAAGCGGGGTGCTGAACCAGGTGATTACGCTGGGGCCCGAAGACGGGGTGGTCGCCGACGCGCTCATCACGTTCGTGTGTGTCGATCTTAAAACCCAGAAAGCGCTGCCGATTGAAGGCGAACTGCGCGAAAAACTGGAAAATATCACAGGGTAAATTCTGCAATCACGCTGCCTGTGCGTGTAGTCATGGACTTCCACTTACCGAAAGCGAACAATCCGGTAGATGTTATCGGCTCGAAAGCACGCTGAAAAAAGGCTTTTAAAATCAACAGGGCAGCCGCTCTTTAACAAGATGGGTTGTGAAGTAAATGTTGGTAGAATGTTGGGGTCGATAAAATTTTAAAGAAAACAGCAGGTTGTTTTTAGAGTGTTCCCCGCGCCAGCGGGGATAAACCGCGTCACGTACCGGCATTCAGACATACCTCGCCGTGTTCCCCGCGCCAGCGGGGATAAACCGGCCTGTTAACGGTGACCGAGAATGGCTGAGATGTGTTCCCCGCGCCAGCGGGGATAAACCCCCGTCGTTCTCGCCGTGAATAACAAAAATGGCGTGTTCCCCGCGCCAGCGGGGATAAACCGTTTCCGCTTTCGTCGGCAGGCGCATTAAGCAGGTGTTCCCCGCGCCAGCGGGGATAAACCGATGCTTACTCTCCAGCGCTGGGCGGCGGAAATGTGTTCCCCGCGCCAGCGGGGATAAACCGCGCGTCACCATACCCGCCAAAACAACTGTACAGTGTTCCCCGCGCCAGCGGGGATAAACCGCTGACTGTGAGTTAACAAAGTCAGTCATGTATGTGTTCCCCGCGCCAGCGGGGATAAACCGATTTCGATTCTGGTAGCCATATCTCACCAAATGTGTTCCCCGCGCCAGCGGGGATAAACCTTCCTGCTACCGCCTTTCGCTATAATTGCCACCGTGTTCCCCGCGCCAGCGGGGATAAACCGATGATATAGGTTAACCTATAATTTATTTCATCGTGTTCCCCGCGCCAGCGGGGATAAACCGTGGCGGATAATCGCGCGCTGGTCAGCCTTGCTGTGTTCCCCGCGCCAGCGGGGATAAACCGATTTTTAGCGGTACTGACGGAATTAAGTTTGAGTGTTCCCCGCGCCAGCGGGGATAAACCGAGCGCGCGGGCTTTCAATCAGCCGCTGCTGCTGTGTTCCCCGCGCCAGCGGGGATAAACCGCCAGGGTAGTTTTTCACCCGATACCATAAAATGTGTTCCCCGCGCCAGCGGGGATAAACCGCGAATAAATTGCTAACCATGCTGCGCCTGACCGTGTTCCCCGCGCCAGCGGGGATAAACCGCAAGAGCGATATTGGTTACCTGGCTCATACTGGTGTTCCCCGCGCCAGCGGGGATAAACCGAACCCGTTCGCCGCGGCGCAAAAAACGCATCTCTGTCACTCGTGCCAGCCCGAATATCCAGCTAACCACCCGCCAGGGCAATCCCTCCCAAACCCCATATTCTTCAGCAGCGTTTATACTTCAAAGCCAACATGAAATTTCGCAACACTGCGCAACGAAGGAGAGGCTATGCGGGTACACCATCTTAACTGCGGTTGTATGTGTCCTTTTGGCGGCGCGCTGTATGACGGCTTCAGCAAAGGGTTGCACGCGCATCTGATTTGCCACTGTCTGCTGATTGAAACTCAAAATAACGGACTGGTGCTGGTGGATACTGGCTTCGGCTGCGACGATATGCGCCATCCTGGCCGTCGTTTGCCCCTCTTTTTCCGGGCGCTGAATAACATTCAGTATCGCGAATCATTAACGGCGCTGCATCATATTAAGTCGCTCGGTTTTAAGCCGGAGGATGTACGGCACATTGTGCTGACGCATCTGGATTTCGATCATGCGGGCGGCATCAGCGATTTCCCGCAGGCACAGGTGCATCTGATGCAGCGGGAAATGACCGCCGCCGACGGGCGAAGCACCTGGCTTGACAGCGCACGCTATCGGCCAGGGCAGTGGGGTAACCGGTCGGGCTGGCATGGCTATCAGGCGCATGGCGAGCCGTGGTTTGGTTTCAGCGCTGTGCGCTCGCTTGACGGCCTGCCGCCGGAAATTTTGCTGATCCCGCTGCCGGGACATACCGAAGGCCACGCCGGTGTGGCGATTGATACCCCGCAGGGCTGGATGCTGCACGGCGGCGACGCGTGGTTTTATCGTGATGAGATGGCGGTGGACTCACACTGCACGCCGGGGCTGCGTTTTTATCAGTGGATGATGCAGAAGGACAAATCGGCGCGGCTGGCGAATCAGAAAAGGCTGCGGAACCTGGCCGCAGACATAAACGCGGGCGTGACGCTGTTTTGCAGCCACGACGCCCGCGAATTCGAACGCGTCAGCGGTAAAAATCTGGCTATTTAAGCCCGGTTTTCTGCTTCATCGCGGCCATCACGGCAGGCCGATCCGCCTGATACTCTGACAACCCGTTGGCGCGCAGATGGCAGGCGGCGCACTCGCCGCAGCCATCGCCCTGAATGCCGTTATAGCAGGTGAGCGTCTGCTGACGGATAACATCAAGCTTTCCCCAGTAATCCGCCAGCGCCCAGGTTTCGGCTTTATTCAGCCACATTAGCGGCGTCTCAAAGCGCACATCGCGCGCCATACCGAGCGTGACGGCGTGATTAAGCGCTTTCACAAACTCGTCGCGGCAATCCGGGTAGCCGGAAAAATCGGTCTCGCAGACGCCGGTAATCACCGCTTCGGCCTGCACCTGATACGCGTAAACAGACGCCAGCGTCAGGAACAGAATATTGCGGCCCGGCACGAAGGTGCTCGGCAACCCTTCGGCGTCGGGATCGTAATCCGGCACCGGAATGCTGTCGCGCGTCAGGCTGCTGACCGCGAGTTCGTTAAGCAGCGTCACATCCAGCACTTTATGCGCCCGCGCGCCCAGCGATGCGGCAAGGGCGCTCGCGACATCAATCTCGGCGCGATGACGCTGACCGTAATCGAAGGTGACGCAATGCACTTCATCATATTGATGTAACGCCTGAATCAGGCAGGTGGTGGAGTCCTGGCCCCCGCTGAAGACCACAACAGCACGTTTCATAAAGCCCCTGTCATTGAATAGCAAAACGTTATGGTAGCGCCGCATCGCCGCGCCCACCAGCTTCTTGCGGCGGCGGCAGCCACGCCCGGCTGAAATCAAACCAGCCGAGCGCGTTCAGTTCGATGCCGTTCACGCCGGGCGGCGCGCTTATCTGGTAGCGATAATTAAACAGTGGGGTGATAACGGCATCGTGCATCAGCGTCTGCCAGACCTGGCGCAGCGCCGCATTGCGGTTCCGATCGTCCGGGTGGCTTTGCACCGCGTCCAGCGTGGCGTCGAGGTGCGCGCGCTGCGGACCGGTTAACAGATGCCGCCAGAGCGGATCGCAGCGCAGCCACTGCTCCAGCGTATACTCCGGCGCCTCGCCAATCAGCCGGTCGCCCATCACGATATCCGCCTGCGGCAGCAGTCTGCAGCCCTCCCAGTTTTTCGCGTTATGAAAATGCAACGTCAGGGCGCATCCGCGCTCTGCCAGAAACGCCTGAAGCTGGCGGGCCATGACCGGCAACTCCACCGGCAGATGATAGACCAGCGTCAGTGAAGGCGGCAGCGGCGGCGGCGGTTCGTCGGGCCACGTCGGTAGCCCCCAGCCGGGCAGCAGTTCATTGCTGGGCGTGATCAGATGCTCATCAAGCGGCAGGGAGTCGATCGTGCCGCTGCGGTGAATCAGTTGCATCAGCCAGCGCGCCTGCGCGCGCGATAAGCGCCCGTTCTGACGAATGGCGAGATAACAGAATCCGAGGCTGATGCTGTTGCTCACCGGGCGCAGATGCTGGAGTTCTTCCGGCTGGCCGATAGCAATCTGCACCGGGTGGCGGCAACTGGTGCCGAGCGCGCTGTCGAACAGATCCGGCGTTATCCAGTACTCGACCGCTTTTAAAAGCGGATGCCCGAGGTGATAAAACGCGTGGCTTTCAATGCGCACCAGTTCAGGGGTGAATGCCGCAAGCCGGAACGGGCCGCAGCCGAGCGATATGTCGTCCGGGTGCGCCAGATAGCTGCCGTGGCTGGCAAACCGCCATGCCAGCCAGTAGTCCGGGCGGTTCAGGTCAACGCGCAGGCAGTGTGAGTGTTCAACGGTAATGTTGTTTACGCTGGCGAAGAGCTGGCGCAGGGCGTCAAGCTCAAGCAACTGTTGCAGCCGTCGCTGCAACTGCGCGGCGTCCACCGGCTCCTGGTTATGCCAGCGCAGGGTGGAGCGCAGATAAAAGCGCCAGCTGAGCCCGTCCGGTGACACGTGCCAGTGATGGGCCATATCGCCTTGCGGGTGCGCGCTGTGCGGGGTAAACCTCGTCAGGCCGCTGAAGATGTGCCGGGCGAGGTGCTGTTCGGCGCGGCCTTTCGCAAAGCCGGGCGTCAGCGGCTCAAGCGGGCGGTAGTACGGAATGCGCAGCGTCGGCGTGTCGTTGTGCCACTGGCCGCCCAGAAACGGCTGCAGCAGCTGACGCAACTGGCCGGACGCGAGCTGCGCGAGTGTGAGCGCGTTGTGATGCTGGCCCTGGCTTAACACCGTTTCCATCATGCCGGCGCGCACGGTTTGCGGCGAAACCAGAAACGTTAATTCGCCGCGTTTGCCGCGGCCCGACTGCGCGCGCCAGCGCAGCCAGCCTGCATCTTCAAGCTGGCGCAGCAGCGTGCGGACGTGACGCTCGCTGCAAAAACAGCGCGCGGCGAGTTCTGCGACAGTGACGGCCTGCGGTTCGCCTTCCGACGGTTGCCACAGGCGCTGGAACTGATTAAGCCGGTTCAGAAGGCGCATAGAAAACCCGGAACAATTTTTCGTAACTATTCACTATTTGTTCCGTATATGCCAGGCAATACTGCCTGTCAACCGCAGGAGGGATGACAGATGGTACGACTGGCTGCTTTTGATATGGATGGTACGCTACTGATGCCCGATCACCGCGCGGGCGAGGCAACACGGGCGACGCTACGTCGCCTACAGGCGCGCGGCGTTACGCTCGCGTTCGCAACGGGCCGTCATCTGCTTGATATGCGCCCGATGTTGCAGGAGATAGCGCCAGGCGCTTTTCTCATCACCGGTAACGGTACGCGCATTCATGCGCCGTCCGGCGAGCGGCTGCTGGCAAACGATCTACCGCCGCAGGTCGCCGACACGGTGCTGCACGGTCACTGGAACACCTCCGCCAGCGTGCATGTGTTTAACGACAGCGGCTGGCTCACGGATAGAGACATTCCGGCGCTGCTGCAGGCCCACAGCTGGAGCGGTTTTCGCTATCAGCTCACCGACCTGCAGCGTCTTCCCGCACATGAAGTGACGAAAATTTGCTTCGTCGCCGACCATGCCACGCTCTGCACGCTGCGCACGGCGCTAAGCCATGCGCTTGGTACGCAGGCGCATCTGTGCTTTTCCGCGAGCGACTGCCTTGAGGTTCTGCCGCCCGATTGCAATAAAGGCGCCGCATTACAGGCGCTGGCTCAGCACCTGGGTATCGACATGGTGGAGTGTATGGCGTTCGGCGATGCGATGAACGATCGCGAAATGTTATTGCTGGCGGGGAAGGGGCTGATTATGGGGAATGCGATGCCGGAGCTTATCGCGGCGCTGCCTCATCTGCCGGTTATCGGGCATTGCAACAGTGAGGCAGTCGCACACTATTTGACGGATTGGCTGGACACGACACCTTAATGATTCCCCCGAATGATGAGGCATTCCAGCAAGCCGGGGCTATCCCCGGCTTTTTTTACTTCCCGGCGCTTATCGTTACCGTCAGCTTCATTAACGAATAGTTGAAAAGCTCCGGCGGCATGGTGTCCGGGTTATAGAGATCGCCTGCGAAGCAGTAAACCTCCATCACGCCGCCCCGTTTACCCAGTTCCAGCGCCTGCTGGAAGATGTACGGCAGGTTTTCGTCATAGGTCACCGGCACATTGGCGTTATCATTGAGCACGCGGCCATCAACCGTCGCCTCTTTAAAGGCGACATTGACGGTCTCGCCGGGCGCGATGGCTTTTTTGCCCGCTTTGGTCTGAATAAAGAACAGCGACTTGTTCCGTTTGAGCAGTTTTTTCTGCGCGGTTATTTTCTCAAGTTGATTAATGCCCGCCTCGTATTTCTTCTCTTCGCGGCTCGACAGCTCTTTGAGCATCGATTCATGTAACGTCAGCAGCAGTTTCGGCTCGATCGCGACTTTTTGCGCCAGGCCATCTTTGATACCCATCAGCAGAAGCGGCAGATCCGTTTTGATGCCGAGATCGGTCATCTGATCCATGCTCTTTTGCACCAGCCGCGAGAACATCACGCCGTTCGCGTAAGACTGCTTGCTCGCCTTATCCTTGAGCGAGGCGGCGTTCGCCTCCGGCCCGGTTTGGCTGGCGGTTTGCGTCTGCGCGGCGGTCCCGGCTTTCAGCTTCTCCGCCTGCGCCAGCAGCTCGGCTTTCAGCTTCTCCGCCTGCGCCAGCAGCTCGGCTTTCTCTTTCTCGGCCTGCGCTTTTTGCGCGGCGTTTTCCGCGTTCAGGCTCGCCAGTTTATCGGTAAGCTCCTGATTAGCGCGTTTCAGCGTCTCCAGCTCGGTTTGCGCTTTTTGCTGGTCGGTCGCGGTGGCCGTGCTCAACGCTTTCGCCGTCTGCATCTCAGCTTTAAGCGCGAGCAGCGTTTTTTCCGACGCCTGTAGCTGGTTTTCTTTGTCTGTGAGCGACTGCTTCAGCGTCGTGATTTCCGCCTGCGCAGTGGTGAGTTGCTGGTTCAGCGCCTCTTTGGCCGCCGCTATCTGCGCGGCCTGTTGCTGCTGGCTCTGTAGCGCTCTGTCTTTATCGCTCTCGCTGCCCTTGATGCTGGCAAGCGCCGCCTCAAGCGCCGTCGCTTTCTCCTGCGTGCGGGTAACGAGCGCGGTCGAGGCGTTTAGTTTCTCGGTTAGTGCGGCGATTTGCGCGTTCAGTGCCGCTTCTGCCGCCTGGTTTTTTTGCAACAGCGCAGCCTGTTCCGCCTGGTTTTTTTTCAGTTTCTCTTTTTCTTCTTTGCTGAGCGTACTGGTTTTAAGCTCCAGCAGGTCGTTTTGCTGTTTCAGCGCGGCCACCTCATTGACGCGTTTATCAAGCTCCGCCTGCAGCGCCTGGGTTTTCTGGTTCAGCGCGTCAACACTCTGGGCGTTTTGCTTCGCAAGCGTCGCTTTCTCCTGCTCCAGCTGCGCGAGCTGTTTTTGCAGGGCGCTTTCGCTTTGCGCGTGGTCAGCGCCAGATTTTTTCAGCGCCGCCAGCTCAGCCGCGCGTTTATCAAGCTCCGCCTGCAGCGCCTGGGTTTTCTGGTTCAGCGCGCCAACACTCTGCGCGTTTTGCTTCGCAAGCGCCGCTTTCTCCTGCTCCAGCTGCGCGAGCTGTTTTTGCAGCGCGCTTTCGCTTTGCGCGTGGTCAGCGCCCGCTTTTTTCAGCGCCGCCAGATCAGCCGCGCGTTTATCGAGCTCCGCCTGCAGCGCCTGGGTTTTCTGGTTCAGCGCGTCAACACTTTGCGTGTTTTGCTTCGCAAGCGTCGCTTTTTCCTGCTCCAGCTGCGCGAGCTGTTTTTGCAGGGCACTTTCGCTTTGCGCGTGGTCAGCGCCTGCTTTTTTCAGCGCCGCCAGATCAGCCGCGCGTTTATCGAGCTCGGCCTGCAGCGCCTGGGTTTTCTGGTTCAGCGCGTCAACACTCTGGGCGTTTTGCTTCGCAAGCGTCGCTTTCTCCTGCTCCAGCTGCGCGAGCTGTTTTTGCAGGGCGCTTTCGCTTTGCACGCGTTTATCGCCCGCGTTTTTCAGCGCGACCAGTTCTCCGGCGCGCTTATTCAGCTCAGCGCGCAGTGCCTGCATATCATTGTTAAAACGCGTTGTGCTCTGCGTGTTTTGCTGTGCGAGCGCGGCTTTTTCCTGCTCAAGGCGGGCAATCTGTTTTTGCAGCGCGCTTTCGCTGACGGCATGGGTATCGCTTGTTTTTTTAAGCGCCGCGAGCTCTGCGGTTTTACTGGCGAGCGTCGCCTGAAGTTCAGCGGTTTTTTGCTCCAGCGCTTCAATACGCGCGGCCTGCTGCGTAGTGGTGACGGCTTGATCGCGCTGCGCGTTTTGCAGGCTGCGGTTGAGACGATCGTTTTCTTTGGCAAGCGCGCTGTTGTCTTTCAGTAGCTGCGCGTTCTGTGCTTCCAGTGCGTCGGAAGCGCCGAGGCTTTTTTTCTCCTGTTCCGCCGCTTTGAGCTGTTTTTTCAGCCGGGCAATTTCCTGCTGGAGATCGTTTATCTGCGCGCGCGAGGCGGACGGCGTTTGCGGACGTCTGGTGGGTTCAGGGAAGTCCATCGGTTTCACGTCGATTTGCTGAATGGTCGAGAGAAAATCATTTCCCTGCGCGACACGGTTATTTTGCGCAGCCCAGGATGACTGCCCGCTCAGCGCCAGCATCAGCATGCAGGAGAGCACGCTTTTGCGGCTTGTTATTCTTCCCTTCATCCCATCACCTCTCATTTAGCAATTCCCGCGCCTTTTTTCAGCTCGGCCAGCAGAGACTGCGAAATCGTATTGCAGGCGTCATTCACGCGGAACTGATAAAGCGGAGTGATGGTATCCACCATAATATTGGAGAGATCGTTACTGATAGAGGCGTAATATTGCGTCGCTTTAATGCTGCGATAGAGCGTGTCGATCTGCTCGCGATATTTTTCACGGTTAATATCGGCCAGGTGCTTGGTTTCCGCGAGGCAGCGCTCAAGACGTAATTTGGTGTCATCGTTGACGGGCGCCAGCTGGTTCATGGATTCCACCGGCGTGGGTGTCGGCTGAACCGCTGCGGCTGTCGCCGTCTGCGGCGCGCTGGGTTTTACCGGCACGCTTTTTTTGGCGGTCGTGGTACAGGCGCTTAAAGACATCATCATTGCGGCAATATAAATGTTTTTTTTATCCAACATATTTATCTCTTTTTATCTCTTATCTGTCTCATTTCTGTCAGATGACAGAATGCCAGCCATCCCTGACGCATTGCGTGCCGGGATCACCCGAATTTGGTCCAGTAATAGACTGGCTAACCGCAAGAGGCGCGCGGGGTTATGCCAGCATACCGGGAGAAAGAACGATGATTTTATACAGAGTTGAGGAAGATAGATTTTAATAAATTCTTAAAAGTGATTGGTGTATTTCTTAAATAAATTAAAAGTGATTATTCATTTGCTTGGATTATATATATTCGCGGCGTGGCGTATTTCTTTCTTGTAAAACCGTGCGAGAAAAGACAGGCAATTAACCGCACCAATAAAAAGCAGGCATAAAACCGCGGATAACAAAAAAGCGGCGTGGTATCGCCGCTTTGCAGTGGTTGAGCGTTACGCGCGCTTAGCGCAGTAAGGCGTTGATCCTGGCGCGCCACGGCGAAATATCGCCAAGCGTCGCCGCGACCCATTCCGGGTTGTGGTAGGTCTCCAGATAGCGCTCGCCGCTGTCGCATAAAAGCGTCACGATAGCGCCGCTGCGGCCTTCCTCGCGCATCCGCGCCGCCAGCTGCAGCGCGCCCCACATATTGGTGCCGGTAGAGGCGCCCACTTTGCGGCCCAGCAGCTCGCTCAGCCACTGCATCGCCGCCACGCTCGCCGCGTCCGGCACCTGCATCATTTCGTCAATCACATCGGGAATAAACGAGGGCTCGACGCGCGGACGCCCGATGCCTTCGATGCGGCTGCCGACCGCGCTTTTCAGCCCGCTGTCGCGCTGCTGCCAGTAATCGTAAAAGACCGAGTTCTGCGGGTCGACCACCATCAGGCGCGTGGCGTGGCCCTGGTAGCGCAGGTAGCGGCCAATCGTCGCGGAGGTGCCGCCGGTGCCGGCGCTCATCACGATGTAATCGGGGATCGGGTGCGGCTCGTCGATCATCTGACGAAAAATACTGTCGGCGATATTGTTATTGCCGCGCCAGTCGGTCGCGCGCTCGGCGAAGGTAAACTGATCCATATAGCGGCCATGCAGCTCACGGGCGAGCGTTTCGGACGCCTCGTAAATTTCACAGGCGCTCTGCACGAAGTGGCAGCGGCCGCCGTAAAATTCAATTTGTTCTACTTTGCGTCGCGCGGTGCAGGAGGGCATGACGGCGATAAACGGCAGGCCCAGCATCCGGGCGAACCAGGCTTCCGACACCGCGGTCGAGCCGGAAGAGGCTTCGATAATCGGCGTGCCTTCGCGGATCCAGCCGTTACACAGGCCATACAGAAACAGCGAGCGCGCGAGGCGATGTTTGAGGCTGCCGGTGGGGTGCGTGCTTTCGTCTTTAAGATAGAACCAGATGCCCGGAAAAGCGGGCAGGGTAAAGCGGATCAAATGGGTATCCGCGGTGCGCCGGGCGTCGGCGTGGATCTCATTAATGGCGTGGTGAACCCAGGTGCTGGACATGTTACGTTCCGGTTTATCAATTTGTGCCCAGCGTAAAGCATCTCGCAGGAAAATAAGTTGCCTTTTAGCCTGCGGGTTGCTGCTATAGGAGAATAATTTTCTAGAGGAATCGGCAATGTTAGATAAAATTGATTGCAGGCTGCTGGCGCTGCTTCAGGAAGACGCGACGCTTTCTTTGCAGGCGCTCGCCGATGCCGTTAATCTGACAACGACGCCCTGCTGGAAGCGGCTCCGGCGGCTTGAGGATGACGGCTATATTATTAAGCGCGTCGCGCTGCTCGACCCGGAAAAACTCGGCCTCGGCCTTACCGCCTTTATGCTGATTAAAACGCAGCATCACAGCAGCGACTGGTACAGTCAGTTCGTCGCGGTGGTGGAAGAGATGCCGGAAGTGCTCGGTTTCTGGCGCATGGCGGGCGAATACGACTACCTTATGCGGGTACAGGTAGCCGATATGAAAAGCTATGACGACTTTTATAAACGTCTGGTTAACCGGGTGCCGGGGCTGTCAGATGTCACTTCGAGCTTCGCGATGGAGCAGATAAAATACACCACAGCCCTGCCGCTTAAGCGCTGAACCGTCTGGCTCGCCACGACGCCCGCGCTTTATCATCATACCAATCAGGAATTTCGCGTGCGATTATTTGCTCAGTTAAGCTGGTATTTTAGCCGGGAGTGGCGTCGCTACCTCGGCGCGGTTGCCCTGCTTATTCTTATCGCCATTCTGCAACTGGTGCCGCCAAAAGTGGTGGGCTACGTTGTCGATGGGGTCACCCAGGGCCATTACACCACCCGGCAGGTGCTGCTGTGGATTGGTCTGCTGGTGGCGATTGCCATTGTGGTGTATCTGCTGCGCTACGTCTGGCGCGTGCTGCTGTTCGGCGCGTCTTATCAGCTCGCGGTCGAGCTGCGGCGCGATTTCTATCACCAGCTCAGCCGTCAGCATCCGGAGTTCTATCTACGCCACCGCACGGGCGATCTGATGGCGCGCGCCACCAACGATGTGGACCGCGTGGTGTTCGCCGCGGGTGAAGGCGTGCTGACGCTCGTCGATTCGCTGGTGATGGGCTGCGCGGTGCTGATCGTCATGTCTACCCAGATAAGCTGGCAGCTTACGCTGCTGGCGCTGCTGCCGATGCCGGTGATGGCGATTGTCATCAAACGCTACGGCGATCAGCTGCATCACCGCTTCAAAGCCGCGCAGGCGGCGTTTTCATCGCTCAATGACCGCACTCAGGAGAGCCTGACCAGCATTCGCATGATCAAAGCGTTCGGGCTGGAGGACAGACAGTCGGCGCTGTTTGCCGAAGACGCGCGCGATACCGGCGTGAAAAACCTGCGCGTGGCGCGCGTGGATGCCCGTTTCGACCCGACGATTTATATCGCCATTGGCATGGCGAACCTGCTGGCCATCGGCGGCGGCAGCTGGATGGTGATGCACGGCACGCTGACGCTCGGCCAGCTCACCAGTTTCACCATGTATCTTGGCCTGATGATCTGGCCGATGCTGGCGCTGGCCTGGATGTTTAACATTGTCGAGCGCGGCAGCGCGGCGTACAGCCGCATCCGCGCGCTGCTGGCGGAAGCGCCGGTGGTGGAGGACGGCGAGGCGGCGCTGCCTGCCGGGCGTGGCGAGCTCAACGTGGCTATCCGCGAGTTTCGCTACCCGCACGCGGCCCGTACCACGCTGCAAAATATTCAGTTTTCGCTCAAGCCTGGCCAGATGCTGGGGCTCTGCGGCCCGACAGGCGCGGGGAAAACCAGCGTACTGTCGCTGATCCAGCGTCATTTCGATCTCGACGCGGGCGATATTACCTTCCACGGCGTCCCGCTCGCGCGCCTGCACCTCGACGAGTGGCGCGCCCGGCTGGCGGTCGTTAACCAGACGCCATTTTTATTTTCCGATACGGTTGCCAGCAATATCGCGCTCGGCAAGCCCGACGCGACGCGCGACGACATCGAGCGGGCGGCGCAACTCGCCTGCGTGCATGACGATATTCTGCGTCTGCCGCAGGGCTATGAAACGCAGGTCGGCGAGCGCGGCGTGATGCTTTCCGGCGGGCAGAAACAGCGAATCTCCATTGCCCGCGCGCTGCTGCTGGAGGCGGAGATCCTGGTGCTGGACGACGCGCTTTCCGCCGTCGACGGACGCACCGAACATCAGATCCTGCATAACCTGCGCCAGTGGGGCGAAAACCGCACGGTGATCATCAGCGCGCACCGGCTTTCGGCACTGACCGAAGCCAGCGAAATCCTCGTGCTTCAGCACGGCCAGGTGGCGCAGCGCGGGCCTCATGAGGCGCTGGCGGCGCAGCCGGGCTGGTATCGGGACATGTATCGCTATCAGCAACTCGAAGCGGCGCTGGATGACGCGCCGGGCGAGAACGATGAGGAGGCGCTGAATGCGTAATCTGGGACAGAGCTGGCCGACGTTAAAACGTCTGCTGGCGTACGGCTCGCCGTGGCGTAAGCCGCTCGGCGGCGCGGTGCTCATGCTGTGGGTGGCGGCGGCGGCGGAAGTCACCGGGCCTGCGCTCATCAGTTATTTTATCGACAATCTTGTCGCGAAAAACCAGCTGCCGCTGGGGCTCGTGGCGGGGCTCGCGTTCGCATATGTGCTGCTGCAAATCCTCGCCGCGGGGCTGCACTACTGGCAGGCGTTGCTGTTTAACCAGGCGGCGGTCGGCGTGGTGCAACAGTTGCGTACCGATGTGATGGACGCCGCGCTGCGCCAGCCGCTCAGCGCGTTCGACACCCAGCCGGTGGGGCAGCTGATTTCGCGCGTCACCAACGATACTGAAGTGATCCGCGATCTTTACGTCACCGTGGTGGCGACGGTGCTGCGCAGCGCCGCGCTTATCGGCGCGATGCTGGTGGCGATGTTCAGCCTTGACTGGCGCATGGCGCTGGTGGCCATCACGATTTTCCCGGCGGTGCTTATCGTGATGACCATTTATCAGCGCTACAGCACGCCGATTGTGCGCCGGGTGCGGACGTATCTTGCGGATATCAACGACGGCTTTAATGAAGTCATCAGCGGCATGAACGTCATTCAGCAGTTCCGCCAGCAGTCGCGGTTTGGCGAGCGTATGAACGCCGCCAGCCATTCGCACTATCTGGCGCGCATGCAGACGCTGCGCCTCGACGGCTTTTTGCTGCGCCCGCTGCTGAGCCTCTTTTCCGCGCTGGTACTGTGTGGGCTGCTGATGCTGTTCGGGTTCACGTCCGTCGGCACGATTGAAGTGGGCGTACTATATGCCTTTATCAGCTATCTGGGCCGCCTTAACGAGCCGCTGATTGAGCTGACGACGCAACAGTCTATCTTGCAGCAGGCGCTGGTGGCGGGTGAGCGGGTCTTCGAGCTGATGGACCGTCCGCGTCAGGATTACGGACAGGACGAGCGCCCGCTGGCGAGCGGGGCTATTGAGGTGGATAACGTCTCTTTTGCCTATCGCGACGATCAATTGGTGCTCAAAGATATCTCGCTCTGCGTGCCGTCCCGCCACTTTGTGGCGCTGGTCGGGCATACCGGCAGCGGCAAAAGTACGCTGGCAAGCCTGCTGATGGGGTATTACCCGCTGACGGCGGGCGAAATCCGCGTGGATGGACGCCCGCTCGCCTCGCTCAGCCACGGCGTGCTGCGTAAGGGCGTCGCGATGGTGCAGCAGGACCCGGTGGTGCTCGCCGACTCCTTCTTCGCTAACGTGACGCTCGGGCGCGACATCGACGAAGCGCGCGTCTGGACGGTGCTCGAAACCGTGCAGCTGGCGGAGCTGGCGCGCGGCATGAGCGACGGCATTTACACGCGTCTTGGCGAGCAGGGTAATAATCTCTCGGTAGGGCAGAAGCAGCTGCTGGCGCTCGCCCGCGTGCTGGTGGACGCGCCGCAGATTCTCATTCTTGATGAGGCGACCGCCAATATCGACTCCGGCACCGAGCAGGCGATTCAGCAGGCGCTCGCGGCTATTCGCCAGCACACGACGCTGGTGGTGATAGCGCACCGTCTTTCGACGATCGTCGAGGCGGACACCATTCTGGTGCTGCATCGCGGCCAGGCGGTGGAGCGTGGCAGTCATCAGGCGTTGCTTGAGGCGCGCGGCCGTTACTGGCAGATGTATCAGCTGCAGCTGGCGGGCGAAGAGCTTCAGGCCGCCGCGCAGGAGGAGTCACTCAGCGCCTGATGCACCAAAACAACGCATTCCGCTAACACTCCCCGTTAGTGGTGCAAAAATGTAACGCACCCTGCACTGGCATGGTGCGTTTTTGCTTTCTGGCGTGCGCCCGCTGGCCTGGGCTGCGCTTCCTTACCCCCATTCCCGCCGTCGCCGCACGCTTTTTGATTCCTGGCACGCCGCTTGCTTTACCCAATTATCATCGCTGCCGCATTACCCAATTCTGACTGGAGGGGATCTATGAAGCTGGTTACCGTGGTAATCAAACCGTTCAAACTGGAAGACGTGCGTGAAGCACTCTCCACCATTGGCATTCAGGGCCTGACCGTCACTGAGGTGAAAGGGTTCGGGCGCCAGAAGGGCCATGCCGAGCTTTACCGCGGCGCCGAGTACAGCGTGAATTTCCTGCCCAAAGTAAAAATCGACGTGGCGATCGCCGACGATCAGCTGGATGAAGTGATCGATGTGGTCAGCAAAGCCGCGTGGACCGGTAAAATTGGCGACGGCAAAATTTTCGTCGCCGAACTGCAACGCGTGATTCGTATTCGTACCGGCGAAGCCGACGAAGCGGCACTCTGATTTCTGGCCAACCGTAACAGGAATGGAAAAGATGAAACACACAGCCCTCAAATCTGGTTTCGGCCTGCTTGCGTTGCTGCCCGGTTTTGCCCTGGCGGCGCCGGCGGTGGCGGATAAAGCCGATAACGCCTTTATGATGCTCAGCACCGCGCTGGTGCTTTTTATGACGATCCCCGGCCTTGCACTCTTTTACGGCGGTCTGATCCGCGCGAAAAACGTGCTCTCGATGCTGACCCAGATCTCCGTCGCTTTCGCGCTGGTCTGCGTGCTCTGGGTGGTGTACGGCTACTCGCTGGCCTTCGGTGCGGGCGGCAGCTTCTTTGGCAACCTCGACTGGCTGCTGCTCAAGGGCATCAAGATCACGGACCTGATGGGCAGCTTCTATCAGTATATCCACGTCGCGTTCCAGGGCTCCTTCGCGTGCATTACCGTCGGGCTTATCGTCGGCGCGCTGGCGGAACGTATCCGCTTCTCGGCGGTGGTGATTTTCGTGGCGGTGTGGCTCACGTTCTCCTATGTGCCTATCGCGCACATGGTGTGGGGCGGCGGCCTGCTGGCTTCTCACGGCGCGCTGGATTTCGCGGGCGGCACCGTGGTGCACATTAACGCCGCGGTCGCGGGCCTGGTGGGCGCGTATCTGGTCGGCAAACGTGTGGGCTTCGGCAAAGAGGCGTTCAAACCGCATAACCTGCCGATGGTCTTTACCGGCACCGCTATTCTCTATTTCGGTTGGTTCGGCTTTAACGCCGGCTCCGCCAGCGCCGCGAATGAAATCGCCGGTCTGGCCTTTGTGAATACCGTGGTCGCGACGGCGGCGGCGATCCTCGCCTGGGTGTTTGGCGAATGGGCGCTGCGCGGCAAACCTTCTTTGCTGGGCGCCTGTTCCGGCGCTATCGCCGGGCTGGTCGGCGTGACGCCTGCGTGCGGTTACATCGGCGTCGGCGGCTCGCTGATTGTCGGTATCGCGGCGGGGCTTGCGGGCCTGTGGGGCGTGACCATGCTCAAACGCTGGCTGCGCGTTGACGACCCATGCGATGTGTTCGGCGTGCATGGCGTCTGCGGTATCGTGGGTTGCATCCTGACCGGTATCTTCGCCTCTTCATCGCTCGGCGGCGTAGGGTTTGCCGAAGGCGTGACGATGGGGCATCAGGTGCTGGTGCAGCTTGAGAGCATCGCCATTACCGTGGTGTGGTCCGGCGTGGTGGCGTTTATCGCCTACAAAGTGGCGGACCTGACCGTTGGGCTGCGCGTCTCCGAAGAGCAGGAGCGCGAAGGTCTGGATGTGAACAGTCACGGCGAGAACGCCTACAACGCCTGATAGTGTGTTATCTCCTGAGCATAAAAAACCTCCCGCATGCGGGAGGTTTTTTTATGGGGGAGGGGCAATGGTGGGTGCGCTCACGCTAACCTACCCTACAGCCCGGAACATCTCACCCGGGGCGGGTTTCGCAGGAGGGGATTCGTAGGGCGGCTAAGCGTCAGCGCACCCGCCGTCCAAAGGGCCCTTACCCGCGCTTTCTCATCACGCCTTCCTGCACGGTCGAGGCGACAAGCACGCCGTCCTGCGTATAAAACTCGCCGCGCACAAAGCCGCGGGCGCTGGAGGCGGACGTACTCTCGACGCTGTAAAGCAGCCACGCGTTCATATCGACCGGGCGGTGGAACCACATCGAATGGTCGATGGTCGCCACCTGCATCCCCGGCTCAAGGAAACCGACGCCGTGCGGCTGTAACGCCACCGGCAGGAAATTGAAATCCGACGCGTAACCGAGCAGCGACTGATGCACCCGGATATCGTCCGGCATCTGGCCGTTGGCGCGCAGCCACACCTGACGCTCCGGCTTCGCCACATGGCCTTTCAGCGGGTTATGAAACTCCACCGGGCGAATTTCCAGCGGCTTGTCGCACAAAAACTTCTCCTTCGCCTGCGGCGGCAGCAGGTGCGCCAGTGAGCGGGCGATGTCCGTTTCTGATTTCAGGCCGTCGGGCGAGGGCGCAGAGGGCATGGTTTTCTGATGCTCGAAACCGCCTTCCGGGGCCTGGAACGAGGCGGTCATGTAGAAAATCGGCTTGCCGTGCTGGATAGCCGCCACGCGCCGCGCGCTGAAACTGTTGCCGTCGCGCAGCACTTCCACGTCATACACGATGGGCTTCTGGCTGTCGCCGGGGCGCAGAAAATAGCTGTGAAAAGAGTGCACCAGACGTTCTTCCGGCACCGTCGCTTTGGCGGCGTAAAGCGCCTGGCCGACCACCTGGCCGCCAAACACCTGCCGTAACCCGAGATCTTCGCTTTGTCCGCGAAAGAGCCCTTCTTCAATTTTTTCCAGATTTAATAACGCCAGTAAGTTGCTCAGCGCCTGACTCATAAAGGGTCCTCTGATACGGGGAAATGCACAGCTGTGCGAATAATATATTTCGATTATAACGCAGAAAGACAACTGGTCAGAGGGGTTCAATAATCTTAATAGCGGCCCGTTTCCAGGCGAAAATTAGTGATATGTGCCACACTTAGCACGACAAGCATGTTGTGAGAGCTCACGCTGGTGAGTGCCTGGCGCTTACTGGTGCATCGAAAATAAGGAGAACGCTATGAAACTCGTGCACATGTTAAGTGGTTTAGCTGTTGCCGTTGCGCTGGCAGGTTGCGCACAGGATAAAAGTGCTGATATCGCCGTGCCCGCGCCGAACCCGAACACGTCTGGCGTCGCAACAAAACCAGTGATTAAGCAGCCAAATGTCTCCGGGACCGTCTGGATCCGCCAGAAAGTGGCTCTGCCGCCGGATGCGGTGCTGACCGTGACGCTGTCGGACGCCACGCAGGCGAACGCGCCGTCTAAAGTGATTTCGCAGAAAGTGGTGCGTACCGAAGGTAAACAGGCGCCGTTCAGCTTTGTACTGCCGTTTAATCCGTCCGACGTTCAGCCGAATGCCCGCATTCTGCTGAGTGCCGCGATCACCGTGAAAGACAAGCTGGTGTTTATCACCGACCGCGTACAGCCAGCGGTGAACGACGGCGGCAAGAAAATCGACCTGACGCTGGTGCCGGTGCAGCAGACCGCCGTGCCGGTACAGTCTGGCGGCGGCGCGGTCACGACCGTACCGTCCACCTCACCGACGCAGGTCACGCCGTCCTCCTCCGTTCCGGCGCCGACCACGTACTAAGCCTGCCACAGCGCCTCTTCGGAGGCGCTTTTTAGTAGCGCCACCCGTAGCGCGACAAATCGATTTCTCCTTTCCCGGATACCTGCACGCCTTCTGCTATCAACGCCTGGCGCTGACGCTGTAAATCTGGCCCGGTCAGTGAAATTTCCCCACGCCGGTTCACCACGCGATGCCACGGTAAAACGCTGCCCTCCGGTAAACGCTTTAACACGCCGCCCACCTGACGCGCCGCTCGCGGCGAACCTGCAAGCCTTGCCACTTCGCCATAGGTTGTGACGCACCCTTCGGGGATCGCGGCGACAATCTGGTAAACGCGTTGTGGGAAGGTGTCGTGGTTGTGCATGGGGGGCTCCTGTCAGTCAGGGTGTAAGCATAAGAATGCGCGGCCAGAAGGGCAACTATGAGTGAAAACGTCGCGCGGTCAATATCATTTTGGTGAATGGAATCCGCGTAATTATTTGTAATTAATGGTTTTTTAGCCGAAAAGGGAAATACGCTTGCGCTCACAGTACGTTTTCGGAACCCGCCGCAGAATAACGCCCATCTTTTTCAAAGGACTGATTTATGAACAGTTTATGGTACTGGGGAAAAGCCCGGCAAGGTGAGAATCATCAGGGCGATGAATATCATTTACTGCAGTGGCACTCGCTGGACGTGGCCGCCTGCGGTTACGTGATGGTGATGGAAAACCGCTTTAACGCCGCCTCGCTATTCGCCGCGCTGGGCATTAACGAACGCGAGACGGCGGCGACGTTTTTCGCCTGGCTGCTGTGCTGGCATGATATTGGCAAGTTTTCACGTCTGTTTCAGCAAAAATATACCCATGAGGCGCTGGATCACGGCCAGCGAGACGTCAGCGACAGCCATCATCATCACACCGTGACGGGGACGTGGCTGTGGCGGCATCACCTCGGCGATACCGCGGCGCAGAGCGTTACAGGCCCGCTGTCGGCGCGCGAGCGTAAACGTGTGCTGGATCGCTGGATTCCCACCGTGATGGGGCACCACGGCAAGCCGGTGTCGTATGAGAATTGCCATAACGATTTCCTGGCGGAGGATATCGAGGCCGCGCAGGCCTTTGCTCGGGCGGTGCAGACGCTGTTTCCGGCTGTTACGCTGCCGCAGACGTGGAACGACGCCTCCTGGCGTGAATCATTTTTACCGCAAAGCTGGCGGGTCTCGGCGCTGGTTGTGCTGGCGGACTGGGTCGGTTCCGGCAACCACTTTTTCCCGTGGGTAGCCGGAGAGATGCCGCTTGCGAACTACTGGGCGCGAGCCGTCGCGCAGGCGCAAAACGCGCTTCGCCTGCTGCCGCCCGTAAGCGACGTCGCGCCGTTTAAGGGCATCGACACGCTTTTTCCCTTTATTACCGCGCCGACGCCGCTTCAGCAACACGCGCTGGAACTCACTATCAATACGTCCGGCCCGCATCTGTTTATTCTGGAAGACGTCACCGGGGCCGGTAAGACGGAAGCGGCGCTGGTGCTGGCGCACCGGCTCATGGCGGCGGGGCAGGCGCGCGGGCTCTATATCGGCCTGCCGACGATGGCAACGGCCAATGCGATGTATGCGCGGATGGAGCGCGCCTGGTTACGGCTCTACCGTGAAGGCAGTCATCCGAGCCTGGTACTGGCGCACAGCGCCCGCAAACTGTCCGCGAGTTTCAATGCCTCCCTCTGGGCGAGCGAGCTCTTACCCAATGAATCCGGCGACGAAGCCTCTGCGTTTGAGGGCTGCGCCGCCTGGTTCGCCGGGTCGCCGAAAAAGGCACTACTGGCGGAAACCGGCGTCGGCACGCTCGACCAGGCCATGATGGCGGTCATGGCGTTTAAGCATCAGAATCTGCGCCTGCTGGGCCTGACCGATAAAGTGCTCATCGCCGATGAAATCCACTCTTACGATGCGTATATGTCTCATCTCCTGGAAAAGCTGGTGGAGGTACGGGCCGCCAGCGGCTGCGCCACGATTTTGCTTTCCGCCACGCTTTCGCAGGCCCAGCGCGACCGCTTAATCGCCGCTTTTTATAAAGGGCTTAACACCACGCGTGAATCGCCCCGCCTCGGGCCTGACGACTACCCGTGGGTCACGCATCTGCACGCGCAGGGCATTGACGGGCAGCGCGTCGCGACGCGCGCACAGGTGCAGCGGCGGGTTGGCATCGGCTGGATGGCGGATGAAGCCGCGTGCCTCGATAAAATCGAAAGGGTGGCGCGCGAAGGCGGCTGTATCGGCTGGATACGAAATTCCGTTGACGATGCGGTGAACAGCTATCGGGAATTAATTCGCCGAGGGAATATCCCGGAGGAGAATATTATTTTATTTCATAGCCGCTTTGCGTTTATCGACAGAAATAAAAAGGAAGAAGCAACCCTGGAATGGTTCGGAAAAGAAAATGCGGTTAATCGAAGCGGTAAGGTAATTATATCCACCCAAGTAATAGAACAATCCATCGATATCGATCTGGATTATTTAATTAGCGACCTCGCGCCGGTCGATTTATTAATTCAGCGCGCCGGGCGTTTGCAGCGGCATACTCGTGATAAACAAGGGCAGCTTAAATTAACCGGCGCAGATGAACGCCCTGCGCCACGTCTGGATATTCTGGCACCCCGCTGGCAGGCGCAGCCGGATAAAACCTGGCTTTCTGCCGCGATGCGTAATACCAGTTACGTATATCCGGCGCATTCCAAGCTGTGGCTGACCCAGCGCGTGCTGCGCGAACAGGGCGAAATACGCATGCCGGAGGCGGCGCGTCTGTTAATTGAAGCCGTGTATGGTGAAGAAATTGACGTGCCGGAAGGTATGAAGCGTTCTGAAGACGCCGCGCTGGCCGACTATTACAACCAGCGCGCCATTGCGAGCAAGTATGAAATTTCCCTCAACGTTGGCTACAGCGTTGAGAGCGCGGAGCTATGGGGGTCAGACGTCTCGACCCGTATTGGCGAACTTACAACCGATCTCTGGCTGGCCAGGGAGATTCCTCAAGGCATAACGCCCTACGCGCAGGGCGATAACGCCTGGGAGATGAGTGCGCTGCGCGTGCGCAAAAGCTGGTGGGACAAGCACCGCGGCGAGTTCACGCTGCTTTGCGGCGAGGCGCTCTCTCAGTGGTGCAGCGCGCAGCGTAAACCGGAGGCGGTGGTGATTCTGCTGCCGGGCGGCTATTCCGCCAAAGAGGGGCTTATCGGTGAGGCGTAAGCGCGGTAAACCCCAGGGCGAGTGCCCTGGGGTTTTTATCCCCGCGCTCGCGGGGAACGGTTAAACACCAGGAGAAAAAATACACCGGTTTATCCCACAGGGAACGAGGCAAGATTAACTGCTACGAAGCAAACGCAAAAGGTGTAATTTTTGTTTTGTTATTTCTTTAATGATTTTAAGAATTGTGCCGGGGCAACTCATCTCTCTTTGGGAGTATTTTGTGAGTGTCCATTTTCTGGCAGGTGAAACACCTGTCTTTTAATTTTTTTAGTATCCACTGTCCGCTTTTTAAATTATTCGTGAAAGCATGCCTGTGAATTATTCGCAGGCAGAGGAGGGATGTATTTTGCATTCATTAATCACCACAAAATGGCTCCCCGTTATTTACCGCGACGGCACCCGCGGGAAAATCGCGCCGCTGGATCTGGCCGATGACAATATTCTGGATCTGGTTTTACCCCGCCCGGATTTTCAGGGCGCCGCCTGGCAGTTTTTGCTCGGCGTGCTGCAAACGGCGCTTGCCCCGAAAGACGCTGAAAGCTGGGAGGATATCTGGGAGGCGGGCTTAACCGCCGCGATGATTCGCCAGGCCCTTGAACCGCTTGCGCCGCTGTTTGAGTTCGGGCCCGACACGCCCTCATTCATGCAGGATTTCGAGCCGCTGGAGGGTGAAAGCGTGCCACTGGCGCAGCTGTTGCCGGAAACGCCGGGCGCCCAGACGTTAAAGCTCAATAAAGACCATTTTATTAAGCGCGGCATGACCGAGAAATTCTGCCCGCACTGCGCCGCGCTGGCGCTCTTTTCCCTGCAGTTAAACGCGCCATCAGGCGGTAAAGGCTACCGCACAGGGCTGCGCGGCGGCGGGCCGATGACTACTTTGCTGGAACTTCACCGCTATAACAGCGAGGCTCCGTCGCTGTGGCGCAGGCTATGGCTCAACGTGATGCCGCAGCGTGAAAGCCGCTTGCCCCGGCCTGCGAATTATGACGCCCGTATCTTCCCGTGGCTTGCGCCAACCCGTACCAGCGAAAAAGCTATCGTAACGCCGGAGCAGGTCGACGGGCTCCAGGCGTACTGGGGCATGCCGCGCCGTATCCGTATCGATTTCTCTGCAACGCAGCCGGGCCATTGCGACCTTTGCGGCGAGCCGGGCGAGGCGCTGTTAACGTCGATGACGGTAAAAAACTACGGCGTTAACTATGTCGGCTGGATGCACCCGCTCACGCCGCATCGCATTCCCAAAAAAGAGGGCGGCGAGATGTTCTCCGTTAAAGGTCAGCCGGGCGGCCTGCTCTGGCGTGACTGGCTGGGGCTGATGATGGAGAGCGAAAGCGACAACAACCGGGAGCAGCCCGCCAGCGTGGTGAAAATTCGCCAGCAGCAACGGCTCGATAACGCGGAAACCGGCTTGTGGTGCTTTGGTTACGATTTCGACAACATGAAGGCCCGCTGCTGGTATGAGCACCATCTGCCCTTTCTGCAAATCCCTGAACCACGACAGCCGTTTGTCCGCCAGACCCTGAGCGACGCCGCGCGTGTCGCCACGCTGATGCTCAGTAAATTACGCAGCGCGCTAAAAGAGGCGTGGTATGGCGAAGGCGCGACCGCGCGCGGCGATTTTAGCTTTATCGATATCGACTTCTGGCAGCAGACGCAGCCGCGGTTTCTGGCGCTGGTCGAGGCGGTGAAAACCGATGAATCCGGCGATAACCGCGCCCTGCTCAGCGCCTGGAACAGCGATATCTGGCGCTATACCCGTAGCTACTTCGATGAACGCGCCCTGACCAACCCACAGGAGCGCACGGAATTCTCAGACATCATGAAAGCCCGCAAAAAGTTTTTCACGCAGACGAAAGCGAAGCCTGCGGCGAAAGGCGCGCGGGCGAAAAAAACGCAGGAGGCAAATTAAGTGAGCATGTTATCGCAGGCGCACCGCGAATCGCTGCTGAAGTGGCATTCGCTCATCAATGAACAGCAGGGACGACGGTTGCGCGCCAGCTTGCGGCGCAGTCATACGCTTTCTGACGTCTGGCTCAGTGAAGGGTTTCGGGTGCTGACCGCGCGTGTCCCGTCACTCTGGAACGTTCCGGGACGGGAGTGGCGCTTCTACGCGCTCGGCATCGTCGCGGGGCTGGCCGCCCACGTCAAAAGCATCGAGACGCGCCACTCTTTTGCCGCGCAGCTCGGGCAAATCAGTGGCAACAATCCGGTGATGTCTGAACTGCGCTTTCGGCGGCTGAACCAGGCGCACTCGCAGGAAGAGCTTTTCCGCCAGCTGCGCCGCGCGGTGCAGTTGCTCGGCGGCACGGTCAATCTACCGGATCTCGCGGAAGGCGTATTTCGCTGGTGCGCGGAAGAAGACGAACGCGAGCGCCACGCGGCACAAAAGCGTACCCCGACCGAATACATTCGCGTGCGCTGGGCGCTCGACTATTACATGGCGGGCACGGCGTCAGATACGCCGGATGCCGTCACTAACGACTTACCGGCCGAAACGGCCACCACTCAGGAATAAGGAACATTCGCGATGACCACATTTATTCAGCTTCATCTCTTAACTGCTTACCCTGCCGCCAACCTGAACCGCGACGACACCGGCGCGCCGAAAACCGTCACCATTGGCGGCGCATCGCGGCTGCGCATCTCCTCGCAAAGCCTTAAGCGCGCCTGGCGTACCTCCGCGCTCTTTGAGGAGGCGCTCAGCGGCCATATCGGCACCCGCACCGCGCGTATTGGTCGCGAGGCGGCGGAAATCATGCTGGAAGGCGGCGTAGGGGCAACCAAAGCCGTTGAGTGGGGCGGCGCTATTGCCGGTTGCTTCGGTAAAGTGAAAAGTGAAAAAGATAAGAACAGGCTGGCGAAAGATCCGCTCATCAACACGGAAACCGAGCAGCTCGCCCATGTCAGCCCGACGGAAAGAGAGGCCGTGCAGGCGCTGGCCCGCACGCTGGCGACAGAGAACCGCGGCCCGTTACCAGAGGAGCTTTCTTTCCTGCGCAAAGACGCAATGGCCGTCGATATTGCGCTGTTTGGCCGCATGCTCGCCTCATCGCCTGAGCACAATATCGAGGCGGCGTGTCAGGTCGCCCATGCGTTCGGCGTTAGCGAGTCTCTGCTGGAAGACGATTTCTTCACGGCCGTTGACGATCTGCGCCAGGCATCAGCGGAAGAGGCCGGGGCGGGGCATATCGGCGAGCTCGGTTTCGGCTCGGCGCTGTTTTACACCTATCTGTGTATCGACCGCGATCGCCTGCTGGAAAACCTTAACGGCGACGAACGGCTGCTCGCGAAAACGCTGCGCGCGCTCGGCGAATGCACGATGAAAATCTCACCCACCGGCAAACAGAACAGCTTCGCCTCCCGCGCTTACGCCAGTTGGGCGCTCGCGGAAAAAAGCACCGAACAGCCGCGTTCGCTGGCCGCCGCATTCTGGGAACCGGTCACCGGGACTGACCAGCTGGAAGAGGCCGTGCGCCGCATTACTACGCTTCGCGACAACATGAATAACGTCTACGGCGGGCAGCAGACCCCGTGCGCTGTTCTGCATGGCGTGAAAGGCGAAGGCTCCGTCGCGCAACTGCTGGATTTCATCAGCGCATAAGGGGCGATCATGAACCGCTATCTTATTTTCCAGCTCCAGGGGGCGATGGCGTCCTGGGGGGAGATCGCCGTCGGCGAAGTGCGCCATTCGCGCGCGCTACCGGGGCGATCGGCGCTGCTGGGCCTGCTTGCCGCCGCACTCGGCATCCGACGCGATGACGACGCGGCGCTCAACGCGCTCAATCAGCACTATCAATTTATTGTCTGCGCCGGGGATGGCGCCGCCTGGGCGCGGGATTACCACACGGTCCAGGTCCCGCACGAAGCCCGCAAGGTGCGCTACTTCACCCGTAAAGACGAGTTGCGCGACAAGCTTATGCTCGAAACCACGCTTTCCCGTCGCGATTACTACGCCGACGGCTACTGGCTGGTGGCGGTAGCGGCAACGCCGGGCGCGCCTTATACGCTGGAGGCATTGCAGGCGGCGTTACTGACGCCTGTGTTTCCGCTCTACCTCGGTCGCAAAAGCCATCCGCTCGGACTGCCGCTCTGGCCACAGCTGCATGACGGCGACGCGGCGACGGTACTGCGTGAGGCGCAGGCAGGCTACGGCGCCGCGCTAGGCGAGCTGTCGCCAGCGCTTAAACAGCTTGCACATTATTATCCGCATCTCTGGTGGGAGGGCGATCACGTCGGTCTTGAGGCTGATGAACTCCAGACCTGGCGCGATCAGCCGCTCAGCCGTCGGCGCTGGGATTTCGGCATCCGCACGGTAAAACAAGGACGACTGACGCCGGAGGCAACATGTATCTCTCAAAAATAACGCTTCCCACCGCCAGGCTGACCCCGCAACGGCTAATGGACATGATGGCGCGGGGCGAATATGTCATGCACCAGTGGTTGTGGGAGCTGTTCCCCGATGTGGCGCAGCGCCAGTATCTTTATCGTCGCGAGACGTTACAGACCGGCTTCTGCTTTTATCTGCTGTCAGCGAGCGCGCCGGTGCGCTCGCATCCGCTGTTTGAGGTGCAGACGCGCGCTTTCGCCTCAACGCCGCAGCCGGGCATGGCGTTACGCTTTACGCTTCGGGCAAACCCCGTCGTCACCCGCAACGGTAAGCGCCACGACGTGCTGATGAATGCGAAGCATGAGTGGAAGCGCAACGCCCAGACGGGTGAGCTGTGGACGCTCCAGGAGCAGGCAGCGCTTAGCTGGCTTGCCGCGCAGGGCGAAAAAAGCGGCTTTCAGCTCACGCAGGCTTCAGTGACCGCGTATCGTCAACAGCAGGTGGCGAAAGGGCGCGGCGCCCTGATCCAGTACAGCTGCGTGGACTATGACGGCACGCTCATCGTCACCGATCCGGCGCAGTTTATGGCGAGCATCGCGGCGGGCTTTGGTAAATGTCGCGCCTTCGGCTGTGGGCTGATGCTTATCAAACCGGACAATGGCGCATGAGTTTTGTCCCGTTAAACCCGATCCCGCTCAAAGATCGCACGTCGATGATCTTCCTTCAGTACGGCCATCTTGATGTTCTGGATGGCGCTTTCGTGCTGGTGGACAAAACCGGCGTGCGCACGCATGTGCCGGTAGGCGCTGTCGCCTGCATTATGCTGGAGCCGGGCACGCGGGTTTCTCATGCGGCTATCCGGCTCGCCGCCCAGGTCGGGACATTGCTGGTGTGGGTCGGCGAGGCGGGCGTGCGCCTGTACGCGTCCGGGCAGCCTGGCGGCGCGCGCGCTGACAAGCTGCTCTACCAGGCGAAGCTCGCGCTTGACGAGACGTTGCGCCTGAAAGTGGTTCGCAAAATGTATGCGTTGCGCTTTGGCGAGCCGCCGCCTGAGCGCCGTTCGGTCGAACAGCTGCGCGGGATTGAAGGGGCCAGAGTGCGCCAGACTTACGCCCTGCTTGCAAAGCGCTACGGCGTAAAGTGGCACGGGCGTAATTATGATCCGAAAGACTGGGAGAAGGGCGATATCGTCAATCAGTGCATCAGTGCCGCCACCTCCTGTTTATACGGCATCAGCGAGGCGGCGGTGCTGGCGGCAGGCTACGCGCCCGCGATTGGTTTTATTCACAGCGGCAAGCCGCTCTCGTTCGTTTACGACATCGCAGACATCATTAAATTTGATGCCGTCGTGCCTAAAGCGTTTGAGATTGCCGCACGTCACCCCGAGCAACCTGACCGCGATGTGCGTCTGGCGTGCCGGGATATTTTTCGTAGCGAAAAGCTGACCGGCAAGCTGATTCCGCTTATTGAAGAGGTGCTGGCGGCCGGCGACATCGAACCGCCGCAGCCCGCGGCGGATATGCTGCCGCCTGCTATTCCACTGGCGGATTCGCTGGCTGAAGCGGGCTTCAGGAGCCGCTAATGAGCATGCTGATGGTTGTCACCGAAAACGTGCCGCCGAGACTGCGCGGGCGGCTCGCTATCTGGCTGCTTGAACTGCGCGCCGGGGTTTATGTCGGCGACGTCTCGAAGCGGGTACGTGAAATGATCTGGCATCAGATAACCGAGCTCGCGGAAGAGGGCAATGTCGCGATGGCCTGGGCTACGAATAATGAATCCGGCTTCGATTTCCAGACGTATGGCGTTAACCGACGTATTCCGGTGGATTTAGACGGCCTGCGCCTTGTCTCATTTTTACCCCTTCAGAATCAGTAGGTTAACTGCTCTTTAAAAATATGGAGATGTAATAAAAAAGTTGGTGGATTGTTGGGTGTGAAAAATTTCCATATAGAACAGTGATATAGTTTTAGAGTGTTCCCCGCGCGAGCGGGGATAAACCGGGATTACCAGTCATCCAGTTGTAAAACAGGCGGTGTTCCCCGCGCGAGCGGGGATAAACCGCGTTTGTATAGCGAGTTCGGATACCCGCTTGAGTGTTCCCCGCGCGAGCGGGGATAAACCGTGCGCATTTGTGTAAGCCAGGCTTTGCTGGATGTGTTCCCCGCGCGAGCGGGGATAAACCGATGGCTGGTTGATGCAAAGTCCAGCCATCATGGTGTTCCCCGCGCGAGCGGGGATAAACCGTGACCATATAACGGACCTTTGTCGGCATTACCGTGTTCCCCGCGCGAGCGGGGATAAACCGGTTGATAATGAGTCGTCAGAGAATACTTCTTCGTGTTCCCCGCGCGAGCGGGGATAAACCGTTACGTCGTGTTGTGCAGCAGTACCGAATTCGGTGTTCCCCGCGCGAGCGGGGATAAACCGGCGATAAATACCCTGGCTGTAACGCCAGGTGCGTGTTCCCCGCGCGAGCGGGGATAAACCGGATAAGCTCCCACGTCGCGAAAAGGCCCGGGGGTGTTCCCCGCGCGAGCGGGGATAAACCGAGTTCTATTCTGGAGGGCGCGGGCGTCGGGCAGTGTTCCCCGCGCGAGCGGGGATAAACCGGTGCGATTAGTGAACTTCCCTGAGCTTAGTGAGTGTTCCCCGCGCGAGCGGGGATAAACCGCACCACGTGAGTGGAGCCTTGACCGCCGTGAGGTGTTCCCCGCGCGAGCGGGGATAAACCGGACCCGCGCGCCGCTACCAGCTCAATCGTAGTGTGTTCCCCGCGCGAGCGGGGATAAACCGTATTCTTTCCCGCCAGCATCAAAATCGGCTTTGTGTTCCCCGCGCGAGCGGGGATAAACCGATGGAAGGACTCAAACCGTATACCCGACAGACGTGTTCCCCGCGCGAGCGGGGATAAACCGGTCTGTCCGCCAAATTTGGTGCCGTCAGGTAAGTGTTCCCCGCGCGAGCGGGGATAAACCGACAGATCACAAAAATAACGAGTACGGATTTGTGTGTTCCCCGCGCGAGCGGGGATAAACCGCGATTCATTGAGTTGAGCGGCACCCAAGACGGGTGTTCCCCGCGCGAGCACAACGTCACGGCGCTGGAGGCGGAGTGTTCCCCGCGCGAGCGGGGATAAACCGTCGATTCTCTCAACTCTCAGTTTGCAGCCAACGTGTTCCCCGCGCGAGCGGGGGATAAACCGGATCGTGTCGTAAAGGGTTAATTCCATATTTCGTGTTCCCCGCGTGAGCGGGAAGGAAACCTTTGGAATAATTCAAACGAAGGTTTAGATTCTTCGGGAACTAGAGTTGTGGTTATTTTTTATAAATATGATAAAACTTCTTAAAATAGCTAATTTTTATTTTAGTTAATGGCTTTTAAAGCTTTATTACAATGTTTTTTTCGAAAATCATATAGTATCCCCTGATCATTTTTTTAAAATTAAATTTTATATGGCATGGGGTAAATATGCGGCGATAAGACACGTGCGTGATCGTGCTTATAGCCAAAGTCATCATAAATGCGAACTCTTTGTTAAAGAGGCTATTATTGCGGGTGGAGTAAATATCTATCCCACACCCTCAGCAAAAGATATGGGCAAGGCGTTGATAAAACCAGGGTTTTATGAGGTTTATGGCGAGCCTGTTGCTGGTGATGTGGCGGTGATCCAGGCAATACCCGGCCATCCTGATGGCCATGCATGCATTTATGATGGGCAAATTTGGATAAGCGATTTTCGACAAAAAACGCTCTACCCCGCAGAGAGTTATCGAAAAGCACAACCAGCTTATAAACTATACAGGCATTACTGAGATGAATAAAAAAAACCTTTTACTGGCTATTCCAGCGTTATATTGTTTTTGCGTGTTTGCCGGGGATGACACTCCCGGGCAACAGCCGCAACAGGCCGCGCTCAAATTCAACCAGTGGTATATAAAACACTTCAACGATTCGGATGATAATCTGCTTAACAGTAAAGAAATCGAAATCTACGTGGCGAAAGAGACGCTGGAAACATTACGACACGCGAGAAATAACGACGATGAATTCTACGATGCTGACTTTTTTATAAAGGCGCAGGACATCATGCCTGACTGGCCATCCCATACGGTAGTGACAGGCGCAGAATACGATCCCGTTTGTACTCAGGTGTACGTCTCATTCGGCCAGCATCAGACGCATGGCGTGGTTGATTGCATGGTAAAAGAGTCTGGAAGATGGAAAATCCGGTCTGTTGCGCGGCAACCGCCCGAGCCAGCACTGCGCCAGCCATAAGCTCTCGGCACCTGCACAGCCCTCACCGCGCGTAATAGCGCTTTCCGTTATCGTACTCACCCCGCTTTATTAAGACTACAGAGGCATAACAGATGACGTTTTGCGCATTTTTTCATTCAAATCGCGCTGTTTTACGCTCCGCTTGCCATGATTGCGCAATAAACCAACATCCGGCGCGCGTTGGGTTGCAATCGCCAGGGGCAACAGACATAATGCGCCCTGCGCGTTTAACGACGCTCTCAATGGGGGCCCTGTTGGTTCTCCCGCAACGCTACTCTGTTTACCAGGTCAGGTCCGGAAGGAAGCAGCCAAGGCAGATGACGTGTGTGCCGGGATGTAGCTGGCAGGGCCCCCACCCATTTCAGGCGCTCGCCGCGACAACATGCTGCCGCTTCTCTCCTTCAGAGTATCCCTCACTGCCTTTTCACGGCTATGACGCAAAATATCTATTTCTGCGACACCGCTTTATTTATTTTATTTCGTCTTTTAAATTTCATTTAACTGTCATTGTACTGTCATCTTATTGTCATAATCACCTGTCGAATATCTCATTTTTGAAACGTCTTTTTATAAGAAAGAGCTTAGCGCTGGATCTTAATAATCAATTGAGGTATTAAATAGCCCTCATCTGAAAAGAAAGGAATTTTCTATGACTGCTGCGGTGCTTAACGTAAAAATTAATACCGACCTCAAAGAAAAGCTTCGTCAGTATGCTGAGCAGAACAGTGAAACGCTTAGCGCCGCCACCGAAAAGCTGCTGATCCAAGCGCTGGTGCTGGCTGATGAAGACGACGCAGTAAGCGGCGAAGAGATTGACAGCCAGCATACCGAAGAAGATATCTCCCCACTTTCTGTAAAAGAAATCAAAGCGCTACGTAAACTGCTGAAGAAGAAAAAATGAAAGACACCCCTACAGCTTCAACCTACCGGGAAGCGTGCGAGCTGCTGCGTTCAGGCTACGTAAAACATGTCCGTCTGGGCTGGGATGTCGGCAGCGATGAGTTTTTTCGCATTGCGTCAGACTGGTGCGATGCCGGCGCTAAAATTAAAAAAGAGGGTAATGAATTTATCATTTCCCTGAAAGGTTTCCCCGTCCCGCGCCAGCATTAATTCCTGCCTGTTAAATTCGTCATTAATATATCATCTTCGTGACACGGCGCTGTTACAAAGCGCCGTCATTATCTCCGGCATAATAAAACAATACGCCTCACCATCTCATATCATGTGCAGTCACGGATGACGGTAATTTATGGCGAGCCGGAAGGGTCGCCATCTGTTTTTTTCCTGCTTATTTCACTGCGCTGTTCTGCGCCCGTGCTTCAGACTTACCTTATTCACGCACATGACATCACCCGTGGCTCATACCAGCCCACGCGATGTTGTCGCGCGCGTCTCCATAAGCTGCTGCCAGAGCGGCTGCAACCGGCTGAACGCTTCTTCCAGACGTTCGGTCTCCAGCGTAAACGGCATACGCAGATAGCGCTCGAATGCGCCATCCACGCCGAACCGGTTGCCCGCGCCAAGATGAATGCCGAGCCCCTCGGCGCTGGCGGCAAAACGCGTCGCGAGCGGGCGTGGCAGCTCGACCCAGAAGGATAATCCGCCTTCAGGCCGCTGGCTCCGCCACTGCGGAAAATAGCGTTGCATGGCGTCGAGACAGGCGTCGCGACGCGCTTTTAACGCGGCACGGCGCGGCGGCAGGAAGCGCGGGGAATCTTCCATCAGCGTGGCGACGGCGAGTTGCTCCAGCAGCGGCGAACCGAGATCGAGCGTGTCGCGCATCTGAACCAGCGAGGCGATAGTGCGCGCGCTGGCGCGTATCCAGCCAAGCCGCAATCCGCCCCAGAAGCTTTTACCCGCCGACCCGAGCGTAATGACGTCATGCTCTGCGCCGAACGCGGCAAGCGGCGGCGGCGGGGCGTTTTCATACCAGAGGTCGACCATCGTCTCGTCCACCACCAGCGTTGTGCGGCTGGCGGCGGCAGCGGCGGCCACGCGCTCGCGCGTCGCGGCATCCATGCAGCAGCCGGTCGGATTGTGGTAATCGGGAATGAGATACGCAAGGCGCGGCGACGTCTGGGCAAACGTGGCCGCGAGGCCGTCCGGGTCCCACCCTTGCGCTGTCATCGACACCGGCACCGGGCGGCACGACGCGCCGCGAATGGCGGCGATGGCGAGCGGATAGGTGGGGTTATCGACCACCACCCGGTCGCCGGGGCCGGTCAGCAGCCGCAGCACAAGCGCGAACCCGCTCACCGCGCCGTTGACCAGCATTACCTGATCGGCGCTGGTGGGCAGGCCGCGAGCGCCGTAGCGGGCGGCGATAATCTCGCGCAGCCGCAGCAGTCCGTGCGGATCGTAGCCCGTATGACTAAGATAATCGGGGAGCTGCGCGACCGCGCGCTGGCAGGCTTCCAGCACCTCCGGCCCGGCGCTGAGCGCGGCGGTGGAGAGATCGAGCGCGCCGCCGCTGCCGGTGAGCGTCGGCACCGAGGCGCTGCCCGCCGGTAGGGCGATAGCGGAGCCCGCGCCGTGGCGGCTTATCAAAAAACCTTCATCACGCAGAAGCCCCAGCGCGCTGGCGATGGTGGTTCGGCTGACGCCAAGCGCGCCCGCGAGTTCGCGCTCGCCCGGCAGACGGCTGGCGAGCGGCAGCCGCCCGTCGAGGATAACCAGCCGCAGCGCCTGCGCCAGCTGACGATAAACCGGCAGGCGGGAATGCTCCTGCTGCCAGCGGCCAAGCAGGCGCAGCAGGGAGGCCGAGCCGGTGCGACGCGTATTCATAAGCAGTCCACTTTGTTGAAACTGGACCTTAATCTTAGGCCCGCTGGCTTTAAAGTAGTAGCCAATTTACTGGCGAGGATAAAAGTATGTGGCGTCGTTTACTTCAGCTGTATGTCGGGCTCGCGCTGTATGGCGTGTCGACCGCGATGTTTGTGCGGTCCAATCTCGGCACCGATCCGTGGAACGTGTTTCACCTGGGCCTGGCGCGGCTGCTGTCGCTGAATATTGGCGTGGTGATTATCGGCGTTGGCGTACTGGTGCTGCTGCTCTGGGTGCCGCTGCGCCAGAAGCCGGGGCTTGGCACTATCAGTAATGTCATCATGATAGGTCTTGCGGCGGATGCGGCGCTTGCCGTGCTGCCTGCGCCGTCGTCGCTCGCGGTACGCAGCGTGCTACTGGTGGCGGCCGTAGTGGTCAACGCGCTCGCAACGGGCATGTATATCGGCGCGGGCTTCGGCGCGGGCCCGCGCGACGGCCTGATGACCGGCATTAACGCTCGCACCGGCTGGTCGGTGCGCAGCGTGCGTACCGCGATTGAAGTGTCGGTGCTGCTGGCGGGCTGGGCGATGGGCGGCACGCTCGGCATCGGCACCGTGGTGTACGCGCTTACGATCGGGCCGCTTATTCAGCTCTGCCTGCCGTGGTTACAGGTGCGGCGCGTAAAGCCTGCAGCGCCGGGCGTCCCGGCGGTTGAGAAAGGTTAAGATCGTCTTTTGGCGGCGCTGCGGTATGCTGAACGTTTCCGCTTGCGAGGAACTGCGATGTCAAACATGGAATCACTGCGTGCGCTGCCCGCTATCCACTGGAGCAGCGAGGCGCTTGCCGCCATGCTGTGCCGCTGTTTTGACGGCTATCTGGTGCCGTTTCAGCTTGACGGCGCGGTCTTCGCACAGCGCTTCGGCGCAGAGAATGTCTGCCTGAACACGAGCCGCGTCTGGCTTGAGGGCGATAACGTGGTCGCGCTGGCGTTAATGGCCCGGCGCGGCTGGCACAGCCGCCTGGCCGCGTTCGCCATTCACCCGGCGTGGCGCGGTAAAGGCCTCGGTAAAATGCTGATGATGCAGCTGCTTGACGAGGCGCACGAGCGCGGCGACAGCAGCATGACGCTTGAGGTGATTGTCGGCAACGACGCGGGGCAGGGGTTGTATGAGCGGGTGGGGTTTGTCTGCGAAAAAACGCTGGTCGGCTTTCAGGCCCACAGCCCGGCGACGTTTGTCGATACCCAGGCGCTGACGCCGTGCGATCCGCTTAATGTGGCGCGCCGCATCGCGGCGCAGGCGGATGACCTGCCGTGGCTGGTCATGCCCGAAACCGCGCAGGCGCTGCCGGGAACCGGGTTTTCGCTGGACGGCCAGGCGTTCGCGATTGTCGCCACCTGCTATGCCCAGCCGCAGCTGCGCGCGCTGTGGGTAACGCCCGAAGCGCGGCGCGAAGGTCGCGCCCGGCAGCTGTTATCGCTGTTACATGAGCGCTTTCCGGGGCTGATGACGCCAGTAGCGATCGACCTGCGCCTGGCACCGCTTTTTGAGCAGAGCGGCTTTCGCATTCAGCCTGTGCGCCAGTACGAGATGCGCCACTCCCTTATCTGACGCCGTGGTCTTTACACCAGGCGATAAAGGCTTCTGCGGGCAGGGCTTTACTGTAGAGCCAGCCCTGCGCGTACTGCACGCCGTGCTCGCGCAGCCACTGGGCCTGGCTTTCGTTTTCCACGCCTTCGGCCACCATCTCAAGCTTCAGGGTTTTCGCCATTTCGATGATGTGCGGCGTGACGGTTTTGTACTCCAGCGCATCGACAAACGATTTGTCGATTTTCAGGATGTCGACGTTCAGATCTTCGAGATAGCTCAGGCTCGAGTAGCCGGTGCCGAAATCATCGATATAAATCGCATGGCCCGCCGCGCGCAGCCGCTCAATAACCGGGCCGCTTACGCTCGGGTCAGCAAAGCCGCGCTCGGTGATTTCCAGCGCCAGCTGTGACGGCGCAACGCCGTTCTCAGCCAGCGCCTCGCTGAACATATCGACAAACTGCGGCTCATGCAGGTCGAAGGCCGAAATATTAATCGAGATGTGCTGCTGCGGGTGCGTGCGCAGCCAGTCGCCGAGATCGTGCAGGACGTTATGCACCAGCTGACGCGTTAGCGGCCCGATAAGCCCGGTCTGTTCGGCGAGAGGAATGAAAATGTCCGGCGTCAGCATACTGCCGTCCGGCTGCGGCCAGCGGATCAGCGCCTCGGCGCCGGTGGGTTTACCATCCGCCAGGCGAATAATCGGCTGATAATGCACCACCAGTTCATTGTTTTTAATCCCGTCCTGCAAGCGGTAGCGCGGCGACTGTAACCGTCTTAACAGGCGCAGCAGGCAAAACGCTGCGGCAAGGCTGATTAAAATCCCCGCCGGCAGCCAGATGAGCTGGAGCTTGCGGATTTCCGCCGTCTGGGGCGCCAGTGACGCCCAGGCGACGACCGCCGCCCCGGAGCGCGGCATACGTCGTATCAGATAAATATTGCCCCGGTACTCGATTTTATCAGCCCCGCTTTCGCGTGCTTTACGCCAGACGGTCATATCAAACGGGGCGCTGCTGGCGAGGATCCGGTTGCGCTTCAATCCGATTATCGTGGTGTTGATAGGCCAGGCGCTGAACGGGATCAGATCGATAAACGAGCTGGGATCGAGCAGGACGATATGCGAGGCGTGTCCGACCATGATCATCGGCGTCGGCAGCCCGATATCGTTTTGCGTGCTGAACCAGATGGGGTAGTTGGATTCGTTGACCCACGTCGGCGGCGGCAGAGGTTTTGAAGTACTGCGGCCCACCAGTGACGAGCAGAGCGGCGTCATTCCCTGCAAATAGACCACTTCCTGAACGTGGCGGAAAACGAATGACGTGCGTCGCATCGCCTGCAAATGCGCCTCGCTGCACGGCTCGCCGTGGAAGCGATTGATCTGCGTCAGCGCCGCTTTTGCCTGCTGCATAATGTTGTCGGTGCGGGTCAGCGTGCGTTCCGTGTAAGCGTTCAGCTCCACCATAAAATGCTCTTCGGCCTGATGGCGGGCGAGCCAGAGACTGAAAGCGACGGGCAGCAAAACGCTGAGTAACAGCACGGCTGTCACTATCTTTATCAGTCTTGCGATGGTCACGATGGTTGCCTGCCAGTAGATGAAGGAATGAGTGCCGGAGTCTCTTTAGCGTAGTGGGGGATGATCGCTTTTGCGACGGTGCGCTGCATTGATTTTGCTTAGGGTTATGGCAAAAAAAGGAAGGGGGGCGCAGCCGCGCAGGCTGCGCCAAAAAGCGCAAGGTCAGCGGCGATGCGCGAGGCGGCGCACCAGCCGGTCGCCGAGCGTCTGCACGCCCTGCACCAGCACCACCAGAATCACCACCGTCGCGGCCATCACTTCATTATTAAAGCGCTGGTAGCCGTAACGGATAGCGAGATCGCCAAGCCCACCACCGCCAATGACGCCCGCCATTGACGAGAAACCTATCAGCATCACCACGGTCAGCGTGATGCCCGCCAGCAGCGCGGGCAGCGCCTCCGGTAGTAGGGCTTTACTGATAACGTGCCACGCATTGCCACCCATCGCGATAATCGCTTCGGCGCGTCCTTTGTCGACTTCATCCAGCGCGTTTTCCACCACGCGGGCGAAGAAGGGAAACGCCCCGATGGTAATCGGCACGACGGCGGCGGTACTGCCGAGCGTGGTGCCGATAATCACGCGCGTCAGCGGGATCAGCGCAATCAGCAGCACGATAAACGGCAGCGACCGACCGACGTTTATCACGCCGCCCAGCAGTCCATTGAGCCGGGGCTGCGGGAGTACGCCGTCACGGCGGGTGACAAACAGCACCACGCCGACCGGCAGGCCGATAAGCACCGTAAAGAGCGCCGCCAGCCCTACCATATAGAGCGTCTCCAGCGTGCCCTGGGCCAGCAGCGGCCAGAGATCGTCAAAACTCATGCGACTTCGCACAGTATTCTGCCCTCCACGCCGTGACGATGTAAAAATGCCTGCCAGGCGGCGTTATCGCGCACCAGCGTCTGGCGCAGCACCGACCACGGCGCGGTCAGAAGATCCGCGAGCCTGCCGCTCTCCACCAGCCGTCCGTCCTCCAGCAGCGCGGCGTGATCGCAGATGGCTTTCACCACCTCCAGTTCGTGCGTGATAAGCACGATGGTCAGCCCGAGCTGGCGGTTGATGTCGGCCAGCAGCGCCAGGACAGACGCCGTGGTGTCGGGATCCAGCGCGCTGGTGGCTTCGTCGCACAACAGCACCTGCGGGCGCGCGGCCAGCGCGCGGGCGATGCCGACGCGCTGTTTTTGCCCGCCGGAAAGCCGCGAGGGAAACGCGTCCGCTTTATCGGCAAGCCCGACCAGCTCCAGCAATTCCGCGACACGCTCGCGGCGCGCAGAGCGGGGCACGCCGGTTATCTCCAGCGGCACCGCTACGTTGTCGGCCACCGTGCGGGCATGCAGCAGGTTAAAGTGCTGAAACACCATCGCGGTGCGCGCACGGTGCTGGCGCAGCGCGCGGTCGTCAAGGCGCGTGATATCCGCGCCATTCATCAGGATGCGGCCCGCCGTGGGCCGCTCCAGCAGATTCAGGCAGCGCAGCAGCGTACTTTTACCCGCGCCGCTGCGCCCGAGTATCCCGTATACCGCGCCCTGGGGAACCGTGAGCGAGACGTCGTCCAGCGCCGGGCGGCCCTCTCCGGCGTAAGTTTTGCTCAGCCCTTCCAGCGTTATCATGACTGCGGGACCGCGACCGGGATCACCGAGCCGTTATAGTGCTGGCGGATGAATTCCGCGACCTGCGGCGACTGCAGATCCTTCGCCAGTTCCTTAATGCGCGGGTCGTTTACCAGATTCGGGTTGGTCACCAGCAGATTGGCGTAAGGGTTATGGTCGGCGCTCTCAAGGCCGAGAGCGTCTTTAGCTGGCGTCAGCCCGGCTTCCAGCGCATAGTTACCGTTGATCACCGCCAGATCCACATCATCCAGCGAGCGCGGGATCTGCGGAGATTCGATTTCAAGGATCTTAAGTTTTTTCGGGTTATCCTGGATATCTTTCGGCGTGGCGAGGCTGCTCGCTGGATCGTTAAAGGCCGCTTTGAGCGTGATCAGCCCCTGCTTTTGCAGTAAAAACAGCGCGCGGCTGAGATTGGTGACGTTATTCGGCACCGCGACCGTCGCTCCCTCCGGCAGCGTTTTGAAATCCTTATATTTGTGCGAATAGATGCCGAGCGGCTCGACGTGTACTGTCGCCGCGACCGCGAACGTTTTGCCGAGCGCTTTTTCCTGATCCTTCAGATAGGGCAGATGCTGAAAATAGTTGGCGTCGACGTCGCCGTTCGCCAGCAGTTCATTGGCGTTTACGCCGCTCGTCAGCTCCACCACGTTCAGATCGAGCTTCGGATCGAGTTTTTTAATGTAGTTAAGGATTTCGGCGTGCGGCACCGGATCGGCGGCGATGCGCAGCGGTTCGGCGGCCTGTAAGCCCGTTGCTACCAGTAGCGCCAGCCCTGCCAGCGTCAGTGTGGCTTTATTCATGATCTTTTCCTTTGCAAGTGACGGTCAGGCAATGAGTTCGTGGCTGTCGCGCAGCACGTCGCGGTAGTAGCGCTCGGCGACATCAGGATGCGAGCGCAGGCGGCCTTTTAAATAGTTCCAGCCCACATCGCGCAGCAGCGGATTGCGCGGATCGCTTTGCGGGCCTTGCGCCTCGCGGGCAAGCCCCGGTGGGAGCGGGTAGACCGGCACCACGCCGTCGAGCCGCGCGCCCAGGAAGAACGCGATGGAGAGGCGCTCTTTATCGGCGGGCGGCGACACGACGCGATGCACCGTGGCGCGCAGGTAGCCGTTGGTGGCGAGCTCAAGCAGTTCGCCGATGTTGACCACAAAGCTGCCGGGCAGCGGGGCGGCGTCAATCCACTCATCGGGCGCCACTTCCACCTGCAGGCCTTGTTGCTGATCCTGCAACAGAAAGCTCAGGAAGCCGGAATCTTTATGCGCGCCCACGCCCTGAGCGCTTTGCGTATGCTGCTGGCCGGGGTAGCGGATGAGCTTGATATGTTCGTTGGGCTGCTCGCCGTAGAGCGTGTCGAAGGCGTCGGGCGCGAGATGCAGGGCTTCTGCGAACGCGCGCAGCAGCCGCAGCGCCATCTGCGCCATGTCGCGCTGAAAGCGCAGCAGGGTGGGTTTAAGCGTCGGCTGGGCCGCGGGCCAGAGATTCGGCCCCTGCAGGCGACGCCACGACGGGGCGTTCGCGGATAGCGTGAGCGCCGGGCGCTCGGCCCCGATATCAAACTGTTCGCGCCAGTCCGGTTGGCCGCGCGTCAGCTCTGCCGCGGCGCGGTTATAACCCCGAAAGTGCGGCGAATGGATCATCGCGACCCGCGCTTTTTCCTCTTCCGGCAGGGCGAAGAACCGGCGCGCCTCAGACTGGACATCTTCCAGCAGGCGGGTATCGACGCCGTGATTGACGATATAGAAAAAACCGATGTCGCGGGCGGCGTAGCGCAGGTGGTCCAGAAACGCGGCGCGATCGGCCGGGTTTTGGTTAAGCCTGGCGAGGTCCAGTATGGGCAGGGTAGGGGGTAAAGCTGTGCTCATGGGGCGCTCCGTTAGCAAAAGAAAATAACAGTCGGTTATCAGCAAACAGGCAGGCACAACAACAACGCAGACGCATGGGGATCTCCTTAGGTTGGCTCTATGACGTCACGGTGCCTGAAAAGCGCCTGCGCGCCCAATATCGTTCTTTTCTGATTTATAACGGCGGGGGGTGAAATGGATTTTCGCGTGGCGCATAAGTAATTATTTCAAAATGTTTCCGGAAAATCGGGATTTGTTTTATCCGTCAATGGGTTAAATTTTTGTTAATTTTTTAACATGTATTCGACGTTCAAGTTTGCCGCTGCGCTGCCGTTGTCCTGAGAAATGCCCTCTGATCCTTCTTAGGAAAATAACAATGCTAAAAACAACGCAAGCCAGATTTATTTTTTTACTCTGTCTCTTTCTTGCCGCGCTCAGCGGCATTACCGCGCTGGTGATCCACTTTTTTGTCACCCCGGAAATTAAGCGCACTGAGACGCGTCTTATTCGTTATGAAGTGGATACCGTGGCGTTCAGCATCGTCGAGCAGATGAACCGCGTGCAGGCGCAAATGCGCAGCGTGACGCAGAGCGTGGCGAACATGCAGAGCGATGATATCGACCGTCTGCTGCCGGCGCTGGTGGATCAGTATCAGGATGTTAACGTGTTTGGCGGGGGCATCTGGCCGCTGCCGGAAAAACGCGAGGCGGGGCGCAATAAATTCAGCACCTTCTTTGCCCGTAACGCCAGTAACCAGCTGGAAGTGAACACGTACTGGAACTCTGACGCGGCGCCGAACTACTACGAGCAGGTCTGGTATAAAGCCGGACTGAACGCGCCCGCCAGCCAGTGCGCCTGGGCGAACGCGTATCAGGATGACGCCAGCCCGCAGCCGCGCACCAACTGTGCGATGGTCATCACGAAAGACGGCCAGCCGTGGGGGGTGGCGACCATCGACGTGACGCTGGGCTTCTTTAACCAGCTGGCGAAGCAGATGAACGACGCTATCTCCGGGCGCGTGCTGATCGTCGAAGCGGACGGCAAAATCGTCGGCGACGCAAGCCAGGTCGGGAAAACCGCCAGCCTGAAAAAGCTTGCCGATCTCGGCGGCGACCCGATGGCGCAGACGGTGCAAAACGCGCTGTCGCGCTTTCGCGCGGGCGAGAAAACCGAGCAGGAGTATGACCAGGATGGCGAATCGCATACCGTGATGTTGCAGTCCATCAAAGGCAGCCCGTGGATTATCGCGGTCGATCTGCCGACCGCGCTGCTGACGGCGCAGACCAATACCATTCTGGCGCGCCTGAGCATGGTGCAGATCCCGATGATGCTGCTGCTGCTGGGCGTGCTGGTGCTGTTTATTCGCTCGCTGATGGGCAAACTCGCCGATCTTAACCGTAACATTAGTCGTCTTTCCGCCGGCGGTGCGGATCTTACGCAGCGCCTTGAGCCGACCAGCAGCCCGGAATTCAACGCGATTATCGACAGTTTCAACGGCGTTATCGACTATCTGCAAACCATGCTGCGCCAGGTGAGCGATAGCGCACGCGCGCTCTCGTCGGCCTCGCAGCAGATCTCAGGCGGCAACCAGGATCTCTCGGCGCGTACCGAAGATCAGGCAAGCTCTATTGAAGAGACGGCGGCCTCGATGGAACAGCTGACCAGCACGGTGCGTCAGAACGCTGATAACGCTGCGCATGCCAACGAGCTGGCGCACCAGGCTTCGCAGGTCGCGGAGCGGGGCGGTAATGTGGTGCGCGACGTCGTGAGCACCATGAACGCCATCCAGAGTTCGTCCGGCAAGGTCGTGGATATTATCGCGGTGATCGACAGCATCGCCTTCCAGACGAACATTCTGGCGCTGAACGCCGCGGTGGAAGCGGCGCGTGCGGGCGAGCAGGGGCGCGGTTTCGCGGTGGTCGCCTCCGAGGTACGCAGCCTCGCGCAGCGCTCCGCGCAGTCGGCGCGTGAAATCAAACAGCTTATCGAAAACTCTGCCAGCAATATCGACGTCGGCACGAAGCTTGTGAATGAAGCGGGGGCGACGATGGATGAGCTGCTGAACGGCGTGCGCAACGTGACGACGCTGATGGGCGAGATAATGTCCTCCAGCCGCGAGCAGAGCGCGGGCATCTCGCAGGTGAACCTGGCGATTAACCAGCTCGACAGCGCGACGCAGCAGAACGCGGCGCTGGTGCAGGAAGTGTCGGCGGCGTCTCACTCGATGAGCGAGCAGACGCAGCAGCTTGACCGCGTGGTGGCAGGCTTCCGCCTGTAAGTTAACGCTCACCGCTGAAAAGCCGGCGCTGATGCGCCGGCTTTTTTATCGCTTACCCGCACCCTTTACCCGACCACTTGCAATTTCATCCCGGCCGCTTTACGATATTGTTACGTTATAACATATCTCAAAGGGCGAATGATGAAACCAGCAATCCACCCCCATTACCGCACCGTGGTCTTCCACGACACCAGCGCCAACGAATATTTCAAAGTAGGCTCGACCATTAAAACCGAGCGCGAAATCGAGCTCGACGGCGAGACGTTTCCGTACGTGACGATTGATGTGTCGTCGGCCTCGCACCCGTACTACACCGGGCGCCAGAAGACCATCACCACCGAGGGCAGCGCCGCACGCTTCCAGCAGCGCTTTGGCCGTTTCTTTAACGATAAAAAGGCGTAAACCATGCAGGTGCTCAATTCACTGCGCAGCGCGAAAGCGCGCCATCCTGACTGTCAGATAGTCAGACGCAAAGGCCGGTTATATGTGATTTGCAAATCCAATCCGCGCTTTAAAGCGGTGCAGGGCAGGAAGAAAAGAAGATAAACAAACGCCCTCATAAGAGGGCGTTTGTTTTAGTGCGCCTGTGACGCTGTGGCGGTCTTCACGGGCGTTGTGGCGCTACCCGCGTGTTTATCGAGCGAGTAGATGTCATAGAACGAGAGCGTTTTTTTGCGGGCCAGCATTTTCGCAAGCTGCGCTTTTTGCTCTGGGGTGATGCGCGGCGAGGTCTGGATCTCGCTCACCAGGCTCTCCGGCACGTCGCGGGTGTTATACCACTCGCCGTTGTAGCACACGCGCAGGTCGAGAACGTCGATATCTTCGTAGT
Source organism: Cronobacter dublinensis subsp. dublinensis LMG 23823 (assembly GCF_001277235.1). Classification (NCBI taxonomy): domain Bacteria; kingdom Pseudomonadati; phylum Pseudomonadota; class Gammaproteobacteria; order Enterobacterales; family Enterobacteriaceae; genus Cronobacter; species Cronobacter dublinensis. Next base: position 1,158,603 of record NZ_CP012266.1, read on the forward strand.
GATAGCGTGGGTTGACGTCGAAAAAGAAAAAGCCGTTCAGTAGCGCGAACAGCACCACCAGCAGCCAGACCGAGCCTGCCAGCGTTTCCGACTGGAGCATCACCGCAAGCGTCGCAAACCACCCCAGGTACATGGCGATAAACAGCCCCGGATGCTTGCGGATAAAGCTGATGCTAAAGCGCGGACGGTTGTCGCGCTTCTCTTCTTTGTTGAGTCGGTCAATGGTGGCCGTCAGCAGTCGCTGGATTTCAGTCATGCAAAACCTTCAGAATCTGTGTCGCGCGTGCGCGGGAAAGGGCATTTTAGAAGGCCGCCGCGCGCGAAAAAAGTAACAGACGGCCAACAAAAAACCATAACAGTTAACCGCAGCGGCGCTCAAAGGCGGCGAACAACGCGCGCCGGATTACCGACCACGACGCAGTTGGCTTCCACCGACTGCGTCACCACGGCGCCGGAGCCGACGACGACGTTGTCGCCAAGCGTGACGCCGGGATTGATAATGGCGCGCCCGCCAATCCAGACATTATTGCCGATGGTGACCGGCTTCGCGAACTCCAGCCCGCTGTTGCGCTCGGTCGGGTCCAGCGGATGCGTGGCGGTATAAATATGCACGCCGGGTGCCAGCATACAGTTATCACCGATCCGCACCGGGCAGACGTCGAGGATCACGCAGTCGAAATTGGCGTAGAAGTTCTCGCCGAGATAAATGTTGTAACCGTAATCGCAGCGGAACGTGGGCTCAATGTACGCATTTCCCGCCGCGCCTAACAGCGTTTCCAGGATCTCCTGGCGGCGCGCTTTCGCATCCGGCGCGCTGTGATTGTATTCATGCAGCAGATGTCTGGCGCGCAGACGATCCTCACGCAGCTGTGGGTCGCTCGGGCAATACAGCTCGCCCGCAATCATTTTGCGTTTCTCTTCGCTCATGGCGTATATCACTCCGTTAACAGTAAGACCTGATACTAGCCACTAAATGCGCGACTGACCATTCACTGCATTTCAGAGGGGGAGGGCGACAAAAGGAGAGGGGAAGGGGCCATGCTAACGGAGGACTTATTCGGTGTGGCACGCACAACCCGAATCGCTCGACACTAACATGGCGCCAGCATCATCAGTGATGATATTCACGTACAAAATAACGGGAGATTAACGAACAAATTTCCACACGGACGTTGGGATTTTATCGTAAAGCTTATTCATGGTCAGTTCAGCCAGACGATGATCCGCTGCTGAATAAAATACCGCCAGTTCGTTGTCGGGCAATTCATATTTATTTTTTTCAATCACACGCTCAAGCGTATCAATTGTCTGACAGCGTCGCAGTCGCATTAAATAATCGGTTTTGGTTAATGGTTTGGTCGTCATAATACACCTAAGTGATTGTTCTATTTTTAAAAAGACAAGCTCACAGGATTCTCCCGGCTGGCGTTTACGAAACACCGGAAAAGTCTGTTTCCGGACTTGCGCCATTTTTGCAAATCTTGCGCATTGATACCGTAATTGCTGAAAAGCATAAAGGTATCGTCCAGATATTCATCCAATTGTTCAATGAGAGCGGCATCCTCTTCATGCTTAATTTTATAATTAAGCGCGAAGCTGGCAATGTGCTCAATCAGATCGTTCAGTTGCAGGTTAACGGCGGATGTGGGGTCGTTAACCCAGCCATGCTGGTTTTCGCCGAGCGTGGCGAGGCAATCATGATACAGGCTTTCACACAGAAATTTAAGCTGCGCCATATCATGCCGTTTTGGTGAGTATTCGTCCATAACGTATCCCCTTTTTAGCGAAAATTTTTAGTCAACAGCACCGCAGGGGCAGATACACAACGCTACCAGGAGGTTTTACGCTCCCTTTTTAATCTACTTTTACTATAAAACACCCTGGGGATTTTTTCCTGGCACGATTACGAAAAATTACATTTCCGCTTTTAATCGCGCATCGACGCCGACACTTTTACGCGAGTCAATAAAGGCAAAGAACGTTGAGGCATTGAGAAAGAAAACTTAACCTTTAAGGCTTAGATTTACCTTAGTTTAAAACTTTTATTTATTCGCGCCTGAAGAATATTCTGTAATAAAGTCTTTTTCTGCATCGGATTAATCCCAATAAAATTATTTTAATGAAAAAAAACGGCGCACAGGGGCGAGGTGATGGTTTTTTGCACGGTGTTTTAAAAAGCGGAAGGGCGACAGGCCAGACGGTCTGCGTCAGAGAAAACCGGAGAAAGCCGGACAAAAAAGAAAGGCCGCATCAGCGGCCTTTTTTATACACGTTGCTTTACCGATTAATGGTGCTCAACCGGATGGTTGTGCTCGATATCTTCACTCTTGCGGCTGAAGCGGCGGCGGACCACCACGAAGAACACCGGCACGAAGAAGATAGCCAGGATAGTCGCGGTCACCATCCCGCCCATGACGCCAGTACCTACCGCGTTCTGCGCGCCGGAGCCCGCGCCGGAGCTGATAACCAGCGGCATAACGCCGAGGATAAACGCCAGCGACGTCATCAGGATAGGACGCAGACGCATACGTACGGCTTCCAGCGTCGCCTCAATAAGCCCTTTGCCTTCTTTCTCCATCAGATCTTTGGCGAATTCCACAATCAATATGGCGTTCTTCGCCGACAGGCCGATGGTGGTCAACAGGCCCACCTGGAAGTAAACGTCGTTGTTAAGGCCGCGCAGCGATGCCGCCAGCAGCGCGCCGATAACCCCGAGCGGCACCACCAGCATAACCGAGAACGGAATCGACCAGCTCTCATAGAGCGCCGCCAGACACAGGAACACCACGATAAGCGAAATAGCGTACAGCGCAGGCGCCTGGTTGCCCGACAGACGTTCCTGATAGGACATACCGGTCCAGTCATAGCCAATACCGGTCGGCAGCTTGCTGGCAATCTCTTCCATCATCGCCATCGCTTCACCGGTACTCTTACCTTCCACCGCCTGGCCCTGGATCTGCATGGACGGCAGACCGTTATAACGCTCCAGACGCGGCGAACCGTATTCCCAGTGGGAGGTCGAGAAGGCGGAGAACGGCACCATCTGCCCGTTTGAGCCACGCACGTACCAGTTGTTGATATCGCCCGGCAGCATACGGTACTGCGCCTGTGACATCACATACACCTTCTTCACGCGACCACGGTCGATGAAGTCGTTGACGTAGCTGCCGCCCCACGCGGAGGCAAGCGTGGTGTTGATATCGCTCAGCGAGACGCCCAGCGCCTGCGCTTTTTCCTGGTCGATATCCATTTTGAACTGCGGCGTATCTTCCAGACCGTTCGGGCGCACCTGCGAGAGCAGATCCGGGTGTTTCGCCGCTTCGCCGAGCAGCTGGTTACGCGCCTGCGTCAGCTTCTCATGGCCAAGGTTACCCTGGTCGATAAGTTCGAAGTCGAAGCCGGTCGCCGTACCCAGTTCCACAATCGCCGGGAGGTTAAAGGCGAAGACCATCGCATCTTTAATCTGCGAGAAACGCCCCATCGCACGGCCGGTAATCGCAGGCACTTTGTTTTCCGCGCCCGGACGCTCATCCCAGTTTTTCAGCGAGACGAACGCCAGACCGGTGTTCTGACCGCGACCCGAGAAGCCAAAGCCGTTAACGGTAAAGACGGAGTTAACGTTGTCTTTCTCCTGGTTGAGGTAGTAATCCGTCACCTCATCAAGCACCTTCTGGGTACGCTCCTGGGTAGCGCCCGCCGGGAGCTGCGCCATCGTCAGGAACACGCCCTGGTCTTCTTCCGGCAGGAAGGAGCTCGGCAGGCGGATGAACAGGAACGCCATCGCCACGACGATCAGCAGATAGAGCAGCAGGTAACGACCGGTGCTGCGCAGGATGTTGCCTACGCTATCGGTGTAGTGGTGCGTGCTCTTGTCGAACATGCGGTTAAACCAGCCGAAGAAGCCTTTTTTGCCTTCGCCATGATCGCCTTTGGCGACGGGCTTAAGCATGGTGGCGCACAGCGCCGGCGTCAGGATCATCGCCACAATGACCGACAGCACCATCGCGGAAACGATAGTAATCGAGAACTGACGATAGATAGCGCCGGTCGAGCCGCCGAAGAAGGCCATTGGGATAAATACCGCCGAGAGCACCAGCGCGATACCGACCAGCGCGCCCTGAATCTGACCCATTGATTTACGGGTCGCTTCTTTGGGCGGCAGACCTTCTTCCACCATCACACGCTCGACGTTTTCCACCACGACGATGGCGTCATCCACCAGCAGGCCGATGGCGAGCACCATCCCGAACATGGTGAGCGTGTTTATCGAGTACCCAAACGCCGCCAGTATCGCAAACGTACCGAGCAGAACGACCGGTACGGCGATGGTTGGGATAAGCGTCGCGCGGAAGTTCTGGAGGAACAGGTACATCACCAGGAACACCAGCACGATAGCTTCAACCAGCGTTTTCACCACTTCGAAAATGGAGATTTTCACGAACGGCGTGGTGTCGTACGGGTAAACCACTTTCAGACCGGCCGGGAAGAACGGTTGCAGATCCGCAATGGTCTTGCGCACCGCTTCCGCGGTATCCAGCGCGTTCGCGCCGGTCGCGAGTTTGATACCGAGACCTGCCGCCGGCTGGCCGTTATAGCGGGCGATAACGTCGTAGTTTTCGCCGCCGAGCTCAACCTTCGCCACGTCTTTCAGGCGCACCTGCGAGCCGTCCTGGTTCACCTTCAGCAGAATTTTGCTGAACTCTTCGGCGGACGTTAAACGGGTCTGCGCGATGATAGAGGCGTTAAGCTGCTGGCCTTTAACTGGCGGAGTACCGCCAAGCTGGCCTGCCGCGACCTGGGCGTTCTGCGCTTTAATGGCGCTGATAACGTCGACCGGTGTCAGCTGGAAGTTATTCAGCTTGTTCGGGTCAAGCCAGATACGCATCGCGTACTGCGAACCGAAGAGCTGCACGTCGCCCACGCCGGCCGTACGGCTGACCGGGTCCTTAATGTTCGCGCCCGCGTAGTCGGCGATATCTTCCTGGGTCATCGAACCGTCAGTGTTGATAAGGCCCAACACCATCAGGAACGAGCTGGAGGATTTCTCGACGCTCACGCCCTGCTGCTGCACTTCCTGCGGCAGCAGCGGCATCGCGAGCTGCAGTTTGTTCTGCACCTGTACCTGCGCGATATCCGCGTCGGTGCCAGATTCGAACGTCAGGGTTATCTGCACGGTGCCCGAGGAGTCGCTGGTGGAGGACATGTACATCAGGCCATCGATACCGTTCATGTTCTGTTCGATAACCTGCGTCACGGTATCCTGCACCGTTTTCGCATCCGCGCCCGGGTAGGTCGCGTTAACCGTCACCGCTGGCGGCGCAATCGAAGGATATTGCGCCACGGGCAGTTTCATAATGGACAAGCCACCTGCCAGCATGATGATGATGGCGATCACCCACGCGAAGATGGGGCGATCGATAAAAAACTTAGCCATGTTTTAACGGCTCCTGTTAACTCAAGACTGCGGTTGCTGTGACTGCGTCTGACCAGCGGCGCCGGATTTCTGCTGTTGCTGGTTTGCAGTCACTTCCTGCGCTTTCACCTGCGCGCCCGGACGAACCTTCTGCAACCCGGTTACGATCACGCGATCGCCGGATTTCACGCCGTCAGTAACGACCCACTTGTCGCCCATTGCCTGGCCAACAGTGACCGGACGCACTTCGACTTTGTCGCCTTCGCCGACCACCATCACGGTTGCATCACCGCGTGGAGTACGCGTTACGCCCTGCTGCGGCACCAGAATCGCGTTCGGGTTGACGCCTTCTTCGAGACGGGCGCGGACAAACATGCCCGGCAGCAGCGTGTGGTCAGGGTTCGGGAAGATAGCGCGCAGCGTAATGGAGCCGGTCGTCTGATCCACGGTCACATCGGAGAACTCCAGCGTGCCGTCCTGTGGATATTTCAGACCGTCAGCGGTGGAGAGCGTCACTTTTGCTTTGCCGTTATCCTGCTTCAGCTGTCCGCTCGCCAGCTCCTGCTTGAGACGCAGGAAATCGTTGCTGGACTGGGTCACGTCGACATAAATCGGGTCAAGCTGCTGGACGGTCGCCAGCGCAGTCGTCTGGCCGTTTTGCACCAGCGCGCCTTCCGTCACGGCGGATTTGCCGATGCGGCCGCTGATAGGGGAGGTCACTTTGGTATACGCGAGGTTGATACGCGCGGTTTCCACCGCGGCTTTGGCCGCGACGACGGCCGCGTTCGCCTGCTGGGCCTCGGCCTGCGCGTTGTCGTAATCCTGCTGGCTGATATACTGCGTGCCGAGCAGTTTCTGATAACGCTTGAGCGTCACCTGAGCGATGTTGGCGCTGGCCTGCGCTTTCGCGAGATCGCCTTTGGCGCTTTCATAGGAAGCCTGATAAGGCGCCGGGTCGATTTGATAAAGCGACACGCCAGCCTTAATTTCGCTGCCTTCCTCGAAATTACGCTTCAGGATGATACCGCTCACCTGAGGACGAACTTCCGCCACACGATACGCACTGGTACGGCCCGGCAGTTCCGTTGTGATTTGCAGAGGTTCGCTTTTCAGCGTCACTACACCCACTTCGGGCGCCTGGGGCGCTTGTTGCTGAGCCTGTTCACCGTCACATCCTGTAAGCGCTAAGCTGCCTGAAAGCATCAGAACGACCGCCAGAGGCGTGAATCCTCTGTTTTTGTTCATATCTAAACCTCGAGTGTCCGATTCCAAAAAATGACCAATGGATCAAAAGTCCGCAAACCCATTGCTGCGTTTATAGTGTCGTCATGCTATGGTACATACATACAGAAATGTATGTAAATCTGACTCCTGTAAATTCACCGACATATGGCACGAAAAACCAAACAGCAAGCCCTGGAGACGCGTCAACACATTCTGGATGTGGCGATTCGCTTGTTCTCGCAACAGGGGGTGTCAGCCACGTCGCTGGCGGACATTGCCCAGGCGGCGGGCGTAACGCGAGGCGCCATTTACTGGCATTTCAGGAACAAGTCGGATTTATTTAGCGAAATCTGGGAATCATCAGAGGCCAGCATTGGCGATCTTGAAAATGAGTATCGGGCAAAATTCCCAGACGATCCACTCTCTGTTTTACGGGAGATTCTCGTTTATATACTTGAAGCTACGGTGACAGAAGAGCGTCGCCGTCTGATGATGGAAATAATTTATCACAAATGTGAGTTTGTTGGAGAAATGGCCGTTGTCCAGCAGGCGCACCGCAGCCTCTGTTTTGAAAGTTACGACCGTATCGAACAGGCGCTGATGCAGTGTATGCACTCCGGTATGCTGCCAAAAAACCTCCAGACCCGCCGCGCCGCGATCCTGATGCGCAGCTATATTACGGGGCTGATGGAGAACTGGCTTTTCGCCCCACAGACGTTTGATCTTAAAAAAGAAGCGCGCGAACTGGTGGCGATTTTGCTGGAGATGTATCAATACTGCCCGTCCCTGCGCCACACCCCTGACGCCGCGCCTGCGGACGCGACACGCTGAATTTATCTTAAAGCCCGGCGGGCCGCTATTCCATGCGCCAGAGCCGTGGTATTCTCTGCGCCGTTCCACTATCCCCGCAGGCATTCCGCGTGCGGTCTGGCCATGATCTCATTCAAATGACAATGCAGCACACAACCCTTTCGCGGCGCCTGACGTCCGCTGTTTTCTTTGCCCTCCTGCTGATGTTCAGCGCGCTTTCGCCTGCCGTGGCGCAGGCGGCGTCTGCCAGCGGGGAACTCCCGTCGCGTGCCGAAGTGCAGTCGCAGCTGGATACGCTCGGCAAACAAAAAAACCACTCCGCGCAGGATAAGCTGACGACCGAAGATCTGACGGCGACGCTTGAAACGCTGGATAAAATCGAGCGCGTGAAGCAGGAGACGGTGCAGTTGCGCCAGCAGGTGTTGCAGGCGCCGGAAAAAATGCGCCAGGCGACCGACAACCTCAACGCGTTACAGAATCAGGACAGCGATGAGGTGGTGCGCCAGACATTAAAAAGCCTGTCGCTGCGCCAGCTCGAATCGCGCGTCGCATCAGTGCTTGACGATCTGCAAACCGCGCAGAACGACCTGGCGACGTTTAACAGTCAGTTAGTGTCACTACAGACACAGCCAGAGCGCGTGCAGAACGCGATGTACAACGCCTCGCAGCAGCTTCAGCAGATCCGCAATCGCCTCAACGGCACCGCGCCAGGTGAAGAAGCGTTGCGTCCTTCGCAGCAAGGATTGATGCTGGCGCAGCAGGCGTTGCTGAACGCACAGATAGAGCAGCAGCGTAAAAGTCTTGAAGGCAACACGGTGCTGCAGGACGCACTTCAGAAACAGCGCGATTACACCAACACGCATATCAACCGCCTCGAACACCAGTTGCAGTTATTGCAGGAGGCGGTCAACAACAAGCGCCTGACGCTGACAGAGAAAACCGCCCAGGAGGCGATTGCGCCGGAGGATGCCTCCAGCATTCAGACCAACCCGCTGGTGCGTCAGGAACTGGAAATCAACCATCAGCTCAGCCAGCGGCTTATCGACTCGACCCAAAGCGGCAACAATCTGGTTCAGCAGAATATCCGGGTGAAAAACTGGCTCGACCGCGCATTGCAGTCGGAGCGCAACCTGAAAGAGCAGATCTCGGTGCTAAAAGGCAGTCTGTTGCTTTCTCGTATTCTGTATCAGCAGCAACAGACGCTGCCTTCCGCCGATGAACTGGAAGACATGACGAACCGCATCGCGGATCTGCGTCTTGAGCAGTTTGAGGTCAACCAGCAACGCGACGCGCTGTTCCAGAGTGATGCGTTTGTCGCCAAACTGGAAGAAGGCCACAAGAGCGACATCAACGACGATGTGCACGACGCGCTGTTGCAGGTCGTCGATATGCGCCGCGAGCTGCTCGATCAGCTCAACAAACAGCTCGGCAATCAGCTGATGATGGCGATTAACCTGCAAATCAACCAGCAGCAGTTAATGAGCGTCAGCACCAATTTGCAGGAGATGCTCACGCAACAGATCTTCTGGGTAAACAGCAACAAGCCGATGGACTGGGAGTGGGTGAAAGCCTTCCCGCAGGCGCTACACGGCCAGTTGAAGGCCATGAAAATTACCTTTAACTGGGAAAAAGCCTGGCCTGCGATGTTAAAAGCGCTGCTCGCCGGGCTGCCATTGCTGTTGATCGCGGGGCTGATCCGCTGGCGTTTTCGCTGGATGCGCCAGTACCTGAATAAACTGGCAGGCGAAGTCGGCCAGTTGCGTAACGACAGCCAGCTGCATACGCCGAAAGCAATCCTGATAAACCTCATCCGCGCGCTGCCGGTTTGTCTGATCATTCTGGCGGTGGGGCTGATTCTTTATGTCATGCAGCTGAATATCAGCGATCTGCTCTGGGCATTCAGCAAAGAGCTGGCCATGTTCTGGCTGGTGTTTGGGCTGTGCTGGCGCGTGCTGGAAAAAGACGGCATGGCGGTGAGCCACTTTAATATGCCTGCCACGCTGACCAGCCACTGGCGACGCCAGATTGTGCGGGTGAGCCTGGCGCTGTTGCCGCTGCTGTTCTGGTCGGTGCTGGCGGAGCTGTCGCCGCTGCATCTGATGGACGACGTGCTCGGCCAGAGCATGATTTTCCTGAACCTGCTGCTCATTACCGCGCTGGTCTGGCCGATGGGCCGTGACAGCTGGCGTGATAAAGAGTCGCACACCATGCGACTGGTTACGGTAACGGTACTCTCTTTTGTGCCCATCGCGCTGCTGGTACTGACCGCGACGGGCTATTTCTATACCACGCTGCGTCTTGCCGGACGCTGGATTGATACCGTCTACCTGGTGATCATCTGGAACCTGCTCTATCAGACGGTGTTGCGTGGGTTAAGCGTTGCGGCGCGCCGTATCGCGTATCGCCGCGCTGTGGCGCGTCGTCAGAATATGGTGAAAGAAGGCGCGGAAGGCGCAGAGCCGGTGGAAGAGACCTCGCTCGCGCTCGACCAGGTCAACCAGCAGACATTACGCATCACTATGCTGGTGATGTTCGCGCTCTTCGGCGTCGTGTTCTGGGCTATCTGGTCTGATTTAATCACCGTCTTCGCTTACCTCGACAGCATCGTGCTGTGGCACTACAACGGCACCGAAGCGGGTGCGGCGGTGACGAAAAACGTAACGCTCGGCAGCATTCTGTTCGCGGCCGTGGCATTTATGGTGGCCTGGGCGCTGATCCGCAACCTGCCTGGCCTGCTGGAAGTGCTGGTGCTCTCGCGCCTGAAAATGCGCCAGGGCGCGTCCTACGCCATTACCACTATCCTCAACTACGTGATTATCGCGGCGGGCGCCATGACGGTGTTCGGCTCGCTCGGCGTGTCGTGGGATAAACTGCAATGGCTGGCGGCGGCGCTGTCGGTCGGTCTCGGTTTCGGCCTGCAGGAGATTTTCGGGAACTTCGTCTCGGGCCTGATTATCCTCTTCGAGCGCCCGGTGCGTATCGGCGATACCGTCACCATCGGCACGTTCTCCGGCACGGTCAGCAAAATCCGCATCCGCGCCACGACGATCACCGATTTCGACCGCAAAGAGGTGATCATTCCGAACAAAGCGTTTGTGACGGAGCGCCTTATCAACTGGTCGCTGACCGACACCATCACCCGCGTGGTGATCCGTCTCGGCGTGGCGTATGGATCGGATCTCGACAAAGTGCGCGAGATCTTACTGAAAGCGGCGATGGATCACCCGAAAGTGATGCACGATCCGGAGCCAGCGGTGTTCTTCACCACCTTTGGCCCAAGCTCGCTGGATCACGAGCTGCGCCTCTACGTGCGTGAACTGCGCGATCGCAGCTATACCGTGGATGAGCTGAACCGCACCATCGACAAACTGTGCCGGGAAAATGACATCAATATCGCGTTTAACCAGCTGGAAGTGCATCTGCACAACAACCACGGCGACACGCATACCGAAGTGAAACGCGACCTGCGTAACGACAACGACGACGGCGAGGCGAACGCGGTTAAAGCCTGACGTGTAACGCGCCCTTCTCCCTGAAGAAAGGAGGGGGCGCTTACTTCTCCTGTTCGCGCAGCTTGCGCAGAAAGTCGTCACGCACGATCTCCAGCGCCGCCAGCACCGTCTGCGGCGCGATATCATGATTCTCCAGCAGCATAATCAAATCCACCGCGAGCTTTACTTCATCAGGGGCTTGTTCAAGCGACATCGTTTCTCTCCTCTCAGTGATACAGGTTTAGCGTGTAATACGCTCAAGCGCCCGCTCCGTACGGGTAATGGCGGTACGACAGCGTGCGAGACGCTCGCCGAGGGCTTCAATTTCACGCTGAAGCTGCGGGTCATCATGGACGGCGCGTCGCTGTTCGCGTTCGGCTTTCATCGCCAGCAGGCGCCGCTCATACTCCTGATACTGCGCAAGACGTGCGTGCAGCCGCCCGCCAGGCAGATGCGCGTTCTCATGACGGCGCAGCGCGGCGGTGGCCGCCTCACGCTGTAACGCTTCGATTTGCAGCACGAGCCGTTCGGCAAGCCACGCCACGCGCGCCGCATCGCCTTGCGCCACTGCGGCTTCCAGATGGGCAAGGCTTTCGCCTGCTTCCGTCAGATAATCACCAAGCCGCGTGCCGCCATGTGAAAACAGCTGGCGATCGAAGCGCGGCGAAAAGTGACGCTGTCCGGCCAACGGGCCAAGCTGCTGATGAAGGCTTTCGACGCGAGCCTTAAGCGATTGCAATAATAGGGGGGTTCTCATGTGACTCCGGGCGTTAGGCCATGCGCGCTGTGCTACAGTAACTCACCTGGTTTCGCGAGTACGATTATGCAAAGGACTATTTTACTCATCCTCGGGTGGCTGGCGGTAGTGCTGGCGACGCTGGGCGTGGTGCTACCGCTTCTGCCGACGACGCCGTTTCTGCTGCTGGCCGCCTGGTGTTTCGCGCGCTCCTCGCCGCGTTTTCACCACTGGCTGCTGTATCGCTCCTGGTTTGGCGGCTATTTGCGGCACTGGCAGCAATACCGGGCGATGCCGCCGGGCGCGAAGCCGCGCGCGATACTCGTTATCCTCGCGACTTTCGCTATCTCACTGTGGATGGTGAGGATTTTTTGGGTGCGAGTCATGCTGCTGGTCATCTTAAGCGGGCTGCTGATTTTCATGTGGCGCATCCCGGTCGTTGATGAAAAACAACAAAACCCGTAAAGCGTACCCGCAGTGGTTGCAATTGCCGCGCGCAGCCAGTAAATTCGAGCGTTTTCGAGTACAGGCGCCGTTGGTTAAAGGGTAAACAACTTCTCCCTGCGACCGTCTCCGGCAACCTGTGAGTAATACCGTTTTTATCAGGCATACATCCATGACCGCAACTGCGCAGCAGCTTGAATTTCTTAAAAACAGCATCAAAAGCATTCAGGATTACCCGAAGCCGGGCATTCTCTTTCGTGACGTCACCAGCCTGCTGGAAGATCCCAAAGCCTATGCCCTGAGCATCGAACTGTTAGTGGAGCGCTACAAGAACGCGGGCATCACGAAAGTCGTGGGTACCGAAGCGCGCGGTTTCCTGTTCGGCGCGCCGGTCGCGCTGGCGCTCGGCGTGGGTTTTGTCCCGGTGCGCAAGCCGCGTAAACTGCCGCGCGAAACCATCGCGGAGAGCTACGAGCTTGAGTACGGCACCGATCAGCTGGAGATCCACGTCGACGCGATTAAGCCTGGCGATAAAGTGCTGGTGGTCGACGATCTGCTGGCGACCGGCGGCACCATTGAAGCCACCGTGAAGCTCATCCGTCGTCTCGGCGGCGAGGTCACCGACGCGGCGTTCATTATTAATCTGTTCGACATCGGCGGCGAAGCGCGCCTCAATAAGCAGGGCATCACCTGCTACAGCCTCGTGCCGTTCCCGGGCCACTGATCTTCTTCCCGGCAGCCTCGCCCATCGGGTGGGGCTGTGTTAGCATGACCCCTTCAGAATCCACCACTCAAGCGTTTCAGAGCCTGCCCATGAGTTATCAGGTCTTAGCCCGAAAATGGCGCCCACAAACCTTTGCTGACGTCGTCGGCCAGGAGCATGTGCTCACCGCCCTGGCGAACGGTTTATCGCTGGGCCGAATTCACCACGCCTACCTGTTTTCCGGTACGCGCGGCGTCGGCAAGACTTCTATCGCCCGTCTTCTGGCGAAGGGGCTGAACTGTGAAACCGGCATCACCGCCACCCCGTGCGGCGTGTGCGACAACTGCCGTGAAATCGAGCAGGGGCGTTTCGTCGATCTGATTGAAATCGACGCCGCCTCGCGCACCAAAGTGGAAGATACCCGCGATCTGCTGGATAACGTCCAGTACGCGCCAGCCCGCGGCCGCTTTAAAGTTTACCTTATCGACGAAGTGCACATGCTCTCGCGCCACAGCTTCAACGCGCTGTTGAAAACGCTGGAAGAGCCGCCGGCGCATGTGAAATTTCTGCTCGCGACCACCGATCCGCAAAAGCTGCCGGTGACGATCCTCTCCCGCTGCCTGCAGTTCCATCTGCGGGCGCTCGATCCCGATCAAATCCGCCAGCAGCTTGAACATATCCTGACGCAGGAAGGCATCAGCCACGAGCCGCGCGCGCTGCAACTGCTGGCCCGCGCCGCCGACGGCAGCCTGCGCGACGCGCTGAGCCTGACCGATCAGGCGATCGCCAGCGGCGACGGCCAGGTGACTACCCAGGCGGTGGGCGCGATGCTCGGCACGCTCGATGACGATCAGGCGCTGAGCCTGATTGAGGCGCTGGTCGCCGCCGACGGCGAACGCGTGATGCAGCAAATCAACGATGCCGCCGCGCGCGGCGTCGAGTGGGAGGCGCTGCTGGTCGAAATGCTCGGCCTGCTGCATCGCGTGGCGATGGTACAACTCTCGCCGTCAGCGCCTGGCGCGGATATGGCCCCGCTGGAGCAGCGCCTGCGCGAACTCGCGCGCACCGTGCCGCCGGGCGATATTCAGCTTTATTACCAGACGCTGCTTATCGGACGCAAAGAGCTGCCCTGGGCGCCGGAGCGCCGGATGGGCGTTGAGATGACGATGCTGCGCGCGCTGGCGTTTCACCCGCGCGCGCCGCTGCCGGAGCCTGAGCGCGACGTTCAGCCTGCGGCGGTGCTCCCGGTCGTGAACGCCACACCTGCCCCTCAACCGCAGGTTCAGCCGCCGCAGCCCGTGCAGAACCTGGCCGTGGCGCAGTATCAGGCGCCGCCTCAACCCGAGTCGCCGTCTCAGCCCGCCGCGCAGACGCCGCTGCCCGACACGACAAGCCAGCTTCTACAGGCGCGCAGCCAGCTGCAGCGCGCCCAGGGAGCGGCCAAACCAAAAAAGAATGAACCGGCAGCGCCAGCCACAGCGCGGCCGGTGAATAACAGCGCGCTTGAGCGGCTGGCGTCCGTGACCGAGCGCGTGCAGTCCCGGCCCGCGGTCGTGAAAGACGAGACGCCGGCTAAAAAAGAGGCGTATCGCTGGAAAGCGAAAAATATCGTGCCGCAGGCGCAGCAGGCCCCCGTCGCCACGCCGCGCGCGCTGAAAAAGGCGCTGGAGCACGAGAAAACCCCGGAACTTGCCGCGAAGCTCGCCGAAGAGGCCGTCACGCGCGACGCGTGGGCGGCGGAAGTGAGCCGTTTACAGGTGCCGAAGCTGGTGGAGCAAGTCGCGCTTAACGCCTGGAAAGAACAGGACGGCGCGAAAATCTGTCTGCATCTGCGACCCTCGCAGCGCCACCTGAACTCCGCGTCGGCGCAGAAAACCCTCGCCGACGCGCTGGGCGTTTTGTACGGCGCCCCGGTTGAACTGACTATCATTGAAGATGATAATCTTGCGCACCGGACGCCGCTGGAATGGCGGCAGGCGATCTACGAAGAGAAACTCGCACAGGCGAGAGAAGCGATTATCGCGGATGCCAATATCCAGACGCTGCGTCGTTTCTTCGACGCGGATCTGGATGAAGAGAGTATTCGCCCCCTTTGACAGGCAGTATCGCTGTCTGTTGTAACCCCTGGCCTCGCTGTCGGCCCTGCCGTCAGCGACCTGAAGCAAAGAGAGAAGCTTATGTTTGGTGGTAAAGGCGGTCTGGGCAACCTGATGAAACAGGCCCAGCAGATGCAGGAAAAAATGCAGAAGATGCAGGAAGAAATCGCTCAGCTGGAAGTCACGGGCGAATCTGGCGCGGGCCTCGTAAAAGTCACCATCAACGGCGCGCACAACTGCCGTCGCGTGGAGATCGATCCGAGCCTGCTCGAAGACGACAAAGAGATGCTGGAAGATCTGGTCGCTGCCGCGTTTAACGACGCCGCTCGCCGCATCGAAGAGACGCAGAAAGAAAAAATGGCTTCCGTTTCCTCCGGCATGCAGCTGCCGCCGGGCTTTAAGATGCCGTTCTGATGCCCCCGGGACGACAGGGCTCTCCTGTCGTCCCGCTTTTCCGCGCAGTTCCTCGCCACTCTCGTTTTCCCGCCGTGCGTCTCCTCTGGGCTATGCTTTTACCATGAGGTTTACAGTGCGTGCACAAAGGCGCAGGTGGTAATCTACACGCTTTGTTCGTTGTTAAGGAATGTCTTCATGCAGACCAGTCCTCTGCTGACTCAACTGATGGAAGCCCTGCGCTGCCTGCCGGGCGTGGGCCCGAAATCGGCACAGCGCATGGCGTTTACGCTGCTGCAACGCGATCGCAGCGGCGGCATGCGTCTGGCTCAGGCGCTGACCCGCGCGATGTCGGAGATAGGCCACTGCGCCGACTGCCGCACGTTCACCGAGCAGGAAAAATGTAATATCTGCACCAACCCGCGTCGTCAGGAAAACGGACAGATCTGCGTGGTGGAAAGCCCGGCGGATATTCATGCCATCGAGCAGACCGGGCAGTTCTCAGGCCGTTATTTTGTGCTGATGGGGCATCTTTCGCCGCTCGACGGCATCGGCCCCGACGATATCGGGCTTGACCGCCTGGAGCAGCGTCTGGAAACGGAGACGCTGAAAGAGATTATTCTCGCCACCAACCCGACGGTGGAAGGGGAGGCGACCGCCAATTACATCGCTGAGCTCTGCGCCCAGTATGGCGTTGACGCCAGCCGCATCGCGCACGGCGTGCCGGTGGGCGGCGAGCTGGAAATGGTGGACGGCACCACGCTCTCGCACTCGCTGGCGGGCCGCCACAAAATGACCTTCTGAGCCGTTTTATCTTCTCTTTTGCACAAAGCCGCATTGCGCGGCTTTTAACCAGTTAACACATGCCGTTTTTTCCGCCGCTTGAAAAGTTTCCCCGCTATCCCCATCTCTGCCTCAACCGTTTTTGTTCACTGTGGCCTGTTTTGTTGAGGTATCACCATTATGAAAGGACAAGAGACCCGTGGTTTTCAGTCAGAGGTAAAACAGCTTCTGCACCTGATGATCCATTCTCTCTATTCAAATAAAGAGATTTTCCTGCGCGAGCTTATCTCCAACGCCTCGGATGCGGCGGACAAACTGCGCTTTCGCGCGCTTTCCAGCCCCGATCTCTATGAGGGCGACGGCGACCTGCGCGTGCGCGTCTCGTTTGATAAAGACAACCGCACCCTGACTATCGCCGATAACGGCATCGGCATGACGCGCGATGAGGTTATCGACCATCTTGGCACCATCGCGAAATCAGGCACCAAAGCATTCCTCGAATCGATGGGCTCTGACCAGGCGAAAGACAGCCAGCTTATCGGCCAGTTCGGCGTAGGCTTCTATTCCGCGTTTATCGTGGCGGATAAAGTCACCGTGCGCACCCGCGCGGCGGGCGCAGGCGCCGACGAAGCGGTGTTCTGGGAATCGGAAGGCGAAGGCGAATATACCGTTGCCGATATCACCAAAGCGGATCGCGGCACCGAGATCACGCTGCACCTGCGTGAAGGCGAAGATGAGTTCTTAAACGACTGGCGCGTGCGCTCCATCATCAGCAAATACTCTGACCATATCGCGCTGCCGGTTGAGATTGAAACCCGCGAAGAGAAAGACGGCGAAACCGTTGTCTCCTGGGAGAAAATCAACAAAGCGCAGGCGCTGTGGACCCGCAGCAAAGGCGAAATCAAAGACGAAGAGTACACCGAGTTCTATAAGCACATCGCCCACGATTTCACCGACCCGCTGACCTGGAGCCATAACCGCGTCGAAGGCAAGCAGGAATACACCAGCCTGCTGTACATCCCTTCGCAGGCCCCGTGGGACATGTGGAACCGTGACCATAAACATGGGCTGAAACTCTACGTCCAGCGCGTCTTTATCATGGACGACGCCGAGCAGTTCATGCCGAACTATCTGCGCTTTGTGCGCGGTCTGATTGATTCCAACGATCTGCCGCTTAACGTCTCGCGTGAAATCCTCCAGGACAGTACCATTACCCGCAACCTGCGCAGCGCGCTGACCAAACGCGTACTGCAGATGCTCGATAAACTGGCGAAAGACGACGCTGAGAAATATCAGACGTTCTGGAAACAGTTCGGCCTGGTGCTGAAAGAAGGCCCGGCGGAGGACAATGGCAATCAGGAGGCTATCGCCAAACTGCTGCGTTTTGCCTCTACCCATACCGATTCCTCCGAGCAGACCGTATCGCTGGAAGACTACGTCTCCCGCATGAAAGAAGGGCAGGAGAAAATTTACTACATCACCGCCGACAGCTACGCGGCCGCGAAGAGCAGCCCGCATCTGGAACTGCTGCGTAAGAAAGGCATCGAAGTGCTGCTGCTTTCCGATCGCATCGACGAGTGGATGATGAGCTATCTCACCGAGTTCGACGGCAAAGCGTTCCAGTCGGTGGCGAAAGCTGACGAGTCGCTGGAGAAACTGGCCGACGAGGTGGATGAAAGCGCGAAAGAAGCGGAAAAAGCGCTAGAGCCGTTCGTGGATCGCGTTAAAACGCTGCTGGGCGAGCGCGTGAAGGAAGTGCGTCTGACGCACCGTCTTACCGATACGCCGGCGATTGTCACCACCGACAACGACGAGATGAGCACCCAGATGGCGAAACTCTTCGCCGCGGCGGGCCAGGCGGTGCCGGAAGTGAAATACATCTTTGAACTCAACCCGGATCATCAGCTGGTGAAACGCACCGCCGATACCCAGGATGAGGCGCAGTTCAAGGAGTGGGTAGAGTTGCTGCTCGACCAGGCGCTGTTCGCCGAGCGCGGTACGCTTGAGGATCCGAACCAGTTTATCCGCCGTATGAACCAGCTGCTGGTCTCCTGATAGCTGTCGGGATGGGACTGGAAAGGTGGGTGCGCTAACGCTTACCCACCCTACAAGTGCATTGTATTAGCGTAGGGCGGGTAAGCAACGCGCACCCGCCATCGTAAAACGTCTCCTCATCCCATCACCCATAAAAAGGCGGACACGCTCGCGTGCCCGCCTTTTTTATATCGCATACGCCATTTTCTGCATGCCACGCCCCGGTGAAACCATTCACCATCCGCCGCGTTTGTTGTCGGGATAGCGCCTTTAATGGTATGGTTTTCGCTTCAATCACGTAGTGAAAATGCAAACGTATGGAGAATTACGCAATGCGTATTATTCTGCTCGGCGCTCCGGGCGCAGGAAAGGGGACTCAGGCACAATTCATCATGGAGAAATACGGCATTCCGCAAATCTCCACCGGTGATATGCTTCGCGCCGCAGTGAAATCCGGCTCTGAGCTGGGCAAACAGGCGAAAGACATCATGGACGCCGGCAAGCTGGTTACCGACGAGCTGGTCATTGCGCTGGTCAAAGAGCGTATCGCACAGGACGATTGCCGCAACGGCTTTTTGCTGGACGGTTTCCCGCGCACCATTCCTCAGGCGGACGCCATGAAGGACGCGGGCATCAACGTTGACTACGTGCTGGAATTCGACGTACCGGATGAACTGATTGTCGATCGTATCGTGGGTCGCCGCGTTCACGCCGCCTCTGGTCGCGTTTACCACATCAAATTCAATCCGCCGAAAGTGGAAGGCAAAGACGACGTAACCGGTGAAGAACTGACCACGCGTAAAGACGATCAGGAAGAAACCGTGCGTAAGCGTCTGGTGGAATACCATGAGATGACCGAGCCGCTGATCGGCTACTACCGTAAAGAAGCGGAAGCGGGCAACACCCGTTACGCCAAAGTCGACGGCACCAAAGCCGTGAGCGACGTGCGCGCCGAACTGGAAAAAATCCTCGGCTAAACCGCCTTCGTATGACTGACGCCGGGCTGAGCCCGGCGTTTTGCTTTCTGCCTCCTCCCTTTGCGCCGCGCTTTTTCCACTCACGCCTTAAATTTCTCCGTCTGACGGCGTATAACGTGGGCGGGTTAATACACAGGGAACACCGCATGTTCAGACAGACTCCGCTGCTGGATGAGTCCACCGCAAGGCTGATTGTCCGGCGCGCCATGAGCATCATCGATTATCCGGTCAACGTGATGGACAGCCATGGCGTCATCATCGCCTCAGGCGATCCTGCACGACTGATGGAGCGCCACGAAGGGGCGCTGCTGGCGCTTGCTGAAAGTCGTGTGGTGGAGATAGATGCCGCCACCGCGCGCCACCTCAAGGGTGTGCGCCCCGGCATCAACCTGCCATTCTGTTTTCGCCAGCGCCAGATTGGCGTCATCGGTATTTCAGGCGAACCCGCGCAGGTGCGCGCCAGCGGCGAGCTGGTGAAAATGGCCGCCGAGCTGATGGTCGAGCAGGCGGCGCTGCTTGAGCAAAGCCAGTGGGAGAAGCGTTATCGCGAAGAGCTCACGCTCCAGCTGCTGTCGGGCGGCGGCGAGCGCGAGGCGCGCGAATCGATGGCGGCGTGGCTTGGCGTCGCGCTGGACGTGCCGCGCATCGCCTGGATTATCGAACTACGGGACGGCAATCCGCAGCAGATGCGCGAACTGCTGGCCGAACTGGAGCGCGAAGAGCGCGAGGCGTTGTTCGCCATGACCGGCTTTAGCGAAATGGTAATGCTGCGCCCGGCGAGCCTTGAGAGCGGGCAGTGGAGCGAGCAGCAGGACCGGCGTCAGGCGCAACATCTGCATGCGCTCTGGCAGGGGCGTTTTAACGTGCGGCTGATTATCGGCGGCTTTTACGCAGGCGACGCCGGGCCGTCCCGTTCGCTGCGCGCGGCGCGCGCCACCCAGTCGATGGCGCGACGCCTTAAGCTGCGCCACAAAACGCTGGTCTATGATGAAAATCCGCTGGCGGCGCTGCTGTGCGATCTCGGCGACGACTGGCGGGCGGAGGAGCTTGGCGCGCCCTGGCGTCGGCTTTCGCAGCACGATGAAAAAGGCGTGCTGCGCCAGACGCTGCGCGGCTATTTTTCCCGAAATTGTGAGCAGGCGCAGACGGCCAGCGCGCTGCATATTCACGTCAACACCCTGCGCTACCGGCTACAGCGCGTCGAGGCGATAACCGGCCTCAAAATCAATCAGTTATCTGACTGTCTCCAGCTTTACGTCGGCATGCTCACGCAGGCGTAATTTGTAGAAACCCACAAACAACAGGGGGTAGCGGCGCGCGTTCTTTGTGGGTTTCGCTCAGGCATTCCCCCTTTCGCGACGCTATGTTGTCCTGACTCTTACCTCAACGAGAAAACAATAATGACAACAGTATCCACTCTCGGGGCGCTGACGGCGTTAGTCGTCGCGATTGTTCTTATCCTGCGTAAAGTGCCGCCCGCCTACGGCATGCTGGCCGGAGCGCTGGCGGGCGGGCTGGTCGGCGGCGCGGATCTCGTCCATACGGTCAGCCTGATGATCCAGGGCGCGCAGGGCATCACTAACGCCGTGCTGCGCATTCTCGCGGCGGGCGTGCTCGCGGGCGTGCTGATTGAGTCCGGCGCGGCGCATACCATCGCCGAAACCATCGTGCGCAAAGTGGGCGAGAAGCGCAGCCTGCTGGCGCTGGCTATCGCCACGCTGATCCTGACGGCGGTCGGCGTCTTTATCGACGTGGCGGTGATCACCGTCGCGCCTATCGCGCTCTCTATCGCCCAGCGCGCGGGCATCTCGCGTATCGCCATTTTGCTCGCCATGATTGGCGGCGGCAAAGCGGGCAACGTGATGTCGCCGAACCCAAATACCATCGCCGCGGCGGATAACTTCCACGTACCGCTCACTTCCGTGATGCTGGCCGGTGTGGTGCCGGGCCTGGTCGGGCTGGCGATGGCCTGTTTTCTGGCGAACCGTCTCAGTCATAAAGGCAGCCGTGTCAGCGCGCAGGAGCTGCCGATTGAGGATACCGGGCCGCGCCCGGGCTTCGCCGCGGCCATCAGCGCGCCGCTGGTGGCGATTCTTTTGCTGTCGCTGCGCCCCATTGCGGGTATCGCCGTCGACCCGCTCATCGCGCTGCCGGCGGGCGGCCTTGCGGGCGCGCTGCTGATGGGGCGTCTGCGCCAGTGCAACACGTTTATGGTTTCCGGCCTAAGCCGTATGGCGCCGGTGGCGATTATGCTGCTCGGCACCGGCGCGCTGGCGGGCATTATCGCCAACTCCGGGCTGAAAGATGTGCTTATCGACACGCTGACCCATACCGGGCTGCCCGCCTGGCTGCTGGCGCCGCTTTCCGGCACGCTGATGTCGATGGCGACCGCCTCCACCACCGCAGGCACCGCCGTGGCGTCTGCCGTTTTCAGCCATACGCTGCTTGAGCTCGGCGTCAGCGGGCTGGCAGGCGCCGCGATGATCCATGCGGGCGCGACGGTGCTTGACCATCTACCGCATGGCAGTTTTTTCCACGCGACCGGCGGCAGCGTCGGGATGACCGTGCATGAACGTCTTAAACTCTTACCGTATGAAACGCTGGTGGGCTTTACCATTGCCACCGTGTCGGCGCTGATGTTTGGCGTGTTGGGTGTTGCTGCTTAAGGAATGAACCATGACAACCCTGAATAAAATCGTTATCGCCCCGGATTCATTTAAGGAAAGCCTGAGCGCTATGGATGTCGCGACGGCTATCGAGGCGGGCTTTCGCGAGATCTACCCGCAGGCTACCTATGTACGCCTGCCGATGGCCGATGGCGGCGAGGGCACCGTCGAGGCGATGGTCGCCGCAACCGGCGGGCATATCGTCCAGGTGCCGGTCACGGGGCCGCTCGGCAACCGGGTCGAGGGCTTCTATGGTGTGCTCGGCGACGGCGAAACGGCGGTTATCGAAATGGCTGCGGCCTCCGGGCTGCATCTCGTGCCGCCCGCGCAGCGCGACCCGCGCATCACCACCAGCTTCGGCACCGGGGAGCTTATCCTGGCGGCGCTCGATAGCGGCGTAAAAGCGATTATCATCGGCATCGGCGGCAGCGCCACCAACGATGGCGGCGCGGGTATGATGCAGGCGCTCGGCGTGCGCTTTCTCGATAGCCAGCAGCGCGGCCTGCTGCCGGGCGGCGCGTCGCTTGCCGCCCTTGAGTATATAGAAATGTCCGGGCTCGACCCACGGCTGGCGCATACCCGGTTTACGGTCGCGTGCGATGTCGATAACCCCCTGTGCGGCGCGAAGGGGGCCTCGGCTATCTTCGGGCCGCAGAAGGGCGCGACGCCGGAAATGGTGGCACAGCTTGACGCCGCGCTGCGCCGCTTTGGCGTAACGCTCGAAGCTATTACCGGTAAAAGCATCATCAGCGCGCCGGGCGCGGGTGCGGCGGGGGGCATGGGCGCGGCGCTGCTCGGTATGCTTAATGCGCAGCTGCGCCCCGGTATTGATATTGTCACGGAAACGCTGGGACTCGCGCAGGCGGTGCGTGACGCGGATCTGGTCATTACTGGCGAAGGGCGGCTCGACAGCCAGAGCATTCATGGTAAAACGCCGGTGGGCGTGGCGCGCGTCGCGAAGCAGTTTCAGCGCCCGGTAGTAGCGATTGCCGGTAGCCTGACGCCCGATTATCAGGTGGTCCACGAGCACGGCATCGACGCCGCATTCTCCGTGCTGGATCGTATCGTCACGCTGGAGGAGGCGCTGGACGACGCCGCGCGCAACCTGCGCGTGACGGCCCGCAACGTGGCGGCGCTCTGGCGCATGGCGCAGAACCACCGCTAGCGCCTTTTGCTGTTATCGGTTCCGGTAAATTCGTTTTACGTTACAATGATTTTCATTCGCAGCGGTGTGCCTGACTCTGTCAGGCGCGCCGTCCGCGCCGGATATCAATGAGGAACCGTGATGCAGTCAGTGAAAAGCGGCGTTTTATTAGTCAATCTCGGCACCCCGCAGGCGCCGACGCCTTCAGCCGTAAAGCGTTATCTGAAACAGTTTTTAAGCGACCGACGCGTCGTCGACGTGCCGCGCGTTATCTGGTGGCCGCTGCTGCGCGGCGTGATCCTGCCGCTGCGTTCCCCGCGCGTGGCGAAACTCTACCAATCCATCTGGATGGAAGAGGGCTCGCCGCTGATGGTCTACAGCCGTCGTCAGGAGAAAGCCCTGAGCGCGGCGCTCGGCGACGTGCCGGTGGCGCTCGGCATGAGCTACGGCCAGCCGTCGCTTGACAGCGCCGTGCAGAAGCTGCTCGACCAGCATGTCGATCACATCATCGTGCTCGCGCTCTATCCGCAATATTCCTGCTCCACCGTCGCGGCGGTGTGGGACGAGCTGGCGCGAATCACCGCCCGCTATCGTAAACTGCCGTCGATGACGCTGATTCGCGATTACGCCTGCGAGCCGACTTACATCAGCGCGCTGGTACAGTCGGTACAGCGCTCGTTTGAGAAACATGGCGAGCCGGATCTGCTGCTGCTTTCCTATCACGGCATTCCGCAGCGTTACGCCGACGAGGGCGACGACTATCCGCAGCGCTGTCGTGACACGACCCGCGAGCTGGTCTCCGCCCTCGGCATCGCGCCGGAAAAAATCATGATGACCTTCCAGTCGCGCTTTGGCCGCGAGCCGTGGCTGACGCCGTACACCGACGAGACCATGAAAATGCTCGGCGAAAAAGGCGTGAAGCATATTCAGGTGATGTGTCCGGGCTTCTCCTCGGATTGTCTGGAGACGCTGGAGGAAATCGCCGAACAGAACCGGGAAATTTTCATCGAGGCGGGTGGCGAAAAGTATGAATACATTCCGGCGCTTAATGATGAACCGGCGCACATTGCGATGATGAAGGAACTGGTAGACCGTTACCGTTAATCGCGTGGCGGGCGGTGAGTGTGCTAACATTCACCGCCTGAATAGTTACCTGCACGCAAGACCATGAAATTTCCCGGCAAACGTAAGTCCAAACACTATTTTCCCGTCAGCGATCGCGATCCGCTCCTGCAACAAATTCAACCCGAAAGCGACATCAGCGCCTCCTGGGTGGTGGGTATCGACCAGACGCTGGTGGATATCGAAGCCCGCGTGGATGACGCGTTTATTGAACGCTACGGCCTGAGCCTCGGCCATTCGCTGGTTATCGAAGACGATATCGCCGAAGCGCTGTATCAGGAGCTGGTGCGCGAAAACCTGATAACCCACCAGTTCGCCGGGGGCACCATTGGCAACACCATGCACAACTACTCGGTGCTGGCGGACGACCGCTCGGTGCTGCTGGGCGTCATGTGCAATAACGTGCAGATTGGCAGCTACGCCTATCGTTATCTCTGCAACACCTCCAGCCGTACCGATCTCAACTATCTGCAGGGCGTGGACGGCGCGATTGGCCGCTGCTTCACGCTGATAAGCGAGCAGGGCGAGCGCACCTTCGCCATCAGCCCGGGCCACATGAACCAGCTGCGCCCGGAAAGCATTCCCGAGGCCGTCATCGCAGGCGCGTCGGCGCTGGTGCTGACCTCTTATCTGGTACGCTGCAAACCCGGCGAGCCGATGCCGGAAGCCACCATGACCGCCATCCGTTACGCCAAAAAACATAACGTGCCGGTCGTGCTGACGCTCGGCACCAAATATGTGATTGCCGATAACCCGCAGTGGTGGCGCGATTTCCTCAAAGAGCATGTGTCGATTCTGGCGATGAACGAAGAAGAGGGCGAGGCGCTG
Source organism: Cronobacter dublinensis subsp. dublinensis LMG 23823 (assembly GCF_001277235.1). Taxonomy (NCBI): domain Bacteria; kingdom Pseudomonadati; phylum Pseudomonadota; class Gammaproteobacteria; order Enterobacterales; family Enterobacteriaceae; genus Cronobacter; species Cronobacter dublinensis. Next base: position 1,183,467 of record NZ_CP012266.1, read on the forward strand.
ACCGGCGAGAGCGACCCGCTGCTGGCGTCCAATAAGGCGCTCGACTGGGTGGATCTGGTGCTCTGCACCGCCGGGCCGGTGGGGCTCTACATGGCGGGCTTTACCGAAGACGAAGGCAAGCGCAAAACGCAGCATCCGCTGCTGCCGGGCGCTATCCCGGAATTCAACCAGTATGAGTTCAGCCGCGCGATGCGCTTTAAGGATTGCGAGCAGCCGCTGCGTATTTTCTCCCATATCGCGCCGTACATGGGCGGGCCGGAGAAGATAATGAACACCAACGGCGCAGGGGATGGCGCGCTGGCGGCGCTGCTGCATGACATCACCGCCAATAATTACCACCGCACCAACGTGCCGAATTCCAGCAAGCATAAGTACATCTGGCTGACCTATTCGTCGCTGGCGCAGGTGTGTAAATACGCGAACCGTGTGAGCTATCAGGTGCTCAACCAGCATTCGCCGCGTCTCACGCGCGGCCTGCCGGAGCGCGAGGACAGCCTCGAAGAGGCGTACTGGGAGCGGTAAGTGTAGCGGGAGCGGCGGGTGCGCTTGCGCTTACACGCCCTACGGGGCTCCGACGTCTGTTTCTGCGTAAGGTGGGTGAGCGAATGCGCACCCACCTTTACCCGCCGCCACTGCGTCAACTGTGGCTCAACACCTCTTGCGCCTGCTCGGGTTTATCGAGCATCCGCAGCATTGTGCTCGCAATTTCGCGCTCGCCCATCACCACGACATTCGCGCCGCGCTCGGTGATGTAATCCACCTCGTCGTCATAATGGGCGCGGGCGATGATCTCGATATCCGGGCGCTTCTCGCGCGCGGTGGCGACGATTTCACCGGCCTCATAACCGTTCGGGATAGTCAGCAGCAGCCAGCGCGCGCAGTCGAGGTGCGCAAGCGCCATGGTCTGCTCGTTGGCCGCATTGCCAAGCACCGCGCGAACGCCGCGCTCGCGCAGCGCCTCCACGCGTGGGCGCGAGGTCTCTACCACCACCAGCGGAATCCCCTCGGCGATAAGCTTCTCGCCAAGCAGGCTGCCAACGCGCCCGTACCCCACCAGCAGCGCATGATTGCAGACATCCACCGGGTTCTGCTGCTCTTCTTCCATCGCCTCTTCGAGCGTCTGCTCCTCCAGCTCGTCGTGGCGCGAGAGAAAGCGCTCCAGCAGCACAAACAGCACCGGGTTGAGCATAATGGAGAGGATCGCGCCCGCCAGCACCAGGTTCTGCCCGTCCTGTGGGAGCAGATTCAGTGCCATGCCGAGCCCGGCCAGAATAAACGCGAACTCGCCAATCTGCGCGAGGCTCACCGCAATCGTTAGCGCGGTACGGCGCGAGTGGCCGAACAGCTTCACCAGGATAAACGCCGCGAGCGACTTGCCGAACAGGATAATCAGCAGCGTGCCGAGCACCGCCAGCGGCTGTTGGACCAGAATCATCGGGTCAAACAGCATCCCGACCGAGACGAAAAACAGCACCGCGAAGGCGTCGCGCAGCGGCAGCGTGTCGTGCGCGGCGCGATGGCTGAGCTCGGATTCATTCAGCACCATGCCCGCGAAAAACGCGCCGAGCGCAAAGGAGACGTCAAACAGCTCCACCGCGCCGAAGGCGATGCCGAGCGCCAGCGCCAGTACGGCCAGCGTAAACAGCTCGCGCGAGCCGGTCGCCGCGCTGCGCGCCAGGATCCACGGCACCAGACGACGGCCCACCAGCATCATCAACGCGATAAAGGCAATCACTTTGCCAAGCGTAATCCCCATGTCGAGGCTCAGCGTCGCGAGGCCCAGATCGCCTTTCTCCAGCATACCGGCGACGGCGGGCAGCAGCACCAGCGTCAGCACCATCACTAAATCTTCGACGATAAGCCAGCCGATGGCGATTTGCCCGCGCTGGCTGTCGATAAGTTGCCGCTCCTCAAGCGCGCGCAGCAGCACGACCGTACTGGCGGTGGAGAGACACAGACCGAAAACAATGCCGGTCATCAGCGACCAGTCAAGGAAGGAGGCCAGCCCCACGCCAAGCAGCGTCGCCACGGCTATCTGCAAAATTGCGCCGGGTATGGCGATAGACTTTACCGCCAGCAGATCCTTCAGTGAGAAATGCAGACCCACGCCGAACATCAGCAGGATCACGCCAAGCTCCGCCAGCTCCGGCGCAAGCTTCGTATCCGCGACAAAACCGGGCGTGAACGGCCCGGCCACCACGCCCGCCAGCAGATATCCCACCAGCGGTGAGATGCGCAGCCGGTTGGCGAGCATACCGAGAATAAAGGCCAGAACAAGGCCACCGACAAGTGTGGTGATAAGCGGTGTGGCGTGATGCATTCCGTCTCCTTTCGTTGAATGGGGTACACCGGGTGTTTTGTGTGCAACTCGTAACAGTTTATGACAATTTTCGGCAGCGCGGGGTAAAAAATTAGCGAAAACTTTCCTAAATCGTCCGTTAACCGCAAAAAATGCGAATTGACCGCAGAACTGCATATTATCCTGAGAAAACCAAGATGCGATGAGGGGGAGCGGTCGGGACAGGTCTCGCTTTATTTTCAGGAAAGCAGGTCTTTCAGGCCAGAAAAATGTTAACCTGGCTGCAATGGCGAGCTTTTCGCGCCAAATGATGATTTTTTGACAGGGACATGACTGCAAGATGATAGCAATCATCAGGATTTAGCCCGTGGCTGCGATTTTTTGCAGATAACGGCCTAAAAGCCCGCTTTGTGAATAAGGCGTAAACATGGCGGCTGGCTGACACGCGGTTTTGAGGAAAGTCGCAAATATGAAAACAAAGTTGAGTATGTTCGGCTGGCGCTGTAATTTCAGCATTTCACGTTACGGATAGGGAGAGTTGTCATGGGGTTAGCCAGAAAAGGGTTGGCTGTCGCGTTGCTGGCGGGGCTTAGCCTGCTGAGCGGCGGCGCAGCGGCCTGGGAGCAGGATAAAACGTATAACATCACCATTTTGCACACCAACGATCATCACGGTCATTTCTGGCGTAACGAATATGGCGAATATGGTCTGGCGGCGCAAAAAACGCTGGTCGACAGCGTGCGCCGTGAGGTGACGGCGCAGGGCGGCAGCGTGCTGCTGCTCTCCGGCGGCGATATCAACACCGGCGTACCGGAATCCGATCTCCAGGACGCCGAGCCCGATTTTCGCGGTATGAACCTTATCGGCTACGATGTGATGGCCGTCGGCAACCATGAGTTTGACAACCCGCTAAGCGTCCTGCGCCAGCAGCAAAAATGGGCCAAATTCCCGCTGCTCTCCGCCAATATCTACCAGAAAAGCACCAATGAGCGGCTTTTCAAACCCTGGGCTATTTTCAAACCGCAGGGCATTAAAATCGCCGTGATCGGGCTTACGACCGACGACACGGCGAAAATCGGCAACCCGGAGTTTTTCACCGATATCGAATTTCGCAAGCCTGCCGATGAGGCGAAACTGGTGATTCAGGAGCTTCAGCAGAATGAAAAACCGGACGTGATTATCGCCGCCACCCACATGGGCCATTACGACAACGGCGATCACGGCTCTAACGCGCCGGGGGATGTCGAGCTGGCGCGCGCGCTGCCGCCGGGGGCGCTTACCATGATAGTGGGCGGTCACTCGCAGGATCCGGTCTGTATGGCATCGGAAAATAAAAAGCAGGTCGACTACGTGCCTGGCACGCCCTGCGCGCCGGACAGGCAAAACGGCACCTGGATTGTCCAGGCCCACGAATGGGGCAAATATGTTGGCCGCGCTGATTTCCAGTTCCGCAACGGCGAAATGAAGCTGGTGCGCTATCAGCTCATCCCCATCAACCTGAAGAAAAAAGTGACCTGGGATAACGGCGAGAGCGAGCGCGTGCTTTACACGCCGCAGATCCCGGAGAACCCGCAGATGCTCTCGCTGCTGACGCCATTCCAGAAAAAGGGCCAGGCGCAGCTGATGGTGAAAATCGGCAGCGTCAACGGGCGTCTTGAGGGCGACCGCAGCAAGGTCCGCTTTGTGCAGACCAGCATGGGGCACTTAATTCTTAACGCGCAGATTGCGCGCACCGGGGCCGATTTCGCGGTCATGAGCGGCGGCGGCATTCGCGACTCCATCGAAGGCGGCGACATTACCTATAAAGATGTGCTCAAGGTACAGCCGTTCGGCAACACGCTGGTGTATGTCGATATGACCGGTAAAGAAGTCGTGGAGTACCTGACGGCGGTGGCGCAGAAAAAACCCGATTCCGGCGCCTATCCGCAGTTTGCCAATGTGAGCTTTACGGCGTCAGGCGGCGCGCTCAATGACCTGAAAATCAAAGGCGAACCGGTCGATCCGGCGAAAACCTACCGCATGGCGACGCTCAGCTTTAACGCCACCGGCGGCGACGGTTATCCGCCCATCGATAAAAAGCCAGGCTACGTCAACACCGGATTTGTGGATGCGGAAGTGCTGAAACAGTACATCCAGCAGAGCTCGCCGCTGGATGTAAACGCCTTCGAGCCGAAAGGCGAGGTGAGCTGGCAGTAACTCAGTCGCGGCGGGCGATATCAGCGAACTGCGCGTTCAGCAGCCTCGCTAAATCCGCCGCCGCCAGTTCGATATCCAGCCCGCGCTTGCCGCCAGAGATATAAATGGCCGGGAAGTCGCGGGCTGGCGCGTCTATCAGCGTCGGCAGGCGCTTTTTCTGCCCAAGCGGGCTGATGCCGCCCACCAGATAACCCGTGGTGCGCTGCGCAATCATCGGGTCCGCCATTTCCACTTTCTTAGCGCCCAGCGCCTTCGCGACCTTTTTTAAATCAAGCTGCGTCGCAACCGGCGTCACGGCGACCGCCAGCTGTTTCATATCGCCATTCACCGCCACCAGCAGCGTTTTATAGACCTGCTCCGCGTTGAGTCCGAGCTTGCGCACCACTTCATCGCCGAAGTTGGTTTCACCCGGATCGTGCTCATAGGCGTGCAGCGTGAAAGGTATCTTGTTTTTTTCCAGTAAATTAACGGCGGGCGTCATCTTTTCCTTCTCATTTCCGTGGCCTGTCGGCACAGCATAGCGCCGGTGAGGGCCGAAAAAATTGTACCAGCTTGCGGGATTATATTGGCAGCGTGTATGGATTGCGCGACAATCGCTGTACCCGTTCGCGGCCGCGAACGGCATAATTAAAATAACGAGAGTTCCTCTTTGACGGGCCAGTAGCGATACTGGCCTTCTTTTTTATGGCGCGCGGAACATCGCCGGCAGGTTGTCTTCACCATAGAGATGCAGCGCGCCGACCGCCACTACATAGCGGCCCGGCGGCAGCGTCAGTAAATACGTGTGCCACTGGCGGTTGCGCTGCTGCATCAGCATATCGCCGAGCTCGGCGCTGAAGGTATTCGGCAGCGCGACGTTATCAGCCTGCGGCGAGCGCGCCATCCACCAGCCAATCATTATCTGCAGCAGCCGCGCGTTGGTGTGCCAGTGGGTCAGGGTATCTTCCAGCAGCGCCAGGCCGTCCTGCGGCAGACGGCGCAGCAGCGCCACCTGGCTTTGCGCGCCTTCCAGCTCTTTGACTGCCACCTGATGCGACTGGGCGGCGTTTAACAGCTGATAATCAATGCCGAAATCGGGGCGCAGGCCGAGGCGCTGCGCCTGGTGCGCCTGCAAAATCAGCGCCACCTGCCACAGCGGCAGGTCGTCGAGGCGGGAGAGCGGCAGCGCCAGGTCATCAATCAGCGCTGCAAGCTGGCTGAACAGCGCCTCGTCGAGACGCTCGCGCAGCGGCGGGCAGGGCGGCGGATCGCCGAAGGGCGAGGCGTCGCCGCGGATATCGGCTTCGACAATCAACGCATCGGCGCGCTTTAGCTTTTCCACCAGGCGGGCGGGCAGCGGCGACATATCGGGCGTGCCCATATGAATGCTGCCGACCAGGTGCAGGTAGCGGCCGCCGGGCAGCGTAATATCTACCGCTGGCCACGGATAACCGGGACGCAGGCTGTCAAACCAGGTGCGCAGACGACGTAACAGGCCCATAACCACATTCCCTGAGTAAAAAAGCCATGCTAACGCGCAGACGGGACGGGTGCAAACGAGCGGGGGGCCGGGCTGCCCGCCATTGCGGGATCGCCCTACAAAAAAGCCCGCCGGAGCGGGCCTGACATTATGGTTTTGGCGTAAAGCGCAGCAGCCGGTTGGCGTTACTCACGACGGTAATCGACGACAGCGCCATCGCCGCCCCGGCGACCACCGGGTTCAGCAGCGTGCCGGTGAGCGGCCACAAGATCCCCGCCGCGATGGGAATACCGAGCGCGTTATAGATAAAGGCCCCCAGCAGGTTCTGCTTCATATTACCGAGCGTCGCTTTGGCGATGGCCATCGCGTCGGCGACGCCCGTCAGGCTATGGCGCATCAGCGTGATAGCGGCGGTTTCAATTGCCACGTCGCTCCCGCCGCCCATCGCGATACCCACTTCCGCCTGAGCCAGCGCCGGGGCGTCGTTAATGCCGTCGCCAATCATCGCCACCTTGCGGCCCGCCTGCTGGAGCTGCTTAATGGCCTGCGCTTTGCCGTCCGGCAGCACGCCTGCGATCACCTCGTCAATGCCCGCCTCGCGGGCGATGGCGTTGGCGGTCACGGCGTTGTCGCCGGTCAGCATCACCAGCCGGTAGCCTTCACGATGCAGACGCGCCAGCGCGGCGGCGCTGTCTTCACGCAGCGGATCGCGAATGGCGAAGAGGGCGGCAAGCGTACCGTCCACCGCCAGCAGCACCGGCGTGGCGCCAAGGCCCGCCTGACGTTGCGCTTCTTCGTGCAGCGCGTCGGTCGCCACGCCATTTTCCTCAAGCAACGCCTGATTACCGAGCAGCAGCCCTTTACCCTGCGCCTCGCCGCTCACGCCCAGCCCGCGCAGCGTTCTGAAACCGCTGATGGCGGGCAGGGAAGCCCCTTCGGCGCGTTCGATGATGGCGCGCGCCAGCGGATGGCTGGAGCCCTGCTCAAGAGCGGCGGCAAGGGCCAGCGCCTCGGCCTCTGACAGCCCGCCTGTGGTCGCTATCGCTGCCACCTGCGGCTTGCCTTCGGTCAGCGTGCCGGTTTTATCGAATACCAGCGTGTCTACGTCGCTCGCCCGCTGCAGCGCGTCGGCGTCGCGCACCAGCACGCCGAACTCCGCCGCGCGCCCGACGCCGGAGATAATCGACATCGGCGTGGCGAGCCCCAGCGCGCACGGGCAGGCGATGATAAGCACCGTGGTAACAATGACCAGCGTATAGACTACTTGCGGCGCGGGGCCCGCGAAGAACCAGACGGCCCCGCTGAAAAGCGCAATCAGCACCACCACCGGCACGAAGACCGCCGAGATGCGGTCGGCCAGCTTGCCGATTTCCGGCTTGCTGCTCTGCGCCTGGCGCACCATGCGGATAATGCGCGACAGCGTGGTGTGGTTGCCCACCGCGGCGGCGCGAAACAGCACGCTGCCGTCCTGAACCACCGTGCCGGCGTGAATGCTGTCGCCTGCGGCTTTTTGCTGCGACACCGGTTCGCCGGTCAGCATCGCTTCGTCAAACCAGCCTTCGCCGTCGGTGATGTCGCCATCCACCGGCACGCGATCGCCGGTGGTAAGGCGCAGCGTCATGCCCGGCGTCACCTGCGCCAGCGGCATGTTTTTTTCACCATCCGGCGTGACCACGCGCGCGACGGGCGGCGTGAGATCGAGCAGCCGCTCCAGCGCCTTCGAGGAGCGCTGACGCGCGCGGGCTTCCAGCATATGGCCGAGGTTAATCAGGCCGATAATCATGGCGCTGGCTTCGTAATAAAGATGGCGCGCCTCCATCGGGAACCACTGCGGCCAGAGGTTAACGCTCATAGAGTAGAGCCACGCCGTACCGGTCCCAAGCGCGACCAGCGTGTCCATTGTCGCGCTGCGGTTGCGCAGGCTTTTCCAGGCGCTGCGGTAGAAGTGCCCGCCTGCGACAATCATCACGCCGAGCGTGATAAGGCCGATGACCAGCCACAGCGACCGGTTGGCGTCGGTGACCATCATGTTGTCGCCGACCATGCCCCAGATCATCACCGGCACGCCGACGACGAGGGCAAGCGCCGCCTGCCAGCGAAAGCGCTTCATCGCCGCCTGCGCGGTCTGCTGCTGGCGCTCGCGGCGTTCGGCGTCGTCATCAATCGCTTCTGCGCCGTAACCCGCTTTTTCTACGGCCGCAATCAGTTCATCGGCGGACGCATGGCCCATCACCAGCGCCGTGCGCTCCGCCAGGTTGACCCGCGCCTGCGTGACGCCCGTCACCCCCTGAAGGGCGTTCTGAACGCGGCTCACGCAACTGGCGCAGCTCATGCCGTTGATAAGCAGCTGTCGGCTGTCGTCCTCATCCGCGGTATTCGCTGCCGGAAGCTCAGGTTGCGCCGCTGTCAGTGCTTCCGACGGGGTTGATGACTCTGTCAGCGGGTTAGCCTTTGGGTGTGCGAGCGCCGCGTCGTAGCCGGCATGTTTCACCGTTTCAATAAGCGCATCCGCAGAGGCGCTGGTAGTAACGCTGGCATGTTCAATGGTCACGTCAGCGCGCTCCACGTCCGGGCGTTGCTCCAGGCTCTCTTTCACCCGTTTCACGCAGTGCCCGCAGGAAAGCCCGTCCAGGGCCAGTTCGATGGTGTTCGACATACGTTGTCTCCTCGGTAAACGGTCAGCCTCAGGTTGACCAGAAAATCGTATTCGTTCTACTGTTATTCAGCGTAAACCTTCCATCAAGGGGAAGGTCAAGGATTTAAATTGCGGACAGGACGGGATGCGTAAATCAGCGCCTGAATTTGGGAAATTCAGTCAATAGCCTGACAAAATCACGCTAAAGCGTGTGGTTTTTTCTGGTAGCGTTGAATCATTCCGCCGGGGTGTTTTCAGGCGTTAGTATGACGACATAGCGGCGTGGCTGCCCCTCACCGAAAATCAGGTTCTGGAAAATGTTATGAAATGTCTGAAATTATCGCTTTTTGCTGTGATCGGGGCAGTATGCGGCGCAGCGCTAATGCTGCTGATTTTGCCTGTGGTATGTCGGTTAGTGGTTGGCCCCGTGTATGGGGAAGATCAAATGTCGCAAAACTTTCTTATCTTTCTGGTGGGAACCCCGTTACTGGCCCTGCTCGGCGCGTTAGCTGGCTGGTTTCTGGGAAAAAAGGCGATCGGGGCGCATTGAAGTCGCGCGTGATAGTTTCTGCCAGCCTGTATGGGGCGTCGTGCGTTATCATCCCTTAATGAATGCCGGGATCCGGGGTGAACAGTGTTCGGAGCGATGAAGCGCGTAACCCGGTCGATTAGCCATGAGCGTTACGGCACGGCGTCATTTAAACCTTCCATCAAGGGGGAAACATGAATATCAGCGATGTGGCGAAAAAAACGGGGCTGACCAGCAAAGCGATTCGTTTTTACGAAGAAAAAGGGCTGGTGACGCCGCCGCTGCGTGGGGATAACGGCTACCGCACGTATTCGCAGCGGCATATCGACGAGCTGACGCTGCTGCGTCAGGCGCGTCTGGTGGGGTTTAACCTGGAAGAGTGCCGCGAGCTGGTGCATCTGTTTAACGATCCGGCGCGCCACAGCGCGGACGTTAAAGCGCGCACGCTGCAAAAGGTGGCGGAAATCGAAAACCATATCGAGACCCTGCAGGCGATGCGCCAGCAGCTGCTGGATCTCGCCGCCGCGTGTCCGGGCGACGACAGCGCCGACTGCCCGATTATCGATAATCTCTCCGGCTGCTGCCACCGGCGCGCCGGGGCGTAAGGCTTAGCGGGCGCCGTTAAGCACGAAGATCACTGCGCCGCGATACCAGGGCGAGGCCGCGAGCTTCGCCTCCTCGGCGTTATCCCATTGTGCGTTCTGCGCGATGCCAATTTTAAAAGGAATACGCAGCCCCATCAGGGCAGGCAGATAGCGGGCGTAACCCGGCACGGTATGGCGGCCCTGATAGGTCTGCACCACCAGTTCATCCACCGGCAGGGCGTTGAGTCGCGCGACGCTGCCGGTCTGTGCCCAGTCGAGCAGCCCCGTGACGCCGAGCGCGAAGCGCGCATCCAGCCGCGCCCGCAGCCGCGTTAAGAACCGGTCGTAGTCGTCAATACGGCGCGTGGCCGCGTCAAAATCAATCTGCAACCCGGTCACCCGATTCCCGGCCTTCGCCCAGCGTTCTGGCAGGCGGACGAGCGTATCGAGCATTTCATCCGTGAGATCGAGCCGCTCCAGCCGCACGGTGACCCAGATAGCGGGCGCGCGCAGCCGGGCGACGGGCTGGCCGAGACGCACGAACGTCGCCGCGCCCCGGCGCGTCACCACCTCGCCCTGATGCAGATAGATAACCTGCGCCTGGCGCAGCGCGGCGGGCGGCCTGACGCCGGACCAGAGCCAGAAGGCCCGGTAGTCGGCGTCATTCGCCCGTGTCGCCTGCGCCCACGCGCCCGTGGCGGCCAGCAGCAGGCTTACCAGTAATATTTGAGCTGCTGCGCCCATGGGCTTCCCGGCCAGTTTTTCTTAAGCTGCCCGAACCAGGCTTTGCGCATCGCTTTGTCGACCTCTTTGCCGCCGCAGTCGTTATAGCCTGACGGCGCGTAGCACATCACGGCGCGGTAGAGCGCATAGCTTTTATCTTCCGGCTCGGCTTTGGGGTTGGCGATCACCTGCTGATAGTAATGCTGACGATCGGGCTGGCCGTCGGCATGATCGATGTCGGTGGCGCTATCGAGCGTGCTGTTGCCGCCGCTGTCGCCCCAGCGGTTCACGCGCGCGTCCGTCAGGCGGAAAAACTCACCCAGACAGTTCAGCGCATGGCTGTCATCAGGGCGGCCCGCCAGCGTTTTCGCGGTGTCGTCGAGCGTCGGACAGCCGTAGCCTTCCGCCACGTCATCGCCTTTCCAGTTAAAGATCTGAAGGTTCACGTCACCGAACGTTTTCTCATCGAGCGGCCGGAGATCCTTCGCCAACGCTTTATCGTTGAGGTAATCCTGATAGCGGCCCGCGATCAGATGGCGGGTGAGCAGCGTGTGCAGCGCGATGGTGCGCTCTTCGTTGTTCATGCCGTGCTGCGCCTCTGCCTTAAGCAGTTCAGGGGAGGCTTTGGTTTTCAGCACCAGCGAGCGATAGCGCAGACCGGTGACCGGGCTTTCCGGGGCGAAAATCGCCGCCGTCTCGTTGTTTTCAACAAGCGCTGCGGCAAGCTTCATCTGCAACAGCTGCTGCTCTGCGCCCGGTTTGGCGGATTTAAGCAAACGCTGCCAGTGGTCGCGCGCCGCCGCCCACTGTTTTTGCGCGCCCAGCGCGTCGCCGTAAAGCACCTGTTCGCTGAGGGCGAGAATATCGTGTTGCGGCAGGCTGTCGGCGGGCTTAATGGCCGCCGTCACCGCCGCGTAATCCTCCTGCTGCCAGAACAGCCAGGCGTTTTGCAGGTAATTCCACAGCGGCATCAGGCCCGCTTTTTCATAAATGGGTTTGTAGTCGTCGAGCATCTGGCGCGTGACGTGCGGGTTTTTCTCACCTTTACGTTCATACTCGCGCAGCCAGCGCAGCGTCTGGGTAAAAGTGAGGAGCGGCGCGTCGGGGCTGCTGACGAACCAGCTCTCGCCGCTGGCGTCTTTGCTTTGCAGCTTGCTGTCGTTTTCGATCAGCAGCGCGCGCAGGGCATCGGCGTCAGAAGCGGCTTTCAGCGCCTGCTCGTAGCGCGGCGCCAGCGCGTCCCAGTCCTGCAGATACCAGTAAATACGACGCTGCATACCGCGCGCGGAGTCGGCGTAATCGCCTGTCGGCCAGGATTTCAGGTAATCCTCAGAAAAGGCGAGCGCCTGACGCGCGGCCGCTTTGTCGATTTTGGTAGTATCAAACAGACCGTATTCATCATCGGTGGCACCGGCGGTGCTCTGGTTGAGCGCGACGCGCATCAGCATGTACGCGGCGGTTTGCGCGACCCACGGCTGCTGGCTGGCTTTCAGCGCGCTAAAGCGTTCCGCGGCGGCGGGGTAGTCGCCCTGATAAAAGGCCGTTGAGGCGGCGAGGTAGTCGTCGAACGCGGCGGCCGGTGTGCCCTGAGGCGCGTTTACGCTGGCAGGCTGGCTGTCGGGCGCCTGATAAAGGCTCAGACGGGCCTGCGCGAGGTGCTGGCGCTGGGCGTCGGTGAGCGATTTCTCATTATTGAGCGCCGTCAGAAACGCGATAACGCTCTGCGAATTATTAGACACGAAACGGGTTTCCCGGTCGGTATCGTTGACGGTCGCCGCCGCCGGGTCGAGATGCATGGCGGTCAACAGCGTGGCGAGCGGATCCGGGGCGGCCGCCGCAGGCGCGCTGACGGCGGGGGTTTCGACAGGCGTCGTACCGTCGTCGGCGTGATAGCCGAAGTGATACTCGCGGGTGTTGCGCAGGTCGGCAGGCAGCGGATATACCGGCAGCGCAAACTGTTTCTGCTCGCCGATAAGGCGCATCAGGTTGTCGCGGGTGTCGTTGGTTACGTCGAGCCAGGGCTCGCCTTGCAGTACGCAGTCGGATGCGCCCCAGGTACAGTCTTCGATATCGGAAGAGGCCTGCGCGCTGAGTGTCGGCAGCGCGAGGAGGGCGAGGGCGATCCCTGTCAGTCGTGGCGTCATAACGTCGTTTCCTTGTGAAAATAATGTAAAAAAGCCTGTCCGGATCATGCCCGAACAGGCTTTTATTGAACAGTAGGCGGGCGAGAAATCGTTAGTCCGTCTGGCGGGCCTGTACGCGCAGGCGAATGCCGTCGATAGCGACAACCTCGACCGCCGTGCCCGCCGGAAGATCGCTGTCGGCGATGACCGGCCAGACGCTGTCGCCCACGGTTAGCTGACCGCGCCCGTTGATGAGCGCCTGCGTCAGCGTAAAGCGCTGGCCCACCAGCTGATTGCCGCGCTGGTTCAGGGCGTTATCAGGACGCGGACCGGCCCGGCGCGACAGCAAGCGCCACCACAGCCAGACCGCCACTAACATCAGCAGCGCAAAACTCACGCCCTGCCACTCCCAGCCCATCGGCAGAAGCCAGGCGAGCAGCCCGGTCGCCACCGCCGCCACGCCGCTCCAGAGCAGAAAGCCGTTGCCGCCGAGCATTTCCGCCGCCAGCAACAGGCCGCCTAAGCAGAGCCAGAAAACGTGAGGATGAGAGAGGATAAGCGTCATCATGGGCGTTTACGCTCGTTGCCGCTCTCTTTCATCAGCTCGGCGATACCGGCAATCGAGCCCATCAGGCTGGACGCCTCAAGCGGCATCATCACCACTTTGCTGTTGCTGGACGAGCCAATCTGCTGAAGCGCGTCGGTGTATTTCTGCGCCACAAAGTAATTCACCGCCTGAATATCGCCGGCGGCGATCGCTTCCGACACCATCTTCGTGGCGCGCGCTTCGGCTTCCGCCGAACGCTCACGGGCTTCCGCCTGTAAGAACGCCGACTGGCGATCGCCTTCGGCTTTGAGGATCTGCGACTGCTTTTCACCCTCGGCTTTGAGGATTTCCGCCTGGCGCACGCCTTCGGCCTCAAGAATATAGGCGCGTTTAGTACGTTCGGCTTTCATCTGGGCGTTCATCGAGGCGATAAGCTCGGCGGGCGGGCGCACGTCGCGGATTTCGATACGCGTGACCTTAATGCCCCACGGGTTGGTGGCTTCATCGACGATGTGCAGCAGGCGGGTATTGATGCTGTCACGCTGCGAGAGCATTTCGTCGAGTTCCATCGAGCCCAGCACGGTACGGATGTTGGTCATAGTCAGGTTGATGATAGCGAGCTCAAGGTTGCTCACCTCATAGGCGGCGCGCGGGGCGTCGATCACCTGAATAAAGCAGACGGCGTCGATGGTGACGTTGGCGTTGTCTTTGGAGATAACTTCCTGAGACGGGATATCGAGCACCTGCTCCATCATGTTGATTTTACGACCGATACGGTCCATAAACGGCACGACGAGGTTCAGGCCCGGTTGCAGTGTTTTGGTATAGCGGCCAAAGCGCTCCACGGTCCACTGGAAGCCCTGCGGCACGATTTTGACGCAGGCGAGAACGACAACCAGCGCCACGAAAATAAATACGGGGATAATAAACAGCATTAAACCAACCTCCTGTTGTGAGTAATAGCGACCATTGTACCGCCTGCCGGCGCCGGGCGCAGCGCCCGAATCTGGCAGGGGAAGGTCACGGCGTCCTTGCCGCGTAGCGATCAGTAAAGCAGGGAGTAGAGCTGACGGCGGTATTTCGACGCCAGCGCGTCACCGGTACCCAGCGCGGCCAGGATTTCCTGGAACATTTTACGCGCCTGGCCGTCAGCGGCGCCCAGATCTTTTCTCAGATGTGCGAAAAGCAACTCCAGCGCCTCTTCGTTGCGGCCTACCTGATGCAGTTGCAGCGCGAGCTGGCTTGCGAGCTGCGCGTCATCCGGGTTTTGCTCCACCTGCTGTTGTAGCTGCTGGATTTCCGGGGTGTCCGCCGCCTGCTTCAGCAGGTCAATCTGCGCGACCAGACCCTGATAGCGGGTGTCCTGATCCTGCAACGGAATGGTTTTCAGCACCGCTTCGGCGTCATCAGTGCGGTTAAGCGCGATTTGCGTCTGCGCCAGCAGAAGCCCGATTTCACTCGCCTGATTCGACATCTGCCAGGCTTCTTTCAGCAGCGGCAGGGCTTCGGCGTGTTTGCCTTCCTGCATCAGCGCCATCGCCTCCTGCGCTTTCAGCTCTTCTTCGCGCGGCAGGACTTTATCGAGCAGCGCGCGGATAGCTTCTTCCGGCTGCGGGCCCTGGAAGCCGTCCACCGGCTGGCCCTGGCTGAACAGGTAGACGGTGGGAATGGCGCGCAGACCAAACTGCGCGGCGATAGCCTGCTCGTTGTCGCAGTCCACTTTCGCGAGAATAAACTGGCCCTGATACTGGTTCGCCAGTTTGTCGAGCACCGGCGTCAGTTGCTGGCAGTGCTGGCTACGATCGGACCAGAAATAGAACAGCACCGGCACGTTCATGGATTGCTCCAGGACCTGGTGCAGGTTCGCTTCGCTAAGGTTGATAATATACTGTTCGGACATGAGTCACTCTCTGTTGTCGATTTTCTTTTTACATGGGGGCAGGGCGCGCGCCTTCAACTTACCCGTGTAAAATTTTGTCCATCATTCGCGTCGGCAGCAGCCGTTTCAGCCAGGCGACGGCGTGGGTGACCAGCGTCACCGGATAGCGAATGCGCGGATTTGGGCTCTCAAAAGCATGGCGCACTTTGGCGACGACCGCCTCCGGGCCGAGCGTAAATCGCGCGGCGATGTCGGGATTTTCCACCGGTTTGTCCGACTGCGTCTGGTTCACGTTTTCACTAAAGCGCGTGCGGATGGGGCCGGGTTCAATCAGGCTCACCTTGACGCCGCTGTAGCGCAGCTCCATGCGCAGCGCGTCGGCCCACGCCTCCAGTGCGTATTTGCTGGCCGCGTAGGCGCCGCGCCCTGGCGTTGAAATTAATCCCATCACAGAACTGGTGTTGACGATGCGCCCTTCGCCGTGGGGCAGCATGGCGGGCAGCAGCAGCATGGTGAGCTGGTGCGCGCCGAAAAAGTTGGTGGAGAACTGCTGCTCCATCTGCGCGCGGCTGATGGTGGAGAGCGGCCCGTACACGCCATAGCCGCCATTATTAAAAATGCCGTACAGACGGTTATTCGTCAGGCGGATCACCTCCTGCGCGGCCGTCTCTACGCTCTGCGGCGAATCGAGATCGAGTTCAATGCCGGTAAAGCCCAGCGCGTTCATGCGCGCCACATCCTCCGGCTTGCGGCAGGCCGCGAGGATCTGAAAACCCTGACGGCGCAACTCGTGCGCGCAGGCAAGACCAATACCGCTGGAACATCCTGTAATTAAGAGTGATTTTTGCATAACTTTACCCGCTCAGCGCCCCGCAGGGTTATGAGTCGTGTTTAACTAAAGGGGCCAGTCGCTGCGCCATCCAGTCGGCGATAAACGGCTGGGCGTCGCGATTGGGATGAATACCATCGTCCTGCATCCACTGCGGTTTGAGGTAAACCTCTTCCATAAAAAAGGGCAGCAGAGGGATGGAAGATGATTGTGCAAGCG
The DNA here is from genome assembly GCF_001277235.1 of Cronobacter dublinensis subsp. dublinensis LMG 23823. NCBI lineage: Bacteria > Pseudomonadati > Pseudomonadota > Gammaproteobacteria > Enterobacterales > Enterobacteriaceae > Cronobacter > Cronobacter dublinensis. Next base: position 1,199,489 of record NZ_CP012266.1, read on the forward strand.
TCGGGTAAATCGCCTCGAACGCCTGATTGTAACGTCGCCCGTAGTTGGCGGGCAGTCGAATCTGCATCAGCATCGGCTGCGCGCCCGCCGTTTTTACCTGTTCTATGATTTTCGTCAGCGTGGCTGAGATCGTCGCCGGTGGAAACCCCCGCAGGCCGTCGTTGCCGCCAAGCTCAATCAACACCCAGCGCGGCTGATGCTGTTTGAGCAGCGCCGGCAGGCGCGAGAGCCCCTGCTGCGCGGTGTCGCCGCTGATGCTGGCGTTGACCACGCGCACGTCGCGCTGCTGCCATTTATCGTTAAGCAGCGCAGGCCAGGCGGCGTCCGCCGCCATGCGATAACCGGCGCTCAGGCTGTCGCCCAGCACCAGTAACGTGTCCGCCGCGGCGGCGCGAAAGCTTAATAACGCCAGTAACAGGAAAGGGAAATGCCAGCGGAAAACATTCTTGAAGTTCATCATCTTAATAAATCCGTCGGTCAGGGGGAACACGCACTTTCCATCCTTACCGGAGTTGAACTGGTTGTCAAACCGGGTCAGAGCATCGCGCTGGTGGGCGAGTCCGGGTCCGGCAAGTCGACGCTGCTGGCAATACTCGCCGGGCTTGACGACGGCACCGACGGCGAGGTGCGCCTGCTGGGCGAGCCGCTGCATCAGATGGACGAAGAAGCGCGGGCGCGGCTGCGCGCGCGCGATGTCGGCTTCGTGTTCCAGTCATTTATGCTGATCCCAACCCTCAACGCGCTGGAGAATGTCGAACTGCCCGCGATGCTGCGCGGCGAGAGCGGCAAAGCCAGCCGCCAGCAGGCGCAGGCGCTGCTGGAGCAACTGGGGCTTGGCAAACGCCTCGATCACCTGCCCGCGCAACTCTCCGGCGGCGAGCAGCAGCGCGTGGCGCTGGCGCGCGCGTTCAGTGGCCGTCCGTCGGTGCTGTTCGCTGACGAACCCACCGGCAACCTCGATCGCCAGACCGGCGATCGCATCGCCGATCTGCTCTTCTCCTTAAACCGCGACAGCGGCACCACGCTTATCCTGGTGACCCACGATCCTGCCCTGGCGGCCCGCTGCGATCGCACCCTGCGCCTGCGCGACGGCAAGCTGTGGGAGGAAGCATGACGGCCCGCTGGTTCTGGCGCGAATGGCGCTCGCCGTCGCTATTAATCGTCTGGCTGGCGTTAAGTCTGGCGGTGGCCTGCGTACTGGCGCTTGGCAAGATAAGCGACCGTATGGAAAAAGGCTTAAGCCAGCAGACGCGCGAATTTATGGCGGGCGACCGCACGCTCAGGAGCTCCCGCGCGGTGCCGCAGGCGTGGCTTAATAAAGCGCGCAGCGACGGGCTGACGGTCTCCCGCCAGTTAAGTTTTACCACCATGACCTTCGCCGACGACCGCCCGCAGCTGGCGAATGTGAAGGCGGTGGACGATCGCTATCCGCTCTACGGCACGTTGCAGACGCGCCCGCCGGGTCTCTCGCCCGCGCCGGGCACTGCGCTGCTGGCGCCGCGGCTGATGGCGCTGCTTGGCCTGAAACCGGGCGATAACGTGGACGTGGGCGACACGACGCTTAAGGTGGCAGGTGAGGTCATCCAGGAGCCGGACAGCGGCTTTAACCCGTTCCAGATGGCGCCGCGGCTCCTGATGAACCTCGCGGATGCGGAGCGCACCGGCGCGGTGCAGCCCGGCAGTCGTCTTACCTGGCGCTATAAGTTCGCCGGCGCTCCCGAATCGCTTTCGCGTTACGAGCGCTGGCTATTGCCGCAGCTTCAGCCTGAGCATCGCTGGACCGGGCTTGAGCAGGACGAGAGCGCGCTCGGTAAATCGCTCCAGCGCTCGCAGCAGTTTTTGCTGCTCTCTGCGCTCCTGACCCTGCTGCTGGCGGTGGCCGCCGTGGCGGTGGCGATGAGCCACTACTGCCGCAGCCGTTACGATCTGGTGGCTATCCTGAAAACCCTCGGCGCCGGGCGCGCGGCGCTGCGTAAGCTGATTATTGGCCAGTGGCTGATGGTGCTGGCGCTCGCGGCCATTACCGGCGGGGCGGCGGGGCTGGTGTTTGAGGCGCTGCTCATGCAGTTGCTCAAACCGGTGCTGCCCGCCACGCTGCCGGAGGCGAGCTTCTGGCCGTGGCTCTGGGCCGTGGGGTCAATGGTGGTTATCTCCCTGCTGGTGGGACTGCGTCCGTATCGCCTGCTGCTGGCGACGCAGCCCCTGCGCGTATTGCGCCGCGACGCGGTGGCGAACCTCTGGCCGCTAAAAATCTATCTGCCGGTGATGGCGCTGATCGTCGTGGCGCTACTGGCTGGCCTGATGGGCGGGCGGATGCTGCTCTGGGCGGTGCTCGCGGGCGCGGCGGCGCTGGCCGCGCTGTGCGGCGTGGCGGGCTGGGCGCTGCTGTGGGCGCTTAAGCGGCTGCCGCTGCGCTCGCTTGCGCTGCGCCTCGCGGTGAACCGCCTCTTGCGCCAGCCGTGGCAAACCCTGAGCCAGCTGGCGACGTTTTCGCTCTCCTTTATGCTGCTGGCGCTGCTGCTGGTATTAAGGGGCGATCTGCTTGATCGCTGGCAGCAGCAACTGCCGCCGGAAAGCCCGAACTACTTTCTGATTAATATCGCGCCGGAACAGCGCGATGCGGTGAAAGGGTTCCTGGCGGAGCATCAGATTATCCCGCAGACGTTTTACCCCATCGTGCGTGCGCGCCTGACGCAGATGAACGGCAAGTCCACGGCGGGTAATGAGGACGAGGCGCTTAACCGCGAGCTTAACCTCACCTGGCAGGCCGAACGCCCCGAGCATAACCCGATCACCGCAGGCAGCTGGCCGCCGGGGCCGGGCGAGGTATCGATGGAAGAAGGGCTGGCGCAGCGGCTGAATATCGCCCCCGGCGACAGCGTGACGTTCACCGGCGACACCCAGGCGTTTACCGCGAAAGTGACCAGCCTGCGTAAAGTGGACTGGGAAAGCCTGCGGCCTAACTTTTTCTTTATTTTCCCGCCGGGGGCGCTGGACGGACAGCCGCAAAGCTTCCTTACCAGCTTTCGGGCCGATAACGCCGACACGATGCTGACGCAGCTGAACCGCGCGTTTCCGACGGTCAGCGTGCTGGATATCGGGGCTATCCTGAAACAGATTGGCCAGGTGCTGGAACAGGTAAGCCGCGCGCTGCAAGTGATGGTGGTGCTGGTGACCGCCTGCGGCGTGCTGCTGTTACTGGCGCAGGTGCAGGTCGGGATGCATCAGCGCCGCCAGGAGCTGGTGGTCTACCGCACGCTCGGCGCGCAGAAAACGCTGCTGCGCGCCACGCTCTGGAGCGAGTTTGCGCTGCTGGGGCTGGTCGCCGGGCTTGTGGCGGCCATTGGGGCGGAAGTGGCGCTCGGCGTGTTGCAGACCCGCGTGTTTGACTTCCCGTGGGAGCCCGACTGGCGGCTGTGGGTGACGCTGCCGCTGTGCGGCGCGCTGCTGTTGTCACTGTGCGGCGGCTGGCTCGGCGTAAGGCTGCTCCGCAGCAAGGCGCTGTTTCGCCAGTTCAGCGCTTAGCGAATTTTCGCATAGTCTTATGCGCCTCGGGTTTTATCGCCCGAGGCGTTTTTTTTTAATTTTATCTTTCATAGCGTTAGCGCGACACGCTGCGCACTCCTGCACGCCACTGAATGAAATATTTTCAATTACCCGTCGCCTGCGAATATGCCATCTTAACGTGCCGCACTCTGCGTGCGCGCGATCACAATAATCAGGCGGTATACCGCCGCTACGCACTGACACACTTCATCAAAGGGAGATCCTCATGGGATTGCTTAAGGGCTGGCGCACGCTTGCGGGCGCATTACTTCTGGCAGGCGGCATGCAGGCCGCGCAGGCGGGTGACCCGCAAACCATCACCTTCGGCGTGGCGCCGGGGCCTTACGGCGACATGGTGAAACAGGCTATCGCGCCGTCGCTTAAAGAGAAGGGTTATAAGGTCGTGGTGCGCGAATTCAGCGATTACGTGCAGCCTAACATGGCGCTCGCCAACGGCAGCATCGACGCTAACCTGTTCCAGCACTCGCTCTATTTTGAAAAATTCACCGCCGATAAGGGTCTTAAGCTCACGAAACTGCTGACCGTGCCGACCGCCGGGATGGGCCTCTATTCCCGCAAAGTGAAAAGCATTGATGCGCTGAAAAAGGGCGACATCATTACGCTCTCTAACGACCCGACCAACCTGGCGCGCGGGCTGCGCTTTTTGCAGTCGATGGGCTTAATCACCATTAAGCCGAATATCGACCCGACCAAAGCGTCCGAGCGCGACATCGCCACTAACCCGAAAGGGCTGGTGTTTAAACCGCTTGAAGCGGCGCAGCTGCCGCGCACGCTCGACAGCGTGACGGCGGCGCTGGTTAACGGCAACTTCGCTATCGCGGCGGGCCTTGACCTCTCTTCTGCGTTAAAGCAGGAGCAGCTTGATGAAAACCTGAAAAACATCATCGCGGTCCGCAGCGAAGACGCCGACAAGCCCTTTGCGAAGGATATCGTGGCGGCGGTGAAATCGCCGGCTTATGCCGCGGTGATTAACGATCCGAAAAATATTTTTAACGCGTTTCAGAAGCCTGACTGGATGACGGCGGCGCAAAAATAATGGTCGGTATTGCCGCGCGGGCGGGCCTGGTGCCTGCCCGCGCGCGTTTTTCAGAGGGTTATCATGATTACACTCACTCACGTCTGCGTCGATTTCACGACGGGCGGCCAGCGCACGCGGGCGGTTGACGACGTTACCCTGCAAATCCCGCGCGGCACGATTTTCGGGATAGTCGGCACCAGCGGCGCCGGGAAAAGCACGCTGCTGCGTACCCTGAACGCCCTGCAACGACCGTCGCAGGGGCGCGTCACCGTCGCTGGCACAGAAATCTCCGCGCTTTCCGGCGCGGCGCTGCGCACCGCGCGCCAGCGTATCGGGATGATTTTCCAGCACTTCAATCTGATGCATACCCGCACCGTGGCGCAGAATGTCGCTTTCAGCCTGAAGGCGGCGGGCTGGGAGCGGGCGAAAATAGGCCCGCGCGTGGCGGAAATTCTCGACCTGGTGGGGCTTAGCGATAAAGCCAGCCGCTATCCGGTGCAGCTGTCCGGCGGGCAGAAGCAGCGCGTCGGCATCGCCCGCGCCATCGCTAACCACCCGGATGTGCTGCTGTGCGACGAGCCTACCTCGGCGCTGGATCTGGAAACCTCCGCCACCATCCTGGCGCTGCTGCGGGAGATCAACGCACGCCTTGGGATCACCGTCGTGCTGATCACGCACGAGATGAACGTTATCAAGACGATTTGCGATCGCGTGGCGGTGATGTCCGGCGGCAAGGTGGTGGAAGAGGGCGAGGTGTTTGATATTTTCGCGCGCCCGCAGCATCCGTTCACGCAGCAGCTGGTGTCGCACACGCTGAACCTGACGCTGCCTTCGCGCCTGCGCGAGCACCTGCACGGCTCGCTGCTGAAGATCCTCTTTATCGGCGACTCCGCCGAACAGCCAGTGCTGTCGGAGGTGGCGGTTAATTTCGGCGTGGCGGTGAATATTCTGCACGGCAAAATCGAGTATATCGGCGAGCGCGCGCTCGGCATTTTAGTGGTGCAGCTGACGGCGAAAGATAACCCGTCGGCGGTTGAAGCGGCGGTAGAGCACATTCGTGCCCGCACGGCGCAGGTGGAGGTGATCCATGGATGATTTACTCGCTGACCTGACGCTGGCATTTGGCGAAACGTTCCAGATGCTGGGCATTTCGACGCTGCTGGCGATTGTGGGCGGCCTGCCGCTCGGCTTTTTGCTCTTTGTGACCGACCGCCATCTGTTCTGGCAGAACCGCGCCATTAACGTCGTGGGTTCGGTGCTGGTGAATATTATCCGCTCGGTGCCGTTTGTTATCCTGCTGGTGTTGCTGCTGCCGCTGACGCAGTGGCTGCTCGGCAATACTATCGGGCCGGTGGCGGCGTCGGTGCCGCTCTCCGTCGCGGCTATCGCGTTTTACGCGCGGCTGGTGGATGGCGCGCTGCGCGAAGTGGATCGCGGCATTATCGAGGCGGCGGAGGCGTTTGGCGCAAGCCCGATGCGTATCATCTGCACGGTGCTGCTGCCGGAGGCGAGCGCGGGCCTGCTGCGCGGCCTGACGGTAACGCTGGTCAGTCTGATTGGCTATTCGGCGATGGCCGGGATTGTCGGCGGCGGCGGTGTCGGGGATCTGGCGATTCGCTACGGCTATTATCGCTACGAAACCGAGGTGATGGTCGTGACCGTTATCGCGCTGATTGTGCTGGTGCAGGTTGTGCAAATGCTCGGCGACTGGCTGGCGAACCGCGCCGACCGCCGCGATCGGCATTGATGACGCCAGTGGTATTCATCTTCACGGCGCGCCGGGCTTCCTGCGCGCCGTTTTCTTTTCTTCCGTCTCGTTTTCCTCTTCGATAAATTCCGGCAATCCAAATACGCAAACCGGCAAAGCCGGGCGCGCGTGCGCGTAAAAACGCTGAAAATTACGCCAAAAAACCGTCGTTCAGCCATCGATATTTCCGGACGACTTTACCGCTCGCCTTCTTTACTGCTGAAACCGCAGAGAATATTCCATCTGGTTCTAACGTGCCGCGAAGGGTTCTTTAACCGCCGAAAAACGCAGTCTTATCATTTGCCCGTTCTTTGATTAATGGATAAACCCACCATGTCGATAGTTGATTCAGTGATGTCTCTCATCGGGCAGACGCCGCTGCTGCGCCTCGCTAAGCTCGATACCGGCCCGTGCGAACTGCTGCTGAAGCTGGAAAACCAGAACCCCGGCGGCTCTATTAAAGACCGTGTGGCGCTCTCGATGATTAACGAGGCCGAGCGTGCGGGACGGCTTGCGCCGGGCGGCACGATAATCGAAGCCACCGCGGGCAATACCGGGCTTGGGCTGGCGCTGATCGCCGCGCAAAAAGGCTACCGGTTGATTCTGGTGGTGCCCGATAAAATGAGCCGCGAGAAGATTTATCACCTGCGTGCGCTCGGCGTGGACGTGCGACTCACCCGCTCGGACGTTAACAAGGGCCATCCGGCGTATTACCAGGATTACGCGCAGCGCCTCGCCGATGAGCTGCCCGGCGCGTTCTACATCGACCAGTTTAATAACCCGGCGAACCCGCTCGCCCATGAAACCACGACCGCGCCGGAACTCTTTGACCAGGCGGGCGGGCGCATTGACGTCATCGTCGTGGGCGTCGGCTCCGGCGGCACGCTTGGAGGATTGCAGGCCTGGTTTCGTCAACATTCTCCGCAGACGGAATTTGTGTTAGCCGATCCGGTAGGATCGATCCTAGCCGATCAGGTCGAGACCGGGCGTTATCACGAGGCGGGATCGTGGCTGGTGGAAGGCATTGGCGAAGATTTTATTCCGCCGCTGGCGCACATTGAGGGCGTTAAGCAGGCGTTACGCGTCACTGACGCCGAGGCGTTCAGCACCGTGCGCGATCTGCTGAAAATCGAAGGCGTGCTGGCGGGCTCTTCCACCGGCACGCTGCTTGCCGCCGCGCTGCGCTACTGCCGCGCGCAGACGACGCCGAAGCGCGTCGTGACCTTCGCCTGCGACAGCGGCAACAAATACCTGTCAAAAATGTTCAATGACGACTGGCTGCGCCAGCAGGGGCTCCAGGCGCGGCCCGCGACCGGCGACCTGCGCGATTTCATCGCGTTTCGCCATGACGAAGGCGCCGCCGTCACCGCCGCGCCGGATGACACGCTGGCGACCGTGCTGGCCCGGATGCGGCTCTATGACATTTCGCAGCTGCCGGTGCTGGAGGAGGGCCGCGTGGCGGGCATCGTCGATGAATGGGATCTGCTGACGTTTATTCAGGGCGACAGCCAGCGCTTTCTCACCCCCGTTTCCGCGGCTATGAACCGTGAGGTGGTGACGCTCGATAAACACGCCAGCGAACGCGAATTGTTTGAGGTGTTCTCGCGCGGGCTGGTGGCGGTCATCACCGACGACACACGCTTTCTTGGTCTTATCACCCGCACCGATGTCCTGAATCGCTGGCGCAACCGGCTTGAATCATAAGGAGCTTTATCATGGATAAATTTGCCACTCTTAGCGTGCATAGCGGCGCGCATCACGACCAGCACGGCGCGGTGATGCCGCCGATTTACGCTACCTCCACCTATGCGCAGCCCGCGCCCGGCGAGCATACCGGCTATGAGTATTCGCGCAGCGGCAACCCGACGCGCCATGCGCTGGAGCGCGCCATCGCCGAGCTGGAGGCGGGCAGTCAGGGGTTTGCGTTCGCCTCCGGGCTGGCGGCGATCTCCACGGTGCTGGAGCTGCTCGATAAAGAGAGCCACATCGTGGCGGTGGATGATGTTTACGGCGGCACTTACCGGCTGCTGGAAAACGTGCGCAAGCGCACCGCCGGGCTCTCGGTCTCGTGGGTGAAACCGGATGACCTCGCGGCGCTGGAGGCGGCGATCCGCCCGGAAACGCGCATGATTTGGGTGGAGACGCCGACCAATCCGCTGCTGAAGCTTGCGGATCTCGAAGCCATCGCCGGGCTCGCGCGCCGCCACGGGCTTATCAGCGTCGCGGATAATACCTTTGCGTCACCGGCAATCCACCGCCCGCTGACGCTCGGGTTTGATATCGTGGTGCATTCGGCCACCAAATACCTCAACGGTCATTCTGATGTCGTGGCGGGGCTGGCGGTCGTTGGTGATAACGCGGCGCTTGCACAGCAGCTCGGGTATCTGCAAAACGCCGTCGGCGGGGTGCTCGACCCGTTCAGCAGCTTCCTGACGCTGCGCGGTATTCGCACACTGGCGCTGCGTATGGAGCGTCACAGCGCGAATGCGCTGAAGATAGCGCAGCGGCTGGAGCAGCATCCGCAGGTGGAGAAGGTGTTTTTCCCGTGGCTGGAAAGCCACCCGCAGCATACGCTGGCGCGCCGCCAGATGGCGCTTTCAGGCGGGATGATTTCGATAGTGGTGCGCGGCGACGAGGCGCGCGCGGCGCAGGTGATTAAAACGCTGCGGCTCTTCACGCTCGCCGAAAGCCTGGGCGGCGTCGAGAGCCTGGTGAGCCAGCCTTTCAGCATGACGCACGCCTCGATTCCGCTTGAACAGCGGCTCGCAAACGGCATCACGCCGCAGTTGATCCGGTTGTCGGTGGGGATCGAGGAAGCGGACGACCTGATTGCCGACCTGGAGCAGGCGTTAGGGGCGTAACGATGCGCGGCGGGTGCGCTTCGCTTACCCGCCCTACGAGCCGGGCGTAACGTTGTGGGATTTTGTAGGGTGGGTAAGCGCAGCGCACCCACCTTCACACAGAATAAAAAGGCACCCACTGGGGTGCCTTTCTCTTAGCGTAACAGCGCCTGCGCCCAGGCGATGCCGCTGGCGTACTCGGGCGGCAGCAGCGGCGCGAGCGCCTCCAGCGTGGCGTCAATCAGCGCCGGCTCGTTGTCGCTGAGGTTAAGGTGGCCGACCTTGCGGCCCTCGCGCACCTCTTTGTCGTACCAGTGCAGATGCACCAGCGGCAGCTTGAGCCAGTCGTAATTGAGATCGCTGCCAATCAGATTCACCATCACCGACGGGCTGCTGACCACCGGCTGCGGCAGCGGCAGGCCGGTGATGGCGCGCAGGTGCAGCTCGAACTGGCTGATGGACGCGCCGTTCTGCGTCCAGTGGCCGCTGTTATGCACGCGCGGCGCCAGCTCGTTAATCAGCAGGCCCTGCGGCGTGACGAAACACTCCATCGCCATGACGCCGACGTAATTAAGCTCATCCATAATGGCGCGCAGCATGGTCTCGGCCTGCTTCTGCTGCGTCGCGCTCGCCTGCGGGAAGGCCACGCTGGTGCGCAGAATGCCGTCCTGATGCAGGTTATGGGTCAGCGGATAGAAGACCGCGCTACCGTCGTGGCCGCGCGCGCCCACCAGCGACACCTCGCCAGAAAAATTAATGCCCTGCTCGACGATGCATTCGCCGTAGCACTCGCCAGGCAGCGTGTCGGCGTCGCTTTCGCGAAGACGCCACTGGCCGCGACCGTCATAGCCGCCGGTGCGGCGCTTCACAATGGCGAGCTCGCCAAGACGGCTGAACACCTGCGGCCATTCGCTGCGGTCAGCCAGCAGCTGCCACGGCGCGGTAGGGAGAGCGAGCTTATCGAGCAACTGCTTCTGCGTGAGGCGGTCGGCGATAAGCGGGAAAACGTCGCGGTTCACAAACGCGTTGTGTCGCGCCAGTTCGCGGGTCAGGGCGGTTTCCGGCCAGCGCTCTATTTCGGCGGTGATAACGCTCTGCGCGAACGGCACCGCCTGCGGATCGGCATCTAGCCCTACCGGCCAGACGCGAATGCCGAGCGGCTCGCCCGCCTGGCGGAGCATTCTGCCGAGCTGGCCGTTACCCAGCACGCATACCTGTTTCATGCGTCACCCCGCGGGTCCGGGTTCTCCAGCACCTCGTCAGTCTGCTTCTGGCGCCAGTTCTCAAGGCGCGCCAGCAGGGCGCTGTCGTGCTGCGCCAGGATCTGGGCTGCCAGCAACGCGGCGTTAGCCGCGCCCGCTTTGCCGATAGCCAGCGTGCCGACCGGAATGCCGCGCGGCATCTGTACGATAGAGTAGAGGCTGTCCAGTCCGCTTAATGCCGCGCTCTGCACCGGCACGCCCAGCACCGGCACCAGCGTTTTCGCGGCAATCATGCCCGGCAGATGCGCCGCGCCGCCCGCGCCCGCGATAATCACCTGAAACCCGTTCTCCTGCGCGCTTTCGGCGAAGCTAAACAGCTTATCCGGCGTGCGGTGCGCGGAGACCACTTCAACGTGGTGAGGAACATCCAGAGCATCGAGGATTTCTGCGGCAAACTGCATAGTGGCCCAGTCGCTTCTGGAACCCATGACGATGGCGATACGCGCCGGGGTGTGGCTGGAGGACATACGTCTCAAAACTCCTGTGGTCAGGCGGCAAAATCAACGGGGTCGCCGTTACGAGGGCTTTGAGAATATCACGGATATCGGGCAAGGAAAACGGTTGCGTAGGCGCGCGCCGGGCAAAAAGGGCAGGGCGGATCAGAACGGAAAGGCAATCAGTTCCACGTCGTCGGGCGTGACTTTTATCATCGAGCCTTCGCTGTGCCAGGCACCTAACACGACGCGGTGCGCAGGTTTGCCGTTGGCCTCAAGGCGATGGACGGCGGGACGGTGGGTATGACCGTGGATAAGCCACTGCACGCGCTGACGCGTCATCGCGTCGACCACCGCCTGCGGGTTGACGTCCATAATGGCGAGATCTTTCTGGCTGTTGGAGGCTTTGCTGCCGGCGCGCATGCGGGCGGCGATGCGGCGGCGGATGCGCAGAGGGAGCGCAAGGAACAGCCGTTGCAGCCACGGCTTGTGGACTTTGGCGCGAAACGCCTGATAGCCCGCGTCGTCGGTGCAGAGCGTGTCGCCATGCATAATCAGTACGCGTCTGCCGTAAAGTTCCAGCACTTTTTCTTCCGGCAGGAGCTGCATGCCGCTTTCGCGCGCGAAGCGTTTACCGAGCAGGAAATCGCGGTTGCCGTGAATGAAGTAACAGGGCACGCCGCTTGCCACGAGCGCCTTTATGCCGGCGGCAATGTCGCGGTGCAGCGGCTCGGGGTCGTCGTCGCCAATCCAGGCTTCAAAGAGATCGCCCAGGATGTAAAGCGCGTCCGCCTCACGTGCTGCACCGCCTAAAAAACGCAGAAAACCGGCGGTGATCGCCGGTTCTTCTGAGCACAGATGAAGATCTGCAATAAAGAGCGTTGCCACGAATTACTCGCTGAGGGTCACGCGCTCGATAATCACGTCTTCTTTCGGCACGTCCTGATGCATGCCGCTGCGGCCGGTGGAAACGCCTTTGATTTTATCAACCACGTCCATGCCTTCGACCACTTCCGCGAACACGCAGTAGCCCCAGCCCTGCAGGCTTTCGCCGCTGAAGTTCAGGAAGTCGTTATCCGCCACGTTAATGAAGAACTGGGCAGTCGCGGAGTGCGGCGCCTGCGTGCGCGCCATCGCCAGCGTGCCACGGGTGTTTTTCAGGCCGTTGTTGGCTTCGTTCTTGATAGGATCTTTGGTGCTTTTCTGCTTCATGCCCGGCTCAAAGCCGCCGCCCTGAATCATAAAGCCGTTGATAACACGATGGAAAATGGTGTTGTCGTAGAAACCTTCCTGGCAGTATTCCAGAAAGTTTTTTACCGTTTCCGGCGCTTTGTCATCAAAAGTTTTGATTACGATGTCGCCGTGATTGGTGTGAAAAGTAACCATGTCTGCATCCTGTTTTGTTTCAGTGGTGCTTCGGCTTCTGCAAGAAGCCACAAGTAGGAGGCTGTTATAGCATAACTCACCGTTTGCTTCACCTTGCAAAGTGGGGTGCTTGCGCTTTCAATTATGGGTAATATAGGGGTTTTATACGCTTACCACACACTGACACGGAAACTTCTGATGTTAAAAATCTTCAATACCATGAGTCGCCAGAAAGAGGAATTCAAGCCTATCCATGCCGGGGAAGTCGGCATGTACGTGTGTGGTATTACCGTTTACGACCTCTGTCACATCGGCCACGGTCGCACATTTATCGCGTTTGACGTTGTGGCGCGCTACCTGCGTTTTCTCGGCTATAAGCTGAAATATGTACGCAACATTACCGATATTGACGACAAAATCATTAAACGCGCGAACGAGAACGGCGAAGACTTCGTGGCGCTGGTGGACCGCATGGTCGCCGAGATGCACAAAGATTTTGATGCGCTGAATATTTTGCGCCCGGAAAGTGAGCCGCGCGCGACGCAGCATATTCCGGAAATCATCGAAATCGTTGAACAACTGATTGCTCGCGGTCATGCGTATGTCGCGGGCAACGGCGATGTGATGTTCGCGGTGGAGAGCGACGCCGATTACGGCAAGCTGTCGCGCCAGGATCTGGAGCAGCTCCAGGCAGGCGCTCGCGTTGAAGTTGCCGACAGCAAACGCAATCCGATGGATTTTGTGCTGTGGAAGATGTCCAAGCCGGGCGAGCCGAGCTGGCCGTCGCCGTGGGGCGAAGGCCGTCCGGGCTGGCATATTGAGTGCTCAGCGATGAACTGCAAACAGCTGGGCAGCCATTTCGATATCCACGGCGGCGGCTCTGATCTGATGTTCCCGCACCACGAGAATGAAATCGCCCAGTCAACCTGCGCGCACGACGGCGAATACGTTAACTACTGGATGCACTCCGGGATGGTGATGGTCGATCGCGAGAAGATGTCGAAATCGCTCGGCAACTTCTTTACCGTGCGCGATGTGCTGCAGCATTACGACGCGGAAACGGTGCGCTATTTCCTGATGTCGGGCCACTATCGCAGCCAGCTTAACTACAGCGAAGAGAACTTAAAGCAGGCGCGCGCCTCCCTTGAGCGTCTCTACACCGCGCTGCGCGGGACTGACAGCAGCGTAGCGGCGGCGGGCGGCGAGGCGTTCGAAGCGCGCTTTGTCGAGGCGATGAACGACGATTTCAATACGCCGGAAGCCTATTCAGTGCTGTTTGATATGGCGCGTGAAGTGAACCGCCTCAAAACCGAAGACAGCCACGCGGCGAACCAGCTGGCGGCGCATCTGCGCAAGCTCGCGGCGGTGCTGGGGCTGCTGGAGCAGGCCCCGGAGCAGTTCCTGCAATCTGGCGCGCAGGCGAATGACGATGAAGTGGCGGAAATCGAAGCGCTGATCGTTAAACGTCTGGAGGCGCGCAAAGCGAAAGACTGGGCGGCGGCGGACGCCGCGCGCGATCGCTTAAACGAGATGGGCATTGTTCTCGAAGACGGCCCGCAGGGTACGACCTGGCGGCGTAAATAAGAAAAAGCGGCGAAAGCCGCTTTTTTTATGCGCATGATTCAGCGTGGGCATTTTCGGCAGGTGCGCTGCGCTTACCTGCCCTACGCAACGACGTCAGCGCAATGACAGGGCGGGTAACTTTGTCGGGCGGGTAAGCGCACCCGCCAGAAAAACCATTACGTCACCATGTAGGGCGGGTAAGCGCAGCGCACCCGCCATCCGTCAGACGACATCACCCTTCACGCAGAGCCGCGCACGACAAGCTGGCCGGAGAGCGTAATGCGCTGCGCGGGCAGGCCTGGCTCGTGAATAAGCCGCACGATAAGCCCCGCCGCCTGTCGCCCGGTCTCTTCGCTGGCGGACGAAACGTAGGTGAAAGACGGTGAGGTGAGGTTCACATGCATCATGTCCTCAAAGCCCACCAGCGACACCTGCTGCGTCAGAAACACATCTTTCCCGACGGTGCGGCCCACCTGATGAATCGCCTCAAGGCAGCCGATAATCGCATGCGGCGAGTGGCATAACAGCGCGGTTATCTTATTGTTCGCTTCCAGCAGTTGACGCACCGTCTGGCTGACCGCAAGCGTCTCTTCGGCGCAGGCGGGCGCGAATTCGTCGCGCCAGGCGAGACCGTATTGCGAGAGCGCGGCGCGGTAGCCGAGCAACCGCTCCTGGCGAATCAGACACTCTGGCGTACCACCGATATAGGCGATATTGCGATGGCCGCGCTCAATCAGATAGCGCGTGGCGAGCCCGCCCGCCTGGCGGTTGTCGCGCACCACGCTGTTGAGCTTTTCCTCAACCGGCGACTGCGACACCACCACGACCGGCAGCGAACTCTGCGCGACCGGCGCAGGCAGCGTGCGGTGGCCGGAGTCGGCGGTCAGGTAAACGACGCCCGCCACGCCCTGGCGGATAAACGAGACAAAACAGGCTTCCAGCCGCCCCGTATCGCGGCCCGGCTGGGTGAGGAACACCATATAGCCCTGCGCCTCCAGCGCCTGTACCAGGCTCGCCGTGACACGGGTGGAGAACGGATCGTTGAGGTCGTCCACCACCAGACCAATCAGGTTGGAGGTTTTACCGCGCAGGTTGGCGGCGGCGACGTTATGCACATAGCCCAGCGTCTCAATGGCGGCATGCACTTTTTCGATGGTCGCGGCGGAGATTTTTCCCTTCTGGCGCAATACCAGCGAGACCGTGGACACCGACACGCCCGCATGACGCGCCACATCGATAATGCTGACCTTTTTCATCTGCCCTGATTTATCCTTTTATCGCCAGCGGTCGCGGGCCTGGCGCCAGGCCCGCGCGGGCGTTATTTCCCCGTCATGCCTGACATATTTTGCGCGATAAATTGCGCGCGCGCGCCGAAAATCACCTGAATACCGTTATCGCCCACAAATACCACGCCGCGTGCGCCGAGGCCGTTCAGCCCGTCTCTGTCGACCAGTTCCGGGCGGGAGACTTCAAGACGCAGACGGGTGATGCAGGCGCCGACGCTGGTAATGTTCTCTTTACCGCCCAGCAGACCGACGATATTGCCCGCCAGTTCGGCATCGGTTTTGTCATCCACGTTCGCGGTAATTTCCACGCGGCCCGGCGTTTTCACGTCAAAGCGACGGATAACAAAGCGGAAGGTGAAGTAGTACATCACCGCCATCGGAATACCGACGATCACCGCGTTCAGGTAGTGGGTCTGATAGCCGTTAAAGGATGGCAGGATCCCGAATGAAATGTAATCGATAAGCCCGGCGGAGAACGATTTGGCGATATGCGCGTCCAGCAAATACATGCACATATACGCAAGCCCCGCCATGATGGCGTTAAATACATACAGTACCGGCGCGACAAAAATAAAGGTAAATTCCACCGGCTCCGTGATCCCCGTCAGAAAACAGGTCAGCGCGGCCGAGAAAAGAATGCCGGAGGCAATTTTCTTATTCTTCGTGCTGGCTTCGTGATACATCGCAAGACACGCCGCCGGCAGCGCGAACAGCATCAGCGGGAACTCGCCCTGCATGAATTTACCGGCGTTCTGATAGGTGTCGCTGCTGAAGCTTTTCACGCCTTCTTCCAGCATTTTGAACCAGATGGTCTGGTCGCCGTGGATAACCTGCCCGGTCTGCGTGGTGTAGTCGCCAAACGAATACCAGAACGACGGATACCAGATATGGTGCAGGCCCAGCGGGATCAGCGCGCGCTCTACCAGCCCGAAGATAAAGGTCGAGGCCGCCTGGTTATCGCCATTCACGATAACCGACAGCGCGTCGATGCCCGCCTGGATGTGCTGCCAGACATACGGCAGCGCCAGCCCGAGCAGGAAAGAGAGAAACGCCGCGGCGATAGCCACAAACCGCTTGCCGGAGAAAAATCCCAGAAACTCAGGCAGTTGCAGCGTGTGGAAACGGTTGTAGCACCACGCCGCGAGAATGCCGGAAATCAGCCCGCCGAACACGCCCATCTGGAGCGTCGGGATGCCGACCACCATCGCGTATTTGCCGCCGCTCGCCGCCATTTCCGGCGTGATGCCAAGCTGCGTGCTGATGGTGATGTTGATAATAAACACCGAGACGGCGGCGGAGAGCGCCGCGATGCCCGATTCCGACGCCAGACCGACGGCGGAGCCGATAGCGAACAGCAACGGCAGGTTATCGAAAATCACCCCGCCTGCATTCATCATCAGCGGCAGATGGAATTTATCGCCAAACGCCAGCAGCAGACCGGCGGCGGGCAACAGCGAAATAGGCAGCATCAGCGCGCGGCCTATCATGGATAACTTTGACAGCGATTTAACGACACCTGTTATAAGACTCATACCGATCCCCCCGATAGGAACAGCCGGGCTTTTGCGCCCTGTTTTATAGTAAGTAGAACGTTCTAGTAGAACGTTCTACTTATGCTGTGGGATCGGGGTATCAGCGCGCAACATCTATTTAACGTTCCGCCAGAAGATTTGCTGATTCTTTGAAGTTGGTTGGAAAACGGGCCGGGCAGTGAGCGCGTGCACGCGCGGCATCAGTGCAGGTCAGGGCGATAAGAAAAAATTCTGGACGGGGAAATATCACGCCCCCTGCGAGGAGAGGGCGTTGGGCGTTACGCGGTGACGGTGACGCTCTGACCGTCAAAGCTGACGGTCTGACCGGCGACGATTTTGCAGCGCTTGCGGGTTTCCACCGCGCCATCCACGGTCACCAGACCTTCGGCGATGAAGATTTTCGCCTGCGCGCCGCTCTCGCTCCAGCCTTCGAGCTTCAGCAGGTCGCACAGTTCGACGTGAGGGTGTTTACCTAAAGAAAATGTTGCCATGTTATGCCTCCTCGCCGTCATGGTATTCAACACACGCCTGCAGCGTATTCTGGATAAGCGTGGCGACCGTCATCGGGCCAACGCCGCCTGGCACCGGCGTGATGTAACCGGCGCGCTCTGCGGCGTCTTCAAACACCACGTCGCCGACCACCTTGCCGTTTTCCAGACGGTTAATGCCAACATCAATCACGATGGCGCCTTCTTTGATCCACTCGCCCGGAATAAAGCCCGGCTTGCCGACCGCGACGATCAGCAGATCGGCATTTTCGACATGCTGACGCAGGTTTTTGGTGAAGCGATGGGTCACGGTGGTGGTGCAGCCCGCGAGCAGCAGCTCCATGCTCATCGGACGGCCAACGATATTGGACGCGCCGATCACCACGGCGTTCAGCCCGTAGGTGTCGATATTGTAGCGCTCAAGCAGCGTCACGATGCCGCGCGGGGTGCACGGACGCAGACGCGGGGCGCGCTGGCACAGACGGCCGACGTTATACGGGTGAAAACCGTCCACGTCTTTATCCGGCGCGATGCGCTCCAGCACTTTCACGTTATCGATGCCCGCCGGCAGCGGCAGCTGAACCAGAATACCGTCGATAGCGGCGTCGGCATTCAGTTCGTCGATAAGCGCCAGCAGCTCGGCTTCGCTGGTGGTTTCAGGCAGATCGTAAGAGCGGGAAACAAAGCCCACTTCCTCACACGCCTTACGTTTGCTGCCGACATAAATTTGCGATGCGGGGTTCGCGCCAACCAGCACGACCGCAAGCCCCGGGGCGCGTTTTCCGACCGCCACGCGCGCTTTCACTTTTTCGGCAACTTCAAGCCGCACCTGCTGCGCAATCGTTTTACCGTCAATAATCTTTGCTGCCATCAGAGAGAAGATTCCGTCTGTAATCAAAAGAAGAGGGGATGAGGATATTCTGTCAGAAGCGCGCGGGGATGTCAGTTTTCGTTTATGTCTTTCGCTCAATTGTCCAGCAGGCGGTTCGAAAGCCATTGACTCACCTGGTACTGACCGTATAATTCCAGGCGTTTCACACCGCTGCCGCAGGCAAACGGTGAAACGCCTCTTCGCGAGGCGCCCTTAGCTCAGCTGGATAGAGCAACGGCCTTCTAAGCCGTGGGTCGCAGGTTCGAGTCCTGCAGGGCGCGCCATTATTTTTCAATGACTTCCCCTTTGTTGTTCATTTCCTGATTTTGCCCATGCGACAAATTTGGGACACTCTGTTCCGGTATGCCTTTTCACAGCATGGTGATGCTGGTTGCTAACCAGTCGGGAAGATGTGCTCTGTACCAGTCGCGATACAGCGGAAACTCTGCCTTTTGCCGCTCATCAAGAAGCACGATGACTTCGGTGACAATCCAGGCTTTGGCAATGGCTATCTCTCTGGCTAATGCCGGTGGATTGTGATGACGCGCTATCTGGCCGTAGCGTTCAGCCAGGCTCAGCATTGCTTGCTTCGTCCCCATTCCCTTTATCAGCGGAGCCAGATCGATAGCAGGACTGCCTTTTCCAAACCGCTCCCAGTCGAAAAGCACCACATCACCGTTTTCACGCCTTCCCCAGTTGCCGGCATTGCTGTCACCGGACACCAGACTCAGGTAGCCAAACAACTCGTCACTATGCTGCTGAAAGCGCCGTAGCTGCTGCGCACTGTTTGCTGGCAACGCAAGGAGCGACAGCGATTTTTCAAGCGCGGCCTCTGACCAGGCGTGCGTGTGGTAGCGCCATGCAGAATGGGCAGGGTAACGATGCAGCCGCGCCAGCATGGCGAGGGCGTCATCACTGGCGAAAGCAGCCTGGTCAACGGGGTGAGGAATATACTCCAGTCTCAATGCGCGCCGGGTCGCATCCGCGGATAACAGCGCTGGCGTCGCAATGCCCGCCTGATTAAGCGCCGCCGCAGCGTCATGATAAAAATGGTATTCCACGTCGCCAACAGGGCATTTTTCAATATAGTGATGATGGCTGTCGCGGGTATTCAACACCACTGCTGCGGCACCCATTCTGGATAAATCGCCGGTGGACATGCGTTCTCTCTCACGAAGTAGCAGGCGGGTTTTAGAGTAATACAAACGGGGGCGTGGCGCGAAGGGCGCCCGTTGTAGCTTTGCTCGCGCCGGCGCTTTCTGCGGTCGCTACGCGGCGGCCAGCGCGGCCGCCACAGGGAATGGTCTTTACGCGGTCATACCGCCATCGATGATAAGCTCCGTGCCGCTCACGTACAGGCTTTCATCCGAGGCGAGGAACAGGGCGGCGGCGGCCACTTCGTCGGGGTTTCCTAAACGCCCTGCCGGTATGCGCGCGTTCATCATTTGTCTGAAGTCGTCACTGACCTTGTCAAACATCGGCGTATCCGTGGGGCCGGGACTGAGCGTATTCACCCGGATGCCTCGCGGCGCCAGTTCCGCGCTCCAGGTGCGGGCATACGAGCGTACCGCGGCTTTGGTGGCGGAATAGGTACCATAACCGGCGTTAGCCATCGCGCCTGCAATCGAGCCCAACAACACAATGGCGCCGCCATCATTCATATGCCGGACCGCGTGCTGCGCCGTTAACACCATGGCGCGCACGTTGAGCCCGAAGGCGCGGTCAAGATGCTCCCCGGTGGTCTCTTCCAGGCTCGCAGGCTCGGAGATGCCAGAGGAATACACCAGAATGTCCAGGCGTACGGCGCTGGCCTTAAGGGTATCGAATAATCGGTCAAGGTCGTCGGTCCTGGTGAGATCGCAGGTGATCGCGTCAATCTTACCGCCGATGGCGGCAACCGCTTCTGCCAGCTGCGCTTCGCGTCGGCCCGTGATGAAGACATGCGCGCCTTCCTGCACAAAACGGCGCGCGATCGCAAGCCCGATACCGCTGTTGCCGCCTGTCACCAGCACGGTCTTTCCTTCAAGTTTCAACATGGCTACTCCAGAGAGTGGGGGGGTAGAAGCCAGATGATACATTTTGTATATTTAGGGTCAATTACGCACCTGATGTACATCAGATATAGAAAAGGTAACCTCATGTCCACGGATATCGCTGCCCAGCTGGCAGAAATCAACAGCACGCGCCCGGTTCTGGAACAGGTGGCAAACAAGTGGTCGGTCTTGATTCTGACCGTACTGTGCACCCAACCCGCCCGCTTTAACGCCATAAAACGCAGGCTGGATCCGATCACGCATAAAGCGCTGACCGAAGCGCTGCGCCGCCTTGAGCGCAACGGTCTGGTCAGCCGCCGCGTGATTGCCTCCTCACCCGTGGCGGTCGAGTATGCGATCACGCCGCTGGGGCGGACCTTGCAGGAACCTTTTGTGGCACTGGTAAGCTGGGCCAGAGAACAGGGTGGGGCCATTGCGCAGGCGCAGGTGGCTTACGACGAGCGGCTTGCTGCCGATGAAGCGGTATAAGGGGGGCGGCACAGTAGCGAATGTGCGCATGAAATCACCGCCACCCGCGGTGCGAGAGACTTAACGGCGGGGCTGCACGGTGCTCGCCCGTTATGTTTCCCAGTGCGTAGTGATGACCTCGCGGATCCCAGGCTGTGTTTCGGTGTCGGTCAGGGAGGCACAGAAAGCGGCCCGTGACTGGCTCAGATGTTCACGCGTCCGGCTCCATCTTGAGACGACACAAGCCAGCATTTCGAGCCCGCCAGGGTTTTGCGGGCACCAGGCCTGTGAACCATAAAACAGGTCACTGAATATATCCCACTGCTGATAAAGTTTTTGCAGGGCGCCCTTTGCCAGCTGCTTGTTTTGCTCTTCAGACCCGCCGGGCAGCCAGCGTTCGGGATAATCAATTATTCCCACCGAGGCATAGCAATTAGCGCCGATATAAACCAGCCCGCGTAATTGCTGAGCCCGCACCCGCGCATCTGCAGACAGCAGCCCGGAATGAGGATATTCCATACCGAGATAAATCATCATGGCTGCGCTTTCGGTCATCACGGAATTATCAGGAAGCACTAACGTGGGTATTTGCACTAACGGATTCAGCGCGCGTAATCCGTTAATATCGCTGTCCTGTTCCCACGAACTGGCCTTTAACAGCGTGTATTCTACCCCACATGCCTTAAGCGCCATCTCAATGGCGGCAGAGCCTGAATGTGCCGTACCGTAAAGTTTGTACGTCATGATTTTTTCCCGTAAACGATATTCTCTGAGAGTAGCAGAGCATTCCGACTTGCCATTAATAAAGCGCCAGGTCACTACTATCCAGACCAGACATCCAGAATAGGTATTGCTGAGGAATGATGGATATCACCCGTTTTCATAACCGTATTAACGGCGTTTTTTATCGGGCAATCGATCCTGCGTATCGGGCGTTGGCGTTATCCGGCTCCAGGGCGGCGGGACGATATTCAGGGCCCGATCAACCTACGCTGTACCTGAGTTCTTCGCCGGAGGGCGTCGATGCCGCCATGCGGGCGCATCGCGATAACAGAGCGAGCCTTGAAATGATTAAAGTTCGCGTGGTGGCAGAGAAGATTTTTGACCTGCGTGATGCGCAGGCGCTTCTTGCCGCAGGCATTGATCTTCACGACGCGGTGGCGCCGTGGCAGGAGATCGTCAACGAGGGCGGCATTCCCCGGTCATGGAAGGTTCGCGAGCGTCTGGAATCACTGGGTTTTAATGGATTAATCGACCCTTCCCGCAAAGCGCCGGGGCTCTGGCATCTCGTGCTGTTCTCCTGGGAGAACAGCCAGGCGCAGGTCAGTATTATTGAATGAGGCACAGGCGCGACCTGCGCCGTTACAGCCCCATCCACAGCGCAATCAACGCCAGCAGCGCGGGCAGCGCCTGCACATAAAGAATTTTCCTGCTGGCGGTGACTGCGCCAAACAGGCCTGCAATCAGCACGCACACCAGAAAGAACAGTTTGAACTGGAAACCGCCGTCGCCCAGCCACAGCCCCCAGAACAATCCCGCCGCTAAAAAACCGTTATACAGCCCCTGATTGGCGGCCAGCACCCGGCTGTCGCGGGCGAAATCAGCGCTGAGATTAAAGGCCTTGCGGCCTGTTTTCGTGTCCCACAAAACCATCTCAAGCACGAGAATATAGACGTGTATGACGGCGACAAGCGCGATAAGAACGGAAGCGATCATGAGCCACTCTCACAAAGAAGAACGCAATATCAACAGTATATACTGAGCCGCCGGTCTGCGGTGGCCCTTATGCCATCGCTGATACCCGCCCGGCCGCGCGCCACCAGACGATTAATGCCGCAAGCGCCACCACCCCGAGCGTCGCAAACGCCACGCGCCATGACGAGTGCGCGACGATACTGCCCGCCAGCGCCGGGCTGAACGCGGCGCCCGCGCCCTGCATCAGCATAATCACGCTCTGACCGGCGTTGATATGCCCGGACCCGCGCAGCGCGTTAACGATATAGCCAGGCACCGCCACGCCCAGGATCCCGGCGGCGACACCATCCAGAATTTGCACCGGAATAACGGATAACGGCCCGGCAAAACTGGCGGCAAGCGCAGCGCGTACCGGCAGTACAATAAGCGCAATCAGGATAAGCCGCCGGTAGCCATAGCGCTGCGCCTGCGAGGAGGTCAGAAGGGCGACCGGGATCATCACGCATTGCGAAATCACTACCGTCGCCGCCGCGTAGAGCCCAGGGCTCCACAGGCTGCTGCCGGTAGCGGCCACGCGCATGCTGAGCATGGGCAGCAGCGCGGCGTTGCCGAGGTGAAACAGCAGCAGCGTGATGCCGGTCGTCAGCAGCACCGGATGGCGCATCAGCACTGACAGCTGCGGCACCGCCTGCGCCTTATCGCCGGTTTCAAGGCCGCGCGCCACGTCATGATCGATATCCTGTTCGCGGATCGCCAGTACGCTAAGCGCGGTGAAAACCGCCATGCCCGTCATCAGAACAAAAACCGCGCCGATGCCCCACAGCCACATCGCGCCGCCTGCCAGCACGGCCGCCACCATATTGCCGCCGTGGTTGAAGGCCTCGTTGCGGCCCATCTGCCGCGTGAAGCCGCGCTGGCCGGTCAGGCCCAGCGTGATCCCCGCCAACAGCGGGCCAATCAGCGCGGCGACCAGCCCGGACACAATCTGCGAAATCATCGCAATGCTGTAACGGGTGCTGTACCAGAGCATGAGCGTCGCCAGCGTGACCAGCGCGCAGCAGGCGAGCAGCAGCAGGCGCTTTTTGCGTGTGGCGTCGATCATAATCCCGGCGGGCACCGTTGCCAGCAGCGCCGCGATCCCGCCTGCGGTCATCACGAACCCAATATCATCCGGTCGCCAGTGCTGTTGAGTGAGATAAATGCCGAGAAAAGGGCCGAGCCCATCACGCACATCCGCCAGAAAAAAGCTCATCAGGCAGAGCGCCTGTAGCGATCGCAGCATCTTCATTCTTCTCCCTGCAAAAGGTGGTGACCTGAGACGACGTTATCATCTTGTTATCAATGCATTATGGCGGCATTGAAAAAAGTCACACAAGGCAAAAGTAACTAAATGAAACGAGCGAACGGTTGTATCCGACGCCAAAAAACCTGCGGCGAGCAACGCTTAGTTTGAGAGGCTGTAAGACAGAAGAGTATTTCAAGACGAGCCAGTTTGAGCAAAAAGCGGGCACAGGTGTTCATAATGCAGGGGCCCGGCGTTAAAATAATGTTAGTGTCGTGAGCGGGTAGGCGCTATATGCCTGTTACATCGCAAGCCATTCAATACAGAATGCCAGAGAGTGGCGATGAAGGCTGTGCGTCGAAAGAGAGTTTGAATGACTCTTTATGAGTGAATGAGCGATATCTATTACGTGACCAGACAAAGCGACTTCGATTTTTCAGGCCGGTCAGTTATTCCCTATGCACATGACTACAGGCACGGCGAACATGAAGACTGGCATACGCACAACTGTGCTCAACTTATTCATACGCTGAGTGGTGTTATTCGCGTTGAGACCCGGCTCGGGTTGTGGATAGTCCCTCCTTCACGCGGAGTATGGATACCGGCAAAAATCCCGCATGCGCTTCATATCACAGGGGATGTTAAGGCGAGGGTGCTTTTTGTAGAGCCGCTGGCTCGGGCTGATATGCCCGCCACTTGTCAGGTTGTTGGCGTGAGTGACCTGTTGCGGGAGCTGATTATCTGCGCGTTGACGCTTCCTGCGGACTACACGCCCGGAAGCCGGGCTGAACGTGTTTACGAACTGATACTTGATGAAATTCGCGTGATGGACACGCTTGCGTTTCACCTGCCAGAGCCGGTCTCAGAGCGACTGAAACGGCTATGCCAGGCCGTTCGCGATGCACCACATGAGACATGGTCAATTGAACAGGCAGCCGTAAAAATCAACGCCAGCGGACGTACGCTCAACCGCCATTTTTACCAGCAAACTGGCATGCAGTTCAGCGAGTGGGTTCGGCGAGCACGTCTTCTGCACGCCCTGACGCGCCTGGCGCAGGGCGAGCAAATAACGCGGGTGGCGCTGGATTCAGGTTATGCCAGCCCCGGCGCGTTCAGCGTGATGTTCCGGCGGGTCATGGGAATGCCGCCCAGCGATTACTTTAGCAAGTGATGAAATCCGCCGCAGCGTTTAGCATCGCCTGCAGAGAGGCACGGGTAATGTCGCTGTCAATACTGACTCCCCATGCGCATCTCCCCGTGCGGTCCTGGCAGCACACATAAGCGACGGAGCGACTGTCGCTGCGTTTGCCAAGTGTATGCTCCTGATAACTCACTATTTCGAGCTCTGTTTTCCACTGCCGACAAAGCGCTGTAAGCGCCGCTGAAAGGAAACCATTTCCCTCTCCCGTCAGGCTCAGCTTTTTACCCTGGCATATGAGTTCAGCAGAAAGCACTGTACGCTGGTCAGACTGATTGTTGCAGACATACTCTTTCAAACGAAGCGGTGGCGCGTCAACAATGCCATACGCCTGACGAAACAGGTTCCAGACAGCCATTTGCGACAATTCTTTCTCTCCACGTTCCGCCTCTTTTTGCACAAGAAGGCTAAATGCCTGCTGAAGCGGACGGGGCAGGATAAGGTTATGATTTTGCTCGAGCAGCCAGGCCGCACCGCTTTTACCAGACTGGCTGTTCACACGGATAACCGCTTCATAGCTGCAACCGATATCTGCCGGATCGAGAGGCAGATAGGGAATTCTCCATAAAGAATCCGATGTGCCCTGGCGTGCGGCAAACCCTTTCTTGATGGCGTCCTGATGGGATCCGGAAAACGCCGTAAAAACCAGTTCGCCGGCGTAGGGGTGACGCGGCGCAACAGGCAACTGATTACATTCCTCCACCACTTCAACCACCTTTTTCATCTGGCTGAAGTCAAGTTCGGGTGAGATACCCTGCGTATAAAGATTCAGCGCCAGCGTCACTAAATCAGCATTGCCGGTACGCTCTCCGTTTCCAAACAGGCAGCCTTCAACGCGATCGGCGCCAGCCAGCAGCGCAAGCTCAGCACAGGCAATGCCTGTTCCACGATCGTTGTGTGGATGAACGCTTATACAAACCTGCTGGCGGCGCGAAAAATGGCGGCAAAAATATTCTATCTGATCGGCGTATACATTCGGCATGCTGACCTCAACCGTCGCAGGAAGGTTGATAATCATGGGACGAGACGCATCTGGCTCCCAGACCTCTGCCACGGCCTCACAAATCTGCAAGGCAAAATCAGGCTCGGTAAAGCAGAAGGTTTCCGGAGAATACTGGAAAGTCCAGTCGGTTCCCGGCGCCTCATCGCATAACCGACGGATGTGCCTGGTCGCGTCGATGGCAAGCTGAACAATTTCATCCCGTGTCTGACGAAAGACGATTTCCCTGAAAAGGGGCGCCGTTGCATTGTATAAATGAATGGTCGCCTGACGAACTCCCTGCAATGATTCAAATGTCCGCCTAATCAAATCCTCTCTTGCCTGAGTTAAAACCTGAATGTTCACATCCTTTGGAATGCGGTTACCTTCAATGAGTGCCCGAACAAAATCAAAATCGGTTTGTGAAGCAGAGGGAAACGCGACCTCGATTTCACGAAAACCACACGCTATTAACAGATCCCAGAATTTCATTTTCCGGGCGTTATCCATGGGCTCAGCAAGCGACTGATTACCGTCGCGTAAATCCGTAGAAAGCCAGCGTGGGGGATGGGTCAACGTGTTATCCGGCCATTGCCTGTCAGTCAGATTGACAGGAGGATGCGCCTGATATTTGAGTGACGGATTTTTCAACATAGCGGGTTCCTCTTTAACAAAGATGCCCCAGTGTCGAGCGAAATCGTCCCCAAAACTCATCAGAAGGTGACAACTGTTTATTCAAAAATGACAACTGTGAAGCAGGGATTTGTGCTTCGTTAGCCTGTTACGCGGAATGGTGGAGGTGCTCCTGGCACGACGCTGCCAGTGAGCAGGTTCAGGAACAGTTATAAGAGAAAGGCGTGCCTACAAGCGTATAATGAGCGCGGAGGAATACCGGTGCAGCGGTATGTTCTAATCTTTCAAACCAGCCCGACCGGCTGGTTTGAAATCACACCACGTTAGATCCAGATATCGTTTTCTGCGGTGCGGTCCCCACCTTCATGTCCGGTATTCAGGACGCCGCAAGGTTCAATCATCATCATTTTTACCGTCGTCGCGGCTGAGGTTTTATGTTCAACACCTTTTGGCACAACATACATTTCACCGGGATTGACGAGGACATGCCCGTCGCGAAAATCAATACGTAATACCCCCTCTATGACGATAAAGGCTTCGTCGGTTTCAGGATGCGAGTGCCAGATAAAGTCACCCGCTATTTTCACGATTTTAAATTGGTAATCGTTCATCTGCGCGATGACTTTTGGCTGCCAGTGAGCGTCGAAAAGAGAGAATTTCTGTTCCAGATTTACCGGGAAATACATGATGACATTCCTTAATGTTTAAGAAACGTCGAGGATAAAAAACGCCGCCGTCCTGGTCTTGAACGATCGTGCAACTCACGTTCGGCGTTGTTGAATAAAGGTTTGCCAGCGGCCCGGTGAAATACCGTATGCTTTTATGAACTGCCGCGTCATATGGCTTTGATCGGAGAATCCTGCCTCTAAAGCAGATTCCGCCAGTGACAGACCTGTCTGAATCAAATGTCTGCAGTATGCGAGACGGCGCATTGTTACATAGCGATAAGGACTCGTGCCGAAAAGTGTCCGAAAATCCCGGTTCAGGCTCCAGCGATCTTTACCGCAGACGGAGGATAAGGTTTCCAGCGTAATGTTCTGGCTGAATTCAGAATGGATATATTCGCGCGCACGCTCTGCAGACTGGTAATCCACCAGGCATCGACGAAACCGTTGTCCTCCCACGACTGCCAGGGTCATGGCAAGACAGTAAAGCGCATCCTCCTCCTCAAGCGCATCAATAGGATCTTCCGACGCTTTTAATAGTGGCGCGGTAGCGGCGAAGAGCCGGGGATCAGATGAGAGTCCCCCGGGAATAAAGGGTAATGGTTTTCCGCCCAACATTTTCTGAATTAACGCAGGCTCGATATAAAGCATCCGGTACTGAAATCCCTCTGTCGTTCCGGCCTCTCCATCATGAATTTCATCCGGATGCAGGACCATTGTCCCACCGGGTAAACTGTGTTGTTTACTGTCGCGATAACGAAAGCTTTGCACTCCTGACAGTGTCCTGCCGATAGCATAGGTATCATGCCGATGGGGTTCATAACCATACCCGCCGAAGTAGGCCTCCAGGCGTTCTATTTTCCCCGGCGTGTGAGTAACTTTGACCCAGTCTTTATTCGCTTGTGCAGTCGACATGTGTAAAACCTGTGTCCCGTGTAAGGTGAGTTCCCAACATACCCTTACTGGGCTCGCTTTTGAAAGAACCCGATGAATGCGCAGGTCTCAACTATGTCAGAATCGTTTTGTCTGCCGCCTCAAAAAACGGCCAGCAACCCTGTTCCCTCTGAGCCTATTGGCAATAAGAATGTAACCTCTGCACAGATGTCCGCTTTGAGCGAAAAGCGGACATTAAAGAGATCATGGGGGGCAGTGAGCATCAACAAGTATGCCCAAAATGATTCTCGCTAATTTTGGGCTTTATATACTTGTCACATCAACATAACCCGCTACCATGCAGCATAGAAAACTACGTCAGGAGCTTAATTTATCCTGCTTTTTTGCCCGCAACTCGTTAACAACACCTAAAAGGGCAAGCCCGACGGGAACAAGGGAGCCCCACAGGACGGCGTTCCAGCCATAGAGACTGAGCAGGGCTCCTGACGAAAAAGACCCTACAATCATCACCCCAAACACCACAAAATCGTTCAGGGACTGTACCTGGGTTTTCTCTTCGGGACGGTGATATTCAATGATCTTCGCCGATGCGCCGGTGAAGCCAAAATTCCAGCCAAGACCCAGCAAAATCAGCGACAGCCAGTAGTGAAAAATATCAGTTCCACTGAGTCCGGCCAGCACAGAGCATGCCATGATAAGCAGACCCGCAGCGGCGATACGCATGGCGCCAAAGCGGTTAATTAATTTGCCGGTGAAAAAGCCCGGACCGTACATGGCAATAACATGCCACTGGATACCGAGATTGGAAGCCTGCTGAGAAATGCCATGTATGTGCATCGAGAGTGGTGCAGCCGTCATCAGGAAGTTCATCACCATATAGGTTACCGCACCGCTAAACACGGTTCTGGCAAACCCTGGCTGACGGACAATTTCGCGCAAAGGGCGTCCACCCGTTTTTATCGTGCCGGCAGGTTCTGTGGTCTTCACGCCTTTGAGTATGAATGCCGAAATGACGGCCACGAGCGCCTGGGCGAGGAACGTGACGGCGAAGGTATGAGGCGGCCAGAGGTGCATCGTTCCGGAGACCAGCATAGGGCCAACCACGCCAGCTATCACTCCGCCTCCCATTACCAGCGACAGGGCCCGGGCCCGGCGTTCGGGCGTAACGCCATCCGTTGCGGCAAAACGAAAGCTGAGCGCGACCGCCGCATACGCACCGCCCATAAATGCAGCGATGCAAAACAGTATGAATGAGCCGATGAAGACGGCCAGAGCAGCCGTCAGTCCGGTAATGACGCCCGCCCCGGTGCCGACCATAAAGGCGGCATTACGACCATTTGTCCGCGCCAGTGAACCTAACGGCAGAATACAGGCCGCCATCCCCAGAACAAACATGGTGATGGGAAGTGTGGCCAGCGAACTACTGGGAGCCAGTGCGTTACCCACAATTGCGCCTGTGGCATAAAAAACCACAGAGTTAGCACCGGCGAGAGCCTGTGCGGCAGACAGGCGGATAATATTATTTTTCTGGTCTGCTACGGGCAGGAAATGTTCTGCGGACATGGGATTAATTATCCTGATTCATGGTGAGCACTATCCGGTATCGCGCCAGGCCCTGTTTCAGTCTGCTGAGCGCCTCATTTGCCTTTTCAAAGGGCAGCAGCTCTGTGACGGGCAACGTCTGAAAGAGGTGGCTGAACTGCAGCGCGAGCTCGGTTTGTGCAGGTGTGCTGACGAAAGATCCTGTCAGGGTGCGTTCAGGGCCGATCATCATACCCGGCGTGACCTGCAGCGGCGTTTGTCCGGTACCCAGCAGGATCGCTTTTCCTCGGGGGGCCAGGGCGGACAGAAGGGCTGATACCGTTTCTGAAGCCGGTGCCGTTGCCACAATAAAATCCACACCGCCGTCCTTTTTCAGACGTTCTGATGCGTTTTCCTTAAGTGTATCGATGTAGCGATGCGCACCCAGCTCAATGGCCGCGCGTTCTTTTTCGCTACCTCGCGCCACCACCGTCACCTCAAACCCCATTTTACGGGCGTACTGAACGGCCATATGGCCAAGGCCACCCATTCCGAGAACCGCGACTCTGTCGCCCGCTCTTGCGCCTGAATTACGCAGCGCGTTGAAGGTTGCGGTACCGGCGCAAAGGATCGGCGCGGCATGTATGGAAGAAAGCGCGGAGGGGATGGCTATCAACGCGGTGTGCCGTATGACGACGTACTCTGCGTAGCCGCCATCACAGCTGAGTCCTGGCGTAAGCTGGTTTTCACAGAGATGAAATAGCCCGCTGCGGCAGGGTTTGCAGTGCTGACAGTATCCCCCCAGGCGCCCAACGCCCACCCGCTGACCGGTTTGCCAGATATCGGGTACCCTGTTCCCCTTCCGGGCAATAAACCCGACAATTTCATGTCCCGGTATACGGCCGGGCTGGCCCGCCTGCGGCGCTTTTTCCGCGTCCCGGAGATCGGCACCGCATACGCCGCATGCTTCAATTCTGATGAGCACCTCATCCGGGCCGGGAGCGGGTATTGGCCGCTCTGTCATTTCCAGCACCCCGGGGGCAACGATCTGCATAGCGCGATATTTGTTATTCATAAATTGCACCGGAAAAATTTGGGGTTGTCAGATGGCAAGGGCGACAAGAAAACGGGACACCATGTTATAGGCGGCGACAGTGGCAACCGCTTCCACGGTCTCTTTATCACCTAACAGGCTTTTCAGCGCCCCGATGACGTTCTCCTCAACCACGACGTTCCGGGTGGACTGGTCCGTAAGATGTATCAGCAACGTTTCGGTGTCATTGAAGACGTGTGGCGCGGAGGATAACCGCAGGGCTTGCGCTTTTTCAGCCGTTCCGCCTGCATCCAGATAGGCAGGGTAGTGCACGTTCCATTCAAATTCTGCTTTATTCAGCCAGGCAACGCGCAGCATGATCAGTTCCCGGTATTCAAGGCTGAGTGAAAATTCCTGACGTACCCGTACCATCAGTTCGTTCCAGCCCGTGGCCAGGGTGGCACTCTTCAGTAATACCCGGTCAATATCTATCAGTTTTCCGCCGGGCCGGCGGGCCTTTATCGCGTTGAGAAGATCGGCGTCAACGGGCTCTTCATCCTGCCAGGGAGTTACTCTTGGTGTGGTCATATCATTTTTCCTGTTGAACACAATAATCCAGCCGCATCAGCTCAGTATTAAGTCACCTTCGATCAGCATATTCTGCGCCAGTAACCACCGGTTCAGAGAGGAGTCAATCACCCGCTGATGCACCCCTTCAAACTGATGCACCGTGCCGCCACCGCGTACATGGATGACATACACAAGCCTGCCGGAAGCATCCTCTGCAGATTTGTCTCGGGAGGCCGGTATACCCTTCGGAAGGTGCCCGTCAGTGTGTATTTCAAGATGCGTAAGGGCGAGACCTTCAGCCCTGGCTTCGAGAATAAAGGCGGCCATCATGCAGGCATTGAACGCAGCGAGCATCAGCTCCTGGGGGTCAGGAGCCAGCCCTTCGCCACCCAGCGAAACCGGTTCATCGGAATCGATAACATGACGTTGCAGGGCAGGCGGAGCGTTATCTGCGGAAAAGGACTGGCAGAGCGTCCGGCTGGCCATGCCCCCCTGCCACGAGGTGACAAGGTCATAATGCGCGGTCTGGATTTGCATAATTACTCCAGTGCCGCACGCGGGTAAGCGCGTGCGGCATGGTCATCAGGCGTTACGGCCAGCCATCACGCCACCATCGATATCCCAGATAGCGCCGGTGACCCAGCCAGTCTTGTCAGAAAGCAGGAAAGCAACGGTTTCCGCGATATCGACCGGGGTACCCACGCGGCCGATCGGGTGGAAGCTGTCAAAGCTGTTCATTACGTCCTTCACGTCGTCTTTCGGAATGAAGCCTTCGTAAATCGGCGTGTGAACAACGGCCGGAGACACCGCATTCACGCGGATCCCTTTTTCACCCAGCTCAATGGCCAGGTTTTTG
Organism: Cronobacter dublinensis subsp. dublinensis LMG 23823; assembly: GCF_001277235.1. Taxonomy (NCBI): domain Bacteria; kingdom Pseudomonadati; phylum Pseudomonadota; class Gammaproteobacteria; order Enterobacterales; family Enterobacteriaceae; genus Cronobacter; species Cronobacter dublinensis. The sequence continues at coordinate 1,231,289 of NZ_CP012266.1, forward strand.
GTCAGCGCGTGCAGACCCGCTTTTGCCATTGAGTAAGCGGAAGACGGTGTGGCACCGATGGCCTGCTGTGCCCACATGGAGCCGATATTAACGATAGAGCCTTTGATACCGGCCTCGACCATATTGCGCACCACGTCACGGGTAATAAAGAACGTCGCGCGGTTAATGTTCATGTACATGTCATAGTCTGACGCTTCATGTTCGGTGAACGGTTTCGGGAAAAATACGCCAGCCGCATTGACCAGCAGGCTGATATCTTTGTGTTCGGCATTAATGGTATTTACCACGTGCTGCATACCTTCTTCTTTCATCAGGTCGGCAACGATGATGGAAACCTGACCGTCTGCAGCCAGCGCCTGGCGGGCCTGCTCGGCTTTGTCCTGACGATTGCCAACCAGCACAACGCTGCCACCGTTTTTCAGAACCAGCTTCGCTGTTTCGAAGCCCATACCGCTTGTACCGCCGACCACTAACAGTTTTTTACCGGCAAAAGATGCGTTCATCGCTAACCTCTTTGAATTCATATGGTTGTCATTGATGAAAAGCCGTGCTCCTCATCGTGTGAAATCAGAATGCCACCCGGGCCCCTGATTGACGACTGAGAAGAAATTGCGACTCAGGAAAGAAAATCTTTCTCGCTGGCGTATACTGAGGAAAAGAATGAATCAGGATAATCCCAATGCGATCGCTAAACCGACTTAAATGGCTGCACGCTTTTGAAGCCACTGCCAGGCATGGCAGCTTTACCGGCGCGGCTCAGGAGCTGGGCGTTACGCCCGCCGCAGTAGGCCAGCTGGTACGCTCGCTGGAAGACTTGGTCGGCCATCCGCTTCTTCACCGCACCCGCTCAGGAAAAGAGCGGCTGACGCTGGTTGACGAAGCGCAGGAGGCACTGCAGGACATCTCGCAAGGGCTCGACAAACTGGAAACCGGATTAAACAAGCTTCGTGGTCGCCGGTCGCGCTCAGTGGTGGTGGTGACGGCGTCGCAGGTACTGATGATGAACTGGCTTATGGATCGCCTGAACCGGTTTTCGGAAACGCACGAAAATATCGATCTGCGGCTTAACGTCACGGAAAAGCTGATGGACGTGTCGCATGGCGAGGCGGATATCGGTATTCGCTGCGGCCAGGGCGACTGGCCAGGCGTGAATAAAACCTGGCTGATGGATGAGGAAGCGGTACTGGTCTGCAGTCCCCACATGGTGCCGTCCGGGAAAATAGCCTGCAGTGAATGGCTCGCCAGGCAAAAACTCATTTACGATGACACGCCCCATCCGGGGGCGGATTTTCCGTCATGGAATGATGTGCTGATGGCGGTCGGTGCCCCCGAAGCACTGGAAAGCGGGCTGCATATCAACTCCACCTCAGCGGTGATCCTGTCGGCCCTGAGCGGCAGGGGCGTGGCTATTGTCCGCTACGCTCTGGTGAAAAAGCTTATCGAAACCGGACAGCTGGCCCAGCTTCATCCGGACCATCGGTGGCCGCTTAAGTGGTCCTATTATCTCGTCACCCCGCAGCAAAAAGTCATGCGTGATGAAGTAAAGGTTTTCCACGACTGGCTTCTTCAGGATGTCGTCTCGGACTGTTCATAACGGCCCTCTCAGGTATTCCGCTGCCCCGGCAATCACGCCGGGAGGGTAATGTTTTCCCCACCACAAACTGCGACATAGAATTTCTTCTCTGCTTCGCAAGATTATCTGATTTGTTGAAGCTGTCTGGCTTTCTGATAATCGCCCTCAACGAAAGGTAATACAGGCCGGGTTTTTAACCGGGCCTGTTACCTCAACCCTGAGCGAAGGAGAGAACGATGGCTTATCTGCAAATCACCCTGGATATCAGTAATGAAAACCGTGCGGCAGCCGCGAGGGTATACCAGAAATACAAAACCCCGTTTCTGACCACCATCGAGGGTGCCACCTCTAAAGAGCTGCTTGTCCGTGACGAGGATGTCCAGGTGTTACACGGTTTTACGACCGTGGCGCAGGCGCAGGCATACCTAAACAGCCCACTGTTCACGCAGGATGTCGTAGCCGGTTTAAAACCGTATTTAAACAGCGCGCCTGACGTGCGTATTTTCGACGTCATGTAATGGCTTTTCTGAGACAAACAACAACCGGAGTTTTCAATGTTCTTAAACTGGAATGAATATCGCAGTGGCCTGCTCGCCACCATCGGCAAATTTGCCAAACTGCAGCCAGAGTTTATGAAAGGCTTTCAGCAGATGGATAAAGGGGCGTCAGAAAACAAGCACCTCGATCCTAAAACCCATGAACTTATTGCACTGGCCGTGGCTGTCACCACCCGCTGTGACGGTTGCCTGGCCGTACACGTGGACGCTGCGGTCAAGCACGGTGCCACGCGTGAAGAGATCGCCGAAGCGCTGGCCGTTGCCATTAACCTGAATACCGGCGCAGCGCTGACATATACCGCGCGAGCCCTGGATGTGTACGATAATCTTCCGAACAAATAGGCCTGCAGACGGCCCCCTGCGGGGCCGTCTAATCAATGACCATGATGTTACTGAATTCTGATTTTTCGCAGCGTGCGATCGTCACCCCGGATGATTATCAGTGGGTACCTTCTCCCCAGCCCGGCGTTGAGCGCGTGATGCTTGACCGGATTGGTCGCGAGCAGGCCCGCGCAACCAGCCTTGTCAGGTATGCGCCCGGATCCGAATTTTCCGCACACAGCCATCCCGGCGGAGAGGAGATTCTGGTGCTCGAGGGGACTTTTACCGAAAACGGTGTAGATCACCCTGCCGGCTGGTACCTGCGCAGTCCGGACGGTTCTTCTCACCAACCCTCAAGTCGCGACGGCACAACTATTTTCGTCAAGCTGCGCCAGATGTCTGCCGATGAGCGCCAGCCGGTCAGGATAAATACTCAGGAGGCAGCTAACTGGCATGGTAAGCCGCAAAGGCAAATCTGCCCGTTATTCTCCGGCCCCCTGGAAACCGTGCTGCTTCAGAAGCTTGCCCCGGGCGAGCGGATCTTCTGTGCGCCGCTTGTTGGCGGAGCAGAAATCCTTCTTCTGCAGGGGGAACTCCATGCGCCGGAAGGTTGCTATGGGGCAGGAAGCTGGCTGCGGTTTCCACCGGGCGATATGCCTGCTCTGATGGCCACCGCCTCTGGCGCACTTTTTTATCTGAAAACGGGACATCTCAGCCCGACAACCCTGACCGGAGCGACATTATGAAGCAGAGCGCGGTTATCATTGGCGCGGGCATAAGCGGCCTTTATGCCGCCACGCTGCTTGAAAAAGCGGGTGTTGATTATGTGATCCTTGAGGCTCGTGACAGAACCGGCGGGCGCGTGCTGTCAGGCCTGGAACTGGCGGGCACCTCCGCTGGCATTCATGTAGATATGGGGGCAGCGTGGTTCTGGCCAGATATTCAACCGGGCTTCGCGCAACTGATTGAGCGGCTTAACCTTCCGGTAATCGCGCATGGCCGCCCGGGTGACATGCTTTACGAACGCCAGCTGGATTCGCCCCCCGAACGCTACCCGGCATTGGAGAGTTCCCCGGCGTCTTTCAGGCTGAAGGGAGGGATGCAGGCGCTGACGGCGGCACTTAAAAGTCAGATCCCGGCTGAGAAGATTAAAACCGGCCATCAGGTGGTGGCGGTTTCCCGGGCTGGCAAGGAAGTGCAGGTCCATACCCGGTCCGAAAGCAGTAAAAAAGCCGTATTTTCCGGTGAGCATGTCTTCCTCGCTCTGCCTCCTGCTTTGGCAGCGAAAATAGAATTCATACCGGCGATGCCGGAACAGGTGCTGTCGAACTGGCGGAAAATCCCGACATGGATGGCTCCCCATGCAAAATATGTCGCTGTATATAAAACAGACTTATTGCATGAGCGGCAGCTTTCAGGGAATGCAGGAAGCCGCGTAGGGCCAATGGTTGAGATCCACGATGTATCCGAGCCAGATTCAGGCAAAACGGCGATTTTTGGTTTTATTGGCATACCGGCAAAATCAAGATGGACAGTCAGCGAAGCTGTTCTCAAAAGCCTTTGCCGGGAGCAGCTCGTACGCTTGTTTGGGCAGGATGCAGCAGAGCCCGAGGCTGAGTATTTAAAAGACTGGGCGGCCGATCCGTTTACTGCAACGGAATTTGATCTCCTGCAGGAAGTCGGGCACGCAATGCCTGAGCAACTCCCCGCCAGAGGAGAGTGGTCTGGCGAGATGACAGGTATCGCCAGTGAATGGTCGCCGCAATTCTCGGGCTATCTGGCAGGCGCAATTGACTCAGCATTAACGGGCGTTCAGCGCTGGTTACAACAGAAATAACCCCGTGAAAATGGTTTGTAGCCTTTCGAACCGGAGAGGGGTTATTAAAAAACATGAGTTTCCGGTTCGATAATACGTCTGTTATTGGAAACAGCTGGCTTCTGAAACGTCCGCTTCGGGCATCAGGCGGACTCTCGGAGACCCCCTGATAACATCGCGCGGGGTTAACCGGGGGGAAAATTCTAAAAGTAAGAATGCAGGCCGCGCGTACCTTCATAAATCCACTCTTTTTTATTCTCAAGCACCGCAGTGAACAGAGCGACGTCAGCTTTTGCATCGCGTGCCAGCCGGAGGGCATCTGCTGATTTTACGCGGCGGTTGCGTACCGGCTAATAGTTTAGTATTTTCTAAATTTAGGAAATACTAAACTATTCTCATATGACCGATCTGAATTTGTTACAACAACAGGCGGATAACGCGGCCGCGCTACTGAAAACGCTGAGCCACCCGCAGCGCTTGTTGATTTTATGCATGTTGATCGACAAACCCGGTACCGAAGCGGGCGAGCTGTGCAAAATGAGCGGCCTCAGTGCCTCCGCCACGTCTCAGCATCTGGCCCGCATGAAAACCGAAGGGCTTATCGAAGGCGTGCGGGAGGCCCGGTTTATCCGCTATCACATTAAAAATGAGGCGGTCGTCGCCGTGGTGCATACGCTGAAAAATATTTTTTGTCCGGGAGAATAATATGCCGTCTGTTTTTATCACCCCTGCCGAAGCAAAGGCGCTTGTCGAGCGCGGTGCCATCCTGATGGATATCAGAGGCCATGACGAATGGCGACGCGAGCATATTTCCGGGGCTCGTGTGGTGTCGCCTGAAAATAGCTATCCAGGTGGTTTTAACGACGCGCCGCTGCGCGAGACCGATACGGTCATTTTTCACTGCCAGAGCGGGATGCGCACCGAAAAAGCCAAAGACCCGCTTATCGCCGCGGTCCGTCCGGCCAACGCGCTAATCATGCAGGGCGGGATTAACGCCTGGAAAGCTGCCGGTTACCCGGTTATCACCGATCGCCGCCAGCCATTACCGCTGATGCGGCAGGTGCACATCGTCGCGGGCACACTGGCATTGAGCGGCACGCTTGCTGGCGCAACGCTTGCGACGGGTTTTTATATTATTCCGGGCGTTGTCGGGGCCGGGCTGCTGGTTGCCGGGGTGACGAGCTGGTGCGGTATGGCGAAATTACTGGCGGCGATGCCGTGGAATAAGCGCGCCGCGTAGGCGCAGTTGCGCGTAATACCTGAAACAGAAAGTGAGGGCGCGCCCCACTTTCTGTTATTGCTCAGGCGGGAATTATTGCGCCAGCGCGGACGCGTTCGGATTCACGCTGTTAATTATCTGCACGTAGTGTTTGCGCTGAAATTCCGTAAAGTCCGTTTCAGAATAGAGGGTGAAAATCAGGACTTCACGGCGCGTCGGGTTAGTGACGATGTGATACGGCAGCTGAATAATGGTTTGCACCTGGCGGATGGTTTTCCCTTCCTGCAAATAGCGGTTCGCGATTTGCACTACGGGCAATTTTGACGGGCCAGTTTCATGGCGCAGCAATTTCCCTTCGAGCTGAAAGCCGGGCAGTTGATGGCGCAAAATCTCCATTTGCGATTCGCAAAATGCTTCTGGCGTCTGCTCTTCATCGAGCGTCGCGCGATTGATTATCACGTTATATTCCTGATTATCCGGATCGCGGAACATGAGAATATTCACACTTCTGTCGAGCACCGGCGCGGTGGTCAGAAACGTCCCCTCATAAAGTGAATAGTGCTGCACTTTATTACTCATTGTTGAATTTCCTTATTTTGGGCAGGGTCGACGGGTAAAGCGATGACTTCAACCCGCCGGTTAAGCGCTTTACCGGTTTCAGTATCGTTGCCGGCGACTGGCATACTGTCGCCGAGACCGTAAATAGCGAATTGCGTAGCGGGCAGCGAGGCCTCTTTCATCAACCATTCGCGCACGGCGACAGCCCGCTCCAGTGAAAGCTGACGATTCACCTCGGTGCTGCCGGTGTTATCTGAATGCCCGATTATCAGAAAATGTCGGGCGGGGTGCTGTCTGATGAGCGCCAGCAACGGCGCCAGCGCCGCCGGGCTATGCGCACGCAGGCGGGCGCTCCCGGAAGAAAAGAGCGATAAGGGCGCCTGCGAGCTGAAATAAGGCAGGTCCCGGTAACGTTCGATGACCGCCTGCGTCTCACGCGCCAGCCGGGCGCAGGGGGATAAGCCCCAGTTCGTCAGTTGCGGCGAGACGGCGCACCGTGCGAGCCGCTGATGCTGCGCCTCAATCGTGCTAAGCGTTGCGCGCTGTGCGTTCACGTTCCAGGGCTCGACAGCCCTGAGGTTTTCGATAAGTGAGGTCGTCTGCCGGATCTGCGCGCGGGCATTCCAGAACGCGCTCAGTAACGAGGCCGCGAGCAGAATAAACGCCGCGCCGCTCAGAAGAAGGCCTACGGCGCGGGCCGTTTTTTGACGTACCGGTAAAAAGCGGGGCGCTTCCAGCGCTTCAGGAAGCGGCGGCAAAAGCAGGGCGGGAGAGAGCGGCGGTAGCACGCCATACTGAGTTTCAAGCCAGCGCGCCCACGCACCGTGTCGCGTGAAACCTTTGCCATCGTCAGCCACAACAATACCGCTCAGACGCAGCGCCGGGTGCGCCATAAACGACAGTAGCACGGCGTTAAGCGAAGTGGCCTCTGCCCAGCGCAACAGGCGTTGACCCATGATGCCTCGCTGGCGCGCGGTGATCTCTTGCGCCGTTTGCATGGCGGTAAAGGCGGCTTCCAGCGGTTCGAAAGGGTCTGGTGCCTGCGTGTCCGACCAGGGCGTGATAGCGGATAAACCGGCCCAGTATACTGCGTCGGTATTGCTGAGCCTCGCGTAAAACGTCACGCAGCACGGGAAGGCCTGTGGCCAGCAACAGGAGGCCATCGAACGCTGCCAGGCATCCAGCTGTTCTGCGATTAACGTAGCCTCTTCATAGCCATCGGGTAGCAGCGGGAGCCACAAGCGGATATCGGCTTGCGGGTGCCTGAGTTGCACCGGCTTAAGGCGGGCCTGCAACTCTTCGGCCGTCGCTGCCAGCAACCAGAGGGTTTGCTGCTCTGCTCTCAATTCTGCGCCGATACCAGAGCGGGTAAACCAGTGTGCTGCAAACGGGCCGACAATAAATATCACCAGCTCGCGATTCGCGGCGGGAGGGGAAGAGGTCTGCTTACTGGCGCGTGCGACGCGCTGGCTGATAAAAAGCAGACCTGCTATCAGCGCCGCGCCCGCGCAGGCGTTATTCAGCGCGGCGTTGCCTGTTATCACCAGCGTGGCGCTAAACGCGGCTAACGCGACAATACCCGTCAGCACGTGAACGATGCCTGAATACCCTAAACCCATTTAATACAGCCTGCTTAGCGTGTTCACGCACCAGAACCATAGCCCGGCCAGAGTGGTTATTAAGCCAATGCCCGTTACGGAAAGCATTTTTCTGCGGTGCTGATTGCCATTACAGGGCGGGGCCTGATTCTGCAGGACGCGGGTAATGTCGGGGGGTGCTGAAGACGCGCGGCCCTGCGTCCACAATGACTGTAAGGCGCTATCCTGCGGGAAAAGCGGGGACAGCAAGAACAGAAGCTGCTCTGCGTAAAGATGAAAGTGAAAATGCGTGTTCTGCAGCAGAGACGCCAGCGGCTCAGCAACGCCGGAAGAGGTCTCTTCATAACCATAATAATGGTGAGTCAGCGCATGACCTTCCCAGCTTAGTTGTTGCCGGGCAAGCGTTGTACGGGCGCACGCATCAATACCTGCGCAGAGGATTTTACATAATCTGTCGACATCATCTTCCGGTGCGCCGGCGGTCAGAAGCGAATGACAGAGCTGATCCAGCGTATTTGTCAGCCTGAGTTTTAATCCGGAAAATGAAGGAATAATGCCGTCCATCGAGAGTAAAATGGCGGTGGCGATCATTTTTTCAAACAGCGCGTCGCACGTTACCATGGTTTCTGCACTACCTCGCCCCAGCCTTCGCTTTGACTAAACGGCGACAAACGTACGGATGCCGGTGCAACAGCGGAAGGAGAAGTAAATTCAACGATGATTTCCAGCTGATCTTCGATGAGCGTCACCTGTTTTTTTAGTGACTCGGGCGTCAGATCCTGTCGGTAAAGCAGCGTATTCGTCTCGTCATAAACGCCGAGGTGCCACCAGGCAATATCCGTACGCTGATAATCCAGTTCTGAAGCGGGGATCTTCATTACTTTCCGGTAGGGATAAATAAACGCATTATCGTTCTGTGACGCGCCAGAATTATCCTCTGCGAAAAAGCTCACTTTATTTACGCCAGTCACATCGGGATGAACGGCGCGCTCGCGGAAATTAACGCCGATCGCCTTCTCAAAAGAAGGAAAATCGCGCACAGTACCGAGCCCATATCGCCCCATCTCGCAGGGCTGCGCTTCAAGACCCAGCAACGTTCGCACACGCTGCTTAGCAATATTGTCGCGCTCCCACCATGCCATCTTAACGCTGCCGGTGGCCTTAGCCTCATTGCTGTGATCGCCCCAGACTTTCGGGTGTTGTCGGCGGCCATAAAAATGCCAGAGCAATATTTTATGCGGGCAGTAAATATCGTATCCGCTGGTCCAGGCGCGTGCAGCCATGGCTATCTCTTCGCCCGCGAAAAAGATCTGCGGATCGTTCGGCACTTCCCTGACAAAGCTTCCCTGCGCAAAAATAAAACCGCCCGCCAGGTACCCGCAGCGTAGCGGGGATGCTGGCGTTACCGGGCGTGATGAAAGCATCACAATGCCTTGTGGCGTAAATTCCCGAAAGATAAGCCTGCTGATATAGCGTTTTCTCTCTTCGGTATTATCGGGATCGTAGGGCGGGGGATAGGTGGATAAGACCGGTTTGGGGCTCATTGAGCGTAATTGTTCAACCGTATTAATCATCTCCTCATCCCAGTGTTCAATAAAGCGACAATGGGAGTCGACCTGCAGGAAATAATCTTCGTCTTCGAAACGGGTTTCAGCCATATGGCGCGCCCAGCAGGCCCCCTGGCTCGTATAATAATGCAGGCTGATCACCTCAATAATCGCACCGGCGAAACTGAGTTTATACAAGGCGCCGCTCTCATGATCTTCAACAAACGCAACGGTAAAGCCCTGGTCAAGGAATGGTGTAATATCATTATTATCCTGCCAGCACACCGTAATATGGAGCCGCTGCGGGTTGGCTGCCATTTTTAGCATATCCTTGAGTGTCGGAATAAGCTCCGGGTCGCGGTAGCTGGCGATACTGACGAAGAGGGATGAAGGCGTGGTTCGGTTCATTGAGCAAGCCATTATTTAACCTGAAGGATAATTTCAGCTTCCGCGGAAAAATCGCCGTTAGCCGGGTGAAGAACCCCGGCAGTCGGTTTGAGATTCGCTTTCCAGTGAAAGGCGGCAGGCGTGTTGGAAGTGACATTTGTCAGAAGTTCGCTGGTGCTGCCATCCAGGAGCATCTGTTGACCCTGACCATTTCTGATTTCGATGCCCATTCTGTCGCTGTTGCCCACCGCATCTTTTACCTGAATGTATTTTTTATCAGTAGATGGCGTGTTGGTTGAAATCGCTGCCGTTGCAGAATAGTTACCGTAGTCAGACTGGCAGGTGATATCAAATGAAAGATCCTTTTCAATACCTCCCGCCGCCAGGTCAGCTGAGGTGACCAGACCAAAATCCACGATTTTATTATTATTGAACGTACAGGATGGCGTGCTGACGACGGTTATCTGTCCAATGTTAAGTTTCTGGGCATAATTGCTGAGGCTGTTCATTTCAACCCAGTCATAAGCAATATCACCGGGCGGTAAAACGATATCGCCATCGGGGTTTTTTAAGGAGAGGCGCTGTTGTGTTTTATACAGTTCAACACGGAAATAAGAGCCGGCGGAATAAATAAATCGCCCGGTGGGCGTGGTAAAACTCATCGCGCCTTCGGAAGGAAAATCCCCGAAAGCGGCGGAGTTATTCCAGCGCAGTTTAATACCAATACCGGGGATGGATGTGGGATAAAGTTTCGTGCTGGTATCCTGCGCGCCGAGATTATAAGGGCTTTTACCGTACGGCGTGCCTTTTAGACAGTTAATATACGAAATCTGTGTGCCCTGCACAGACGAATCGTAACTGAAAACCGGGACTGTCGTGCTGACCGGGGCATCCGCATCAATTTGAAAGCGTTGCGAAGGAATAGAGAGCGTGGTAGGCCCAACGCCGTCGCTCAGATCTGGCTCACAGGCTTGGGTTTGGGTTGCAGCGACGACGAGCAGCGCACCCATGAAAATAGGCGTTTTCATGCTTTATTCCTTTTCTGCTTCCAGCAGCGCGATCAATTCCGCAGGGATGAATTTCAGTAGCGCATTAAAATGCATGCCGATGGTTCTTTCAGTAAAAGCCAGCAGCGGTATTACCGGACTGCTCGGTTCAGCCTTAATAAACCAACTGCGAATTTCCTTAAGGCGGGAAAGCGCCTCAGCCCGGCTGTTAATGTCGCGCAATTGCCCCGCAGATGTTGCTATCGCTGGCGTTTCTGTGGCGGTAATGACCTCCGTTGCTGCGCTTTCTTCGCCAGTCTCCGCAGGCGTGCTTTCATTGCTGGGCCCTACCTCTGGCATAGCCTGCATATCGGGCGCGATAAAAAATTTCAAAAGTTGGCTCAGGCTGGGGAAATCCGGTAAATCAACACCGGCATGCTGTGGCAGTAAGCTTTTAATTTGATCAAGCCAGTGCTTCGCCAGCTGTAAAGAATGAATTGTCGGTTCATTCTGTTCCCGCCATTCATGGCGCATCGCAGATAGCATTATTTCGGGTAACGCATCGCTTTCACGCGGGACGGCATGCGATTTTTCAAATACCTTTAGCGTAATTTGCGTACCGGCCGCTTTAGGTAAAAGTTGATTGCGCAGGTCACCAATAAAACCGTGAATATCTTCGAGATCGTTAAGTGCATTGATCCGCATTAGAGGATCGAATTCACCTTCGTCATAAAGCTGAGGATGAATATCGTCTGGCCAACGCTTAAGTAAAGCAAAAAGGGCAATTAACCCTTCTTCTACCGCCATCAGGCCAATTTGTCGCAGCCGGCAGCGCATCAGAATAATCATTAACCTGATGTCTTTGCTGCGTTGAAAAAGAGTAAAGCAGTCGCGCTCGGTTTCTGCCCAGTTCACTGGCTCAGCAGCCTCGGTAAAATGGCCGTATTCCGCATCAAGCCTTGGCTGCAGCCGGGATTGCAGCATTATAAAATCGGGGTCATATTCCAGATTGACGCCGCAGGGCAGCGCGCCTGCCAAAGGCTCTGCGAGCGATTGATAATATTCAGAAACTTTCACAGGTGTAGCGTCCATTATGCTTATCCTTTACTGCGCGATAACACGCTGAATGCCTTTTCAGTAGCAGCCAGCACTTTTAGCTGCGTTGATTTATTTCTGGCTCAAAACACATGCCATAGACCGGTTTAATTGACTCTTCTCTTTCAAGCCAGCTGGCGTAACCGAGCTGATGAGTACCATCCAGCGAGGCATGGGGCACATCCTGCGCTTTAAGAAGCAGCTGCACTTCCCATGCGTATTCGAAGCCAACAAAGTTGCGCACCCATTCCTTGATAACCGGCAAATCCTGTCCCCATGGACTAAAACGCAGATATTGTTCAATACTGAGCGGCCCCAGAATGAGTTGAAATTTATGCTGACGATCGAGCACCGTCTCGCCAAGAATCGCACCCTGGCCAAGCAACATTGCGGCTTCACTGCTCCCCAGCTGTGTCTGATCACGGCTATCCAGTACAATCCATTGGCCTACAAACTCTTTAATATTGATCGGTACCTGAAAGTAATCCTGAATGGCGCCCAGCAGCCCGTCAGGATTTCGCGCTTCACGTATCAGGTGCGCGCAGGAGGTCAGACGGGCATGAGCAGGCAGGCAAGATGTGGCGATTTCATGACTGTCGAGACCCGCGAGGCTGGCAATATAGAAGGCGAACTTTTCATCATCGGTTCTGTCAAGCGTCGCCGTATCCTGCGAAATAAACCAGGCGCGGAAGAAATGCGAGAGCGCCCGGTGATGAAAGAGATCAACAAAATCGGCGAGAGCGTAATCGTGATTCTCAATGCGGCTATAAACCAGCTCGGTAAAATGCAGCGGCATGGCGCCCTGAGCACCCCATATGCCTGGCCCAAAAATTTGCATCTGCAATTTGCCATCACGCCAGTCCATTCGGGCGATTTCGCGAGGCGCGAATGCCATATAAGCACGTTGTCCAATACGAAAGGCTTCCTGAGAAGGCAGCTCGGCATGGCCAATTGCTGGCAGATTAGGCGTTCTGGCCGCGATGGCGCGCAGCGTACTGATGAACCCCGATTGCCAGGGCGTATCGCTATTGCACCAGCCATGAAGCCGGGTGGGGAGCGGCGAGGCAAGTGTTTTTTCCTGCGTCATCACAGTACACCTCTCCTTCCGGGGCGCGCTTTCCAGCAGGTAATGCGTCCGCGCTGCATAGACACCAGTTCCGTCTCCGTGAAAACATTAATAGCAGCGTGCCGGGCAATATAATTTTCCATGATGAGCCCGAAAAGATAAGGGCTTATTCCTGAGAAACCATTTTCATCAACTGTCAGCGTGCAACGCACGCCTCTGCCATAGATAAGCAAGCCATCATCGGGTAAGCGACGAATGACCGGTTCGCTTTTACAACCTACCAGTGCATCAATTTGCGTATTGGCTTCATGATCGGAGTGACTGACAAATAAACGCAGCATCTTGCGCAGCGCTTCCCCGCCAGGGCTGTGATGCATATCCGCCAGAGGTTGATAGTTAAAACTGAGCTGACGTATCAGGCGCCAGGCGGACTCATCTTTGGCGAAAGGCGGTTGCGGGACGGAGGGCGCGCAAACGAATCTGGCACCCTCAACCGGTGCCGCATCCGTCATGGTCAGATTAAAACTGCCCGTGCGTGAAAGTAACGCCGGAAGATCGCGATTGGTGACCAGTGCATCTATAGATAAATAGCGGATTGCGTCGCTATATGGCGCTTCGTGCTGGTCAACCAGCGAGATAAAAACTTCGGTCCCGCGATAAGGCGTGCGCGTTTCATATTTACGAACGTTTTTTTCAAGCGTCCTTGAGCGCCTCGTCAGAGAAAAATAGCGTCCGGCGTTGCCATTATGGTAATGACGAGTCTGGAACAGAGGATTAAAAATGACCTCATTGCTGGTCTCAGCTTGCTGCCCAACAACCTTACTAATCGAAAAAACCTCATAATCCAGCGGCCGGCTGCGATCGGCCACAACATGAAATTCATTTAACGCCCTGTTGACCTCAATCTTATCCATATGTTTAGGAAACAGATTAACAACGGGCGTACAAAACAGCAGGAACCGTGAGGCTGTAATGTGACCGACTAAATCCTGCGGAGCATTATCCAGCAGGATGATAATCTCAGCTTCATTACTGTCGATATTCTTCAGGCCTTTACTTAGCTGTGTCAGGGTAAAAAAGTAAAAGCGCTGGCGGCAGGCAAAATACTCCAGGAGCAGGTTATGCCCATGAAAAATATTCCATTGAAAGGGCAGTAATCCTTGTTCAGGATTCAGACCTGCAAAGGCTAACGGTGACTGCGCAATCAGCGTATCTTCAGTTCCTGCGTCAGATTGCCCCCGGACCAGCATGGCGACATGCGCTGTATGGATAAGCTCAAAGATGTGAGAAACCACGCGTTCATCGCCATCGATATAAATGGGTAATTGATCAAGCCCGTCCAGCTGCGAAAAGTGCAGTTCTTCATGCAGCTTCAATTTTATACGCAGTGCACCCTTGAGCCGCTGAAGGGGGAAATGGAATTTGGCGGACGAGGGAATATCTGGCGGTAACGACGTCAGACGGGCCTCAGCGATTTCAAGCGGCCATAAAGTGACCTCATGACCGCTGCGAAATTCGCAACGTGTCGCTTCACCAGGTGCGATTGGCGTATAGAAAGCGCTTTGACGCGCAACCTTATAACCCTGAGTGAGATCGCCCTCTTTAAAGTCCGGCTTCAACTGAACCACGCCCATGGACGGCACCGGAGAGGTATAATTGGGGTAAATAATATCCAGTAAGCGTTGGGTAAAGAGAGGAAATTCCGCATCCAGTTTGATTTGCATACGGGCGGACATAAAACAAAACGCTTCAATCAGGCGCTCTACATAAGGGTCTGCAATTTCAATGCCATGCATCCCCAGGCGTGCGGCAATCTTAGGATGACGTATGGCGAAATCCTGGGCCATTTCCCTCATGTAGGTGAGTTCTTTGTTGTAATAGTCAAGAAATTTATTATCCATTTCCCGTCCTGATTAAACATAAATGGTCAAGTGGTTGTTCAATATTCTAACCGCCTTGCTGTGATTTTCCGGCTAAAACAGGCGTAGCTTTTCTCAGGAGCCGGCAATAACCTCATTTCATCTTAGTGGGCAGAGAAGGCAAATCATTCAGTGACTATTCATCATTTTTATAATTAAAGTTCCATTAATGCATTTTTGTTGCTTTTTCTGGCTGCCGAATGCCTCTCTTTTATCCTGCGAAAGTATGTCATGGCAATATGTGCTTCTCAATCCATAAGACGGGCAAGAGAATTTGGTAAGATGTCCCTTTTAATTAAAATAAATACAAACATATGGTTATGTCCATCAGCTCCCAGATTTTGGGAGGATGCCTTGGGCTCTATTCTTAAATGATTCCAGTAACAGATTTTGATGTTTATCTTTTGATGTTTTTTTCCTATTTTCTAAAAAAATAACGCAAGTAATCTGGAAAGCAGACAATAGTCTTTCCAGAATCCATGTTAAGGGAAGGCATGACGTGACTATCTCAAGGAAGAATCTTTTCTCAAAGCTGAATGCAACGCTTTTCAGAAGTATTGAAAGCGCTACAACCTTTTGTAAGTTACGCGGTAATCCTTATGTCGAACTGGTTCACTGGCTTAATCAATTGTGGCGCCAGGAAGAAAGCGATTTAAAACATATTGCACGCTATTTCAATGTTGATAGCCAAGGTCTTGACCGTGCCTTAGCTTCTGCACTGGATCGTTTGCCTGGCGGAGCTACTACGGTCTCAGATTTTTCATATCTGATCGAACTCGCTATTGAACGCGCCTGGGTATATACCAGTCTCGATCGTTGCGAAAATAAAATCAGAAGCGGCCATTTATTAATGGCAATTCTGACGACGGTGGAGTTACGCCGCGCTTTGCTGGCAATTGCAGCTCCTCTTGAGAAAGTTATTCTCGAACAACTCAGCCGGGATTTTGACTATATTACTCAGCATTCACCTGAATCACAGGAAAGTGAATCAGATATATTCACTGGCGGTCAGGAAGCTATTCCGGGTGAGGCCAGTGGTGCCATTAAACTTCAAAGCGGCGGGAGCCTTGCTCAATATGCAACCGATCTGACCGCACTGGCCAGAGAAGGAAAAATCGATCCGGTATTAGGGCGAGAGCGCGAGATCGGCACAATGATCGATATTCTGTTACGCAGGCGGCAAAACAATCCGTTGCTTACAGGTGATGCCGGTGTTGGTAAAACCGCTGTGGTGGAAGGACTGGCGTGCGCCATTATTAATGGCGACGTACCGCCTTCTCTTTGTGATGTGCGTTTACTGGCTTTAGATATCGTTGCGCTTTCAGCGGGTGCCAGTATGAAAGGCGAATTCGAAGCCCGCCTGAAAGCCGTGCTGGAAGAAGCGATGGCTTCGGAACAGCCTGTCATCTTATTTATTGATGAAATACATAACCTGGTCGGGGCGGGTAACGCTGCGGGTACTGGCGATGCGGCAAACTTGCTGAAGCCTGCATTAGCGCGCGGTCTGGTTCGGACTATCGGTGCAACAACGTGGAGCGAATTTAAAAGGCATATTGAAAAAGATCCTGCGCTTACGCGTCGTTTCCAGGTTTTGCAGATTGAAGAGCCTGATGAGGAGAGTGCGACAGCCATGCTGCGTGGCCTGGTGTCGGTACTTGAAACTCACCATAACGTCTGGATTCAGGATGAAGCATTGTGCGCAGCCGTAAAACTCTCCCATCGCTATATTCCTGCACGCCAGTTACCTGATAAAGCTATCAGTTTACTGGATACCGCTTGCGCAAGGGTTGCAGTGGGGCAATACGCGCCACCCCAGGCCTTACAGGATTTAAAATATCGTGCTGACTCTGCAGGCAGACAACTTATGCTTGCAGAAAAAGCCTATGCGTTTGGTAAAAGCGACGATGCGTCTATTGACGTATTGAAGAGCGTGATTGGTCAGTGCGATAAAGAGGTGCATACGCTGGAGTCGCGCTGGCTTGAAGAAAAAACGATTGTCAGTGATATTGTCGCTATCAGGGCGAAGCTGCAGATGCTGAGTACTGAAACCGACGCCGATCTTGACGAAAAAGCGATTCTGAAACAAACGCTTTTAGAGGCGGAAGCTCAGCTACGTAATATTCGTCATGAATATACAATGGTTCATGCGGAAGTTAGCGCGGAAGTTGTTGCTGCTATTGTCAGCGAATGGACGGGTATTCCCGTCGGTCAGATGCTTCAGGACGAGATGAATGTTGTCAGGGAGCTTCCCGTTCGCCTTGCAGAACGCGTCACGGGGCAGCCCTGTGCGCTGAAACAAATTAGCGAGCGGATTTTAACCGCGCGTGCGGGGCTTGCAGATCCTTGTCGTCCTACAGGGGTCTTTATGCTCACCGGGCCATCAGGCACAGGGAAAACGGAAACGGCGCTGGCGATCGCTGAAAATATGTATGGTGGTGAGCATAACCTTATCACTATCAATATGAGTGAATATCAGGAAGCGCATACCGTCTCGGCCTTAAAAGGTTCCCCGCCAGGGTACGTTGGTTATGGCGAAGGTGGAATATTAACAGAGGCTGTTCGCCGTAAACCTTATAGCGTTATTTTGTTGGACGAAATAGAAAAGGCGCATTCTGATGTGCATGAGCTCTTTTTCCAGGTTTTTGATAAAGGCCGCATGGAGGATGGCGAAGGCCGACTGATCGATTTCCGAAATACCATAATACTTCTCACCAGCAATGTTGGTAGCGATAAAATAATTTCAGTATGTCGCGATGAGGACACTGCGCCCGATGAAGAAAGTTTGCTAAAAATAATTCAGGCGGAGTTGTTAAATGCATTTCCGGCTGCATTTCTTGGCAGGCTAACGGTCATTCCGTATCTGCCTTTGAAAGATAGCGCACTGGCTTTTATCGTTGAAATGCAGCTTAAACGTGTGGCTAAGCGACTGAGCGAAAATCATAACTTAATGCTCAAATATGATAACAACGTAATTGATTATGTCGTCGGGCAATGTCACGTAGCCGAAACAGGCGCACGTGTATTAATTCGATTCATTGAGCAAAACATTATCCCGCAAATAGGGAGGGTAATTATGGATAGCGCTCGTAAAGCAAGTCTTATGGGCGTAGTGATTACAACAGATAAAGGATGTCTCCTGATCGAACCTGATATCATGGATGACGCTGCTGAACAAGTTAATGACATGCAGTAACTGGGGGACCATACATGGATGGTTCGTTTTCGAAAGTATTAATTGAAATAATGAAGGATTATTATGCGTAAAATAAATTTTGCATACTGCGCACTGGCGCTCGGGCTGATCTCGGGTTATGCCCAGGCCGTGTCACAAGGAACGGTAACATTTAATGGAAAATTGATTGCTGAAACTTGTGAAATTGATACTAACGATGTTGATAAAACGGTAACTCTGCCGACTCTTTCTACCCAGACGCTTGCTAAAGCCGCAGATGAAGGAGGCACCACCACCTTTACAATCAAAGCGGTAAACTGCCCGGATGCGATTAAGAAAGTGGCTGCGCATTTTGAGGCACTTGATTCTACAGGCTTTAACCCGGTCACGGGCAACCTGACGAATGCGGCTACGACCGGCGCTGCAAAAAATGTCGAGGTACGTCTGTATAACATAGACTCAACTGTCATTCCTGTTGGTGGTACTGGTAAGGCGTTTGATGTTCAGTCTGATCAGACGGCGACGATGAGCTATGTTGGCGGCTATTACGCGACAGCGGCAACTGAACCTGGCGATGTAACTGCAAAAGTAAACTACACCTTAAGTTATCCCTGATTTTGAATATATGGCAACCCGTACTGCGGGTTGCCAGCAAATGTCTTTGTGCTGCGGCAATTATAAATAATAAAGGTTTTGCTATGTCTTTTCACTCCTTAAAGGTAATGGCTGTCTTTTTATGTGGAATATCCACGTGTACGGCATCAATGACGATTAGCGGCACACGAATCATATTTCCTGGCGACGAGAAAGATATTAGCGTTCGTACTAATAATAAAGGGAATCAGCCTGCATTAGTTCAGGTATGGGTCGATGATGGAAAAGCAGATGCCGATCTCAATGCTGTTAAAATACCTTTTCTCGTAACGCCTCCGGTATACCGTGTAGAGCAAGGAAGAGGGCAAAGTGTACGTCTTATTTATAATGGCATGACTTTACCGCAGGATCGTGAATCGGTGTACTGGTTCAATATGCTTGAAATCCCACCTGCGCCTGCTGGCAACGCAAAGAAAAATCGTCTGGAATTAGCTTTTCGTACCAGGATTAAAATATTTTTTAGGCCGAAAATGTTGAGCAGTAACAGTGAAGAGAACACTGACAAACTTCGCTGGCAGATAATCAGCGATAATGTAAAAGGTATCGGTGTAGAAGTGACGAATCCGACACCTTATTTTTTCTCTTTTGATACGGCAGTCATTAATACACAAAGTGGCAAGATCCCTCTTATTATGGATATGGTCGCACCAGGAGCTACGCGGAAATTTTATCCTGAAAAAAAATGGACAGCTCCGCTCACAATAAAATCTGTAAACTACTGGTTATTAAACGACTATGGTGCGTCTGTGATGAAAACACTCAAGTCAGCTGATAATAAAAAACCAACACTTTCTGAAAAATAAAAAATAGCGCTTAAAATAAACTTGCTGTGTTCTCTTCAGGCTCCTGCATGACCCAGGAGCTAAAAAGGGTTGGGAGAGGCTTAACTTATGAAAAATTATTTTTTTTACAGGGTGCGTACACTCCCATTATTAAAAAACAGTTCTTTTTTATTAAAGCCCTTGGTTAATTTAACCATAACGGCTATTTCAACCCTAATAGCATTTAATTCGGCGGCGAAAGATAATGATGCTGTAGCAGGGCCACAGTCTGTTGATTTTAATCAGGCATTTATACATGGGAAGAAATTTGATATTTCCCGATACGCGGAAGGTAATCCGGTAACGCCGGGTATTTACAAAATCACTCTTATTTTGAACGGGCAAAATCGCGGACAGCATGATGTCCGGTTTGAGCAATATGCAGCAGAAAGAAATGCCCGACCTTGCTTAACTCTGAAACAGCTGGCAGAAATAGGTCTTCGTCTTGAGAAAAAGATACCGAAACAGCAACTTGAGGATCCCCGCTGTTATCGTTTTGATGAGCTGATCCCCAAAAGCCAGATCAATTATAACTCGGCGGATTTTGAGCTTGCGCTTGATGTGCCACAGATTAACTTACTGCCGCAACCGCGAGGCTATATCGATCCCAGCCGCTGGGATGCAGGCAGTACTGCAGGTTTTGTTGATTATAGCGGGAGCTTTTATCGACTTTTTCAGAATGAAAACAAGGGGACGGGAGGCGATTCCTGGCAGGGTAATCTTGGTCTGTTAACGGGATTTAACTTTCATGGCTGGCGTTTACGTAAGCGTATTAACTCCGACTGGAGCAATGATAAAAGCATGCGTACGCAGAACCTGGCGGGATACGCGCAAACTGATATTACCCCTATAAAAAGCCAGATGACTCTGGGGGACTCCAACACCTCAGGCGATCTCTTTGACAGCTATAACATCAGGGGGGGGCAGCTGGAATCTGATGACCGAATGCTACCTGAAAGTTTACGTAACTATACGCCGGTGGTTCGCGGTATTGCAGATACCAACGCCAGAGTAAAGATCACCCAGCGAGGTCAGACGATTTATGAAACCGTCGTGCCTCCGGGGGCGTTTGAAATTACCGATATTGGCGCTATGGGCTATGGTGGCGATCTGGAAATGACGATTATCGAGTCAGACGGGCGTCAGCGTATTCAGAATATCCCTTTTTCAGCGCCACCCATGCTTTTACATAAAGCGGTTTCGCGTTTTGCTATCTCAATAGGAAAGCTAAAAGATGATGCCGTTCATAATGAACCAACCGTTTTTCAAAGCGTTTATCATTATGGTCTGGCAAGTAATTATTCAGTGTACACAGGGTTTCAGATCTCTGGTCATTATTATTCGATGGCTGTGGGTCATGCTGTCAATACGCCAATAGGCGGTATTTCAATGGATATTACCCATGCGAAAAGCGATCTGGCCGGCTCAAAAGAATCGAGCGGTAATAGTTTCAAAATAGGTTTGACAAAATATGTTAGCCCTACTGATACTAACCTCACACTGGCTGCCTATCGTTATTCATCTAAAGGTTTTTATAGCTTTAGGGAAGCCAGTATTGCGCGCTATGGAGATGATGAAAATTATAACGCGAGCGATTATCGTACCCGGCAACGTCTGACAGCGAATATTTCGCAGTCTCTTTGGGCTGGAAGCTTTATCAATCTCAGCGCCAGCATTTACCGTTACTGGGACAACAAAGCGGCCTCTAAGCAATATTCTATTTCATGGACGCAGACCCAGCGTTATTTCTCATGGACTTTAAGCGCCATGAGAACACGAGACGAAGATGATAATTATGACGACACCTATATGGTGACGATTAATGTTCCTTTAGGGCGAGGAACGAACGAGAAACCGCTCTTTAACTCACTGTACTCCACCATGACGCACAGCGATTCCGGAGATTCCTTGTGGCAGCTAAATGCGACAGGCAGTCAGGGGGCACAAAATGAAATTAATTACGGAATCGGTACTACTGTAAGTAAAAATGACGATATGCCCAGTGAAGAGCAACTTCGCGGGAATATGAGCTATGACTCTCCGGCAGGTCAGTTCTCGGCGACGGCCTCCATGAGTAATCGCTCAGCGCGGCAGATATCAGCTACGGCAAATGGAAGCCTTGTCGCTCATAAAGGCGGGATCACTGCGGGACCATCTATTGGCGATTATCCGTTTGCGATTATTGGCGTGCCGGGAGCCGAAGGCGCACGAGTCTATAACGGACATGGTGCAAAAATAGATAGTGCAGGCTATGCAATTGTTCCATCCCTGACGCCCTATCAGGAGAATATTGTCTCTGTCGATTACAAAGGATTGCCAGATACCGTTGATGTGCTGGAAAACCAAAAAACCGTGGTGCCGCGTATGGGTTCGGCGATTGTTGTTGATATGAAAACTCTGGTAGGGCGTCCGATGATCCTTATCGTGAAAGATATCGCCGGGCAGTTTTTACCCATTGGCGCACAAATCGTCGACGATAAAAATGTGCCTCAAAGCATTATCGGTCAGGGCGGCATGGCGTTTGTGCGTGGATGGGATCCAGAAACGCATCGCCTTTATACCGTGTGGAATGAAAACAAAAACAGATGCCTGGTGAAGACGAGTAACGCTAAGCAGTCTTTACATGATTTACCCGATGGGCAAATCGTGCAGATGGAGGTGACATGTATCCCGCAATAATGTCATACAGAATAAGATGTTTGATATCACGCATAATGTTGGCGATGTTTGCTCTCTGTTATACAGGGTTATGCTTTGCGGAACGATGCGTTAATACCGATGATTGTAGGATCACGGTTTCTTTCAAAGGTAAATATATGGAAGAGACATGTGATGTGAGCATTAACAATGCGTCATCATCAGAGACCATTACGCTGCCCACGCTCTCAACTAACGTTTTACAAAAAGCGGGGAATGAGGCTGGGAGTCAGCAGTTTTCGATTACGCTTAAGCACTGCCCGGTTGATAAAACGGTAATGTTAAGCTTTGTGAATGATAGTGGTTATTCTGATAACAACACCGGCAATCTTATCAATGATGCAGGAAGTGGTTATAGCGAGAATGTTCAGGTACGTTTGCGTAAAACAGACGGCACACAGATGATAATTAATGATGATGGTAGTGCGCAATCTTATGTTATCCCTGCGACTGGCGAAGATATTACGCACTATTACATTGCGGCCTATTATGCGACAGGTGACCATACTGTGACCTCAGGCGAGATAAGCACAATCGCAAATATAGATTTAGTCTATAAATAACAGCATTTACTCCACGGCTGTAAGTGCAGAAATACTGTGTGTAAATGCTGGGATGTTGTTATTACTGTTCACCGGATAGGGATGAAGGTACATATGGTAAGTAAAAGTAGCTCTCAAAAGTTTATTGCAAGAAACCGGGCGCCGCGCGTACAGATCGAGTACGACGTGGAAATTTATGGCAGTGAGAAAAAAATTGAGTTGCCTTTTGTTATGGGCGTACTGGCTGACTTATCCGGTAAGCCTCTTGAACCTTTACCTGCTGTTGCTGACAGGAAGTTCCTCGATATTGATATCGACAATTTCGATGAGCGTATGAAAGCAATGAAGCCGCGGGTCGCTATTTGCGTCCCAAATACGCTTTCAGGGGAAGGACAACTGATGGTTGATATTTCTTTTGAAAGTATGGATGACTTCTCGCCGGATGCAATAGCGAAGAAAGTAGAGCCGCTGGCGCAGCTACTGGAGGCGCGTACACAGTTAGCCACGCTGCAGACGTATATGGATGGTAAAGCGGGAGCTGAAGAGCTCGTCATGAAATTACTTAACGATAAAGCGCTGATGAAAACATTGGCATCCACACCGAAGCCACAACAAGCATCAACTGAAATCGCGCAAGAAGAGTAAGCGGAGATAACGGAATATGTCCACGTCCAAGATACAACAATCGCATCATGCTCAGGCACAAACCGTTGAAGTCGATGATTTCAACGTGCTTCTGGCAAAGGAATTTAAACCGCGTTCAGATCAGACACGTGCTGCGGTCGAAGGGGCTGTGAAAACGCTGGCGGAACAGGCGCTCGTCAATGCAGTCACGCTATCCGATGATGCTTATAAGTGCATTGCATCTATCATTGCGGAAATTGACCGGAAGCTCTCTGAGCAAATTAACCTCGTTTTACACCATGCAGAGTTCCAGTCGCTTGAAAGCGCCTGGCGTGGTTTGCATTACCTGGTGACGAATACCGAAACGGACGAAAAGTTAAAGCTCCGGTTCCTTGATATTTCTAAGGGCGACTTGCGGCGTACCATGAAGCGTTATAAAGGCGTCGCGTGGGATCAGAGCCCTCTGTTTAAAAAGATCTACGAAGAAGAGTACGGGCAACTGGGCGGTGAGCCTTACGGATGTCTGGTCGCAGATTATTATTTTGATCATACCGCGCCGGATGTCGATTTGCTGGCCTCTATCGCTAAGGTGGCGGCGTCTGCCCATGTGCCGTTTATTACGGGCGCTTCTCCGTCTGTTCTGCAAATGGAATCGTGGCAGGAGCTTTCGAACCCACGCGACCTCACCAAGATTTTTACGCAAAATCTTGAGTATGCGGCCTGGAATTCGCTGCGACTGGCGGAAGATTCTCGCTATATCGGCCTTGCGATGCCGCGCTTTTTGGCGCGCCTGCCTTACGGCATCCGGACCAACCCTGTCGATGAGTTTCATTTTGAAGAAACCACCGATGGCGCCGATCATTCCAAATATGTCTGGTCGAATGCCGCCTATGCCATGGCAGTGAATATTAACCGTTCATTCAAAGAGTATGGCTGGTGTACCCTGATTCGCGGTGTTGAAAGCGGCGGTGTGGTAGAAGGACTGCCGTGCCACACCTTCCCGACGGATGATGGCGGCATTGATATGAAATGTCCGACCGAAATTGCTATTTCAGACCGCCGTGAAGCCGAGCTCGCAAAAAATGGCTTCATTCCGCTGGTGCACCGTAAAAATACGGATTACGCTGCGTTTATTGGCGCGCAGTCATTGCAGAAACCTGCCGAATATTATGATCCCGACGCCACGGCGAATGCGAATTTATCCGCACGCCTGCCTTATATGTTTGCCTGCTCTCGTTTTGCGCATTATCTCAAATGTATCGTTCGCGATAAAATTGGGACATTCAAAGAACGCGATGATATGCAGCGCTGGTTAAATGACTGGATCATGAATTATGTCGATGCCGATCCGTCTAACTCATCGATTGAAACCAAATCGCGTCGACCGCTCGCCGCAGCTGAAGTGATTGTAGAAGATGTTGAAGGGAATCCGGGCTATTACCAGGCGAAATTCTTTTTACGTCCCCATTTCCAGCTTGAGGGCTTGACGGTTTCATTGCGTATGGTCGCAAAACTCCCTTCTTTGAAACACGTAGCCTGATCTTATTTTTCTGGACAATAAAGGCTTAGCAAAATTTTGTAATACGTAATATTACAAAAAAAGAAAACAGGCAGTGACTTCTTGTTATGGGAGACCATTGTCTGTTTTTAAGGTGGCGTTATTCGCCATGTGTAGATAACCGTGCTCAAGAGGAATGATATGGCACAGGATATGTTTATTAAAATTGATGGCATCGAAGGGGAATCATTAGATGCCACTCATAAAAATGAAATTCAGGTTCTGGCATGGCACTGGAGTGTCGCTCAGCACTCTAACATGCATAGCGGCTCAGGCGGTGGCTCCGGTAAAGCGACCGTAGCCGACTTCTGCTTTGAGCACTATGTGGATAAAGCGACGCCGAACCTCGTGAGCTACTGTCTGACCGGTAAACATATTAAAAACATTCAGTTTGTTATTCGTAAAGCAGGCGGCGATCCGCTGGAATATCTGCTGATTAAATTTACCGACGTCATCATTACCGGCGTGGATGTTATGGGTTCGCTGGAAGATGAAACGCGTCCGCGTGAATCGGTACGTTTCGCCTTCACGAAGATGACGGAAGATTACGTCATGCAGAATGCGGAAGGTCAGAAAGCGGGCGTTATTTCAGCAAGCTATGACGTTAAAGCAAACCTGCACGGCTAATTAGCCAGAGGGTGAAAGAAAACTTGCCGTTATATGACGGCAAGTTTTTACCGAACAGTATTCATTACGTAATAAAGCATGGCTGGAAAGTGAAATTGCCTGAATTAATGAGTTATTTCGAATGACAACTGGTTTAATTGCCTGGTTAAGAGGCGCTGTTTCCCGTACAGGTAAAGCAGCTGCGCAGACATTTATCCTGATGCTGATAATGTGTCTGGTGACCGCCTGTCATTCTGTGCCGCCAGAAGCGAACGCTAATCAATGGGTGCTGAATTTAAGCGCCGGCGCGAAGGTGAATCCCAATGCGCGAGGTATTGCGAGTCCGCTGAAGGTCACTATTTATAAGTTAAATACGGATGAAGCGTTTCTGGATGCCGGTTATCTGACGCTGATGCAGACGCCCGATCCAGAATTACAAGCGCAGATGCAAAAAGTTTATGAGGGTATTTTGCGGCCCAATGAAAAACGGCGCGTTACGGTGCAGGCGGATAATACGACGCATGCTCTCGGTATTGTGGCGGCCTATCGGGATATTGAAAAAGCGCGATGGAGTGAAGCCTTGCGCATTCCTGAGACGTCGTCACCTGCCTGGTATCAGAAATTCTGGCCCTGGAAACCCGACCCGGCGCCGCAACGCGTAGATATTGCTTTCGATAAATTACAAATAACTATCAATGGATTGGATCGTGAGAACGAATAAAGTCATCTGGAGTGAAGGCCTGTTTTTACGCCCGCAACTTTTTCAGCAGCAGGAGCGTTATCTGGAGTATTACGCGCACAAGCGTGCCGCCACGACGACGCCCTTTTTCTGGGGTTTTTCGCATTACACGATTGATAAGGAAGCGCTCGCCTATGGCAAGCTGGTTCTGCATTCCAGCAGCGGCGTATTCCCGGACGGCACGCCTTTCGATATCCCGGAGCATGTGACGCCTCCTGAGCCTTTGACCATCCGCCCGGAACACTTAGGTAAATTGCTGTTTCTGGCCGTGCCGTTACGTCTTGAAAACAGCGATGAGACCATTTTTGACGAGCATGACGCCAGTTCGCTGGCGCGTTTTTGCGCGTTTGAAACCGCGCTGCCTGACGCTAACGCCATTCGCCAGGGACCAAAACCCGTCCAGCTGGGGCGGTTACGCCTGATGCTGGTGCCTGAAAGCGAAATGACCGAGTCCTGGATTGGCCTGCCGCTGGCCCGTATTCGCGCGATTCAGCCTGACGGCAGCGTCTTATTACATCAGGAAGATTATATTCCTCCGGTCACATGCTGTTCAGCAAACCCGTTACTGAACGAATGGATAACTCACCTTAACGGGCTCGTTAAATTACGTGCGGAAATGCTGGCGAGCAGGCTCTCGAACAGCGACGGTAAAGCCAGCGCCAGCGCTGAAATCGTCGACTATCTGTTGCTGCAAATTTTCAACAAATATGAACCTGTGCTTGACCATCTGCGACACGTACCGGAACTCCCTCCGATCCTGGTATATCAGGAGCTGGCGAAATTCGCGGGCGAACTCTCTACGTTTATTCGCACCAAAACGCGTCGGCCGCGCCCCGCGCCGGGTTATGACCATGCGCGGCTCTATCCCAGCCTGCGGCCGCTGGTCGACGATGTTCATGAACTGCTGAACCAGATCCTCATTCGCGCCGGACAAATTATCCCTCTGCATGCCAAAGGGAATGGCGTATGGAGCGCGGCGGTGCTGCCGGGCGAACTGCGTTCATTCTCAAATCTGGTGCTGGCGGTGAATGCGCAATTGCCGGCGGATGTTTTACAACAACACTTCTCGGCGCAGGCAAAAATCAGTGCCCCTCAACAGCTGCATGAACTGGTGCGCTCGCACCTGCCGGGCCTTGAGCTGATGGCGCTTCCGGTGCCGCCGCGGCAGATCCCGTATAACGCGGGTCATGTCTATTTCGAATTGCTGAAAAGCGGCGCGTTCTGGGACGCCATTGCGGTTTCCGGCGCGCTGGCCATGCATGTAGCCGGTGAATTTCCGGGGCTCAAAATGGAACTGTGGGGAATCAGGGACTGATGAGCACAATCGATGCGTTAACGCCCGGCATCAATAATCAAAACGTCGCGCCAGGAGATGACGAACCGAGCCTTCAGGCATTAGGTAAATTTTTGATGGATGAGCAGGGCAGCCTGTTGGGATCGACAGGCGCGTTCACCGATCCTTTTAGCGGCGAGCCGGAAACCGCACCGCCGCTGCACTATGACGCGCATCTGAAAGGCGAAAGTATTCAGCAACGCGTCGCGAAGGTGCGGGGCGCGGAAATACCGTTGCTGGAAGCGGCCCAACCGCTGTTACGCGCGCTCAGTGAAATGCCCGAACAGATTGAGGCGACGCGTGAAGTGGCGTTGCTAAAAGAGGTATTGAAAAACGAAATAACCCTCTTTGGCGTTGTCTGTGACGAAGCGGATATTCCGTGGAAAAAAATGGCCATCGTGCGCTATTGCCTGTGTACCGCGCTGGATGAAGCGGCGCATGCCACGGCATGGGGGATTCAGGCTGGCTGGTCGCAAAGCAACCTGCTCAACCATTTTGAAGGCGACAACGATGGTGGGAACAAGTTTTTCCTGCTGGTGGGGCGGCTCTCTGTCAGCCCACATGAATTTCCGGATGTGCTCGAAATCATGCTGCATATCCTCGGGCTCGGGTTTGAAGGGCGTTACAGCATCGTTGAGGATGGCGAAAGGCAGCTGACGCGCATTCGCCAGCGGCTGCTAACGCTGATTCAAAGCGCACGCGAGACGCTGCCGCCGGCGCTTTCTCCGCACGCCTATTGCGACAGCCATGCGAAGCGCCGGCGTTTTCTCTTTATTCCAGTGCGGGTCTCTCTGGCGATTTGCGCTCTGCTGGCCGCCGCGCTGTTTCTGGGCTGCAAATACTTTCTCTCGGTGCCGCAGGAGCTTTTCAGGCAGCAGCTTCTCGCGATGCAGCATTTTCAAATCACCGAACCGCGGCCGCCTGCGCGCCTGCGGCTGGCGGTCTTGCTTAAAGAGGAAATTGCGCGCAACTGGGTGAGTGTGGACGAGTCGCAGCGGGAAAGCCGGGTTGTCTTTCATGGCGACGTCATGTTTTCCGTCGGGTCTGCCAGCGTCAGGCCGGAGCGGGTGGACATTATCCGTCGCGTCGCGACAGAAGTGCGACGGGTCAACGGCACGGTCGTGATTGTTGGCCATACCGATTCCACCCCCGTACGCAGCGGCGCGTTTGCGAATAACCAGGCGCTTTCAGAAAAGCGGGCGGCGGATGTGGCGACGTACTTCGTGGCGCAAGGGATCGCGCCTGAAAAGATTTCGCTAAAGGGCGCTGGCGATACGCAGCCGGTTGCCAGTAATAACGATGCGCAGGGACGTTCGCAAAACCGACGCGTTGAAATTTTTGTGACTTATTAACGAGAACGACAATGGCTTTTTTGAATCGGTTATTTTCCGGTCGGTCTTTAACATTCCTTCTGATGGCCGCCTGTTTTGTGCTGGTGGCCTGCGCGATAGGTTATCTCGGACCGTTTGTCGGTTTTGGCGAGGCGCGTCCGTTTGCGGCGATGGGCTCGCGGCTCCTGTTTATCGTGCTCGCGCTGTTATGGTTTGTCGCCTTCTGGTATGGCATTCCCTTATGCCTGCCCGGCGCGTTAACCGGCTGCGCCTTGATCTGGGTTGCCGGACCTTTTTTCCTTATCGGGGAGCGTTATCCGCTACAAAGCGCGGCGATCCGCCTGACGGCTATCGCGATCATTCTCGCGCTCGTGCTGCTGTACGCGGCCTGGCGGTTTTTGCTTTTCGTTCTGAATAACCCGACGTGGATTGAAAAAATCCGGTTTCGCAGAAAAGCGTCCGTGCATGTGCCTGGGATCTCAGACGTTGCACGCATCATCCGGGACGCCCAGAAATACAGCCAGCGGATCTACCAGCAGAAGTATGGCTGGCGCCGCTTTTTTGTCGGGCGCCATCTGCGTGACGCCCAGCCCTGTTACCTGGTGCTTGGCCCGGCGAGCGCCGGGAAAACCTCGCTGATCCTCTCCTCTGGGCAGGAGTTTCCGCTACCCGAACAGCTAAGCCGCGTCGCCCGCGAAAATCCGCCGACTGCCAGTTGCGAATGCTTTTTCGCTAATGACGCCATTTTTATCGATACGTCAGGCAAATATGTCACCGCGGCGGAAGATAACCGTCAGGAGTGGCAGGGATTACTGCAGGCGATTCACAAATACCGTCCGGCGACCGGCATTAATGGCGCGCTTATTACGTTTTCCGCAAGCGATATCCTTAGCCTTTCCCAGACGCAGCGGCTGGCGCTTGCCGCCACGCTGCGCGCTCGTCTTGATGACTTACGAGCAACGCTCGGGGCGCGTTTCCCTGTTTATCTGCTGGTCACGAAGATAGATGAACTGACCGGTTTCGACGCCTGGTTTCGTCATTTAACTGCCCAGGAGCGCGAACAGGTCTGGGGCGTAACGTTTCCCTGGGGCGACATCCGCAAAGGCAAATCCACACCGGGCGGCGACATTGAGCAGGAGCTGCGGCTGCTGGAAAACCGGTTACGTAACGCGGTGAGCATCCGCCATCAGGAGGAATACGCCGTAGCGGACAGGAAAAAAATGTACGCCGTTCCGCAGGATTTCCGATTACTGGCGCAGGGCGTTGCCGAGCTGGTCAGGCCCATTTTCTTCGCCTCACGCTATGACGAAACGCAGTTTTACAGCACGCTGCGCGGCGTCTATTTCACCAGTAGTTGCCAGCCGGAGAACGTAACGCTTCGCAACAGCACGACGCTGGTGCAGAAATGGCGCAACTATGTCGCACGCGCTGAGCTCGGCTCTTGCGCTTGTCTGCCTGAGCCGACGCCGGAAGAAGATCGCCCCGGCGCTGACGTGGTCTGGGGCAAACGCTACTTTTTACGGCGGCTGTTTGCGGACATCATCATCAGGGACGCCGGGCTGGTGCGCTATAACCTGCGCGCGCAGTCGAAATATCGCTTCCAGAATCTGCTGGGTCACCTCGCCTGCATCACGCTGTGCGTGATTCTCATCAGAGGGTTTCTGACGAGTTATGCGCTAAACAGCGACTATCTGACGGTTATCGGGCAGCATGCCGAGCGGTTACAGCGCGACGTTAACGCCTGGGTCAGAACGCGCGACCTGCCGCTATTGCCGGCGCTGCTTAATTCGTCCCGCGATCTCGCGGCCTATCCGGGCCTTATGATTGACGCGCCCGGGGCCGACTGGCGCTACGGCCTTTATACCGCAAGCGCGGTGTCGCAGCAGGCTGACACGCTCTATCACTATTTCCTGCAGCGTCTGCTGTTCCCGATGATTGAACGCGAGGCGACCGAGACGCTACAGCGCGCACTTCAGGAAGACAATCCGGCGCAACTTTACGACGCCCTGAAGCGTTACCTGATGCTGACCGGGCAGGAGCGCTTCGATCTCGACTATCTCGTTGACAGCATTACGCACGCCTGGAGTGAAAACGGGAAAATCACTGCATTTGAAGAAAAAGAGATTTTCACGGGGCATCTGAACGCGCTGTTCTCACAACCGGAATGGCGGCGTTTCGGCCAGCCACGGGATGAAGAGCTCGTCAGGGACGCGCGTAAGCGGCTCGCACAAACCACGTTGACCACAAGACTCTGGAGCCGCTTACGCGCGCGACTGGAGGACGATGCGCCGCCAAACCTTACGCTCGACCAGTTGGCAGGCGATGCCTCGGCTCACGTCTTTACGCTTGATGACCCCACGCTGCTGGCAAGCGGCATCCCGGGGCTTTACACGCAGGCGGGGTATCACCAGGTGGTTAAAAAAAAACTGTCGCTGCTGCTAACCGGCGCGTTTCAGGAAGACCGCTGGGTCATGGGTAATGACAATGGCAGCACGATTAACCCGCTGATACTGAGAAATGACGTGCTGGGGCGTTATCTGGATGAATATGCCGGTTACTGGGAGCGACTGTTATCCGGGGTAAAGCTCCTGCCTGTCGATACGCCGCAAACGGCGGGCATGACGGCGAACATCTTTATGCTGCGTACGCTGGTGGCGGCCAATTCGCCGCTGGTAAGCCTCGTGCGTGAGGCGGTAAAGCACACCACGCTCACCGCGAATGGGCCGGATCTCGCCGCAACGCTCAATCTCACCAACCGCAGCGCGCTGCTGAGCGATGCAAAAAGGGCGAACGCCACGCTGGCTTTTCAGGAGCGGCGCCTGTTGCAGGAGCGGGTCGATAACCGTTTCGCCGCGCTGCGGGAGTTTTACAGCGGCAGCCCGCTGCCGGACGCCAAAACAGGCACCGTCAGCGCCATGCCGGGCTCGGCATTTAACCGGATCATCGGCCTGCTTAACGATCAATACACGCTCTTCGTGATGTATGACAACGCCTTGCAAAACGGCGATCCGCCCGCGCTGTCGGATGCCGCGAGGCGTCTGGCGGTGGAATCGGATACCTGGCCCGCGCCGCTGAAAAACGTTATCGCGCCGCTGCTGAATAACTCGTTTCAAAAAGTGGAAGGGGAGATGACGAACCAGCAGCAGGCCGCTATCGAGACCGGGCCTGGTGAACTCTGCCGCAGCGGCATTGAGGGACACTATCCGCTGAGCGAAAGCGAGCAGGAGGTCAGCCTCAACCAGTTCGAACGTTTCTTTGGCGCAGGCGGCGCGCTGGACACCTATTTTCAGGCGCATCTGGCCGACAGCGTAGACAGCACGGCGAGCCCGTGGCGTTACAAAGGGCGCGCGCAGGGCGAAGGTCTCGACTTATTTGAGCAGGGTGCGGCTATTCGCAGCGCCTTATTCCAGGGCGAAAACGGCAGAAAAGTCGCGCTCGATCTCTCGGTAGCCGTGGTGTACATGGACCCTTCCATCACTCGTCTGCAAATGCGGTTTAACGAGGCGGCGAGCGAATACTCTCACGGTCCGGTGACGCCGCTGTTTTTCCACTGGCCCGGCGGGGGCTCGGCGAATCAGATACTCCTTTCAGCTCGCCCTGCGCAAAAGGAGGCGGCATCGGAGCTCTCGCTGGAAGGCCCGTGGTCGCTGCTGCGCTGGGTGGATAAAGCAAGCGAGGTCCGCCAGACGGCCGACGGGAAAACGATCCTGACCTTTTTTCTTAATAAGCGCCGTGTCGATTTCGAAGTGACGGGCCTGAACTGGGCAGGGCGCTTCGTGCCCGATCTCTTAAAGCGCTTCACGTGCCCGCCCGCAGCCTGGCACAAGGGAGGTGGCAATGATGAGACGTCCCGTTCGCCTCATCAGGCTCGATGAACGATGCCGCCGCACGAGAACGCAGCGCGAGCTGGTATCACTGCTGGCAACGCAGGTGGTGCCCGCGCTGATGCCGCTTTCAGGCGCGCCCGGCGTTCACGACTACCCGTGGTGCTTTGCGCTGGCGTTCCGGCAGCGGCTGTATCTGGGCGCATTTTTGCCCGGCACAAATCGTCAGGGCGACGCTACCCTGGAAGCGCTCTGCTGTCGTCTTAATCGACCGGCGCTGCTGCAACACGCGCGCCCCGTGCAGAGCCTTGCCTTCTGGCAGATGCGGATCCTGTGCCTGCTGGCCGGCAAGCAACAGCGCATCGGGGAGCGTGCGGCGGTGCGCCAGTGGATGCAGGCGTTGCGGTTGTCGCTGGCGCCTGGCTGGGTGCGCTGGTGGGTGAACCCGCCGTGGCGGTTCGGGCAACGCGCCCCGGCGCTGCTGATGGAAAACTGCGCGGCGGATTATCGCCTCGGGCCTGAGGCTGGCGTAGAGACCATGCCGTGGCGGGAATGGCCGGCATGTATTAATCAGGAAAATACTATCTGGATCTGGAGACAAAGCAGACACGGTAAATATATCGACTCGCAGCGGATAGCAATAACACATAACAGGGTTGCAACGGCGAAATAGCCGTTGCGTTATACAGTCAATATCAGGTGCCACTATGTCGCGTACAACGCATTTAAGCAGTTCGGCCATGCCTTATCTTTCCGGCGAACCTGCTTTGGTTCTTTCTAAATTATCCGGAGAGGAAGCGCTTTCGACGTTATATACCTACACCATCACCGCGAAAACACCTGCGAACCCCGCCATTCCCTGGCAGGCGGCGTCAAATATCGATTATAAGGCGCTGGTCGGTAAAGAAATGACGGTGACGATGGAGCTTGACGGCAACGGACTGGACGAGCAGCAGGGGATTGGCCGCGGCCGTCGTGAAATTTCAGGCCTCGTCGAGCGCGCCCGCTATACCGGACGTGATGCGAATCAGGCGATGTTTGAAATAGAAATTCGCCCCTGGCTTTATCTGGCGACACTCACGTCCGATTTCAAAATATTCCAGAATAAAAATGTTGTGGAAATTATTGACGAGGTGCTGGCGGATTACCCTTTTCCTGCGGAAAAACGGTTGACCGGCACGTATCCGTCCCTCGATTTTCAGGTCCAGTATGGCGAGACGGATTTCAGCTTTATTGAGCGCTTAATGGAAGAGTGGGGGATTTACTGGTTTTTTGAGCATAAGGACGAAAAGCATAAGTTAATTCTGGTCGACCATGTGGGCGCGCATAAGCGCGTTGACAGCGCGGCATATCATGTTCTGCATTATTTACCCGAAACGCCGAAAGCGGGTGAAGAGTATATTTCGCAGTTTACCGCCCAGGAAACGATTACCACCGGGCGCTGGGTCACCAACGATTATGATTTTACGAAGTCGCGCGCGGATATCCTGGCGCTTGACAGCAAGCCGCGCAATACCAGTTTTAACCAGATGGAAATGTATCACTGGCCCGGCGACTACGTGCAGCCGGGCATTGGTGAGCAACTGGCGCGCGTGCGGATGGAAGAGCGCGGCGCGCTCGGGTCGCGCGCGGTGGGCGAAGGCGAGATCAGAGATGTGGTCTGCGGCTGTAATTTTGTTTTAAGCGGCTACCCGGTCGATAAAGCGAACCGGGAATATCTTGTTATCTCAAGTCATCTGGAGGTGGAGGATAACGCGCAGGTCAGCGGCTATGAAGATTATCGCTGGCATTGTCGCTTCCTCGTACAGCCAACCAGCAAAATCTATCGTCATCCACTGCAAACACCGCGGCCCCGCACGCGTGGGCCGCAAACCGCCATCGTCGTCGGCCCGCCGGGCGAAGAGGTCTGGACGGATAAATATGGCCGGGTGAAAGTTCGCTTCGTCTGGGATCGCTACGGTAAAAACCGTGAGTCGGACTCCTGCTGGCTGCGCGTCAGCCAGGCGTGGGCGGGAAATAACTTTGGCGGTATTTATATTCCCCGCATCGGGCATGAAGTGATTGTCGATTTTATTAATGGCGACCCTGACCGGCCGCTCATCATCGGCAGTCTTTATAACAACATCACCATGCCGCCCTGGGATCTACCTGGTAACGCGACGCAAAGCGGGCTGGTCAGCCGTACCATTGGCGGCGGGCGCACCAATTTCAACGGCATCCGCTTTGAGGATAAACCCGGCCTTGAACAGTACTGGGAACAGGCTGAGCGGAATATGGATCGCCTGACGAAAAAAAATGAAACCCAGACGATCGGCGAGAATTCAAAACTCTCCGTCGGCCTGAACCGTGATGTGTTCGTCGGCGCGAATTACGTTAAAAAAATTCTCGGCACCTGCAGCAAACTGATTGGCCTCGGCGCTTTCATGCAGGTCGGGTTAACGCGCGAGGTAATGGTGGGCGGTGCGCAGGCGCATCACATCGGTGGCGCAAACTCGTTAAATGTCGGCGGGGCAGATTTAACGAACGTCGGCGGGTATAGCGGCACTTCGGTTGGCGGCGCGTGGCAGGTGGCGGCAGGCGGTGCCGCCACCGTCGCGGCGGGCGGAGCGATGTCGTTAAGTGCTGGCGGTGTGCTGACGCTTACCGCAGACACCATCAAAATTATCGGCAGCAGTAAAGTAGTGATCCAGGGTGGCCAGGTACAAATTAACCCTGGCGACTGCGGCTGCTCCAGCGGTAATGGCGGCGGCGGGGGTATGGGTGCACTGGCAAGCCTGGCGGGTCTTATGCCGTTAATGGGCATCATGGTCTTACCGCTGCCGCTACCGGTGCTGCCGATCCCAATCCCAATCCCAATCCCCATTCCAGTACCGACTCCGACGGATACGCCAACGGATACGCCGACCGACACGCCAACGGATACGCCGACCGACACGCCGACCAATACGCCAACGGATACGCCGACCGACACGCCGACAGATACGCCGACCGACACGCCGACAGATACGCCGACCGACACGCCGACGGATACGCCGACAGATACGCCGACCGACACGCCGACGGATACGCCGACCGATACGCCGACCGATACGCCGACCGATACGCCGACCGACACGCCGACCGATACGCCGACGGACACGCCGACGGATACGCCGACCGATACGCCAACGGATACGCCAACGGATACGCCGACGGACACGCCGACCGACACGCCGACGGATACGCCGACCGATACGCCAACGGATACGCCGACCGATACGCCAACGGATACGCCGACCGAGACGCCGACCGAGACGCCGACAGACACGCAAACGTCGCCGCCCTGATAAGGACGCCGGTGGACTTCATGCTGGCGGGCAGGCCGTCAGCGTTACCTTCGCTAAGGAGAAAGTATGCAAAACGCAGCAAGGGCAGGAGATGCCATCAGTCACGGCGGTTCCGTTTCCAATGGATCCGGAAATGTATTTATCAATGGCGCGCCGGCGGCCATGCAGGGCGCGAGTAGTGCAAGCTGTTCCCTGCACGGGTCGTCAGCCGTCTCGTCCGGCTCGGGTTCGGTGTTTATTAATGGCAACCCGGCGGCCCGCCTCGGCGACTCAACAGGGTGCGGCGCCGCGATTTCCAGCGGTTCCGGCAATGTGCTGATTGGGTAAGCACTATGCGCATTCGGTTTATCTGGCCTGAAAACGGCGCAGAGATAGCGCTTAACGAACACCATGATGAAGCCTGGCTCGACCTTGATTGCGGCGAGTTGAGGAGGTCGGGTGATGCCGACATGGCGAACGGGCTGTGCTTTTCTTTACGGGGCGCGCAGCCTGTTATGACGCTGTTCGGTACAGACTATGTCTGTCTTGCTGGCGGCGAGAGCCTGGCGCCGGGGCAGGCTTATCCACTGCGCTACGGCCTCGCCTTGCAGGCGGGCCGGTTCGCGTTGCAGGTTGCGATGGCGAAAGGCACAGAGGCCGCCTGGTTGACAAACGATACCAGCGACTGGGCGGTACGGGAGGTGGATGCCTTACTGGCGCGCAGCGCAGGCTATGTCGACTGGCGGTCTTTTAACGGGGATCGCGCCGCCAATCCGATGGACGACGACATCCTTAAAAGCCTGGAAAAAGAGTATAAGCGCTTCCTGGCATGGGGCGAGCAGAGCCGTGAAGCCGCGCATCCGCCGGTGGCGCAGCGGACGCGGCTGAAGTATGCGCCATCGGATTTCACGCAGCTTCGCGAGCAGACAAAAGATAAAACGCTGACGGAGTGCATCCTCGGCTCATCGGCGCTTATCGCACAGGCCTGCGAGGCGCTGTCCGGGCTGGAGGCGGACCCCGGCTTATTTGACGAGCCGCGTTATGACGTCATGAAAATCGTGGCGCCGGAATACCTCGCGGTACAAGAACACGCACGGCTTCCTGCCCTGACGGTTCGGGAATTCCACCAACCGGACCTGGACAGTCTTTTATAACACCCACAAGGACGACAAAATGGCGGAAATAACGCTTAAAGAGTTACTTAACACAGCTTCTTTTGAAACCCGTTTAGCCGAGGCAACGGCACGTGTAAAAGCGCAGCCTGATAATAGCGCCGCGCGCGAACTGTTATTTAAGTTTTATTGCATTGAAGGCGACTGGAATAAGGCGCTGGCGCAGCTCGAAACATTAAAACAGCTCGATCCGGAATATACGAAGCGCGTCGAGCTGTATAAAAGCCTGGTGATGAGTGAAATATTACGCGCCCGCGTGCTGGCCGGTGACATCGCGCCCGCCGGGCTGGAGGCGCAAATGCCGGAATGGGTCGCGCTGCTGCATGAAGCGAACCAGCGTTACGCGGCAGGCGATGAAGCGGGCGCTGAAAGCCTTCGCCAGCAGGCATTCGGTCAGGCGCCGCTCACGGCAGGTGAAGGCGATGATGTGGCGTCGTTTAGCTGGATAGCCGACAGCGACGGGCGGCTTGGGCCGGTGTGCGAGATTATCTGCGCGGGCGGCTATCGCTGGGTGCCGTTTGCGGCGCTGCGCGAGCTAAGGGTCAGGCGCCCGGTCGACCTGCTGGATCTGCTCTGGCTGCCTGCCAGCGTGACGCTGGAAAGCGGGCAGTTTCAGGGTTATATCCCCGCCCGTTACCCGCTGACGCCGGACGCGACGCAGGAAACGAAACTCGGCAGTCTGACCGACTGGCAACACGTTTCCGATTCGCTCTGGCTCGGACGCGGCAGAAAGATGCTGATAACCGACAATGCCGAGTATGCACTGCCCGCGCTTCAGACCCTCCGGTTTTGTTAAGGTGTGGCGATGGAGCGAAAAAAACCGTTCGCGCCAGTGCTTCTGGACAGGCTGCTCGATGAAGAGCCCAAAGTGCGGCAGGAGGCGCCCGAGGCGAGCTTTATCAGCGCCCGGCGCTACCGACAGCTGGTATTGCGGGATATTGACGTGCTGCTGAACAACACCAATATTGAAGCGCTGATCGATCCGGTCCGCCATCCTGCGGTGGCGGGCTCGGTGATAAATCACGGCCTCGCGCCGCTGACCGGTAAATACGCCACGCCGCACAGCTGGACGATTGTCGAACAGGCTATCCGCAACGCCCTGCTGCGTTTCGAACCGCGCTTGATCCCACAGTCGCTGGTAGTACGTCCGAAGCGCCAGAAGGCATCGGGCACGACGCTGCCGTTTGAAAT
This sequence comes from Cronobacter dublinensis subsp. dublinensis LMG 23823, assembly GCF_001277235.1. Lineage (NCBI taxonomy): Bacteria > Pseudomonadati > Pseudomonadota > Gammaproteobacteria > Enterobacterales > Enterobacteriaceae > Cronobacter > Cronobacter dublinensis. The sequence goes on from NZ_CP012266.1 coordinate 1,269,500, forward strand.
CGCCGGGCTGCTTTACTGGCAGCCGGAGCCTCTGGAGCTAATGATTAACGCCACTTACGATACGGAAACGGAAAAGACGACGCTGACGGCGTCATAACAAATGAAAAGAGGCGCAACGCCTCTTTTTTATTGCGGCCAGATAATCTGCGTAAAGGAAATATCAATAATGCCTTCTGGCGGTATTTACGAGGGGGACCATAAGGCAAATAATTAAATCGCAACCTTAAATAAAATCAATAAAGCGGCGACCAAGGCTACTAACAGCGAAACAAGAAAATATTTCGCACCAAAACTATATTCCATTTTCTCACTCTCCCGGAGTGCTCAGAGGCTGTGTTAGTCATTTTAATTAATGGCGGGACGTTATAATCAATGTAGCCATAAAGGCGACGAGTCCCAATGGTGTAGCTTTAATGTAAATAATAAAAAAGCCGCTTATGAGTAGCGGCTTAAACCTGTTGCCAGGTGGCACGCATACTAAAGGGATATCGCTGGCGACGCAAGCAATGGTAGGCACTCGCCAGCAATCCCCCCTATATTTCGTAGTGGTAATAACGCGACAGCGTTATTCGTTACGCCACCACAAACCGGTTAACCAGCAGCGACATCGCCTCCGACTGGTTATCAAGCGTCTGGCTGGCGGTCGCGGCTTCGGACACCAGCGAGGCGTTCTGCTGCGTCACCTGTTCAAGCTGGTTCAGCGCCTCATGCACCTGCGACACGCCGAGCGACTGCTCAGCCGCGGCGCGGGCGATATCGCTGATGAACGTGCGCATCCGGGCGGTGTTCGCGACGGCCGCGTCCAGCGCGTGGCCCGAGGCGTCCACATGCTCCACGCCTTCGCCGATTTTCGCCATATTATTGGCGACCAGTTCGCGAATCAGTCCGGCCTCGCGGGCGCAGCGCTGCGACAGCGTGCGCACTTCGGAGGCGACCACGGCAAAGCCGCGGCCCAGTTCGCCCGCCCGCGCCGCTTCCACGGCGGCGTTGAGCGCCAGCAGGTTGGTCTGGAAAGAGATATCGTCAATTGAGCCGACAATCCGTGAGATCTGCTCGCTGGAGGCCTGAATATCCGCCATGCTCTGGCGGGCCGCGTGCGCCACGGTGCTCGCGCTCTGCATCTCTTCTTCCATCATCAGCGTCAGGCGCTCCGCCTCGGTGGCGTTGTCGGCGGTCTGGGTGATGACGGTGGTTATCTGCTCCATACTGGCGGCGGTTTCCACGAGCGAGGCCGCCTGTTCATCGGTGCGCTGCGCCAGATCCTGATTACCTGCGGCGATCCCGGCGCTGGCGTGGCGCAGCACTACGGCGCCGGATTTTATCTGCGCGACGATCTGCTGGATATCCTCAATGGCGCGGTTATAGGCGCGGTTGAGGGCAGAGAGCTCGTCACTGCCCGGCACGTCCAGACGACGAGTTAAGTCGCCCTGCATACCGTCGATGGCGGTTAACGTGGCGTGCAGCTGACGATGAATACTGCGCGCGACCACTACGGCGAAACTCATCGCCACGATAAGCGCCAGCAGGGTAATGACCAGGAAGCGCTGCCACCCGGCGCGGGCGTCGCTCGCGAGTTCGCCTGCGGTGCGCAGAAGCTGCGCAGAGGCGGCATTCTCCAGCGTGCGCAGGGTATCGATGCGCTGCGTCTGCGCTTCAAACCAGCTGCCCGGCGAGACGCCGAAACCGCCGTTCGCGGCGTGCTCAAAGGCGGTCTGGCGCAGCGCCAGCGCGCGGGTGGCCGACGGAAGCGCGAGCGTTTCATCAATGCGCTTCACGCCATCTGCGTCAGAAAGCTGGCGCGAGGCGGCAAGCAGCGCCTGCTGTTTACCGACAACTTCACTGAGCCGCGGCAACTGGCCGTCGCTAAAATGGTCGGCGAAGAAAATGCCGGAGAGCAGCGCGCGTTCGACGCCCGCCTGTTCTTTCATGCTGATCAGGCTGTAATACACCACCATCTGGTTCACTATCACGCCTGCATGGCTTAAGTGCGTGCTGCGGCCCACCAGCTCAAGTACGGTGCTGATAGTATCGGTGTAAAACGCCACGCCCTGGGGGGCGGGAATAGACAGCGCGGTTATCTGCTGGCGCGTCTCGTCAAGCATCGACACGCGCTGCTGGAAGGCGCGGATCGCCTCGCCGACGCTGCCTTTTAAGCTCCCGGCATCAGTGCCGTTCATGGCGGCGTCGAACGCCTTCAGCGCGTCATCAGTATGGCTGCGCTGCGCGGTAAGCTCGTTGTTAAACTGCGCGCCTTTGCTGCCGAGATACCCAGCGCTCAGGCCGCGTTCTTTTTGCAGTTCATGCACCACATCGCCGGCGCTTTTCGCTAGGCGCGTCACTTCTTCGACATTCCGCATCTGCCGTTCGGTATCAATGCGCGCCAGCATGCCAGCGCCTGCCAGCCAGAGTAGCGCGATTAATAATGGCAAAAGCGCAATGGCTAATTTGGTTTTCATAGAGATGCGATATATCCATGACATAAGCGTCATTCCTGTATTGCGATAAAAATGGATATATTTTTTATCGGTAACTTAAATAACGAGCTTTAATCGCTGGCGCTGCGCTTCAGGCAATAAAATAACTAAAAAGAGTTATTCTGATGATCCAGAATAATAAAGGGGGAATTATTTTTTCAGCAATAGGTGAAAACCGGCAATACATCGCCGGTTTTCAGGGGCAGGTGGCCGCCTTTTTTTGATTAATACCGCTAACCAGAAGGGCCCTGGGTGTTCTCAGGCGGCCCAGATGTCGCCATGCAGGCGCACCAGTTCGGAGAGCGAGCCGCCGTCGGCGGTAAATTCGCGGATGCGGTGGACATCGCTGTCGTTGTTTTTCACATAACGGTGAATGGCCTCCAGCGCGCTGTCGGCGTTCAGCGGGCGGGCGTAGCGCTCCAGCGTATCGAGCAGGCGCAGGATATCCTCGCCGATGGTGCGCTGTTCGCCGGTACAGACATCCGTGAGCATCCCGTCGAGCCCGTAGCGGCAGGCCTGGAAACGATTAAACCGGTAAATCAGGTAATCCTCAGCCTTATGTTTATAGGGCCGCGCGTCTAACAGCCAGTGGGAGAGCGCCTGAATAAACCCGGCGATATTAATGGCGCGCTCAAGCGTCAGCGGCGTATCCATGACGCGCACCTCCACCGTGCCAAAACCGGGACTCGGACGAATATCCCAATGGAGATCTTTTATCGACTGCACCACGCGCGTGCCTTCGAGGCGCGCGTACATTTTCTCAAACTGCGTCCAGTCGGCGGCGAAGGGAGCAGGGCCATTGTCCGGAAAGGCCGAGAAAATATTCAGTCGTGAGGAGGCGAAACCGGTATCCGAGCCCTGCATATAGGGCGAGGACGCCGAGAGCGCAACAAAATGCGGCACGAAGCGGGAAAGGCCATGCATCAGGTAAATGGCCTCCTCGCCGGTGCGACAGCCGACATGCACATGCTGACCAAACACCGTTGCCTGTTTGATGAGATAGCCGAACAGCTCCAGCGTGCGAGCGTAACGCTCGCTGGCGCACACCTCCTGACGCTGCCACTTCTGGAACGGGTGCGTGCCGCCGCCGCTGATAATTAAATGATGCTGCTGGGCGCAGGCCAGAATTTCACGCTGCAACGCCGCGAACTCGGCCGCCGCCTGGTTGATGTCGCGACAGACGCCCGTCGCGATTTCCAGCATGCTTTCGGTAATGTCGTGTTTCACCTCACCTGCGTTCACGCGGCTTTCCAGCGCGCTTATCAGCGTTGACGATTCCTGGCTTAAGTTATAGCCGGGCGGGCTGACGACCTGGAGCTCCAGCTCAACGCCCAGGGTGTAGGGTTCGGATGCGGCAAACGGTTTGAGCGGCATGAGAAGCTCTCTTATCAGTCAAAGGGTGTTGCTCCAAGTATAGTCACGCAAAATCATTCAGTTGCGCTTAAGCGGCTCGGATAACACTGAGTTCGTGCGCGCGTTTTCCCCCGTAAATCAATGGCTATCTTCCGCCCGGCGCGGCTGATATAACTTTTTATTAACAACACACCGGGAGGAGAAGACGTGGCTCATTACAACCATTACGACCAGCAGGTAGGCGCGCCGCTACCAGACTGGCAGGGCGCCCGCATGCCGGAGCGCGTGACGATAGAAGGCCGCTACTGCACGCTTGCGCCGCTTAACGCAGACGCCCATGCCGCGCCACTGTTCGCGGCGTATCAGGAGGCGCCTGACGATCGCGACTGGACCTGGCTTGCAAGCGATCGTCCCGCTACCGTCGCGCAGTGCCACGAGTGGATCACGCAGAAAGTGATGGACCCGTCGCTGGTGCCGTTTGCCGTCATCGATAACGCCCGTGGCGAGGCGGTGGGGCTGGTCTGCTTTATGCGTATCGATAAAACCAACGGCGTGGTGGAAATCGGTCACGTCACCTGGTCGCCACGCATGAAAAACCGCGTGACCGGCACCGAGGCGCTGTGGCTTCTGATGCGTGACGCCTTCGCGCGCGGCTTTCGCCGGGTGGAGTGGAAATGCGATTCGATGAACACCGCCTCGCGCCGCGCCGCCGAACGGCTCGGGTTTACATATGAGGGACATCTGCGCCAGATGATGGTGCGCAAGGGACGCAACCGCGATTCCGAGTGGTTTTCCCTGCTGGACGGCGAATGGCCGCAGGCGGATGCGGCGCTCCGCGCCTGGCTTGCGCCGGAGAATTTCACCGCCGATGGCGTACAGAAGCAGCCGTTAAGCCACTTTCGCGCGCCTTAAGCGACGCGCAGGAGCGTCAGGATCTGCTGCGCGTCCTGCTGCCAGTGCAGGGTAAAACAGTGCCCCGGCGGGAAGGGGCCGAGCGCGCAGGCAAGGCGCAGCGTCAGCCGGTTTTCACTCAGCGCAACGACGTGCGCGCTGTCAAAGCCGAACCTGTCGCGCACTCTCGGAAACAGTGCTTTAAAGAGGCTCTCTTTCGCGGAAAACGCGAGCGTCAGGGCGCAGGCGAAGGGCAGGGGCGCGCGTTCAAGCCGCGCGCGCTCCCGGGCGTCGATAATGCCTGGCGCCAGCTCGTCAGCCATTGGGGCGTCCATCAGCGTTTCAACGTCGATCCCGATACTGCCGGGGGTGGCGATAACCGTCGCCCAGGCCTGCTGGCCCGTGTGCGTGATGCTGCCGGTAAACCCGGCGGGCCAGCATGGCTCGCGGTGCGCGCCGATGCCGGGCACGCACGGCTTTGCGCCTGCGGCACGCAACGCCGCCACGGCCGCCTCGCGGCCCGCCAGATGTTCCGCCTGACGCCGCACGACGGCGTTGGCAAGCATCGTGTGGTGCGGCAGCCAGAGCAGGTCGTCCGGCTGCAAGGTCTGCGGGGAGAAATCGACGCGCCAGACGTGGTGTCCGGCGATGTGTAATAGCGTGAGTGTGGTCTGCATAGAAAACGGGCGGGAGTCGCCTCCCGCCGTGGTCATCAGAAGTGGGTGTTGATGCCCATGAACCAGGTGCGGCCCGATTCGTTATAGGTTTCCGCCCCGGCGCCGTACATCCAGGCGTTGGTTTTGGCGTTACCCGTGGTCTGGGCGTTACCGGCGCGCCAGTGACGTTTGTCGAGGACATTATCGACGCCCGCCGTCAGGCTGACGTTTTTAGTGACATCCCAGGTGCCGCTCAGGCCGACGATGCTGTAAGGGCTCACTTCGTTGGTGCTGCTGTCGGTCACGCGCTCGCCCTTGTAGTTATACATTTTCGGTTTCTGACGACCATACCAGGTGAAGGTGCTTTGCAGCGACACATCGTCGCGCACCTGCCAGCTCAGCGTCGAGTTCAGCGTAAACTCCGGAATGATCGACAGGCGATCGCCGGTGGTTTTGTTCTTACTCTGTAACATCCAGGTCAGGTTGTTGCTCCACTGTACGGTGTCGGTCACCGGCAGGTTCAGCGTGCCTTCCAGCCCTTCAACCACGGCTTTCGGCACGTTCTCCCACTGGTAGAGATCCGTTTTGTTGCTGACAGCGGTGACGCGTGAATAGCCCGCCTCGATTTTGTCGTGATAGTCGTTACGGAACCACGTCAGGCCCGCCTGATAGCCATCCTGTTTGTACTCCAGGCCAATCTCTTTATTGACGCTGGTTTCGGCCTTGAGATCGTCATTGCCCATCAGGTAGCAGCCGACGTTGGTGGCGCTGGCGTAGCAGCCCTGGCCGCGGCTGTAGAGGATGTAGTTGTCGTTGGTCTGATACAGGCTCGGCGCTTTATAGGCGCGGGCGATGCCCATTTTCAGGGTCAGCGTGTCGGTCAGCGCCTGGGTGAGGTTCAGCGCCGGGCTCCAGTTGTTGCCAACGATACTATGATGATCGAAGCGCAGCGACGGGGTTAGCGTGGTGCTGTCGGTCAGCTGCATGTTGTCTTCCGCGAACAGCGAGAAGATTTCCGCTTTGGCGTACGGGCTGCGGCCCGTGGTGTCGACGCCCGGGATCGCGCCGCCGCTGGTCGAGCCGGTCAGCGCCTGGGCGGTAGAGGTGCCGTCTTTCAGGCGCTGCTGATTCCACTCGGTGCCGACGGTCAGGTTCTGATTCACCAGCCAGTCGAACGGAATGCTCACTTCGCTGTGCAGCAGCACGTCGCTCAGGTTGATATCGGAGAACTTCTCGCTGTTGAATAACCCTTCCAGACCGCCCGTTAAGCCTTCGCCCAGACGCGAGTTGCGGGTGTGCTCATACTGGGCGTAAGTGTTGGTGGTGACGCCGTTATCCCAGCCGCCGGTCCAGGTGACCGCGTAGTTCTGGCGGTAAAGACGGTTGGTCTCCTTGCCGTAGTATTTCTTCACCAGGCCACTGGAGTTGTTGTCGTTGTTGGTGTTCTGGGTGTCGCCCGCGTAGAGGTTGCCCTGGCGGCTGTAGCCCGCTTCAAACTCCAGCGCCTGCATCGGGGCGAATTCCCAGCGGACCTGGCCATTAATGTCTTTATTCACCACTCCTTCGCGCCCGGCGGGCAGCGTATCGGCGTAGTTGCCGGTGCGCAGCGACTCATGCCCGGCGTTGATGTCCTGCGCGTCCGCCTGGGTTTTCGCCAGATTGCCGTAAAGGCGGAAGCTGACGCTGTCGCCAAGTGGCCCGGTCAGGCTGAAGTTGGTGCGTTTGGTGGCGCCTTCGGCTTTATGCTCCGGCACGTCGAAATAGCTGTCCCACGCGCCGTGCCACTCGTTGCTGCTGCGTTTGGTGATGATATTCACCACGCCGCCCGCCGCGCCGTTGCCGTAGCGCGCCGCGGCAGGGCCGCGTAGCACTTCAATGCGCTCAATCATCTCCGGCGGCACCCAGGCGGTATCACCGCGGCTGTCGCGCTCGCCGCGCCAGCCCTGACGCACCGAGTTGCGGCTGCTCACCGGTTTGCCGTCTATCAGGATCAGCGTGTTTTCCGGGCCCATGCCGCGAATGTCTATCTGGCGGTTATTGCCGCGCTGGCCGCTGGTGGAGTTGCCGGTCAGGTTGACGCCAGGCATGGTGCGGATGATTTCCGACACGTCGCGCGCGGGCGGGTTTTTGCGAATTTCGTCGGCGGTAATGGTAGAAACACCCGGCGCCTGAAGGTTTTGCTGCGCGGCGGTGACCACGATCGTGTCGTCGGTTTGCGCGGCCTTGCTATCCACGGCGGTGGTGCTGTCCTGCGCCCAGGCAGGCAACGCAACGCCATACATCCCAGGGATTATCAGCATCGCCAGAGAGAGGGGGAGCTTTTTATTCATCTTGTATCCTGCAGTTTTCAACTGCGGCCCGAAAGTCCTTCCCCAACGGGGCAGGGCGCAGCATGGAATGACCCGGCTCGCCTGACGCAACACACCGCTCATCCCGGAACGGCAATGCGCAGTGGCCTGGTCGGTTAATGTTTTTAACGTGAAAGACGCGCTTCCCACAGCGCGCCATTACGCTATTGCAAATGCAAATAATTATCAATAATATTATCATCAAATTATCATGCGTTCTTTAAATTCATGATATTTATCAAAATTAGCGGAGGGTTAGACGGTGGCGGAGCACGCAGCGGGAAGTGAAGCCTGGTGGCAGGAAAAACAGGCGCACGGCGTGCCGGAGATTTCCGGCGCGCAGCACGGGAAATGCGCCGTCACGTTCTGGTGGCGCGATCCCGCCGGCGATGAAACCACCTCTGATGTGCAGCGGGTCTGGATCTACCTCACCGGCATCACCGATCACCACAAACCCTCCGCGCCGCAGTCTATGACGCGCCTGCCGGGCACCGATGCATGGTACTGGCGCGTGTCGCTCAGCGAACGCTGGCGCGGCAGCTACTGTTTTATCCCCTCGACAAAAACCGATGATTTCGCCCCTGAAGCCTTCAGCGACGCGCCCGCGCGCCAGGCGCTGCGCGAAGGCTGGCGCAAACTTCTGCCGCAGGCGCGGCCCGACCCGCTCAACCCGCACCACTGGCGGGGCGGTCGCGGGCATCCGGTCAGCGCGCTGCATCTGCCGGGCGCGCCTGCGCAGCCGGGCTGGGAGGAGGGCGAGGTGGCATATACGCCCGCCGAGGAATTTCTCTGGCGCAGCGACCGGCTCGGCAACGAGCGTCGCGTCTGGCTTTTTACCACCGGTGGCGATGACGCCCCCGAGACCCGCCCACTCGCTATTTTGCTCGACGGTCAGTTCTGGGCGAACAGCCAGCCGGTCTGGCCCGCGCTCCAGCGGCTGACCGAGCGCGGCGTGCTGCCGCCTGCCGTTTATCTGCTGGTGGATGTGATTGATACCGCGCACCGAAGCGAAGAGTTGCCCTGCAATGCCGCCTTCTGGGAGGCACTGTGGGAGGAACTGCTGCCGCTGGCGCGCGCCAAAACGGCATGGCGCGAAGACCCGCAGACTACCGTCGTCGCCGGGCAGAGCTTCGGCGGGCTGTCGGCGCTCTATGCGGGGCTCCACTGGCCGCAGCGTTTCGGCTGCGTGCTAAGCCAGTCCGGTTCGTTCTGGTGGCCGAAACGCGACGCGAACGGCGACGGCTGGCTGGTGGACGCGCTCGCCGCAGGGCGGCTTGACCCGCGTCCGCTGCGCATTTTTCTTGAGGCGGGCCTTCACGAGCCGCTTATTTTGCAGACCAGTCAGCGCCTGGTTTCCTTACTGCAACAGACACAGCAGCCGCTTTTCTGGCGTCAGGTTGACGGCGGACACGATGCGCTTTGCTGGCGTGGCGGGCTCACCGACGGGCTGGCCGCGCTGTGGGGCGGCCTTCATGCCCCGGCGCGTTTTTAACGACAGGAGTGACGTATGGAATTCAGCAATCCCTTCGATAACCCGCAGGGCCGCTTCTGGCTGCTCGAAAATGACCAACAGCAGGTAAGCCTCTGGCCGCAGGCGTGCGCGCTGCCGCCGGGCTGGCGCGTGGTGGTGGCGCCGCAAAGCGCGCAGGCCTGCGAGGAATTACTCGCACCCTATGGCGCGGCGCTTCAGCCGGGCTATTTCGCCCGTGCCATCGACAAGCGAGGTTAACGTGACGGATCTCTCCCTGACACCGGCCACACCCGCCGCCGCCTCGCTGCCGCTGGTAGCGGCGCAGCCTGGCATCTGGATGGCCGAAAAACTCTCCGACCAGGTCAACGCCTGGAGCGTGGCGCACTATGTGGAGCTGAACGGCGCGCCCGATGCGCCGCTGCTGGCGCGCGCTATCGTCGCGGGCATGATGGAGGCCGACACGCTGCGCATGCGCTTTGACGAGCGCGACGGCATTGTCACCCAGCGCCTCGATCCTGGCCTGACGTTTGAGACGCCCGCGATTATTGATGTGCGCCATGAAGCCGACCCGCAGGCGGCGGCGCTGACGCGGATGCGCGCCGATCTGGAGCAGGATTTACGCGTCGCGAGCGGCCAGTCGCTGGCGCATCACCAGTTGTTGCGCGTGGGTGACACGCGCTGGTTCTGGTATCAGCGCTATCATCATTTAGTGGTCGATGGCTTCAGTTTTACCGCCATTACCCGCCGTATCGCCGATATTTACCGCAGCTGGCATCGCGGCGAAGACCCCGGCCCGTCGCCGTTTGTCGCTTTTAACGAGGTGGTGGAGGAATACGCACGCTATCAGTCGTCGGACGCCTGCGCGCGCGACGCCGCCTTCTGGGCGCAGCAGGTGCGTGAACTGCCGCCGCCGGCGACGCTTTCTGATAAACCGCTGAGTGGGCAATCCTCTACCACCGCGCTTATCCGCCGTTCGCTGCGTTTTGACGAGGTGCATTTCGCCGCGCTCATGGCCAGTAGCGGCGGGCTCGCCGCACCCGATGTGGCACTGGCGCTGGTGGCGCTGTGGCTTGGCCGCCTTAGCGGGCGTAACGACTACAGCGCCGGTTTCATCTTCATGCGCCGCATCGGCTCCGCCGCGCTGTGCGCCACCGGCCCGGTGCTGAACGTGCTGCCCTGTCCGGTGCGTATTGATCCGTCGCAGACGCTGGCGCAGTTCGCCGCCGCCTTTGCAAAGACGCTCAAAACGCTGCGCCGTCATCAGCGCTATGACGCCGAGCAGGTGCTGCGCGACAGCGGCAACGTCGCGCAGCAGACACCGTTGTTCGGCCCGGTGCTTAACCTGAAAATGTTTGATTACCGGCTCGATTTTGACGGCGTCGAAGGCGTTACACACCAGCTTGCCTCAGGGCCGGTAAAAGATCTCGAAATCGCCCTGTATGTGGACGAGCAGGGTGGCGTAACGCTGGAGCTGCTCGCCAACCAGCAGCGCTACGATGCCGCGCAGATTGAACGCCAGCTCGCCCGCCTGCCGCGCCTGCTGGCGCAGTTCGCGGCAAATCCCGGGCTTTTGTGCGCGCAGGCGGATCTGCTGGGCGAAGAAGACTACGCGCTGATAGCGCGCGTCAACCAGACCGCCATGCAACTGCCGCAGGAGACGCTCAGCAGCCTGCTGGAGAAACAGGCGCAGGCGACGCCCCAGGCCGCTGCGCTGGCGGATGACCATTACGCATTTACCTACCGGGAAATGCGCGAGCAGGTGCTTACCCTCGCCGCAGAACTGGTGCAGCGCGGCGTGAAACCGGGCGATGTGGTGGCCGTCGCGCTGCCGCGTTCGGTCTTTTTGTCGCTGGCATTGCAGGCTATCGTCGAGGCGGGGGCCGCCTGGCTGCCGCTTGACACCGGTTATCCGGACGACCGTCTGCACATGATGCTGGAGGACGCGCGCCCGGCCATGCTGATCACCGCCGCGCAGGAGCAAGGGCGTTTTGCTGGCCTGGATCTGCCGGTGTTCAGCTATGACGCGCCGCTTGCCGTTAGCGCGCCGCAGTCGCTCGCGCGTTCGCACCCGTCGCACACCGCGTATGTCATTTTCACCTCCGGCTCCACCGGACGCCCAAAGGGCGTGATGGTCGGCCAGACCGCCATCGTCAACCGACTGCTATGGATGCAAAGCCACTATCCGCTCGGCGGGGATGACGTGGTGCTGCAAAAAACGCCGTGCAGTTTTGACGTTTCGGTATGGGAGTTTTTCTGGCCGCTCATCGTTGGCGCGCGGCTGGTGATGGCGCCGCCTGAGGCGCATCGCGACCCGCAGGCCTTGCAGGCGCTGTTTGCGCGCTGGCGCGTGACGACGACGCACTTTGTGCCCTCAATGCTGGCGGCGTTTGTCGGCGCGCTCGCCACGCCGCAGGCCGTTGACGCCTGCGCGTCGCTGCGCCAGGTGTTCTGCAGCGGCGAAGCGCTGCCGACCGAATTATGCCGCGAGTGGGAACGCCTGACCGCCGTCCCGCTGCATAATCTCTACGGCCCGACGGAAGCGGCGGTGGACGTGAGCTGGTATCCGGCCTTCGGCGAAACGCTGGCAAAGGTCGCGGGCCCGAGCGTGCCCATCGGCTTCCCGGTCTGGAATACCGGCCTGCGCATTCTGGACAGCGCCATGCGTCCGGTGCCGCCGGGCATGGCGGGCGATCTCTATCTTACCGGCATTCAGCTGGCGCAAGGGTATCTGGGTCGCCCGGATCTGACCGCCAGCCGCTTTATCGCCGATCCGTTCGCGCCCGGCGAGCGGATGTACCGCACCGGTGACGTGGCGCGCTGGCTCACGGACGGCGCGGTGGAGTACCTCGGGCGCAGCGACGATCAGCTGAAAATTCGCGGCCAGCGCATCGAGCCTGGCGAGATTGACCGCGTCATGCAAAGCCTGCCGGACGTGGCGCAGGCGGTGACGCATGCCTGTGTGCTGAATGAGAACGCCCAGGCGGGCGGCGATGCGCGTCAGCTGGTGGGGTATGTCGTCTCCACCTCCGGCGAGGCGCTGGATGTCGCGGCGCTGCGCGCGTGTTTAAGCGAGCGTCTGCCCGCGCATATGGTGCCGGTGACGCTTATCCAGCTCCCTGCGCTGCCGCTCAGCGCCAACGGCAAGCTGGATCGCAAAGCGCTGCCGCTGCCGCAGCTTACCGCCCGCGCGGCGGGCAGGCAGGCGGCGCCGGGCGTGGAAACGGCCATCGCCCGCGCGTTTTCGCAGCTTCTGGGCGTAGAGGTGACCGACTCGCAGGCTGATTTCTTTGCGCTCGGCGGCCATTCGCTGCTGGCGATGCGGCTGGCGGCGCTGCTCACGCGCGAGCTGGCGCGCCCGGTGACGGTCGGGCAGGTGATGATCGCGCCGACGGTGGAGAAACTCGCGGCGCAGGTTAACGCAGGGGGGAGCGACGCGCAGGCGGGTTTTGAGGCAGTGCTGCCGCTGCGCGATGGCACCGGGCCGACGCTGTACTGTTTCCACCCGGCGTCGGGCTTCGCCTGGCAGTTTAGCGTGTTGCAGCGCTGGTTATCGCCGCGCTGGGCGATTACGGGTATTCAGTCGCCGCGCCCGGACGGCCCGATGCAGCAGTGTGCGTCGGTTGATGAACTGTGCGAGCGCCATCTCGCGACGCTTAGACAGTTACAGCCGCACGGGCCGTACTGGCTGTTCGGCTATTCGCTCGGCGGCACCCTTGCGCACGGCGTCGCCGCGCGTTTAAGGGCGGCGGGCGAAGAGGTCGCGTTCCTCGGCCTGCTCGACACCTGGCCGCCGGAAACCCAGAACTGGCAGGAAAAGGACGGGCAGGAACTCGACCCGGCCGTGCTGGCGGAGATCGAACGCGAGCGGGCGGCGTTTGTCAGCGCGCAGCAGGGGCAGGGCCCGACGAGGCTGTTTGAGACCATTGAGGGGAATTACGCCGACGCGGTGCGGCTGCTCTCTACCGCGCGCAGCACGCGCTTTGACGGCGAGGCAACGCTGTTTGTCGCCGAGCGGACCGTGACGCCAGGCCTCAACCCGCTGGACGCCTGGGCGCCCTGGACGCGCGCGCTGGAGGTGCATTATGTCGACTGCGCGCACGTAGAGATTATTTCCCCGCAGGCGTTCGAGGTGATTGGCCCGTTGTTGCGGGAGAGACTGGGGTAGGGGCGGCGGGTGCGCTTCGCTTACCCGCCCTGGAAAAGAAGCCGGGTTTTATCGTAGGGCGGGTAAGCGTTAGCGCACCCGCCAGCCACATCGCTCATCACCCACACCTCGCGCCACCCTTAAAACCTCGCGGTTACGCGAGGCGTGGGTATCCTTCGGCTATCGGGCTGCCGGTGAAATTCGCAATCCATCCTTCGGGATTATCGAAAATACGGATCGCCGTAAAATGCGGCTGCGAGCCCATATCAAACCAGTGCGGCGTCCCGGCAGGCACCGAGATTAAATCGTTTTTCTCGCACAACACCTGGTAGACCTTATCGCCGATGTGCAGGCAAAACAGCCCTGCGCCTTCAACGAAAAACCGCACTTCGTCTTCGCCGTGGGTATGTTCATTGAGAAATTTGCCGCGCATCGCCTCTTTTTGCGGGTTATCGGCCCGCATGCTGATCACATCCCAGCTCTGATAGCCTTTTTCCGCCACCAGACGGTCAATGGCGTGCTGGTAGGCGGTCAGCACCGCCTCCGGCGTCGGGTTATCGCCGAGATCGCGGTCGGCCTGCCAGCGTTCGAACCGCACGCCCTGGGCGTTAAGCTGTTCGCGAATCGCCTGCGCATCGGTGCTCTGCCACAGCGGTTCGCGGGCGTCGTTATCGGCAAAAATCGTCAATGCGCTCATGTCGGGATCTGCTCCGGGTGGATGTCATCGAAACTGGAAACCTGGCGGTGGGTGCTTTGCGGGTCCGGCTCGCCGCGAATCAGCTGAATGGTTTTCCAGCCCGACTCGCGCGCGGCGTCAAGCTCCTCGCGGACATCTGAGAGAAACAGCATCTGATGCACCGGCACGCCGGTTTTCATGGAGATATTACGGTACGACGACGGCTGACGTTTGGCGCCGACGTGGGTGTCGAAAAAGCCGCTCAGCAGGCCCGAAACATCGCCTTCGTCACTGTGACTGAACAGCAGTTTTTGCGCCGGGACGGAGCCGGAAGAGTAGATATAAATATCGATATCCTGATCGCTCCAGCGGCGCATCGCGGGCACGACGTCCGGGTAAAGGTGACCGGTGAAGTCGCCGTTCACGTAGCCTTCGCGCCAGATATGGCCCTGAATGGATTTCAGCGCCGGGGATTTGCTGTCTTCATCCATAAATTTGAAGAGGGTTTCCAGCAGCTGATCGACCGAGGCCGCCGGCTGGTGGATCTCGCCGCGCAGTTCGTTGAGCAGCAGATTTACCGGTTCGCGGTGTTCGCCCGAGCGGATAAAGCGCTCCAGGCGCTCGCGCGCATACGGAAACAGAACGTTATGAACGAAGCGGATATCGGTCGTGGTGCCTTCAATATCGGTAACAATGGCGCGGATCATGCTTTCTCCAGCAGGCGTCGCTGCATTTCACATTCAAACAGGAATTCGAGCCCCTCCAGATGGCGACGCGCTTGCACGACATCTTCCCCCCAGCAGGTCAGCCCGTGGCCGCGCAGCAGAAACCCGTAGCGCAGCGGAAACTGGCGGTGATACTGCGCAATGCGCTCCGCCAGAGCACCAATATCCTGATCGTTATCGAAAATGGCAACAGGCACGTTATCAAGATGGGTGGTTTGTCCGGCGAGCGATTTCTGCATCTCATAACCCGTAAGGCGCAACGCGTCGCTTTTCTCCACGCGGGAGAGCACCGTCGCGTTAACGGTATGCACGTGCAGCACGCAATTCGCGTCAGGAAAGAGGCGGTAAATCAGGGTATGCAGGCCGGTTTCGGCGGAGGGTTTACGGCCAGATGGCGCGCGCGAGGTGGCGATCTCCACCTGCAAAAAGTCCTCCGGCGTCAGGCTGCCTTTATCTTTGCCTGACTCGCTCAGCCAGCACCAGCGTGCGTCCTCACGCAGCGACATATTGCCGCCGGTGGCGGGCGCCCAGCCCTTCGCGCCTACCCAGTGGCAGGCCGCCACCAGTTGCTCCAGTTGGCTCTCTTTACTCATCGCATCCCCGCAGGCATATCGTTAGCGTTTAGACGTCTAAGCGTCTTGATTGCCAGAGAGTAGCATCGTGTTATAGTGTCGGCAACACAAAGACAACACCATAACAACACAGACCGAGCGAAAGGATCAGCCGTGATGAGCCACTCCCCTTTGACGCCAGAAAGCAAGCTGCCCGCGCTGGGCACGACCATTTTCACCCGCATGAGCGCGCTGGCGCAGGAACACCAGGCGATTAACCTGTCGCAAGGGTTCCCCGATTTCGACGGCCCGCGCTATTTGCAGGAGCGGCTGGCGCACCACGTCGCGGCGGGCGCAAATCAGTACGCGCCGATGACCGGCGTGCAGGCGCTGCGTGAGGCGATTGCCGATAAAACCGAGGCGCTCTACGGCCATCGCCCGGACGCCAGCCTTGACGTGACCGTCACGTCAGGGGCCACCGAGGCGCTCTACGCCGCTATCACCGCGCTGGTGCGCCCTGGCGATGAAGTGATTTGCTTTGACCCGAGCTACGACAGCTACGCGCCTGCGGTGGCGCTCTGCGGCGGTGTGTTAAAGCGCATCGCGCTGACGCCGCCTGACTTTCGCGTCGACTGGCAGCGGTTCGCTGAACATTTAAGCGAAAAGACCCGGCTGGTTATCCTTAATACGCCGCATAATCCGTCCGCGACGGTCTGGCGCAAGGCGGATTTCGCGGCGCTCTGGGCGGCGATTGCGGAGCGTGAAATCTACGTGCTGAGCGATGAAGTCTATGAGCACATCTGTTTTGCCGAAGAGGGGCACGCCAGCGTGCTGGCGCATCCGCAGCTGCGTGAGCGGGCGATAGCGGTGTCGTCGTTTGGTAAAACCTATCATATGACCGGCTGGAAAGTGGGGTACTGCGTGGCGCCCGCAGCGCTTAGCGCCGAGATCCGCAAAGTGCATCAGTATCTGACGTTCTCAGTCAATACCCCGGCACAGCTGGCGCTGGCGGATATGCTGCGCGCCGAGCCGTCGCACTATCTGACGTTGCCCGACTTTTACCGGGCGCGGCGCGACACCTTTATCGAGGCCCTCGCCGCGAGCCGCCTTAAGATTTTACCCTGCGAAGGCACCTACTTTTTGCTGGCGGATTACAGCGCCATCTCGTCGCTGGACGACGTCAGCTTCTGTGAATGGCTGACCATCGAGGCGGGCGTCGCCGCCATTCCGCTGTCAGTGTTTTGCGACGCGCCGTTCCCGCACAAACTCATCCGGTTGTGCTTCGCCAAACAGGAGGCGACGCTGCTCGCCGCGGCGGAGCGGCTGGCGCGGCTATAGGGTTGGCTGATCCGGAGACACCGCGTCCTGTTTGAGCGCGGCGGGCACATCGTGCAGAAAGTGCTGTTCGATGCGCGATACAAAGCTCACGAACGACGCATTGGTTAACGATGAGCGGTTATAGATAAGGTAGTAGTCTATCTGCGGCAGGTCGATGTTCAGCGCCACCGGCCGCAACCGAAAGACCGAGCGATAGCGGCGCAGGGTGGAGGCAGGCAGAATGCCGACAAAATCGGTTTTGCCAATCACCGCCATGATCGACGACGGCGAATTGCTGGTAAACGCGATTTGCCGTTCGCCGATAAGCTCGGAAGACTTCACATGGAAATGCTTCTGGCCCTCTTCGGTGCCGTTAAACAGCGTAAATTTCTCCTGCGCCAGCGCGGCCGCGTCGGCACGCTCCCCCAGCCGCGGATGGTTCTCGCTGCACACCAGTACCGTCTCCTCGCTAAAGCAGTGTTTGCAAATCACCGAATGGCTGACGATGGGGGTCATGCCGATTATCAAATCCGCCTTGCGATAGGCCAGTAAGTCTTCTGCGGTTTCGCTGGCAAGCGTGGTGTCGTAATGCTCCAGCTCGAAATCGTAATGCTCGCGAAACGCGCTCACTAACTCCGGCAGATGATCCGCAGCCAGCGACGGCGGGCAGTAGAGCACGAAGTTTTTACGCAGCGGCGCACCCTGCATCATGTTGATGGTCTGCTCAAGCTGATTGAGGTTGTCTTCGAGATAATGATGCAGGTTGGTGCCGACGGTGGTGGGCGTGATGCCTTTGCCGGAGCGGACAAACAGCGGGTCGTTAAGCTGGTTGCGCAGGCGCTGCAACGACTGGCTTATCGCCGAGGGCGTGAGAAACAGCGCTTCAGCCGCCTTGCTGACGCTGCGATGCAGATAAATGCATTCAAAGATAACCAGAAGATTGAGGTCGAACTTTTTCAAATCCTGCAAATTTGCCATGACAGCCTCGCAACGAGACGAAAGGGTTTTTTATGGTTTATGCATTCTCTGTAAATAATAGATAAGGAATATGTTTTTTGTGCATTCGGGGCGGGTCGTAATCTGAAAAACGAAGCCGCCTTCACAGAAGCGGGGCGGCGACGGGGCGCATAGTTTTCCTGCGCGTAACGGTAAGAAAAGCCTGCCGGTACAAGGCGTTCAGTCACCCGTCGTCAACACGCATGGCACGTTGTCTTTTGTTAAGCTATGCCTATCAGAGCCATAGACGGGAATAATCTTCGCCTGCGTTGCCCTTAGAGCACGAGAGTGTTCTAATCGCAGGAATGCCTGTGTCGCACCTGCGGCGCAGCGCTTTTGCCAGCACGCTGGCTCTGACGTTACCTGCGGGTATCTCAGCGACTCAGGCCGCCCGTTCAGGTGGCTTTTTTATTTTTCGCCCGTTGGGGTGAAACGTTCATAAGGTTGTCCCGAACGTGTTGTTAGCTATCACTTATTGATTTGATAACGCAAACGCATTGGCCCGGGTTGCTAAAATTCGATACCTTACGTCCCATCGAAAACACGGAGGAAGTATAGATGTCCTTGATTAATACCAAAATCAAACCTTTCAAAAACATGGCGTTCAAAAACGGTGAGTTCATCGAAGTTACCGAGAAAAACACGGAAGGCCGCTGGAGCGTATTCTTCTTCTATCCGGCTGACTTTACCTTCGTATGCCCGACCGAACTGGGCGACGTGGCTGACCATCACGACGAGCTGCAGAAACTGGGCGTAGACGTTTACTCCGTTTCTACCGACACCCACTTCACCCACAAAGCGTGGCACAGCAGCTCCGACACCATCGCGAAAATCAAATACGCGATGATCGGCGACCCGACTGGCGCCCTGACCCGTAACTTCGAAATCATGCGTGAAGACGAAGGTCTGGCTGACCGCGGTACGTTCATCGTTGACCCGCAGGGCATTATCCAGGCTATCGAAATTACTGCTGAAGGCATCGGCCGCGACGCGTCTGACCTGCTGCGTAAAATCAAAGCGGCGCAGTATGTTGCTTCCCACCCAGGCGAAGTTTGCCCGGCTAAGTGGAAAGAAGGCGATGCGACTCTGGCGCCGTCTCTGGACCTGGTTGGCAAAATCTAATTTTTCTTCGGCTTTTGCTGCATAGCTGTGCTGGCATCACTCTCGCGCCCCGGTCACTTACTTTTGTAAGCTCCCGGGGACTTAAGAGTTCGCCGCCTTGCTCTGCAACAAAAATCCTTCGAAAAATACAGGCATTATCACGGGTGCAGTTCTGCACCCGTTTTTTTGAAAACGCTTTTACGCGCTCTCATTTAAGTTGCAACGCGGCGCGGCCTGTTCGAGGCGGCTTAAATGAGGAAGCGTAAGCTCAGGAGAAAATTATGCTCGACACAAACATGAAAACCCAGCTCAAGGCCTATCTTGAGCGTCTGACAAAACCTGTTGAGTTAGTGGCCACGCTGGATGACAGCGCGAAATCAGCAGAGATCAAAGAACTGCTGACGGAAATCGCTGAGCTGTCTGACAAAGTCTCTTTCCGGGAAGACAACAGCCTCGCAGCGCGTAAACCTTCATTTTTAATCACCAACCCAGGCTCTACTCAGGGTCCGAGCTTTGCGGGTTCGCCGCTCGGCCACGAGTTCACCTCGCTGGTGCTGGCGCTGCTCTGGACCGGCGGTCATCCGTCGAAAGAAGCGCAGTCGCTGCTTGAGCAGATCCGCGATCTGGATGGCGATTTTGAGTTCGAAACCTACTACTCGCTCTCCTGCCACAACTGCCCGGATGTCGTGCAGGCGCTGAACCTGATGGCGGTACTGAACCCGCGCATCAAGCACACGGCTATTGATGGCGCGGTGTTCCAGAATGAAATCACCGAGCGCAATGTGATGGGTGTTCCGGCAGTCTTTATGAACGGCGTGGAGTTTGGCTCTGGCCGTATGACCCTTGCGGAAATCGTGGCGAAAGTGGACACCGGCGCGGAAAAACGCGCGGCGGAAGAGCTGAACCAGCGTGACGCCTACGACGTGCTGATTGTCGGCTCCGGCCCGGCGGGCGCGGCGGCGGCGGTATACTCCGCGCGTAAAGGCATTCGTACCGGCCTGATGGGTGAGCGTTTCGGCGGCCAGGTGCTCGACACCGTGGATATCGAAAACTACATCTCCGTGCCGAAAACCGAAGGCCAGAAACTGGCGGGCGCGCTGAAAGCGCACGTGGACGACTACGATGTAGACGTTATCGACACCCAGAGCGCGACGAAGCTTATCCCGGCGGCGACCGAAGGCGGCCTGCATCAGATCCAAACCGCCTCCGGCGCGGTGCTGAAAGCGCGCAGCGTGATCGTGGCGACCGGCGCGAAATGGCGCAACATGGGCGTGCCGGGCGAAGATCAGTATCGCACCAAAGGCGTGACCTACTGCCCGCACTGCGACGGCCCGCTGTTTAAAGGCAAACGCGTGGCGGTGATCGGCGGCGGTAACTCCGGCGTGGAAGCGGCGATTGATCTTGCGGGTATCGTTGAGCACGTGACCCTGCTGGAGTTCGCACCTGACATGAAAGCCGACCAGGTATTGCAGGATAAACTGCGCAGCCTGAAAAACGTCGACATCATTCTGAACGCGATGACTACCGAAGTGAAAGGCGACGGCACGAGGCTGACCGGTCTGGATTACCAGGATCGCGTCACCGGCTCCGTGAAGCATCTGGAAGTGGCAGGGATCTTCGTGCAGATTGGTCTGCTGCCGAACACCACCTGGCTTGAAGGCGCTATCGAGCGTAACCGCATGGGCGAAATTATCATCGACGCCAAATGCGAAACCAGCGTGAAAGGCGTATTCGCGGCCGGCGACTGCACCACCGTGCCGTACAAACAGATTATCATCGCCACCGGCGAAGGCGCGAAAGCGTCGCTGAGCGCCTTTGATTATCTGATTCGCACCAAAACCGCGTAAGAATAAGAAAGTAAGACACCTGCGCAAAAGCCGCCCACAAGGGCGGCTTTTTTATTGGCGGATTGGGTGGGCAGCGGTGTAGTCACTGGCGGGCGCGCGTTGCTTACCTGCCCTACAACGTTTGCAACCGTAATGCTGAGTGCCAGCGCACCCGCCATTTATGCCCAGATCACCCGCAATTTATGCGACTGACGTTATCGCACCACAAAAACCGGCACATGGGCGTGCCGCACGACGCTTGAAGCGTTTGAGCCTAACAGGTGGGTGCTGATTGACGGATCGCGCGAGCCGATCACTACCACGTCGGCGCTTAGCTCTTTCGCCATCGCGTTGACTTCATCGCGCACGCTGCCGAACCGGATATGGCTGTGCAGGCGGTCTTCCGGCAGGGTGAAATGGTGCTTCAGGGTTTGCAGACGCGCGTTCGCCTCGGCTTCGAGATGCTCTTCAAACCGGCGGATATCGGCGGCGAAGCGGTGGAGGCTCAGGTTGGCCGAGCCCGGCAAAACATGCAGCAGATGAATAATCCCTGACTGCTGAGCCAGAAACTCCGCGTGGGCAATCGCTTTGTCGCTCAGTTCCATTTCAAATACATCAACAGGCATCAGAATAGTGTTGTACATCGTCACTCCTCCGTTAGCGGTTATCAACGCCTGCATAAAACCACAATTTCAGCACGGATAATTTTATACGCCCGACAAATTTGTCCTTTTTTACGCAGCATCGTTAGCCAGGAAAACTCTCAAAGCCGCCCGGCTTAAGGCTTATCGCGAGGCTGATGGCCCATCCGGTCTACCCTTGGTGTAGACCAGATGAACATTCGCACTGGAACCTGTCTCTTTTTACTCTCTGCCAGGAGGTCGTAATGAAGGCGTTAACCTACCACGGGCCGCATAACGTTAAAGTTGAGAATGTCCCGGACCCGATTATTGAGGCGCAGGACGACATTATTCTGCGCGTCACGGCCACTGCGATTTGCGGTTCCGACTTACACCTCTATCGCGGCAAAATCCCGCAGGTGCATCACGGCGACATTTTCGGCCATGAATTTATGGGGGAAGTGGTGGAAACCGGCAGCGCGGTAAAAGATATTCGCAAAGGCGACCGCGTGGTGATCCCGTTCGTTATCGCCTGCGGGGAGTGTTTTTTCTGCAAGCTGCAGCAATATTCCGCCTGTGAAACCACCAACAAAGGCACCGGCGCGGCGTTGAATAAAAAGCAGATCCCGGCACCCGCGGCGCTGTTCGGCTACAGCCACCTCTACGGCGGCATTCCGGGCGGGCAGGCGGAGTATGTCCGCGTGCCGAAGGGGAACGTCGGGCCGTTCAAGGTGCCGCCGGTACTCTCCGATGACAAAGCGCTGTTTCTTTCCGACATCCTGCCGACCGCCTGGCAGGCGGTGAAAAACGGCCAGGTGCAGAAGGGCTCTCAGGTAGCGATTTACGGCGCGGGACCGGTGGGGCTTCTGAGCGCGGCCTGCGCGCGGCTGATGGGCGCCGAGCAGATTTTTATGGTCGATCATAACGACTATCGGCTCGCCTTCGCTAAAGAACGTTACGGGGTTATCCCGATTAACTTCGATGACAACGACGATCCGGCGGCGTTTATTATCGAAAACACGCCGGGCAACCGCGGCGTGGACGCGGTCATCGATGCGGTCGGCTTCGAGGCCAAAGGCAGCCTTACCGAAACCGTGCTGTCGAATCTCAAAATCGAAGGCAGCAGCGGCAAAGCGCTGCGTCAGTGCATCGCGGCGGTGCGTCGCGGTGGCGTGGTGAGCGTGCCGGGCGTTTACGCGGGCTTTATTCACGGCTTCCTCTTTGGCGATGCGTTTGATAAGGGCATCAGCTTTAAAATGGGCCAAACGCATGTGCACGCGTTCCTGCCGGAGCTGCTGCCGCTTATCGAGCAGGGGCTGCTGACGCCGGAGGAGATCGTGACGCACTATCTGCCGCTGGAAGACGCCGCGCGCGGCTACAAGATTTTCGAGAAGCGCGAAGAGGAGTGCCGCAAGGTGATTCTGGTGCCGGGAGCGGCGACGCCGGAGGCGGCGCGCGATAAAGTCACTGCGCTGATGAATGCGCCGTTGCAGCCGTAGAACGGGCGCATAAACAGAAAGAGGATGCCGCAGCATCCTCTTATTTTTTGCCGCACAGCGGGCTTAGCGATGGTATTCGCCCGCCGCTTCCGGCTGGTAAAGCAGTTCCAGCACTTCGATATGGGTTTCGCTGCCGTCCGGCAGTGGCCAGCGGATGGCGTCGCCTACGCGCAGCCCCAGCAGCGCCGCGCCGACCGGGGCCATTACCGACAGCGCTTCATCGCTGCTGCCCGCGAGCTGCGGGTAGACCAACTGGCGCTCGTACGTTTCCCCGCTCGCCAGATCGCGGAATTTCACCCGGCTGTTCATCGTCACCACATCCTGCGGCATCGCCTGCGGGCTGACCATCCGGGCGCGATCCAGCTCATCGTTCAGCGCGTCGGCGACCGGCAGGCGCGCGAACGCGGGCTGCTCCAGCAGGCTATCGAGACGTTCGGCATCGAGTTCGTTGATGATAAGGGCAGGTCGGGACATTTCTCACTCCATGTCGTTGAATCAGGCGGCGTTTCGCCGCTAACAAGCGTCCAAAGAAAAACCCTCACCGTCAAAACGATGAGGGTCCGCGTCAGGGGATGATACTCAGCCTTGCGCGCCGTTTGAAGTGACCTGGGTCACGAAACGGGGCTTAAAGCAGGATGCTCCCCACCGCCGCCAGCAGGAAGGCGATAGTGCCCAGCAGGGTTTCCATCACGGTCCAGGTTTTCAGCGTCGTTTTCTCGTCCATCTCAAGGAAACGGCCCACCAGCCAGAAGCCGGAGTCGTTAACGTGCGAGAGCACGGTCGCGCCGCCCGCGATAGCGATAACGATAAAGCAGAGGTCGAACTGGCTTAAGCCCGGCGTCGCCTGCACCATCGGCGCGACCAGCGCGGCGGTGGTGGTGAGCGCGACCGTGGCCGAGCCCTGCGCCACGCGCAGCGCGGTAGCGATAACAAATGCCGCCAGGATAACCGGCATGCCGGTGTCCGAGAGCACGCCCGCCAGCGCGTCGCCGATGCCGCTGGCGCGCAGTACGCCGCCGAACATGCCGCCCGCGCCTGTCACGAGAATAATCCCGCAGATAGGCCCGAGCGCGCCGTCGCAGATTTTCTCCAGGTGCTGACGGCTGTGGTTGCGGCTAAACACCATCAGCGCGAAAAACACGGTGATGAGCAGCGCAACCGGGGTTTTGCCGAGCATACGCAGGAAATTCACCACGCTGTTATCGGCGCTGACCCAGCCCAGCACTTTGGCGGTGTTAAGGCCCGTATCGAGGAAGATAAGCATCAGCGGCAGCAGCAGAATGGTCAGTACCATGCCGAAGGACGGCGGGCGATGTGTCGGGTCCGCTTCCACTTCGCCAAGGAAAGACGAGGGCAGTTTGATATCGAATTTCTTACCGGCGTACTGACCGTACAGATAGCCGCCGAAATACCAGGTGGGGATCGCGATAATCAGACCCACGATCACCAGCAGGCCAATATTGGCGCCCAGCAGTTCGCTGGCGGCGACCGGGCCCGGATGCGGCGGCACCAGCGCATGCATGGCCGCAAACGCGCCTGCCGCCGGGAAGGCGTATTTCAGCGTCGAGCCGCCAAAGCGTTTCGCCACGCTGAAGATGATAGGCAGCATCACCACCAGACCGGCGTCGAAGAAGATAGGGAAGCCGAACAGCAGCGAGGCGACGCCCAGCGCGAACGGCGCGCGGTGTTCGCCGAATTTATTAATCAGCGTGTCGGCAAGGACTTTTGCGCCGCCTGACACTTCCAGCAGGCGACCTATCATCGCGCCAATTCCCACCAGCAGCGCGACGCCTGCAAGCGTACTGCCGAAACCGGTCAGCAGCGTCGGCACGACTTTATCAAACGGCACTTTGGTCAACAGCGCCACAACAATACTGACCAGGGTAAGAGCAAGAAAAGCATGCACTTTAAAGCGCATGATAAGTACCAGCAGCAGCACGACGGCGCAGGCGGCAATGCCCAGCAGCGTACCAGCGCCATAAGCATAAGTGGTTTCTGTCATCGTTATTGTCCTCAACATGGGTACAGTGAAACCGTAGCCTGGTCGGCGGTTTTCTCACTGATACCGGTAACATGATACTGGTAACATGCGGAGGGTTGTAAACAGGGGTTGTCATATTTATTAACATTTTGAGATCACCGTCAAACTCCCGCGTGAGGCGGGCTTTTCGTCTTCCTCCGCATATATCGCCTCGCGAATCTGTCAAATTTTACAAGGCACTTTTTTCAGCAAATCGCCAGATTTGTTGGCTATATCGAGCTTTTTTGTCGTGAAGTGGCCGCGAAGTTGTCGATTTGGCTTGCCGTTAACTAGCTTAGGATCGTGATGATTTGCCGTACATCGCGCTGTATACGGCGGCGCAACGCCGCCGGACCCCATCAGTGCATAAGAGGACATCATGAAAAAGCTCACCTTCACGTTTCTGACCGTTGCGCTGGCGGGCACCAGCCATTTCGCATTTGCCGATACCCTGCGCATGGAATGTCCCGTCTCGCCAGGCGGCAAGCAGTACTGCCAGTACATCAAAGAACGCTTTGAGAAGCAGACCGGTAACCAGCTCGAATTTATCGAATTCCCGGCCGCTTCCGATGAAAAGCTGGCGCTGCTGCAACAGCTGTTCGCCGCCAAAGATGAAAAAGCGGTGGATGTGTTTCAGTCCGATACCATCTGGATTGGCCTGCTGGATAAGCAGACGCTCGATCTCACCGACGCCATGGGCGGCATGGAAAAAGAATTTTTCCCGGGGCCCTGGAAGAACAACACCGTGAACGGGCGTCTGAAAGCGGTGCCGTCATATATCGACACCGGCGTGCTGTTCTACCGCAAAGATTTGCTGGAGAAATACCACGAGCAGCCGCCGAAAACCTGGGAAGAGATGACGCGTATCGCCACCAAAATCCAGGCGGAAGAGCGTAAGGCGGGGCGTAAAAATTTCTGGGGCTATATCTTCCAGGGCAAATCCTATGAAGGGCTGACCTGTAACGCGCTGGAGTGGATTGATTCTTACGGCGGCGGCACGTTTATCGACGAAAAAGGGAACGTGACCATCAATAACCCGAAAGCGGCGCAGGCGCTGGATATGGCGCGGGGCTGGATGGGCAAGATAACGCCGAAGGGCGTGCTGGGCTACAAAGAAGAGGAGTCGCGCACCGTGTTCCAGAACGGCGACGCGCTGTTTATGCGCAACTGGCCTTACGTCTGGCAGCTGTCGCAGGCGGATGACAGCCCGCTGAAAGGCAAGGTGGGCGTGATGCAACTGCCTGCCGGGCCGGAGGGGCGTCAGGCGACGACGCTCGGCGGCTGGCAATGGTCGATTAACGCCAATACCAAAAACCCGCAAGCCGCGATCGCGCTGCTGAAAATCTTAAGCGATGACGATTCGCAAATTACCCGTCTGAAAATCCTCGGCCACGCGCCAACCCGCGTTGCGCTGTATGAGAACAAAGACGTGCTGGCGCTGGCCCCGGAGCTGACCCAGTTCCGCGATATCTTCGCTCAGGCGGTGCCGCGCCCGGCGACGGTGGCGAAAGCGCAATATCCGCGGGTGTCGAACGCGGTATTTAACGTGACGTTTAGCGTGTTGAACGGCAAAGAGGACGGCAAGAAAGCGACAGCAGACCTGCAAAAACGGTTGACCCGCGCGAAGGGAACCGGCTGGCGGTAAGGGGCCTGTGGGGCGAGGTGTAGATGGCGGGGGCGCTACGGTTACCCGCCCTACCAATGACGTGCGACACGCTGTTTTTGTAGGGTGGGTAAGCAGCGCGCACCCGCCGTGCGGCGCTAACCCCGAGGCTCGCCCGCCGGGGGGCGCGGCAACATGATGGTATCCGTCAACATGCTTAACGGAGCGCTTATGAAATCCGATAGCCTTACGCAGCCGCCGGCAGCCCGGCGGCACAAGGTCTCCTGGCATCAGCGCCGCCGCCGCGTGGCGTGGGGGCTGGTGCTGCCCTCGCTGCTCCTGCTGGCGCTGGCGGCGGGCTGGCCGCTTGCCCGCACTATCTGGTTCAGCTTCACCAACGCCATGCTCGACGCGCCGCAGGAATACCAGATGGTCGGCGTCGCTAACTATTTTGCGCGTCAGGATGGCGTCAGCATCGGCGTGCTGAGCGACCCGCTCTGGTGGCAGGCGGTGGGCAACACGCTGTGGTTTACCTTCACCTCGGTGGCGCTGGAGCTGCTGCTCGGCATGCTGCTGGCCCTGCTAATGAACGAGAAATTTCGCGGTCAGGGGCTGGTGCGCACCGCTATTCTCATTCCGTGGGCGATCCCGACTATCGTCAGCGCCAAAATGTGGGGCTGGATGTTCCACGATCAGTATGGCGTGGTAAACGATCTGCTCGGCAAAATCGGCCTGCCGTCGCACCTCGCCTGGATTGCCGAGCCATCGCTCTCCATGTGGGCGGTGGTGATCGCCGATGTCTGGAAAACCACGCCGTTTATGGCGCTGATGTTGCTGGCGGCGCTACAGTTGATTCCGGGCGATCTCTACGAGGCGGCGAAAGTGGACGGTGCGAGCCCGTGGCAGCGCTTTAAGCGCATTACGCTGCCGCTCATTATGCCCGCTCTGGTGGTAGCGCTGATTTTCCGCGTGATGGATTCGATGCGCATTTTTGACCTCATCTACGTGCTGACCTCGAACAGCGAGGCGACGATGTCGATTTCCGGCTATGCCCGCGAGCAGATTGTTTCCTATCAGGATATGGGTATGGGCTCTGCGGCATCGGTGCTGGTGTTTATGATGGTGGCGGGCATCGCGGCCTGCTTTATCCGCGTCGCGCGCTTAAACGACAAGGAGAAGAGCTGATGAAAATCACGCGCTGGCAGCGCAGGGCGGGGCATAAAGCGGTGATTTTTATCGGCGCGCTGATGGCCTGTCTGTTCTGCGTTTTTCCCTTCTACTACGCCATTATCACTTCGCTGCGCGCAGGCCAGGAGCTGTTTACCCCGTCCTATTTCCCGACCGGCTGGCACTGGGATAACTATGTGGTCGCACTGGTGGATAATGGCATCGCCCGCAGCCTGCTTAATTCCGTGCTGGTGGCGGTGGTGACGGTGGGGCTCTGTCTGCTGGTGTCGGTGACCGCCGCGTTCGCGCTGGCGCGCGTGCCGTTTCGCGGGCGTCGCGTGCTGCTGTTCACTATCCTGTGCGTCTCGATGTTTCCACAGGTGGCGGTGCTGACCGGCATGTTCGAACTGGTGCGCTTCCTCGGGCTGTATGATTCGCTCGGCGCGCTGGTTATCTCCTACACGACGTTTTCGCTGCCCTTCACCGTCTGGGTGCTGACGACCTTTATGAAGTCAATTCCAGTGGAGCTTGAAGAGGCCGCTATCGTCGATGGCGCGACAACCGGCACCATTATTCGCCGCGTGTTCGCGCCGGTACTGGCGCCCGCGCTGGTCACAACCGGGCTGCTGGCGTTTATTGGCGCCTGGAATGAATTCATGTTCGCGCTGACGTTTATTATCTCCGGCGACAAGCGCACCGTGCCGGTCGCCATCAGCATGTTCAGCGGCGCGTCGAGCTATGAGCTGCCGTGGGGAAGCATTATGGCCGCGTCGGTGGTGGTGACGCTGCCCATTATTGTGCTGGTACTTATCTTCCAGAAACGCATCGTCAGCGGGCTCACCAGCGGGGCGATTAAGGGGTAAATCATGGCGCAACTCCGGTTAGAAAAAGTGCAGAAACGCTACGGCTCCCATGCCGAGGTGATAAAGCCGCTCGATTTGCAGATCAACAGCGGGGAGTTTGTGGTGGTGGTCGGCCCGTCCGGCTGCGGCAAGTCGACGCTCCTGCGCCTTGTCGCAGGGCTTGAGGAGATAACCGACGGCGATATGTATATCGACGATCTGCGGGTGAACGACGACTCGCCCTCGGAGCGCGGCATCGGCATGGTGTTCCAGTCTTACGCGCTCTACCCGCATATGACCGTGTACCAGAATATGGCCTTCGCGCTCGAAATGGCGAAAGTGCCTGAAAAGGCTATCGACGAACGGGTGCGCGAGAGCGCGCGGATTCTACAGCTGGAGCATCTGCTGGATCGCCGCCCGAAAGATCTCTCCGGCGGCCAGCGCCAGCGCGTGGCGATAGGCCGGGCGATTGTGCGTGAGCCGAGCCTGTTTCTCTTCGACGAGCCGCTCTCGAATCTCGACGCCTCGCTGCGCGTGCAGATGCGCATGGAGATTGCCGCGCTGCATAAGCGCATTCACGCCACCATTTTGTACGTCACGCACGATCAGGTGGAGGCCATGACGCTTGCCGATCGCATTGTGGTGCTCAACCAGGGCCAGATTGAACAGGTCGGCACGCCGCTTGCGCTTTACGACTCACCCGCCAATGTCTTTGTGGCGCAGTTTATCGGCTCGCCGAAGATGAACCTCATTCCCGGCAAAATACTGCGCATTATGGAACACGCCTGCGAAGTGGAGCTGGAGAACGGCCTGCGCCTGACGCTGCCGGTGCAGGCGGCGGGGCACGAGGGCGACGCGGTGCAGCTTGGCATTCGCCCGGAGCATGTGGAGATCATGACGCTTGCCAAAGCGGATGTGGAAGGCGAGGTGCTGTTTGTCGAGCACATGGGCAATGAGACCCTGATTTACGTTAACGGCGGTTATGGCGCAGAACCGCTGGTCATGCGCCATACTGAGAGGCTGGAGATACGGCCGGAGCACCATCTGGGCCTGAAACTCCCACCGGAACACTGTTATCTTTTCGACAGCGCGGGCAGGGCGTTTGTACGGCTCAGCGGCCCGAAAAACCAGCACTAAGGGAGCGTGATGAAAGCAATCGACAAGAAGTGGTGGCACAACGCGGTGGTCTACCAGATCTACCCGCGCAGCTTTATGGACGCCAACGGCGACGGCGTGGGTGACCTGGCCGGGATCATCAGCAAACTCGACTATCTGCAACAGCTTGGCATCAACCTTATCTGGCTCTCGCCGGTGTACAAATCCCCGATGGACGACAACGGCTACGATATCTCCGACTACGACGATATCGCCGCCGAGTTCGGCACGATGGCCGAAATGGAGCAGCTCATTCAGGAGGCGAAAGCGCGCGATATCTATATCCTGATGGATCTCGTGGTGAACCACACCTCCGATGAACATCCGTGGTTTATCGAAGCGAAAAAGGGCAAAGATAACCCGTACCGCGATTTTTACATCTGGCGCAAACCGGCGCCGGACGGCGGCCCGCCCAACGACTATCGCTCCCACTTCGGCGGCAGCGGCTGGGCGTATGACGAGGCGAGCGGCGAGTATTATCTGCATCAGTTTTCCGTGCGCCAGCCCGATCTTAACTGGGAAAACCCGCGCGTGCAGGAGGAGATCCACGCCATGATGAACCGCTGGCTTGATAAAGGCATCGGCGGTTTTCGTATGGACGTTATCGATCTTATCGGTAAAGAGGTCGACCGGCAGATCATGGCGAACGGTAAAAACCTGCATGTGCTGCTGCGCCAGATGAACGAGGCCACCTTCGGCCCGCGCGACGCGCTGACCGTGGGCGAAGCCTGGAGCGCCACGCCGGAAGACGCGCTGCTCTACAGCGACCCGGCGCGTCAGGAGTTGTCGATGGTGTTTCAGTTCGAACACATTAAGCAGACCTGGGATGAGAAAGCCGGTAAGTGGCGCAGTAAGCCGTTCGAGCTGCCGCGCTTTAAAGCGGTTATCGACAAATGGCAAACGGCGCTCGCCGACCGCGGCTGGAATTCGCTGTTCTGGAGCAACCATGACCTGCCGCGCGCCGTGTCGAAATTCGGCGACGACGGCGAATTCCGCGACGTCTCCGCCAAAATGCTCGCCACCGCGCTCCACTGCCTGCGCGGTACGCCCTATATCTATCAGGGTGAAGAGATTGGCATGACCAACGTGCGTTACTCCACCATCGACGAGTACCGCGACATCGAGAGCCTGAACTTTTATCGCGAGCTTATCGCAGGCGGCCTGACGCACGACGAGATGATGACCGGCATCTACGCCAACGGGCGCGACAACGCCCGCACCCCGATGCAGTGGGACGACAGCCCGCACGGCGGGTTTTCTAC
The DNA here is from genome assembly GCF_001277235.1 of Cronobacter dublinensis subsp. dublinensis LMG 23823. Taxonomy (NCBI): domain Bacteria; kingdom Pseudomonadati; phylum Pseudomonadota; class Gammaproteobacteria; order Enterobacterales; family Enterobacteriaceae; genus Cronobacter; species Cronobacter dublinensis. The sequence goes on from NZ_CP012266.1 coordinate 1,300,197, forward strand.
CGGCATGCCGTGGCTTGGCGTTAACCCGAACTATCGCGAGATAAACGTCGCCCAGGCGCTGGCCGAGCCCGACTCCATCCTCTGGCACTATCAAAAGCTGGTGGCGCTGCGTAAACAGCACACGATTCTGGTTTATGGCGATTACCAGATGCTATTTGCCGAACATCCTGAAGTGTTCGCCTGGGTGCGCCGCTACGAGGGCGACACGCTGCTGGTGATTAACAACTTTTTTGGCAATCACCTCACGTTGCCCATCCCGGAAGCGATGCAGGCGTGGCATGGCGAATGCCTTATCAGCAACTACGCGCCGCGCGACCAGCTCGCCGTGAGCCTTGAGCTGCAGCCTTATGAATCTTTCGCGCTGTTAATTCGTCATCAGGAGGGGTAATGATTGAAGCAACGACGCCGGTAAAAGGCCGCTGGTGGAAAGAGGCGACGGCCTACCAGATTTATCCGCGCAGCTTTAAAGACAGTAACGGCGACGGCATTGGCGATCTGAACGGGATTATCGAAAAACTCGACTACCTGAAAGATCTCGGCATCGATCTTATCTGGATCTGCCCGATGTATCCGTCGCCCAACGACGATAACGGCTACGACATCAGCGACTATCAGGGGATCATGGCGGAATTTGGCACGATGGCCGATTTTGACCGGCTGCTGGAAGGGGTACACCAGCGCGGCATGCGGCTTATTCTCGATCTCGTCGTTAACCACACCTCGGATGAACACCCGTGGTTTCTGGAGTCGCGTGCCTCGAAAGATAACCCGAAACGCGACTGGTATATCTGGCGCGACGGCAAAAATGGCGCCGAGCCGAATAACTGGGAGTCGATTTTTAGCGGCTCGGCCTGGAAGCACGACCCGGCGACGGGGCAATATTTCATGCACCTGTTCAGCAGCCGACAGCCGGATCTCAACTGGGAAAACCACGAGATGCGCGCCGCCGTCTACGACATGATGCGCTGGTGGCTTGATAAGGGCATAGACGGGTTTCGCATCGACGCCATCGCGCACATGAAAAAAGAGCCGACGCTCAGCGACGTGCCGAACCCGGATAAACTGCCCTATGCGCCATCGATGGTGTCGCACCTTAACTATGACGGTCTGCTGGATTATGTGGACGACATCTGCCGCAACGTTTTTAACCACTATGACATCGTGACGGTGGGCGAGATGAACGGGCTGGATGCGCACCACGCGGAAGAGTGGGTGGGCGAGAATCGCGGGCGGCTTAATATGGTGTTTCAGTTCGAGCATGTCAGGCTCTGGGAGCCGCAGGCGGGCCTGCGCCCGACGCCAGCCGTGCTGCGTAACATCTTCACCGGCTGGCAGCAGGCGCTGGAAGGTAAGGGCTGGAATGCGCTGTATGTGGAAAACCACGACGTGACGCGGGTGGTCTCGCGCTGGGGCGATACCGAACGCCACTGGCGCGAGAGCGCGACCTGCATCGCGGCGATGTATTTTCTGATGCAGGGCACGCCGTTTATCTATCAGGGCCAGGAGATTGGGATGACCAATACGCGGTTTGCGAGCCTTGATGACTTCGACGATGTCTCCGCGCACAACAAAGCACGCGACCTGCGAGATCAGGGCATGAGCGAAGAGGAGATTGTCGAATTCCTGACGCGCACCGGGCGCGATAACTCGCGCACGCCGATGCAGTGGGACGCCTCGCCGTATGCCGGTTTCAGCACCCATGAGCCGTGGCTGAAAGTGAACCCGAACTACGAGATGATCAACGTCGAAAGTCAGCAGCACGACCCACATTCGGTGCTCAACTTTTACCGGCAGATGATCCATCTGCGCAAGCGCGAACCGGCGCTGATTTACGGGCGCTACGAGCCGCTGCTTAACGAGCACGAGCAGATCTACGCCTATGCCCGCACGCTGGGCGGGGAGCGCGTGGTGGTGCTCTGTAATCTCTCCGGCAAAGCCGCTGAATGGGATGCGCAGGCGCTGTCGCTTGAGGGGGCTACCTGCGTGCTCGCCAATTTCAGCGAGGCCCAGGAGGGGCATCGCCTGAAAGCCTGGGAGGCGCGGGTGTATAAAGCGGCGACCTGACGCCTCGCCTGTGACGTAACCGTGTTTTTTGGAAGACAGATCGCGCCACAATGGCGCGATTTTTTTCATGGACGTCAATGATGATACGTAAAACCGTTGTGGCCGCGCTGGCGTTACTGGCCGTGTGGCAGGTCTCCCCGGCGCTGGCGGCGTTAAGCGACGATCAGGTCAAAGAGCAGATTATTCAGGAATCCATCGCCGATTATCCCGGCAACTGTCCGTGTCCGTACAACACGATGCGTAACGGCCGGGCCTGTGGCGGGCGCAGCGCCTGGAGCCGTGAGGGAGGCTATTCGCCGGTGTGTTACAAACGCGAGGTGACGGCGCAGATGATCCGCGAATGGCGCGAGCGCAACGAATAAACGCGCCCGCGCGAGCACCTTAATACCCGACGGTATCCAGGATAAAGTTTTTCCCGCAGTTGCCCGGATGCGGTTGGGGAGCGAATGCGTCGGCGCGAAGCGGCGCGTTGATTTGCGCGGCATTAAGTGAAATCTGCATCTCGGTAAGATAAGCCGGGTTGCCGTTACAGGTGAGCTTCACCGCCCGCACGCTCTGGCGGCCAAAGGCTTTGGCGACGGCGGTGTCAAACGCCTGACGGCTGACCGCTTTGCCGTAGTTAGCCGCCAGAAACGCGCCGAGCGGGCTCTGCTTGATCTCGTTGTTCATGCGCACCATCGTGCCGAAATAGGCGTCGGGATCGAAGCCGAAGCAGACGCCGTGTTTGGCATATTCGTAGCGCTCAAGGCAGGAGTCGCCACCCGCGCCGGGCATGGTCTCGCTCAGTTTTTCCGCGGTTTCCAGCGACAAACCGGTTTCCGCCGCCTGGCATTTTTTGTCGGCGCGGGCGAGCGGCATATTCGGGACGGGACGCGTGGCGCAGCCAAAACGCATCCAGCGCTTAGCGTCGACGCCGCGCGCGGCGATGGATTTCGGCAGATCAGGCCACAGGCCGTGTACCGTCAGGTAGTTGCGTTTATCGTTTTCTTCTTTTTGCAGCGCGCATTCGGCGGGCTCGTCGCGCTGACGCTCATGCATGCTCTGGCAAAAACCGGTCTGCCATGAGAGCGCCAGCACGTAGCGATCGAAATCGCCATACTGCTTCGCTTCCAGCGGCTGCGCGGCGGCGGTCGTCGCGGCCATCGCCAGCAGCGTGCCTGCGGCGAGTAAAACTTTCCTGTTAACCATGGTATGGGTCCGAAATCGACGGGATAAATGACAAAGATGTGTCATTTAACCATAAAAAAAGCGCCGCGAGGGCGCTTTTCGGACTGATTCCGCTTAAGGGCAGACGATTATGCCGCTACCAGCAGCTGCGTGGCGAGAATCACGACGATTAATCCTACCAGCACCGGTACTGAGGTGCGTTTCACGACCTCAAACGGCGAGATCTGCGCCATCCCGGCGACCGCGACCACGACGCCCGACACCGGCGACAGCGTGCGGCCCAGGTTAGAGGCTTGCAGCATCGGGATAGTCAGATAGGCCGGGTTGATGCCCGCGCTGTGGGCAAGCTTCGGGATCATCTCCACAAAGGCATAGAACGGCGCGTTGCCGGAGCCGGTAGTCATCGCGGCAAGCATGGTAAGCGTCACCAGCACCAGCATCAGAATAATGCTGGCGGAGCCGAACGAGGTGGCGACGGAGATGAGGCTTTGAATAAAGCCGATGGTGCTGAGGCCCTGGGCGAAAACCCCGGCGGCGACCAGCAGGATGACGACGCCCGCGAAAGCGTCCGCCATACCCCGGTAAGCGACTTCCAGCCCGGCAAAGACTTTTTTGCTGTCAAAACTGCGGATGAACTCGATGAGCGCGGTAAGCACGATGCAGATAACGAGAATGGTGATGATATGCAACTGCGGACCCCATTTGCCGTCGAAAATCAGCACGCCGATGATGGGGCTGAACGGCAGGATGGCGTAAAACGCGGGCGCGTTGGTTTTGATCTCGTTGACGTCGAGCATTTCATGGCTGACGTGCTCTTTTTTATCCAGCCAGCGCTGCCAGAAGTAGTGCGCGATAGCCATGCTGATAATCGCGGCGATGGAGATAGGCAGCGTAGTCTTAAAGGCGAAATCGATAAGCGGCATCTCAGAGGCCTGGGCGGCCAGCACCACATCGCCGGAGGTGGGGGAGAGAATAATCGCCGCCGGTGAAGCGCAGATGGCCGCCGCCGCGCCGCGGCTGATGCCAACGTTAACCATGACCGGGAACAGCGTCGCCATCAGCAGCACGCCAAGGCCGGTGGCGGAAGAAACGGCAAGCGACATCAGGCAGGCCACGAAATAGGCCGCAATCATCAGCAGATACGGCGAGTTGATATAACGCAGCGGACGCGAGGCGAGCTTCACAACCATATCGTTCGCGCCGGTGTGCGTCATATAGGCTGCAAAACCGCAGAGCATCATAATCATCATGCCAAGATCGCCGCCGCGGCTCATCAGCAGAATCTTAATGTATTCAAAAATATCGCTGATGGCATAACCGGTGCTGGTTTCTTTTGCCGGTAATATCGCGTGACCCATTAGCGCGCTAATGATTAACAGCAGCAGGCCGCCAACAAAAAGCACGCCGGTGGCGGAATAACCTTTAATGATATAACGCGCGACTCCCACAATAACCACGGCTCCTGTGAGGAGTTCCAGAATTGTTCCCATAATTGCCTCTGTTGAGCGACCGGAAAATAACCTGGTGACGCGACGCGTATGGCCCAGGCGAGATGCGGGGGAATGTGCCTTAATTACGCTGAGCGTTATCTGATACATATCAATAAACCTTCTGCTAGTGGCGAAGGCGCAAGCAAGGAAAATAAAAGCTCATTAAATTAATGGGTTGCGCGAGGCCGTGCGTTAACAGTGATGCCTGAAAATGTGCCAGGCGCGTGCAATGTGGAATTTGCGTTAGGGAATGGCGCGCATCGCGATTATTGGCAAGCATTATTATGGCGCGTTCAAAAATAAAGAAACGGAGGGTTTTTGGCGGGCGCTGGCGGCCTGCAATTAGGTTTTGTGGTGGGAAGCGTCTGAAAAAACCGTGCATGGCACGCCTGCGGGCTCGCTTTCGGAATTAACCGGCATCTGGTTAAGTCTTCATTGAGGCACGATCGCTCAGAATATGGCTTCATACTAACAGTGGTAATTAAGACGTGACCGTAGTTAATAAAACCTTCCTGACTATTTTTTTGTTTTTCTGCCAGATTGTGTTTCCCCTCAAGGCCTCCGCGCTGGAAGCGCCCCACACCGTGAAGGCGTGGGCGTCGGTTCTCGGTGATAACATCGCCGAAACCTGGAGCGAGCCGCAGCATGTGGATCTCTATGTGCCCGCCATTACCTGGCATGCCCGCTTCGCCTACGACAAAGAGAAAACCGATCGGTATAACGAGCGTCCATGGGGCGCGGGTATCGGCAAGTCGCGCTGGGACGAAAAAGGCAACTGGCACGGCCTGTACGTGATGGCGTTTAAAGATTCCTATAACAAATGGGAGCCCATCGCCGGATATGGCTGGGAGGCGACGTGGCGCCCGCTGCCAGACGACGCGTTTCATGTCGGACTGGGTTATACGCTTGGCGTGACGGCGCGCGACAACTGGGATTACATCCCGATTCCGCTGGTGCTGCCGCTGGCGTCTGTGGGTTACGGTCCGGCGACGTTCCAGATGACTTACATCCCCGGCACCTACAACAACGGAAACGTTTACTTCGCCTGGCTGCGGTTGCAGTTTTAAGCGCAAAATATTTTCATACATAAGAAAATGCGCTAAGCCAGAGAAGACAAGGCTCACAAGCCCAACGGCAAAAAAAGTTCGCGACTTTTATCACTTTTTCTAAAAGTTCGACTGGACAAAAGCCACCACAATTGATGTACTGATATCCGACACAGCATTTGTGTCGATTTTTCATGTAAAGGTAATTTTGATGTCTAAGATTAAAGGTAACGTTAAGTGGTTTAATGAATCCAAAGGATTCGGTTTCATTACTCCGGAAGATGGCAGCAAAGACGTGTTCGTACACTTCTCTGCGATCCAGAGCAATGGTTTCAAAACTCTGGCTGAAGGTCAGCGTGTAGAGTTCGAAATCACTAACGGTGCCAAAGGCCCTTCTGCTGCTAACGTAATCGCTCTGTAATTACAAACAGCAAGAATTTCAAAACCCGCTTAATCAGCGGGTTTTTTTATGCCTGTTGTTTGATGATGATTTGATGGTTGTTCGATATTTGCTTAGTAAAACAGAAAGCTCTTCAGGAAAAACCCGACCACCAGAACGCTGAATAACACCGCAAGCCAGCTCATCATTTGCGCTTTCATAAGCCCCTCCGCATACAGAAGACAGGGCGATAGTGGCAGAGAAAAATTAAGCTAACATTAACGAGGCGCCGCTCAGCGCACGCTCACTGAAGAAAAAAGCCAGAATGCGAGCGCTGTCATCATAAACGACCCCAGCAGGTTCAGCGCCACGTTAAGCCCCGCCCAGCCGAGACGGCCTTCCTGCAGTAAAAACACCACTTCGGCGGAAAAGGTCGAAAAGGTCGTCAGGCCGCCGCACAGGCCGGTGGTGATGAGGAGCTTCCACATTGGGTCCAGATGCGTCATCCGGTTAAACCAGGCGAGCCCGGCACCGATGATAAACGCACCGGCCAGGTTGGCGGTCAGCGTGCCAAGCGGGATCGCGTGGTGCACCGGGTTGAGACGCAGGCCAAGCCACCAGCGCAGCACGCTGCCGGTGCCGCCGCCGAGAAAAACCGCGAGCATAATTTTCAACATGGGCGTTCGCCATTATGTTATTGGTAAGGCGAATAGTTTACCGCCAGCCGCGGCGCGCTGGCTACCGTAACGGGAGGAGGGCGAAGATGAAAATCGCCGTGGGACAGTTTGCGGTCACCCCTGACTGGCAGGAAAATGCATTGACCTGCGTGACGCTAATGGCGAGTGCGGCCCGTCAGGATGCCGCGCTGCTGGTATTGCCGGAGGCGCTGCTGGCGCGCAGCGATAACGACCCGGATCTGTCGGTTAAATCGGCCCAGGCGCTGGAGGGCGAGTATGTCAGTCAACTGCGCGAGGAGAGCGCCAGAAACAGCCTCACGACGCTTCTGACGCTGCATATCCCCACCCGCGAGGGGCGAGCAGCCAATACGCTTATCGCGCTGCGAGGAGGCGAGATTATCGCGCAATACCAGAAGCTCCATCTCTATGATGCTTTCGCGGTGCAGGAGTCGCGTCTGGTGGACGCGGGCGATACGTTGCCGCCGCTTATCGACGTGGCTGGCATAAAGGTAGGGCTGATGACCTGTTACGACTTACGCTTCCCGGAGATGGCCCTGAGCCTGGCGCTTGCGGGCGCGGAACTGCTGGCGCTGCCGGCGGCCTGGGTTCGCGGCCCGCTTAAAGAGCATCACTGGGCCACGCTGCTCGCGGCGAGAGCGCTGGATACCACCTGTTATATCGTCGCGAGCGGCGAGTGCGGCAACCGCAATATCGGCCAGAGCCGCGTCGTGGACCCCCTGGGCGTGACGCTCGCGGCGGCGGCGGAAGGGCCGGATCTGCTTTTCGCCGAGGTTTCACGCCAGCGGGTGGCGCAGGTGCGTGAGCAACTACCGGTGCTTAAAAACCGCCGTTTCGCTGCGCCACACTTATTTTGATGTTTTTTTATCCAGCGCTTGATTCATCTCGTTACAGATTGCTATTGTGTGTCGGGCTGAAATGACCGTTAATAAGTGCGGTCTTTGAGATGGCCGTCCGGCCAGATTTTCTAAGAAGGTAAGTATGGGTGAAATTAGTATTACCAAGCTGCTCGTGATCGCCGCACTGGTTGTTCTGCTGTTTGGTACCAAAAAACTGCGCACGCTTGGGGGAGACCTGGGCGCGGCAATTAAAGGCTTTAAGAAAGCGATGAACGACGACGAGTCCAGCGCGAAAACGCCTGCTGCGACCGACGCTCCTGCGGAACGTCTGTCTCACAAAGAGTAAATACCGGCCCTTGCGGCATAAAAAAAACCGGCTCATCAGAGGCCGGTTTTTTTATGGGCGGATGCCCGACGGTAACCAAATGTTACGCGCTTATTTGACTTCTTCGCCTTTCGCCTGAAGATCGGCGTGGTAGGACGAACGCACGAACGGGCCGCAGGCGGCGTGGGTAAAGCCCATCGCCAGCGCTTCCGCTTTCATCTCTTCAAACTCATCCGGGCTTACGTAACGCTTCACCGGCAGATGATGACGGCTCGGCTGCAGATACTGGCCCAGCGTCAGCATGGTGACGCCGTGCGCGCGCAGATCGCGCATCACTTCGATGATTTCCGCGTTGGTTTCGCCAAGGCCAACCATCAGACCGGATTTCGTCGGGATCTCCGGGTGCGCTTCTTTAAAACGCTCCAGCAGCTTCAGTGACCAGGCATAGTCAGCGCCGGGGCGCACCTGACGATAAAGACGCGGCACGTTTTCGAGGTTGTGGTTAAACACGTCCGGCGGCGTGGCGGTAAGAATCTCCAGCGCTCTGTCCATACGGCCGCGGAAATCGGGTACCAGCGTCTCGATTTTGATGGTCGGGCTCTTTTCACGGATAGCGGTAATGCAGTCCGCAAAGTGCTGAGCGCCGCCGTCACGCAGGTCATCGCGATCCACCGAGGTGATAACGACATAACGCAGCGCCATATCGGCGATGGTTTGCGCGAGCTTCTGCGGTTCGTTGGCGTCCGGCGCGACCGGGCGACCATGGGCCACATCGCAGAACGGGCAACGACGGGTGCAGATAGCGCCGAGGATCATAAAGGTCGCGGTGCCGTGGTTGAAACACTCCGCAAGGTTCGGGCAGGAGGCTTCTTCACAGACGGAGTGAAGGCCATTTTTGCGCATCGCCGCTTTGATACCCTGAATGCGGCTCGAGTCGGCAGGGAGTTTGATTTTCATCCACTCCGGCTTTCTTAACAAAGCCTCGCGCTCTGTCGCCACATTCTTAACCGGGATAAGGGCCATTTTATCGGCATCGCGGTATTTCACACCGCGTTCCATCACAATGGGTTTACTCATAGCGTGCGTGTTCCAGTTGCGGATAACGAAGGAAAGCGTTTAAATTCAAGCTAATGTTGTATTTATCAACTATTTTTGAATTAACGGCACGCAGTATAACATTACTGACACACAGAATCAGCCTGAGGGCACCCGAATTGCCGAAGAATTTGTAAAATAGTTGTTATTTAGTGCCCTTAAACCGCCGCCCGTTAAGAGGGCGACGCGTGCGCAGAAACCGCTTTGCTGGCAAAGCCATCCACAATCGCTTCAATCACATTCTGCACCACCGGATCGCGCAGGCTGAATTTATTGTAATGCAATGAAATGTCTATAGTTTCTTTAATAACGACATCGCTTTCCACTTCAATAAGCCCAAAGCTGTCTTTAAATAACGCGAATATACGTGCGGGCATAAAGCCGATTAAATCGCTGCTGCCGATAATCGAGGCGATGGTGACCATGTTGTAACTGCTGAACGAAACGTTTCGATCTGGCAGTAACGTATTGATTTGCTTGCGCACGCCGTTGACCATGCCGCCCGGAAGCATAATAAAGGTGTGCTCCCAGGTTTGCAGATCTTCAGACGTGACGGGCTCTCCGGTGCGGCTGCACGGATGGCCGCGACGGCAGACTACCGCTACGCGATCCTTAAACAGCAGATGCGTGCTGAGCGTGCGCGACGACCATGAGCCGCTGTCGACCACCAAATCGGTCTGGAACTGGCTCAGCTGCGTTTCGGTATCCTGCAGCGGGACGTTGCGGATTTGTAAGTGTGGATTTACCTTGCGGATCTGCTGATAAATCTGTGGGATCACCAGCGCGCCCAGCGACGCGGACGTGGCGATAGTAATGGTGCGCTGTTTTTCATGCTCGCCCTGTAAATCCAGCGCGCCGAGAATAGATTCCAGCCCCTGGCTGATATATTCGTGCATGTGGGTGGCATACGCGGTCGGCGTGACCCCTTGCCCCTTACGAATAAACAACGGATCGGGAAATATCAGGCGCAGCTTCTGAATAGACTGGCTGATGGCCGATGGCGTCAGGTTCAGTACTCTGGCCGCGTTGACGATGCCTTTATGCACGTATACGGCTTCGAAAATCGTCAGCAGGTTAAGATCGATATTTCGCAGAGTCTGGAATATTTGCGGTCTACTGTCATCTTCCTGTTTGGCTGAAGGTTTTTCAGGGGGATGGTTCAATTCCACGCTACGCTCCAACTGTATAGATAAATCAAATAATAGAGAGGTTCTATTTATAATAACTGTGAACAGGTCCCTTAGCCGACAATAAAACGCTCAGGGCATCTTACCCGCATAAAGTGAACAGGACTTTACATGGACGGCAAAGGGGCGGGTGGCGTTTTCAGATAAATCCCGCTTATCTTCTCGTACCGTTAATCTATTGATGAGATTAAGGAAAATCTATTCAGGCGCAGAGAAAATAAATAATCCGTTATGGAATGTAAAGCGGCAAATTGCATAACGATTAAAGGCCGCCACAAGAAGGGCGGCGAACGGGTAAAGTCTTAAGCGCTGATATATTCCGCCGGGGGATTATTAAGTAGCGCTAAAAAGTGATGCACCAGTCGGGGCTGTATCGCTTCCAGCTGCGCACCAGCAGAAAGGGCGCTAACCTGGGTCATTTCCATCCCCGCATACCCGCAAGGATTAATACGTAAAAACGGGCCTAAATCCATATTAATATTGAGTGCAAGGCCGTGAAAAGAGCAGCCTTTACGAATACGCAGCCCCAGTGAGCAGATTTTTTTGCCGTCCACATAAACGCCTGGCGCGTCCGGGCGAGGGTATGCGTCAATCGCAAATTCGGCAAGCGTATTCACCACGGTCTGTTCCAGCAGCGTCACCAGCTCGCGCACGCCGAGCTTGCGGCGTCTGAGATCCAGCAGCACATACATCACCTGCTGACCTGGCCCGTGGTACGTCACCTGGCCGCCGCGATCGCTCTGGATAACGGGAATGTCGCCAGGCATCAGCACATGTTCTGCCTTACCGGCCTGCCCCTGGGTAAATACGGGGGTATGTTCGACCAGCCAGATCTCATCCGGCGTAGTGTCTTCGCGTTCATCGGTAAACTGATGCATCGCCTGCGAGACGGGTTCATAAGGCTGAAGCCCCATCTGGCGAATGATGATTTTTTCCTGCAGCAAAACGGCGTCTCCGAAGAGAGAAGGTGCGGGGAGTATATCACGAAGAGAAGTTACCCGGACGCGGCCGGGTAACGGGGATCACAGCACCATACGCACGATTTCGATATTGCCGAGCTCTTCATAGAGCGTTTCCACCTGCTCGATATGCGTCGCATTGATGGTTATCGAAACGGAATGGTAGTTGCCTTTGCTGCTCGGTTTTACCTGCGGCGTGTAGTCGCCCGGTGCATGGCGCTGCACAACCTCGACGACCAGATCGACCAACTCAGGCTTCGCCAGGCCCATCACTTTGTAAGTAAAGGGGGTCGGGAACTCAAGCAGCTCGTTAAGTTTGGTTTTCATGTCAGCTCCAGCGTTACGTAAAAAATAATAACTCCCGCCGGGGCGGGAGTTGGATTGATGCTTAGTATATGGGGATGAAAGTCAGGCTTTCAAGTGGTCAGCAATTAACCAAACCAGTGGTGGAACATCAGTTTGATATAGTCGATGATGCGACCGAAGAAATTGCCTTCCTGAATCTCTTCCAGCACAACCAGCGGGCGCTGCTCGATGGTTTTGCCGTCCAGCTGGAAGTTAATCGTACCCACCACCTGGTTTTTCGCGAGCGGCGCGTGCAGCTCGGACGTGTTCAGCACGTAGCTCGCTTTAAGATCTTTCATGCGCCCGCGCGGGATGGTCAGATAGATGTCTTTATCGACGCCCAGTGACGCGCGGTCGTTGTCGCCAAACCAGGCAGGCTCAGAGGCGAACTCTTTGCCGGCTTTCAGCGGATTCACGGTTTCGAAGAAGCGGAAGCCCCAGGTCAGCAGTTTTTTGCTCTCGGCTTCACGGCCTTTGAAGGTGCGCCCGCCCATCACGGCGGAAATCAGGCGCATCTGGCCTTCAGTCGCAGAAGCGACCAGGTTATAACCCGCTTTGTCGGTATGACCGGTTTTGATGCCGTCCACGTTCAGACTGTTATCCCACAGCAGGCCGTTACGGTTGGTCTGGCGGATACCGTTAAAGGTGAACTCTTTTTCCCGGTAGATAGAGTATTCGTTCGGCACGTCACGGATGAGCGCCTGGCCAATCAGCGCCATGTCGCGCGCGGAGCTGTACTGCCCGTCAGCGTCCAGGCCGTGAACGGTCTGGAAGTGGGTGTTTTTCAGGCCCAGCGCGGTAACGTAGCTGTTCATCAGACCCACAAACGCGTCCTGGCTGCCGGCGACGTAGTCGGCCATCGCTACGCAGGCGTCGTTGCCGGACTGCAAGTTAATGCCGCGGATAAGCTGTGATACCGGCACCTGCATGCCAGGCTTCAGGAACATCAGAGAAGAGCCTTTGAACACCGGGTTGCCGGTCGCCCAGGCGTCGTTGCCGATAGTCACCAGGTCGGACTCTTTAAATTTGCCCGCTTTCATCGCCTGGCCGATGACGTAGCTGGTCATCATTTTGGTCAGGCTCGCCGGATCGCGGCGTGCGTCAGCGTTCTGTTCTGCCAGCACTTTCCCTGAGTTGTAATCGATGAGGATATAGGCTTCCGCGTCGATCTGCGGCACGCCTGGAATCATCGTTTTGATATTAAGGTCGTCGGCATGAGCGGCGGAGGAGAGGGCTGCGACAGAAAGCGCCGTACTAACGGCGAGACGCTGCATAAAACGAACGGAGAAAGTGGTCTTCATGGTCTGAACAACGACATCCGTGATGAGTGAAAAAAAGTGCCCTACTATAGCAAATGCCTTATGGGCTGGCATCCGACTTTGCGCATGATTTGTTAACGGTCTTTACCGTAACTGACAAAGCGGCAGGCCAGCCCGGCCTGCGTTTACTGGGCGACAGTAATGAAAGATTGTACCTGCGCTTCGCTTTGCAGACGCTGCTGGAGCGAGGCGGCCTGCGATTTGCTGGCGAACGGCCCTAACTGAACGCGATAGACCGCGCCGTTCTGGCTGACGCGCCCTGGTACGGAAAACTGCTGGCTCAGCTTCTGCTGCCACTGCCCGGCGCGCGTAGCGTCGCTCACGGCGCCGACCTGCACGACATAGTTGCCTGCCGCGGCAGTAGCCGGTGCACTGGCGGCGGGCGCGACGCTGCCCTGCACGGAGCCCGGCGCGGTCACCGGCGCATTACGGGTAGCGGGGGCGGCGAACTGTGTCGGTGCCGCGGCCGGTTGCGCGTCCGCGCTTGCGACAGCGGGTTGCGCTGTCGTCGCGGCAGGCGCGGCTTCCGGCGTTGCGGTTTCCAGCACGCCCGAGGCGAGCGTCGTCGGGGCGCCTAAAAAGCCGCCGCTTTTTACCGGCGCGCCGGTGGTGTCATCGCTTTGCAGCGAGTCGTTGCTCACCGGGCGGATGTCGCCCTGCGGTGCCGCCGGTTGTGGCGCCGAAGAGACGCTGCCGAGGCCGCCGCTTAAGTCAGGACGCGCCGGGAGCGCGTAAGTCTGCTTCGCGACGGTCGTACAGGCCATGCCAGGGCCGGAGAGCGAGCCGTCCGGCGCGACAATAATAGGATCGATACGCACTTTGGTGTTATTTGACGTATTGAGCCTGTCCGCCGCCGCGCGTGAGAGCGAAATCACGCGGTCGTTACCGTAAGGGCCGCGGTCGTTAATGCGCACTACAATCATGCGGCCGTTAGCGAGGTTAGTGATACGCGCATAGCTCGGCACCGGCAGCGTCGGGTGTGCGGCGGTGAGCTGCATCGGGTCGAACGGTTCGCCCGAGGCGGTCAGGTTGCTGTCCGGCTCGGCATCGTAAATCGCCGCGAGCCCCGCCTGGCTGAAACGCGAGAGATCCTGAACGATGCTGTAACGCTTACCGTCGCGCTCGTAATCGCTGTTCACGGAAGGGTTAGGTTGCTCGTAGCGAGGCTCCGCGCCGCTTATCTCAACGACGGGACCGTTGCAGACCGGCTGTTGTGGCGCCACGCTCGCCTGTTGTTGCCCTTCGTTATTCACGCCGCATGCGGTTAATAACCCCGCGGCGATGCAGACGCCAATCCACTGCTTACGCATTGCGCACCTCTTATACGCTCTTCGACAACATTTTCCTGTGGGTATGGATCGACATGACGATACCAAACCCTGCCATGAGTACGATCAGGGCGGACCCTCCGTAGCTGACCAGCGGCAGCGGAACGCCCACCACCGGTAAGATACCACTCACCATACCAATATTCACAAACACATAAACAAACAGAATCAGCATCAGGCCGCCCGCCATGACGCGCCCGAAGGTCGTCTGGGCGCGAGCCGCTATCCACAATCCGCGCATAATCAGCAGCACATAGAGCGCGAGTAGAACCAGCACGCCCACCAACCCGAGCTCTTCGGCGAGTACCGCGAAGATAAAGTCGGTATGGCGCTCTGGCAGGAACTCCAGCTGCGACTGGGTGCCGTGCAGCCAGCCCTTGCCGCGCAGGCCGCCGGAGCCAATAGCGATTTTCGACTGAATAATATGATAGCCCGCGCCCAGCGGGTCACTCTCCGGATCGAGCAGCATCATGACGCGCTGGCGCTGATAGTCATGCATCAGGAAAAACCAGAGGATGGGTACAAACGCGGCAATCAACAGCACCGCGACGCCTATCACGCGCCAGCTCAGGCCTGAGAGAAACAGCACGAACAGGCCGGAGGCGGCAATCAGAATCGAGGTACCGAGGTCAGGCTGCGCGGCGACCAGTAGCGTCGGCATGAAAATCAGCACCAGCGCGATGCCGGTGTTTTTAAGCGTTGGCGGGCAGACGTCACGGTTGATAAAGCGCGCCACCATCAATGGCACCGCGATTTTGGCGATTTCCGAGGGCTGAAAGCGCACCACGCCGAGATCGAGCCAGCGCTGCGCGCCTTTCGAGATAGCCCCGAAGGCGTCCACCGCCACCAGTAAAATAATACAGACGATATAGAGATAGGGCGCCCAGCCTTCATAAACGCGCGGCGGGATCTGCGCCAGCACGATCATAATGACGAAGCCCATCATTATCTGGCCTATCTTGCGCTCCATCATGCCGATATCCTGGCCGCTGGCGCTCCAGATAACCATCGCGCTGTAAAAACAGAGCGCGAGAATAATCAGCATAAAGGTTGGGTCGAGGTGAATTTTATCCCACAGCGACTTTTTATTCGGATTGTCGGTCATCTTATCGATCCTCCGCCGCCGCGGTGGCGGGGTTTTCCGTCGGCAGTTCGGTGTTGTTATCCCCGAGCATGATGTGGTCGAGGATCTGACGCATGATGGTGCCCACCGCCGGTCCCGCGCCGCCGTTTTCCAGGATCATCGCCACCGCCACCTGCGGTTTATCGTAAGGCGCGAACGCGGTCATCAGCTTGTGGTCGCGCAGGCGTTCGGCGATGCGGTGCGCGTTATAGGTCTCGTTGGCTTTCAGCCCGAAGACCTGCGCAGTACCGGATTTCGCGGCGATTTTATACGGCGCGCCGGCAAAATATTTATGCCCCGTGCCGTTGGCGCGGTTGGCGACGCCATACATGCCGTCTTTGGCGATTTCCCAGTAGCCGGAGTGGATGTCGCCCACCGGCGGCTGTTCCGGCTGTTTCCACGGCACCTTCTGGCCGTTGACCACGGTCGTCATCAGCAGGTGCGGCACTTTGACTACGCCGTCGTTAATCAAAATCATCATGGCTTTGTTCATCTGCACCGGCGTCGCGGTCCAGTAGCCCTGGCCGATGCCCACCGGAATGGTGTCGCCCTGATACCACGGCTTTTTAAAACGCTTCATTTTCCATTCTCGGGTCGGCATGTTGCCGGAGCGCTCTTCGGAGAGGTCGATGCCCGTCATGCTGCCGTAACCGAATTTGCGCATCCACTCGGAGAGCCGGTCGATGCCCATGTCGTAAGCCACCTGGTAGAAGAAGGTATCCGCCGACTCTTCCAGCGATTTGGTGACGTTAAGCCGTCCGTGCCCCCACTTTTTCCAGTCGCGGTAGCGCTTCTCGGAGCCAGGTAACTGCCACCAGCCGGGGTCGAACAGCGACGTGTTGCGGTTAATCACGCCCGCGCTTAAGGCAGACACCGCGACGTAAGGCTTGACCGTCGACGCGGGTGGATAGACGCCCTGGGTGGCGCGGTTAATCAGCGGCGTGTTCGGATCGTTAAGCAGCCCGGAGTAATCCTTGCTGGAGATGCCGTCCACAAACAGGTTAGGGTTGTAGCTCGGCATCGACACCATCGCCAGAATGCCGCCGCTGCGCGGGTCGGTCACCACGACGGCGGCGCGGCTGCCCTGCAGCAGCGTTTCGATATAGGTTTGCAGCTTGAGGTCGAGCGTCAGGTAGATGTCGTGGCCCGCCTGCGGGGGCACTTCTTTAAGCTGGCGGATCACGCGCCCGCGGTTGTTGACTTCAACTTCTTCATAACCGGTCTGACCATGCAGGACATCTTCGTAATAGCGCTCAATGCCGAGCTTGCCGATATCGTGCGTGGCGGCGTAGTTGGCGAGCTTGCCGTCTTTATCAAGACGCTCAACGTCTTTATCGTTAATCTTCGACACATAGCCGATAACATGGGTCAGCGCCGCGCCATAAGGATAGTAGCGACGCTTATAGCCTTTGACTTCCACGCCGGGGAAACGGTACTGATTCACCGCGAAGCGCGCCACCTGCACTTCCGTCAGGTTGGTTTTCACGGGGATAGAGGTAAAACGGTGCGAGCGCGCGCGCTCTTTTTTGAAATTCGCGATGTCGTCATCGGTGAGATCGACCACCGAGCGCAGCCCCTCCAGCGTATCCTGCACGCTGTCGACCTTTTCAGGCATCATTTCAATCTGGTAGATAGTGCGGTTCAGGGCGAGCGGGGTGCCGTTGCGATCGTAGATAATCCCGCGGCTTGGCGGGATGGGCACCAGTTTGATGCGGTTTTCGTTGGAGCGGGTCTGGTAATCGTTAAAACGCAGGATCTGTAAATGGTAGAGATTAACAACCAGGATCCCGGTCAGCACCAGGATGCCGGCAAAGGCGACCAGCGCCCGACGCACAAAGAGCGCGGACTCAGCCGTATAGTCACGAAAGGAATCCTTTAGTTTCATCCGCTGCTTAACTTACCTGATGGTGATTATTCACGATGATACGGGTGATTGGTGGTGATGCTCCAGGCGCGGTAGAGGCTCTCCGCGACAATCACCCGCACCAGCGGATGGGGCAGGGTCAGCGTGGAAAGCGACCAGCTCTGTTCCGCCGCCGCTTTGCACGCATCGGACAGCCCTTCAGGCCCGCCTATCAGCAGGCTTACGTCGCGGCCGTCCTGTTTCCAGCGCTCAAGCTCGCGGGCCAGCTGCGGCGTATCCCACGGGCGTCCCGGAATATCCAGCGTAACGATGCGGTTTTTCCCCGCCGCCGCCAGCATCATTTCGCCTTCTTTATCCAGAATACGTTTGATGTCGGCGTTTTTGCCGCGTTTTCCCGCCGGGATCTCAATGAGTTCGAACGGCATATCTTTCGGGAAGCGGCGCAGGTACTCGCTGAAACCCGTCTGCACCCAGTCGGGCATTTTTGTGCCAACGGCGACCAGCTGAAGCTTCACGCCTTAGCTCCAGAGCTTTTCCAGCTCATACAGGCGACGGCTCTCTTCCTGCATGACGTGCACCATCACATCGCCGAGATCGACCACGATCCAGTCGGCGGCGTTTTCGCCTTCTACGCCAAGCGGCATCATGCCTGCGGCGCGGGATTCCTGGACAACATGATCGGCGATAGACATCACGTGACGGCTGGAGGTGCCGGTGCAGATGATCATACAGTCGGTGATGCTGGATTTGCCTTTAACATCAATGGCGATGATATCCTGGCCTTTAAGATCGTCAATTTTATCAATGACAAAATCCTGGAGTGCTTTACCCTGCAAGTTTTCCCCCTGGGAATGTGAACCTCGGATGACGCCGGATGCGCCATCGAATGACCGATACGAGACAGCGCCCGATAGGGCAGGCTGCGCTCAGAAGTGGGCTATCATCCCACCGCAGGCAAGAGTTTGCATCGCCATTTTTGTAAAACAATTTCAGAAAGGCGGCTGGCGGCGGGAAATATCTGGCAGCGGAGGATAACAGTATCGCCCGTTGTGTCAATGCCTGAACCGCAATCGGCTCAGCGCGCGTCCGGCGGCGAGCGGTAGAGCCCGTGACGATGAATGTAGTCGAGCACCACAGGCGGCAGCAGATCGTCGCACGGCTGCCGTTGCGCCAGACGCGCGCGAATGTCGGTGGCGGAAATGGGGTAGAGCGGGGTGTCGGCAAGATAGATTTTCCCGGCGGGCTGCCGATGAAGCTCATCGGCGTGCGCTGCGAGACGCGCCGACAACCAGCGGCGGTCTTCTTCGGTTTTCATTTCGACCGGATAACCCGGACGGCGGCAGACCAGCAGGTGACAGCACGCCAGCAAATCTTCGTAGCGGTGCCAGGTACGCAGCGTCAGCAAGGAATCCTGGCCGATAATAAACGCCAGCGGCGCGTCCGGCCCGGCTTCCTGGCGCAGCTGCGCCATCGTTTCGCTGGTCCATGACGGCGTCGGACGTTGCAGCTCGCGAGCGTCGAGGCGAAAGAGCGGGTGACCGGCAATCGCCAGTTCGACCATTTCTCTGCGCTGGGCGCTACTGGCGCCCGGCTGCAGGCGATGCGGCGGCACGTTGTTTGGCAGCATTGTCACCTGGGTGAGCTTCGCTTCTTTCGCCAGCGCCTCCACGGCGCGCAGATGACCGTAGTGAATAGGGTCGAACGTGCCGCCATACCAGGCCCTGAGCGTCGGGATGCTATCAGCCATCGATAAACACCTCCGCCAGCGCCTTATGGCACAGCACCAGAGAGAGGCTCTCCAGTTCCGGCCAGACGTTCTGGCCGTAATCCTGTTTAAGCGTGATTTCGCACTGCGTCAGCAGGCGCACGGCCTGCCACAGCCGGTCATCAGTCAGGCGCGACAGCGCTTCGCCAAGCAGCGGGCGGCGGTTCTGCCAGACGCGATGCTGATCGAACAGCGCGCGCAGCGGCGTCGTTGCCGACTGGCGCTTTAGTGTCACCAGCGTCAGCAATTCACGCTGCAGCGTGCGCAGCAGAATCACCGGTTCGGCGCCTTCGAGCCGCAGCTGTTGCAAAATATGCAGCGCGCGTTTGCTTTTGCCCGCCAGCAGCGCGTCGACCCAGTGAAAGGGAGTAAAGTGCGCGGCGTCATTGACCGCCTGCTCGACGCGCGGCAGCGTGAGTTTGCCGTCCGGCCAGATTAACGACAAGCGTTCAAGCGCCTGCGCCAGCGCCAGCAGGTTGCCTTCATAGCAATAGCAGAGCAGCTGGTTAGCGGCATCGTCGAGTTGCAAGTTCATCTGTTTCGCCCGGTTGGCGACCCAGCGCGGCAGCTGCGCCTGCTCCGGCGTCTGGCAGGTAACCTGCACGGCGCGGTCGGCGAGTGCGGTATACCACGCGGCGTTTTCCTGGGCTTTGGTGAGTTTATTTCCGCGCACGATCAGCAGGAGATCGTCATGCAACAGGCTGACCAGCGTGGCGAGTTGTTCATTGATAGCGGCGTTAGGGCCGTTTTCCGGCAGCGCCAGCAGCAGCGTCTGGCGGCTCGCGAACAGGCTCATCGCCTGACAGAGTGAAAATATAGCCTGCCAGTCGGTGCTGACATCAATGATAAAACGGTGATGCTCGTCAAACCCCTGCGTTTGCGCCTGATGCTGAATAGCGTCCTGACTCTCCTGGAGCAGCAGCGGATCGTTACCGAGCACTAAATAGGCCGCGCGCAGCCCTTCATTGAGCTGCGCGCGGAGTTGTTCAGGGTAAAGCCGTAGCATTACTGAACGGGGAGTGTCGTGGAGACGCGGTTGCCGGACGGCGCGGCGTCAGCGGCGGCAGGCGGTGTGGCAGTCTGCGGCGCGTCGCGGGTCTCTGCGACATCGCGCGCGTGAACGGCCACCAGTTTGCGGATCAGCTGCTCAGCGGCTTTATCATACATCTCCTGAACGATGATGGTGCGTTCAGCCGATTTCGCCAGCGCCGTCAGCGGGTTATCAAAGAACGAGCGGTACACGTGGGTGCTGATAGGGTAGATATCATGACCCGGGATCAGCACGCTGGCGTTCACCGTCATCACCATCTGGTACTCCGCGGTACGACCGTTCTGGAATACGGATGCGGTATCCTGCGAGACAGACGCGGCACCAATACGCAACGACGGCACGTCCTGGCGAATCGAGCTCGCCTCGACAATCTCGACGCCGTTCAGACGCAGCTGATTACGCACCGCACGCGTCAGCGGACCGTTCGGATCGCTGGAGTTAAGGATCAACGTATGCATTTGCTCCGGCACCTGCGTGGTATTGCGCAGATGCCAGCCGCAACCGGCGGTGAGCATCACCGCCAGGCCTACAAACAGAGTAATCAGATGTCGCACGCTTCCTCCTGCGCTTAGCCCACAACCAGGTTAAGCAGTTTGCCCGGTACGTAAATCACTTTACGCACGGTCACGCCGGCGAGGTATTTCGCCACCAGATGTTCCTGAGCGGCGCGCTCGCGCACCTGCTCTTCACTCGCGTCGGCCGCGACGGTGATTTTACCGCGCACTTTACCGTTGACCTGGACGACGACCAGCGTGGTGTCTTCCACCATCGCGTTCTCGTCAGCCTGCGGCCACGGCGCATTGTCGATATCGCCTTCGCCTTTCAGCTCCTGCCACAGCGTAAAGCTGACGTGCGGGGTGAACGGGTTAAGCATACGCACGACCGCCAGCAGCGCTTCACGCATTAACGCGCGATCCTGCTCGCCATCCTGCGGCGCTTTCGCCAGTTTATTCATCAGTTCCATGATGGCGGCGATAGCGGTGTTAAAGGTCTGACGGCGGCCGATATCATCGGACACTTTCGCGATGGTTTTATGAACGTCGCGACGCAGCGCTTTCTGATCGTCATTCAGCGCGTCAACGTTGAGCGCTGGCGCGTCGCCGAGGGACGTGTGCTCATACACCAGACGCCAGACGCGCTTCAGGAAGCGGTTCGCGCCTTCCACGCCGGATTCCTGCCATTCGAGCGTCATATCCGCCGGCGAGGCGAACATCATAAACAGACGCACGGTGTCGGCGCCGTAACGCTCCACCATTTCCTGCGGGTCGATGCCGTTGTTTTTGGACTTCGACATCTTGCTCATGCCGGTATACACCAGCTCGTGACCGGCAGCGTCGCTCGCTTTCACGATGCGGCCTTTCTCGTCGCGCTCGACGATAGCGTCTTTCGGGGAGACCCAGTTACGCTCGCCGTTCACGCCGACGTAATAGAACGCGTCGGCCAGCACCATGCCCTGACACAGCAGCTGTTTTGCCGGTTCGTCAGAATTCACCATGCCCGCGTCGCGCATCAGTTTGTGGAAGAAGCGGAAATAGAGCAGGTGCATGATGGCGTGTTCGATACCGCCGATATAGATATCAACCGGCAGCCAGTAGTTGGCCGCTTTCTCATCCAGCATGCCTTCTTTGTACTGCGGGCAGGTGTAGCGCGCGTAGTACCAGGACGACTCCATAAAGGTGTCGAAGGTGTCGGTTTCGCGCAGCGCTGGCTGACCGTTAACGGTGGTTTTCGCCCACTCCGGGTCTGCTTTAATCGGGCTGGTGATACCGTCCATAACCACATCTTCCGGCAGGATTACCGGCAGCTGATCTTCCGGCGTCGGCATTACCGTGCCATCTTCCAGCGTGACCATCGGGATCGGCGCGCCCCAGTATCGCTGACGCGAAACGCCCCAGTCGCGCAGACGGTAGTTTACTTTGCGCTCGCCCACGCCTTTCGCGGCGAGTTTATCGGCAATCGCGTTAAAGCCTGCCTTGAAATCCAGACCGTCAAACTCGCCCGAGTTAAACAGTACGCCTTTTTCCGTCAGCGCCTGCTCGCTCAGATCCGGCGCGGTGCCTTCTGAGGTCAGGATAACCGGTTTAATCGGCAGGCTGTATTTGGTCGCGAACTCATAGTCGCGCTGGTCGTGACCCGGAACCGCCATCACGGCGCCGGTGCCGTATTCCATCAACACAAAGTTCGCCGCCCATACCGGGATGGCTTCGCCGGTCAGCGGGTGAATCGCTTTCAGGCCGGTGTCGACGCCTTTTTTCTCCATCGTCGCCATATCGGCTTCGGCTACTTTGGTGTTGCGGCATTCCGCGATGAAGTCGCCCAGCGCCGGGTTAGCGGCAGCGGCGGCCTGCGCCAGCGGGTGACCCGCCGCGACGGCCAGATAGGTGACGCCCATGAAGGTATCCGGACGGGTAGTGTAAACCGTCAGCTTCTCGTCGCTGTTCTGGACGTCAAAGGTGATTTCCACGCCTTCGGAGCGGCCAATCCAGTTGCGCTGCATGGTTTTCACGGTGTCCGGCCAGTGGTCGAGCTTGTCCAGATCGTTCAGCAGTTCGTCAGCGTAAGCGGTGATTTTAATAAACCACTGCGGGATCTCTTTACGCTCAACTTTGGTGTCGCAGCGCCAGCAGCAGCCGTCAATAACCTGTTCGTTGGCAAGCACGGTCTGGTCGTTCGGGCACCAGTTCACCGCGGAGGTTTTCTTATACACCAGGCCTTTTTTATAGAGCTCGGTGAAGAATTGCTGCTCCCAGCGGTAGTATTCCGGCGTGCAGGTCGCCAACTCGCGGCTCCAGTCATAGCCGAAGCCCAGCATTTTGAGCTGGTTCTTCATGTAGTTGATGTTGTCGTAGGTCCACGGCGCCGGTGCGGTGTTATTTTTTACTGCCGCCCCTTCTGCAGGCAGGCCGAAGGCGTCCCAGCCGATAGGCTGCAGCACGTTTTTACCGAGCATACGCTGGTAGCGCGCGATCACATCGCCGATGGTGTAGTTACGAACGTGGCCCATGTGTAGTCGGCCAGAAGGATAGGGAAGCATCGACAGGCAGTAATACTTCTCTTTGCTCTCGTCTTCGGTCACTTCGAACGTGCGCTTCTCTTCCCAGTGAAGCTGTACTTTGGATTCTATCTCTTCCGGGCGATATTGCTCTTGCATGGCAGCCAGTAGTCCTGTTTTCAATACAGCTACAAATGTAGCTTTAACGTGTGTTATTTCAGATCCGCATAGCATAGCCGATTCGACCGCCGCACAACAGCCTTTCAGCGGAGGCGGAATGAATAAGAAAAACCGCGCTTTTCACAGGCGTTGTGCGCTGTCAGACAAAGCGCCGCGGGATTAACGTCTACAATAAGAAGAGGTTACCCATCCAGGAGGAGAAAGGCGATGAACAAGGTTGCGCAGTACTACCGTGAACTGGTGGCCTCGCTCACCGAACGCTTACGTAACGGCGAGCGCGATATCGATGCGCTGGTGGAAAGCGCCAGGCTGCATATCGCCCGCAGCGGCGAGCTTACCCGCACGGAGGAAGACGAAGTGACCCGCGCGGTGAGGCGCGATCTTGAAGAATTCGCCCGCAGCTATGGCGAAAGCCAGGATGAGCTGACGGACAGCGTTTTTCTGCGGGTAATAAAAGAAAGCGTCTGGCAGGAACTCGCGGATATCACCGATAAAACCCAGCTGGAATGGCGTGAGGTGTTTCAGGATCTCAACCATCACGGCGTGTATCACAGCGGCGAAGTGGTGGGGCTTGGCAATCTGGTATGCGAAAACTGCCATCATCACCTGGCGTTTTACACGCCCGAAGTGCTGCCGGTTTGCCCGAAATGCGGCCATAACCAGTTCCAGCGTCGGCCGTTTGAGCCGTAACCTACAACGCGCGGGCCGACGCCCGCGCGGATTTTCGTGTTGATGTAGTGTGCGGAAGACTTAGTGCAGGATTTTCGCGAGGAAGTCTTTCGCGCGTTCCGATTTCGGGTTGGCGAAGAACTCTTCTTTCGGCGAATCTTCCACAATTTTACCTTCATCCATAAAGATAACGCGATGCGCGACCTTGCGCGCAAAGCCCATCTCGTGGGTCACGACCATCATCGTCATCCCTTCCTGCGCCAGTTCCACCATCACATCCAGCACTTCGTTGATCATTTCAGGGTCGAGCGCGGAGGTGGGTTCGTCAAACAGCATCGCCACCGGGTCCATACAGAGCGCGCGCGCAATCGCCACACGTTGCTGCTGGCCGCCGGAGAGCTGTGACGGGAATTTATTGGCATGCGCGGAAAGCCCGACGCGCTCCAGCAGTTTCAGCCCTTTTTCACGGGCAGCAGCTTTATCGCGCTTCAGGACTTTTACCTGCGCCAGCGTCAGGTTTTCGATAATAGACAGGTGCGGGAACAGCTCGAAGTGCTGGAACACCATGCCAACATGCGAGCGCAGCTGCGCCAGGTTGGTTTTTTTATCGTTGACGCGGGTGCCGTTCACGACGATTTCGCCCTGCTGAACAGGTTCGAGGCCGTTAACGGTTTTAATCAGCGTCGACTTGCCGGAGCCGGAAGGGCCGCACACCACCACAACTTCGCCTTTCTTCACGGCCGTGGAGCAGTCGGTAAGCACCTGAAAGTGACCATACCATTTCGAAACGTTTTTCAGGGTAATCATTATACAGTCCTTTTCTTCAGCCAACTGACCAACAGCGATGCACTTAAACTAATGACAAAGTAAACGGCGCCTGCAAACAGGATCATCTCCACCTGAGTGCCGTCGCGCTCGCCAATCGTCGACGCGGTGCGGAAGAAATCCGCGAGGCTCAGCACATATACCAGCGAGGTATCCTGGAACAACACAATGCCCTGCGTCAGCAGCAGCGGCACCATGGCGCGGAACGCCTGCGGCAGGATAATCAGCTTCATGGATTGCCAGTGGGTCATCCCCAGCGCCAGCGCGGCGCTCGACTGACCGCGGGAGATGCTCTGGATACCGGCGCGGATAATTTCCGAATAGTACGCGGCTTCAAACATCGAAAACGCGACCATCGCAGAGATGAGGCGAATATCGGTTTTCGGCGAGATCCCCAGCACATCCTGCAAAATGCCCGGCACAATCAGGTAAAACCACAGCAGTACCATTACTAGCGGAATAGAGCGAAACACGTTGACGTACGCCGTGGCAAACCAGGCGAACGGCTTGAACGCAGAAAGGCGCATGACCGCCAGCAGCGTGCCCCAGACGATGCCGATAATCACGGCCGTGACGGTGATTTTTAAGGTAATGACCAGCCCTGCCAGCAGATAGGGCATAGAGGGAACAATCGATCCCCAGTCGAACTCGTACATTATTTGCTCCCCATATTGCCCGGCAGGCGAACCTTACGTTCCACCAGATTCATCACCACCATGATGACCGTATTGATAAACACATAGGCGAGCGTAATAGCCGTAAACGATTCCCAGGCGTGGGCGGAGTAGTCGAGCAGCTTGCCCGCCTGCGCCGCCATATCCACCAGACCGATGGTTGAGGCGATAGCCGAGTTCTTCACCAGGTTCATCATTTCGGAGGTCATCGGCGGCACAATCACGCGATAGGCGTTCGGTAGCAGCACGTAGCGATAGGTTTGCGGCAGCGTCAGGCCCATTGCGAGCCCGGCGTTCTTCTGACCGCGCGGCAGCGACTGGATAGCGGCGCGCACCTGTTCGCACACGCGGGCGGCGGTGAAGAGGCCGAGGCAGATCATCGACGAGAGGAAAAACTGTACGTTGGGATCGAGCTCCGCTTTAAACCACATGCCGAGATCTTCCGGCAGCAGTTCCGGCACGACCAGATACCAGGTAAAGAACTGGACGATCAGCGGAACGTTGCGGAAAAGCTCGACATAGCAGGTGCCGATGGCGGAGAGAAAGCGGTTTGGCACGGTGCGCAGAATACCGAACAGGGAGCCGACCAGGAACGCGATTATCCAGGCAGTGATCGACAGCGCGACCGTTACCTGAAAGCCACTCCATAGCCAACCTAAGTAGGTGGTGTTGCCGAACGGCGCATCCTGTAAAAAGATGCCCCAGTTCCAGTCTATAGACATAACGGACTCCGAAAAAAAAGGGGGGTAGCAGCGCTACCCCCTAAGATTGATGAGAAGCCTCTTGTATTCGCGCCGGATGGGGAACGGCCATCCGACGTATAGTCTGTCCGGGCTTCATGTCGTCAATCGTGAGGGCAGGGTGACCCGCCCCTTAATGGTTGTAATTAGTTAAGCGCTTTATCGTTAGGCTCTTTGAACAGGGCTTTCATGTCCTCTGAAAGCTCGAAGTTCAGGTTAAGGTTTTTCGGCGGAATCGGGTTTTTAAACCACTTATCAAACCATTTCGCCGCTTCGCCGGAGGTCTGCGCCTGGGCGATGGTATCGTCTACCAGCTTTTTGAAGGACTCGTCGCCTTTACGCAGCATACAGCCGTAGGCTTCTTTGGACTGCGGCGTGCCGACGATTTCCCAGTTGTCCGGTTTCTTCGCTTTCGCGCGCTCGCCGGCCAGCAGGGCGTCATCCATCATAAAGGCCACCGCGCGGCCGCTTTCCAGGGTGCGGAAAGAGTCGCCGTGGTCTTTGGCGCTAATGATGCGCATATCCATTTTCTTCTCGTCGTTGAGCTTGTGCAGCAGCACTTCAGAGGTGGTGCCGGAGGTCACAACGACCGCTTTGCCTTTCAGATCCGGAAAATCTTTAATCGGGCCGCCTTTTTTCACCAGCAGGCGGGTGCCCACAACGAAAATGGTGTCAGAGAACGCCGCCTGTTTCTGGCGCTCCAGGTTGTTGGTTGTGGAGCCGCATTCGAAATCGAAGGTGCCGTTTTGCAGCAGCGGGATACGGTTTTGCGAGGTAATCGGGATCATTTTAACCTGCAGATCCGGCTTGTTGAGCTGCTTTTTCACGGCTTCAACGATAGCGTCGGAGTAAGCCTGCGAGTAGCCGACCACTTTTTGCTGGTTGTCGTAATAGGAGAAAGGAACTGAGGATTCGCGATGGCCGACGACGATAACGCCGTTCGCTTTGATTTTATCCAGCGTGCTTTGACCGCTGCCTGCTTCTTCCGCGTGAGCCAGACCCGCGCTCAGGCCCATTACCAGCATTGCTGCGGTCAGTTTACGTAACTGCATATCCAACTCCTTTATCGCGGCGCCAGAGACGCCATTGATACCCAATTGTGAATGTGTGTTGTTATATCCTGCCGTCCCGCCAGCAGCGTTAGTACCGTGTTGGTACCATTTAGCCTGGCTGGATGTAAATAATTTGCTGTGAATTTGTTTATTTTTGCGAAGCGCGCCGCACCAATTAGAGGCAAAAATGCGGCGTTGCACTAAAGTGGTGCCGCAAAAGCGTATTGCTGGTGCAATAAACGCGCCTGCATCGCCTGTGAAGGCGTTTCAGCTAAATCATTGGATTAACTAAAGCAAAGGGTATGCCAGAAAAGAAAAAGGCCAGCATAGCTGACCTTTTTAGCGGCAATTTACACGCGTCTGCGCCTGCCGAGGCTTATCAGCACCGCGGCGAAGCCGCCGAGCGCGACGATAATCCAGATAATCGCGTTGCCGAAACGGGCGTAGGGGGTGAGCCCGCTGGTGGGCGTGACGGAGGCGTTTAACACCTCGCGGGTGAACTGCGGGATGATCGACTGCACGTCGCCGTTCGGGTTAACCACCGCCGTGACGCCGTTATTGGTGCTGCGCAGCAGCGGACGCGCCAGCTCCAGCGCGCGCATACGCGCCATCTGCAAATGCTGCCACGGGCCGATGGAGTGGCCGAACCAGGCATCGTTTGAAATCGTCAGCAGGAAATCGGTGTCCGGGCGGAAGTTATCGCGCACCTGTTCGCCGAGAATGATTTCATAGCAGATAGCGGCCGTCAGCTTCATGCCGTGCGCCTGCAGTTGCGGTTGCAGGTAAGGGCCGCGGCTGAACGAGGACATCGGCAGGTCGAAGAACGGTGCCAGCGGTCGAAGGAGAGACTCCAGCGGCACAAACTCGCCAAACGGCACCAGATGGTTTTTATGGTAGCGATTAGCGGAGTTGTAGCTGTAAGGCGTATCGCCGCCGAGCGTGATAATGGTGTTATAGGTGTCGTAACGGTTTTTGTCGTTAAGACGCGCATCCACCACGCCGGTTATCAGCGTCGCGTCATTCGCGCGCAGCACTGTATCGAGGTCGCGCAGGAACGGCTGCTGGTTGCTCTCTAAATCGGGGATAGCGGATTCCGGCCAGATAATCAGTCCGGCTTTGCCGAACTGCGCCCGCGTGGCGTTGAGGTAGATACGCAGCGTATTCACCAGCTCGCCCTCATCCCACTTCATCGACTGCGGAATATTGCCCTGCACCAGTGCGACGTTTATCGCGCGCTCGGCGTGCGGCTGATACCACTGGATGTAGCGCAGCGGGAAGGGGAGCGCGAACAGCACCAGCGCGCAAACGGCGGGCTTCCAGGCGCGACGCGCCAGCGCCAGCACCAGAAGACCGCTGACCGCCATCAGTAAGAAGTTGATCGCCTCGACGCCCATCACCGGCGCCAGGCCTTTCAGCGGGCCGTCTATCTGACTGTAGCCGAACTGCAGCCACGGGAACCCGGTCAGCACCCAGCCGCGCAGAAACTCGGTGAGATGCCAGACGACCGGCGCAGCGACCGCCACGCGCAGCCAGCCGGTTTTCGGCCACAGGCGCGCCAGCACGCCGGCGAAAAGGCCGGTATACAGCGACAGGTAGGCGGCAAGCAGCACGACCAGCGCCACGTTAACCGGGCCCGGCATACCGCCAAACTGGGCGATACTGACATAGACCCAGTTCACGCCGCTGCCAAACAGACCCATCCCCCAGGCAAAACCAATCCAGGCGCTTTGCATCGGGCGGCGGTTTAGGGTGAGCCCCTGAAGGCCCATCAGCGAAATGAGGGCGGCGGGCCAGAAATCATAAGGGGAAAAGGCCAGCGTTCCGCTGGCACCGAAAAGCAGCGCCAGCAGCAGACGCACGCGCTGGCGTTCAATCAATGAGGCAAGAGCCATTCCATTAGTCTTCCAGTTTAGGCTGCGGCGAATTTTCCGGCATTCTGACGTGGACCTGGATAATACGACGGCTGTCCGCCATAGCAACTTTAAACTGGTAACCATCGATGTCGATGGTTTCGCCGCGCGCAGGCAGGTGGCCAAACGCCTGCATCACCAGACCGCCGATGGTGTCCACTTCTTCATCGCTAAACTGTGTGCCGAAGGTGTCATTGAAATCTTCAATAGACGCCAGCGCGCGCACGGTCCAGGTGTGGCGGCTCAGCTGACGGAAATCGATATCTTCTTCGTCGTCATATTCGTCTTCGATTTCACCGACGATAAGCTCCAGAATATCTTCGATGGTCACAAGCCCGGACACGCCGCCGAATTCGTCAATCACGATAGCCATGTGGTAGCGCTGTGAGCGGAACTCTTTCAGCATCCGGTCAACCCGTTTGCTTTCCGGCACGACAACCGCCGGGCGCAACACTTTATCCATGCTGAAGGCGTCGGCATCGCTGCGCATAAACGGCAGCAGATCCTTGGCCATCAAAATCCCTTCAATGTGATCTTTGTCTTCGCTGATCACCGGGAAACGCGAATGCGCCGATTCGATAATGACGTCGAGACATTCATCGAGGCTCTGGTTGCGTTTGAGGGTGACCATCTGAGAGCGGGGGATCATGATGTCGCGAACGCGCTGGTCGGCGATATCCATTACCCCTTCGAGCATGTCGCGCGTATCCTGGTCGATAAGCTCGTTCTGCTCGGAATCACGGATAAGCTCAAGCAGTTCATCACGGTTTTTCGGTTCACCGTGGAAAAGCTGGCTTAAGAGGAGGGAGAAAAATCCCTTTTTGTTAAGTGAGTCGCTACTGTGTGAGTTGTCGTCGCTCATGGCGTTAATTCAGGGTTCTCATGTTAGTGGATGTGTCGCCCGCGGCGGTAAATACACGCCGCGGCGATAGAAATCACGGGCGGCAGCGGACTGCCGCACAGATTATGCTTTCTCGGCAATGTACGGATCGTCAAAGCCCAGGGCAAGCATTATCTCGGTTTCGATGCCTTCCATCTCTTCGGCTTCGTCATCCTCGATATGGTCATAGCCCAACAGATGCAGACTGCCGTGCACCACCATATGCGCCCAGTGGGCTTCCAGCGGCTTTTCCTGCTCCTGCGCTTCGCGCTCCACCACCTGACGACAGATAATCAGATCGCCAAGTAGCGGCAGCTCGATGCCTGGCGGCGCTTCGAACGGAAACGACAGCACGTTGGTCGATTTATCCTTACCGCGGTAGGTCAGATTTAAATCATGACTTTCCGCTTCATCCACCAGTCGTACCGTCACCTCTGATTCTTCCTGAAACTGTGGGATGACGGCATTCAGCCATGTCTGAAACTGGGCTTCGTCCGGCAAACCGGCGATGTCTTCGCAGGCAACCTGCAAATCAAGGATAACCTGACTCATTTACTCTCCTGCGTGCCAGCGGCCAGCGCCAGCGCTTCGCGTTTACGTTCCGCCGCCTGTTCGGCCTTGCGTTTCTGGTCAGCCTCTTCCCAGGCTTCATAGGCGGTGACGATACGCGCAACGACCGGGTGGCGTACCACGTCTTCGCTGTGGAAGAAGTTAAAGCTGATTTCCTCCACCTCCGACAGCACTTCAATGGCGTGACGCAGACCGGACTTCAGGTTTCTCGGCAAGTCGATTTGCGTGACGTCGCCGGTAATAACTGCCTTAGAGTTAAAGCCGATACGCGTCAGGAACATCTTCATCTGCTCGATGGTGGTGTTCTGGCTCTCATCAAGAATGATGAACGCGTCGTTGAGCGTGCGACCACGCATATACGCGAGCGGCGCGACTTCAATCACGTTGCGCTCCATCAGTTTCTCTACGCGCTCAAAACCTAACATTTCAAACAGCGCGTCGTAGAGCGGCCGCAGGTATGGGTCAACCTTCTGGCTGAGATCGCCTGGCAGGAAGCCGAGCTTTTCACCCGCTTCCACCGCCGGGCGGGTCAGCAGAATGCGGCGGATCTCCTGACGCTCCAGCGCGTCCACGGCGGCCGCGACCGCGAGATACGTTTTACCGGTACCGGCAGGGCCGATACCAAACGTGATGTCGTGGTCAAGGATGTTGGCGATATACTGCGCCTGGTTCGGCGTGCGGGGTTTAATCACGCCGCGTTTGGTCTTGATATTGACCGCTTTGCCGTACTCCGGCACGCTTTCGGCGCTCTGCTCCAGCACGCGAAACTCTTTGATAGCCAGATGGATCTGTTCCGGCTCGATCTCTTTGATTTCGCCGCGCATCGGTGCCGTATCGACATACAGATGGCGCAGAATATCCGTCGCGGCGCTGACGCAAATGGTGCGGCCGGTCAGTTTAAAGTGGTTGTCGCGACGGGCGATTTCGATGCCGAGGCGGCGTTCCAGCTGTTTGATGTTGTCATCAAAGGGTCCACAGAGGCTAAGCAGACGAGCGTTGTCTGCAGGTTCCAGCGTAAATTCACGTGTTTCGATATTCAAACTTGTCCTCTTGGTCACACAGGGCCAGTTAAGGTGAATAAAATGCCTGCTGATTTTCACAGGGCCTTAGAGAAATTATTCACGGCGAGGGAAAAAGGCGCAAGCGACAACCCGGATATTTGGGTGACGCTTTCAGAATACAAGAGCGGATGGGTGAAAAATAAGCGTATGCCGCAGCGGGGCGGCATACGTGAGACAGCGGGTTACGGCTGGAAAATGCCGACGCCGAGTTCGTTCTCTTTGCGGGTGCGGGCGATGATCGCCGCCGGGGATTCCACTACGCGCAGGCCCATCTCTTCCTCGGTGCGGATAACTTTGCCGCGCAGGGAGTTCGGAAACACCTCGGTTATTTCCACATCGACGAATTTACCGACCATCTCCGGCGCGCCTTCGAAATTCACCACACGGTTATTTTCGGTGCGTCCGGAAAGCTCCATGATGCTTTTACGCGACGTGCCTTCCACCAGGATGCGCTGGGTCGTGCCGAGCATACGGCGGCTCCAGGCCATCGCCTGCTGGTTGATGCGCTCCTGCAGAATATACAGACGCTGCTTTTTCTCTTCTTCCGGCACGTCGTCCACCATGTCGGCGGCCGGGGTGCCGGGGCGTGCGGAGAAAATAAAGCTGTAGCTCATATCGAAATTGACCTCGGCAATCAGCTTCATGGTCTGTTCGAAATCCTGCTGGGTTTCGCCAGGGAAGCCGACGATAAAGTCGGAGCTAATCTGGATATCCGGACGCGCAGCGCGCAGCTTGCGGATAATCGCTTTATATTCCAGCGCCGTGTGGGTGCGTCCCATCATGTTCAGCACGCGGTCGGAGCCGCTTTGCACCGGCAGATGCAGGAAACTCACCAGCTCCGGGGTATCGCGATACACTTCGATGATATCGTCAGTGAATTCGATCGGGTGGCTGGTGGTGAAGCGAATACGGTCGATACCATCGATAGCGGCCACCAGACGCAGCAGATCGGCGAAAGTGCCGATGGTGCCGTCGTAGTTTTCGCCGCGCCAGGCGTTCACGTTCTGCCCGAGCAGGTTAACTTCACGTACGCCCTGTGCCGCGAGCTGGGCGATTTCCAGCACGATGTCGTCGCTCGGACGGCTGACTTCTTCGCCGCGGGTGTACGGAACCACGCAGTAGGTGCAGTATTTGTTGCAGCCTTCCATGATGGAAACGAACGCCGTCGGGCCTTCCGCGCGCGGCTCCGGCAGACGGTCGAATTTCTCGATTTCCGGGAAGCTGATGTCAACGACCGGGCTGCGGGTGCCTTTCACCTGGTTGATCATTTCCGGCAGGCGGTGCAGAGTCTGAGGCCCGAAAATAATGTCGACGTAGCGGGCGCGATCGCGAATATGATCGCCTTCCTGAGAGGCCACGCAGCCGCCCACGCCGATAATCACATCCGGGTTCTTTTCCTTTAACGTTTTCCAGCGCCCTAACTGATGGAAAACCTTCTCCTGTGCCTTCTCGCGGATTGAGCAGGTATTCAGCAGCAGAATATCTGCTTCTTCCGCCACGTCGGTCAGCGTAAAGCCGTGCGTGGTTTCCAGCAGATCGGCCATCTTCGATGAATCGTATTCGTTCATCTGACAGCCCCAGGTTTTAATATGGAGTTTTTTTGTCATTGACTTGCCATTGCTCAGTTAAAGCCACTCATTTTGGCCGCGTATTGTAATGCTTTGACGTGTTCGTGACCAGTGGCGAGGCAAAGACGTCAGGCGGCGAAAAATCCGGTAAACTGAAGGGAGACTGCTTAAGGACAAAATGACCATGACAAATCAACCTATTGAAGTCGCCGTCGTCGGCGGTGGCATGGTGGGCGCCGCGGCCGCGCTGGGGCTGGCGCAAAATGGTTTTCAGGTGGCGGTAGTCGAGCACGCCGCGCCGCCCGCGTTTTCGCCGCAAAATCCGCCGGACGTGCGGATCTCTTCCATCAGCTGCGCTTCTGTGGATCTGCTGCGCGGGCTGGGCGTCTGGCAGCGGGTGCTGGAGATGCGCGCGCATCCTTATCGTCGCCTCGAAACCTGGGAGTGGAACGAGGCACGCGTTGAATTCAGCGCTGACGAGCTGCAACTGCCCGAACTCGGCTACATGGTGGAAAACAGCGTACTGCAACGCGCGCTGTGGGAGGCGCTGGAGGCGCATCCGGCCGTTAAACTGCTGTGCCCGACGACGCTCACGCAGATGACCGCCTCGCAACACGGGTATCAGCTGGCGCTGGATAATGGCGAAACGCTCGACGCGCGGCTGGTCATCGGCGCCGATGGCGCAAGCTCGCAGGTGCGCAAATGGGCCGGGATCGGGGTGAACGCCTGGCAATATCAGCAGTCGTGTTTGCTCATCAGCGTGCAGTGCCAGCAACCGCCTGGCGACAGCACATGGCAGCATTTTACGCCCAACGGGCCGCATGCGTTTCTGCCGCTGTTTGATAACTGGGCCTCGCTGGTCTGGTATGACCGCCCGGCGCGCGTTCGTCAACTGCAGGCGATGAATATGACGCAGCTCGGGCGCGAGATCGCGGCGGCGTTTCCATCGCGGCTCGGCGGCGTGACGCCGGTCACCTGCGGCGCGTTTCCGCTGGTGCGCCGACATGCACTGCGTTACGTGCTGCCGGGTGTCGCGCTGGTGGGCGACGCCGCGCATACCATTCACCCGCTGGCGGGGCAGGGCGTGAATCTCGGCTATCGCGATGTAGATGCGCTGTTGAAGGTGGTGATTGATGCCCGCAATGCGGCGGAAGACTGGGCGTCTGGCGAGGTGCTCAAGCGCTACCAGCGTCGCCGGCTGCCGGATAATCTGCTGATGCAAAGCGGTATGGATCTCTTCCACGCGGGCTTTACCGCGAAGCTGAAGCCGCTGCGGGTGCTGCGCAATCTGGGGCTTATCGCCGCCCAGCGGTCGGGCGTACTGAAGCGTCAGGCGCTGCGATATGCGCTCGGTTTATAACGCCTTAGTTACAACATGCTTATTGCTGCGTTTAATGACATGGCGGAGGCGTTAGCGCCGTCATCGCCTGGCAGCGGTGAGCGAGGGGAGTGAAAAGGCCTGCATGCGCGGGCTTTTTTATTGCGTGATGCTGCAAGAGAACGGCAGAGTTTGGGAAGCGCGCTAAAGACAGCGCTATACAGTTGAGGCGCAGAAAAGAAAAAAGCCTGCTTTCGCAGGCTTTTAAAGAGTGGCTGGGGTACGAGGATTCGAACCTCGGAATGGTGGAATCAGAATCCACTGCCTTACCGCTTGGCGATACCCCAACAAAATGTTGGTACTGAATGATCAGTTAAAGGAAGAAACAAAGAACCTTTAACCTGTGCGTTTAGCTTGTTGCCAACCGCTTCTTCAAAGTGGCTGGGGTACGAGGATTCGAACCTCGGAATGGTGGAATCAGAATCCACTGCCTTACCGCTTGGCGATACCCCAAGAAACTCTTGCGAATTTTACTTCGCGCTATCCCACATTAAAAATGCAAGACGCTTTAAATATGGTGGCTACGACGGGAATCGAACCTGTGACCCCAGCATTATGAGTGCTGTGCTCTAACCAGCTGAGCTACGTAGCCAAATTTTGTTACTCACCAGCCATGACGACTGGCTGGGGTACCTGGATTCGAACCAGGGGATGCCGGTATCAAAAACCGGTGCCTTACCGCTTGGCGATACCCCAACGACCACTGCGTTATACGCAAAAGTCGAAGAAATATGGCTGGGGTACCTGGATTCGAACCAGGGAATGCCGGTATCAAAAACCGGTGCCTTACCGCTTGGCGATACCCCATCCGTGCAACGCTAACCCGGGAATGGTGCGGGAGGCGAGACTTGAACTCGCACACCTTGCGGCGCCAGAACCTAAATCTGGTGCGTCTACCAATTTCGCCACTCCCGCAAAAAAGATGGTGGCTACGACGGGAATCGAACCTGTGACCCCATCATTATGAGTGATGTGCTCTAACCAGCTGAGCTACGTAGCCATCTTTTTTTCGCGTTACCTTATCGGCGTTGCGGGGCGCATTATGCGTATTGGGCCTGGAAGCGTCAACACCTTTTTTGGCGAAAATCGACGGATTGTGACTGTTTGACTAGCTTGCGAACAGCTTGATGCAATATTCGTCGATTCCGGGCGAATTATCCACTAAGTCAATGGAAAACGAGACACTGCCCGAACATCTTTGCGCCCATAAAAAAACGGGCCGTGAAGGCCCGTTGTTCATTTAAAGCTCGCTTATTTGTAGGCGGACTGATGTACGCCCACTGCGCGGCCTGACGGATCGTTCATGGTTTTGAATGCTTCATCCCATTCGATAGCTTTTGCAGAAGAGCAGGCAACGGACGGCCCGCCCGGCACGCACTCCGCTGCGCTCGGCACCGGGAAGAGTTCTTCAAAAATCTCGCGGTAAAGGTACGCTTCTTTAGACGACGGCGTATTGTACGGAAAACGGAAGCTGGCCGTGGCTAACTGCTGATCGGTGACCTGCTCTGCGGCCACTTCTTTCAGTGTATCGATCCAGCTGTAGCCGACGCCGTCAGAGAACTGCTCTTTCTGGCGCCACGCCACGCTCGCCGGCAGGTAAGATTCAAAACATTCACGCAGAATATGTTTTTCCATCTTGCCGTTGCCGCACATTTTATCCTGCGGGTTGATGCGCATCGCCACATCGAGGAATTTCTTATCGAGGAACGGCACGCGCGCTTCAACGCCCCAGGCCGACATCGCTTTGTTGGCACGCGCGCAGTCAAACATATGCAGCGCCTGCAGTTTACGCACGGTCTCTTCATGCAGCTCTTTCGCATTCGGCGCTTTATGGAAGTAAAGGTAGCCGCCGAACACTTCGTCTGAACCCTCGCCGGAGAGCACCATCTTAATGCCCATCGCTTTGATTTTACGGGACATTAAATACATCGGAGTCGACGCGCGAATGGTTGTCACATCGTAGGTTTCGATGTGGTAAATCACGTCACGAATAGCATCCAGCCCTTCCTGAACGGTAAAGTGGATTTCATGGTGTACCGTACCGAGATGGTTCGCCACTTCCTGTGCTGCTTTCAGATCCGGCGAGCCTTCAAGGCCAACCGCAAAGGAGTGCAGCTGCGGCCACCAGGCTTCGGAGCGCTCCTGATCTTCCACGCGGCGCGCGGCGAATTTCTTGGTAATAGCCGAGATAACAGACGAGTCCAGACCGCCCGAGAGCAGCACGCCATACGGCACGTCAGACATTAAGTGGCTCTTCACGGCGTCTTCCAGCGCCTGACGCAGCTCGGCTTTATCCGTCACGTTGTCTTTTACCGCGTCATAGTCAAACCAGTCGCGCTGGTAGTACTGGCGGATTTCGCCGTCCTGGCTCCACAGATAGCTGCCCGCCGGGAACTCTTTAATGGTGCGGCATACCGGCACCAGCGATTTCATCTCGGAAGCGACATAAAAGTTGCCGTGCTCATCGTGGCCCATATAAAGCGGGATGATGCCGATATGGTCGCGACCAATCAGGTACGCGTCTTTTTCGCTGTCATAGAGCACGAAAGCGAACATGCCCTGTAATTCGTCGAGAAATTCCGGCCCCTTCTCCTGATACAGCGCCAGGATAACTTCGCAGTCAGAGCCGGTCTGGAACTGGAAACGATCGCCGTACTCCGCGCGCAGCGCCTGATGGTTGTAGATCTCGCCATTAACGGCCAGCACATGCGTTTTTTCGGTGTTGTAGAGCGGCTGCGCGCCTGCGTTGACGTCGACGATAGAAAGACGTTCATGCGCGAGAATAGCTTTATCGCTGGCGAAAACGCCGGACCAGTCCGGGCCGCGGTGGCGCATCAGGCGCGAGAGCTCAAGTGCTTTTTTACGCAGTTCAACCGCATCAGTTTTAATATCCAGCACACCAAAAATAGAACACATAGAAAACTCCGTTAACCCTGGCGGTGATGTTGTGTTGTCTGTCTGCGAGGCGTTGCGGTTTATGCAATGTTTTCGCGTCGGCCTCCGTTATTGATTAAGAAAATGCCGTAAATGATGCGGTCTGTGCAAGTCTTTTAGCGTCGGAGTAATAAATAGTTCAACAGGCGTTAGCGGAAATTTAAAAATGGTTATCAAAAACGCTGTGTTTTTGATGATTCAGCAAAAATATAGCGATTTTATTGAATGCGGTCTTTGCGCAAAGGGCAAAAAAAACGGCCATCGTTAATGGCCGTTGGGATTAGATAACGTCGATTTCGGCGACGGAAGGGTAGATCCAGCTTGGCCGGAACGGCATGGCGTCGATATCGTTAATGGTAGAAACGCCGGACAATACCAGGATGGTTTCGAGCCCGGCCTGGAATCCCGCCAGAATATCGGTACGCAGGTTGTCGCCGACAATCACGGTATGCTCGGAGTGCGCCTGCATTTTGTTCAGCGCTGCGCGAATGATCCACGGGCTCGGCTTGCCGACATAAAACGGCTTGCGGCCAGAGATTTTCTCAATGCCCGCGCACAGCGCGCCGCACGCCGGGTAAAAGCCGCGCCCGTGCGTGTCGGGGTTAGTGGCGATAAATCGCGCGCCATTGGCGACGAAAAAGGCGGCTTTATGCATCATTTCCCAGTTATAGGAGCGGGTTTCGCCGACAATCACAAAATCAGGGTTGATATCGGTGATGGTAAAGCCGGCTTTATATAGCTCGTGAATTAATGCCCCTTCGCCGACCACATAGGCCTTTTTACCTTCCTGACGACGCAGGAAATCCGCCGTCGCCATGGCGGAGGTGTAGAACACGCTGTCCGGCACGTCGATCCCGGCGGAGGCGAAACGGTTAGCCAGATCCTGGCCGGTCTGGGAAGGGTAGTTGGTCAGCAGAACCAGCGGAAACCCTTTTTCGAGGATGCGGGTCAGAAACTCGCTGGCGCCGGGCACCGCAACGTTATCGTGCATCAGCACGCCATCGATATCGCAAATTACGTTCTGAATGGTCATGGACTACTCTGGCTCAGGGAACAGAAAGGCGTAACTATAGCGCAAACGCCAAAGTCACTCGTTAACTTTCCAGCAAACGCTGTAATAACAATCCGTTAAGCATGGCGCGTTTCACCAGCGCAAACGCGCCGATCGCCGAGCGGTGATCGAGCTGCGACGGCACCACCGGCAGGTTTTTACGAAACGCTTTCAGGGACTGGGTGTTGATGCAGCTTTCGATAGCGGGCAGCAGCACTTTCTGCGCCTCCACGATTTCTCCGGCGATCACCACTTTTTGCGGGTTAAACAGGTTAATGGCGATAGCGATAGTTTTGCCCAGTTGACGCCCGACGCGCTCCACCACTTCACAGGCCAGCGCATCACCCCGGTTGGCGGCTTTGCAAATCGCTTTGATGTTGCACTCGTCCGCCGTCAGGCGGCTCTGGTAACCCTGTTCAAGCAGTTGACGCACGCGCTGCTCTATCGCAGCGTTAGCGGCGACGGTTTCCAGACACCCGAAGTTGCCACAGTGACAGCGCTCGCCTAAAGGATCGACCTGGATATGGCCAATCTCGCCGACGTTGCCGTTGCGGCCGATGAAAATGCGCCCGTTGGAGATAATCCCTGCGCCCGTGCCGCGGTGAACGCGCACCAGAATGGAGTCTTCGCAGTCGCGCGTTGCACCGAAGTAGTGCTCTGCCAGCGCCAGGCTACGGATGTCGTGCCCGACAAAACAGGCGACGTTGAAGCGATTTTGCAGCGCGTCGACCAGCGGCCAGTTCTCCACGTTAATGTGCGGCATATAGCGGATAACGCCGCTTTCCGGGTCAACAAGGCCCGGCAGAATAACGGAGACGGCGATGAGCTCGCGGATTTTGCGCTGCCAGGTTTCGATAAACTGCGCGATGGTGTTCAACAGCGCGTGCTCCAGCGTTTCCTGGGTGCGCTCGGGCAGGGGGAAATGTTCTTCCGCCAGCACTTTGCTGCTCAGATCAAACAGCGTCAGCGTGGCGTCGTGTCGGCCAAGCCGCACGCCGACCGCCTGAAAATGCCGGGTTTCCGTGATGATGGAGATAGCGCGGCGGCCCCCGGTAGAGGCCTGCTGATCGACTTCTTTAATCAGGCCGCGCTCAATCAGCTGGCGAGTAATTTTGGTAACGCTGGCGGGCGCGAGCTGGCTCTGTTCGGCTATCTGTATGCGCGATATCGGTCCATGCTGGTCGATAAGGCGATACACCGCCGCGCTGTTAAGCTGTTTTACGAGATCAACGTTGCCAATTTGAGCCTGTCCGCCAGTCGTCATGCCTTTATTTACTCAGTAACGACCTCGTTACCATTAACGATGGTCTTGATGATTTTATAATCGCGGGTAAAGGCGGTGAGATTCGCCACTTTGCCCGCTTCAACGCTGCCAAGCCGGTGCGCCACGCCCATGGCGCGAGCCGGATAAAGCGTCGCCATACGCAGCGCTTCGTCCAGTGCGATATTGACATGCTCCACCAGGTTGCGCACGCCTTCGATCATGGTCAACGCCGAACCACTGAGGGTGCCGTTCTCGTCCACGCACAGGCCATTGCGGTAGTATATTGTTTTACCAGCAAAAATGAACTCATCAATATTGGCACCTGCGGGCGCCGTTGCATCGGTCACCAGACAAAGTTTGTCGCCTTTTACCTTTTTTGCGAGACGCACGTTCGCGAAATCCACGTGCAGGCCGTCGGCGATAATGCCGCAAAAGACATCCGGCTCGTCAAAGATTGCGCCGGTAAGGCCAGGCTCGCGGCCGGTGATATACGGCATCGCGTTAAAAAGGTGCGTGGCAAAGCGGATCCCGGCGCGGAAGCCTTTTTTCGCTTCTTTCAGCGTCGCGTTGGAGTGCCCGGCGGAGACCACGATGCCAGCGGCCGTCAGTTTTGCAATAACCTCCGGCGCGACGCGTTCCGGCGCGAGCGTGATTTTGGTGATGACATCGGCGTTCTCACACAGATAATCCACCAGTTCCGCGTCCGGCTCACGCACATAATCCGGGTTATGCGTGCCTTTTTTGACGATATTCAGCCACGGGCCTTCAAGGTGCAGACCGAGCGCCTGGTTTTTATGGTGCGCCAGGTAGTCGCGCATCACGCGCACGCCCTGTTTCATCAGCGCATCGCTACAGGTGATCAGCGTCGGCAGATAGCTGGTGCAGCCCGATTTCTCATTGGCCTTTTGCATGATTTCCAGCGTGTCGACCGAGACGGCGTCTGCCGTGTCGTTAAACTGCACGCCACCGCAGCCGTTCAGCTGCACGTCGATAAAACCGGGGGCGATGATGGCGCCGCCCATATCGCGCTGCTCGATCCCTGCTGGCAGGTCAGCCAGCGGGCACAGGCGCTCAATCAGGCCATCGGCGATAACAATCGCGTGGTCATCCAGAATGTCGTGACCGGTATAAATCCGGCCATGGGTTAAAGCGTACATAATGCCCCCGGTAAACAGTCCTTAAAGATCTTTAATATTCTCAGCTTCGAGCTCGGTGAAGTATTTTAACGTCTTCACTTTCAGTTCCATGGTGGAAGGCTCATCGCAGACGATAACCGCTTTCGGATGCAGCTGCAGACAGCTGATGGTCCACATATGATTCACATTGCCTTCAACGGCTGCCTGCAGCGCCTGCGCCTTAACGTGGCCCAGAACCAGAATCATGACTTCCTGCGCGTCCAGCAGCGTGCCGACGCCCACCGTAAGGGCGTATTTTGGCACCTGATTCACATCGCCGCCAAAGAAACGCGAATTCGCCACGCGGGTGTCATGCGTCAGCGTTTTGATACGGGTACGGGAGGCCAGCGAAGACGCAGGCTCATTGAACGCGATATGACCGTCGTTGCCCACGCCGCCCATAAACAGATGAATTTTGCCGTAAGCTCGAATTTTTTCTTCATAGCGGCGGCATTCTGCGTCAATATCCGGCGCGTTGCCATCCAGCAGGTTGATATTTTCTTCGGGAATATCAACGTGGTCGAAGAAATTGCGGTACATAAAGCTGTGGTAGCTTTCCGGATGATCTTTCGGCAGCCCGACATATTCATCCATGTTAAAGGTCACCACATGTTTGAAGCTCACCTGGCCCGCTTTGTGCATCTCAATCAGCGCTTTGTAGGCTTCAAGCGGCGTGCCGCCTGTCGGCAGGCCGAGAACGAAAGGACGGTCAGCGGTGGGGTTGAAATCGTTAATGCGCTTAACAATATGGCGGGCGGCCCATTTGCCTACCTGCTGCGGCGTAGCCAGCGGAATCAGTCTCATTGTTCACCTCGAAAGTTAGAAAACAGGCGCGGATTGAACGACGCACAGTGTAAGGGTATACCCGTTCGCTGAAAGCGGGAGCAATCCGTCTCGATTTTTTGAATGATAAAATAAGTTTTCGAGGTAAGCCATAGGTCAGGGTGTGTAACTACGATATTTGGTGATAAAAATCACAGAAAAGACGCGTTTAATTTGCGAGGCGAATTAATTTTGCAGACACTCAGCACTGTTGCAAAGTATCGCCGCGTTTCGGGGTTGGTAGCACAATAAAAAACGGCTTCAAAGAAGCCAGAACGGGGTCTCGTAGGGGGAATCAGATGAATATTTTAGGTTTTTTCCAGCGGCTGGGCAGAGCGTTACAGCTCCCCATCGCGGTGCTGCCTGTGGCGGCGCTACTGTTACGATTCGGTCAGCCAGATTTGCTTAACGTTGCCTTCATCGCGCAAGCGGGCGGGGCGATTTTCGATAACCTGGCGTTAATCTTTGCTATTGGGGTCGCCTCCAGCTGGTCCAAAGATAGCGCAGGCGCGGCGGCCCTTGCCGGTGCGGTGGGTTATTTTGTGCTGACCAAAGCTATGGTAACTATCAACCCGGAAATTAATATGGGCGTGCTGGCCGGTATTATTACGGGCTTGGTAGGCGGCGCGGTCTATAACCGCTGGGCGGGGATCAAGCTGCCTGACTTCCTGAGCTTCTTCGGCGGCAAACGTTTTGTCCCTATCGCAACGGGTTTCTTCTGTCTGGTGCTGGCTGCCATTTTTGGCTATGTCTGGCCGCCGGTGCAGCACGCGATTCATGCTGGCGGCGAATGGATCGTCTCTGCGGGCGCGCTGGGTTCCGGTATCTTCGGCTTTATTAACCGTCTGCTTATTCCAACCGGGCTGCATCAGGTACTGAACACTATCGCCTGGTTCCAGATTGGCGAGTTTACCAATGCCGCGGGTACGGTATTCCATGGCGATATCAACCGCTTCTACGCGGGTGACGGCACCGCCGGGATGTTTATGTCCGGCTTCTTCCCGATCATGATGTTCGGTTTACCGGGGGCTGCGCTGGCAATGTACTTTGCCGCTCCCAAAGCTCGCCGTCCGATGGTCGGCGGTATGCTGCTGTCCGTTGCGATCACCGCGTTTCTGACCGGTGTGACCGAGCCGCTGGAATTCCTGTTCATGTTCCTGGCGCCTGTCCTGTATCTGCTGCATGCGCTGTTAACGGGTGTTAGCCTGTTTGTCGCCACGCTGCTGGGCATCCACGCCGGGTTCTCCTTCTCGGCAGGGGCCATTGACTATGCGCTGATGTACAGCCTGCCCGCCGCCAGCAAAAATGTCTGGATGCTGCTGGTCATGGGGCTGGTGTTCTTCGTTATCTATTTCCTGTTGTTCAGCGCGGTGATTCGCATGTTCAACCTGAAAACGCCGGGTCGTGAAGACAAAGACAGCGAGATAGTGACGGAAGAGGCGAACAGCAATACAGAAGAAGGTCTGGAACAACTGGCGACCAGCTACATCGCGGCCGTTGGCGGCAGTGATAACCTGAAAGCGATTGATGCCTGTATTACCCGCCTGCGACTCACCGTTGATGACGCTGCGCTGGTCAGTGAGGCCGCGTGCAAACGCCTTGGCGCGTCCGGCGTGGTGAAATTAAACAAGCAAACCATTCAGGTCATTGTGGGCGCGAAGGCGGAATCTATCGGCGACGAAATGAAAAAAGTCGTGGCCCGTGGCCCTGTCGCACCCGCTACTGCAGGCGTCGCGCCGGCTACGCCTGTCGCACCCGCGGTAAAACCACAGGCGGTCGCCAATGCGTATACGATAGCCGCGCTGGTCTCGCCGGTGACCGGCGAGGTTGTGGCGCTGGATGCAGTGCCGGACGAAGCGTTTGCGAGCAAAGCCGTCGGTGATGGCGTCGCTATCAAACCGACCGACAAAACGGTGGTGTCACCGGCGGCGGGCACGATTGTCAAAATCTTCAACACCAACCACGCGTTCTGCCTGGAAACCGAAAACGGCGCGGAAATCGTGGTTCACATGGGTATTGATACGGTCGCGCTTAACGGTCAGGGCTTTAAACGTCTGGTGGAAGAGGGCGCCCAGGTGACCGCAGGTCAGCCGGTTCTGGAGCTTGACCTCGATTACCTGAACGCGAATGCGCGCTCAATGATTAGCCCCGTGGTGTGCAGCAACATCGACGACTTCGGCAGTCTGATTGTTAAGGCGCAGGGCGCGGTGGTGGCAGGGCAGAGCCCGCTGTATGAGATTAAAGGCAAATAATCGCTTCTGAGTCGTTATGCCTTAAACGGCGGGAGATGCTCCCGCCGTTTTTTTTGCTTTTTTTGGGGGCTGGCGCATCCGTCAGAATGCCGTGTAGGGTATCGCCACCAGAATTAAGGAGAATCGTATGCGTCATTTTATTATCGCTGTTTTTGCCGCCGTGCTGCTGAGCGGCTGTGTGCCCCGCTACGCCACGCACCGGCCTGCGCTGGAGATGGATA
This sequence comes from Cronobacter dublinensis subsp. dublinensis LMG 23823, assembly GCF_001277235.1. Classification (NCBI taxonomy): domain Bacteria; kingdom Pseudomonadati; phylum Pseudomonadota; class Gammaproteobacteria; order Enterobacterales; family Enterobacteriaceae; genus Cronobacter; species Cronobacter dublinensis. The sequence goes on from NZ_CP012266.1 coordinate 1,344,456, forward strand.
TTCAAAACGAGCAGGGCGAACCGGTTCCCCACGCAACGCTCTGGCTACAAACGCACCGCTCGCCGCCGGGCTATTACCCGCCGCCGGAAAAATTCACGGCGGATGAAAACGGTCATATTTCCGTTTCGCGGGTTTCAGAATGGGAAAACATGATTTTCTTCCTGCACGGCACGATGATGTATTCCTGGAGCTGGTGTGTTGAAGCGCCGGGTTACCTTCCGCGCGAAGGCGGGGTTGAGTCGTTAAGGCCGCCCGTAAAATTATTCAAAGCCAGAACGCCCGAGCGTTGTCACCTCGCGCAGTATGCTGAAGCCCGCCAGTAACAGGCGGTACTTCGCGGCGGGATTTCTGTAACTAAAGGTTGTTTCCCGTCTCTGCTTATAAGATCATACGCCGTTAAACGATGTTGACGCTTTGAGGAATATGCGATGAGTGAGGCAGAAGCCCGCCCGACTAACTTTATTCGCCAGATTATTGATGAAGATTTGGCGTCTGGAAAACACACCACGATTTGCACCCGCTTTCCGCCGGAGCCGAACGGCTATCTGCACATCGGCCACGCGAAATCTATCTGCCTGAACTTCGGCATCGCGCAGGATTACAACGGCCAGTGCAACCTTCGCTTTGACGATACCAACCCGGTGAAAGAAGACCTGGAATTTGTCGAGTCGATTAAAAACGACGTGCAATGGCTGGGTTTCCACTGGTCTGGCGACGTACGTTACTCCTCTGACTATTTCGATAAGCTCTACAGCTACGCCGTTGAGCTTATCAACAAAGGGCTGGCTTACGTCGACGAGCTGTCGCCGGAGCAGATCCGCGAATACCGCGGCACCCTGACTGCGCCTGGCAAAAACAGCCCGTACCGCGATCGCAGCGTGGAGGAAAACCTGGCGCTGTTTGAAAAAATGCGCGCGGGCGGGTTTGAAGAAGGTAAAGCGTGCCTGCGTGCGAAAATCGATATGGCGTCGCCGTTTATCGTAATGCGCGACCCGGTTATTTACCGCATTAAGTTCGCTGAACATCACCAGACCGGCAACAAGTGGTGCATCTACCCGATGTACGACTTCACCCACTGCATTTCCGATGCGCTGGAAGGGATCACCCATTCACTCTGTACGCTGGAATTCCAGGATAACCGTCGTTTGTACGACTGGGTGCTGGATAACATCACCATTCCGGTGCATCCGCGTCAGTACGAGTTCTCTCGTCTGAATCTGGAATATACCGTGATGTCCAAGCGCAAGCTGAACCTGCTGGTGACCGACAAGCACGTTGAAGGCTGGGACGATCCACGTATGCCGACCATTTCCGGTCTGCGCCGTCGCGGTTACACCGCTGCTTCCATCCGTGAATTCTGTAAACGCATCGGCGTAACCAAGCAGGACAACACCATTGAAATGGCGTCTCTTGAGTCTTGCATTCGCGAAGACCTCAACGAGAACGCGCCGCGCGCGATGGCCGTTATCGATCCGGTGAAACTGGTTATCGAAAACTACCCGCAGGGTCAGAGCGAAGTGGTTTTAATGCCTAATCATCCGAACAAACCGGAAATGGGCAACCGCGACGTGCCGTTCAGCGGCGAGATCTGGATCGATCGCGCAGATTTCCGCGAAGAAGCGAACAAGCAGTACAAACGTCTGGTGCTCGGCAAAGAAGTCCGCCTGCGTAATGCCTATGTCATTAAAGCGGAACGCGTTGAGAAAGACGACGCGGGCGAAATCACTACCATCTACTGCACTTACGATGCCGAAACGCTGAGCAAAGATCCGGCCGATGGTCGCAAGGTGAAAGGCGTTATCCACTGGGTCAGCGCCGCGCATGCGCTGCCGGTTGAGATCCGTCTTTATGACCGTCTTTTCAGTGTGCCGAACCCGGGTGCTGCGGAAGATTTCCTCGCGACGATCAACAGCGAATCGCTGGTTATCAAGCAGGGTTATGCTGAACCGAGCCTGAAAAACGCCGAGGCGGGCAAAGCCCTGCAGTTCGAGCGCGAAGGCTATTTCTGCCTCGACAGCCGCCATGCAAACGGTGACAAACTGGTCTTCAACCGCACCGTCGGCCTGCGCGATACCTGGGCTAAAATCGGCGAGTAAAAGCCAGCCTGTAACAGGACGCCGCCATCGTGCGGCGTTTTTTTTATTCATCGAATCAAGCCGTTAACCTCTCTGAAATATTCGCGTTGCGAATTAATATGTTTTTTATTTCTCCCTTCATTTTCTCTCACGGATCAGCGCTTCCACACATTCCCCTGTTTTAAAGAATGAAATCGCTTTCATTTTATTGTTTTGTCTTATTTTTTAAACTTTATCGCTATAAAAATCCACCCTTATGAAAATGTTACAAAATGAAGGATTTTTTGTGCTCCTCGTCATAAAGCCACAAAGATTTCGGGTTTTAAGATTGATAATTCGCGTCGCGAAAAATAGTCTTTAAGTGCTTTCTCGCGGGGGATGTTTTCGTCACCGCTTTCAATTTTTTTACTTTTTCATTCGCTTTACGCGCCTTGCGCCACGCGAATTTTTTTACGTCAAAGAGGAATTTCACATGCGTTCGTTGAGACACAAACGTAGCGGCGTCGCCTTGGCTGTCGCCAGCGTTACCGCGCTGGGCGGCCTGTGCAGCTCGCCCGGCGTGCAGGCCGCAGGGTTTATTGATGACTCCACGTTAACCGGCGGCATCTATTACTGGCAGCGCGAGCGCGACCGTAAAGATGTCGTGGAAGACAAATATAAAACCAACCTTTCCCACTCCACCTGGAACGCGAATCTCGACTTTCAGTCCGGATTCGCCGCCGATATGTTCGGGCTCGATATCGCCGCGTTTACCGCGCTTGAAATGGCGGAAAACGGCGACAGCGGTCATCCGAACGAAATCGCGTTCTCCTCCAGCAATAAAGCCTATGACGAAGACTGGTCCGGCGATAAAAGCGGCATCAGCCTCTATAAAGCGGCGGGTAAATTAAAATATGGTTCCGTCTGGGCGCGCGCCGGCTGGCTGCAACCCACCGGACAGACGCTGCTTGCGCCGCACTGGAGCTTTATGCCCGGCACGTATCAGGGCGCGGAAGCGGGCGCGAATATTGACTACGGCGATGCGGGCGCGCTGAGTTTTTCTTACATGTGGACCAACGAATACAAGTCGCCGTGGCATCTGGAGATGGACAAGTTCCGGCAGAACGACAGAACCACCCGCGTGGATTATCTCCACTCCATCGGCGCGAAATATGATTTTAAAAATTCGCTGGTGCTGGAAGCGGCGTTCGGCCAGGCGCAGGGCTATGTCGATCAGTACTTCGCCAAAGCGAGTTACAGCTTCCCGCTTGCCGGAAACCCGCTCGCCACCAGCTATCAGTTCTACGGCGCGCGCGATAAAGCCAGCCGCGGCACCATTAATGATATTTACGACGGCACCGCGTGGCTCCAGGCGCTGACGTTTGGCTATAAGGTCGGTCCGGTCGATCTGCGTCTTGAAGGCACCTGGGTGCGCGCCGAAGGGCAACAGGGCTATTTCCTGCAACGCATGACGCCGACGTATGCCTCCTCCAACGGACGGCTCGATATCTGGTGGGATAACCGCTCGGATTTTAACGCTGACGATGAAAAAGCCGTGTTCTTCGGCGCAATGTATGACCTGAAAAACTGGAATTTGCCGGGCTTCGCGCTGGGCGCCTCTTACGTTTACGCGTGGGATGCGAAGCCCTCAACGCTTCCCACGACCGACGGCTACTACGACGCCGACTACCGCCTGAAAGAGTCCGCGTACAGTCTGGACGCGGTTTACACCCTGCAGGACGGTCGCGCCAAAGGCACGATGTTCAAACTGCATTTCACGCAATACGACAATCATTCCGACATCCCGAGCTACGGCGGCGGTTACGGCAACATCTTCCAGGACGAGCGCGACGTGAAATTTATCATCACGGCGCCGTTTACGATTTTCTGATTGCGCAGGGGCGCGCGCAGCGCCTTACATCAAGGGCAGTGAAAGGACGAAATGATGAAAAATCTACAGATCAGTATGTTAGCGGGCGCGCTGATGGGCGTCTTTACGGGCACCAGCGCGCAGGCGTCAACGGCCGATCACATCAGCCAGTTTGGGCTCAACTACGCTATCACCGATAATCACGCGGCGCAGCGCGGTATCGACTGTGCGGCGCTCGGCGCCGACTGGGCTTCCTGCAATAAAGCGGTTATCACGCTCACCAATCCGGGCGAGGCGGTGACCGATAAAAACTGGACTATCTGGTTTCACAGCATTCGCCAGATCCTCAAAGTCGATAACGATCAGTTTAAGGTGACCCATGTGATGGGCGATCTCCATAAGCTTGAACCGACGGACAAATTCACCGGCTTCCCGGCCAACGCCTCGGTGGAGATCCCAATCGTCAATGAATACTGGCAGCTGTTTATCACCGATGTGCTGCCGCGCTGGTACGTCACCGCAGACGACGGCGCGCCGAAGGTCATCGCCAGCACCGATACCGAAACCCTGACGGATTTCGTCAGCCCGTTGAAGGACCAGTGGAAACGCACCCCGGAGGATAAAAATATTTTAATGACCGCCGGGGCGCGCTTTGACAAAAACAGCGACGTCAAAATACTCAACGCCGGGAGCCTGCGCGGGCAGATTATCCCTACGCCTCGCCAGGTAAGGCTGCACGGGCAGGACGTCTCTCTCGAAAAGGGCGTGCAGCTTGATCTCGCCGCGCTTGATAACGCGTCACAGGAGGCTATCAATGCGCGCTTCGCGCTGTTGGGGGTGAAAACGGGCGTGGGTTATCCGGTACGCACGGCCATCGCGACGCGCGCGTTTAGCGGTAAAGAGGCGGTATCCGGGGCGTATCAACTGCATATCGGTCCGAAAGAGGCGGTGATTACCGGTTACGATCGGGCGGGCGTGTTTTATGGTTTGCAGTCGCTGCTGTCGCTTATCCCGGCGGAGGGCGCGCAGCGTATCGCGACGCTCGACGCGCAGGACGCGCCGCGGTTTGACTATCGCGGCATCCACCTTGATGTGGGGCGTAACTTTCACACCAAAGCCGCCGTACTGCGCCTGCTCGATCAGATGGCGGCCTATAAGCTGAATAAATTCCACTTTCATTTAAGTGATGACGAAGGCTGGCGTATCGAGATCCCGGGGCTGCCGGAGCTTACTGAGATCGGCGGAAAACGCTGCCACGATCTGAGCGAAAAAACCTGCCTGCTGCCGCAGCTCGGCTCCGGGCCGGACACGAACAATAACGGCAGCGGCTATTTCACCCGCGCCGATTATATCGACATCGTGAAATACGCCGCGGCGCGCCAGATTGAGGTCATCCCGGAAATAGACATGCCAGCCCACGCCCGTGCGGCGGTGATCGCGATGGAGGCACGCTACGATCGGCTGGCGAAGGCGGGTAAACCCGACGAGGCGAATGCGTACCGCCTGCTCGACCCGCAGGATACGTCGGTCACCACCGGCGTGCAGTATTACAACCGCACCGGCTACCTCAACCCATGCCTCGACGCTTCGCGCCGTTTTGTGGACAAAGTCATCAGCGAAATTCAGCAGATGCACCGGGAGGCCGGGCAGCCGCTCACGACCTGGCATTTTGGCGGCGATGAGGCGAAAAATATCTACCTTGGCACCGGTTACACCGATAAAACGAAACCGGAAGCCGGGAAGGGGATTATCGATAAAGGTCGCCAGGATAAGCCCTGGGCGCGCTCGCCGGTGTGTCAGAAGATGGTGCAGGACGGCGTGGTCGCCGATGTCGAACATCTCTCCAGCTACTTTGGCGTTGAGGTCAGCAAGCTTGTGAAAGCGCACGGCATCGACACCATGCAGGCCTGGCAGGATGGCCTCAAGGATGCGAAAGACGCCGGCGCCTTTGCGACCTCGCACGTTAACGTGAACTTCTGGGACACCCTTTACTGGGGCGGTTTTGACAGCGTCAACGACTGGGCGAATAAAGGTTTCCGTGTGGTGGTTTCTAACCCGGATTATGTCTACCTGGATTTCCCGAACGAAGTGAATCCGGCGGAGAGCGGCTACTACTGGGGCACGCGTTTCAGCGATGAGCGGAAGATTTTCAGCTTCGCGCCGGATAACCTGCCGCAGAACGCCGAGACATCGGTCGATCGCGACGGCAACACGTTCAGCGCCAAATCCGACAAGCCCTGGCCGGGCGCGTATGGCCTCTCGGCGCAGCTCTGGAGCGAAGTGGTGCGCACCGATAAACAGATGGAGTACATGATGTACCCACGTCTGCTGGCCGTTGCGGAGCGCGCCTGGCACCGCGCCGCCTGGGAACAGGATTATCAGGCGGGCCGCGAGTATAAAGGCGGTGAAACGCATCAGGTTGACGTGAAAGCGCTGCAACGAGACTGGACGCGCTTTGCGAATCTGCTCGGCAGCCGCGAATTGCCGAAGCTTGAAAAAGCAGGCGTGCAGTTCCGTCTGCCGGTGCCCGGCGCGCGCATTAACGCAGGCGTATTGCAGATGAACACCAGCCTGCCTGGCGTGACGGTAGAGTATTCCACCGATGGCGGCGCGCGCTGGCAGCGCTATGACGCCGCGCAACCGCCGGGCGTCACGGGCGACGTGCAGGTGCGCAGCGTCAGCCACGACGGCAAACGTTACAGCCGGACGGAGCACCTGCAGCCGTAACGGCATAATAAAAAAGCCAGCCTCCGGGCTGGCTTTTAGGTTTATCGGGGCGGCGTATTACGGCGCGTCAGGCAGGGAATGCACGGCTAGCAGCTTACCTTTACTGATTTCAATATGTTTCGCGCTGCGCAACTGAGAAAGGGTTTTCATTACCATACTGCGGGAAAGATTGGTTTTTTTAACAATATAATCTGCGACGTTAATCCGGTTACGCATAAACTCATCCATCGCGGCCAGACATTCGATATTGGCTTTAATCATACTAAAGCTGTTTCTGCCGAGCATAATCTCTTCGCGATAGCAAAGCATATTAATTATCCATGAGGACAAAACCAGGAGATGTAACTGGCAGTGATTTTTTTCAATTTCCTGCATGAAATAATCAAAAGGAATTAACTGATAATGACATTCTGAATCCGCCTGTAATTTTGCGAATTGGGATTTACCTAAATTTCTGGCCAGGCCCAGTACCGACGGGGCGCTGCTTTTTTCCAGCAGCAGCCGGTCGCTCTGGCGCATCAGCGAGAACTGACCGCCGCGTATGATACAGATTTCCCCGTCCCGCAGCGGGATCAGCGTATTTTTCTCCGCACGAGACCAGTTACCGTAACTATTGAAAATATCAGCAATGCGATAAATCTCAGCAAGGGGTTTGGAGGGTAATACCATATTGGTTACCTTGTTTAAAATAAAATTATGTCGTTGCTGTATCTTAATGGATGCTTTTTTATTGCTGCAATAAGGGGCAGGGAAGAGGAAATGAACAATCGTGATAATTCGTTGCCTAACTGATTGACCGGTAAAGACATTTATCTTTTCTGAATTTCAATTTAATAAAATAGATATGGTTTAATTAAGCATTGTACGCTGTATTAAAATACGCAGCGCAGTGTTTTTTATCTAAAATAGTACAGCTGTATTTTCAGTCTCTGGTTTTCAGACAATAAAAAAGCCGACACAGGTCGGCTTTGGAGCAGGCGGTATGACGAGCGTTATTTCTCGCCGACCTCGTGCGCGTGTTCGTTTTCGCGGCAGTCGCCATCGGCACAGTGACCGTACAGATAGAGGCTGTGGTTAGTCAGGCGGATGCCGTGACGCGTCGCGATTTCACGCTGACGAGCTTCAATAGATTCATCGCTGAATTCGATCACTTTGCCGCAATCGAGGCAGATCAGGTGATCGTGATGATGCTGTTGCGTCAGCTCGAAAACGGATTTACCGCCTTCGAAGTTGTGACGGGTGACAATGCCGGCATCGTCGAACTGGTTCAGTACGCGATAGACCGTGGCAAGGCCAATCTCTTCACCCATGTCAATCAGACGCTTATAAAGGTCTTCCGCACTGACATGATGATTGACCGGTTCCTGCAGCACTTCGAGGATTTTTAATCGAGGAAGCGTGACTTTCAGGCCGGCCTTCTTTAATGCGGTATTGTTGTCAGTCATGCGGAATCTGTCCTGTTGCTTAACGACTCGTCCCGAAAGGGAGCGATACATCGGATACGCCGAAGATGAATGCGTCTCATTATAGAACTGACATGCCTAAATGAAAACCGCAAGCACCCGGCAAAAAAGAGCTTAAAAATCGTGGACCCGCCAGCGTTTTTAACGTGAAGGCCTGATAATTAAGGAAGCCATTGTACAGCGTAGTGAGGGAAAGTTAAAAATTTGTAGCAATTATTTTCATTGCTTTTATCTATCAACCGGCGCGGACGGCCGCCCGCGCCGTTTATCATCAGGCGTTGATGATTTCCTGCAGGTGCAGCTCTTCAGAAACCTGCTTCACCCACTTCTCAACGCGTTCTGCGGTGAGCTCCGGCTGGCGATCTTCGTCAATCGCGAGGCCGACGAAGTGATCGTCATCCGCCAGACCTTTGGACGCTTCGAAGTGATAACCTTCGGTCGGCCAGTGGCCAACGATAGTCGCGCCGCGCGGCTCGATAATATCGCGAATGGTGCCCAGCGCGTCGCAGAAGTATTCCGCGTAATCTTCCTGGTCGCCGCAGCCGAACAGCGCAACCAGCTTACCGTTGAAGTCAATTTCTTCCAGCGTCGGGAAAAAGTCGTCCCAGTCGCACTGCGCTTCACCGTAGTACCAGGTCGGGATGCCAAGCAGAAGAATATCGAACGCTTCCAGATCCTCTTTGCTGCTTTTAGCAATGTCATGCACTTCAGCAACGTCTTTCCCGAGCTGTTTCTGGATAATTTTTGCGATATTTTCGGTGTTGCCGGTGTCGCTGCCGAAAAAGATGCCTACGATTGCCATAAGAAGAATAACCTCTTGAATCTAAATGTGATGGTGCTGGCATAACGCCCACAGATAGGGCAATCATAGCAGAACAGGCGAAGGTGCGGAAACGGTATCAGGCGCCGGGTGCACTCTCTGCTACATTGCCCCGTCCTTTTGGGTAAAATTCAGACCAGACCTTACTCCTGCAAGGCCTGCAGCTGAGCGAGGAGCATGGCTTCAATCAGCTCGCTGCGGCTGATATTACGCGCCTGCGCCAGATGATTCAGCGCGTCCACGGCGTCGGCGTTCAGCTTCAGCTCCACGCGCTTAAGCCCGCGAACTTTGTCGCGCTTAAGCTGGTTGCGCTTATTGATGCGCAGCTGTTCATCTCGCGACAGCGGATTGGTTTTCGGTCTGCCCGGACGGCGTTCATCCGCGAAGAGATCGAGCGTTGTGCGGTCCGTTTGTTCTTTTGCCATGGTATGAGTATAGACAGGGGAAACAGGCTGTCGGGGCGGTCCCGACGGTATTTCAGCGCGCCATCATACATGAGGCAGCGAAGCGCGCCAACGCATCCGGCGCGCGACGGCGCCGGTCGGTCTGTTTTTAATCAGTTTCCAGGAAACGACGGATAGCGCGTACCACCGCCTGCGGTTTTTCGGCATGAACCCAGTGACCGGCCCCCGCGATAACGTGCGCGCGGGCCTGCGGGAATTGCGCCAGCAGCGCCTCGCGGTGCGCTTCTTCCACATAAGGCGACGCGCCGCCGCGAATAAACAGCGCCGGGCCGTGCCAGGCGGGGATCGCCTGCCAGCCGACGATATGCGCATACTGCTCCCACAGCACCGGCACGTTAAAGCGCCACTCGCCGTCGACAAACGACTTCAGCAGAAACTGAATCACGCCTTCTTCCGCGATATGCTGGCGCATGATTTCCGCTGCCTGCTGGCGGGAGGTCGCGCCCGCATCGCTCACCGCGTTAACGGCCGCGAATATCTCGTCGTGGCGGCGCACCTGATAATCCACCGGCGCGATATCAATCGCCACCAGCTTTTCGATGCGCTCCGGGGCAAGCGCGGTGACGGCCATCGCCGCTTTGCCGCCCATCGAGTGACCGATAAGAATCACCTTATTCAGTCCCAGCGAATCCAGCGTGTCGAGAATATCCTGCGCCATCGCCGGGTAATCCATCGCCTCGCTACGCGCAGAAAGGCCGTGGTTGCGTAAATCGACCTGCACGATGTCATTATCCTGCACCAGGTCGCGGGCCAGCACGCCGAGGTTATCGAGACTCCCGAACAGCCCGTGAATTAACACAATCGGTGTATTTTGAGTCGGTTGTTGCGCAGATTGCGTGCGGGTATTTAATTTCATGGCAAAGTTCTTTTTTGGCGACTGACAGGTTAGGTTATCATGTTGACCATTCTGCCGCCCGGCTGCAAGGTTCCAGTTAATTCCGACTTTTGCGGCCTTCCTGGTTTGACGCTATCCGCTGTTGGGTTTTAACTCTATAATCCCAATGACTTGTATTCAGAAAAGAAATCGCACTGGATTAAGATGAAAACGATTGAAGTTGATGACGAGCTGTATCGCTACATTGCCAGCCACACCCTGCATATTGGCGAAAGCGCGTCCGACATTTTACGGCGCATGCTGAAGTTTTCCGCCGCCTCGCACGTCGCTGCTACACCCGCCAAAGCAGAGCTTCCCGAAACCGTCGCGCCCGCCGCTGAAAAACCGGCCAACCCGGCGCGCGATCGCGTTCGCGCCATGCGCGAGCTGCTGCTGTCGGATGAATACGCCGAACAAAAACGCGCGGTCAATCGTTTTATGCTGGTGCTGTCTACACTCTATTCACTGGATGCAGACGCGTTTGCCGACGCGACCGAATCGTTACACGGTCGTACCCGCGTCTATTTCGCAGGCGATGAGCAAACGCTGCTGCAAAGTGGCAACCAGACGAAACCCCGCCACGTGCCGGGGACGCCGTTCTGGGTTATCACGAACACGAATACAGGCCGCAAATGCAGCATGATTGAACACATCATGCAGACCATGCAGTTCCCGGCGGAATTGATTGAGAAGGTTTGCGGCACCATTTAACTCTTGCGTCAGAAGGACCAGGCCATGGCAGTCGATAACCGTGCGGGACAGCCTGCACAACAGAGTGATTTAATTAACGTCGCCCAGCTGACCGCGCAGTACTATGTGCTGAAGCCGATGGTGGGTAATGCGGAGCACGCGGTGAAGTTCGGGACTTCCGGCCACCGCGGCAGCGCCGCGCGTCACAGTTTTAACGAGCCGCACATTCTGGCCATCGCCCAGGCGATTGCCGAAGAGCGCGCCAAAAACGGCATCACCGGGCCGTGTTACGTCGGTAAAGATACGCACGCGCTCTCCGAGCCCGCGTTTATCTCCGTGCTGGAAGTGCTGGCGGCGAACGGCGTCGATATCATCGTGCAGGACAACAACGGTTACACGCCGACGCCTGCGGTCTCTAACGCCATCCTTGAACACAACAAACGCGGCGGCGCGCAGGCCGACGGCATCGTCATCACGCCGTCGCACAACCCGCCGGACGACGGCGGCATCAAATACAACCCGCCTAACGGCGGCCCGGCGGATACCAACGTCACCAAAGTGGTCGAAAACCGCGCCAACGCGTTGCTGGCGGACGGCCTGAAAGGCGTGAAGCGTATTTCGCTGGATGACGCCTGGGCGAGCGGTCGTATTCAGGAAAAAGATCTGGTGCAGCCGTTTATCGAAGGGCTGGCGGAGATCGTCGACATGGCCGCTATCCAGAAAGCGGGCCTGAAGCTTGGCGTCGACCCGCTGGGCGGCTCCGGCATCGAATACTGGAAGCGCATCGCCGAGTACTACAAGCTCGATCTCACCCTCGTTAATGATCAGGTAGATCAGACTTTCCGCTTTATGCATCTCGATAAAGATGGCGCTATCCGGATGGACTGCTCCTCGGAATCCGCGATGGCGGGCCTGCTGGCGCTGCGCGATAAATTCGATCTGGCGTTCGCCAACGACCCGGACTACGACCGCCACGGCATCGTCACTCCGGCGGGGCTGATGAACCCGAACCACTATCTGGCTGTCGCTATCAACTATCTGTTCCAGCATCGCCCGCAGTGGGGCCAGGACGTGGCCGTCGGCAAAACGCTGGTCTCTTCCGCGATGATCGACCGCGTGGTCGATGCGCTGGGCCGTAAGCTGGTGGAAGTGCCGGTCGGCTTTAAATGGTTCGTTGACGGTCTCTACGACGGCAGCTTCGGCTTCGGCGGCGAAGAGAGCGCGGGCGCGTCCTTCCTGCGCTTTGACGGCACGCCGTGGTCCACCGATAAAGACGGCATCATCATGTGCCTGCTGGCGGCGGAAATCACCGCGGTCACCGGCAAAAACCCGCAGCAGCACTATGACGAACTCGCCGCGCGTTTCGGCGCGCCGAGCTACAACCGTCTGCAGGCTTCCGCGTCCTCAGCGCAGAAAGCGGCGCTCTCTAAACTCTCTCCGGAGATGGTCAGCGCCAGCACGCTGGCAGGCGACCCGATCACCGCGCGTCTGACGGCTGCGCCAGGTAACGGTGCGGCCATCGGCGGCCTGAAAGTGATGACCGAGAACGGCTGGTTCGCGGCGCGTCCTTCCGGCACCGAAGACGCGTACAAGATCTACTGCGAAAGCTTCCTCGGCGAAGAGCACCGCAAGCAGATTGAGAAAGAAGCGGTAGAAATCGTCAGCGAAGTGCTGAAAAACGCGTAAGCGTTGCGGGGCGGGCGTCAGCTCCCTCTGGCACTGACGTAATAACGGCAACCCTCGGGTTGCCGTTATACATTGATCTCACAGGCCCGGTAAGCGTCAGCGCCACCGGGCTTTTTTTAGCCGTGCTTGTTGTTTAATTCAAAACGCGGTGACACCAGCCCATATAACGTCCAGCCCATAAACGTCACCATCGCGCCGTACAGCATCGCCTCCTGGCCGGAAGAGTAGAGCGCGTAAAAACTGTAAATCGCGCCCACCAGGGCCACCGCATTGGCCCGCTTCGCCTTGCGCGGCGGCACGTTCGCTACTTGCTGAATAATGACCAGCGCCGCCATCGACAGAATATACGGGATGATATTGGTCACCACCGCCAGATTCACGAGCACGTTGAACTGCTTGTTGAGCGACGGGCTGATAGTCATCAACGACAGCGCGCTCTGGATAATCACAATCGTCAGCATCCCTTTTACCGGCGCTTCGGCGTTGCTCAGCCGTGAGAACACTTTCGGGAAATAGCCCGCGTCGGCGGAGGAGCGGAACACCTGAGCGATAGTAAACTGCCAGCCGAGCAGCGAACCGCAGCAGGACATCACCATCAGCGCCATGATGATTTTCCCGACGCCCGGCGTGAACATCTGCGCGAACGCCAGCCCGAACGGCGCGGTGGAGTGCGCGAGGCTCAGGTTTGGCACAATGCCCGCAATCACGTTGGTGGAAACAATATAAATCACCGCCGCGCCGAGCGTGCCGCCCAGTACCGCAATCGGCACGTTGCGCTCCGGGTTTTCCACCACCTCGGTGTTGGCGCAGGCCGATTCCAGCCCGAGAAAGGCCCACAGCGTCATCGCGATGGACGATCCCACCGCGTCGAAAAACGGCACGTGGTGCGGGTTCCAGGAGTCCGCATACAGCGACGGGCTGAACCAGAACCAGCCGATCACCGACAGCCCGACCACCGGAATAATCACCCCCCAGACGGTAATGCTGCTGAGCTTGCCGGTGATGCGCGCGCCGCCGAAGTTGGCGACCGTGCAAATCCACAATACCCCCATCGTGGCGAGGCCGGTCTGCACCGGCGTCAGCGCCGCGCCGAACAGTTCGCTGCCATAGCCGACCGCAGAGATAGCGATGGCGACGTTAGCGATAAGCAGCGACACGCCGTAGGTATAGTTGGCCATAAAGTTGCCCGACTTACCGAACGCGTACTCCGCGTAGCCGCCCATGCCGCCCGCTTTACGGCTGAACATCCCGCACCTCGCGAACGCCCAGGCCAGCGCGGTCGACCCGACGGCAGTCACAAGCCAGGAGATAATCGAAATGGTGCCCACTTCGGCAAGCTTGGTCGGCAGCATAATAATGCCCGAGCCCATCATGTTGACCATCGTCAGGATGGTCAGCGGCACGACGCCCATTTTGTTGGATTTGCTCATCATAACGCTCCTTCTGTGCGGCTCTGCGTGACCGGACGCGTAGTGACGACGTAGCACCACACCTGGCGGCGACCGTCGTTCTCCTGGACATAGACCCCCTGTAATTCCGGCGCGAAGCCCGGCAGCAGGTTGATCCCTTCTTCCAGCGCCTGGAAGTAGCGCAGCGCCGCGCCGCGCCAGATTTCGCCGGGCACCACGCACAGCACGCCGGGCGGGTAAGGTAGCGCGCCTTCAGCCGCGATGCGGCCTTCGGCCTGGTCAAGCCGCACCAGCTCCACCTCGCCGCGGATCAGCGCATGATTCGCGGCCTGCGGGCTCATGGCGACGCGGGGGAAATACGCCTTACGGAACATCTCTTTTTGCAGTTGCTTCACGTTGCGGCTGGCGTAGAAATCATGCATCTCCTGGCAGAGCTGGCGCAGCGTATACCCGTCATAACGGGCCTGATGCTGTTTCCAGAGTGTCGGGAGCACCTCGCTTAACGGCGCGTCGCTCTCCAGCAGCTTTTCAAAACGCGCCAGCTGCGCCACCAGCTGTTGCAGCTTGCTCATCTCTTCTGCCGGGGTGAGCAGGAACAGGATCGAGTTCAGGTCGCACTTCTCCGGGACGATATGGTTTTCGCGCAGATAGCTTGCGAGCACGGCGGCAGGCACGCCGAATGCTTCATATTCGCCGGTTGCGGTGTCGATGCCCGGCGTGGTGAGCAGCAGCTTGCACGGGTCGACAAAATACTGGTGCGGCGCGTAGCCCTCAAAGGCGTGCCAGCGCTCGCCGGGCACGAAGTGGAAGAATCGCAGGTCGGAGGCAATTTCCTGCGTCTCATAGCTCTGCCACGGGCGGCCATCGACCGTCGCCGGAACGAAGGGGCGAATAGCGCGACAGTTGTCGAAAATCATCTTGCGTGCGTCGATGCCATTCTCCACACAGCGCATCCACATGCGGCGTCCGCCTTCGCCTTCATGCATCCGCGCGTTAATGTCGAGGGCCGCGAAGAGCGGGTAAAAGGGGCTGGTGGAGGCGTGCATCATAAAGGCGTTATTCATGCGCTTGTGGGGCACATAACGCGGCTGTCCTTTGATATGGCTGTCTTTTTTATGTATTTGTGACGTCTGAGAAAATCCGGCCTGCTGTTTATGCACCGACTGCGTGACCAGGATGCCCGGATCGTTTTCGTTAAGCGTCAGCAGCAGCGGCGAGCAGGGCGCCATCATCGGAATAAACTGCTCATAGCCCACCCAGGCGGAGTCGAAGAGAATGTAATCGCACAGCGGCCCCAGGATATCGACCACCTGGCGGGCGTTGTAGATAGTGCCGTCGTAAGTGCCGAGCTGGATAACGGCGAGGCGGAAGGGCCGCGCCATCGCAGCGCGATCCGGGGCGGTTTCGCGCACCAGGTTGCGCAGATAGCGCTCGTCGAAGCAGTGGGCATCAATGCCGCCGATAAAGCCGTACGGGTTACGCGCGGTCTCCAGATAGACCGGCGTGGCTCCCGCCTGCAACAGCGCGCCGTGGTGGTTCGACTTATGGTTATTGCGGTCAAACAGCACCAGATCGCCGGGCGCAAGCAGCGCGTTAAGCACCACTTTATTGGCGGATGACGTGCCGTTCAGCACAAAATACGTTTTGTCGGCGTTAAACACCTGCGCGGCGTGCTGCTGTGCGAGGCACGGCGCGCCTTCGTGGATCAGTAAATCGCCCATCGCCACGTCGGCGTTGCATAAGTCGGCGCGAAACAGCGTGTCGCCGAAGAAATTCACAAACTGGTTTCCGGCGGGGTGACGGCGGAAAAACTCACCGCCCTGGTGGCCGGGGCAGTCAAACGCGCTGTTGCCCTGATTCACGTAATCGACCAGCGCGCGAAAGAAGGGCGGGCGCAGCGCGGTTTCATACTTCTGCGCGGCGGCTTCAAGCTGGCGGCCATAGTAGTCGCGGTGCGTTTCGTTATAGTCAAACACGCCAGAAATCCGCGCCAGATACTCCGCTGGCACCCGCTCCTCAGGCTGGCACACCACAAATACCGGCACGCCGAAGCCGGTCATCTCTATTTCATCGATAATGCCCTGGAAAATATCGCTGACGGCAATAACCGCGGCGGCAATATCAATATAGTCGGTGTCGTGAATATTAATGATTTCCCGTTCTGTTGAAAAACAGTCCGGGCATAAACGGCTGACGCCAATTTTTAACGCTTGCATGGTGATCCCTTATTTCAGGCAAAGCAATCCCGCGCTATTTCCTTGCGGAAATTGCTTTATTATTTTTAGGCAAAAGTTTCCCGCCGCATAATAAACGCGGGAAATAACCTTGATTTTATTTTTGCCAGACAAAACCCTGCCAGCTAACACGCTGGTTATCATGGGTTTTATGGCAAAAAAGAGGCGCACATTCTCAGGCGTAACCCCGTTAGGACATCATGTGGAATTTTCGCTGAGAAACGGCAGGCGCGCTGCGGCGCTAAAGGCTAGCGGGCGTTGAAAATATGGAAGTCAAAGCAGTTGCGGTGAGCAAACATCATAATATGGGTTGTCCGCCGGATATGCGGCATTAACCGATTGTTATTTTCCATCGTCGTTTCCTTTCATTCATTGAAAGCGGGGTCATTTTATCCGGCCTGTAGGGTTAATCTGTGAAAGAGATCAACAAAAATAGCCTAAATCAGAAATAATACGTCGTTATTTATGCATAATGCAGCGCAGATCTCCTCTGATTGCATAAATGTAGCTGGTTAGTTATTGATATGGTTTTTACTATATTTCGGGGGATTTAACGCTGGCGGGAATGAATTATCGCATAGGAATAATAAAACAAATGAATAATAATTTTATTGCGGCGAGGATTTATTCAGAATAAAAATGAGGGAGAAACGCCGCCGCGCCAGGCCTGACGCGGCGATGCGCCTAAAGCATAAACCGGTAGCCGATGCCCGTTTCAGTCAACAGGTGACGCGGGCGCGCCGGGTCAAGCTCCAGCTTCTGGCGCAGGTGACCCATGTAGATACGCAGATAATGGCTGTGCTCCACCGCGTTCGGCCCCCATACCTGGCTTAACAGCTGGCGCTGGGTCAGCACTTTGCCGGCATTGTTCAGCAGCACGGCCAGCAGGCGGAACTCAATAGGCGTCAGGTGGATCTCCTGCGCGCCGCGTGTAATGCGCCGTGCGGCCAGGTCAACCGTGATATCGGAGAACCGTACCACCGGGT
This sequence comes from Cronobacter dublinensis subsp. dublinensis LMG 23823, assembly GCF_001277235.1. Classification (NCBI taxonomy): domain Bacteria; kingdom Pseudomonadati; phylum Pseudomonadota; class Gammaproteobacteria; order Enterobacterales; family Enterobacteriaceae; genus Cronobacter; species Cronobacter dublinensis. The sequence continues at coordinate 1,361,733 of NZ_CP012266.1, forward strand.
CGCTCTGGCTGGCGGCGCCGTGGCGGCGCAGCGCGACGCGCAGCCGCGCCTGCAACTCGCCAATGCCGAACGGTTTGCCAAGAAAATCATCGGCACCCGCATCGAGCGCCGCTATCTTATCCTGCTCGTCGCTGCGCGCCGAAAGCACAATCACCGGCGTCTGGCTCCACTGGCGATAGTCGCGGATAAAATCGATGCCGTCGCCATCCGGCAGGCCGAGATCGAGAATCACCAGATCGGGCTTGCGGGTCGCGGCTTCAATCAGCCCGCGTTGCAGAGTTTCGGCGTCATAGACGCGCAACCCCTCGCTCTCAAGCGCGGTGCGCAGAAAGCGGCGGATCTCTTTTTCATCTTCGACTATCAGAACGCTAATCACATGACCTCGTGGATATCCAGTTCCGGGGGCGTTTCTTTGGGCAGCAGCACGTGAAAGCTGGCGCCGCCTTCCGGGCGATTACGGGCGTAAATCTCGCCGCCGTGCACCTCGACAATCGCCTGGCAAATGGCGAGCCCCAGGCCGACGCCGGGGATGGCGGATTCTTTATTACCGCGAGCGAATTTAGCAAAGATAGCCTCCTCCTGACCAGCCGGAATGCCGGGGCCGCTGTCCCAGACTTCGAGATCGAGCCGCTCGTCGCGCCAGCCCGCCCGCACGCCTATCTGCGCCCGCGCGCCCGCATATTTGGCGGCGTTTTCCAGCAGGTTAATCAGCACCCGCTCAAAGAGCGGGCCGTCGACGTGAATAAGCGCCAGCGGGTCGCTCAGGCTCAGCGCGATATGTCGCCCGCCGAGGCCCGGCTCCAGCATCTTGAGCGCGCTGCCCACCACTTCTTCCAGCGTCAGCCACTCTTTGCGCAGGTTAAAACCGCCGGACTGAATGCGCGCCATATCCAGCAGATTATTCACCAGCCGCGCGGTGTTCAGCACATGCTGGCGAATTTCGCTTGCCTGCGGCGCGTGTTTTGAGCCTTCTGAGGCCAGATCGAGCGTCAGGATCTCCGCCTGGCCGAACAGCACCGTCAGCGGCGTGCGCAGGTCGTGGGAGAGCGCCGCCAGCAGCGAGTTGCGCAGCTGTTCGCGCTCGCTCGCAAGCCGCGCCTGCTCTTCGCTTTCGGTCAGGGAGAGCCGTTCGAGAGCGCTTGCCACCAGCAGCGTAAACGTCTCCAGCAGCCGCTGCTGCTCGGGGATCATCAGCTGGCGCAGGTTGCTCGGCTCGACAATCACCAGCCCGAGCGTCCGGCCCGCCGCGCGCAGCGGCAGAATTTGATAAGGCACGCCGGGCAGGGTGTCGGTGCCCGCGCCCGCAGGCAGCCCCTTATCAAAGCTCCAGCGGGCGATAGCTTCATCCCACGGCGTGATGTCGGTCAGCGGCTGCGGCGGTTGCAGTTTGCCCTGGTCGTCCGGCAGCAGCAGCAGGCCGCGGGCGTGAAAGGTGGAGGCGATATACTGCTGGCTGGTGGCGGCGATATCGCGCGCGGTGCGGCCCACGGCCAGCGCTTTGGACATTTCATAGAGGTGTCGGGTGCGCTGTTCGCGATAACGCGCGATGCGCGCCTGGTAACGCACGCCGGCGGTCAGGTTGCCGATAATCAGCCCGACGCTCAGCATCACCGCGAAGGTCAGCAGATACTGCACGTCCGACACCGCCAGCGTGCCGCGCGGCGCGATAAAAAAGAGATCGAAGCTCACCACGTTGATGACAGTGGCGAGTACCGACGGCCAGCGGCCATAAAACAGCGCCACCACCACCACGCCAAGCAAATAGACCATCACCAGGTTGGCGGCGTCGAAGGCGATAAGCCACTGGTGCGCCACCAGCGTAATCAGCGCGCAGAGCGCGAGCGCCACGGCGCAGCCGCGCATCTGCACGCGCCACTTTTCCATAAACGTGCGGCTGTCGGCAGGTTTCGCCGCCGCGGGCGCGGGTTTGTCATCCAGCGCGACAATCAGCAAATCGAGGTCGGGCGCGTGGCGCGCCAGCCGCTCGGCGAACGTATCCTGGCTCCACCAGCGGCGTTTGTTGCGCCGCCCGATGACGATTTTGCCAAGGTTATGCTCGCGGGCGTAGCGCAGCACCGCTTTTTCCTCGACCGGGTCGGCGAGGGTGGCGGTCTCCGCGCCCAGCTCCTGGGCGAGGTGCAGCGCGCTTAAAATAGTGCGGCGGGCGGATTCCGACAGTCGGTGAAGGCGCGGGGTTTCCACATACACGGCGTGCCAGACGCTGCCGAGTCGCGCCGCCAGCCGCGCGGCGGTACGCACCAGCTTTTCATTGCCCGAGCCCTGGCCGATGCACAGCAGAATGGCATCGCGGGTATGCCAGACTTTCTCCTGGCCCTGCCGGTCGCGCCACGCGCGCATCTGGTCATCCACGCGGTCGGCGGTGCGCCGCAGCGCCAGCTCGCGCAGCGCGATAAGATTGCCTTTACGGAAAAAGTGCTCGATGGCGCGCTCGGCCTGGCCGGTGATATAGACTTTGCCTTCATGCAGGCGCTGGCGCAGGTCGTCCGGCGGCAAATCCACCAGCACAATTTCATCTGCCGCGTCGAAAATCGGGTCCGGCACCGTTTCGCGCACCTGAATACCGGTCACGCCGCCCACGACGTCGTTCAGGCTCTCCAGATGCTGCACGTTGACCGTAGTAAACACGTCGATGCCCGCGTCCAGCAGCTCGTCGACATCCTGCCAGCGTTTCGGGTGGCGCGAGCCGGGCGCGTTACTGTGTGCCAGTTCATCCATCAGGATCAGCGCCGGGTTGCGGGCCAGCGCGCCGTCGAGATCGAACTCCTGCACCACGCGGCCCCGGTGATGGATACGCTTAAGGGGCTGGATTGCCAGCCCCTTGAGTAATGCCGCCGTCTCCTGGCGGCCGTGGGTTTCCACCACGCCCACCAGGATATCGAGGCCCTGCGCCCGCAGACGCTGGGCCTCCTGGAGCATGGCGTAGGTTTTCCCTACGCCTGCGCAGGCGCCGAAGAAAATTTTGAGTTTTCCGCGCGTCCGTCCCTGCGTCTGCTCCAGCAGGCGATCCGGGTCGGGGCGCATCGGCTCTTCGGTCATGGTTTTTCCTTACGGTTGCAGGGCGTCCAGCGCCATATTCAGTTGCAGCACATTCACGACCGGCTGGCCGAGGAAACCGGCGAGCGGCGCCTGGGTCGCCTCGCGGATAAGCCGTCCGACTTCCGCTTCAGAGATCCCGCGCGCCTGCGCCACACGCGGCGCCTGCCAGAAGGCGGCGTCCGGCGTGATGCCATAATCCAGACCGCTCGCAGAAGCCGTCACCAGCTCCACCGGCACCGCCGCGCGGGCGTCCGGGTTGGCGGCCCGCAGCGCGGCGACGCGCGCCTGCACCTGTTTATCCAGCTCCGGGTTACTGGCGGCGAGATTGCTGCCGCCGGAAGCCATTGGATTATAAGGCGCTTCGGCAGTGGCGGAAGGGCGGCCCTGGAAATATTTCGCCTCGCTGAACGCCTGGCCAATGAGGCGCGAGCCGCGAACCTCATCATTCTGGCGGATAAGCGAGCCTTGCGCCTGGTCGTTGAACCACCACTGGCCGAGCACGGTGGTCGCCAGCGGGTAGACGCCGCCGGTAATAAGCGTCAGGAAAATCAGTACTGCGAATGCAGGGCGTAACGTAGCCATAGCGACTCCTTTTAAACCAGACCAAACAGCGTTAACAGCAGGTCGATGAGCTTGATGCCGATAAACGGCACTACAAGACCGCCCAGACCGTAAATCCACAGGTTACGACGCAGCATCGCCGCCGCCGCGAGCGGCTTGTAGCTCACGCCTTTCAGTGCCAGCGGGATCAGAAAGACGATAATCAGCGCGTTAAAGATAACGGCGCTCAGAATGGCCGAAGCGGGCGAGTGCAGATGCATCACGTTCAGCGCGTTAAGCTGCGGGTACGTCGCCGCGAACGCCGCCGGGATAATGGCGAAATATTTCGCCACGTCGTTGGCGATACTGAACGTCGTCAGCGAGCCGCGCGTCATCAGCATCTGTTTGCCGATATGCACCACCTCGATGAGTTTGGTGGGGTTGGAGTCGAGATCGACCATGTTCCCCGCCTCTTTCGCCGCCTGGGTGCCGGAGTTCATCGCCACCGCCACGTCCGCCTGCGCCAGCGCCGGGGCGTCGTTGGTGCCATCGCCGGTCATCGCCACCAGCCGTCCTTCGGCCTGATACTGGCGGATCAGCGCCAGTTTGGCCTCCGGCGTCGCTTCGGAGAGAAAATCATCCACGCCCGCTTCGGCCGCGATGGCGGCGGCGGTCAGCCGGTTGTCGCCGGTGATCATCACCGTTTTGATGCCCATTTTGCGAAGCTGCGCGAAGCGCTCTTTAATGCCGCCTTTGACGATATCTTTCAGCGCGATAACGCCGAGCACCTGCGCGCCTTCGGCCACCACCAGCGGCGTGCCGCCGGTGCGCGCCACGCCTTCCACCAGCGTGTCCACTTGTGCCGGAAACTGCCCGCCGTTGGCTTCCACGTGGCGACGAATGGCGTCTACCGAGCCTTTACGGATCATCCGGTTCTGGACGTTAATCCCGCTCATGCGCGTCTGGGCGGTAAAGGGTACAAACGTCGCCTGAAGACTTTGCACGTCGCGCTCGCGCAGGTTAAAGCGCTGCTTGGCGAGCACCACGATGCTGCGGCCTTCCGGCGTTTCGTCGGCAAGCGAGGCGAGCTGCGCGGCGTCCGCCAGCGTTTTTTCATCGACGCCCGGCGCGGGCAGGAACGCGGAGGCCTGACGGTTGCCAAGCGTGATGGTGCCGGTTTTATCAAGCAGCAGCACGTCCACATCGCCCGCCGCTTCTACCGCGCGCCCGCTGGTGGCTATCACGTTCGCGCCCAGCATCCGGCTCATGCCCGCCACGCCGATGGCGGAGAGCAGCCCGCCGATGGTCGTCGGGATGAGACACACCAGCAGCGCCACCAGCACCGTCACGCTGACCGGCGTGCCGCCGTACAGCGAGAAGGGATAGAGGGTCGCGGTCGCCAGCAGGAAGACGATGGTGAGCGCCACCAGCAGAATGGTGAGCGCGATTTCGTTCGGCGTTTTACGGCGCTCGGCGCTCTCGACCATCGCAATCATGCGGTCGAGGAACGTCTCGCCGGGGTTGACGCTGCACTGGATAACCAGCCAGTCGGAGAGAATGCGCGTGCCGCCGGTTACCGAGGCGAAATCGCCGCCCGATTCACGGATAACCGGCGCCGATTCGCCCGTAATGGCGCTCTCGTCAACCGACGCGCCGCCTTCGAGCACTTCGCCGTCGCACGGGATAATATCGCCGGCTTCCACCAGCACGATATCGCCTTTGCGCAGGTCGGTGGCGGGAACGTGATCCACCTGAGCGTCGTGGGTTGGTGCGCGCAGTTTACGGGCGAACGCGGTCTTTTTAACGCCCTTGAGGCTATTGGCCTGAGCTTTGCTGCGGCCCTCGGCCAGTGCTTCGGCGAAGTTCGCGAACAGCACCGTAAACCACAGCCACAGGCTGATTGCGCCGGTAAACAGCGCCTCGCCCGGGAGCTTTCCGGTGGCAATCGCCACGGCAATCAGCGTGGTCAGCAGGCTGCCGACCCAGACGATAAACATGACCGGGTTGCGCCACTGGGCGCGCGGACTCAGTTTTTTAAAAGCATCGATCAGCGCCTGACGAACCAGGGACGATTCGAACAGGGCCAGTTGCTTGCGACTCATGGATAGTGACTCCGCAATGGTCATTTCACAAGAGAAAGGTGTTCCGCGACCGGGCCTAAGGCGAGGGCGGGGATAAAGGTCAGGGCGCCGACCAGCAGCACCGTGCCCGTCAGCAGGCCGATAAACAGCGCGCCGTGAGTAGGCAGCGTGCCGGGGCTCGCGGGCTGGGCTTTTTTGGCGGCGAGCGACCCGGCAATCGCCATCACTGGCACAATCACCAGGAAGCGGCCAAACCACATGCAGAACGCCAGCAGCAGGTTCCAGAACGGCGTGTTGGCGCTAAGGCCCCCGAAGGCGCTGCCGTTGTTATTGGCGGCCGACGACACCGCGTACAGCACTTCGCTAAACCCGTGAATGCCGGGGTTGAAAATGCCCGCGCGGCCCGCGTCGGTCATCAGCGCCAGCGCCGTGCCGATAAGCACCAGCGCAGGGGTGACCAGGATCGCCAGCGCGGTCATTTTCATCTCGCGCACGTCGATTTTTTTACCGAGGTATTCCGGCGTGCGGCCAATCATCAGCCCGGCGATAAACACGCCCAGCAGCACGAACAGCAGCATCCCGTACAGCCCGGATCCGACGCCGCCAAATACCACTTCGCCAATCTGCATCAGCCACATCGGCAGCATGCCACCGAGCGCGGTGAAAGAGTCGTGCATGGCGTTGACCGCGCCGCACGAGGCCGATGTGGTCACCACCGCGAACAGGCTGCTGGCGAGGATGCCAAAGCGGCTCTCTTTGCCTTCCATATTCACCGCGCTGTCGGCACCGAACGTCAGGAAGTGCGGGTTCCCCGCGGTTTCGGCCCACATCACCAGCGCCACGCAGACTACGAAAATCACCGTCATGGTCCACAGAATGGCGCGGCCCTGACGCGCGTTGCCCACCGCATCGCCGAAGGCGAAACAGAGCGCCGCCGGGATAATGAAAATCGCCAGCATCTGTACGAAGTTCGTTAGCGCAGTCGGGTTTTCAAACGGGTGTGAAGAGTTGACGTTAAAGAAGCCGCCGCCGTTGGTGCCGAGCATCTTGATGGCTTCCTGCGAGGCGACCGGGCCCATCGGCAGCATCTGCTGTGCGCCTTCAAGCGTGGTAAACGGCTGGTAGGCTGAGAAGTTTTGAATCGCACCTTGTTGAATAAAAAACAGGGCGATAATCAGCGAAATGGGCACCAGCACCCACAGCGTCACGCGGGTGAGATCCTGCCAGGCGTTGCCGAGCGTGCTCGCCGACTGGCGCGCGAACGCGCGGATCAGCGCAAACGCCACGGCGATGCCGGTGGCGGCGGAGAGGAAGTTCTGCACCGCGAGGCCCGCCATCTGGCTGAAATAACTTAAAGTGCTTTCGCCCGCATAGGCTTGCCAGTTGGTATTGGTGACGAAGCTCACCGCCGTATTGAGCGCCAGATCCCAGGAAAGCCCCGGCATCTGCTGCGGATTCAGCGGCAGAAAGCCCTGGCACATGAGAAGGGTAAACAGCACCACCAGCCCGAGCGCGTTAAACAGCAGGATTGCCAGCAGATAGCGCTTCCAGTCCATCTCCTCGTGTTGAATACCGAGCACGGTCCAGAGCACGCGCTCCACGCCGCCCACGCCCGGCAGGGGCTCGCCGTCGATAAGCCGGGCCAACAGGGCGCCGAGCGGTCTTGCGAGCGCCATCAGTACCAGTAAAAAACTGGCGATAAGTAAAAATCCCGAGGCCGCCATCAGAACGCCTCCGCATTAATCAGGGCGTATACCAGATAGCCCAGCAACAGGAAAACCAGCACGATGCCGGTTAGCAGGCCTGCACTCACAATCCACCTCCATGGGGGTTTTTGGAATATGGGCAGAGGGTAGGGATTCAGGCGTAAAGGTTTCGCAAAAATCGCGAAGCAGGGTGTAAAAAAAATATAAAAATCACAAAGACCCTGATTTAACTGCGGGTTAGTATTTCGTTAACCATTTTGTAACTTATTTACGGTATCAATTGTAAAGATGCTAAGAATTGGTCTTAAAAGGTGGTCGGATGAGTAGTAAAATTACAGGCAAAACGGTACAATTTTAACCAGCTCACAAAATTCACTTTCCGGCCTTGCGTGCCGGGCAATTTAAAAATGGGGGAGAAACCTATGTCTTTATATAAAAAATATCCTTCGCATCAGGTCTTCCTGCGTCGCGCGCTGGTGCTGGTGGCGGGCATTGTCGCTCTGCCCGTAATGCTGTTCTGGAAAGATCGCGCACGCTTTTACAGCTATCTGCATCGCGTGTGGTCGAAAACCAGCGATCAGCCGGTCTGGATGGCCCAGGCGGAACAAACCGCTAGCTATTTCTACTGATTCGCGCGCACCCTTAAAAACCGCTCACATTGAGCGGTTTTTTTATGCCTGCGCTACCTGCGCGCCGCTGCGTTTTTCGCAGTCATCAGACTGGTGTTAACAGGCCGCCTCTGGCTACACTGAGAGTGTATAAAAATGAGGATGGCCGAATGAGTATAAAAATCCCTGTTGGCATTAGCGCCTGTCTTTTAGGGGAAAATGTGCGTTTTGACGGCGGCCATAAACGGCTCGCCTTTGCGGTGGAAGAGCTGGCGCCCTGGGTGAAGTATGAGCCGGTCTGCCCCGAAATGGCGGTGGGCCTGCCGGTGCCGCGCCCGGCGCTGCGTCTGGTGAAAACCGACGACGGCCACCCTGCGCTGCGCTTTAGCGATAAACGCGAGGGCGATTTAACCGAGGAGATGACGGCCTTTTCCGAGGCGCGCGTCAGCCGTCTTGGTCACCTGTGCGGCTATATTGTCTGCGCCAAGTCGCCAAGCTGCGGCATGGAGCGCGTGCGCGTCTACGATGCGGACGGTAAAAATAACCGTAAAGCCGGTCGCGGCATCTACACCGATATTCTGATGAAAGCGCTGCCCTGGCTGCCGGTGGAAGAGGACGGACGCCTGTACGACCCGGCCATTCGCGAGAATTTCGTCGAGCGCATTTATACCCTGCATGAACTGCACGCGCTGCGCGCCGAAGGGCTGACGCGCGGTAATCTGATAGCCTTTCACAGCCGCTACAAACTTCTGCTGCTGGCGCATTCGCAGCCGCTCTATCGCGAGCTGGGGCGCTTTGTCTCCGCCATCGACAAGTGGGAGTCTCTGGATGCCTATTTCGAGGAGTACCGCATGCGCCTGATGACGCTGCTGTCGGTACAGGCGACTCGCCGCAACCACACCAACGTACTGATGCATGTGCAGGGCTACTTCCGCGAGCAGCTCAACGGGCGTCAGCGTCAGGAGCTGTCCACGCTTATCGACCGCTACCGTCAGGGCACCCAGCCGCTGCTGGCGCCGGTGACGCTGCTTAAGCACTACATGGCGGAATTCCCTGACCCCTACCTTGATCAACAACGCTATTTCGAGCCTTACCCGGAAGCGCTGCGCCTGCGCTATGGCCGTTAAACAAGGAGTGTTATGACCACGCATCTGGTCTGGTTTCGCGCGGATTTACGCGTTTTTGATAACCTGGCGCTCGCCGCCGCCTGCCGTGACCCCGACGCGCGGGTGATCGGTCTTTTTATCGCGACCCCGCAACAGTGGCGCGATCACACGCTCGCGCCGCGCCAGGCGGCGTTCATCTGGCAAAACCTTGAGGCGCTGCAGCTGGCGCTCGCGAAACGCGGCATTCCGCTCTTTACCCGCGAGGCCCCCGATTTCGCCGCCGCCGTGGAGACGCTCGCGACGTTTTGCGACGAGCATCAGGTCTCGGCGCTTTTTTACAACTATCAGTATGAGCTGAACGAGGCCCGGCGCGACGCGGCGGTCGAGCGCCGGCTTGCTGAGCGCGTCGCCTGCCAGGGCTTTGATGACAGCGTGATGCTGCCGCCCGGAAGCGTCGTGACCGGTAGCGGCGAGATGTATAAAGTTTTCACGCCGTACAGCCGGGCATTTTTGCGCCGTCTCGGCGAAGGGCTGCCGCCGTGCGTGAACGCGCCAAAACCGCGCGCGGGCGGTGCGATAAGCGACGTGCCCGCGCTCGCCCCCTTTGATTACCCGTGCGAGACGCCGGACGCGCTGCTGTTTCCGGCGGGCGAGGAGGCCGCGCTGCAACGCCTGCGCGAATTCTGCCAGACGGCGGCGGGCGACTATCCCGAAAAGCGCGATTTCCCGGCAATTCGCGGCACCAGTTTGCTTTCGCCCTATCTCGCCATCGGCGTGCTGTCGCCGCGCCAGTGTCTGCATCGCTTGCTCACCGAACACCCGCGCGCGCTGGAAGGCGGCAGCGGGGCGGTCTGGCTAAATGAGCTTATCTGGCGCGAGTTCTATCGCCATCTTATCGTCGCCTGGCCGTGCCTGTGCCGTCATCAGCCGTTTGTCGACTGGACGGCGCGGGTGGCGTGGCAGCAGAACGACGCGCTGTTCGAGGCCTGGTGCGAGGGGCGCACGGGTTACCCGATTGTCGACGCCGCCATGCGTCAGATGAATGCGACCGGCTGGATGCATAACCGGTTGCGTATGATAACCGCCAGCTTTCTGGTCAAAGACTTACTGGTCGACTGGCGGCGTGGCGAACGCTATTTTATGTCGCAACTGATCGACGGCGATTTCGCGGCGAACAACGGCGGCTGGCAGTGGGCGGCTTCGACAGGCACCGACGCCGCGCCTTATTTCCGCATCTTCAACCCCACCACGCAGGGGCAGCGGTTTGACGCCGACGGCGATTTTATCCGCCGCTGGGTGCCGGAGCTGAGCCACATCCCCGGCAAGGCGGTGCATGAGCCGCATGACTGGGCGAAAAAGCAGGGCGCGGCGCTGCGTTATCCGAAACCCATCGTCGACCATAAAAAAGCCCGCGTCGCCACGCTCGCGGCGTTTGAAGCGGCCCGTAAGGAATAGAGAGACCCTATGAAAAACAGCGAACTGGAACAACTGATTAACGACAAACTCAACAGCGCGACGTTCAGCGATTACGCGCCGAACGGGTTGCAGGTCGAAGGCCGCGATGAGGTGCGAAAAATCGTCACCGGCGTGACCGCAAGCCAGGCGCTGCTTGATGAAGCGGTGCGCCAGCAGGCGGACGCCGTGATTGTGCACCACGGCTATTTCTGGAAAGGCGAATCGCCGGTGGTGCGTGGCATGAAGCGCAACCGCCTGAAAACGCTGCTGACCCACGACATTAATCTCTACGGCTGGCACCTGCCGCTCGACGCGCACCCGCAGCTTGGCAATAACGTCCAGCTGGCGCAGCTGCTCGGCATTGAAGTAAAAGGCGAAATCGAACCGCTGGTGCCGTGGGGCGAGCTTTCGATGGCGGTCTCTGGCCCGGAATTCGCCTCCTGGCTTGAGGCGCGTCTGGGGCGTCGTCCGCTGTGGTGCGGCGATACCGGCCCTGACCTTGTGAAACGCGTCGCCTGGTGTACCGGCGGCGGCCAGAGCTTTATCGACAGCGCGGCGCGCTTCGGCGTCGATGCGTTTATCACCGGCGAAGTGTCGGAGCAGACCATTCACTCGGCGCGTGAGCAAGGGCTGCACTTTTACGCCGCCGGCCACCACGCCACCGAGCGCGGCGGCATTCGGGCGCTCAGCGAGTGGCTGAACGAAACCACCGATCTGGACGTGACCTTTATCGATATCCCGAACCCGGCTTAAACAACACAAGAGAGGAAAACGTGCAGCGAGCCCGTTGTTATCTGTTAGGCGAAAGCGCCGTGGTGCTTGAGCTGGAACCGCCCGTGACGCTTGCCAGCCAGCAGCGGATCTGGGGGCTGGTGCAGCGTCTGGAGGCGGTGCCCGCCGTGGTGGAAGTCATTCCCGGCATGAATAACATTACCGTGATGCTGCGCGAGCCCGGCACGATGGCGCTGGACGCGATTGAGCGGCTACAGCGCTGGTGGGAGGAGAGCGAGGCTATTCTCCCCGATGCGCGGCGTATTGAAATCCCTGTCGTCTACGGCGGCGACGGCGGGCCGGATCTGGCAGACGTGGCGCGCCACGCCGGGCTTAGCGAAAAGCAGGTGGTGGAGAAGCACTCGCAGGTGGATTACGTGGTCTATTTCATCGGCTTCCAGCCGGGCTTTCCCTATCTCGGGGGGCTTGCGCCCGAGCTTGCCACGCCGCGTCGCGCCGAGCCAAGGCTGTCGGTGCCCGCAGGCTCTGTGGGCATCGGCGGCAGTCAGACCGGTATTTATCCGCTGCCCACGCCTGGCGGCTGGCAGATAATCGGCCACACGCCGCTTGCGCTGTTTAACCCGCAGAAAAACCCGCCGGGCCTGCTCGCGCCCGGCGACACCGTGCGCTTTGTGCCGCAACCGGAGGGCGTATGCTGAAGATTATTCGCGCGGGCATGCACGCCTCGATTCAGGACGGCGGCCGCGTCGGGCTGCGCCAGTACGGCGTGAGCCAATGCGGCGCGCTCGATGGCCCATCGTTACAGATTGCCAACCTGCTGGTGGGCAACGATCCGAACGCGGCGGCGCTCGAAATCACGCTCGGCCAGTGTGTGGTCGAGTTCACCGAAGAGACCTGGTTTGCGCTCACCGGCGCGGGTTGCGATGCGACGCTGGATGAACGCGCCGTCTGGACCGGCTGGCGGCTGCTGGCCCGCGCAGGGCAGCGCTTAACGCTTAAGCTGCCGCGCCGCGGCATGCGCAGCTATCTGGCGCTGGCGGGGGGCTTCAACGTGCCGGAGGTGATGGGCTCGCGCAGTACTGATATCAAAGTGGGCGTCGGCGGTTTTGAAGGGCGCCTGCTGCGCGACGGCGACGTCGTGCCGGTGAACCCGGCCACCCGCCACTTTCGCGAGGCGCGCGGCGTGAAGCAACTGCTGTGGGGTAACCGTATCCGCGCGCTGCCGGGGCCGGAGTATCACGAATTCAGCCACGCGGCGAAAGAGGCGTTCTGGCGCACGCCCTGGCAGTTAAGCCCGCAGAGCAACCGCATGGGCTACCGGCTGCATGGTCATGTGCTGGAGCGCACTACGGAGCGCGATCTGCTCTCGCACGGGCTGTTGCCTGGCGTGGTGCAGGTGCCGCCCGGCGGCCAGCCGATTGTGCTGATGAACGACGCCCAGACCACCGGCGGCTACCCGCGCATCGCCTGTGTTATCGACGCCGATCGCTATAACCTCGCGCAGCTGCGTCTGGGCGAGCCCATTCACTTTGTGCAGTGCTCCATCGAAGAGGCGCTGAAAGCGCGCAGCGATCGCGAGCGCTACCTGCAACAACTGGCATGGCGGCTGAACGATGAAGATTGATCTGAATGCCGATCTCGGCGAGGGCTGCGGTAACGACGCGCTGCTGATGCCGCTGATTAGCTCGGCCAACATCGCCTGCGGATTCCACGCGGGCGACGCGCAGACCATGCGCGAGAGCGTGCGGCTGGCGCTGGCGCACGGCGTGGCCATCGGCGCGCATCCGGGCTTTGCGGACCGCGAAAACTTCGGGCGCACGGCGATGCAGCTGCCGCCGGAGACGATTTACGCCGAGACGCTTTACCAGGTCGGCGCGCTCGCGGCCATTGCGCGCGCCGAGGGTGGCAGGATCACGCATGTGAAACCGCACGGGATGCTGTATAACCAGGCGGCGAAAGACGCGGCGCTTGCGGACGCCATCGCCCGCGCGGTGAAGGATTTTGATGCCGCGCTGCTGCTGGTGGGGCTGGCCGGGAGCGAGCTGATTCGCGCGGGCGCGCGCCATCAGCTTGCCACGCGCGAAGAGGTATTCGCCGACCGCGGTTATCTGGCGGACGGCTCGCTTGTGCCGCGCAGCGAGCCGGGCGCATTAATCGAGGATGACGACGAGGCGGTGTCGCGCACGCTCTCAATGGTGCTGGAGGGGCGAGTGCGAAGCCGGGAAGGGGGCTGGGCTGCGGTCAACGCCCAGACGGTCTGCCTGCACGGCGACGGCGCGCACGCGCTGGCGTTCGCGCGCCGGTTACGTGACGCCTTTGACGCGCGCCAGATACCGATAAGCGCGTAACTTACAGCGATGCCGCCGCCCGCGCGGCGGTGTCGTAAAGCGAGGCGATGGTGCGCAGCAGTTGCGCCGTTTCGCCAATCGCGGCCCCCGGAATGCCGCTCTCCACCTGAATGGCGATAAGACACGCCTCGCGCACATCGCGGTATTTCATGCACAGCGCTTTGCCTTCTTCAGTGGTCGAAAAATAAAGCTCTTTTCCTACCTTTTCGCTGGTGACATACCCGGCCTTCACCAGCTTTTTCAGCGCGTAGGTCACGATGTGCGTGTCTTCGACGTTCAGCACAAAGCAGATATCCGCCAGCTTTTTCTTGCGGTTGCGGTGGTTGACGTGATGCAGCAACGACACGTCGAACGCGCCCATATCCGGCTCGCCTGCCGCCGTCATGCAGCGCACCATCCATTTGTTAAACGCGTTGCTAGTCATGATCAGCGCGTATTCCAGCTCCGATAATTCGGCGCAGCGCTCCGATACCAGGTGGCGGGACGAGACGATGCGCCCGTCGGTGATGTCATCATTACTCTTTGATGTTGCAGTTTTTTTCTGGCTCATCGCGTCCCTCTTCCTCCTGGGGGTATTCGCAAAAACTATAAAACGTAACCGACAAAATAAAAACATTTTATTGATAAATTGTTTACATGTTGTGACCGTTCAGATATAGCTTTTTGGTCAGGTTCTGCACGTTCACAGCGCCTGACAACACAACAACGTTCGCCGCAATGCCCACGCTTCGCCACCCCGGCGAATGACAAAAACAGCCTTCGGCGTGCAACGCTCACTTTGGAAAGGGTAACAATGTATGGACGGTTCCTCTCTGTTGCCGCTCATCGGGATCCCGGTGGTGGTTCTCGGTTTTGCGCTGCGCTTTAACCCGCTGCTGGTCGTGGTGGTCGCCGGGCTGACGACAGGGCTCACGGTCGGTATGGATTTTGGCATGCTGCTGGAAACCTTTGGTGAAAAATTTGTTAACAGCCGTTCGCTCGCAACCTTCATTCTGATCCTGCCGGTGATTGGCCTGCTGGAGTATTACGGCCTGAAAGAGCGCGCCCAGGCGTGGGTGGCGAAAATCGCCAGCGCCACGTCAGCGCGAATTCTGATGCTCTATTTCGTGGTGCGCGAAGGCACCGCCGCGCTCGGGCTGATGTCGCTCGGCGGCCATGCCCAGACCGTGCGTCCGCTACTGGCGCCGATGGCTGAAGGCGCGGCGCTTAATGAATATGGCGAGCTGCCGCAACACATTCGCGACAAAATCAAAGCCCACGCCGCCGCATGCGACAACATCGCCGTGTTCTTCGGCGAAGATATTTTTATCGCTTTCGGCGCGGTGTTGCTGATTGACGCCTTCCTGAAAGAGAACGGCATAGCGGGCATCGAGCCGCTGCATATCGGCCTCTGGGCCATCCCGACCGCTATCGCGGCGCTGATTATTCATATGGCGCGCCTGCTGCGACTCGACGCCAGCGTGCGCCGTGACGTGATGGCCTGGCGTGCGGAGCAGGGCAAAGAGGAGGCGGCGCAATGAGCACGTTACTGACCATTAACCGCGTCTATTACCTGATTGGCTTTGTCGTGATGCTGCTGGTGGTGATGACGCTGCGCGATCGCGGCAACCCGAAGCGCTTTACCACCGCGCTGTTCTGGTTCCTGTTCGGCGGTATTTTCCTCTTCGGCGATCTGATGGTGCAGGAGCTGGGCCGTTCGCTGGCCTACCGCATCATCGGCGGCGCGGTGATTGTGATAGCGCTGCTGGCGGGCTTTGGGCTGGTAGGGAAGGGGCACTATAAAATGTCTACCGAGGCGGAGCGCGAAGCGTCGTCGCAGCGCCTGCGCAACTGGCTGTTCCTGCCCGCCCTGCTGATCCCGGTGGTGACGGTCATCGGCACGCTGTTTTTAAAAGGCGTTTCGGTGGGCGGCGTGTTCCTGCTGGATCAAAAACAGCTGACGCTTGCCGCGCTGTGCGTCGCGTGCGTCGCGGCACTGCTGGTCGGCTGGTGGCTGACGCGCGGCACGCCGCTCCATGCGGTCCGCCAGTCGCGCCGTCTGGTGGATACCATCGGCTGGGCGGTCATTTTGCCGCAGATGCTGGCGATGCTCGGTGGCGTGTTTGTCGTCGCCAATACCGGCACCGCGGTGCAGCAGGTGGTGAGCCTGTTTGTCGACCCGGAAAACCGTTTCCTGCTGGTGGTGATTTACTGCATCGGCATGGCGCTGTTTACGATGATCATGGGTAACGCGTTTGCGGCGTTCCCGGTGCTGAGCGCGGGTATTGCGCTGCCGCTGTTGATTAACCATCACCACGGCGACCCGGCGCCGCTGCTGGCTATCGGCATGTATGCCGGGTATTGCGGCACGCTGATGACGCCGATGGCGGCCAACTTTAACATCGTTCCCGCCGCGCTGCTGGAGCTGAAAGATAAGTATCAGGTGATAAAAATTCAGATCCCCACGGCGGTGACGCTGCTGGTGGTGAATGTTTTCCTGATGTATTTCATCGTGTTCCGCTAAGCGCGGCGCGGTTGCCTTCTAAGGAGCTGTTATGACACTGACGCTATCCCAGGCCGACGCCTTCGCCCGGATGCCTTTAACGTATCTGCGCCAGGAGTATCCGAACCACATCATGCATCTGATGAACGACGATGCCGATGCGCTGCCGCCGCGCGAACTGCACCCGGTTTTTTACGGCTGCTTTGACTGGCACTCGGCGGTGCATGGTTACTGGCTGCTGCTGCGCTGCCTGCGACTTTACCCGACGCTGCCGTGCCGCGACGACATCATCGCGCTGTGTGATGAGCACATCACGCCCGCGAATGTCGCGCGCGAAGTCGCCTACTTTACCGCGCCGTTTCGCGCGTCGTTCGAGCGTCCGTATGGCTACGGCTGGCTGCTGGCGCTCGCTCAGGAGCTGAAGCAGTCGGCACTGCCTCAAGCCGCGCGCTGGCACGAAACACTTGAGCCGCTGACGCAGGATATCCGCGCGCGCCTTATCGATTATCTCAGCAAGCTGACCTACCCGATCCGCGTCGGCACGCACTACAACACGGCGTTTGCGCTGGCGCTCGGCCTCGATTACGCCCGCGCGCTGAATGACGGGGCGCTGGCGCACGCCATTACGGAGGCGACCACGCGGTTTTATCAGGCCGATACGGCGTACCCGGCGCACTACGAGCCGGGCGGCGATGAGTATCTCTCCGGGGCGCTGACCGAGGCGCTGCTGATGAGCAAAACGGCGGAGCATTTCCCGGCGTGGTTCGACGCGTTCCTGCCGGATATCGGCGGCGTGGCGGCGCTGATGAACCCGGCGGTGGTGAGCGATCGCGCCGACCCGAAAATCGCGCACCTCGACGGGCTTAACTTAAGCCGCGCCTGGTGCATGAAGCATATCGCGGCGGCGCTGCCGGAACATCACGCCGCGCAGTCGCCGCTGAACGAGGCGGTGGCGCGCCATCTCGCGGCAAGCGTTGAGCATGTCGTCGGCAGTCACTACAGCGGCGGCCACTGGCTCGCGAGTTTCGCGCTGCTGGCGCTGGAATAACCGCTTCGACCGCCGCATTTATGCGGCGGTTTTGTTTTCTCCCGGGTCTCGCTGCTACAGTTATCCTCAGGTTTTAATGATGATGTCACCTAAAAGGATGCACGATGCCGGAAGGACCGGAGATCCGCCGCGCGGCGGACAAACTTGAAGCGGCGGTGGCCGGTAAACCGCTGACCCACGTCTGGTTTGCTTTTCCTGAACTGAAAGCGTTTGAGGCGGCGCTGACGGGCGCGCGCGTCGAGCGCTTCGAAACCCGGGGTAAAGCGCTGCTGACGCATTTTTCCAACGGGCTGACGCTCTACAGCCATAACCAGCTGTACGGGGTCTGGCGGGTGGTGAAGGCGGGCGAAACGCCCCAGACCACGCGCAGCCTGCGGGTGCGGCTCGACACCCCCGATGCCGCGGTTCTGCTCTACAGCGCCTCGGAAATTGAGATGCTCGACGCCGACGGCGTGGCGGCGCACACGTTTTTACAGCGTGTCGGGCCGGACGTGCTGGATCTGTCGCTGACGGTGGAACAGGTCAAAGAACGACTGTTAAGCCCGCGCTTTCATCGCCGACAGTTTAGCGGGCTATTGCTCGATCAGGCGTTTCTCGCCGGGCTTGGCAACTATTTGCGGGTGGAGATCCTCTGGCAGGCGCAGCTTGCGCCGCGCCATAAAGCGTCAGCGCTGAACGACGCGCAACTCGACGCGCTGGCCCGCGCCTGCCTTGATATTCCCCGGCTTTCCTACCAGACGCGCGGCCAGGCGGATGAGAACAAACACCACGGCGCGCTGTTTCGCTTCGAGGTGTTTCATCGCGCCGGGAAAAAATGCCGCCGGTGCGGGGGGATTATCGAAAAAACGACGCTGTCGTCGCGGCCGTTTTACTGGTGTCCGGGGTGTCAGAAGTGATGAGGCGTGGGGGATGATGGGGAATGGTGGGTGCGGCTTCGCACCCGCCGGGCTGATGAAACCGCCATAAAAAAACGCGCCCGCAGGCGCGTTTTTCAGATTATCCGCAGCGTGAATTAGCGCGACGAGACATCTGATTTGAAATCACGCTGCTCGTAGCCGGTGTAGAGCTGACGCGGACGCGCGATTTTCATACCTTCGCTGTGCATTTCGTTCCAGTGCGCAATCCAGCCCACGGTACGCGCCATGGCGAAGATTACGGTGAACATTGAAGACGGAATACCCATCGCTTTCAGGATGATACCGGAGTAGAAATCCACGTTCGGGTAGAGTTTCTTCTCAATGAAGTACGGGTCGTTGAGCGCGATGTTTTCGAGCTCCATCGCCACTTCCAGCAGGTCATCTTTGGTGCCGAGCTCTTTCAGCACTTCGTGACAGGTTTCACGCATCACGGTAGCGCGCGGGTCATAGTTTTTGTAAACGCGATGACCGAAGCCCATCAGGCGGAAAGAGTCGTTTTTGTCTTTCGCGCGACGCACGAATTCCGGAATGTGCTCAACGGTGCTGATCTCTTCCAGCATCTTGAGTGCGGCTTCGTTCGCGCCGCCGTGTGCCGGTCCCCACAGGGAGGCGATACCGGCCGCGATGCACGCAAACGGGTTCGCGCCGGAGGAGCCTGCGGTACGGACAGTCGACGTCGAGGCGTTCTGCTCATGATCCGCGTGCAGGATCAGAATGCGATCCATCGCGCGCTCCAGCACCGGGTTAACCTCGTAAGGTTCGCACGGGGTGGAGAACATCATATTCAGGAAGTTGCCGGAGTAAGAGAGGTCGTTACGCGGATAAACAAACGGCTGGCCAATCGAATATTTGTAACACATCGCCGCCACAGTCGGCATTTTGGAGAGCAGGCGGAACGCCGCAATCTCACGGTGGCGCGGGTTATTGACGTCCAGCGAGTCGTGGTAGAACGCCGCCAGCGCGCCGGTCACGCCGCACAGCACCGCCATCGGATGGGAATCGCGACGGAAACCGTGGAACAGACGGGTGATCTGTTCGTGGATCATGGTGTGGCGGGTCACGGTGGTTCTGAATTCGTCGTACTGCTCCTGAGTCGGTTTTTCGCCGTAGAGCAGGATGTAGCACACTTCGAGATAGTTGGACTCGGTGGCTAACTGATCAATAGGGAAACCGCGGTGCAGCAGGATACCTTCGTCACCATCAATAAAGGTGATTTTGGACTCGCAGGATGCGGTAGAGGTAAAGCCGGGGTCAAACGTGAAAACACCTTTAGAACCAAGACTACGGATATCGATTACATCCTGACCGAGCGTGCCTTTTAGCACATCCAGTTCAATAGCACCATCACCGTTATAGGTTAGGTTTGCTTTTTTATCAGCCATTTACGGTCTCCTTAGCGCCTGTTGCTTGCGACGGTTAACCGCCGATTTACCTCCAGCCAGCAGGGGGACAGTTGCCAGTTTGTTGTGTGGCGCGCAGCTCTGTTTCAGAGGGGAAACCAGGGTACAGAGCGATGGGCGGCTTGCAGGCAACCATTTAAACCTGGGTGAAATAACAGTAAATCAGGGTGTTAGCCGTCAGTCTTTTTCAAACCTGATTATCACTAATACCTGGCTAAATTACTGCGGTCAATACCGGCACACTGTTACATAACTTATTCTCAGGTGAAAGCATGACCCCATAACTTTTGCGAATTATATGCATTTCCTGGTGATGTTTGTAACTAATTTGTTTAACATTTGTCAAATCAGATGATTAAAAATTAAAATAATGTTGTTATCGTGATCCTGGTCACTGTTCCGACCAAAAGCGGCCAAAGTATTTGTATGTTAATTGTAATGATATTGTGAACATCCTATACTGCCGCCAGGTCTCCGGAACACCTTGCAACCGCGAGCCACCCAGCGTAGTAACACGTCATGCAGCCTTTGGAAGCGGTGATTTTGCATGACGCGGAGTTATAGAAAGATGACGCTGCTTGACCCGCCTGCAGACCGGAGGAAGGACACAATAAGAACAGCATGTGGGCGCATTCATGATAAAAAAGGTGAATAAACAACGACCTGTCAACCTGGATCTGACAACGATCCGGTTTCCTGTCACCGCGATCGCTTCTATCCTCCACCGCGTTTCCGGCGTGATTACCTTTGTCGCCGTCGGCATTCTGCTTTGGTTGTTAGGGCTGTCTCTCTCGTCTCAAGAAGGCTTTCTGACCGCGTCCAGCATCATGGACAGTTTCTTCGTTAAATTCATCATGTGGGGCATCCTCACCGCACTGGCGTATCACGTCGTCGGCGGCGTTCGCCATATGTTGATGGATTTCGGCTACCTTGAAGAAACCTTCGCAGCAGGCCAACGCTCCGCTAAGTTCGCTTTTATTATTACTGTCGTGCTTTCAATTCTCGCAGGAGTCCTCGTATGGTAAGCAACGCCTCCGCATTAGGACGCAACGGCGTACATGACTTCATTCTCGTTCGCGCCACCTCCATCGTCATGACGCTGTATATCATTTATATGATTGGCTTCTTCGCGATGAACGGCAACCTGACGTATGAAGTCTGGACAGGTTTCTTCTCCTCCACCTTCACCAAAGTGTTCACCCTGCTGACCCTGGTTTCGATTCTCGTCCATACGTGGATTGGGATGTGGCAGGTGCTGACCGACTACGTAAAACATCTGGCGCTGCGCCTCTTTTTGCAGCTGGCGATTGTCGTCGCTCTGGTGGTTTACGTGATTTATGGCTTTGTTGTGGTGTGGGGTGTGTAAATGAATTTGCCAGTCAGAGAATTTGATGCCGTTGTTATTGGCGCAGGCGGTGCAGGTATGCGCGCGGCGCTGCAGATTTCCCAGAGCGGCCAGACATGCGCGCTGCTCTCCAAGGTGTTCCCGACCCGTTCTCACACCGTTTCCGCCCAGGGCGGTATTACCGTTGCGCTTGGCAATTCCCATGAAGATAACTGGGAATGGCACATGTATGACACGGTAAAAGGTTCCGACTATATCGGCGACCAGGACGCGATTGAATATATGTGTAAAACCGGCCCTGAAGCGATTCTGGAGCTTGAGCACATGGGGCTGCCGTTCTCCCGTCTTGACGACGGCCGTATCTACCAGCGCCCGTTCGGCGGCCAGTCGAAAAACTTCGGCGGCGAGCAGGCGGCGCGCACCGCAGCGGCGGCGGACCGTACCGGTCATGCGCTGCTGCACACGCTTTATCAGCAGAACCTCAAAAACCACACCACGATTTTCTCCGAGTGGTATGCGCTGGATCTGGTGAAAAACCAGGATGGCGCGGTTGTCGGGTGTACGGCGCTGTGCATCGAAACCGGCGAAGTGGTTTACTTCAAAGCCCGCGCGACCGTGCTGGCGACCGGCGGCGCAGGCCGTATTTATCAGTCCACCACCAACGCCCACATTAACACCGGCGACGGTGTCGGCATGGCGCTGCGCGCCGGCGTGCCGGTGCAGGATATGGAAATGTGGCAGTTCCACCCGACCGGCATCGCCGGGGCGGGCGTACTGGTCACCGAAGGCTGCCGCGGTGAAGGCGGCTACCTGCTGAACAAACACGGCGAACGCTTTATGGAGCGTTACGCGCCGAACGCGAAAGACCTCGCGGGTCGCGATGTGGTGGCGCGCTCCATCATGATCGAAATCCGTGAAGGCCGCGGCTGCGATGGTCCGTGGGGCCCGCACGCCAAGCTCAAGCTCGACCATCTGGGCAAAGATGTTCTGGAATCCCGTCTGCCGGGTATTCTGGAGCTTTCCCGCACCTTCGCGCATGTCGACCCGGTCAAAGAGCCGATCCCGGTTATCCCGACCTGCCACTACATGATGGGCGGTATTCCGACCAAAGTGACCGGCCAGGCGCTGACCGTGAATGCGCAGGGCGAAGACGTGGTGATCCCGGGCCTGTTCGCCGTCGGCGAAATCGCCTGTGTGTCGGTACACGGCGCCAACCGTCTGGGCGGCAACTCGCTGCTTGACCTGGTGGTGTTTGGCCGTGCGGCGGGGCTGCATCTGCAGGAATCCATCGCCGAGCAGGGCCCGCTTCGCGACGCCAGCGACTCTGACGTGGAGCTCTCTCTGGAGCGACTTAACCGCTGGAACACCAACCGCGACGGCGAAGACCCGGTCGAAATCCGCAAAGCGCTGCAGGAATGTATGCAGCACAACTTCTCGGTATTCCGCGAAGGCGACGCGATGGCCAAAGGGCTTGAGCAGCTGAAAGCCATCCGCGAGCGCCTGAAAAACGCGCGTCTTGACGATACCTCCAGCGAGTTCAACACCCAGCGCGTCGAGTGTCTGGAGCTGGATAACCTGATGGAAACCGCTTACGCCACGGCCGTATCGGCGAACTTCCGTACCGAGAGCCGCGGCGCGCATAGTCGCTTCGACTTCCCGGACCGCGACGACGAAAACTGGCTGTGCCACAGCCTCTACTTGCCGCAAACAGAGAGCATGACGCGTCGCGAAGTGAATATGCAGCCTAAGCTGCGCCCAGCTTTCCCGCCGAAAGTGCGTACTTATTAAGAGCGGAGCAATGTGATGAAACTCGAGTTTTCCATTTATCGCTATAACCCGGATGTCGACGACGCGCCGCGCATGCAGGATTACACCCTGGATCAGGAAGAAGGGCGCGACATGATGCTGCTCGACGCCCTGATGCTGCTGAAAGAAAAGGACCCGAGCCTCTCTTTCCGCCGCTCCTGCCGTGAAGGCGTGTGTGGCTCCGACGGCCTGAACATGAACGGTAAAAACGGTCTGGCCTGTATTACGCCGGTCTCAAGCTTAGGCGCGGGTAAGCAGAAAATCGTTATCCGTCCGCTGCCCGGTCTGCCGGTTATCCGCGACCTCGTAGTGGACATGGGGCAGTTCTACGCCCAATATGAGAAGATTAAACCTTACTTGTTGAATAATGGACACAATCCGCCGGCGCGCGAGCATTTGCAGATGCCGGAACAGCGCGAGAAGCTCGACGGGCTGTATGAGTGCATTCTCTGCGCCTGCTGTTCGACGTCGTGCCCGTCGTTCTGGTGGAACCCGGATAAGTTCATTGGTCCGGCAGGGCTGCTGGCCGCGTATCGCTTCCTTATCGACAGCCGCGATACCGAAACCAACGAGCGCCTGGATGGCCTTAGCGACGCGTTCAGCGTGTTCCGTTGCCACAGCATCATGAACTGCGTGAGCGTTTGTCCGAAGGGGTTAAACCCGACGCGCGCCATCGGTCATATTAAGTCGATGCTGTTGCAGCGCAGCGCGTAAGCACGCGTTGTGGTTGTAGTAGTGGCGGGTGCGCATACGCTTACCCGCCCTACAAAGAAATATCCCTCTCCCTGAGGGGAGAGGGAAAAGCAGGAAACCTTTAAAAACTGCCACAGAGAATAGGTAACCGAGATTTTCTGAGCGAGACAAGGCGCGGCTGAACGAGTCCCCAGGAGCATAGTGACCTATGTGACTGGGGTGAGAGAAAGACGCAACGCCGTCGCAGCCAGAAAAGCGAGAGTTACAGGCTGTTTTTAAAGGTTCCTTCGCGGGCCCGCACTAGACAAGAGCTCGCAGGTGAACCCCGGCACGTACAACACTGTACGTGGTAGTTTCTACGGCGAAATAAGCAGACATGCTTAAGGGATCACGATGCAGAACGGCGCAATGAAAGCCTGGCTGGACTCTTCTTACCTCTCTGGCTCTAACCAGAGCTGGATAGAACAGCTCTATGAAGACTTCTTAACCGATCCTGATTCAGTGGACGCCCACTGGCGCTCTATGTTCCAGCAACTGCCTGGCACCGGCGCGAAACCGGATCAATTCCATTCAAAAACGCGTGATTATTTCCGTCGTCTGGCGAAGGATGCCTCACGTTACTCTTCCTCGATTTCCGACCCTGACACGAATGCGAAGCAGGTTAAAGTCCTGCAGCTTATTAACGCCTATCGCTTCCGTGGCCACCAGCACGCGAATCTCGATCCGCTTGGCTTGTGGCAGCAGGAGCGCGTCGCGGATCTGGATCCTGCTTTCCACGATCTGACCGAAGCCGATTTCCAGGAAACCTTTAACGTAGGCTCTTTCGCGCTCGGCAAAGAGACCATGAAGCTCGGCGATCTCATCGAGGCGCTTAAGCAGACTTACTGCGGCTCCATCGGCGCGGAATACATGCATATTACCTCGACCGAAGAGAAACGCTGGATCCAACAGCGTATCGAATCAGTCACAGGCCACGCGGGCTTTAGCGCGGATGAGAAAAAACGCTTCCTGAGTGAGCTGACCGCAGCGGAAGGTCTGGAGCGTTATCTGGGCGCCAAATTCCCTGGCGCGAAACGCTTCTCGCTCGAAGGCGGCGATGCGTTAATCCCGATGCTTAAAGAGATGATTCGCCATGCCGGTAAGAGCGGCACGCGCGAAGTGGTGCTGGGTATGGCGCACCGCGGTCGTCTTAACGTCCTGATTAACGTGCTCGGTAAAAAACCGCAGGATCTGTTTGACGAATTTGCCGGTAAACATAAAGAGCATCTCGGCACCGGCGACGTGAAATACCACATGGGTTTCTCGTCCGACATCGAAACCGAAGGCGGCTTGGTACACCTGGCGCTGGCGTTTAACCCGTCGCACCTGGAGATTGTCAGCCCGGTGGTTATTGGCTCCGTGCGCGCGCGTCTCGACCGTCTGGATGAGCCGAGCAGCAACAAAGTGCTGCCGATCACCATTCACGGCGACGCCGCCGTCGCAGGGCAGGGCGTGGTTCAGGAAACCCTGAACATGTCCAAAGCGCGCGGGTACGAAGTGGGCGGTACGGTACGTATCGTTATCAACAACCAGGTGGGCTTTACGACGTCCAACCCGCTTGATGCCCGCTCCACCCCGTATTGCACCGACATCGGCAAAATGGTGATGGCGCCGATTTTCCACGTCAACGCGGACGATCCGGAAGCCGTGGCGTTTGTTACCCGCCTGGCACTCGATTTCCGCAACACCTTCAAACGCGACGTGTTTATCGACCTGGTGTGCTACCGCCGTCACGGCCATAACGAAGCCGACGAGCCGAGCGCGACCCAGCCGCTGATGTATCAGAAAATCAAAAAGCATCCGACCCCGCGCAAACTCTACGCTGACAAGCTGGAGCAGGAAGGCGTGGCGAAGCTTGAGGACGCGACCGAGATGGTCAACCTTTACCGCGACGCGCTGGATGCCGGCGAGTGCGTGGTGAAAGAGTGGCGTCCGATGAACATGCACTCCTTCACCTGGTCGCCGTATCTCAACCATGACTGGGATGAAAGCTACCCGAATAAAGTCGAGATGAAGCGTCTGCAGGAGCTGGCGAAGCGCATCAGCACCGTGCCGGACGGCATTGAGATGCAGTCGCGCGTGGCGAAAATTTACGGCGACCGTCAGCTGATGGCGAACGGCGAGAAACCGTTCGACTGGGGCGGGGCGGAAACGCTGGCCTACGCGACGCTGGTCGATGAAGGCATTCCGGTGCGTCTGTCCGGCGAAGACTCCGGTCGCGGTACGTTCTTCCACCGTCACGCGGTGGTGCATAACCAGACCAACGGGTCGACCTGGGTGCCGCTGCAACACATTCATAACGGCCAGGGCCAGTTTAAAGTCTGGGACTCCGTACTCTCTGAAGAAGCGGTGCTGGCGTTTGAATATGGCTATGCCACCGCAGAGCCGCGCACCCTGACCATCTGGGAGGCGCAGTTTGGCGACTTCGCCAACGGTGCGCAGGTCGTTATCGACCAGTTCATCAGCTCCGGCGAGCAGAAATGGGGCCGTATGTGCGGTCTGGTGATGTTGCTGCCGCACGGCTATGAAGGCCAGGGCCCTGAGCACTCCTCCGCGCGTCTGGAGCGTTATCTGCAGCTCTGCGCCGAGCAGAACATGCAGGTGTGCGTGCCGTCAACGCCTGCGCAGGTTTACCACATGCTGCGTCGTCAGGCGCTGCGCGGTATGCGTCGTCCGCTGATTGTCATGTCGCCAAAATCGCTGCTGCGCCACCCGCTGGCCGTGTCCACGCTGGATGAACTGGCGAACGGCGCGTTCCAGCCTGCTATCGGCGAAATCGATGACATCGATCCGCAAGGCGTGAAACGCGTCGTGCTCTGTTCTGGTAAGGTTTATTACGACCTGCTGGAACAGCGTCGTAAGAATGATCAGAAGGATGTGGCGATTGTCCGTATCGAACAGCTCTATCCGTTCCCGCATCACGCGTTGCAGGAAGCGCTGAAGCCGTTCGCGCACGTACATGATTTCGTCTGGTGCCAGGAAGAGCCGCTCAACCAGGGCGCCTGGTATTGCAGCCAGCACAACTTCCGTGAAGTGATTCCGTTTGGTTCTGCATTACGTTATGCAGGCCGCCCGGCCTCCGCCTCGCCTGCGGTAGGGTATATGTCCGTTCACCAGAAACAGCAACAAGATCTGGTTAATGACGCGCTGAACGTCAATTAATTAAAGGATAAATAATGAGTAGCGTAGATATTCTTGTTCCCGACCTGCCTGAATCCGTTGCTGACGCAACCGTGGCCACCTGGCACAAAAAGCCGGGCGACGCGGTGAAACGCGATGAAGTGCTGGTAGAAATCGAAACTGACAAAGTGGTACTGGAAGTACCGGCGTCGGCTGACGGCGTTCTGGATGCGATACTGGAAGACGAGGGCAGCACCGTGACCTCTCGCCAGGTTCTGGGCCGCCTGAAAGAAGGCAACAGCGCAGGCAAAGAGAGCAGCGCCAAACCGGAAGAGAAAGCGTCTACCCCGGCGCAGCGCCAGCAGGCATCGCTCGAAGAACAAAATAACGACGCGCTGAGCCCGGCGATTCGCCGTCTGCTCGCCGAACACAACCTCGACGCGGCGGCCATTAAAGGCACCGGCGTGGGCGGCCGTCTGACCCGGGAAGACGTGGAAAAACATCTGGCGAAAGCGAACGGCAGCGACGCGGCAAAAGCACCGGAACAAGCGGCCGCTGCTGCGCCGCAACTCGGCGCCCGCAGCGAAAAACGCGTGCCGATGACGCGTCTGCGTAAGCGTGTCGCCGAGCGTCTGCTGGAGGCGAAAAACTCCACCGCGATGCTGACCACGTTCAACGAAGTAAACATGAAGCCGATTATGGATCTGCGTAAGCAGTACGGCGACGCCTTCGAAAAACGTCACGGTATCCGTCTGGGCTTTATGTCTTTCTACGTGAAAGCGGTCGTGGAAGCGCTGAAACGCTTCCCGGAAGTGAACGCGTCTATCGATGGCGACGACGTGGTGTATCACAACTACTTCGACGTCAGCATGGCGGTCTCCACGCCACGCGGTCTGGTTACGCCGGTCCTGCGTGACGTTGACGTGCTGGGCATGGCCGACATCGAGAAAAAAATCAAAGAGCTGGCCGTGAAAGGCCGCGACGGCAAACTGACCGTGGAAGACCTGACCGGCGGTAACTTCACCATTACCAACGGCGGCGTTTTCGGCTCGCTGATGTCCACGCCAATCATCAACCCGCCGCAGAGCGCGATCCTTGGCATGCACGCCATTAAAGATCGCCCGATGGCGGTGGACGGCAAGGTGGAGATCCTGCCGATGATGTACCTGGCGCTCTCCTACGATCACCGCCTGATCGATGGCCGTGAATCCGTAGGTTTCCTGGTGACCATTAAAGAGTTGCTGGAAGATCCGACTCGTCTGCTGCTGGACGTGTAGTTTCAGAAGGGCGGCTCGTCCGCCCTCAGGTAGTGTTTATGGTCGCGCCGCGAGGCGCGGCAATTTCGAACTCCGAGCGTGAATGCGCTTTTTCTTGATGGACTGAAGAGATGAACTTACACGAATATCAGGCGAAACAGCTGTTTGCCAGATCAGGCTTACCGACGCCAGTGGGTTATGCCTGCTCAACCCCGCGTGAAGCAGAAGAAGCCGCCTCTAAAATCGGCTCCGGCCCGTGGGTGGTGAAATGCCAGGTTCACGCGGGCGGCCGCGGTAAAGCGGGCGGTGTAAAAGTCGTTAAGAGCAAAGAAGAGATTCGCGCCTTTGCCGAGCACTGGCTGGGCAAACGCCTGGTGACCTACCAAACTGACGCCAACGGTCAGCCGGTCAACCAGATCCTGGTGGAAGCCGCGACCGATATCGCGAAAGAACTCTACCTCGGCGCTGTGGTTGACCGTGGCACCCGTCGCGTGGTGTTTATGGCCTCGACCGAAGGCGGCGTGGAAATTGAAAAAGTGGCGGAAGAAACCCCGCACCTGATCCACAAAGTCTCTATCGATCCGCTGACCGGCCCGATGCCGTATCAGGGACGCGAGCTGGCCTTTAAACTGGGTCTTGAAGGGAAACTTATCCAGCAGTTCACCAAAGTGTTCATGGGCCTGGCCAACATTTTCCTGGAGCGCGACCTGGCGCTTATCGAAATCAACCCGCTGGTTATCACCTCTCAGGGCGACCTGATCTGTCTCGACGGCAAACTGGGCGCTGACGGCAACGCGCTGTTCCGCCAGCCGGATCTGCGTGAAATGCGCGACCAGTCTCAGGAAGACCCGCGCGAAGCACAGGCCGCGCAGTGGGAACTGAACTACGTGGCGCTGGATGGCAACATCGGTTGCATGGTAAACGGCGCGGGCCTCGCGATGGGCACCATGGATATCGTGAAGCTGCACGGCGGCGAGCCGGCGAACTTCCTGGACGTGGGCGGCGGCGCGACTAAAGAGCGCGTAACCGAAGCGTTCAAAATCATTCTGTCTGACGACAAAGTGAAAGCCGTTCTGGTTAACATCTTCGGCGGCATCGTGCGCTGCGACCTGATTGCCGACGGCATCATCGGCGCGGTGGCGGAAGTGGGCGTGAACGTGCCGGTGGTGGTGCGTCTGGAAGGCAACAATGCCGAGCTGGGCGCGAAGAAACTGGCCGACAGCGGCCTGAATATTATTGCAGCGAAAAGTCTGACGGATGCAGCTCAGCAGGTAGTTGCTGCTGTGGAGGGGAAATAATGTCCATTCTGATCGATAAAAACACCAAAGTTATCTGCCAGGGCTTTACCGGCAGCCAGGGGACATTCCACTCCGAACAGGCGATTGCCTACGGTACGCAGATGGTTGGCGGCGTCACGCCGGGCAAAGGCGGCACCACGCACCTCGGCCTGCCGGTGTTTAACACCGTGCGCGAAGCCGTAGAAGCGACCGGCGCGACCGCGTCTGTGATTTACGTACCGGCGCCGTTCTGCAAAGACTCCATCCTGGAAGCCATCGATGCAGGCATTAAGCTCATCATCACCATTACCGAAGGCATCCCGACGCTGGATATGCTGACCGTAAAAGTGAAGCTGGATGAAGCGGGCGTGCGCATGATTGGTCCGAACTGCCCGGGCGTTATCACCCCAGGCGAGTGCAAAATCGGTATCATGCCGGGCCACATTCATCAGCCAGGCCGCGTGGGGATCGTCTCCCGCTCCGGCACCCTGACCTATGAAGCGGTTAAGCAGACCACCGATTACGGCTTCGGCCAGTCCACCTGCGTGGGCATCGGCGGCGACCCGATCCCGGGTTCTAACTTCATCGACATCCTCAAGCTGTTCCAGGAAGATCCGCAGACCGAAGCGATCGTGATGATCGGCGAGATCGGCGGTAGCGCGGAAGAAGAAGCGGCGGCGTACATTAAAGATCACGTTACCAAACCGGTGGTGGGCTACATTGCGGGCGTTACCGCGCCGAAAGGCAAGCGTATGGGCCACGCGGGCGCGATTATCGCAGGCGGCAAAGGCACGGCGGATGAGAAATTCGCCGCGCTGGAAGCGGCAGGCGTTAAAACCGTTCGCAGCCTGGCGGACATCGGCGACGCGCTGAAAACCATTCTGAACTAAACGTCTCGCCTCGTGGATGCGAGGTAAACACATCCAATAATAAGATTCGACATGGTTGGCTACCCGCAAGGGTAGCCTTTTTTATTGCCTGCGGCGGTGCCTGGGCGCGTTTGCGGGCGGCAATGTTCATTATGATGCTACAACCCTCCTGAAACGCCTTCTGGGCGCATTTGCGCGTCAGGCTTTACGGAATCCGGCGCAGCCGATGAGCACGTGTTACAGAGGCGCTGAACGTAAAACAGGGCATCACGCTCAAGGCTTGCGCAGGCGTATTCATTCACGCCAGGTGGTTTGATGAGGATTTCACGGTTCCGAGAGGACATGACGCTTTTGTGGCGTGCTGCAATAAGCGATAAGTTTTAATAGTGAAATTAATAAGTAAATTAATTGTGAAATAAAAAGATATTTTTTGATCTAAGGAATTTCGATTCACTGCCGATATTAACAAGGAAGTGTGATTGATATCTCGAATCGATGTTCAGAGAAATAACCCAGAGTTATTATTCGTTGCGCTTTGGTAACCCGATAGTCGTTAAAAAAACACTTATCGTTAACATTATTTTCACTTAACCCGTTCGGGGTGAAACATAATTAACAATGGGTATAAAAACTGATTTGAATCAAACTTTTTCAGTTGATAAAAAGCGTGAGAAAGCGCTAAATTGCGGTTGATCAATCTGGTCTCGGAGCGGCAATTTAGGTATAAATTGATCGCCATCGAAAAACGCAAATAACGGTATGTGCAAATCTGTTTATTATCTCTGGATTGCAGCGTAAAATATTTGCCGAATCAATTTGGATTTCTTTTAACTTATTTGTAACCTTTCGCCTTTACTTTTTCACAAATACACGCAGTGATTTAAGCGACGGCTAACGGGAGCAAATGTCATTGGTATTGGGGCATGCGTTGTGGCGTTTTTAAAAAACGCCACGCTCGAAGTCTTCATGCGAGGAGCAAGGAGTCAAGATGTTAGATATAGTCGAACTGTCGCGCTTACAGTTTGCCTTGACCGCGATGTACCACTTCCTTTTTGTGCCGCTGACGCTCGGTATGGCGTTCCTGCTGGCCATTATGGAAACGGTCTACGTCCTCTCTGGTAAACAAATCTATAAAGACATGACCAAGTTCTGGGGCAAGTTGTTTGGTATCAACTTCGCACTGGGCGTGGCGACCGGCTTGACCATGGAGTTCCAGTTCGGGACTAACTGGTCTTATTATTCCCACTATGTAGGCGATATCTTCGGTGCCCCGCTGGCTATCGAAGGCCTGATGGCGTTCTTCCTTGAATCGACCTTCGTCGGCCTGTTCTTCTTCGGCTGGGATCGTCTGAGCAAGGTGCAGCACATGGCCGTCACCTGGCTGGTGGCGCTGGGCTCCAACCTCTCCGCGCTGTGGATCCTGGTGGCGAACGGCTGGATGCAGAACCCGATCGCGTCCGATTTCAACTTCGAAACCATGCGTATGGAGATGGTGAGCTTCTCTGAGCTGGTGCTGAACCCGGTAGCCCAGGTGAAATTCGTTCACACTGTGGCGGCGGGCTATTGCACCGGCGCGATGTTCATTCTGGGCATCAGCGCGTGGTACATGCTTAAAGGTCGCGACTTCGCCTTCGCCAAACGCTCTTTCGCTATCGCGGCGAGCTTCGGCATGGCGGCGGTGCTTTCCGTTATTGTGCTGGGTGATGAATCCGGTTACGAAATGGGCGACGTGCAGAAAACCAAACTGGCCGCGATCGAAGCCGAATGGGAAACCCAGCCGGCGCCAGCCGCGTTTACGCTGTTCGGTATTCCGGATCAGCAGGGCCAGGAAAACCGCTTCTCGATCCAGATCCCTTACGCGCTCGGCATTATCGCGACCCGTTCCGTCGATACGCCGGTGATTGGCCTTAAAGATCTGCTGGTGCAGCACGAAGCGCGCATCCGTAACGGCATGAAAGCGTACGCGCTGCTCGAACAGCTGCGTTCCGGTTCTACCGATCAGGCGGTACGCGATGAATTTAACAGCGTGAAGAAAGACCTCGGTTACGGTCTGCTGCTTAAACGCTATACCGATAACGTCGCGGGCGCGACCGAAGCGCAGATCCAGAAAGCAACGCAGGATTCCATTCCGAGCGTGGCGCCGCTGTACTTCTCGTTCCGTATCATGGTGCTGTGCGGCATCCTGATGCTGCTGATTATCGGCGCGTCGTTCTGGACGGTGATTCGCAACCGTATCGGCGATAAAAAATGGCTCCTGCGCGCGGCGTTCTACGGCATTCCGCTGCCGTGGATTGCGGTGGAATCGGGCTGGTTTGTGGCGGAGTACGGTCGTCAGCCGTGGGCAATCGGTGAAGTGCTGCCGACCGCGGTGGCGCACTCTAATCTGTCTGCAGGCGACATCCTCTTCTCTATGGTGCTGATCTGCGGCCTGTACACGCTCTTCCTGGTGGCGGAACTGTTCCTGATGTTCAAGTTCGCCCGCCTGGGGCCGAGCAGCCTGAAAACCGGTCGCTATCACTTCGAGCAGTCCACCGTGGCTTCTCAGCCGGCACGCTAAGCGAGGAGATGTAAAATGATCGATTATGAAGTATTGCGTTTACTCTGGTGGCTGCTGGTTGGCATTCTGCTGATCGGTTTTGCGGTCACCGATGGCTTTGATATGGGGGTCGGCATGCTGACCCGCATCCTGGGGCGTACCGATACCGAGCGTCGCGTGATGATTAACTCCATCGCGCCGCACTGGGACGGCAACCAGGTGTGGCTCATCACCGCGGGTGGCGCGCTGTTCGCCGCCTGGCCGCTGGTGTATGCCGCGGCGTTCTCCGGCTTCTACGTGGCGATGATTCTGGTGCTGGCGTCGCTGTTCTTCCGTCCGGTGGGCTTTGATTACCGCTCCAAGATTGAAGATATGCGCTGGCGCAACATGTGGGACTGGGGCGTTTTCGCGGGCAGCTTCGTGCCGCCGCTAGTGATAGGCGTCGCGTTCGGCAACCTGCTGCAGGGCGTGCCGTTCCACTTCGATAAATACCAGGGCATGTTCTACACCGGTAACTTCTTCCAGCTGCTGAACCCGTTTGGTCTGCTGACAGGCGTGGTGAGCGTGGCGATGATTCTGACCCAGGGCGCGACCTATCTGCAAATGCGTACCACCGGCGAGCTGCACCTGCGCTCCCGTGCGACCGCGCAGATTTCCGCGCTGGTGATGATGGTCTGCTTCGTGCTGGCGGGCGTATGGGTGATGTATGGCATCGACGGTTATGTCGTGACGTCGGCCATCGATCCGCGTGCGGCCTCTAACCCGATGAATAAAGAAGTGGTTCGTCAGGCGGGCGCCTGGTTTGCTAACTTTAACAAGATGCCTGCGCTGTGGGTGATCCCTGCGCTGGGCGTGGCGCTGCCGCTGCTGACCGTGCTGGCGTCGCGTCTGGGTAAAGGCGCGTGGGCGTTCGTTTTCTCTTCACTGACGCTGGCGTGCGTTATCCTGACTGCCGGTATCGCCATGTTCCCGTTCATCATGCCGTCCAGCACGATGCTGAACGCCAGCCTGACGATGTGGGACGCGACCTCCAGCCAGCTGACGCTGACCGTGATGACCTATGTCGCCGCGGTGTTTGTGCCGACCATTTTGCTCTACACCACCTGGTGTTACTGGAAAATGTTTGGTCGCATCACCAAAGAACATATCGAAAGCAACACGCATTCTCTGTACTGATAAGGAGCTGACTATGTGGTATTTCGCCTGGATTCTCGGAACGCTTCTTGCCTGTGCTTTCGGGGTCATTACCGCCCTGGCGCTGGAGCATGTTGAAGCGACCAAAGCCGGTAAAGTCGAGTCGTGATGAAACGCCTCATCACCGTGCTTTACGCGCTAATGGACAAGAGCCCGTTACGGGCTCTTTCCTTAATGATGGCGCTGATGCTGGCGGGTTGCATGTTTTGGGACCCGTCGCGCTTTGCGGCGAAGACCAGCGGCCTTGAGATCTGGCAGGGGCTGTTTCTGATGTGGGCCGTCTGCGCCGGGGTTATTCACGGTGTGGGGTTCCGCCCCCGTGCGGTGCACTGGCAGGGCATTTTCTGTCCGCTGATAGCGGATCTGGTAATGCTGGCCGGGCTGCTTTTTTTCTTCGCCTGAACAAGGTTTAACCTGCTTTTCTGTGGGCTTTTCGGAGCCCATAAATATTTACTCTCCGTTTACTTCTCCCCATTCCAAACCCACATTCACTTGCGTATAGTAGCAGCGTTTATTTGCATTACCGGGATGTAGAGTGAGCACAACGCTGTTTCGATGGCCGGTTCGTGTCTATTACGAAGACACCGACGCCGGTGGTGTGGTTTATCACGCCAGTTACGTCGCCTTTTATGAAAGAGCACGCACAGAGATGCTGCGCCACCACCACTTTAATCAGCAGGATTTACTGGCGGAGCGAGTAGCCTTTGTGGTTCGCAAGATGACGCTTGAGTATCTTGCGCCTGCCCGACTCGACGATATGCTCGAAGTCCAGACCGAAATTACCACGCTGCGTGGCACCTCCATGGTGTTCAGGCAACGGATTGTTAACGCGGAAAACCAGCTTCTCAACGAAGCCGAGGTGCTGATTGTCTGCGTTGATCCACTCTTAATGAAGCCTCGTGCGCTTCCCAAGTCTATTGTCGCGGAGTTCAAGCAGTGACTGACATGAATATCCTTGATTTGTTCCTGAAGGCAAGTCTTCTGGTTAAACTTATCATGTTGATTTTGATTGGTTTTTCAATCGCGTCCTGGGCCATCATCATTCAACGAACGCGCATTCTTAATGCTGCCTCGCGTGAAGCAGAAGCCTTCGAAGATAAATTCTGGTCGGGCATTGAGCTGTCTCGCCTGTATCAGGAGAGCCAGGGCCGTCGTGAAAACCTCTCCGGCTCCGAGCAGATCTTCTATGCCGGTTTTAAAGAGTTCGCTCGTCTGCATCGCGCCAACAGCCATGCGCCGGAAGCGATTGTCGAAGGGGCGTCGCGCGCGATGCGTATTTCGATGAATCGCGAACTCGAAACCCTTGAAAACCATATTCCGTTCCTCGGCACGGTCGGTTCGATAAGCCCGTATATCGGTCTTTTCGGTACCGTGTGGGGGATCATGCACGCCTTTATCGCGCTCGGTGCGGTGAAACAGGCCACGCTGCAAATGGTCGCGCCAGGTATCGCCGAAGCGCTGATCGCCACCGCGATCGGCCTGTTTGCGGCTATCCCGGCGGTCATGGCGTATAACCGCCTGAACCAGCGCGTGAACAAGCTGGAGCTGAATTACGACAACTTTATGGAAGAGTTCACGGCTATCCTGCATCGTCAGGCTTTCAGCACCAGTACCAGCGAAAGCAACAAGGGGTAAGTCATGGCCAGAACACGTGGACGTGGTCGTCGTGATCTGAAATCTGAAATCAACATCGTTCCGCTGCTGGACGTGCTGCTGGTGCTGCTGCTGATTTTTATGGCGACGGCGCCCATCATCACCCAGAGCGTGGAAGTCGATTTGCCGGACGCCACGGATTCCCAGACCGTCAGCAGTAATGACAACCCGCCGGTGATTATTGAGGTCTCCGGCGTGGGCCAATACAGCGTGGTAGTGGAGAAAGACCGTATGGACCAGTTGCCTGCAGAGCAGGTGGTGGCCGAGGCGCAGCGTCGCCTGCAGGAAAACCCGAAAACGGTCTTTTTAATCGGTGGCGCCAAAGACGTTCCTTACGACGAGATAATCAAAGCGCTGAACCTGTTGCATCAGGCAGGCGTGAAATCTGTCGGCTTAATGACGCAGCCTATCTGATCCACCCGCCTGACAGGGCTACAAGTTTTGGAAACCGAGAGTGGCAAAGGCAACCGAACAAAACGATAAGCTGAAACGCGCGATCATCATTTCAGTGGTGCTGCACCTGTTGCTGATTGCGCTGCTGATCTGGAGCTCGTTCGACGAGCATATCAATGAAGACGCTGCGGGCGGCGGCGGCGGTTCTGCGATTGACGCCGTCATGGTCGATCCCGGCGCGGTAGTGCAGCAATATAACCGCCAGCAGCAGCAACAGGCCAGCGCGAAACAGGCCGCCGAGCAGCGCGAGAAACAGGCGCAGCAGCAGGCTGAAGAACTGCGCGAGAAACAGGCGGCCGAACAGGAACGCCTGAAAAAACTTGAGCAGGAGCGTCTGGAAGCCCAGGAGAAAGCGCAGCAGCAGGCGGAGCAGCAGAAACAGGCTGAAGAAGCGGCGAAGCGCGCTCAGGAGCAGCAAAAACAGGCGGAAGAGGCGGCAGCCAAAGCCGCGGCGGATGCGAAAGCGAAAGCCGACGCTCAGGCGAAAGCAGCGGAAGAAGCCGCGAAGAAAGCCGCTGCCGACGCGCAGAAAAAAGCGCAGGAAGAGGCTGCGAAAGCGGCGGCTGCGGCGAAGAAAGCACAGGAAGAAGCCGAGAAAAAAGCCGCTGCTGACGCCGCGAAGAAAGCCCAGCAGGACGCCGAGAAAAAAGCGGCCGCTGAGGCGGCGAAGAAAGCTGCTGCTGAAAAAGCGGCGGCAGAAAAAGCCGCTGCCGAGAAAGCCGCTGCTGAGAAAGCGGCCGCCGCTGAGAAGGCCGCCGCCGATAAGAAAGCGGCGGCGGACAAAGCGGCCAAAAAAGCTGCCGCCGCGAAAGCGGCTGCTGAAAAGGCCGCCGCTGCTGAAGGCGTTGACGATCTGCTGGGCGATCTCAGCTCAGGTAAGAATGCGCCGAAAACCGGTGGTGGGGCGAAAGGCAGTAATGCAGCGCCGGCGGGTAGCGGTAATAGTAAGAACAACGGTGCCAGCGGCGCTGAAATCAACGGTTACGCCTCGCAGATAAAGTCGGCGATCGAGAGCAAGTTCTATGAT
The DNA here is from genome assembly GCF_001277235.1 of Cronobacter dublinensis subsp. dublinensis LMG 23823. Lineage (NCBI taxonomy): Bacteria > Pseudomonadati > Pseudomonadota > Gammaproteobacteria > Enterobacterales > Enterobacteriaceae > Cronobacter > Cronobacter dublinensis. Next base: position 1,398,481 of record NZ_CP012266.1, read on the forward strand.
GCCTCGTCGTATTCGGGTAAAACCTGTACGCTGCGTATTAAACTGGCGCCGGATGGTTTACTGCTGGATATCCAGTCGGAAGGTGGCGATCCTGCGCTTTGCCAGGCAGCTATCTCCGCCGCCCGACAGGCTAAGATTCCTAAACCGCCGAGCCAGGCCGTTTATGAAGTCTTTAAAAACGCGCCGTTGCTTTTCAAACCGCAGTGATTTCCGGTAAAACCGGGCTTCACTGTCCGGTTTAAGCCGGCGTGCAATGTGGTTGTCTATCTTTGAGTTTGTTAACATTCTGCTAAATTATCGAGGGCTTTGCGTCCAGATAAGGGAGATATGATGAAGCAGGCATTACGTTTAGCATTTAGTTTTCTGATGCTGTGGGCAGCCGTGCTGCACGCAGAAGTACGCATCGAGATAACCCAGGGGGTTGACTCGGCGCGTCCGATTGGTGTGGTGCCGTTCAAATGGGCGGGCCCGGGTGCCGCGCCTGAAGATATCGGCGGCATCGTGGCGGCGGATCTGCGCAACAGCGGTAAATTCAACCCGCTCGATCGCTCCCGTCTGCCGCAGCAGCCTGCTTCCGCACAGGAAGTTCAGCCTGCGGCATGGTCAGCGCTCGGTATTGACGCGGTCGTGGTAGGGCAGGTGACGCCGAACGGCGACGGCAGTTATACCGTGGCGTATCAGCTGGTGGATACGGGCGGCGCGCCGGGCACCGTGCTGGCGCAGAACTCCTACAAAGTGAACAAGCAGTGGCTGCGTTATGCAGGCCACACGGCAAGCGACGAAGTGTTTGAGAAGCTGACCGGTATCAAAGGCGCCTTCCGTACCCGCATCGCTTACGTGGTTCAGACCAACGGCGGCCAGTTCCCATACGAGCTGCGCGTTTCTGACTACGACGGTTACAACCAGTTTGTCGTTCATCGCTCGCCGCAGCCGCTGATGTCTCCGGCCTGGTCGCCGGATGGCAGCAAACTTGCGTACGTTACGTTTGAAAGCGGTCGTTCCGCGCTGGTTATCCAGACACTGGCGAACGGCGCTGTGCGTCAGGTTGCGTCCTTCCCGCGTCACAACGGCGCACCGGCGTTCTCGCCGGACGGCAGCAAGCTGGCTTTCGCGCTCTCTAAAACTGGCAGCCTGAACCTGTACGTGATGGATATTGGCTCAGGTCAGATCCGTCAGGTTACGGATGGCCGCAGCAACAACACCGAACCGACCTGGTATCCGGACAGCCAGACGCTGGCCTATACCTCTGACCAGGCGGGTCGCCCGCAGGTTTATAAAGTGAACGTCAACGGCGGCGCGCCGCAGCGCGTGACCTGGGAAGGTTCTCAGAACCAGGACGCTGACGTAAGCTCTGACGGTAAATTTATGGTGATGGTGAGCTCCAATGGCGGCGCTCAGAACATCGCTAAACTGGATCTGGTAACGGGTGGCGTACAGACGCTGTCGTCAACGTTCCTGGATGAAACGCCAAGTCTGGCACCTAACGGCACTATGGTTATCTACAGCTCTTCTCAGGGGATGGGATCCGTGCTGAACCTGGTTTCTACAGATGGGCGTTTCAAAGCGCGTCTTCCGGCAACTGATGGACAGGTAAAATCGCCTGCCTGGTCGCCGTATCTGTAATAATAATTAATTGATTACTAAAGGAATCAAAGAAATGCAACTGAACAAAGTGCTGAAAGGGCTGATGATCGCTCTGCCTGTTATGGCAATCGCGGCGTGTTCTTCTAACAAGAACGCCAGCAATGACCAGAGCGGCGAAGGCATGCTGGGTGCCGGCACTGGTATGAACGGCAACGGCGGCAACATGTCTTCTGAAGAGCAGGCGCGTCTGCAGATGCAGCAACTGCAGCAGAACAACATCGTTTACTTCGATCTGGACAAGTACGACATCCGTTCTGACTTCGCTGCAATGCTGGACGCTCACGCTAACTTCCTGCGTAGCAACCCGTCTTACAAAGTGACCGTTGAAGGTCACGCGGATGAGCGCGGCACCCCGGAGTACAACATCTCCCTGGGCGAACGTCGTGCTAACGCCGTTAAGATGTACCTGCAGGGTAAAGGCGTTTCTGCTGACCAGATCTCCATCGTTTCTTACGGTAAAGAAAAACCTGCAGTACTGGGTCACGACGAAGCGGCATATGCCAAAAACCGTCGCGCCGTACTGGTTTACTAAGAGAATTGCATGATCAGTAACTTCAGACATCACCTGTTGGGTCTGTCGTTACTGGTTGGCGTAGCGGCCCCCTGGGCCGCTAATGCCCAGGCGCCAATCAGTGATGTCGGCTCAGGCTCGGTCGAAGACCGTGTCGTTCAACTTGAGCGTATTTCCAACGCTCACAGCCAGCTTTTAACCCAGCTTCAGCAGCAGCTTTCCGATAATCAGTCCGATATTGATGCCCTGCGCGGTCAGATTCAGGAAAATCAGTATCAGCTAAACCAGATTGTGGAACGTCAAAAGCAGATCCTGCTGCAGATGGACAGTCTGAGTAATGGCAATGGCGGAGCGGCAGCGGCGCAGGATGGCGCGTCGGCGCAAACCGGCGCGGCATCTGCCGCACCGGACGCAGGCGCTTCAGCTCCTGCTGCCAGCGCGCCGACGCAGAGCGGGGATGCCAATACCGATTACAACGCAGCGATCGCGCTGGTGCAGGATAAATCCCGTCAGGATGAAGCCATCACCGCGTTTTCTAATTTCATTAAGCAATACCCGGATTCCACTTACCAGCCGAACGCGCATTACTGGCTCGGCCAGCTGAATTACAACAAAGGTAAGAAGGATGACGCAGCGTATTACTTCGCCTCGGTGGTGAAGAACTACCCCAAGTCACCGAAAGCGGCAGATGCGATGTTTAAGGTTGGCGTAATCATGCAGGATAAAGGCGATACCGCGAAAGCGAAGGCCGTTTATCAGCAGGTTGTCTCCAAATACCCGGGCACTGAAGGCGCAAAGCAGGCGCAAAAACGTCTCAATGCTATGTAATGCATGCGGCTTGACCAGATGCCGTATTATTTCTGGTCTTGCCGCATGAAACGTAAGCAGTTAAGTGATCTGCCTCGAAATTTTTGTTGCGTCAGAATCTTAAATCAGTAATATATGCCGCCGTTGCCACGGGATACGAAACAAACCTGTGGTGGCAAAAATGTGGGTCGTTAGCTCAGTTGGTAGAGCAGTTGACTTTTAATCAATTGGTCGCAGGTTCGAATCCTGCACGACCCACCACTCGCTTAAGTGGTTAGAACAAGCGAGATCGTGAAGGCAACGCCGCGCAAGCATCGTTAAGCATTCTTCCCTCCACGACGCACCACAAAGAGTAACCAGCGCAGTATCGGGTGATTAGCTCAGCTGGGAGAGCACCTCCCTTACAAGGAGGGGGTCGGCGGTTCGATCCCGTCATCACCCACCACTCGGGTCGTTAGCTCAGTTGGTAGAGCAGTTGACTTTTAATCAATTGGTCGCAGGTTCGAATCCTGCACGACCCACCAATCGCTTTAGTGGAAACACTCTGATTGGTAATCAGCAGTAGATCTTTCAGATAACACCCTAACGGGTCGTTAGCTCAGTTGGTAGAGCAGTTGACTTTTAATCAATTGGTCGCAGGTTCGAATCCTGCACGACCCACTCTGAAAGAAAGTATTGAGCAAGTGCAGTAACCCGCAAGGGGTCGTTAGCTCAGTTGGTAGAGCAGTTGACTTTTAATCAATTGGTCGCAGGTTCGAATCCTGCACGACCCACCAGTGTAAAAAGGCGCCCTAAAGGCGCCTTTTTGCTATCTGTACGCCAAACAGATTCGAACCTGCGGCAGGTTCGGGTCGAGCCATTCATGGCGAGACACCGGAGCCGTTTATGGCGACGGCCCGAAGGGCGAGCGAAGCGAGTCATCCTGCACGACCCACCAGTGTAAAAAGGCGCCCTAAAGGCGCCTTTTTGCTATCTGTACGTTATCCTTCTCCACGCCCCCATAGCCAGAAGGCCGCTGGCGGCGCTTTTGAGCTCTGCTTTCTGGTTCGCATGCTATCGACAACTGATTGGTCATAGTTCAATCGCTGGCTTTAGCCCTTTCTCATAATCTCACTCCAGATGTTTTCCTGTGACTTTCTGCCTCCGATCCGCTATCTTGTTTAGCATATAAAACAAATGAAGCTGCCAGGTAGCTATCATTGGCTCGGTACAGCGGCTTTAGTTCAGTGTAAAAAACGAGATGGTGCCAATGAGTGTAATGTTCGATCCCGAAGCCGCGATTTACCCGTTCCCGCCGAAGCCAGTTCCGCTGTCCGCTGGCGAGAAAGCCTTTTACCGTGAAAAAATTAAGCGTCTGCTTAAGGCACGCAATGCGGTGATGGTCGCTCACTACTATACCGACCCCGAAATCCAGGCGCTGGCGGAAGAAACCGGCGGCTGTATTTCCGACTCGCTCGAAATGGCGCGTTTTGGCGCGAATCATTCTGCCACCACGCTGCTGGTTGCGGGCGTGCGCTTTATGGGCGAAACCGCCAAAATTCTCAGCCCGGAAAAAACCATTCTGATGCCGACGTTACAGGCGGAGTGCTCGCTCGATCTCGGCTGTCCGGAAGAGGCGTTCACCGCGTTTTGCGACAGCCATCCGGATCGCACCGTGGTGGTTTACGCCAACACCTCGGCGGCGGTCAAAGCGCGCGCCGACTGGGTGGTGACATCCAGCATCGCCGTGGAGCTGATTGAGCATCTCGATAGTCTCGGCGAGAAAATCATCTGGGCACCGGACCGACACCTGGGCCGCTACGTGCAACAGCAAACCGGCGCGGATGTGCTCTGCTGGCAGGGTGCCTGCATCGTGCATGATGAATTCAAAACGCAGGCGCTGGCGCGCATGAAGGCGCTGTACCCGGATGCCGCTGTACTGGTGCACCCGGAGTCGCCGCAGGCGATTGTCGATATGGCCGATGCGGTCGGCTCCACCAGTCAATTGATTAATGCCGCCAGAACGCTGCCCCAGCAGACGCTGATTGTGGCGACGGATCGCGGCATCTTTTACAAAATGCAGCAGGCGTGTCCGGAAAAGACGCTGCTTGAGGCGCCGACGGCCGGGGAGGGGGCAACCTGCCGCACCTGCGCGCACTGCCCGTGGATGGCGATGAACGGCCTTCAGGCCATCGCAGAGGCCCTGGAGCATGGCGGGGCGGCTCATGAGATTCATGTTGATGCAGGCCTGCGAGAGCGCGCGTTAATGCCGCTTAACCGCATGCTGAATTTTGCGGCTACACTTCGTCTTTCGGTTAAGGGCAACGCGTAAGGACTTTACGCTTCGGGGATAATATGGATTTTTTTAGCGTACAAAACATTCTGGTGCATATTCCGCTCGGCGAGGGCGGGTACTCGCTTTCATGGATTGAAGCGGTCGGAACGCTGGCGGGGCTGCTGTGCATCTGGCTCGCGAGCCTTGAGAAAATCGCTAACTACGCGTTCGGATTAATCAACGTCACGCTGTTTGCGATTATTTTCTTTCAGATCCAGCTCTATGCCAGCCTGCTCCTACAGGTTTTTTTCTTTGCCGCCAATCTCTACGGCTGGTACGCCTGGTCGCGCCAGAGCAGTGACCACCAGGCGGCACTGCACATTCGCTGGCTGCCGCGCTCAAAAGCGTTCGGCTGGCTGGCGGTCTGCGTGATCGCTATTGGGCTGATGACCGTATGGATTGACCCGGTGTTCGCGTTCCTGACCCGCGTCGCGGTGCACGTGATGCAGGCCGCCGGGCTTAACGTCATGGCGCCGCAGCTTCAGCCGGACGCCTTCCCGTTCTGGGACTCCTGCATGACGGTGCTGTCGGTCGTGGCGATGATCCTGATGACCCGCAAATATGTCGAAAACTGGCTGCTGTGGGTGATCATTAACGTCATTAGCGTAGTGATATTCGCGCGCCAGGGCGTGTACGCCATGTCGCTGGAATACCTCATCCTGACGTTTATCGCGCTGAATGGCAGCCGGATGTGGATTAAAGCGGCGCGCGAGCGGGGCTCGCACGCGCTGGCATACTAACTTAGTGAGAATGGCCGTGGGCGTGCGCGGTAGCGCCCGCGGCGTTCAGATCGCAGTCTTTTCCGCTGCATGACTGATATTCCAGCTGCACCGTCGCGTGCGCTATCTGGTAATGCTGTTTCAGATAGTCATGAATATTTGCCAGCAAGGCATCGTGATCGTGCGGCGGGATCACCTGAACATGCAGCGTCATCACCGGTTTCTCCCCAACGAGCCAGAGATGCACATGATGCACATCGCGCGCTTCCGGGATCTCGCGCAGTAGCCGGCGGCGCAGCTGGTCGACATCCACCGCGCGCGGCGCGCCTTCCAGCAGTTCATTCATGCTTTCTTTCAGCAGCCGCCATGCGCTGCGCAGCACCAGGCACGACACCAGAATCGAGAGGATCGGGTCAATAGGCGTCCATCCCGTCCAGAGAATAATCAGCGCAGCCACAATCGCCCCGACCGAACCCAGCAGGTCGCCAAGCACATGCAGCGCCGCCGCGCGCACATTCATGTTTTTCTCATCGCTGCCACGGTGCAGGATCCAGAACGACAGCAGATTCGCCACCAGGCCCGCCACGGCGATACCGAGCATCGCGCCGCCCGCCACCGGCTGCGGCGTGATAAAGCGCGCAATCGCCTCCCAGACAATGATTCCGGTAATGACCAGCAGCGCGAGCGCATTCACGAACGCGGCAAGGGTGGTTAAGCGCAGCAGCCCGAAGGTGTGACGCGTATCCGGCGCACGCCGCGCGAAACGCACGGCCATCAGCGCCACCAGCAGCGCGGCGGCGTCGGTAAACATATGGCCCGCGTCAGCCAGCAGCGCCAGCGAGCCAGAGAGCAGCCCGCCGACAACCTCCAGTACCATAAATGCGGCGGTCACCAGAAAGGCGATCAGCAGCCGCTGACTGTTGGAATGTTGGGTGTGATCGTGGGAGTCGTGGGAATGGGAATGGGAATGGGCCATAGCGTGCGTCGCTCAGAATAAATTGTTGTGATTATCGGTTCAGTTACTGCGCGAACGTCGCGCGCTACCACAATAGCAAAAATAAAGGAGAGCCGAAGCTCTCCTTTGGGATCAACGCATTAAATGCGATTACTGGGAGGTGCTGCCAGAGGTGCTCGGGCAGGCATCGCCAGTACACTGTACGCTACTGCCGGAGGTACCCGTGCTGGTGCCGGTTGCGCCCATGTCGCCGCTGGTGCTGTGCGCGGTGCCCGATGTCGTCCCGGTTGAGGAGCCGGTGCCGGTGTTCACGCCGCTGTTCGCGGAATTGGTGCCAGAGGTATTGATATTGCTGTTATCAACGCCGTTGGGAGCGACATTCTGTTTCGCGTCAGGCGCTACCTGACCTGCGCTCGCGGCCGCATTCGCTGAGCCCGTATCTCCACCGCTGGTTGAAGAGCCGGTATCGGCGGCAAGCGCCGCGCCGCTGGCCAGAGTCAGAGTGGCGGTCAGAAAGAGTGAAGTCAGTTTATTCAGTTTCATAGTCATGCTCCTGTTCTGGTCGTTATTGCTGGATAACTTCTTCCAACAGTGCACTGCGAAAAAGTTGATCAGCGTGTGTGTTGCGGTCTAAAAAACCACACTATCGCCGAAAGGCAGTAGGTGATTCTGTAAAATGTATAAAACAGAGTGCTAACACTTAAAAAGTGTAGACTGCATCTCGCTTTACGCTACTTTCTGGCGTTTTTAAGTTAACTTCCAGGAATTTTCCGTGCGAAGTGTAAATACGCGTTTACACTACTGACGCGACAAGATAGATTGAAGGGATTGCATTACAACGAAACTGTAGGGCCTCCTGGAACCATCATGACTTATCAGAACGACGATTTACGTATCGAAGGCATCGACGAATTACTCCCGCCTGTCGCACTCCTGGAAAAATTTCCCGCTACTGAAAAAGCTGCTGAGACCGTATCTGCGGCCCGTCAGGCGATTCATCAGATCCTGCGTGGCGACGACGATCGGTTGCTCGTCGTCATTGGCCCATGTTCTATTCACGATCCAATCGCGGCGAAAGAGTATGCCTCTCGTCTGCTGCCGCTGCGCAAGGCGCTGAAAAACGAGCTGGAAATCGTCATGCGCGTCTATTTTGAAAAGCCGCGCACGACGGTGGGCTGGAAAGGGCTCATCAACGATCCGCATATGGATAACAGCTTCCAGATTAACGAAGGGCTGCGCATCGCGCGTAAGCTGCTGCTCGATATCAACGACACCGGCCTGCCCGCCGCGGGCGAGTTCCTCGATATGATAACGCCGCAGTATATGGCGGATCTCATGAGCTGGGGCGCGATTGGCGCACGCACGACGGAATCACAGGTGCACCGTGAGCTGGCCTCCGGGCTCTCCTGTCCGGTCGGGTTTAAAAACGGCACCGACGGCACCATCAAAGTGGCGATTGACGCCATCAACGCCGCCAGCGCGCCGCACTGCTTCCTGTCAGTGACCAAGTGGGGCCACTCGGCTATCGTCAATACCAGCGGTAATAGCGATTGCCATATCATCCTGCGCGGCGGTAAAACGCCAAACTACAGCGCGGCGCATGTCGCCGAGGTGAAAACCGGGCTTGAGAAAGCCGGGCTAAAGCCGCAGGTGATGATCGATTTCAGCCATGCGAACTCCAGCAAGCAATTTAAAAAGCAGATGGAAGTCGGCGCGGACGTATGCGGCCAAATCGCCGGTGGCGAGCAGGCTATCATGGGCGTGATGATCGAAAGCCATCTGGTGGAAGGCAACCAGAGCCTCGAGAGCGGCGAACCGCTGGTATACGGCAAAAGCGTTACCGATGCCTGCATCGGGTGGGAAGATACCGACGCCATCCTGCGCCAGCTCGCCGATGCCGTAAAAGCGCGCCGCGGGTAAATTCCGCTGTCTGAGTGGGCTCTTCTGTTTGATGGTGGGGGCGCTGCGCTTACCCACCCTACATAAGCGCAACGTGACAGGGCGGGTAAGCGCAGCGCACCCGCCATCCATGCCAAAAACCCTCTCGCCGCCCAATAAAAAAGGCGTGGTTTTCACCACGCCTTTTTCACATCTTATGGTCGCGAATTACTTCGCTTTACCCTGGTTCGCAACGGCCGCGGCTTTCGCTGCGATCTCGTCTGCGTTGCCCAGATAGTAATGTTTAATCGGTTTGAAGTTCTCGTCGAACTCATACACCAGCGGCACGCCGGTCGGGATGTTCAGCTCGAGGATCTCTTCTTCGCTCATGTTATCCAGGTATTTCACCAGCGCGCGCAGGGAGTTGCCGTGCGCGGCGATGATCACGCGCTCGCCGCTTTTCAGGCGCGGCAGAATGGTTTCATTCCAGTAAGGAATAACGCGATCGATGGTCAGCGCCAGGCTTTCGGTCAGCGGCAGTTCCTGCTCGGTCAGTTTCGCATAACGCGGATCATGGCCCGGGAAACGCTCATCGTCTTTGGTCAGCGCAGGCGGGGTCACCGCAAAACCACGACGCCACTGTTTCACCTGATCATCGCCATATTTCTCAGCGGTTTCCGCTTTGTTCAGGCCCTGCAGCGCACCGTAATGACGCTCGTTCAGTTTCCAGGATTTTTCAACCGGCAGCCAGGCCTGATCCAGCCCATCCAGGATGTTCCACAGCGTATGGATGGCACGTTTCAGCACGGAGGTATAAGCAAAATCGAAGCTGTAGCCTTCATCTTTCAGCAGTTTGCCAGCCGCTTTAGCTTCGCTGACGCCCTTCTCGGACAGGTCAACGTCGTACCAACCGGTAAAGCGGTTTTCGTTGTTCCACTGGCTTTCGCCGTGACGAACCAGAACCAGCTTAGTAACAGCCATAGTATTACTCCTTCATAAGCCTGATTGAATGATAACAGTTATCATTATATTGCCGTGTAGAAGTTAGCGGCAACGTAAACCTTTAACATAGCGAAAATAGCGGTCTAGTGTAAGGCGCATGTGAATCGGCCGTGATTTTTTTGTCAGTAACTGTTGGTAATTACAGCAAAACGGCGAAAAAAAGCCCTCTTCGGGAAGAGGGCTGAAAGGTCACTGAGGAATAAAGTGATACTGCGTGACGCTCAGGTATTCCTGGTCCGGGCGCAGAATGCAGTCAGGCTGCGGCCATTCCGGGTGGTTCGGGCTGTCAGGCAGGAATTCGCTCTCCAGCGCCAGCCCTTGCCAGGCGCTGTAGGTGCCCTGTTCGCGCGCGGGCGTGCCTTCGAGATAGTTACCGGAGTAGAACTGCAAGGCAGGCGCGGTGGTGTAGACCGTCATTTTCAACTTTTCATCGCTCGACCAGACGTGCGCCGCAGGCTGAGTCAGATCGCCTTTGGCATCAAGCAGCCAGGCGTGGTCATAGCCTTTCACGCGCTTCTGGCCTTCATCTTTCAGGAAATCCTGCGCGATTTTTTTCGGCTCGCGGAAATCAAAGCCCGTTCCCGACACGTCTGCTAGCCCTTCACGCGGGATCCCTTGCTCATCCACCGGCAGATAACGCCCGGCGAACAGCTGCAGGCGATGGTCGCGCACGTCATTCTGCTCGCCATCCAGGTTGAAATAGGCATGGTTAGTCAGGTTAACCGGGCAGGGCTTATCCACGCGGGCGCGATATTCAATGCTGATGCGGTTATCGTCCGTCAGGCGGAAATGCGCGGTGGCGCGCAGTTCGCCAGGATAACCCTGGTCGCCGTCCTGCGAATCCAGCGTATAAAGCACTTCGTGCTCGTTCTGACGCACGATACGCCAGCGGCGTTTGTCGAACCCTTCCGGGCCGCCATGCAGCTGGTTTTCGCCCTGGCTTGGCGTAAGAGACCAGGTTTCGCCATCCAGCGTAAAGCGCGACTGCGCGATGCGGTTAGCGTAACGGCCTACCGACGCGCCGAGGAACGCGGTTTGCTCAAGCCATACCTCCGGGCTCGGGCAACCCAGCAGCGTTTCGCGCACGCTGGCGTCTTTCATTGGAACGCGGGCCGACAGCAGCGTCGCGCCCCAGTCCATGACGGTAACGACCATCCCTGCGGCATTGCGCAGGGTGGAAATACGATACGGCAGCCCATCCGGGGCCAGTTGCGGCGTCTCTTTTAGCACAGACCTGCTCCTTCTGAAGGTTTGCACACGTAAAACGTTTCTTTAATACCGGTGCGCGCTTCGTACTGCGCTTCGACGGCGGCCTGCACTTGCGGCACGATAGCCTCCGGCACCAGCGCCACGACGCAGCCGCCGAAGCCGCCGCCCGTCATGCGTACGCCGCCTTTATCACCGATCACCGATTTCACAATCTCTACCAGAGTATCGATCTGCGGAACGGTAATTTCAAAGTCGTCGCGCATCGAGGCGTGAGACTCCGCCATCAGCTGGCCCATGCGGGTCAGATCGCCTTTCGCCAGCGCATCGGCGGCTTCCACGGTGCGGGCGTTTTCGGTCAGGACGTGACGCACGCGTTTGGCCACCATCGGGTCGAGCTCATGGGCCACGGCGTTAAACTGATCGAGGCTCACATCGCGCAGCGCTTTTTGCGTGAAGAAGCGCGCGCCGGTTTCGCACTGCTCGCGGCGGGTGTTGTACTCGCTGCCGACCAGCGTGCGTTTAAAGTTACTGTTGATAATCACCACCGCGACGCCCTGCGGCATCGGTACGGCTTTGGTGCCGAGGCTGCGGCAGTCGATGAGCAGCGCATGATCTTTCTTGCCCAGCGCGGAAATCAGCTGATCCATAATGCCGCAGTTACAGCCGACGAACTGGTTTTCCGCCTCCTGACCGTTCAGCGCTATCTGCGCGCCGTCGAGCGAGAGATGATAAAGATGGCGGAACACGGTGCCGACCGCGACTTCCAGCGAGGCCGATGAGCTTAAGCCCGCGCCCTGCGGCACGTTGCCGCTGATAACGAGGTCGGCGCCGCCGAAGCTGGCATCACGCTGTTGCAGGTGTTTTACCACGCCGCGCACATAGTTCGACCACTGCTGGCTGTCGTGCGCCAGGATAGGCTCATCAAGAGAGAACTCGTCGGTTTCGTTTTCGTAATCGACGGCAATCACGCGCACGCGGCGGTCATCGCGTTTCGCGCAGCTGATGACCGTCTGATAGTCAATCGCGCACGGCAGCACGAAACCGTCGTTATAGTCGGTATGCTCACCGATAAGGTTTACGCGGCCCGGCGCCTGAATGTGGGTGGTGGCAGGGTAGCCGAATTTCTCGGCAAACAGGGATTGTGTCTTCTCTTTCAGGCTCATTGTTATTCTCCGGATTCGCGAAAATGGATGTCGCTGACGGCGCGCAGGCGCTCTGCCGCCTGCTCGGCGGTTAAATCACGCTGGGTTTCCGCCAGCATTTCATACCCCACCATAAACTTGCGTACCGTGGCGCTGCGCAGCAGCGGCGGATAGAAGTGGGCATGCAGCTGCCAGTGTGCGTTCTCTTCGCCGTTAAACGGCGCGCCGTGCCAGCCCATCGAGTAGGGGAAGGAGGTCTGGAACAGGTTGTCGTAACGGCTGGTGAGCTTCTTCAGCGCCAGCGCCAGATCGCTGCGCTGCGCGTCCGTGAGATCGGTCATGCGCAGAACAGGCGTCTTCGGCAGCAGCAGCGTTTCAAACGGCCAGGCGGCCCAGTACGGCACTACCGCCAGCCAGTGCTCGGTCTCCACGACAGTGCGGCTGCCGTCGGCAAGCTCGCGCTGCGCGTAATCGACGAGCATCGGCGAGCCCTGCTGTTCGAAATACTCACGCTGCAGGCGGTCTTCACGCTCGGCTTCATTTGGCAGGAAGCTGTTAGCCCAGATCTGGCCGTGCGGATGCGGGTTGGAGCAACCCATCGCCGCGCCTTTATTCTCAAACACCTGTACCCAGGGGTACGTCTGCCCAAGCTCGGCGGTCTGCGTCTGCCAGGTTTTCACCACTTCTTCGAGTGCGGGCAGCGTCAGCTCCGGCAGCGTTTTGCTGTGATCCGGCGAGAAACAGATAACGCGGCTGGTGCCGCGCGCGCTCTCAAGGCGCATCAGCGGATCGGCGCTTTGCGGCGCGTCCGGCGTGTCGGTCATCAGCGCGGCGAAATCGTTGGTAAAAACGTATGTGCCGGTGTACTGCGGGTTTTTATCCCCGGTGACGCGGGTGTTGCCGGGGCAGAGAAAGCAATCGGGATCGTGCTGCGGCAGCGTCTGTTTCGCAGGCGTTTCCTGCGCCCCCTGCCAGGGGCGCTTGGCGCGATGCGGCGAAACCAGGATCCATTGTCCGGTCAGCGGGTTATAACGACGGTGCGGATGATCCACGGGGTTAAACTGTTCCATCTGACTTCCTTTAATCGGGATAACCTTGAGGATGACGGGACTGCCAGCGCCAGGTGTCGTCCGCCATCTCCTGTAATGAGCGCGTCACGCGCCAGTTAAGCTCTTGGTCGGCTTTGGTGGCGTCCGCCCAGTAAGCGGGCAGGTCGCCGTCGCGGCGCGGCGCAAAGTGATAATTAATTGGTTTGCCGCAGGCCTGGCTAAAGGCGTTCACCACATCCAGCACGCTGCTGCCGACGCCTGCGCCGAGGTTATAGATATGCACGCCCGGCTTGTCGGCGAGCTGCTGCATCGCGGCCACGTGGCCGTCGGCGAGATCCATCACGTGGATATAGTCGCGCACGCCGGTGCCGTCTTTCGTCGGGTAATCATTGCCAAACACCGCCAGCGATTCGCGACGGCCAACCGCCACCTGGGCGATATACGGCATCAGGTTGTTCGGGATGCCCTGCGGGTCTTCGCCCATATCGCCCGACGGATGCGCGCCAACCGGATTGAAATAACGCAGCAGCGCGACGCTCCACTCCGGGCAGGCCTTTTGCAGGTCGGTCAGGATCTGTTCGACCATCAGCTTGCTTTTGCCATACGGGCTTTGCGGGGTGCCGGTCGGGAAGCTTTCGACGTAAGGGATTTTCGGCTGGTCGCCATAAACGGTGGCGGAGGAGCTGAAGATAAAGTTGGTGACGCCGGCGGCGCGCATGGCGGAGATAAGGCGCAGCGTACCGTTCACGTTGTTGTCGTAATACTCAAGCGGTTTGGCGACGGATTCGCCGACCGCCTTCAGACCGGCGAAGTGGATCACCGTGTCGATTGCATAGTCGTGGAAAATCTCGCGCAGCAGCGCTTCATCGCGGATATCGCCGTCGATAAACGTCGCGGCTTTACCGCCGAGGCGCTCAATCACCGGCAAAACGCTGCGCTTGCTGTTGCAGAGATTATCAAGGATGACCACATCATGATCGTTTTGCAGTAGTTGCACACAGGTATGACTTCCGATGTAACCGCTACCACCTGTTACCAGAACTCGCATATTTGGCTCCATTACGCTTATGGTATGTATTAACCATAGCATAACAGAGAGCCAAAAAGTGTGATATGGGATAAATTAGTGGAATCGTTTACACTGATTTTCACTCCGCAGGCTGACAACGCTAAGCCATTGTAAAACAAAACCTGAGGCGGCGATTTGCAGCTAATCTGAAAGTGAAGCGGCGGGGCGGGCCGGGTAACGCGCCGGCCCGTAGAAAAGACGTGACGTGTTAACGCAGCGTATCGAACTGGTAACGGTAGCTGTCGCCGTCCGGCACGAAGGTTAAGCGGTGCGTCATGCACGACGGGGCATCTTCCGCATGGTGCGATACAAACAACAACTGCGTCTCGCCTTCGCTAATCAGCACATCGACAAAGCGGCGCACCAGCTGGCGATTCAGCGGGTCGAGCCCCTGTAATGGTTCGTCGAGGATAAGCAGCGTCGGGTGTTTCACCAGCGCGCGCACGATCAGCGCCAGCCGCTGCTGACCCCAGGAGAGGCTGTGAAACGGCGCATCGGCGGTGGCGTTATCCATCCCAAGGATGGCGAGCCATTCGCGTGTCAGCTGCTGCTGGCGGTCCGACACCGCCTGATAAATGCCGATTGAGTCAAAGTACCCCGACAAAATCACGCTGCGCACCGTGGCGCTGACCCGGTAATCGAGGTGCAGGCTGCTGCTCACATAGCCGATATGCTTTTTGATGTCCCAGATGGTTTCGCCGCTGCCGCGACGGCGGCCAAAGAGCGTCAGGTCGTTGCTGTAGCCCTGCGGATGATCGCCGGTCACCAGGCTTAACAGCGTTGATTTCCCCGCGCCATTGGGGCCGACGATTTGCCAGTGTTCGCCAGGATTTACCGTCCAGCTCAGGTTATTGAGAATAGGCCGGTCATTATAAGAGACCACGCCGTTGCGCAGCACAATACGCGGCTCGGCGTCATTCAGGGAATGGCGCGCCGCAGGCTCGTCCGCCTCCGGCAGCCGCACGCCCGCGAGCGTTTCGCTGTGCGCGAGCTGCGCTACCAGCGCCTGGTTCAGCAGCGTTGCCTTATCGCCGGTCTCAACCAGCGCGCAATCGGCCACCACGCCCGCGTGTTGCACGAAATCGGGGATTTCATCGAAGCGGTTGAGGATCAGCGCCAGCGTATAGCCCTGGGCGCTCAGCTCGCCGAGAAGCCGCGCCAGCTGTTCGCGCGAGGCGACGTCGAGACCGTCGAACGGTTCGTCAAGAATGAGAAGATCCGGCTGCGCCATCAGCGCCTGGCAGAGCAGCGTTTTGCGGGTCTCTCCGGTAGAGAGGTATTTGAAGCGCCGCTCAAGCAGCGACTCAATGCCGAACAGCGCCGCGAGCGTCGCGCAGCGTTCCGGGTCGTGGACCTCGTCCTGAATAATCTGCGCCGTGGTGCGCCCGGTATCGTCTTCATCGGCGCTCAGCATGTCCGTGTTGTTGCGCTGCCACTCGGCGCTCACCAGCTGTTGCAGCTGTTCAAACGAGAGCAGGGCGATGTGGGAGAAGGGGCTTTCGCGCTCGCCTTTTTGCAGCGCCAGCTCGCCCGCGAGCGCCCTGGCGAGGGACGATTTCCCGCTGCCGTTAGCGCCGACAAACGCCCAGCTCTCGCCCGCGCGGACCGTCAGGCTCTCAATATGAAGCGTGCGCGTATCGCTAATGCGAAACGTGCCTTGCATAATTTGCAACGTTGTCATTGGCTATCCCATTTTATGCAGCACAAAACCACAGGGATACGTCTTTCACGGCGCGATGTCAACGGTGGGGCGCGTTAACAGAGCGTCGCGACAATCACGCTGTCGGCGGTGAACCAGGCCGTCACCGCCAGCCCTTCTTGCGGGTCGAGCGCCTGCGCCGCCTCGGGCGTGAGCGTGGCGCACAGCATCTGGCCGTCCGGGAGCGTCAGGAGAACTTCGCAGTGCTGCGCCGTGCGGGAGATATGGCTGATGGTGCCGGCGAACTGATTATCGGCGTTGGCAGCCGCCTGCGGTTCGCGGGCGAGCTGCACCCACGGCGCTTTGACGAGCGCCAGCACCTCTTTGCCCGGCGCAAGCGCCAGACGTTCGGCGCTCTGGCTCGTCACCGCAGCCCTGATGCGCGTGTTGCTGCCCGCAAGCGCTATCTCAATCATCTCCTGAACCGGGTCGGCATCGCGCGCCACCACCTGGCCGAACCACTGGTTGCGGGCGCTGGTTTGCAGTGAAAAGCGCGCGATGGCGGCGAGCAGGCTGTCGAGCGGCAACGCGTCGTCGCTGAGCGCGTCAAACGCCTTTTGCTGGATCTGCCCGAGCAGATCGTAGAGCGCGATAAGCCGCGCGCCGTAAGGCGTCACCTGCGCGCCGCCGCCACCTTTGCCGCCGGTGGCGCGCTCGACTAACAGACCATCGCCAAGCTGATTCATCTCGTTAATGGCGTCCCACGCGCTTTTGTAGCTGATACCGGCGAGTTTCGCGCCCTGGCTGATAGAGCCCGTCTGCGCCACCTGTTTTAGCAGCGCGATGCGCCGCGGGTCGGCAAAAATTTTGTCGTGCAGTTTGAGCGTCAGAAGAATATCGGCCTGCATGGTGGCCTCCTGCGGGGCAAAAGGCTATTGTGAAGGAAAGCGGCGCGTCGGCGCAAATGGCACAAAAGGGCAGGATGTTTCGCACGGATGCCGCTAGAATGACGGTTTACTGATATTCAGGAGGCAACCATGTTGGAGTTGTTGAAAAGTCTGGCGTTTGCCGTGATTATGGTGCCGGTGGTGATGGCCGTGATCCTGGGTTTAATCTGGGGCCTGGGCGAGGTGTTTAACCTCTTCTCCGGCATCGGTCATAAAGACCAGCCAAAACAGCACCGCTGATTTCCCCCCCGCGCCCGGCTTTGCCGGGCGTTTCATTTCTGCTCCACCGCCCTCAAGCCGCCGCGTTCTTTGCCGATAACTGCTGGGAAAACCCTGCCCGCAGCGTTATATTATTCTTTATATAACGAAACGGTAAGGAGTGTGTCATGGCAAAGTTATGGGTACGACTGGCGCTCGGCGTCACCTTAAGCGCGGGCGTTGTCGGCCAGTCGCTGGCGCAGGAGAATACGGTCACGGTCTTCGCCGCCGCCTCGCTGACGAACGCGATGCAGGATATCGCGACCGATTATGCGAAAGCGCATCAGGTCAAAGTGGTGTCGTCGTTCGCGTCGTCGTCGACGCTGGCGCGCCAGATTGAAGCCGGGGCGCCGGCGGATATTTTTATCTCCGCTGACCAGAAGTGGATGGATTACGCCGCCGATAAAAAAGCCGTTGACGCAGGCAGCCGCAAAACGCTGCTCGGCAATAGCCTGGTCGTGGTGGCACCGGCCAAACGCGCGCAGGGCGATATCGTGATTAACCGCAGCACCGACTGGAAAAGCCTGCTGAAGGGCGGCCGACTGGCGGTGGGCGATCCGGCGCACGTACCGGCCGGGATTTACGCCAAAGAGGCATTGCAAAAGCTCGGTGCCTGGGACACGCTCTCAGCACAGCTCGCGCCCGCCGAAGACGTTCGCGGCGCGCTGGCGCTGGTGGAGCGCGACGAAGCCCCGCTGGGCATCGTGTATGGTTCTGACGCCGTGGCAAGCCGCGGCGTGAAAGTGGTTGGCACCTTCCCGGAGGATTCCCATCAGAAAGTGGAATACCCGCTGGCGATTATCGACGGGCATAACAACCCGACGGTCAGCGCGTTTTACCGCTATCTGCAGGGCCCGGAAGCTGCCGCAGTGTTCAAACGATATGGATTTACGACCAGCCAATGATGTTGACGGAACCCGAATGGCAAGCGGTACTGCTTAGCCTGAAAGTCTCTACACTTGCGGTACTTATCAGTTTGCCCTTCGGGATCCTTCTCGCCTGGGTGCTGGTGCGCTGCACCTTTCCCGGCAAAACGCTGCTGGACGGCGTTATCCACCTGCCGCTGGTGCTGCCGCCGGTGGCGGTCGGTTATCTGCTGCTGGTGGTCTTTGGCCGCCGCGGCCTGATAGGCGAATGGCTGTACGATCTCTTCGGTTTCACGTTCGCTTTCAGCTGGCGCGGGGCGGTGCTCGCCTCGGCAGTCATGGCGTTCCCGCTGATGGTGCGCGCCATTCGTCTGGCGCTGGAAGCGGTCGATGTTCGCCTGGAAGCGGCGGCGCGCACGCTCGGTGCGGGTCGCTGGCGGGTCTTTTTCACCATTACACTGCCGCTGACGCTGCCGGGCATTATCGTCGGCACCGTGCTTGCCTTCGCGCGTTCGCTTGGCGAATTCGGCGCCACGATCACTTTTGTCGCTAATATTCCTGGCGAAACCCGCACGCTGCCGTCGGCGATGTATACGCTTATCCAGACGCCGGGCGGTGAGGGCGCCGCTGCGCGTCTGTGCGTTATCGCTATCGTGCTGGCGCTCTGCTCGCTGATGCTTTCTGAATGGCTGGCGCGCCAGAGCCGCCGTCGTCTGGGGGCGTCTTAATGCTGGAGCTTAATTTCACCCAGGTGCTCGGCAACCACCGCCTGACGGTCAATGAAACCCTGCCGGGCAGCGGCATTACCGCCGTCTTTGGCGTCTCGGGCGCGGGCAAAACCTCGCTGATTAACGCCATCAGCGGCCTGACGCGTCCGCAGCACGGGCGCATCGTATTAAACGACCGCGTGCTGAGCGATACCGAAACGGACATCTTCCTGCCGCCGGAAAAACGCCGCATCGGCTATGTCTTCCAGGACGCGCGCCTGTTCCCGCACTATAAAGTACGCGGCAACCTGAAATATGGCATGGCGAAAGAGATGGCGGCGCAGTTTGACAAGCTGGTGACGCTGCTCGGCATTGAGCCGCTGCTGGACCGCCTTCCGGGCACGCTGTCGGGCGGTGAAAAGCAGCGCGTGGCGATAGGCCGCGCGTTACTGACCGCACCGGAACTCTTGCTGCTCGACGAGCCGCTCGCCTCGCTCGATGTGCCGCGCAAGCGCGAGCTGCTGCCGTATCTGCAACGGCTGGCGCGCGAAATCAACATCCCGATGCTCTATGTCAGCCACTCGCTGGAGGAGATTTTGCACCTGGCGGATAAAGTGCTGGTGCTGGAGCAGGGCGAGGTAAAAGCGTTCGGTAGCCTGGAAGATATCTGGGGCAGCAGCGTGATGAACCCGTGGCTGCCGCCGGAGCAGCAGAGCAGCGTGCTAAAAGTCACCGTGCTTGAGCATCATCCGCACTACGCGATGACGGCACTGGCGCTGGGCGACCAGCATCTGTGGGTTAGCCGCATCGAAAAGCCGCTGCAGACGCCGTTGCGCATTCGCATTCAGGCGTCCGACGTCTCGCTGGTGCTGCAACCGCCGCTGCAAAGCAGTATTCGTAACATCGTGCGCGCCCGCGTGGCGCAATGTTACGACGACAACGGTCAGGTAGAAGTTCAGCTGGAGGTGGGCTCGCGCACCCTCTGGGCGCGCATCAGCCCCTGGGCGCGCGACGAGCTCGCTATCAAGCCGGGCCTCTGGCTTTACGCCCAGATTAAAAGCGTGTCGATCACCACTTAAAGCACCCACTGACGCAGCGCGTCGGCAATGCTGGCCTCGGTGTTGGGGCCAATCACTTTGTCGGCGTGCGATTTCACGATGTCATCGGCATTCCCCATGGCGATACCGAGGCCGGCGCGCTCCAGCATCGAGATATCGTTGTGGTTGTCGCCGAACGCCACCACCTGATCCATCGACAACCCCTGCGATTCCACCCACTGCGCCAGCCGCTTGCCTTTGCTGTTGCCGGGCGCGGCCACATCCACCTGATCGTGCCATGACCACTCGCAGGCGAGCCCCAGTTCGCGCTCAATGGTCAGCGCGAGGCTTTGCAGGCGCGGAATGTCCTCGCCGGTCAGCGCGAATTTCCAGATATTCTTCACCGAGCGCGCGGCGTCCTGCAGCGAAGCGACCTGGCGAAACACCGGACGCTGGGCTTCGGGCAGGCGCAGCGCCCAGTTTTCGGTGCGCTGGATATGGCCGGAAGCGTGCTCATACAGCATCGCGTCGTCCACATACATTAAGGAATGTATGCCGTGTTCGGTAAGCAGTTCGAGCAATGCGCTGGCCTGCTGGGGTGACATTGGGTCGGCAGTCAGGACCTTTTTCGCTTGATAATCATACAAATAAGTGCCATTACAACAAATTGCAGGTGTATCAAGCGCCAGCGCCTGATAAAAAGGATGGATGGCATTATGGTGGCGCCCGGTCACGATAACGGGTTTCAGCCCGGCGTCTTTCGCCAGCGCGAGCGCGTCGAGAGATTCCTGGAGGATGGTTTTTTGTGCGGTGAGCAGGGTGCCGTCTAAGTCGAGAGCGATTACGCGAAAGGTCATGCGGGTTTCCAGAGTCGTCAGTCAGAATATCCGGTTGATGGTACACCGCCAGAGGCGAGGGTTGAAACCCGCAGCGCCTGCGTCGGCACAGGAAGATAAAACACGCTACCCTTGAGACAGTCTTTCAAGCTGCAGTGAGGAAAGGAGTATTCATGAAACAAACCGTTTATACCGCAAGCCCGGAGAGCCAGCAGATCCACGTCTGGCGTCTGGAGCCGCAGGGCTCTCTGACGCTGTTGCAGGTGGTGGACGCGCCGGGGCAGGTTCAGCCGATGGTCGTCAGCCCCGACAAACGTTTCCTGTATGTCGGCGTGCGTCCGGAATTTCGCGTGATTGCGTATCGCATCGCTGCCCACGACGGCACGCTCAGCGAGGCGGGCGAAGCGCCGCTGCCGGGCAGCCCGACCCATATCTCCACCGATCATACCGGTCGCTTCCTGTTCAGCGGCTCGTATAACGCGGGCAGCGTGAGCGTGGTGCGTCTGAATGACGGGCTGCCGGGCGAGACCGTCGCCGTGGTGGAAGGGCTGGAAGGCTGCCACTCCGCGAATATCTCCCCGGATAACCGCACCCTGTGGGTGCCGGCGCTGAAGCAGGATCGCATCTGCCTGTTCACCTTAACCGACGATGGCCGCCTTGAGCCGCAAACCCCGGCGGAGGTCACTACGGTTGCCGGTGCCGGGCCGCGCCATCTGGTGTTCCACCCGAACAAGCCGTTTGCCTACTGCGTCAATGAGCTTAACAGCTCGGTCGATGTCTGGGCGCTCAACGATCCGCACGGTAAAAAAGAGTGCGTGCAGACGCTGGATATGATGCCTGCCGGTTTTGCCGATACCCGCTGGGCGGCGGATATTCACATCACGCCTGATGGCCGCCATCTGTACGCGTGCGATCGCACCGCGAGCGTTATCACCGTCTTTACCGTTTCTGAAGACGGCAGCGTGCTGGAAGTGCAGGGGCATCAGCCGACGGAAACCCAGCCGCGCGGCTTTAATATCGACAACAGCGGTCAGTATCTGATTGCCGCAGGCCAGAAGTCGCATCACATTGCGCTCTATGGCATTGAAGGCGCGCAGGGGCTGCTGACGGAGAAAGCGCGTTACGCGGTGGGCCAGGGCCCGATGTGGGTGGTTATCAACGCCTTCGAGGCGTAAGCCGCACCAAAGAAAAAACCTCGCCGCGGCGAGGTTTTTTTTCGGCGGGGGTGAGCCGCCTGCACGTCTGTTGTTCTCAACGGCGTAACAGTACGGCTGAATGTTGAGAAATTTCAGGACGTGCCTCAAATTACGAACCAATAAAAAGGGGGATTGCTCCCCCTTTTTTGCTAAAGCCCGGTGACCCGGCGCGATTACTTTTTCGGTTCAGCGACGACTTTGCTGCCGAGCCCGCGGTTGTTGTATTCCCACAGGCGGTTGGCGTTCGCGTCGTTCAGATCACGCTGGATATTGCCTTTATCATCCTGCGCCCCGGTATTGCCGGTAAACGGACGCTGTGAGCCCAGCGCCGGGCCCCACGGCTGCGCGGTGTTGAAACCGGCGTCAATCACGCTGTCACGAATGACAACCTGGCCGTTCGGCGTCTGGCCTGGGGTGTAGCCGTTAGCGCTCGCGTCCAGATCCCACGCGCGACCAAGCTGCGCCACACCATCACCGGCAGCCACAAAGCGGCTGTTCACCGCGAGGAAGCCGTAATAGAAGTTCGGCGCGGTCGCCGGCGCGAAGACATAGCCTTCTTTCTGAGTGCGGGTGTTCACTACGCGGAATTCGGTGTTATCAAACACCACCGCGCCGCGGCCAGCCACCAGATCCACATCGCCTTCCACATAGCTGTTCGTCACCTGGGTGCGGGTCAGACGATCCGGCGTAAAGCGGTTGCGGATATCACTGTTGGTCACAAGGAACGGATTCTGGCGGCCCAGAATATTGACCTTGTTGATCTGCACGCGATCGCCGTCGGTACGCAGCGCGACAGCCTGATGCTGGCCTTCGCCCGCGGCGTCGCCGAGGCTGTTTTCGATGGTCAGATTCTGCAGTTGCAGGCCGTTATTCTGGGACCAGAACACGGCGGAGCACATCAGGCCGACGCTGCCGTTACGGTGATTCTGGCAGTTGTCGAACATATACCAGGCCGGTTTGCCGGGCATATATTTGCCGGACGGGTTCACGGTACGGCGCCAGGTGTTGGCGTCCATTTCGCTGTCCAGCGCGGCGCTGATCTTCACGTCGATCGGTTTTTCGCCGGTGCCGTACAGGGTGACGCTGCCAGGCGCGGCCGGCACATACACGGTGCCTTCATAGGTGCCCGGCAGGATAGCGATATACTGACGATTGCTGGCGTGACGCGCAATCGCCGCGTCTACTGCCGCCTGAATGCTGGTGTGGGTCACGCCCTGTTCGCCTGCCTGGCCGACCACGAAGTCCGCTTTTTCGGGCAGTCGAATCGATGACGGCGCCCACGGCGCGGCATTCGGATCGATATTCGAGAAGTAGCGGGCCGGGACGAAATTCTTCGCTTCATCCGCAGACAGCACCGGGCGAGCCGACGTACCCGGCGCGCGTTGTTCAGAAGGACGCTGGTCCGGTGGCGTTGAGCTGCATGCAGTCAGTGTCACGCCAAAAGCGAACGCCAGCGCCAGACGGGATACCGAAAATTTGTTCAAGGGTTGCTCCTTGCTAAGCCTGTTGAAATGGGGGAACGCACAAGAGCCTGCTTTTTTATACTAAGTTGAGCGAAACGGGAAGCCGATTATGACAACCGGCTTCAAAATGCTCAGAGGTAATGCGCCGTCAGCGAGGCGCTGGAGAGCCGGTGAAAGTGAACGTTGAACCCGACCAGCGCGCCGCTGGCGTTTTCATCCACCTCGATGCGCTCCACATCCAGCGCGTGCACCGTGAAAATATAGCGATGCGTTTCGCCCTTCGGCGGCGCTGCGCCGCCGTAGCCCGGCGTGCCAAAATCGGTACGCGTCTGGATGGCGCCTTCGGGCAGGTCAGCCTGACCGGAGCCTGCGCCCTGGGGGAGCACGCGGGTGTCGGCCGGCAGATTCGCCACCACCCAGTGCCACCAGCCGGAGCCGGTCGGCGCGTCCGGGTCATAGCAGGTCACCACAAAGCTTTTGGTGCCGGGCGGCACCTCATCCCAGGTGAGATGGGGCGAAATATTATCGCCCTCATAACCCATACCGTTAAAGACGTGACGCGCGGGGAGTTTGTCGCCGTCGTTAAAATTGACGCTAATGAGCTTCATGCCGTTCCCCCGCTTACAGATGCAGCAGTTTTAGCAGCGCCTCGGCGGTCGCCGCGGACGAGGCCGGGTTCTGACCGGTCACCAGATGCCCGTCAACGACGACATGCACGCCCCAGTCATCCGTGCGCTCAAACTGGCCGCCCGCCTCTTTAAGCGCGTCTTCCACGAGGAACGGCACCACGTGGGTCAGCCCGACCGCCTCTTCTTCACTGTTGGTAAAGCCGGTCACGCGCTTGCCTTCCACCAGCGCCGTGCCGTCCGGTTTTTTCACATGGCGCAGCACACCGGGCGCGTGGCAGACGGCCGCGACGGGCTTGCCGCCGCCCCAGTAGTGTTCGATAAGCGCGATGGAAATCGGATCTTCGGCGAGATCCCACAGCGGGCCGTGGCCGCCCGGATAAAACAGCGCGTCATACTCGTCGGCGTTAATCTCATCAAGACGCACAGTATTGGCGAGCGCCGCCTGGGCCTGCGGATCTTCGCGAAAGCGGCGGGTGTCGGCGGTTTGCGCGTCCGGCGCGTCGCTTGTCGGGTCAAGCGGCGGCTGGCCGCCCTGCGGCGTGGCGAGCGTCACGTCGATGCCCGCATCATGAAACACGTAGTAAGGCGCCGCGAACTCCTCCAGCCAGAAGCCGGTCTTTTTCCCGGTATCGCCCAGTTTGTCGTGGGAGGTCAGTACCATCAGAATCTTCATCGCGTTCTCCTGGTTTTATCGCAAATCCTGAAAGTGTAGTGCATCCCTCATCGCTTGCCGCGCGCTCAGTGTCTGAAAAATCGTGGGTTTTTTATCGCTTCACTCACCGCGCGGGTGAGCCGCGTGAGCTGTTCCGGCGTGATGATATACGGCGGCATCAGGTAGATCAGGCGGCCAAACGGACGCACCCAGACGCCCTGTTTCACGAAAAAGCGCTGCAGCGCCGCCATATCGACCGGATGATGGGTTTCGACCACGCCAATAGCGCCGAGCACGCGCACGTCGGCGACCTGCGGCAGTGTGCGGCACGGGTCGAGCTCCTCGCGCAGTTGATGTTCTATCGCCGCTACCTGCGCGCGCCATTCGCCGGTCGCCAGCAGCGCCAGGCTTTCGGCGGCCACCGCGCAGGCGAGCGGGTTGCCCATAAACGTCGGGCCATGCATAAAGCAGCCCGCTTCGCCGTTGCTGATAGTCTCCGCCACAAGGCGTGTCGTCAGCGTGGCGGAAAGCGTCATGGTGCCGCCCGTCAGCGCTTTGCCGAGGCAGAGAATATCCGGTGCGATCCCGGCGTGTTCGCAGGCGAACAGTTTCCCGGTGCGGCCAAAGCCGGTCGCTATCTCATCGGCGATAAGCAAAATCCCTTCGCGATCGCACATGCGGCGAATACGCCTGAGCCACTCCGGGTGATACATGCGCATCCCGCCCGCGCCCTGAACAATCGGCTCAAGGACAACGGCGGCAATCTCGTGACGGTGCGCGGCCAGCAGTCTTGCGAAAGGCGCGATGTCGCGCTCGTCCCATTCGCCGTCAAAGCGGCTCTGCGGCGCGGGCGCGAACAGGTTTTCCGGCAGATAGCCTTTCCACAGGCTGTGCATGGAGTTGTCCGGGTCGCAGACCGACATCGCCCCGAACGTGTCGCCGTGGTAGCCGTGGCGGAAGGTAAGAAAGCGCTGGCGCGGCTCGCCGCGGGCGTGCCAGTACTGCAACGCCATTTTCATCGCCACTTCCACCGCTACCGACCCGGAATCGGCGAGGAACACGCACTCCAGGCTCTCCGGCGTCATCGCCACCAGCGCGCGGCACAGCGCGATGGCGGCGGGGTGGGTAATACCGCCGAACATCACGTGCGACATCGCGTCAATCTGGCTTTTCATCGCCGCGTTAAGGCGCGGATGGTTATAGCCGTGAATGGCGGCCCACCATGACGACATACCGTCCACCAGCCGTTCGCCGCTCGCCAGCTGCAGTTCGCAGCCTGCGGCAGCGGTGACCGGGTACACCGGCAGCGGCGCGCTCATGGAGGTGTAAGGGTGCCAGATGTGGTCGCGATCGAAGGCGAGATCGTCAGGAGTTATCATGACTTGTAAACCAAATTAAAAAGATTTAGGTTTACGAGTATATCCATAACCCAGATAAATAAAACCCTTTGGAGACGCCCGATGGCTCACCTTTCACGCTGGACTTTGTCGCAAGTCACTGAACTTTTTGAAAAACCGTTGCTGGATCTGCTGTTTGAAGCCCAGCAGGTCCACCGCCAGCATTTCGACCCGCGCCAAGTGCAGGTCAGCACGCTGCTGTCGATCAAAACCGGCGCCTGCCCGGAAGACTGCAAATACTGCCCGCAAAGCGCACGCTACAAAACCGGCCTTGAGTCCGAGCGCCTGATGGAAGTGGAGCAGGTGCTCGATTCCGCGCGTAAAGCCAAAGCGGCGGGCTCCACGCGTTTCTGCATGGGCGCGGCCTGGAAAAACCCCAACGATCGCGATATGCCTTACCTGGAGCAGATGGTGCAGGGCGTGAAAGCGATGGGCCTTGAGACCTGCATGACGCTCGGCACGCTGAGCGACGCCCAGGCGCAGCGCCTCGGCGAGGCGGGCCTGGATTACTACAACCATAACCTCGACACCTCGCCGGAGTTTTACGGCAACATCATCACCACGCGCACCTATCAGGAGCGTCTCGACACGATTGAAAAAGTGCGCGACGCGGGCATTAAGGTCTGCTCCGGCGGCATCGTAGGGCTTGGCGAAACCGTCACCGACCGCGCGGGCCTTCTGCTGCAGCTCGCCAACCTCCCGACGCCGCCGGAAAGCGTGCCGATCAACATGCTGGTGAAGGTGAAGGGCACGCCGCTTGCCGATAACGACGACGTCGACGCGTTCGATTTTATCCGCACCATCGCGGTGGCGCGCATCATGATGCCGACCTCGTACGTGCGTCTCTCGGCGGGCCGCGAGCAGATGAGCGAGCAGACCCAGGCGATGTGCTTTATGGCAGGCGCCAACTCCATTTTCTATGGCTGCAAACTGCTGACCACGCCGAACCCGGAAGAGGACAAAGATTTGCAGCTGTTCCGCAAGCTCGGCATCAACCCGCAGCAGACCGCGGTGCTGGCGGGCGATAACGAACAGCAGCAGCGTCTGGAGCATGCGCTGCGCGACGCCGACAACGCACAGTATTACAACGCGGCGGCGGTATGACCTGGCAGGCGAGAATCGACGAGGCGTTAACGGCGCGCGAGGCCAGCCATAGCCTGCGCCGTCGCGTCATCTGCGACCCGGCGCCCGGCGGCGCGCTGGTGCATCAGGGCGTGCGCTACCGGAACTTTTCCGGTAACGACTACCTGGGGCTAAGCCAGCACCCGGCGCTTATCGCGGCCTGGCAGCAGGGCGCTGAACTCTATGGCGTCGGCAGCGGCGCTTCCGGTCACGTCAGCGGCTACAGCGGCGCGCATCAGGTGCTGGAAAACGCGCTGGCGCAGTGGCTCGGCTATGACCGCGCGCTGCTGTTTATCTCCGGTTTCGCCGCCAACCAGGCGGTGGTGGCCGCGCTGATGCAGCCGCAGGATCGCCTTCTCGCCGACCGGTTAAGCCACGCCTCGCTGCTGGAGGCCGCAAGCCACAGCCCGGCGACGCTGCGCCGCTTTGCGCATAACTCGCCGCAGGCGCTCGCCGCGCTGCTCGACAAACCCGTCGACGGGCTGACGCTCGCGTTTACCGAAGGGGTGTTCAGCATGGATGGCGATCTCGCGCCGCTCGCTGACCTCGCTGCGCTGACGCAGGGCGCGCAGACGCTGTTGATGGTGGATGACGCCCACGGTATCGGCGTGCTGGGCCGCGAAGGGCGGGGCAGTTGCGACGTGGCAGGCGTCAGGCCTGACCTGCTTTTGGTGACGTTCGGGAAGGCGTTCGGCCTGAGCGGCGCGGCGCTGCTGTGTAGCGAGTCGATGGCCGATTATTTGCTCCAGACCGCGCGACATCTCATCTACAGCACCGCGATGCCGGGCGCCCAGGCGCAGGCGCTGCGCGCGGCGCTCACGGTCATCCGCGAGGGCGACGATCTGCGCACGCGTCTTGCGCGCAATATCGCCCGGTTTCGCGCGGGGGCGGCGCAGTTGCCGCTGACGCTTGCCGGGTCTAACACCGCTATTCAACCGCTCATCGTCGGTGAAAACGGTGCCGCGCTGGCGCTCGCCGCGAAACTGCGGGCGCGTGGCTGCTGGGTGACGGCTATTCGCCCGCCGACCGTGCCGCCCGGCACCGCGCGCCTGCGCCTGACGCTCAGCGCCGCGCATCAGGATAGCGATATCGACGCGCTGCTGGAGGCGTTATATGACGCTTGCCGTTGATAAACGCGCCGTGGCCGCCGCGTTTGGCCGCGCGGCGCACAGCTATGACGATTTCGCGGCCCTCCAGCGCCAGAGCGCGCGGTTGCTGGCGGAACACTGCGGCGCGCAGGGCATCGCAACGGTGCTGGACGCGGGCTGCGGCACCGGCGCGGGGAGCCTCGACTGGCGCGCGCGCGGCTGCGACGTGACGGCGTTCGATTTAAGCCCCGGCATGCTGGCCCAGGCGCGCGAACGCCGCGCCGCGCACCGCTTCATCCAGGGCGATATCGAGGCGCTGCCGTTTGCTGACGCATGCTTTGATCTCGTCTGGAGCAACCTGGCGGTACAGTGGTGCCAGAGCCTTTCCGTGGCGCTGGCGCAGATGCTGCGCGTCGCGCGGCCCGGCGGGCGGGTGGCGTTCAGCACGCTGGCGCACGGCTCGCTGGGCGAGCTCCATCAGGCATGGGCGGCGGTGGATGACCGCTCCCACGCCAACACTTTCGCGAGCCCCGAATCGATACACGCCGCCGCGCCGGCGGCCCGTATGACGCTGCGCCAGCACCCGGTGACGCTGCTGTTCGGCGACGCCCTCGGCGCGATGCACTCGCTGAAGGGCATCGGTGCGACCCATCTGCACGCCGGACGCGAGAGCCGCACGCTCACGCGTCGCCAGCTGCGCGCGCTGGAAGAGGCCTGGCCGCGAAAAGAGGGCGGTTTCCCGCTGACTTACCATTTGATTTCTGGAGTGATTGAACGTGACTGAACGCTGGTTTATTACCGGAACCGATACGGAAGTGGGCAAAACTATCGCCAGCTGCGCGCTGCTCGAAGCGGCAAAGGCCGCAGGGCATCGCGCGGTGGGCTACAAGCCGGTCGCTTCCGGCAGCGAAATGACCCCGCAGGGACTGCGCAACAGCGACGCGCTCGCGCTCCAGCGCCACAGCAGCGTGGCGCTGGGCTATGAGCAGGTAAATCCGCTGACGTTCGAAGAACCCACCTCGCCGCATATCGCAAGCCAGGAAGAAGGGCGAGCGATTGATTTCACGGTGCTCTCCGCGGGCCTGCGCGCGCTGGAGTCGCAGGCCGACTGGGTGCTGGTAGAAGGCGCGGGCGGCTGGTTTACGCCGCTTGCCGACGATGCCACCTTTGCCGACTGGGTACAGCAGGAGCGCCTGCCGGTGATTCTGGTGGTCGGCGTGAAGCTTGGCTGCATCAACCACGCGCTGCTGACCGCGCAGGCGGTACAGGCCGCCGGGCTGCGTCTCGCGGGCTGGGTGGCGAACGATGTGCAGCCGCCGGGCCGCCGTCATGAGGCGTATCTCAACACGCTGCAACGCCTGCTGCCCGCGCCGATGCTCGGCGAGATCCCGTGGCTTTGCGGCGAGCCGGATGTGACGCCTGCCGCGCAGTGGCTCGATCTCAGTAAACTGGCGCGCTAAGGCGTTATCCAGTGCGTCATGCGCGCATCGGTTAACTGCGCCACGCTGCCGCGGGCCACGGCGCGCCCGCGATGCAGCAGACAGAAGCGATCCGCCACCCGGCGGATAAACGCCAGATGGCGCTCCACCAGCAGCAGACCCATGCCCCACTCGCGGTTAAGCCGCACCAGAATATCTCCCAGACGCGGGATAAACGCCTGCGCGAGCCCGCGCGTCGGTTCATCGAGGATCAGCAGGCGCGGGCGCGTGACCAGCGCCTGGGCCAGCGTCAGCTGATGCGCGACCTCCGGCGTCAGGCGCGAGGCCTGTGCGTGGCGCTCGTCATACAGCGCCGGGAAGAGGTCGAATACCGGCTCTGGCAGCGCGGCGGCGACATGAGGTTGGGCGAGCAGGGCGATATGCAGATTTTCTTCGACGGTGAGCTGCGAAAAATAGCGTCGCTCCTGCGGCACGTAGCTGATGCCGAGCGCCGCGCGCGCCTGCGCCCCAACGCGCATGAGCTCCTGCGGCGCGCGTCCGGCCTCGCGCCAGAGAATGCTGCCGCTTTTAACGGGCAGATACCCGGCCACGCAGTTCAGCAGCGTGGTTTTCCCCATGCCCGGCGCGCCAATGACGCAGGTGCACTCTCCCGGCAGTAAATCGAGGCTGACATCCCACAAGCTGTGCTGTGTGCCGTAAAAGTGGTTAACCGCGTGCAGACTTAACATGGCGCTTCTCCTTGAGACAGGGTATCGGAAAACAACGTTAGCGCGCCGCGCATAAGCCCGGCTGCGCTGTGACTTCCCCGGCCTGCCCACGCATCCTGCTTCGCTCCCCGGCAAGGACGAAGAGCGGGTGTAGTTCCGGTAACAGGGCCATTGCAATTCCCTTGCCAGCCAGTGAAAACGCCTTTGATTGTCCCGGGAATTGAGACTAAACCTAAAGGAACGGCGGCAAGCCAGTGCGTTATTCTGGCGAAAGCCGCCCGGCGTGCACTTTTTGAGTGCCGCAACAGGCGTGGTTTTGGTGCAGCGCGGGCGCAGGCAACGCGAAAATGGGGGAAAAGGCCTACGTCAGACACGCCGGTCGGAGGCGCGGACACCGCGAAAACCAGGCGGGAAAATTTTTTTCTGCGTCCAAAACCGAGGCCCGGCGCGATTCGCCCACGCGGCGCGCTTTCAGGGCTGGAGGCAGTTATCCACTATTCCTGTGGATAACCTTGTGCATTAGAGTTAGAAAACGCGCCGTAAGCGAGAGCGGATGCGGGTTCCACCCGATCTGGCGCGAAAGCCGTCTTTTATGAAAAATCATTAAGAATTAGCAGGTTAATTAAAAGCAAGCCATGAAGGAAAAGTGTCATCTGCTGCAACAAAAGTATCACAGCTTCACTTGACAAATGTTAAAGAACAAAAAGTTCTGGGGATAACCGCCGCCCGCCAGTGTTTTATCTGGTAGACCGCGAAATTTTCTTCGTTCCGACCGGAAAAAAGGCGGCAGAGACACTATCCGCGCCGCGGCTACTGATTTTATATCCAGTATTTAACGCTGGCAAAAATCGCTGCGGTGAGTACAATTAACGCTCTGTCCCGCGCAAATCTTCATCAGGTGTTTCTTCATGAGCAAACCGTTCAAACTCAACTCCGCTTTCAAACCTTCCGGCGACCAGCCAGAGGCTATCCGCCGCATCAAGGAAGGGCTGGAGGACGGACTGGCGCACCAGACGCTGCTGGGGGTGACGGGCTCGGGTAAGACCTTCACCATGGCGAACGTGATAGCCGATTTGCAGCGCCCGACGATGGTGCTGGCGCCCAACAAAACGCTGGCCGCGCAGCTCTACGGCGAGATGAAAGAGTTCTTCCCGGAGAACGCCGTCGAGTATTTCGTCTCCTACTACGACTACTACCAGCCGGAAGCCTATGTGCCGAGCTCTGACACCTTTATCGAAAAGGACGCGTCGGTGAACGAGCATATTGAGCAGATGCGTCTGTCGGCGACCAAAGCGCTGCTTGAGCGCCGCGATGTCGTGGTGGTGGCGTCGGTGTCGGCTATCTACGGTCTGGGCGATCCTGATCTCTATCTGAAAATGATGCTGCATCTCACCAAAGGGATGATTATCGACCAGCGCGCTATCCTGCGCCGTCTCGCGGAGCTGCAATATACCCGCAACGACCAGGCGTTTCAGCGCGGCACCTTCCGCGTGCGCGGCGAGGTGATTGATATCTTCCCGGCGGAATCGGACGACCTGGCGTTGCGCGTCGAGCTGTTTGACGAAGAGGTGGAGCGGCTGTCGCTGTTCGACCCGCTGACCGGCACCGTGGATTCCATCATCCAGCGTTTCACCGTCTACCCGAAAACGCACTACGTCACCCCGCGCGAGCGCATCGTGCAGGCGATGGAAGAGATTAAAGTGGAGCTGGCGGAGCGTCGCAAGGTACTGCTTGAGAACAATAAACTGCTGGAAGAGCAGCGTCTTACCCAGCGCACCCAGTTTGACCTCGAAATGATGAACGAGCTCGGCTATTGCTCGGGCATCGAGAACTACTCGCGCTATCTCTCAGGCCGCGGGCCGGGCGAGGCGCCGCCGACGCTGTTTGACTACCTGCCGGCGGACGGGCTGCTGGTTATCGACGAATCACACGTTACCATTCCGCAAATCGGCGGGATGTTCCGCGGCGACCGGGCGCGCAAAGAGACGCTGGTGGAATATGGCTTCCGCCTGCCGTCGGCGCTGGATAACCGTCCGCTGAAATTTGAAGAGTTCGAAGCGCTGGCGCCGCAGACGGTTTACGTCTCGGCGACGCCGGGCAACTATGAGCTCGAAAAGTCGGGCAGCGAAATTATCGATCAGGTGGTGCGCCCGACCGGGCTGCTCGACCCGATTATCGAAGTGCGCCCGGTAGCGACGCAGGTGGACGATCTGCTGTCAGAGATCCGCAAGCGCGTGGCCATCAACGAGCGCGTGCTGGTCACGACGCTCACCAAGCGCATGGCCGAAGATTTAACCGAATATCTGGAAGAGCACGGCGAGAAAGTGCGCTATCTGCACTCGGATATCGACACGGTCGAACGTATGGAAATTATTCGCGATCTGCGTCTTGGCGAGTTCGACGTGCTGGTGGGTATCAACCTGCTGCGTGAGGGGCTGGATATGCCCGAGGTCTCGCTGGTGGCAATCCTTGACGCCGATAAAGAGGGCTTCCTGCGTTCCGAGCGCTCGCTTATCCAGACCATCGGCCGCGCGGCGCGTAACGTCAACGGTAAAGCGATTCTCTACGGCGACAAAATCACGCCATCAATGGCGAGAGCCATCGGCGAAACCGAGCGCCGCCGCGAGAAGCAGCAGCGTTATAACGAAGAGCACGGCATCGTGCCGCAGGGGCTCAACAAGAAAGTGGTGGATATTCTGGCGCTTGGCGAGAATATCGCCAAAACCAAGCCGAAAGGCCGCGGCAAAGGCCGCAGCGTAGCCGATGTCGAAGCCGCTGAACTGGCGCTCACGCCGAAAGCGTTGCAGCAGAAAATTCATCAGCTCGAAGCGCAGATGGTGCAGCACGCCCAGAACCTGGAGTTCGAAGAGGCCGCGCAGCTGCGCGACAAGCTCCATCAGCTGCGCGAGCTGTTTATCGCCGCGTCGTAATGTTTTGGTGTGATGTGATGTGATGTGCGCGGCGGGTGCGCTAACGCTTACCCGCCCTACAAAAAATCACGTCGCTCACCCGCCGTGATTTAATCAACAACGTGGTTTACCCAGGGCGGGTAATCGAAGCGCACCCGCCATCACCACAGCCCCGTCGTCACGGTACCTCAACGTATTACCCCAACGCCTGGATCGCTTTTTCGAGCGCGACGCGCAACAAATGGCGGTCGTGGCGGTAGGGGATATCGCTCGCTTCGAGCGGCTCCTGGATGATAATCCGGTCCTGCGCGCCGCTGACATCCACTTTCGGGCCGACAACTACGGCGTCCACCACGCGTTTACCGACATACGCTTCCATCAGCGCCAGCTTTTCTTCGAGACGCAGCGCGGCGGCGGCCGGGCTCAGTTCGCGGCCCAGATTGCCGATATACACCATCGGCGCGGGCGTGCGGCGCAGCGCCTGCGCGAGGTCATCCAGCAACAGCAGCGGCATCAGGCTGGTGTAAAAACTGCCGGGGCCGATGATGATTAAATCAGCCTCGGCGATCGCCTCGACCGCCTCGCGCGTCGCCTGCACCTTCGGGTAGAGCATCAGCTCTTTTGGCGGGTGGCTCAGCAAATCGATATTCACCTCGCCATACACTTCGTTGTCATCGCGATCGATGGCCATCAGATCCACCGGCTGTTCAGACATCGGAATTAAGAACGCGTCCACTTTAAGCAGATTGCGGATGAGATTGATCGCCTCAAGCGGCCGCACGCTCAGGTGATCGAGCGCCTTTAACATGAGATTTCCGAGGTTATGCCCCGAAAGTTCTCCGTTACCTCCAAAACGGTACTCAAACATCGCCGACGCGACGCTCGGTTCGGTAATTAACTGATTCAGACAGTTGCGCATATCGCCCCAGGCGATGCCGCCTTCCGAGCGTCGGATACGGCCCGTCGAGCCGCCGTTATCGGTCGTGGTGACAATGCCTGTCAGGCGTGAACCCAGAGAAGAGAGCGAGGACATAACGCGTCCTAAACCGTGACCGCCGCCGAGCGCTACCACCCGGTCGAGATCCGCAAACGTGCGATTGCGCATACCTAATCCTTATTATATCAATCCGCCTACGGTAGCTGAAAAACGCCAGAAAAACGATCTGCTGGCGCTGAAAATGACACACATCAAAGTGAAAGCGGGGTTTTTACGTATTCTGGTGCGCGTAACGGAAATAACGCCGTTATATATCAATTTATATAGCGAAATCGCGCGTGGCGAAACAGGCCGTAACGCGCTACTATCGCGGCTGGCAGGTTTAATAACCTGAATATGACACTCAAGCCTTTGCGCCTACGTTTTCAATAAAATATGGCGCTCTGGCCGTGGCGAAACGCCACCAGGGTGCAGGAAGAAATGACTGCATCTCCCGAATTGGAAAGGTGTACATGGCTTCTCAACTTACCGATGCGTTTGCGCGTAAGTTCTATTACTTACGCCTGTCAGTGACTGACGTCTGCAACTTTCGTTGCACCTACTGTCTGCCGGAGGGTTACAGGCCCGCTGGCGTCACCAACAAAGGCTTTCTCTCGCTTGACGAAATCCGTCGCGTGACACGCGCGTTCGCGGCGCTCGGCACGGAAAAAGTGCGTCTCACCGGCGGTGAGCCGTCGCTGCGCCGCGATTTTTGCGACATCATCGCCGCCGTGCGTGAAAACCCCTCTGTTCGTCAGATTGCCGTGACGACCAACGGCTACCGGCTCGCGCGCGACGTCGCGCAGTGGCGCGAGGCCGGGCTCACGGCGGTTAACGTCAGCGTCGACAGCCTCGACGCCCGCCAGTTTCACGCGATTACCGGCCAGGACAAATTCCGCCAGGTGATGGCGGGCATCGACGCCGCGTTTGACGCAGGCTTTGCGAAGGTGAAAGTCAACACCGTGCTGATGCGCGATGTGAACCATCACCAGCTCGACACCTTCCTCAACTGGATCAAAACCCGCCCCATCCAGCTACGCTTTATTGAGCTGATGGAAACGGGCGAGGGCAGCGAACTCTTTCGCAAGCACCATATCTCGGGCGCGACTCTGCGCGAGGAGCTGCTGAAACGCGGCTGGATCCACCAGCTGCGCAGCCGCGCCGACGGCCCGGCGCAGGTCTTCTGCCACCCGGATTACGACGGTGAAATCGGGCTTATCATGCCCTATGAGAAAGATTTCTGCGCCAGCTGCAACCGCCTGCGCGTCTCGTCGGTCGGCAAACTGCATCTGTGCCTGTTCGGCGACGGCGGCGTGGATCTGCGCGATCTGCTGGCCGAAGAAGGGCAGCAGGCGGCGCTGATGGCGCGTATCGAAGAGGCGCTGCGCGGTAAAAAGCAAACCCATTTCCTGCATCAGGGCAATACCGGCATCACCCAGAATCTGTCCTACATCGGCGGCTGACGCCGCGTACAAGGAGTCACTATGAGTCAGGTCAGCGCAGAGTTTCTGCCGGCGCGCGTCGCCATCCTTACCGTTTCCAGCCGTCGTGGCGAAGAAGACGACACCTCCGGACATTTTTTACGTGACGCGGCGATTGAGGCCGGGCATCAGGTGGTCGATAAAGCCATCGTCAAAGAGAACCGCTACGCCATTCGCGCCGAGGTGTCGCGCTGGATAGCCAGCGATGACGTACAGGTTGTGTTGATTAACGGCGGTACGGGCTTCACCGCAGGCGATCAGGTGCCGGAGGCGCTACAGCCGCTGTTTGACCGGGAGATTGCAGGCTTCGGCGAAATGTTCCGTATGCTCTCGTTTGAAGAGATAGGCACCGCCATGATGCAGTCACGCGCGGTAGCGGGTATCGCCAACGACACCCTGATTTTCGCGATGCCGGGCTCGACGCGCGCCTGCCGCACGGCCTGGGAAAACATCATCGCGCCGCAGCTCGACGCCCGCACGCGCCCGTGTAATTTTCACCCTCATCTGAAGAAGTAAGTTATGTCGCAACTGACCCACATCAACGCCGCCGGTGAAGCCCATATGGTTGACGTCTCCGGCAAGGCGGAAACGGTGCGCGAAGCGCGCGCCGAAGCGTTTGTCGATATGCGCCCGGAGACGCTGGCCATGATCGTCAACGGCAGCCATCACAAAGGCGACGTGTTCGCCACCGCGCGCATTGCGGGTATTCAGGCCGCGAAACGCACCTGGGAGCTGATCCCGCTCTGCCATCCGCTGCTGCTGAGCAAAGTTGAAGTGCAGCTGTTCGCGGACGAAGCGCACAGCCGCGTGCGCATTGAGTCGCTGTGTCGTCTTACCGGCAAAACCGGCGTTGAAATGGAGGCGCTGACGGCAGCCTCGGTGGCGGCGCTGACCATCTATGACATGTGTAAAGCGGTGCAGAAAGATATGGTGATTGGCCCCGTGCGGCTGCTGGCAAAAAGCGGCGGCAAGTCGGGCGATTTTCAGGTGGATGCCCATGATTAACGTGCTCTTTTTCGCGCAGGTGCGCGAGCTGACCGGCGTGGACGCCGAGCGTGTGGCGGCGGAATTCGCCACCGTCGAGGCGCTGCGAGAGCATCTCGCAGCGCGCGGCGGACGCTTTGCGCTGGCGCTGGAATCCGGCAAGCTGCTGGCGGCGGTCAACCAGACGCTGGTGCCGTTTGATCACCCGCTCGCCGACGGCGACGAGGTGGCGTTTTTCCCGCCGGTGACCGGAGGTTAAGATGAGCGATACCCGCATCCGCGTCGGCCATGACAATTTCAGTGTCGGTGAGGAATATGAGTGGCTCGCGCAGTGCGATGAAGATGGCGCGGTCGTGACGTTTACCGGCAAAGTGCGTAACCATAATCTTGGCGACAGCGTGCGTGCGCTGACGCTGGAGCACTATCCGGGGATGACCGAGAAAGCGCTGGCGGAGATAGTCGAGGAGGCGCGGGCGCGCTGGCCGTTGCAGCGCGTGTCGGTGATTCACCGCGTCGGCGAACTGTGGCCGGGCGATGAAATCGTGTTTGTCGGCGTGACCGGCGCGCACCGCAGCCAGGCCTTTGAGGCGGCGCAGTTTATTATGGATTATCTGAAAACGCGTGCGCCGTTCTGGAAGCGCGAAGCCACGCCGGACGGCGACCGTTGGGTCGAGGCGCGCGACAGCGATCAGCAGGCGGCGCAGCGCTGGTAATGACATCGCCGGAGATTTGTTCCAGGCTTAATGAAGGCGAGACGCGCGAGCCGTGCGTCTCTACACGGTTTAACCGAAACTAACTGTATAAGTGAGGCAGCGTCATGGATCGATTCCCACGCTCAAGTCAAAGCATTGTGCAGCCGCGCGCCGGACTGCAAACATTTATGGCGCAGGTCTATGGCTGGATGACCTGCGGTCTGTTACTGACCGCGTTTGTCGCCTGGTATTCCGCCAATAACGAAAACCTGATGATGTACATTTTCTCCAGCCGGTTTGTGTTCTTCGGGCTGGTTATTGCCCAGCTCGCGCTGGTATTTATTCTTTCAGGCCTGGTGCACAAGCTCAGCCCGGCGGTCGCCACCGCGCTGTTTATGCTCTATTCGGCGCTCACTGGCTTAACGCTGTCATCGATATTCCTGGTGTATACCTACGCCTCTATCGCCAGCACGTTTGTGGTGACGGCGGGAATGTTTGGCGTGATGAGTCTGTATGGCTACACCACCAAACGCGATTTAAGCGGCTGGGGCAACATTCTGTTTATGGCGCTTATCGGGCTGATTATCGCCTCGCTGGTGAACTTCTGGCTTAAAAGCCCGGCCCTGATGTGGGCGGTGACCTATATCGGCGTTATCGTGTTTGTGGGCCTGACCGCATATGACACCCAGAAGCTGAAAAGCCTGGGCGAGCAGATAGACGTCAGTGATCACGGGAACCTGCGGAAATATTCGATTCTCGGCGCGCTGACGCTGTACCTCGATTTTATCAACCTGTTCCTGATGCTGTTGCGTATTTTCGGCAACCGCCGCTAACGGCGCTTTACATCAAACAAAAACCCTCTGCGGAGGGTTTTTTATGGGCGCTATAGGATGGCGGGTGCGCGTGCGCTTACCCGCCCTGTGATGATGAGGTTAATGTTGATTAGGGTAGGGTGGGTAAGCGCACCGCACCCACCATGACTCAAAACCCTACCAGTACCCCCCAAATCCACCAGTCACCCGCACACCCATCACTTCTCTTTCGCAAGCTTCAGCGATGAATCGCCGCTCTCCGCTGGCGCCTCGCCGGATCCTTGCGCCTTCGCGAGTTGCTTCTCGTTTTTGGCGCGGAGTTTCTTCGCCCGGCTCTCCAGCACCAGATAGAACACGATAGCCAGCAGCAGCGGGGCGAAGAAATAGAGCATGCGATAGGCAAGCAGCGCGGCGATAATCGCGCCGTGGCTGATATGCTCGCCGCCAAGCAGCGCGATAAACACCGCCTCCAGCACGCCGATGCCCGCCGGGATATGGATAATCACCCCGGCGATACTGCTCACCAGCAGCACGCCCAGCACGAAGAAATAGTTAATCTCCTGGCCCAGCAGCAGCCAGATAATCGCGCCCATCGCCATCCAGTTGGCGCTGGAAATCACCATCTGCGCGATGGCGAATTTCCACGACGGCAGCACCAGCTTCTGGCCTTTGATGGTCACATGGCGGCGTTTGGCGAACGCGCAAAACCACATATAAACCGCAATCACGGCGAGCAGCACCATGCCGATAATGCGCAGCGTCATCTCGCTGATATACCAGTGCTCAGGCAGTTTCACCACGCCGAAGGTGAAAATCACGCCGCCCAGCAGGATATAACCGAGCCAGTTGGTGGTGATACTCAGCGAGAAAATGCGTGTGATAGTGCTGCCCGGCAGCCCCAGGCGCGAGTAAAGCCGGTAGCGCATCCCGACGCCGCCGACCCAGGTGCTGAGCGTCAGGTTGAACGCGTAACAAACGAACGACACCAGCATCACCTGTCGCTTAGCAAGCTTATGCCCGCAGTAGGCGCGGCCCAGCAGGTCATAACAGCCGTAAAGCAGATAACTGACGATAACCAGCGCCACCGAGATAAGCAGGGCGGTGCGGTTATAGTTTTTAATAACCTTCCACACCTCTTCCCAGTCGACTCTCTGCGCGTACATCACAATCAGCACGACGACGGCGATAAAAAACAGCCACGTCAGGATCTTCTTCGTCAGACGCCACTTCGGATGCGATTTCGCCATCAGGGCTTCACTCCTGGATTTTCAGTTTCCACCCGATCCTGGGTTTCGATTTCAGGTTGTACCGGCGGCGGCACCTGCGCGAGCTTCGGCGTATGGGCGGGCAGCCAGCCCACCATCGCCGGGAAGTGGCGCAGGAAGTGGAACACGATGACGCTCTTGGCGAGGTTCCACCAGGTGCGCTTTGGCATCATGCTCTCATCCACCTGTTTACAGTCTTCGCGGATGAGTCGCGTCAGGTTGTCGCGAAGCGTCTGGTTGAACTGCGTATCGTGAATGATCAGATTCGCCTCCAGATTAAGCGACAGACTCAGCGGGTCGAGGTTGCTGGAGCCCACCGTCGCCCAGTGATCGTCCATCAGCGCCACTTTGCCGTGCAGCGGACGGCGCAGATATTCGTAGACCTCAACGCCGCCCTTCACCAGATAGTTATAGAGCAGGCGGGCGCCTACCTTAACGATAGGCATATCCGGCTCACCCTGCACGATGAGCTTCACTTTCACGCCGCGGCGGGCGGCGTTGCGCATGGCGTGCAGCAGACGGTAGCCAGGGAAGAAATAGGCGTTGGCGATGATCACCTCTTTTTTGGCGTTCGCCAGCATCTTCAGGTAATGGCGCTCGATATCGTCGCGATGATCGTTATTATCGCGCCAGATAAACAGCGCCTGCGCCTCGCCGGGCATGGTGTTGTCCACCGCCTGCTGATAGTGGCGCTGCCACCAGCGGCTCACCTGTTCTTCACCAAGGTTGCGCAGGACGAACTGATAAATATCCTGCACCACCGGGCCTTCGACGCGCACCGCATAATCCTGCTTCGCCTCCGGTCCGTAGTCGCTCATATGCTCGGCGGAGTAGTTAATGCCGCCGACGAACGCCACTTCGCCGTCGATCACCACGATTTTGCGGTGCATACGGCGGAACACATTGGTGCGCATGCCCAGCGTGCGCGGGCGCGGATCGTAATAGCGAAACTTCACGCCCGCCGAGGTGAGGGTGCCGACGAACTCATCGCTGAGATCCGGCGAGCCGTAGCCGTCCAGCAGCACCTCGACGCTGACGCCGCGCTGCGCGGCGCGCAGGATAACCTCGTGCAGCTGACGCCCGACGTTGTCGTCGAACCAGATAAAGGTTTCGAGAATGATTTTGCTGCGCGCATTGTCTATCGCGTCAAACACGGCGGGATAAAATTCATCGCCGTTCTCTAACAGTTCAATACGGTTGCCGTCACGCCAGTTTGTTTTCATAGATGGATCTCCACTGCCAGCGGGGCATGATCGGAAAGATGGCGCCAGTTACGCAGCGGCAGCGCGGTCGGCGCGCTCGCAGAGGCGTTTTTCACATAGATCCGGTCGAGACGCAGCAGCGGGAAGCTCACCGGGAAGGTCCGCGCCGGTCTTCCGTGGGCGCGGGTAAACACCTCGTCAAGCCCCGCCTGGGCGCGCAAAATACGGTTCGCCTGCTGGCGCCAGTCGTTAAAATCGCCCGCGACCACCACCGGCTCGCCCTCCGGCAGGCTGTTAACCATATCGGCCAGTAGCGAGAGCTGGGCCTGGCGGTGCACCTCTTTCAGCCCCAGATGAACGCAAATCACATGAATGGCTTTCGGAAAGCCGGGCGGGGTAATACGGCAGTGCAGCACGCCGCGCTTTTCGGTGCCGGGCACCGAGACGTCGCGGTTTTCGTAATGTTCAATCGGGTAGCGCGACAGGACGGCGTTGCCGTGATGCCCTTCCGGGTAGACGGCGTTACGGCCGTAGGCGTAATCGCTCCACATCGTATCGGCAAGAAATTCATAGTGGGTGGTGTCCGGCCAGTTTTCCACGTGCAGCGGGTGAACTTCATGCGCGCCCATGACTTCCTGAAGACAGACAATATCTGCCGACACCGTACGAACCGCGTCGCGCAGCTCCGGTAAAATAAAGCGTCGGTTAAAAGCGGTAAAACCCTTATGGGTGTTAATAGTCAAAACCTTCAATGAAAATCGCTGTGTCGTTTCTGCCATGTTTCCCCAGCCACTTCTTATTCTCCTGATGTCATTAAAGTGTAGTCCCAGTCACAAAAAGCGCCGGGGATACGGAATTTTCCGTAAACCAGGGTACTCTGAAGAATGAGTGAAAAATCCCACAGGAGTGCGGCCATGAAGTGGCAACAATATATTCGCGTGGCGACAGGCTTAAGCTGCTGGCAGATTATGCTGCATCTGGTGGTCGTGGCGCTGCTGGTGGTGGGCTGGATGAGCGGGACGCTGGTGAAAATCGGCCTGCTGTTATGCGCGCTGTATGCGCTGACCGTGCTGCTGATGCTGGCGTTTCAGCGCCACCATGACGGCCTCTGGCGCGAGGTGGGCGACTTTTTAGAAGAGCTCACCACCACCTGGTATTTCGGCACAGCGCTGATTGCGCTCTGGCTGCTCTCCCGCGTGCTGCACAACAACCTGCTGCTGGCGCTGGCGGGCGTCGTGATCTTCGCAGGGCCGGCGCTGCTCTCGCTGCTGGTCAAAGAGCGCAAGCGCGACTCAGCCCACTTTTCGTCGAAACATGGCATACGCCGCTAACCCTGTCGTGGCCGCGATAACCAGCAGCGGCCACACGCTGCGCCAGATAATCTCCAGGCTGGCGTCCTTGAGATAAATCGCTTTGGTAATGTCGGTAAAGTGCCGGATCGGGTTAATCCACGTCAGGTTTTGCAGCCAGACCGGCATATTCTCCACTGGCGACACATATCCCGAGAGCAAAATCGCAGGCATCATAAAGACGAACACGCCGATAAACGCCTGCTGCTGCGTCGCGCAGAGCGCCGAGATCAGCAGCCCAAACCCCACCAGCGATAACCCGTAAATCACCATGGTGAAGTAAAAAAGCGCCAGCGATCCGGCGAAGGGGATCTGATACCCCCAGATCCCGATGCCGAGCACGATGGTCGCCTGGAACGTGGCGACAATCAGCGCGGGCACCGCTTTGCCGACAAAAATCTGCCAGGTGGCGAGCGGCGACACCAGCAGCTGATCGAGCGTGCCCTGTTCGCGTTCGCGCGCCACCGATAATGACGTGACAATCATCACCCCGATAGTCGTTATCATCGCAATCAGCGACGGCACCACGAACCATTTGTAGTCGAGATTCGGGTTATACCAGTTGCGCACCACCAGCTCGCTGTTGTTCGGTTTCGCCCGGCCCGCCAGCAGCTCCTCCTGATAATCTTTTACAATCTGTTGCAGGTAGTTTGCTGCAATCTGGGCGCTGTTGGAGTTGCGCCCGTCGAGCAGGATTTGCAGCGTCGCGGGTTCGCCGCGGGCCAGCCTGCGGGAGAAATCCGCCGGAAAGTGGATAGCCAGCAGCGCCTGCCGGGCCTCAAGCGTCGGCGTGATCGCCTGTTCACTGTTCAGCACCTTCACGTGGCTGAAAGCGCTGGCGCGGGCGAAACGCTGGGTCAGCTCCACCGCGTGCGCGCCGTTATCCTGGTTGTAAATCGCGATAGTGGCGTTGGTGACTTCCAGCGTCGCGGCGAACGGAAACAGGATAACCTGTAACACCACCGGCAGGATCAGAATGGCGCGGGTCTGCGGCTCGCGCAGCAACGACTGCAACTCTTTGCGCATAAGCGTCCATAAGCGGTGCCACATAGCGTCTCCTTAATCGAGCCGACGTTTAGTGTTAAGCCACGTCAGACCGATAAACATCACGGCGGATACCAGCAGAAACAGCACGTTGACCAGCAGGACGCCGGGCAGGGTGCCTGCGAGAAACAGGCTTTGCAGCGTACTGACGAAATAGCGCGCCGGAATGACATACGTCACCGCGCGGATCGCGGCGGGCATACTGTCTATCTGGAAGATAAATCCGGAGAGCATCACCGAGGGCAGAAACGCCGCGTTCAGCGCCACCTGGGCGGCGTTAAACTGGTTGCGGGTGAGCGTCGAGATCAAAAGCCCCATGCCGAGCGTGCTGAGCAGAAACAGGCTGGAGATAAAAAACAGCGCCAGCAGCGAGCCGCGGTACGGCACGCCGAGAACAAACACCGACACCAGCATACAGAGCAACATCGCCAGCATGCCGAGAAAATAGTAGGGGATAAGCTTGCACAGCAGCAGCTCGCCGCGCGTCACCTCGGTTGAGAGCAGCGCCTCCATCGTGCCGCGCTCCCACTCGCGCGCCACCACCAGCGAGGTGAGGATAGCCCCAATCACCGTCATGATAATGGTTACCGCGCCGGGAATGATAAAGTGCTGGCTGATGGCCGCCGGGTTAAACCAGTAGCGGAGCTGAACGTCAATCAGCGGTTCGAACGTCTCGCCGCGATCCGCCGCGCGCTGGGTCTGCCACAGCTGCCAGATACCCTCCATATAGCCGCGCACGAAATTCGCCGTGTTCGGCTCGCTGCCGTCGGTGATCACCTGGATCGGCGCGCGCCCGCCTGGCCGCGCCATTTGCGCGGCGAAATCCACCGGGATAACCACCAGCCCGCGGATTTTCCCGGCCTGCATCAGGCTAATCAGCTGCGGGCGGTTGTCGCTGATGGTAGGCGCGATAAATGGCGAGGCGGTAATGGCGTGGGTGAAATCGAGCGCTTCTTCGCTGCGCTCCTCCAGCAATACGCCGACGTGCAGGCGGCTGGAGTCAAGGTTAATGCCATAGCCGAAGATAAACAGCAGCAGCAGGGGAATGACGAACGCAATAAGCCAACTGCTCGGGTCGCGCAAGATCTGGCGCGTCTCTTTCACGCACAGCGCGCGCGCGCGCCGCAGGTTCATCATTGTCGATGCTCCTTATCCCATGCTTCAATCAGGCGGATAAACGCGTCTTCCATCGTCGGTTCGTCGTCACGCTCACGCGCCGCCTGGCGCTTTAAATCATCCGGCGTGCCGCTGGCGATAAGCTTGCCGTGGTAAACCAGCCCGATGCGGTCGCAGTACTCCGCCTCATCCATAAAGTGCGTGGTGACCATCACCGTCACCCCTTTTTCCGGCATGCTGTTGATATGTCGCCAGAACTCGCGGCGGGTCAGCGGATCGACGCCGGAGGTCGGTTCG
Organism: Cronobacter dublinensis subsp. dublinensis LMG 23823; assembly: GCF_001277235.1. Taxonomy (NCBI): domain Bacteria; kingdom Pseudomonadati; phylum Pseudomonadota; class Gammaproteobacteria; order Enterobacterales; family Enterobacteriaceae; genus Cronobacter; species Cronobacter dublinensis. The sequence goes on from NZ_CP012266.1 coordinate 1,442,890, forward strand.
TCGAGAAACAGAATGTCCGGCTCGTGCATCAGCGCGCAGGCCAGCGCCAGACGCTGCTTAAAGCCGAGCGGCAGCGCGTCCGTCGGCTGGCTGGCGATGCTGTTAAGCCCGAACGCCTCGCTCATGCGCGCCATTTTCTCCTGCTGCGCCCGGCCACGCAGCCCGTAGACGCCGGAGAAAAAGCGTAAGTTCTGCTCAACGGTCAGGTTGCCGTAGAGCGAGAATTTCTGCGCCATATAGCCAAGCCGCTGGCGCGCCTTCCCGGAGTCGGTTTTTAAATCGAGCCCCAGCACCAGCGCCTGGCCGTCGCTCGGCTTCAGCAGGCCGCACATCATCTTGAACGTGGTAGATTTACCCGCGCCGTTCGGCCCCAGCAGGCCAAAAATCTCGCCGCGCCGCACGGTGAAATTCACCCGATCGGTCGCCGTAAAATCGCCGAAGGTTTTGGTGAGTTCGCGCGCCTCAATAACCACATCGTCGCGGCTGCCGGGGATATCATGCAGGATGGCGCCGAGCGGTGATTCGCGCAGCGCAGCGCCGCCCGCCAGATCGATAAACGCATCCTCGAAGCGCGGCGCGGTGTCGCGCAGCGTGGTGTCGGGCAGGGCATGAAGTGGGCCTGCGTCAGCGCCTTCTTTTACTATCACCCTTACCGCCGCGCCCTGAATGGTGGCGTCGCCCACGCCCGGCAGTTGCATCACCTCGCGCAGCAGGGCGCGGTTGTCGCCGCCACTGCGACGCAGCAGCAGGCTGCGGCCCGCCATTTTTTCGGTCAGCGCCTGCGGCGCGCCCTGATACAACAGTTCGCCTTCGTTCAGCAGCAGCACCTCGCGGCACTGTTCGGCTTCGTCGAGATAAGAGGTGCTCCAGAGGATAAGCATCCCGTCGCCTGCCAGCGCGTGCACCATCTGCCACAGCTCACGGCGCGAAATCGGGTCGACCCCGACGCCCGGTTCATCAAGCAGCAGCACTTTCGGCTGGCCCACCAGCGTACAGGCGAGTCCCAGCTTTTGCTTCATGCCGCCGGAGAGCTTACCCGCGAGCCGCCCGGTAAACGGGCCGAGCGCGGTGAATTCCAGCAGCCGCGCGAAGGTCTCCTGGCGCGCAGGCCCGGTGACGCTGCGCAAATCGGCATACAGGTTCAGGTTCTCCTGCACGGTGAGATCTTCATACAGCCCAAACTTTTGCGGCATGTACCCGAGCACCGCGTGCAGGGCGTTTTCCTGGGTTATCGGATCAAGCCCCAGTACCCGCACGCGGCCCTCATCAGGGCGCATTAGCCCCGCGAGAATACGCATCAGCGTGGTTTTACCCGCGCCGTCCGGGCCCACCAGCCCGGTAACGCTGCCAGCCTGAACCGTCACGCTGAGCGGCGCGACGGCGGGCTTTGCGAGGCCCGCAAAGCGTTTGACCAGGCCATCAAGCACGATGCTGTCGTTAGCGGCTGCCATCCGCGGCCTCGTCGTGAAAACGTAGCGTCACCGGCATCCCCTGGCGCAGCGCGTTGTCGGCGTCGGTGACGATAATGCGCAGGCGGTAGACCAGATCGGTGCGCAGATCTTCGGTTTCGACGCTTTTAGGCGTGAACTCGGCGGTCGGCGACACAAAGCCGATTTTGCCGTGGTATGGCTTATCGGGGCGGCTGTCGGTGTAGAGCAGCAGCTCGCGCCCCGGCGTGGCGCGGCCGAGGTTTGCTTCGTCAATATAGGCGCGCACCCAGACCGGGCGGGTCAGCGAGAGGGTAAAAACGGTGCTGCCCGCGTTCAGCATCGCGCCCGGCTCGACGGCGCGCGTCAGCACGGTGCCGTCGGCGGGCGAGACGAGGCGCGCGTCTTCAGCGTCAAGCTGCGCCTGCGCGAGCTGGGCCTGCGCCTGTTCAAGGCTCGCCTGGGCCTGGGCGATTTCCTGCGGACGGTTGCCCGCGCGGTACTGGCTGAGCTTATCCTGGGCGGATTTCAGCTGCGCCTGCGCCTGATCGCGCGCGGAGCGGGCGTTCTCCAGATCGTTGGCGGAGACCACTTTAGTGCGCCACAGCCCCTGCTGGCGCTGGTAGAAGTTCTGCGCGTAGTCATAAGCGGCCTGCGCCTGACGCACCGCGGCGGCGGCCTGCGCAATCTCTTCATCGCGAAAGCCCGCCACCGTGAGCTCATACTTCGCCCGCGCGGCGGCCACGTTCGCCCCGGCCTGACGCAGCGCGTTTTGCAGCGGGGCCGGGTCGAGCTCGCCAAGCGGCTGCCCGGCGCGCACGGCGTCGCCCTCATCTACAGCAAGCGACGCCAGACGGCCGCCCACGCGGAAACTGAGATTGACGGTGCGAATATCCACGTTGCCGTAAAGCGTCAGCGGCGTATGGCGGGCCGCATACCAGCGCCACCCGGCGACACCGGCGACCATCGCCGCCGCCAGCAGTATCAGCAGCACGAGGCGTTTTTTATTCATCACATAAGCTCCCTGAAAGACCCGCGAGGATCCAGTCGATATGCAGCGACACGACCCGGTAGATTTGCGCCGCTTTGTCGTCGTCAAACTGCTGCCAGCCTGCGCGCAGCAGGATGGTCTCGCGCCCGAGACGAAACGCGAGGATCTCGCCTATCAGCGCATGGGTATGCAGCACGGTGTCGGTGGCCTGCGGATCCGCGCCGGTCAGGCGGGCGATGAGCCGGGTAAAGTGGTGATGCAGCGGCGCTATCACCTGATCGTGGATCAACTGATACGCAGGCGAAGGGGAGAGCTGCTCGCGGGAGATAAATTTGCTCAGGCTCAGCGTCTCGTCGGCGGTCATCAGTTGGATCATCTGGCGACAGGCGTCGTCTATCAGCGCCCGCATCGCGCGCGCTTCGGGCTGCGGCTGGTTCAACAGCGCTTCGGCGGCGGCGGCGTGCGGCGCAAAATGCGCATGGATAAAGTCGGCTATCCACTGCGCAGAGGCCATGTAGAGATCTTCTTTCGAGCCGAAATAGTAAGGGATCGCGGCGATGTTCTGCCCGGCGGCGGCGGCAATATCCCGCGTGGTGGCGTGCAGACCATATTCGCCGAACTGATTGATGGCGGCGCTGATGAGCTTCTCTTTGGCCTGTTCGCCGCGCGAAGTGGGCGGCGTGGTGGCGAGCGACATATCGATGCGGTCCATAAAAATTAATCAATCGATTGATTAACTTTATGGCTAAAAAGTGAGCCTGTCGAGGCCATGAAACCCCCAATCATGGCCCTGACGCGAGAATTTATGCGGTAGCTCACAAAAACTGTTACACTGCGCCTCTTAGCGACATTGTGGTTTGTGTCCCCTCTCCGGCCAGACGGCCATTAGACTCCCTGAAACTACACCCTTTGCGGTCGGGACGAGTCAGGAATAATTATGTCTTTTGATTCACTGGGCTTAAGCCCTGAGATCCTGCGCGCCATTGCCGAGCAGGGTTACAATGAACCGACTCCGATCCAACGCCAGGCCATTCCGGTTGTGCTTTCAGGCAAAGATTTGATGGCCAGTGCCCAGACCGGCACCGGCAAAACCGCAGGCTTCACGCTGCCGCTGCTGCAGCGCCTGACCACCAGTCAGCCGCACCCGCAGGGCCGTCGCCCGGTGCGCGCGCTGATCCTGACCCCGACGCGCGAACTGGCAGCCCAGGTAGGCGAGAACGTGCGCGAATACAGCAAATATCTCGATATCCGCTCGCTGGTGGTATTTGGCGGCGTGAGCATCAACCCGCAGATGATGAAACTGCGCGGCGGCGTGGATGTGCTTATCGCCACCCCTGGCCGTCTGCTGGATCTTGAACACCAGAACGCGGTGAAACTCGACCAGGTCGAAGTGCTGGTGCTCGACGAAGCCGACCGCATGCTCGACATGGGCTTTATTCACGACATTCGCCGCGTGCTGGCGAAGCTGCCGGCGAAGCGTCAGAACCTGCTGTTCTCCGCGACCTTCTCCGACGACATCAAAGCGCTGGCGGAAAAACTGCTGCGCAACCCGGAAGAAGTGGCCGTGGCACGCCGCAACACCGCCTCCGGGCAGGTGACGCAGCATGTGCATTTCGTTGATAAAAAACGCAAGCGGGAACTGCTTTCTTACCTGATTGGCGATGGCAACTGGCAGCAGGTGCTGGTATTTACCCGTACCAAACATGGCGCTAACCATCTTGCCGAGCAGCTGAACAAAGACGGCATCACCGCCGCGGCTATCCACGGCAACAAGAGCCAGGGCGCCCGTACCCGCGCGCTGGCGGACTTCAAAACCGGCGGCATTCGCGTGCTGGTGGCGACCGATATCGCCGCGCGCGGTATTGATATCGAAGAGCTGCCGCACGTAGTGAACTATGAGCTGCCGAACGTGCCGGAAGATTACGTTCACCGTATCGGCCGTACCGGGCGTGCTGCCGCGACCGGCGAGGCGCTCTCGCTGGTGTGCGTCGACGAGCACAAACTGCTGCGCGATATCGAACGTGTGCTGAAGCGCGAAATTCCGCGTATGGCTATCCCGGGCTACGAGCCAGACCCGTCTATCCCGGCGGAGCCTATCGTTAACGGTCGGCAGGGCGGTCGTGGCGGACGTGGTGGTCAGGGCGGCGGTGGTCGTAGTCAGGGCCAGCCGCGTCGTCAGGATGGCGAAGGTAATCGTCCGTCAGGTGAGCGTTCGCGTCGTCAGGGCGGTGAAGGCAATCGTCCGTCAGGCGACCGTCCGCGTCGTCCGGGCGGCGAGAGCAACCGTCCGGCAGGCGCGAAGCCGCGCACCCGTCGCGCGCCGCGTAAGGCGTCCGGGGAGTAATTCACCGACGTCGCCAGCGTATCAGGGTGGGTAAGCGTAAGCTTATCCACCCTTTTTTTATGGCGCAGAGATGACGAGATGGCGGGTGCGCTGCGCTTATCCGCCCTACATCTCTGCCTGGCGTGTTAAAGCTGCTCGCCGTGGCTTGCGATCACCTGCTGGTACCACGCGAAACTGCGCTTTTTACGCCGCGCCAGGGTGCCGTTGCCGTCATTGTCTTTATCGACATAAACAAACCCGTAGCGCTTTTTCATCTCGCCCGTGCCGGCGCTGACGATATCAATAGGCCCCCACCAGGTGTAACCCATGATGTCGCAGCCATCCGCCACCGCTTCGGCCATCTGCTGGATGTGCGCGCGGCCATAGGCGATACGCGCCTCGTCGTTAAACTCACCGTGTTCATCGGCAATATCCTCGCCGCCGTAGCCATTCTCCACGATAAACAGCGGCTTCTCGTAACGGTCGCTAAGCTCGTTGCACACCAGCCGCAGCCCGACCGGGTCAATCGGCCAGCCCCACGCGGTCTTCTCCAGATACGGATTATCATCGCCCATCGCGCCGCCGGTATCGACGCGCAGCTGCGCGCCCGCGCGGTGCAGTACGCTGCGATAATAGCTAAAGCCGAGATAATCCGACGGGTATTGCGCCAGCAGTTCGGTATCGCCGGGGTGAATATCCAGCGCAATTCCGTTATCGCGAAACAGCCGCCTGGCGTACGCCGGGTAGTGGCCGCGCATCATCACGTCGGCATAAAACAGCGAGCGGCGGCGCAGCTGGTACGTCCCGAACACGTCGTCCGGGTGGCAGGTCGCCGGGTAGACGGTGCTGAGCGACAGCATACAGCCGATTTTCGCCTGCGGGATAATCTCGTGGCACAGCTTATTGGCAAGCGCATTGGCGACAAACTGGTGATGGTTCGCCTGGTAAATCTCCTGCGCCGACGCGTCCGGGGCTACTGCGCCGGTCGCGAAGGGGATGCGGTTCATGTTGTTCAGCTCGTTAAAGGTCATCCAGTATTTGACCTTATGCTGATAGCGGCGAAACACCGTCTCGCAGTAGCGGGTAAAGAACGCGATAAGCGCGCGGTTCTTCCAGCCGCCGTACTCCTCAAACAGCGCCAGCGGCGTTTCGTAGTGGGAGAGCGTAATCACCGGCTCAATGCCATATTTCAGCAGCTCGTCAAACAGCGCGTCATAGAACGCGAGCCCCGCCTCGTTCGGCTCTGTCTCATCGCCGCGCGGGAAAATACGCGACCAGGCAATCGAGGTGCGAAAACACTGAAAGCCCATTTCGGCGAACAGCGCCACGTCTTCTTTATAGCGATGATAAAAATCGATGGCCTCGTGGCTTGCGTAATAAAGTGACGGATCGACCGCCGCGTCGTGCCTGCCGGAGATAATGCCGCCGCGCACCACGTCAGCGATGGACGGCCCTTTGCCGTCTTCATTCCACGCCCCTTCGGCCTGATTCGCGGCAATCGCGCCGCCCCATAAAAAGTGTTCCGGAAATGCTGCCATATCTGCTCCTTACTCGCTGAGATCCGCGCCGTTCGAGGCGATGACTTTTTTGTACCAGTGGAAACTCTTCTTGCGCGAGCGCGCCTGCGTGCCGTTGCCCATGTCGTCCTGGTCGACATAAATAAAACCGTAGCGTTTGGAGATCTGCGCGGTGCCGGCGCTCACCACATCAATCGGCCCCCACCAGGTGTACCCAAAGAGCTTCACGCCGTCGGCAATCGCCTCCTGCATCTGCCCGATATGCTGGCGCAGATACTCAATGCGGTAGTCGTCGTTGATCGAGCCGTCCGGCGCGGGGGTATCCAGCGCGCCGAGGCCGTTTTCGGCGATAAACAGCGGCTTCTGGTAGCGGTCGTAAAGCTGGTTTAAGGCCAGGCGCAGCCCTTGCGGGTCAATCTGCCAGCCCCAGTCGCTCTGCGGCAGATACGGGTTGCGGATGCCGCCGGTAATCAGATTGCCAGTGACGCCTTCCAGCTGCTCCGGGTGCGCGCTGACGGTACTCGACATGTAGTAGCTGAACGACACGTAATCGACCGGGTAGAGGCGCAAAATCTCGTCGTCGCCGACGGCTTTTTCGAGCCGGACGTTCTTCCCGGCGAACATCCGTTCGGTCCAGGCCGGGTAATAGCCGCGCGCCTGGACATCGCTGAAAAACAGCGAGACGCGCTGTTCTTCTTCGCAGGCCTGTAAGTCGTCCGGGTGGCAGGTGTGCGGGTAGAGCATCTGGTAACTTATCATGCAGCCCACCTGCGAGCCGGGGATTATCTCGTGGCACGCTTTGGTCGCGAGCGCGCTCGCCACAAACTGATGGTGCGCGCCCTGATATTTCGCCTGCTCCAGATGCGGATGGTTTTCTTCAATCACGCCGACGCTAACGTACGGATGGTGCTTCACGCAGTTGATCTCGTTGAAGGTCATCCAGTATTTGACCTTCTTGCGATAGCGGGTGAAAACGGCGGTGGCGAAGCGGACGTAGAAATCCACCAGCTGGCGATTGGGCCAGCCGCCGTAGTCGGTCACCAGCGCGAGCGGCATCTCGTAGTGCGAGAGCGACACAATTGGCTCAATGTTGTGTTTTCGAAGCGTGTCGAAGACGCGGTCGTAGAAGGCGAGGCCCGCTTCGTTCGGTTCGGTCTCGTCGCCGCGCGGGAAGATGCGCGTCCAGGCGATGGACATGCGAAAGCATTTGAAACCCATCTCGGCGAACAGCGCGATATCCTCTTCATAGCGGTGATAGAAATCGTTGCCCTTGCGCTTGGGGTAATACTTCGTGCTGGCCGGATCCTGCGCCTCGGCCACCTGACGATGGGTCATGCCGAGCCACTGATCGAGCCAGCGTTCTTTCGGCGTGCTGACGTCAAAGGTGTAGACGTCAGAGACCGACAACCCTTTGCCGTCGACGTTCCACGCGCCTTCGAGCTGGTTCGCGGCGGTCGCGCCGCCCCACAGGAAATCCTCAGGAAATGGTTTTGAAAAGGCCATAGCGTTCTCCCTTAAGCCGCCGCAGCGGTCAGTTTCAGAAAGGCTTCACGGGTTGCCACGTCGCCCTGTTTCAGCGGGCTGATCTCGCCGTAGCAATCGGTATTGGTGACGATGACGATAACGCTCGGGTCGATGTTAAGCGCGGCGAGCGCACTGAGATCGAAGCTAATCAGCGGTTGTCCGACCTCGACGAACTGGCCGTTCTCCACGTGGCGGGTAAAGTGCTGGCCGCCGAGCTTTACGGTGTCGATGCCGATATGGATCAGCACCTCGGCGCCGTTGTCGCTCCTGAGCGTCAGGGCGTGATTGCTGTCGAATACGGATTCAATGCGCCCGTTGACCGGCGAGAGCAGCTCGCCGCTCTCGGGCATAATGGCGATGCCTTTGCCGAAGATTTCGTCGGCGAAGACCGGGTCGCTGAGGGCGGCAAGCGGCGTCAGGCGGCCGCTCACCGGCGCGAAGAGTTGCTCCTCGCGGGCGAGCGCCACGGGGCTTAGCCCCGCCACGACCTCCGACAGCGCGGGGGGGGCTGCGGGCTCTTCAAAGCCCAGGAGGACCGTGACCAGCGCCGCCGTACAAAAAGCGATGGCGAGGCTCGCCAGCGCCCAGAGGAACGTGGGGCCGACCAGCGCCGGAACGCCGGGCAGACCGCTTAAGGCGAAGGCGTAGGTTTTTACGCCGAGCGCCATTGCGAACGCGCCGCCGCAGGCGCCGCCAATCAGCGCCGCGGCGAACGGGCGCTTAAAGCGAATATTGATGCCGTACATCGCGGGCTCGGTGATGCCCATCGCCGCGCTGAAGCTGGTGGAGAGCGCCAGCGTCTTGATTTTCTTATTGCGGGCGCGCAGGAACACGCCGAACGCCGCGCCCGCCTGGCCCATGTTGGCGACGTAAAAGAGAATTTTGAACGGGTCGTAGCCGAGCCGGCTGATGTTGTTAATCACGATCGGCACCAGCACGTAGTGCATGCCGGTAATGATCATCAGCGACAGCGTGCCGCCGACGATCACGCCCGCAAGCCAGCCCATGTTCGCCACCAGCCAGATAATCCCGCCGGAGAGCGCGTTGCCAAAGAAAATCCCCGCCGGACCGATGGCGATAAGTGTCACCGGCGCGACGATAACAAGGCTCAGCAGCGGCACGAACATGGTTTTCAGCGCGGCAGGCATCACACGGTCGATAAAGCGCTCAACGTAACTTAACAGCAGCACCGCCAGCAGAATCGGGATCACCGACGAGGCGTACGAGACGCTGGCGACCGGCACGCCGAGAAACGCGACCGGCGCGCCCGATTTCAGGAGCGTGGTGAGGGTAGGGTGAAACAGCGTGGCGGCGAGGGCGACAGCCACATAAGGGTTAGCGCCGAACTTGTTCCCGGCGCTGAAGGCGAGCACCAGCGGCATAAAGAAAAAGACGCCGTCGCTTATCGCCATCAGGATTTGGTACGTCGGGTTACTGGCCGCCGCCCAGCCGAGCGCGAGGCAGAGCGACAGGACGCCCTTGAGGATACCGGCCCCGGCGATGGCCGGAATAATGGGCGAGAAGATCCCGGCGAGCCCCTCCAGCACCATGGAAACCGGGTTGCGCCGTTTAGGCGGTGAGGCCGCTTTTTTCGCATCAAGGTTGGGCAACTGCGCAAGGATGGCCTGGCAGAGCGGGGCGACCTCGTTGCCGATGATCACCTGAAACTGATCGCCGGAGAGGTTCACGCCCATCACGCCGTCGAGGTTCTCCAGGGCCGTGCGGTTGACTTTATTAAGATCCACCAGCGCGAAACGCAGGCGGGTAATGCAGTGGTAAAGCGAAAGAATATTCGCCTCGCCGCCGAGATGGTCAATTATCTGGCGGGCGGTATGCGGGTAGTTCATGGCTATTCCTCTCCAGAATGAAACCCTGCGGTTTCATTAAACCGTCGCCGGTGAAAACACCGGCAGGTTGCTGCCTCTGGGGTTTGCCTGATTGAACAGTAACAAGCCTAAAGGGAATGCGCTAAACGATGAATAACGTTGTCGATATGCACCGTTAAATAGAGTTTTTCAGAATGCGTCATGGCGTGGCGATAATTTTTTTCCACAAAGTCACTAATGGCTTCCACGCATGCGACAGTATTTTTATACCGTTTCTGGACCATCGCGAATAATTCACTGTCGTCGTTTTCCAGCCGCTGGCCCTCTATTACCCGCTGGGCGAAAAACTTCACGTGGGTAATAAAGCGCTGGTAATTCAGCGACTGTTCATCCGGGCCGACGGCGAACCAGTACTTCACAATATTCTGGATCTGATAAATCAGCCGGGTGATATCGTTAATTTTGCCTTTCGGATCGTTAAGCCCGGCGTTGACGATATGCAGCGCGATGCTGCACGCCTCGCTGTCCGGCATCAGCACGCCGGTGCGCGCGGCAATCAGCGCCAGCGCCTGCCGCCCGATGGCGTATTCGTCCTGATAAAAATGACGCACTTCCCATTGCAACGGATTAGCGATCTCAAGGCCTTTCTGGCTACGCTCAATGGCGTAAAAAAGGTGATCGGCAAGCGTCACATAGATGCCTTCACTTAATTTCATGCCCGGCGTCTGGCGTGCCAGCGCCACAATATCGTCGGTGAGTTGCACTATTTCCACCGGTACTTCATCAAGCAGCACTTTAAATCGCGCGGAAACCGTGTCGTCATGCAGACGAAAGGTTTTCTCGACCTGGCTTATTGCCACCGCTTCACCGACGTGGGCATTAAAACCGAGCCCCCTGCCGGTGACGATGACTTCCTGGCCGCGTTCGTCGACGGCGCTGACGACATTATTATTAAGGATTTGCTTAATGATCATCGCCGACTCCTGAAAGCAAAAACGGGCAAAACATAAATACAGGCACCAGGGAATGTCCTGGTGCTGCATTCAGGTTTTGCCCGCCGAACGGTAACAAGCGCAATGCAATATCAAAAAACCTAACACCCGCCTGGTATTCGGTCAATGAAGCGGCGGTGATTTCATTCCTGCCTGACGACGATTTGTGATCTGCCTGGCGCTTTGCCGCGCGCTGCCCCGGCAAAAAAAGGTTCAGCTGCCCCCTGAAAAGTGCCACAATAGTGGCTGTTTATACAGTGTTTCAGGGCTTCCGATGGCATTAACCGCCGCGCAGAAATCGCAAATCGCCGTCTGGTATAAGGCGCTCCAGCAGCAGATACCGGACTTCATTCCCCGCGCCCCGCAGCGGCAGATGATTGCCGAGGTGGCGAAAACCCTCGGCGGCGATGACGGACGGCATCTGGCTATCGAGGCGCCGACCGGTGTCGGCAAAACGCTCTCTTATCTGATTCCCGGCATCGCCATCGCCCGCGAAGAGCAGAAAACCCTGGTGGTGAGCACCGCCAACGTGGCGCTGCAGGATCAGATCTTCAGTAAAGATTTGCCGCTGCTGCGCAAAATTATTCCTGAGCTGCGTTTTACCGCCGCCTTTGGCCGCGGGCGCTATGTTTGCCCGCGCAACCTCGCGGCGCTCTCGACCGACAGCGCCTCGCAGGGCGATTTGCTGGCGTTTCTTGATGACGAACTGACGCCCAACAGCAAAGAAGAGCAGCAGCGCTGCGCGAAACTCAAAGCGGATCTCGACAGCTACAAATGGGACGGCCTGCGCGACCATACCGACCAGGCGATTGACGATAAGCTCTGGGCGCGGCTCAGCACTGATAAAGCGAGCTGCCTTAACCGCAACTGCCACTACTACCGCGAATGCCCGTTCTTTGTGGCGCGCCGTGAGATTCAGGAGGCGGAAGTGGTGGTCGCCAACCATGCGCTGGTGATGGCGGCGCTGGAGAGCGAGTCGGTGCTGCCGGAGCCGAAACACCTGCTGCTGGTGCTGGATGAAGGCCATCACCTGCCGGATGTCGCGCGCGACGCGCTGGAGATGAGCGCCGATATCAGCGCCTCCTGGACGCGGTTGCAGCTCGATCTCTTCTGCAAGCTGGTCGCCACCTGCCTTGAGCAGTTCCGCCCGAAAACCGTGCCGCCGCTCGCCACACCGGAGCGGCTGAACAACCATTGCGAAGAGGTCTATGAGCTGATTGCCGCCATGAACCGCATCGTGGGGCTGCTGCTGCCGCCGGGCGAAGAGAGCGAGTTCCGCTTCCCGATGGGCGAATTGCCGCAGGAGGTGATGGAGATCTGCGAGCGGCTGGCGAAGCTGACCGAAAACCTGCGCGGGCTGGCGGAGCTCTTTTTAAACGATCTCAGCGAGAAAACCGGCAGTCACGATATTGTGCGTCTGCACCGCGCGCTGTTGCAGATGAACCGCGCGCTCGGCCACTTTGAAGCCCAGAGCAAGCTCTGGCGGCTGGCGTCGCTGGCGCACGCCTCCGGCGCGCCGGTGTCCAAATGGGTGACGCGCGAAACCCGCGAAGGGCAGCCGCATATTTACTTCCACTGCGTCGGGATCCGCGTGAGCGATCAGCTCGAAAAGCTTATCTGGCGCCAGGTGCCGCACGTCGTTGTGACCTCCGCCACGCTGCGCTCGCTTAACAGCTTCGCGCGCTTGCAGGAGATGAGCGGCCTGCGCGACAAAGCGGGCGACCGCTTCGTGGCGCTCGACTCGCCGTTTAACCATGTCGCGCAGGGGAAAATCGTCATTCCGCGCCTGAAGCACGAGCCGCTGATGGAACATGAAGAGGCGCACCTCGCCGAGATGGCGGCCTATTTCCGCGAGGAATATAAAAAAGGCGAGCATAAAGGGATGCTGGTGCTGTTCGCCAGCAACCGCGCGATGCAGACCTTTTTGTCTTTTGTGCCCGATCTGCGTCTCGGCCTGCTGGTGCAGGGCGATCAGCCGCGCTACCGGCTGGTGGAGTTGCACCGTAAAAAGGTGGAGCAGGGCGAAGCGAGCGTGCTGGTAGGGCTACAGTCGTTCGCCGAAGGGCTTGATCTCAAAGGCGAATTATTAAGTCAGGTGCATATCCATAAAATCGCGTTTCCGCCCGTAGACAGCCCGGTCGTCGTGACGGAAGGCGAGTGGCTGAAAAGCCTTAAGCGCTATCCGTTTGAAGTGCAAAGCCTGCCCGCGGCCTCGTTCAACCTTATCCAGCAGGTGGGGCGACTTATCCGCAGCCACAGCTGCTGGGGCGAGGTGGTGATTTACGACCGTCGCCTGCTGACCAAATCCTACGGCAAGCGGCTGCTGGACGCGCTGCCGGTGTTCGCGATTGAACAGCCCGAGGCGCCGGAAGTCAAAAGCCTGCCGCGCGCGGCGAAGAAAGCCGTCTCCCCCCGGAAATCCCCGGCGCGCCGCCGCGCTACTGGTAAGTAAACGTCACCTGAATAGCACTTTGAAATGTGCCAGCCACGAGTTTCTCACCCGTTGCCACATAACGTGCGGCGAGCGGAAACGGCGCGCTGTGATCATCGGGATTAACGGGCTTGATAAGGGTCGCGCCGGGCCTGAGCGTGGTGCTGTGATCGCCGGTACTGAGCTCCAGCGCCAGACCTGCGCCGGTACCGGTATTGGCGTAATAACGCGTGTCGGTCGGCGCGCTCGCGCCGGTGAATGTGGCGGTGACCGTGGTCGTCGTGGCCGGGCAGTTGATGACAGAGAGGCTGAAATTGATCCAGTCGCCCGTCTTACCCGCCTGCTGGAAGCTGCCTGCGGGGGCGTCGCCAAGCGCGATTTGGAGATTTTTCGACGCACTGTCTACTTCGCATCCCGCCCCGCGGATAGTGCCGGTGACCTGTAGCGTTACCTGGTCTGCCCGCACGCCAGCGGAGCCCATCGCGCAGAGCATACAAAGCAAAATGAAGGGTTTCATGGCCGCCACCTCAGTTATAGGAAATGCTGATGGTTGCCGCCGCGTTGGCCTTGCCAGGGACAACGATTTCTTCGGTCTGCATGTATTGCACGCTGACGGAAAAGGTATCTGACGCCCCCGGCGCAATGCTGCCCATCATGGTGTAATCATCGGTCGGCGCGATATTGTCATTGATCCTCATTTGCACACCCACCCCCAGCGCGGCGCCGTCTTCGTCCAGTAACCTGATAACGCCGGCGTTATTACGCAGGTTGCCATTTGCGCCCTGCACCAGCACATTGACGTAGGCGTAATCATCACATACCAGCGTGAAGTCTTGATGCTGTGGCGGTGTGGTCGAATACTGGCCGGAAAAGAGAGACGTAGAGATATCGCCCATGTTAAACGTCAGCGTCGTCGTGTTGAGAGAACAGGTGATGGAGCGGCTGTTAAAACTGCCGCGATAGTAAAGATACTGCCCACCCAGCGGCTCTGTGCCTTCAGCGGCGCTTTTAACCAGCACGCTGTAGCGCGTACTGTTGTTATCCAGCGTGCCGCTGCCCATGGTGGGTGCGATTTTAACCAGCGCCTGCGTCACTATCGCCTGGGCGATATTGGCATTCCCCACCGCTTTTATTGTCGCAAGCGGCATGCCGGATGAATCGCAATCGCTGCCCGTGCCTGTCACCCGCTGCCCCTGTTTATTGATAAGCGTCAGGCCAACGCCGGGAATGTTGGTTTGATAAACGCCCGGCATGCCAGGCACTTCGGTTTTTCCGCCGGTGTAACAGGCGATTACCATTGCGTTGTCGTATTCCCCGTAGCAGTTGATATCAATTGCAACGGGGTGTTCGGAGCCTGGGATCACCGCACCGGTTTCCAGATTGTCGCTCACGGCGACGCCGCTTGAGTAACTGGTGTGAGGTAAATCCGGCGTGCTGCAGTTGGCCTGCGCCGCAGGAATCACGCTCCACCCGCCCACGAGGGCGGCGAGAAGGCAGAATAAACGTAGCATTTTCATAGGGTCTCCTGAGTCTCGCCGTCACTGACAGCGGGCGGAAAGGGTTAAAATAGTGTCCGCAGGCGCAGTGGCTGGCAGGTGGAAGGCCGCGGTGCACTGCGTGGTGGCGAGCGCCCCCCAGCTGACGTTCAGCGTGCCCTGTGGCGAAAGGCCGGTCAGCCAGACCTCGCCGTCCTCGCCTACGATAAATTCCTCGTCTTCGCCCGCTTTTACGACGGTCGCGCCAAAGGGCACCGGTTTGCCATCAGGGCGTTTTAGCCGGATGAGCGCCCGTGCGCCCACCTCCGTTGCAAACGTTGCCCGCACCACCGCGCCGCGCGTTGGCGTGACGGTCTGCGACGCCTGGGTGATATCGGCATTGTCCGGCAGCGTTTCGGTATTAAGCCCAATCGTGTTGTGGCGATAAGGGCTGACGTAAGGCACAACCGTGTAGCCGCGCCCGTCGGTTTTTACGCCGGTCTGGTTATTGATACGCGTACCGCTCGCACCGGGGGCTTTCACCAGCGCTACGGTTTCGCCAAGCGGCTGGCTGAATGTCACACCATCCGCATGCATAACGACGCCGCCCTGAAGGCTATAGCTCGTCGTCTGCTGCCAGCGATCGCGCGAGTAGCTGCCGCCAAGCGAACCTTTTGCACCACGGTAGTTGACGTTCAGGCTGCGGCTGTCTGCGCCGCTCGCGTCTCTGCTTTGCTGAACGGACCAGTTGAGGTTGTTTTGCGCCAGTGCCGAACCGTTCAGGGCCAGCGTCTGGGTCACGCCGTCGCGGTTGTGATTGAGGCTGTAGCTCGCCCAGGTGTTGGGCAGCCAGCGCTCAAGCGGGATGGAAACGGTCAGCGCCAGGCTGCGTTCACGCGTGGTGCGCGCCTGCGAGCCGTGGTCAGTGTCACCCACGCTGTAATTCAGGCTGTACGTGATCCCCTGCCAGTTGTTGTTGTAACCGAGATTCAGCGAACGGCCCGGCGCACGACCCTCCCAGTAGCGCTCGCGTACAAGGCTCAGGTTCAGCGACCCGAAGTTATCGCCGATGTTCTGATTTACGCTTACCTCCTCGCGGCTACGGCGGTGGCTGACCGGCTGTGGCACGTCGTCACGCCGCCAGGCATCAAATGTGTCCTGCATCGAATAAAACCCGGCGCTGTTATAACGGTAACCAGCGACAGAAACCGACGTGCCGGTCGCCGTGAGCGTTTTGCCGTAGCGCACGCGCAAGGCGCGGCCGTCGCGAGACGCGCCATCAGGCAGGCGCGCCGCGGCTGATGTGACATCCAGCGACAGCGCGCCGACCTCACCCAGGTTTTTCCCGGCACCCACTGTCAGCGCGCGGTAGACCGGGCTGTATTGCACGCCACCGTAAAGCGTCAGTTCGTGCGCCAGGCCGTAAATAGCGCTGCCCTGTACAAACGGCGACGGTGTGACGGCGTCGTCATAGGAGCGGTATCTGCCGCCGGTCAGGCTGTATTTAAGGTGTCCCTGGCGTTGTAGTAATGGCACTGAGGTATAGGGCACCACAGTGTGTTGCTCGCTGCCGTCGGACTCTTTTATCGTGACGTCGAGATCGCCATTGCCTGCCGCATAGAGATCGGTCAGCGCAAAGGCACCGGGCGCCACGCTTACCTGGCTGATGATATAGCCGTGCTGGCGCACCACGACCTGCGCATTACTGTGGGCGATACCGCGCACGACGGGCGCGTAACCCTGCTGGCTGTCCGGCAGCATTTCTTCTTCAGACGCAAGCTGCGCACCGGTAAAAGGGATGCTGTCGAAAACGCCTGCGGGCGATGTGCTCTGACCAAGCATCAACTGGCTTTTAAGCGCGACCAGATCGCGCGAAAGGTAGCTGTAGACAGTGTTGAACTCCTGCGAGTCGCCCGTTACGTCATGCTCCCGGTTCAGCGTGGCGTAGTGGCGCAGCCGCCAGGGACCCACGTTGAGACCCGGGCGCAGGCTCAGGTAGTCGCTGCGCCGGTCATGACCGGCAGAGGAGACGGTGCGATCCTGCTGGCCGCTCAGGCTGTAGTTGAGTAAAAACGCCGTGATGCCCTCATCAAATTCTTCCGGCGCGACATAGCCGCGTGGGCGCTGGACGAGCGCCGTTTGCGGCAGTGTCAGCATTAACGCCTGATGATTAAGATCCAGCGTGGCCGCAGCGGAGGGGATCGCCTCAAGATTGACGCAGTCCCCGGTGTCGTTAAGCGCCGGGTAGGACTCGACCTTCACGCCAAGGCTCTTTAACCGCGCAAGGCTCAGGCATGGGCGAAGCGCAGGCGCGCCATCTTTGTCGGTCGCAGCGATAAAACGAATTTCCTGCGTCTCTTTTTTTTCATTATTAATATAAATATCGACTGAATATTTCCCGGGCGACAAACCCGGGCCTTTTTCATAAAACGATAAATCCGCTTTTTCCATACCGGGATTATCCACCTCCAGCAGCGCAGGGTTAAAATAATCCTCGGCCCACGCCTGCCCGCAAATTATTCCCGGCATTATGCAATGCAGGGCAATAATTAACGCGAGATAACGCGTGCGAAACCGGGGCTGCCGCCCCATGTTATTAGCAGACATAGTGGTTCCAGGAGGATAAAAATAATTTATCTGAAAAAGATGATGAAATTACAGATCCTGATGATGCGCCGCCCCTGTCGCGCCGTAGTCGTTAATCAGCTTCCAGTCGACTGATGAAGCGCCTGAACCGGCAGGCAGGTGAAAACGGGCGGTCTCGCCGGGAGCCACATAAGCGGCGCGGTCGATATTTTTCCCGCCGACGGTAATGCTCTGGAAATTCATATAAAACGGCGTCGGGTTCCTCACACTCAGCGTGTCGGCCTGTTTGCGCCAGACCAGTTTGTCGGTGGTCTCTTCCGGGGTTCCGGTAAGCGTGGCCGGGCGGTAAAGGAGCTTGATACGGGTTTTTACCGCGATTTGCAGCGTGTTGGCCTGCGTCTGACGAGAGGTTGACGGAATGGATTTCACGTTCAGCCAGAACAGTGATTCACGATCCTGCGCCAGCGTCCCGCTTAATTTAACGACCCGTAGCGTATTCGTTTGTTTTGCATCGAGACGAAACAGCGGCGGAGTTATCATAAAAGGTGCTTTACTGCCGTTTTCGGTTTCGACCCATGACTGCACCAAATAATTATTGTCATCGCCATTAGTAATTGTCAGCGCCGCCTCTTTTTTATCGCCAGGATAAATAAGACGAGTGCCGCCAATAACCACGCCCGCCTGTGCGGCGCTGGCTGCGAATAATAACGTGCTAATAAGTAGATATTTACGCATTGCTTTTTCCACGAAGGTGAAGTGAAAGGCGAAGATATTACCCGTGCAGCATGAGTAATATCTTCACGCCAGAGCATTTAGTTATAAACCACGGTAAAGGTGGAGACCGCATTCGCGAGGCCTGCGGTGACCGTCGCGGCGGTGGCGATATAACGCGCGCCAAAGGTCAGCTTATTGGTGGTCGCGCCAGAGGCCAGGGCATAGTCCGCCGAGGCGGTGTAGAGACTCAGCGGCTGTGACGAGGAATCCAGCAACTGAACGCCGATACCGGTGGCAGCACCCGTTTCCGCTTTCAGCGCCAGCACGTCGTTATTATTAGCATCCGCTGTGCCACCGAACGTAATCGAGGTAGAGGTGATGCTCTCCGGGCAGTTTTTCAGCTCAATATCAAAGGTGGTCGGAGCGGAGGTGGCGCCGACGGTACTGAAGCTGCTTTTCGATACCTTACCGAGCGTGACGGAAAGCGGGCTTGCGGCCGAGTTCACCACTTCGCAGGCGGAATCGAGGATCTCGCCGGTAAAGTTAATCTGACCCTCGCCGTTGCTGGCGGCAAACGCGCTGCCAGCGCAGCACGCCATGCCGGTGAGCAGCGTGCTCAACAGGACATTTTTCATCATAGATCCTTATAACAGAGTGAAAGTGAGGCCCGTGATGATTCCACGGGCTAATTAATTCACGTGAAATATGCTCTTGATGAATACGTCTATCCATTTATGAACACTTAAAGCTTTATTTAATGAAATAAAGGTATTTCCTGATAAACCGTGTTTTGTTCAGGCATTGAATAAGTTACGTCTGTGGATTTAAGGGCATCTCGGGTCAAGCGGGCCGGAAAAGTGAGAGGCGGGGACCCTATCATCACAAAAAACCATTTCTGATGAATATTCATCAGGGCTATAGTGAATGAAGGCTCACAGAGGAATTACGCATGGATTACCGCAACATTATCAAAGAGATTGGTCGGGGCAAAAATCACGCCCGCTCTCTGGACCGCGAAACGGCCAGGGCGCTCTATAACCAGATGCTGGACGGCAACGTGCCGGAGCTGGAGATGGGGGCGATTCTGATAGCGCTGCGAATCAAAGGCGAAAGCGAAGAGGAGCTGCGCGGTTTTTACGACGCGATGCAGCAGCACACCGTGCGTCTGACGCCGCCCGTCGCGAAACCGCTGCCGATTGTTATCCCCAGTTACAACGGCGCGCGCAAGCAGGCCAACCTGACACCGCTGCTGGCGCTGCTGCTAAGCCGCCTCGGCTTTCCGGTGCTGGTTCACGGCGTGAGCGACGATCCTACCCGCGTGCTGACCGAAACCATCTTCACGCTGATGGGCATTACGCCGACGCGGCTCGCGGGCCAGGCGCAGGCGAAGCTGGACGGGCGCGACCCGGTGTATGTTCCCGTCGGCGCGCTCTGTCCGCCGCTCGAAAACCAGCTGGCGATGCGCTGGCGGCTTGGGGTGCGCAATAGTGCCCATACGCTTGCCAAGCTGGCGACGCCGTTTGGCGAAGCCGAGGCGCTGCGGCTTTCCAGCGTCTCGCACCCGGAATATGTCACCCGGGTGGGGCAGTTTTTTATGGATATCGGCGGGCGCGGGTTGTTGATGCACGGTACAGAAGGCGAGGTGTACGCGAACCCGCAACGGTGTCCGCAAATCGCGCTGATTGAAGATCAGACGATGCGTATTCTGGTGGAGCGCCAGAGTGAGGCAGCGTCTGTGCCGATAGCACTGCCGGAGGCGAAGGATCCGGAAGTGACCGCCCGCTGGACTGAGCGCTGCCTCTCCGGGCTTGAACCGGTGCCGGAATCGCTGAAAACCCAGATGGCGTGCGTGCTGGTCGCAAGCGGCGAAGCAGCGGATATTCCGGCGGCGCTGGACCGCATTGCGCAGACGTTTTGACATAAAAAAGCCCGCAGCATCCGCCGCGGGCAAAAAGGGTAACAAAGGGTCAATTAAGGGTAATGAGGGTCGTGAGTGGCGCAGGGCAATCAGTTATAGATAACCGCGGTGCCGCTTGCCAGATCGCTGGTGCGTGCCGAGGTGATGCTGTATGCCTTCGCCCCTGCCGCGTCGGCTTTGGCCGCCAGGCTGTCGTTCAGCTCGTCAAGGGTACGTGCGCCCTGCACGGATACGACGCCGATTTTGTTCAGGCCCTGCGCCTGCGCCGGGCTGACCTGCTCTGCCGCACCGGCGGCAAAGGAGAAGGCGGAAAGAGTAAGGGCGGCTACAGCATATTTGATGGCTTTCATAGTGATTCTCTCGCAGTTTGTTCTGTTAAATACGGTTTGTTCCGTTGATGTGATGATTGTCACATTCAGCGGCAGAATATAAAACCGAAGAGAATTGACAGCCTTATTCTAAAAATTTGAATGTAATATAAGCGTTTGAATTTAAATGAGATAAAAGCTTCGGCCCACGCTTCTTTACAGGCCCTTACCGTCCCGTTTTTTAAGGGCACAAAACGACACATCGAAACGGTAAAAGCGTGTATGGGGGGAAGCGTGCTAGCGTAGCTGGCTGTCTTTGGAGCCGCGGCGGTTATAGAGAGAGTAACGCTGGCGGTGCTCATCCTCTTTCTGCTGGCAGTTCACGCACAGGCGCACGCCAGGAATCGCCTTGCGGCGCGCCTCGGGGATAGGCTCATCGCACATCTCGCAGAATTCCAGACTTTCGCCTGTCGGCAGGTCGCGTCGCGCCCGCGCCACGGCGTCTTCAACGGTGCTGTCAATCTGATCCTGAACCGCGCCGTCGTTTGCCCAACCTGAAGCCATAGGGACCTCCTGAATGGTTAAACACAGGGGTAATTATAGCAAAAAAGGGGGCGGCCTGCCGGGAGAGAGCCCGCCGTGGCGGGCATAATGAGACGTTAACGGGCGTCCGGGCGAATCAGATCAAAACGTTGCGATTCATCGATGCCGTAGTAGGCGCTTGGCCCGCCCGCGCGCAGGATGGGCTGCGCTTTCGCGGTCTGGTAGATGCCGTCTTCCAGCAGCGACTCGTCAATATGCACGGCCACCACTTCGCCTAACACCAGCCAGGTGTCAATCAGCGCGCCGCTGGCGGCCGTTAGCTGAATACATTGCGTGAGGCGGCACTCAAAGTTAACCGGGCTTTCGGCGACGCGCGGCGCGCTCACCACCCGCGATGGCGCGGCGGTCAGGCCCGCGCGCATAAACTCATCTTCGCCGTGGGGCAGGGAGGCGGAGGTTTCATTCATCGCCACCGCCAGACCGCGCGTGGCGAGGTTCCAGACGAATTCTTTGGTGTCGGCGATATTGCTCACGCTGTCTTTCCAGCCGTTGCTGGAAAAACCGATAATCGGCGGGCGATAGTTAAAGCAGTTAAAAAAGCTGTAGGGCGCGAGATTGCGGCGGCCTTCTGCGTCCTGCGAGGCTATCCAGCCGATAGGGCGCGGGCCGATGATGGCGTTCAGCGGATCGTGCGGCAAACCGTGGCCGCGAGCCGGTTCATAGTAGTAGTGCATGGCGGTCTCCCTGGGCAAAAAAACTATCATAGCCGTCGCGGTAAATTTTGCCGCGCTTATTTACCGTGGGCGGGTCAGCGGGTATTGTACGCGCCCACACAGGAGGAAGCCGATGAACCGCAAACCGGGCCTGCACCCACGTAACCGCCACCACAGCCGCTATGATTTCGACGCGCTGACCCAGCGCTGTCCGGCGCTTGGCGCCTATGTTCGTCTCTCGCCTGCCGGCGAGCCGACCATCGATTTCGCCGATCCGCTGGCGGTGAAAACCCTCAACCAGGCGCTGCTGGCGCACTTTTACGGCGTGCAGCAGTGGGATATTCCTGACGGCTTCCTCTGCCCGCCGGTGCCGGGCCGCGCGGACTACGTGCATCATCTGGCGGATCTGCTGGCCGAGGGCAACGGCGGCGCGGTGCCTGCGCAGGCGAGCGTGCTGGATATCGGCGTCGGGGCCAACTGCATTTATCCGCTGATAGGCCAGCATGAGTACGGCTGGCGGTTTACCGGCACCGACACCAGCGAAGAGGCTATCCGCAGCGCGAGCGCGATTATCGACGCCAACCCAGGTCTGAATCGTGCCGTCCGCCTGCGCCGCCAGAAAACCCCTGACGCGATTTTCAACGGCGTTATTCATAAGAATGAGCGCTACGACGCCACGCTCTGCAACCCGCCGTTCCACGATTCGGCCGACGCTGCCAGCGCCGGTAACGCGCGCAAACGCCGCAATCTAGGGCTTGCGGCTGACAGCGGGCTCAATTTCGGCGGCCAGCAGCAGGAGCTGTGGTGCGAGGGCGGCGAAGTCGGCTTTATCACCCGAATGATTGACGAGAGCAAGTTGTTCGCCCGCCAGGTGCTGTGGTTTACCACGCTGGTGTCGAAGGGCGATAACCTGCCGCAGCTTTACCGGGCGCTTGAACAGGCGGGCGCGGTGAAAGTGGTCAAAAAAGAGATGGCCCAGGGCCAGAAGCAGAGCCGGTTTATCGCCTGGAGCTTTATGGATACGGCCCAGCGCGAACGCTGGGCCCAGAACCGCCCGCGGTGATCACACCGTAGGGTTGGCGGGCGGCAGCGCGCCGCCTGCGGCCACCTGCGCCTCGGCGGCGGCCGCGACATCCGGCACCGGCTGCATCACCTGCACCGTCTGCACCGGCGGGCGAATGCCTGCCAGATCGAAGTGTTTTTTCACCATGCCGTCGAGCGCGAAACGCACCGTCCATTGCTTCAGCGGCTGGGTGGTGAAGGTAACGCGGATTGTAAAGGCGGTATTGGTCAGCCCCACAATCCCCACCACGTTCGGCTCGCCTATCACCAGCATCCGGATATCTTCCTGCTCCATCAGTTCGTCCACGGCGGCACGCAGCGCGCGGTTGGCTTTATCGGTATCCTCAAAGCGGTCGACGTCATAGTTCGCCACAAAAGAGCCGATGCCGCGCACGAAGTTGGCGAAGGTCGTTATCGATGACCACGGAATGATGTGGTACGCGCCGGTATCCTGACGCACGCCCACCGAGCGGATCGACATGCGCTCCACGGTGCCGGTCAGGGGGCCTATCGTCACCAGATCGCCGGTGTTCATACCATTTTCAAACTGAATAAAAATGCCGGTGATGATGTCTTTCACCAGTGTTTGTGAGCCGAACGACACCGCAAGGCCCAGCGCGCCAGCGCCCGCCAGCAGCGGCGCGATATTCACGCCTATCTCCGAGAGCACAATCATCACCGTGATGGTGCTGATAATGACCGCCAACGCGTTGCGAAACAGCGTCAGCAGCGTACGGGTGCGCGCGCTCGGCATCGGGCGGCCGTGGATATCAGACGCGAGGCGGCTCTCAATCAGGCTTGCCAGCACCGTCCAGCCGACGGCGGAGAAGAACAGGATAAGCGAGATGCGAATCAGGATATCCACGGTTTTCTCGCCCGCGCCCACGGTGAGCCAGGCCCAGAAATCAAACAGCCCCCAGGCGTTCATCAGCAACATGACCGACACGCACACCGTAAGAATGCGCGCCAGTTTCAGCGACACCGAAATCCAGCCATTGAGGCGCTTTTGCAGCTCCGGGTAGTTGCGCTGCACCGGCGGGGAGAGCGTGATGG
Organism: Cronobacter dublinensis subsp. dublinensis LMG 23823; assembly: GCF_001277235.1. NCBI lineage: Bacteria > Pseudomonadati > Pseudomonadota > Gammaproteobacteria > Enterobacterales > Enterobacteriaceae > Cronobacter > Cronobacter dublinensis. Next base: position 1,466,293 of record NZ_CP012266.1, read on the forward strand.
TTTTACTCAGCCAGCGGGTGAAGACGCCGCAGATAAACGCCGCGACGCTGACGATGGCGAGCGTTTTTAACGACGCGCCCATCATAAACTTCAGACTGTTGCCCGGATCAAAGAGCGAGAAGAAAAACAGCACGATGAAGTAGGCGCTCGCGAGCCAGTGCCAGACCAGCGCAAAGGCGCGGATAAACAGGCTGAAGAAGGCGAGCGAACGGTCCGCAAGGCGCGTCAGCCCGGCGGTGATGGTGCGCTTGTTGTGGTAAATCAGATACAGCGCCCAGCCGGTCATGGTCAGCATAATAATGACGTTCGCCAGCGCGCCAACCTGCACGTTGACCTGGGCGGAGATAATCGGCACCGCCACCAGCAGGCCATAGCCTATCAGGCTGCTGAGCCCGCTTAAGCGCAGATGCCAGTAACGCGCGCTCGCGTCGCTGATGACAAAGGGGCGCAGCGACGGGAAGCGCGGGGAGAAGATAAGCCGCAGAATGGCCTTAAAGAACTCGATAAGCGCGAAGGCGTTGAGGAACAGCCCCTGCTGGCGGGCAATGGTGCGGCTGCCCGCGCTCATCATCTCAATGGTCATCTGGCCGACAAACAGCGTCAGGGCCAGCAGCGCGAGGTCGATAATAAACGCGAGAATGATCATCAGCGGCAACTGTACCCAGCTTGCGCGGTTGATGTTTTTACGCCGTCCCCACTGGCCCATTTTGCGATACAGCGGAATGGCGCAGGCGCGCACCGCGAAGTAAAACAGGAACACCGAGACCGCGAGCAGGGTGAAGTGCGTCAGCGCGTTGAAGAAGGTTTTCTCATTAAAGACTTTATGCGGCGCGCTGGTAATGTTGCGGTGCAGCTGCGCGAAACGTCCGGCAAGTTCGCCGCCGTAGTGGCGCGTCACTTCGGTGACGTTCTCCAGTACGGTTTTATCTTCTTCCTCGGCGACCGGCGGTTTAATGACGGGCGTGGGCTGGTCTGCGGGCGTGGCGGCGGCCTGCCGCAGTTGCTCGATGAGGGCTTTGCGGGAAGCGTCGTTTTCCAGCACGTCCGCGAGCGCCGCGTAAGCCGCTTTCTTTGTCTGCGCGTCAGGCTCTGCGGGTGGCGCCTCGCTTTTTTGTGTGGTCGAGGCGGCAACCGCCGCGGCGGGCAGGCTCACCGCCTGGGTTGGAACGCTAAACAGGCTGACGAGCAGTAGCAAAATCCACGGCACGGTCTCCTCCAGATGAGAAAGTGACACAAAGAGGTAAGTATAGTGCCCGGATAAGCGAAGCCCGGAAAAGGGGAGTATTCCTGAGTGGGTTTAATGTAACCGTTGGATTCAGAGCCCACGGGTTCACCATCAACGCGGCGCAGGGCATGGGGCGGGAAAAGGGTGGCGGGGGCATGGATGCGGGAAAATGGTAGGGGGCGCTTCGCTTACCGGCCCTACCACTGCGAGGACGGGTAAGCGTTAGCGCACCCGCCTGAAAGGCGATAACCCCACCGCGACGCCAATAAAAAACCCTCTCCGGGGAGAGGGTTTGCACAGGGCTGAGCCTTACGAGACGTGCTGCAAAAACTCCTGCAAGCGCGGGCTTGGCGGGTTCTCGATCAGCGCCTGCGGGTTGCCATCTTCGGCGATGCGGCCTTTGTCGATAAAGATCAGGCGCGAGGCCACTTTCTCGGCAAAGCCGATTTCATGGGTCACGATAACCATCGTCATGCCTTCCTCCGCCAGATCCTGCATCACTTTTAACACCTCGTGACGCAGCTCCGGGTCAAGCGCGGAGGTCGGCTCATCAAACAGCATCATCTTCGGCTTCACCGCCAGCGCGCGGGCAATCGCCACGCGCTGCTGCTGGCCGCCGGAAAGCTCGGACGGATAGTGATGGCCGCGCTCGGCAAGCCCCACTTTCGCCAGCAGCTCCTTCGCCAGCTTTTCCGCTTCTGCTTTGCTGGCACCGCGTACGCGAATCGGCCCGAACATCACGTTTTCCAGCGCCGTCAGGTGCGGGAAGAGGTAAAACTGCTGGAACACCATGCCCGCTTCCTGGCGGATCAGGCGCTCATCGACTTTCGGATCGTTCACTTTCAGGCCATCGACAATCAGATCGCCGCTGGTGATGTCTTCCAGCTTGTTGATGCAGCGCAGCAGCGTCGATTTCCCGGAGCCGGACGGCCCGATAATCACGACGACTTCGCCCTGGTTAATCTTTAAATCGATATTGTGCAGCACCTGGGTTTGACCAAAATGCTTGGAGACGTTTTTAAATTCAATCACAGGATTTTCATCCTTTTTTCCAGACGACGCAGAACAAAGCTCAGAACGAGAGTAATGATCAGATAAATCACCGCAACGGCGCTCCAGATCTCAAGCGCGCGGAAGTTGCCCGCGATGATCTCCTGGCCCTGACGGGTCAGCTCGGCGACGCCGATAACGATAAACAGCGAGGTGTCTTTAATGCTGATGATCCACTGGTTGCCGAGCGGTGGCAGCATACGACGCAGCGCCAGCGGCAGGATCACGTGGCGGATGGTTTCACGGGTCGACAGCCCCAGCGCCAGGCCCGCTTCGCGAAAGCCTTTGTGGATAGAGAGCACCGCGCCGCGGGTGATTTCCGCGATATACGCGCCGGAGTTGATCATGATGGTGACCACCGCCGCGGTGAACGGGTCGATGCGTAAATCGTTAAACGCCATCGGCAGGGCGAAGTAGATAAACATCACCTGCACCACAATCGGGGTGCCGCGGATGATTTCGATAAAAACCAGCGCGATGTGATTGGCAATCCAGCCGCCAAACGAGCGGGCGAAACCGGCCACCAGACCGATTATCAGACCGCCGACCAGACCGAGGACCGAAATCCACAAGGTCATTTTGGCGCCTTCAAGCAAGAGGGGAATGGCAGGCCAGATGGCGCTCCAGTCAAACTGCATGATGATTTCCTGTGTTACCGTGGTTCAAAAATAGCAGGGGCGAAGGCCGCCCCTGACAGGTGTTAACTGCTTAATAAGAATTATTATTTTGGCTCAGTGCCGAACCATTTTTTGTAGATTTCGTTATAGGTGCCGTTCTCTTTCAGGGTTTTCAGCGCGCCGTTCACTTTCGTGCGCAGGTCGTCGCTGCCTTTCGGGAACGCGATACCGTACTGCTGGCCCGCCAGAGAGTCGCCTACCGCTTTGAACTGGCCGTTGCCTGCGGTTTTGATGAAGTACAGGATGTTCGGCGTGTCGTGCAGCACAGCGTCAGCACGGTTGGTGCCAAGCTCCATGTACGCGTTGTCGATGTTCGGGAACTGGCGCAGATCTTTAGTTTTGATGTTCGCTTTTGCGTAATCCACCGAGCCGGTGCCGCTCTTCACCGCGACGACTTTACCGTCGAGATCCTTCACGCTTTTCACGTCGTTGTTGTTCGCTTTTACCATCACCAGCAGGCCGCTGTTGTAGTAGCCGTCGGAGAAATCGATGGCTTTTTTACGTTCATCAGTGATGGTGATGCCAGCCAGCGCCAGATCAACGTTTTTGGTTTGCAGCGCCGGAATAATGCCGCTGAAATCCATCGGTTTTAAGGTGTAGTCGAGCTTCAGCTCTTTCGCGATAGCGGCCCACAGGTCGACGTCGAAGCCGACATACTTATCGCCTTGTTTAAATTCGAAGGGAACAAACGCGGTGTCGGTTGCTACAACCAGCTTATCCGCCGCCTGAGAAGAGACCGCAAAGGCCAGAGTCAGGGCTGCCAGGGAAACTTTAAAAACAGACTTCATAGCATTTCCTTTATTTATCCGCGGGGCGATCCCCGATAAGAACGTAGCGCTGCATGAAAAAATCATGCCAGTTTTACAACCCGCTGTTTTCAAAGGCAAGACAAAAGTCCGTTTGCACAATTTGCGCGCTTTTTCCACAGTAATGCACCACCATGGAGCACCAAAACAGTGCGTTACGCTCAGCAGTCGGGTGAATAGCCTTTTTAGCCTGAAAACCGGTGATAAAACAATCTTTCATTAACGATTGTGTGAGGGAATTATTACAAAGAGATAACGTTTGCGGGGAGAAAGAGGGATGAGGTGCCCTGTTTTAGTGCAAAGCCCCCTCCGGGGAGGAGAGGGCCTGATAAGTAAAGCGTCTGGTACGTAAGCCGCTTATTCGATGTTCGACTCGATAAACCACAGGAATTTATCCAGGTCGCGGGACGCGGCGGTGAAGATATCCGCAGTGTCTTCGTCGGTGGTTTCACTGATAGCTTTACGCACATCGTTAGCCACGACAGCGTAGCGATCCGCCAGCGCTTTCAGATGCTCCTGAACGCTGTGGATATCGAGCGGGTAGCTTTTCAGCGGCGTTTTGCTGTTGATCACCTGCGTGGTGCCAAGCGCTACGCCGCCAAGCTGTACGGCACGTTCAGCGATGGTGTCCATGTGGCCGGTGAGTGCGGTACGGAAACCGTCCAGCATTTCATGCACGCCAATGAAGTTCGCGCCGCGCATGTTCCAGTGCGCCTGTTTAGTAATCAGCGACAAGTCAATGAAATTAACCACCTGGCGGTTCAGCAGCTCGATGGTGGCCTTTTTGTCGCTGTCTGCTACATCGTTGCGGGTGTAGAGCAGGTCGGAAGCCTTTGTTTTAACCAGTTTAGCGGTACCCATAATTTCATATCCTCTTGATGATTGTGTCCCAGGAAATTACGGAATTAAGTATAGCACCGGGTCTGAAGTTTGCTGCCGGGGCTGTGCCTATCAGATTAATAGCGAAGGGTGAGTTGCATCATAAAAGTCTTTATGAACAAGGGTATGGCTAATTTTGTAAGTATTTTTATAGCGCGTAAATTAACACTTTTGTCAGGAAGAACGGCCCGCGCGGTTATTTTAAAAGAGAATGCGTCGCAACGCGGAAATATCTGAAACTGGCAGGGAATAAATATTCTGGCACGGTATCAACCGTGCCGGGAAATAGTAATAAGGCTTAATCAATGTCGAGGCTTTTTAACTGCGTTTCACGTCTGAGCGTCAGCGTCGAGCCGATGGAGGCGATGATAATCGACAGCAATGCCAGCCACTGCACGAGCGACAGCGTTTCGCCAAGAAACAGCATGCCGGAAAAGGCGGCAAGCGCAGGCTCCATACTCATTAGCGTGCCGAATGTTCGGGTGGGCAGACGCGTAAGCGCGGTCATCTCCAGCGAATAGGGCAACGCGGTAGAAAGCACGGCGATGCCAAGACCGAGCGGCAATACCGACCAGTGCCAGAGCGCCTCGCCCGCAGCAATCGCGCCGATGGGCACAAAAACTATCGCGGCAATGAACGAGCCGAGCGCGACGGTTGCCGGGCCGTGCTCCGCCCCCGCTTTTTGTCCGGCGATAATATAGACCGCCCAGCAGGCACCCGCGCCCAGCGCGCAGGCGGCGCCGAACGGATCGACATGCGTAACGTCCTGGCCGAGCGGCAGCAGGAACCACAACCCCAGCACGGCGAGGATGACCCAGAGGAAATCCACCGGACGGCGCGAGCCGAACAGCGCCACCGCGAGCGGGCCGGTAAACTCCAGCGCGACGGCGATGCCGAGCGGCACGGTGCGAATCGACAAATAAAAGAGATAGTTCATCGCGCCAAGCGCCAGCCCGTAAACCAGCAGCGGCATCCGCTGGCTGCGGGTAAAGCGCAGCCGCCAGGGCTTAAATACCACGGCCAGAATAAGCGTGCCGAGCGCCAGACGTAGCGCGGTCACGCCGGGCGCGCCCACCAGCGGGAAGAGGGATTTGGCGAGCGACGCGCCGCTTTGAATAGAGGTCATGGCGATGATCAGCACCACCACGGGCAGCCAGAGGGGAGTTTTACGGGATAACGTCGGCATCCTGCGCACCTGCAAAAGTTAACGATAAGTAAACGCGATAGCTTACTGTATTTACCTGCCGGGTGGTTGAGCAATCATTGAAAAACGCACCGGGAATTGCGGTTATCATACGAGGGTTAGCGCAAAAAACGCGCAGTCGCGTTTAGGAATTATCCGGATGCAGGTGCGCGCTGGCAGAGGCCATAATCTTTGCCGCCCGTTAAAATCCAGTGTTTTTAGCAGGATAGACGCAGGCGGAAACGTTCTGTTACAGGAAAGACTGGGTTAGACAACGTGAACAACAAAGAGTTTCCTGCTGGGTTTTGATATATTTAAATCTTAGGACTTACTTGAAGCACATTTGAGGTGGTTATGAAAAAAATTGCATGTCTTTCAGCACTGGCTTGTGTTCTGGCCGTTTCCGCAGGTTCTGCTGTTGCTGGCACCGCTACCGTTACCGGTGGCTACGCTCAGAGCGACGCGCAGGGCGTGATGAACAAAATGAACGGTTTCAACCTGAAATACCGCTATGAGTTCGACGACACCAACCCGCTGGGCGTGATCAGCTCCTTTACTTACACCGAAAAAGATCGCACCGAAGACGGCATCTACAACAAAGGCCAGTACTACGGCATCACCGCAGGTCCGGCTTACCGTCTGAACGACTGGGCGAGCATCTACGGCGTAGTGGGTGTTGGCTACGGTAAAGCTCAGGCTACCGCTGACGGCGACAAAGCTGATACCAGCGATTACGGCTTCTCCTACGGTGCAGGCCTGCAGTTCAACCCGGTTCAGGACGTTGCCCTGGACTTCTCCTACGAGCAGAGCCGCATCCGTAACACCGACGTTGGCACCTGGATCGCAGGCGTGGGTTACCGCTTCTAATCACTCCGGTGATAAAAAATCCGCCCACGGGCGGATTTTTTTTATCTGCGTATCGCCTCAGCGCGTGCGCGTCTCGAAAAGATCGGAACCCAGGTGATCATAGCTCACCTTATTGAGTTTAAAGTTGGTTACGTAAACCGGCCCCGCCTTTTGCCCGGATACAAATTTATATTTCGGCGCTATCTCTTTGACTTTAATGCCCGTCCACTGCGCAAAAAAGCTCAGGAAATCATTGGCTGAGCGGCGCGCTTTAATCACGCGGTGCGATTTATCGTCACTCGACAACACCATAAACGGCACCTGGAAATTTTGCTGGAATTTATCGTCATGCGCCAGGTACTGCACTGCCTTACCACGCTCTTTAAAAGCGAGGCCGTGGTCGGAGAAATAGACCAGCGAGAAGCTCTGACCGCTGTTTTGCAGCTGCTGGTAGAGCTGACTTAACAGGTCATCGGTCTGACGAATGCTGTAGAGGTAGCATGACGTCTCTTTCGACTGCACGAAGGTTTCATACTTGCCCTGCGTGCGATCGCACGCCTGCGGATGCGAGCCCATCAGATGCAGCACGATAAGCTGCGGCTGAGGGCGCTGCGTCGCCAGCACCTGGGCGGTCATCTTCAGCAGGGCCTCGTCGCGGGTATTTTTATCCGCCTCGAAATCGCCGCTTTTTAAGAACTGCACTTCATCGGCGCGTCGGGCGATACTCGCAATCGCCGTGTCATATTCGCCAATCTGCCCCTGATTGGAGAACCACCAGGTCTGGAAACCGGCGCGGTTGGCGAGCGTGACGAAGTTATCCTGATACTGCGGCTGATTATCCACCACCCGGTTGAGCGTCAGGCCGAGCGATTTTTGCGTCGAGCCGCTGGCGGCGATGTAATCGGTAAAGAGATAGCCGTTAACGCGGCTGGCGAACGGGCTGTTATCCCAGTGACCGCCGAAGGCGCCCACCGCGTCGCGGCGCACGCTTTCGCCGATCACCACCACATAGGTGTGATATTTCGGCGCGACCGCGAGCACATTCCACGAATCTTTAATTTTCGATAGCGCCTCCATGCGTTGCTGTTCATCCAGCACCTCATGGTTATTCACCACCACATCTTTCACGAAACGAAACACCGGGTAGCCGCTGTCTTTCAGCGCAAACACGCCGCCGTAAAGCTGGTTCTGCACCGGTGTGACGAAAAAGCTCACGATGCTTATGGCAAGGCAAAGGCTGTCGAACGGCTGCCAGCGGCGGGCTGCAGCGGGCGTGCGGCGCAGCGCGATAATGCCGAGCGTAAAAATAAACAGCGACACCAGATAGCTGTACCAGGGGAAAATGGTCAGCAGCTCCGTCGACTCTTCCATATTGGTGGCGTGCAGCGCCAGCAGCGTGTTGAAGTTCGGCGCGCCGTAGGTCTGGCCGAACGGGAAATAGAGACCGGCCACCAGGGTGCAGACCGCCAGCAGGACTTTTTGTACGCGCGGCGCGCTTTTCCACAGCAGCAGCAGCACGCAGCAAAACGCGACGGCGTACAGCAGGCTGAATTCATAACCCAGAGCGACATTAATTAATAACGATTGCAGAAAATAGAAGCCAATCCACGGATCGAGAGCGATGCCGCGTGCAGCAAGAGTATTTTTGAGCGTTAGATTCATAGTACGGATTCAACGAAACGCCATGCGCAAACCCTGGCGTCAAAGGTATTCGCCCGCCAGACGAGTGCTGGACCAGAAGGGAGAGGGATCCGCATTCGGGGTCGTCGTAAGGGCAGGGCTGCAAGAAGATAGAGCCGCGCGGCAATAATAGCAACGGGGGGATATCAACTAGTTTGCGAGAAAGGCTGCAAATATTGCTAAAAGAAGCGGTAAAGCCAACGTGAGGAGCGCCAGGGCTCAGAATAACGCAGAATAATGAAGAAAAAATGACAAACGCCGGGGGCAGCAGGCCGGTTATTTCTGCCCGTGCTCATCCTGCCCCGGCTGGGGTTTCGGGTTAAACATATCGCACAGCATATTCAGCAGCCGCAGCCGCACCTGGAAAGGGGAGTGAGTAAACACGCGCATACACCTCATTACTTCGTTCATAACACACCTCCGCGTCTTAGCCCGAAAACCGCATGGCTGTTCGCATTACATACAGATATAGCACAGGCTATGTTGTATAGCTATGGCTAACACGTTAATTTTTTGTGCTCGCACCGCTGTGGTTTACAATGGCCCGAAAACAGCGTTAACCGTATCGCGCCACTGTAATGAGGAAGCAAAATGAGCCGTCAGGCAGGTAAGCAGAGCAGCATGAAAGTGACGCAGCTGGTCAATGTCGAAGAGCATGTTGAAGGGTTTCGCCAGGTGCGTGAAGCCCACCGGCGCGAGCTTATCGACGACTACGTCGAGCTGATTTCCGATCTCATTCGCGAGGTGGGCGAAGCGCGTCAGGTGGATATGGCCGCGCGTCTTGGCGTGTCGCAGCCCACCGTCGCTAAAATGCTCAAGCGTCTCGCGACCGTCGGCCTGATTGAGCAGATCCCCTGGCGCGGCGTATTTTTAACGCCGGAAGGCGAAAAGCTCGCGCAGCAGAGCCGCGAGCGTCACCAGATTGTCGAAAATTTTCTGCTGGCGCTGGGCGTTAACCCCGATACCGCCCGTCGCGATGCTGAAGGGATGGAGCACCACGTCAGCGAAGAGACGCTTGCCGTCTTTCGTCGTTTCAGCCAGCAAAACGGGTTTGAATAATCATGTTACGTCGCCTCGCGCGTCCTTTTCTTCACGACCGGTTTTTCCAGCTGTTACTGATAACCGGCGCGATACTCTGCTTTTTTGTGCCTTTCGCGCCGCGCGAGTGGCCGCAGGCCGTGGACTGGCGCACCATTATTACCCTTGCCGGGCTGATGATGCTGACGAAAGGCGTGGAACTCAGCGGCTATTTTGACGTGCTGGGCCGCCGCCTTGTGCGCCGCTTCACCACAGAGCGCAGCCTGGCCCTGTTTCTGGTCTGCGCCGCCGCGCTTCTCTCGACCTTTTTAACCAACGACGTGGCGCTTTTTATCGTGGTGCCGCTGACGCTGACGCTTAAAAAACTCTGCGCCATTCCGGTTAACCGCCTCATTATCTTTGAAGCGCTGGCGGTGAACGCCGGTTCGCTGCTCACGCCCATCGGCAACCCGCAAAATATCTTGCTGTGGGGCCGCTCCGGTCTCGCGTTCGGGGAATTCATTGTGCATATGGCGCCGCTCGCGCTGGCGCTGATGGCGAGCCTGCTGGTGCTCTGCTGGTTTTGCTTCCCGGCGAAAGCGCTGCATTACCAGTCGCACGATAAAGCGCACGACTGGCAGCCGCGCCTGGTCTGGTGCTGTCTCGCGCTCTATATCGTGTTCTTAACCGCGCTGGAGCTGGAGTTTGCGCTGTGGGGACTGGCGCTTGTGGCCGCCGGGTTTTTACTGCTGGCGCGCCGGGTGCTGATTAGCATCGACTGGAGCCTGCTGCTGGTCTTCGTGGCGATGTTTATTGATGTGCATCTGCTAACGCAACTGCCCGCGCTCACCGCCAGCCTGCATCACGTCGCGCAGCTGCCGCCGGCGGGGCTTTACGCGCTCGGCATTGGGCTGTCGCAGTTTATCAGCAACGTGCCCGCGACCATTTTGCTGCTTAACTATGTGCCGCCGACCACGCTGCTTGCCTGGGCGGTTAACATCGGCGGATTCGGGCTGCTGCCCGGTTCGCTTGCCAATCTCATCGCGCTGCGGATGGCTGCCGATCGCCGCATCTGGTGGCGCTTTCATCTCTACTCGTTGCCGCTGCTAATCTGGTCGGCAGTGGTGGGTTATGCGCTGTTGTGGGGGCTCTTTCTCAGATAATGCTAATTTGTCAGTTTTTCCTGGCAAATGTATAGACTGCTCCTAAGTTTAGTAAACGGTATTTTGTGATGTTTTTAACTTACAGGACTGTTGCTGAACTATGGCGGAAAATCACAATAACAACGCTGACGAAGAGAAACGTCAGGAGCAGGGCGACGATACCAGCAAAGGCAAGGATAACGGCAAGGCGCAAGGTGAAACGCG